>NZ_JBALCY010000028.1:0-95952 GCF_036917655.1 Nostoc sp.
TTTGATATTCGTGAATGAGTCTTTGATATTCGTGAATGAGTCTTTGATATTCGTGAATGAGTCTTTGATATTCGTGAATGAGTCTTTGATATTCGCCGACGAGTCTTTGATATTCGCCGACGAGTCTTTGATATTCGTGAATGAGTCTTTGATATTCGTGAATGAGTCTTTGATATTCGCCGACGAGTCTTTGATATTCGTGAACGAGTCTAGAGGACTGATTGCAGAAAATTTTTACATTATTGCCAATTAATTTAAGATTAACGCGATCGCATCTGGCAGAGTAATATTGAAGGACTGCATAAGCTGGTTACATTGTGAGCGATTAATTTAAGATTAACGCGATCGCATCTCCCTTATCTTCATCGCATCTCCTCTCTGGGCAAGCCAACAAAAATCATTAAGATTAACGCGATCGCATTTCCCCTTATCCACCCATTGAAACTTGACTGCGGTCAAACAACCACCCATCGCCAACTATCTCCTCTAGGCGTTGATTGAGTCGGGGGAGGAAATATTCTGGATCATTTAGCCGTTGCTGGACAAACCAGGGAGCAAACTCCTTTGGCGTTTCAATTCCATTGACATTTGCCACCACTGATATCATCCAGTCAATCAAATCCTGGAATTCTGCTAATTGTGCATGATCTTTACCTAGTTGCTTGCATAAACATGCTGCAACTGCCATTAGTAACGCTTGCAGTTCATCACCTAGAGATAGAGTTCGATACAGATTAACAATAAATTGAATGGTATCTGTTACAGGAGCCTCAATTTTTAGCGAAAGCCAGATTGCTTGAGCTAAGTAAACTAAACCGTTGCTTTCATCCGCTACACCTAAATTATTCAGAACCGTAAGCAAATCACCATAAGCATGAACCCTTACAAGTGACTGAGCAGCTTGTAAATTTAGGTCTAGCTGCTTGGCTGTATCACCAATTTGCCATGCTACATAAGCCATATTTGCCAGTGTTGTGGCTTTGCTTTTTACATCTCCAATACACTCATCAAGTTCCAAGGTTTGTTGCCACAAAGAAAGCGCTTGTTCAATGTTCCCTTCTTGAAGACTCACCCATGCCATGTTGGATAGCGTTGCAGCTTTTCCTTTAATATCCCCAATACGCTCTGAGATGTTAAAGTCTTGTTGCCACAGTTGCATTGCTGTTTCGATGTTGCCTTGTTTAGCTAATGCCCACGCTATGTTAGATAATGTTGCAGCTTGTCCTTGGATATCACCAATACTCTGTTTTATTTCCAAAGATTGCTGCCACAGAGAAAGTGCCTGTTCGATGTCTCCTTGAATATGTATCGCCCCTGCTATGTTGTGCAGAGTTTGAGCTTTGCCTCTGATATCCCCAATATGCTCAAAGATTTCTAAGGATTGCTGCCACAAGGAAAGTGCTTGTTTAACATCCCCTTTTTTGACAATTAAGCTTGCCATGCTACAGAGTATCACTGCTTTGCCTTGGAAATCTCCAATGTACTCTACAATCTCTAATGATTGATGCCATAGAGAAAATGCCCTTTCGATATCGCCTTGAGTAGCAATTGCATCTGCCATGTTGCTGAGGCTGGTAGCCTTACCGTTAAAATTGCCAATGCACTCATCAATTTCCAATGATTGTTGCCATAAATAGAGCGCTCGTTCGAGGTTCCCTTGTTGGTAGATTGCCAACGCCATATTGTTGAGGGAGGTGGATTTGAAAATTTCGTCATCTTCAGGGCAAAGGTCTAAAGCTTGCTGATAATGGGTAGCAGCTTCTTGCACCAAACCCAAAACCTCTTCTGCACGGGCGACTGTTCCCAAGATGCGGTAATCTAGAAAAACTGCCAGCACTTGCTTACATAAATCAAAAGCTTCCACAAAGCGGGAATTGTTCACCCAATTGGTTGCAATCATATCCGCAAAGCTGACAGCAATCTCCTCTTCTTTTGCCAGCAATCCCAAGCGCACAATTTCCAGTGCTTCTGCTTCCGTGCATTTGCCAGTCTCCTCCCACCAAGCTTGATAGATTTTCTTCACCGCTTGCTGTCGCGTTACTTGCCATTCTTCCTCACTTAACACTGGTTCTAACAACGCTTCTAAAATTGTCGTCACCCGATAATTAGCTGGCTGGTTGGGGTGAGTGGTGGCAGATTCAACTAGGCTAAGGCTGGTTAGCTTGCCCAAAACTGCCAATTCCCCGGCGGTAGAAATTGCCTTGACAATCTCCTCCATCACAGGCAAATGAAAAACACTCAACCGTGCAAGAAACTTTTGTTCTTCCGGTTCCAAAGCATCCAGCAGAGTTTGTGCCAAAATATTTTCACGAAACTTCTGCTCAGTCTCCTCCAGACGATTCAATAATTCATCCGCCGCTAATCCCGGCTGCTGAATCACCTCTAATAGCCACTTCAGCAACCGGGGATTACCATCAGCAATGTGAATAATTCGCTGAGTTCTTAACTGCTGTCTAACTTCTTTATCTAAGGGAAAGCAAATTTTATCAATATCACTGCTGCTCATCTGTTCCAGGCGTTCCAGGTGCAGACGATGAGGAGGCAAAGTGTCTTCTTCCAAATAGCGACAGGTGACAATCAGCCGACTTTCTGCCCCGTTCTCCTCCAATGCCGCACAAATCGCGCCTAAAATTTCATAAGCATCTGCCGTCATCCGCAGCGAACCATCTTCAATATTAGCTGTGGGGATATTCTGCTCAAAGTCATCCAGCACCAGCAGCAAAGGTTGCTTGTGTTCCTTTTCAATTGCCTCAAAAAAGTTTTGCAACCGCCCTTTCAGAGACACCTTTGGTTCATTCAAAAGTGCTGGCACATCTGCAAACCGCTCAAACTTATTAGAGAGCTTATTCAGCAAACCCCACTCATCCAGAGGGCCAATCAACACGACTCGCACAAAATTGTCACGCTGCGTTTGCACCCGTGTACATAACCGCGCCGCCAGGGTACTTTTGCCCAATCCGCCCATCCCAGCAATAAACACCCCGATTTGGTCGCTGGTTTCCCGCAATGCCCTGAGACACCGTTGCAAAGGTCGTCTGCGTCCGACAAATTCAAACCGACTGGCAACTTTAACTAGATTATTCTCATCCAGAAATTCTTGCTCTGGCGCTGTAAACTTCAGCTTTTCACGATTTCTTGTTCTCAGAGGTGTCACCAGTTCGGCAATGGGGCGCGTATCCCGATACATCCGCAACAGATGCCAGTCGGTGCATTCTTTGTCAATCATCTCCTGCTGCGCCGCTTTGACTGCTTCTTCAACAGTTGCCCCCGTCGCCAAAGCTTGATAAAGTGCCTGTGCTGCTACAATACCCGTGCGGTCAAACACCGGACGCGCCCAGCCTAAAACTATACCTGCCCCCGCTTTCACCAACGCCTGCGCCATCGAGGGTACTGTCCCCTTGTTAGGAACCTGTCCCGTATGACAACCAGAGAGAAAAGTTACACGCGGCCAGCGTCCGCGAAAGGCTTTAGCTAAGTCGTTGACAATAGTGAGTTGCATATTTCCCACCTCATCTTCAGTGATGAAGCAGGGGGTATTGTCTGGCAGAGTTACACCTTTTGGCAGCAAATAGCCGTAGCCTTTTTGGGTATAAATTATCCCGTGTCCCGTGAGGTGAAAGACATCAAAATAGTCTTCGGGGTAGGATTTCACCAAATTGGCTAACTCTGCAACCGAGCCACTTTCCTCAACAATCAACGCCAAAGGCTGATCTTTAGTTGCTTGCAAAATGTTCGCTTCTTCCTGCTCAAACCCTAGTGGCGGAACTCTCGGATCTTCAGGAGAAGTCGCCATAAACAGCAAGCGCAAGGGGCGATTTTGCACGCCAATAATTTGGGTTTGACGCTGCTGCACAGAACGCACTGGTAAAACGGAGATATTTTGACGTTGCAGTAAAAACCCTGCGCCATCATGCAGCAATTCCCAAGGCAGATGTGCCAATCCCAACGCCACCCGTTCTGTTTCTGGGTTCAACCCCTGCGCTTCGCTGGTTTTAATCAAATCTAAAAGAATTGTTTGCTCATCCGCCTCATTCAGCGCCCTTCTCAGCCATCCTTCTTTACCATCCAGCCATTGATAAAGTTGCCGTCCCAACTGGGTGAGATAAGGTAGACGATCTTTTTGTTGAGCATAATAATTTTGCTCACACAAATCAATAAGTGCTGCCAACTCCGTTTTATCCAGGCGACGTGAGCCATAATCACAGCGCAGTTCAAAAGTCTGCTGTTGACTGAGGGCGAAGGTGAAGTTTAGGGGCATGGCTGACAGCAGTAGTTTCCACAGTAACCTTCACCGTATTATCACCCAATTCCTGAAATTATCGCCGATATTCGTCGCCGCAATCGCCGATTAGCTGATACAAATCGCGTGATTGGCGAGATACTGCATTGATGCGATCGCGATCGTCTGCATCTAAACTAAAACTAAATACTTTGGCGTTATCTTCTATATGTTCAGATACACCAAGTCTGGCACCAACTATTACACCGCCCACAGTTGGCTGATCTAAAATGTAACGCACTGCTACGTTGGAGATACTTACCCCATACTTATTAGCAATTTCTTTGAGGATAGCCAGCAACTCTTGAAATAATTGCCAACTACCCCAACCATCAATCATATTTTTATATTTTTTCAAACTAGCAGTAGATAGATCAGCTCTTTGCGGTTCCGGTTTCCCCAAATAGTTTTCTGATAACAACCCGCCGCACAGTGTACCGTAAGTAAAAAGCTTTATGTCATGCTGTTGACAAAACTCCACCATATTAACTTCGGGACGGCGGTCAACAAGGGAAAATTGCACTTGGTTTGAAACGATTTTGATCCCTGCTTCGGTAATAATCTTCAAGTTTTCCGTGTCAAAATTAGTTAAACCTAGATGTTTAATTTTACCCTCAGTCTGAAGTTCTGCCATATATTTGAGGGCATCTAGGTAATTTTTATCCTGATATTCCCACCAGTGGAATTGCATCAAATCTAACGATTCCACATTCATCCTTCTCAGGGAAATATCAATATTTTCCTCAACCAGTTTTTTCGTCATTTTGCCTGGACGAGGTACCCATTTTGTAAAAGCTTGCACCTGAGATAAAGCATCTTTCCCACGAGTATCAATTAGTTCACAGCGAAACTCACCAATAAAGTCTTCAGCGGGGCCATAATGATCTGCTAAATCCCAAGTGGTAAAGCCTGCATCTAAATACTTGAACATAGTCTCAATGGCGGCTTGGGGATTTATCTGTCCGTGTCCGCCGGAGACTTGCCACATACCATTTAATATGCGGCAGATGTTCAAATCAGGAGTGAATTGGAAACGGCTAGCTGCTGGTAAGTTCATTTTCAAGTTTAGGAGTAAGTAGTTGAGAGTGAGAAGTTAGGAGTGAGAAGTTGGGAGTTAGAAGAGTTAATAATTAGTGAGTTGACAAGCGGGTTTTTACAGCCTTCTTAACTTTTCTACTTTATTATGAATGATTTAGGACTGCTAGAGTTAATAACTGCTAAAGTCTTAACTTCTTAACTCCTAACTCCTAACTCCTAATTCCCAACTCCCAACTCCTAACTTTCTAACGCCAGCTTTTTTCAGCTTGTTCAAGAACGTAAGCAGCAACATCTTGAATTTGCTGTTCAGTGAGGCGCTCTTTGTAGGCTGACATATTATTTTTACCATTGGTAACTATAGATGTAACTGCCTCTATTGAATCCATACCATACTTTTTCAGCGCTTGCTGTTTGAGATTTTTACCTCGCCTGATTATGTTGCTGCCGTTGATATGACAACCAGCACAATGAACACTAAAAATTTGTTCGCCGTTAACTGTATCTGCGGCACTAGCAGGGAAAGTAAAAGTACTTCTTAATAACAAAAACGTTACCAATACTAATGTGAGTAATTTTTTCAATTAACTTCTCCCGATTTTGACATTCTAGTTACAGGCATAAGTGTCAGAACCAATACTACAGGGATTCAAAGTCAGTTGTAAATCCAGAAAAATTTGCACATTCTTCTTGAAAGGCTTCTGCATCACTAACATCCTCAATTTTATAGGACATGATGCGTGTACCATCTGGCATCTTTTTGGAACCAATCAATTCACCTTGATATTTCTCTGCGATCGCTTTAAATTCAGTACCATAGCGCTTCCAGGCATCGCCAGAACAAGTAATATTTACTCGCCACATATTTCACTCTCAATTACTACCAACAAATATTAATCATCTCACAAATGGGCAATATGCTACACATCACCTCCTTATGGTTGTTATTTTCTATCTAAAGGAAGTGCCTAGCCTTATTAGGCTACGCCATAATGTGAGTGTGGGAACATTTCTAGAAAATTTTATCCAAATTAGTTAAATCCCAAGAGTTGAAAATGCCTAACAATATCAAACAACAAATTCAAGCAGACCTGCAACAAGCTAAAGAAACCGGACAATTAAGAACTGATCGGATTCGAGAAATTGTTAAATCCGCAGTTTCTCAAGTAGGATCGGAGTTTAAACAAGGTTCGACTGAGCTTCGTAGCCTTGTTAGAGATGCAGTTTCTGCTGTAATAGAAAACTTTCAAGAAAAAGGTAGCGAACTCAAAGATGAAGTGACGGCTTCCATTGAAGGAGCGCTGGAAGGGATTAATAGCAAAAGACACGAAAGCATTGCTCAAACTCAGACAGATATCAAGCGGTTACAGGCTCAACTGGATGGTGAAGAAGAAGAACTACAGCAAGAGATTGATGTAATTTTGGCAGAGATTGAAGAGACGAGTAAGCAAGAACCTGCTACTACCAAAACTGCAATTGATTCTGCTGTCAATGCTATTAAAGATAGTGAAGAAGTAGGATTGTTAAAGAAGCGTTACGCGCAACTGCAAGCGCAGTTAGCGATTGTCCGAGCTAACTTAGCTGCACGCTATGGCGGACGTTCTCTGGAGGTTCAAGATTATCTAGACGAGGCTAAACACTGGTATGATAAAGCTCGTCCGCAAGCAGAGTCTATGGCTGTACAGGTAGAACAAAAGCGATCGCAGCTAGAAGAGCAATTAGGTGAAGCTGGTACATCTTTAGCGAGAAAAGAGCGCCAAATTAAACAAACATTGAGGCAGTTACTCTTAACAGCGGCTGACTTGTTCAAAGAGAAGCAACCTGCTGATAAAGAGCGAGATACTATTCATAAATAGACTAGACTGCTTTTTCACAAAAACCCTGATACATAGAGATTTTTCGTAGGGGCACGGCAATGCCGTGCCTTACCAACCTATCTGTATAATTATTAAAGACTCAGTTTTCATGGGTGTGTTATGCCAAAGGCTAAAGCACCGCTTGATAAGTTGAAAAACATCTAAATCCATAATCGAATTAAATAAAATCTGGGGTGGGCAACATTTGACTGAGCGCTTACGCCGAAGTCCCCCTAATTATGCAAGTTAAAATTGGAATAGCTTATAAATTCTAATTCTCACAGAAAAATGGTGCGTTAGGCTAAAGCTTTAACGCACCCTACTTAAGATTTCTTAAAATTAATCTTGCGTATTAGTAATTAGTAAATACGTCCCTCTTGATTAACTTGTTCTTCATGCTTGGCTATAACCCAAATTGCATGAATACTACCGGGTAGCCAACCTAAAACTGTGAGCAAAATGTTAATAAATAAAGTTGGGCCAACTCCAACTGTCAGAAAAACGCCTAAAGGAGGCACTAACAAACCTAGAAGAAAACGAACTAATTTCATGATGTTACAATTTTGTGATTTTGTTTAGTTACATTTTTTGAAGATGCCGAATTAGGAAATCCACCTTCGGATACTTTATTTTGAGTAGAACCGTGATGAAATTGGTATTTCTCCTCTTTTTAATATTTATCTAGAAGGTAATTCACCTTGGCTTTTGACATGACCACTGCTGGTTAAAAGGTTTCTTTCAACAAAGTAGTTGTTAATGAAGGTGTTAGCAAAAGTTAGAATAACTGGCCCAAGAAGGAAACCAATAATCCCGCGAACTGCGAACCCAGGAACTAGCACTGCTGCTAACCAGAAACATAAACCGTTGACGATGAGCGAAAATGCTCCAAATGAGAGAAAGTTGAGTGGTAGGGAGAGAGCAGATAGAACTGGTTTAACTGAACCGTTAATCACACCAATTACTAAAGCAGCAATCAAAGCTGCGGGAAAATTAGCAATATTAACGCCTGGAACAACTAAATCAACAATCAATAAGCTCAAAGCTGTAGCTAGCGCAGTTAATAATGGTGTCAACATTTTTTTTACCTAATAATGTTTGTAACTTCTTATCTCATCTTTAACTATGTGCTACGTTTTAACCTCTCTTGCAAGATAGATTTGCTTCTACCGTTAGGTCGATCATTTAGAAAACTATAGCGGTTGTCATATGGATACAATATATTGCAGGGGCGCAAGCTGCCCCTACTCTGTTTGACCAATTGCAAAAGTTGCAAGTGCCGTGATGCCATGTTTTTAAGGGTGTGTTAAACAAATTTAACGCACCCTACGAATTTAAGATTAATTTAATGTTACAGGGCAAAAATCACTCAGATTTTCCAGACTCAGGCTTATAGTAAAGGGCTGATTTATACAAGATTTGTTCTTGATGGGTTTCTAAAGTGCAATCAGATAAAGGGTAAGTTACACAAGTAACAACATAACCAGCCTGTATTTCACTTGGGCGCAGAAATTTTTGCTCACTTTGCTCAACTTCACCGCTAATGAGTTTGGCGACACAGGCAGAACATTCGCCTTGTTTGCACCCAGATGGGAGGCGGATACCAGCTTCTTCTGCCATATCCAACACATATTGATCATCTGGTACTTGAATGGTGCGATCTAACCCAAGTGTAGGATTGATGAATCGAACTTGATAAACTGCCATCTGCTGTTTCTAATTATTGTTTAACTGCTTTCATCGACAAACTAATCCGTTTGAGTTTCTCGTTGATTTCTAGCACTTGCACTTTGACTACTTGTCCAACTTTGACAACTTTGTTGGGATCGTCTACAAATCTATCAGCAAGTTGGGATATATGCACCAAGCCATCTTGATGTACACCGATATCGACAAATGCGCCGAAGTTGGCGACGTTCGTCACGATTCCTTCTAGTTCCATTCCTACCTTTAAGTCCCTGATTTCCTTAATTCCTTCTCTGAAGGTGGCATACTTAAACTCTGCACGGGGATCTCTACCGGGTTTTTCCAGTTCGCTGAGGATGTCGCGCAGTGTAGGTTCGCCAACGCTATCAGTAACGTATTTCTTCAGGTTGGTCTTTTTGAGTTTTTCGGCAATTTGTGTCACCTGATTTAATGGCACATTTAGATCAGATGCGATCGCTTCTACTAGAGAATAACTCTCTGGATGCACTGCTGTATTATCTAATGGGTTGTCACCACCGCGAATCCGCAGAAAACCCGCTGCTTGTTCAAAAGCCTTTGGCCCCAGCTTCGCAACTTTCAAGAGTTGTCGGCGATTTTTAAAGGCTCCATACTGGTTGCGATAGGCGACAATGTTATTGGCAACTGTTGCCGTAATCCCAGAGACAGAAGTCAGAAGTTCTTTGGAGGCGGTGTTTAAGTCCACGCCGACGTAGTTAACGCAGCTTTCTACAGTGTCATCCAATTTCTTTTTCAACAACTTCTGATCGACATCGTGCTGATATTGTCCCACACCAATGGATTTGGGATCGATTTTCACCAATTCCGCTAAGGGGTCTTGCAAACGGCGACCGATGCTAATTGCACCGCGCACGGTAATATCTAAATCGGGAAACTCTTCTAGCGCTACTTTACTTGCAGAATATATAGATGCGCCGGACTCATTCACCATCACCTTAACTGGTTTGCGTTCTATTGTTTGTAATACTTGCGTGACAAACTCCTCTGTCTCGCGGGACGCTGTACCGTTACCAATGGCGATTAACTCAATCTTGTACTTTTCAATTAGATTTTTGACAGTTTGTGCTGCTTTGAGTCGTTGTTCAGCTGCTTGGTGGGGAAATACCGCTTGGTATTCCAAAAATTTTCCAGTTTGGTCGAGGACTGCGACTTTACACCCAGTTCTAAATCCAGGGTCTATCGCCAGCGTTGGTTTCATTCCGGCTGGTGCAGACAGCAGCAACTCCCGCAGATTAGTTTCAAATGTCTTGATTGATTCCATGTCTGCATAAACTTTCTTCTCAGAAATTACCTCCCCCATTAGAGAGACTTTCATCAAACGGTTGAATGCATCTTTCAGCATCGCCTGGTAAAAATCCCGAATTGTCCGAACTTTGGTTTTAATTTCTTTCGACTCAAGATAGTAAAGTACCGTATCCTCATCAAAAGCAATTTCAAAGCTTAATATTTTTTCAGTTTCACCGCGACACAACGCCAGCATATTGTGGGGTGCAATATTTTTTACCCTAATTTGATAGTTACGGTACATCTCAAATTTGGTTGTACCTTCAGGATAATCATCTTTGATGTGGGAGACGAATACCCCTTCTTCTAAAAGATAGTCGCGGATATATGCGCGTAACTCAGCTTTTTCTGCGACTTCTTCTGCCAAAATGTCAGCAGCACCTTTGAGCGCCTCTTCTGCTGTTTTTACTCCCTTCGTTTCAGAAATATACTTAGCCGCTTCTTCTTCAAGAGAAGCCGTTACAGCATTTTTTAGATTTAACGACTTGATGAACTCTGCCAGTGGTTCGAGTCCTTTTTCTCTGGCGATGGTGGCGCGGGTGCGTCGCTTTGGTCGATAGGGTAAGTATAAATCCTCAAGTTCGTTTTTCTGTAAGCAGGATGAGATTTTGGCTTTGAGTTCATCTGTAAGTTTACCTTGTTGGGCGATCGCACTTAAAATCACCGATTTTCGTTCTTCCAGTTCTGTTAAATAAGTATATCGATCAGCCAGTTCACGTAGTTGCACCTCATTCATCTCGTCGGTGCGCTCTTTGCGGTAACGGGCAATAAAGGGAATTGTTGCACCCTCCGCCAAAAGTTCCAGCGCGTTTTGCACCTGATGAGGTTTGAGGTTTATTTCAGTTGCCAGTAGTTGAGGAATGTTCAGCATTGGGTGTCTAAAATGAAAATGCTACTTCTAAAGGTAATATGCTAGATCCTTATCCTGGCGCAAGGCCAAAGTTTTAAGCTAATTTCCCAGATGATTGCTCACAAGAGTGCAATTGGCGAAATAGACAAAACCCACCTACGCAAGTTTTTAACCCTTTTAATCCAAAGAGTTTGTATAGCATAGCGCAGCTATGCGCTGAGTCGGGACGGCAGAACGAGCCTCGCCTGTACCCCTGCGACGGGGAAGCAAGCTTGGCGCAGCGGCAACCACAGGAGAAGGGATTGTGTGTCAATACGCTTGGGTTAAGGCTAAAAACTAAAACTGATGTAGGTTGGGTTGAGGAACGAAACCCAACAAAGTCCTAAGGATGTTGGGTTTCGCTATTGCTCAACCCAACCTACTTTTCTTCTTAACCCAAGCGTATTGGATTGTGTGTTCCTACTCTTAAAGCAAGTTTGGCGCAGTATCAACCACAGATGAAGGAGTTATTCGTCAAGCTTTTAGGCGCTTCATCTGTCGCAATCATTATTCCAATTGGTATAAGATCCAATGTTGTGTAATCTTGACTTTCTATAATATTTATTTCGCTCGGCTGTTGTAGCTAAAACCTTATTGGATGTAAAATTAACCAAAATTCCAAAAACAATTTCAATTTGTTTTATAAACACTACAACCTTTAGTTCAGAGGTTAGTAAAATGCCTTTGTTTTTCTTGATACCACTGTGTACTGCTCTAGCTACTGGCTACTTGTTTAAAAAGAGTACTGATGAAATTGCATACCTTGCAGGTGTATTTGCAGCTATTAGCTTGATTTTAAGTTTAGTATTAGCACCCTGGCAGATTCAGTTTGGATTGTTAATCATTGTTTTAATCATTACCAACAAACTTTTGCAGGAAAATGAGTCCAAACAAACTGGAGCTACAGGAAAACAACCTAGAGAATTTAAATAATACCAACTACCACGAACTAATTTTTTCTCAACTTTAAACTCCTGAAAATTATAAGACAGCTAACCCAGTAATCTCCTGAAAAACGGAAGTTGGTAATTTTTTTATGGAAAATTCTTCTGTGTGAGGATGAAAAAGCCACTCTGTTTCGTGGTTTGAGGACTTCCCCTGAAAAGTCAGATGTACAAATCCTTAAAAAGAAAAATTCATCTAGAAGAAAGTTTCGATTTTATGAAGTTATCGTTTGACGGTAAATGAATTTTTGATAAACTGTGGCGATAAATTTGCAACACGCTTTTCTCATGGTATTCTAGTAAGTAATTACATGTAACAATAAATCTAGAGAGAAAACTTTAGTTAAAATTATGTGTAATGAAGAACAATCAAGTAAACCTAATACTAAATAATGTAAGAACATCTCAAATGCGATGCAATCAGCTTCAACTCCGAGTTGATCAGCCAATGCTAGTTTACATTGCCGTTAGTGTCGTAAAAAACTTAATTTAGACATTCACTAAAATTCCCCATAAACCTGTAAAGCGCATTACTGTAGACTGATTCATTTATAGTTTCCGTAGCTAAGCAGACTTCTGTTACTCATTGTGCTTCCATGCCCAAAAATAGCACGTATACACACTCAATTTGAGTAAAAGTTTTTATTAATTGGCTTAGTTACCAGCCGAGGTTACAGTTATGTCTGTGAGCCTGGAGAAATTCTATGGTATATCAGTAAATTAATAAAGTTTCCTGGAGAAAATTAAGAACATTTATCAATCCAGTTAAGTTAATAGCTTGAGAACTTCAGTCGTGTGTTCAGCAATATTTCAACAGCAGCATCCAACTAATGAAAGTTAATGAATGAATTAATCAAAAATTCTGGTAATCTATTTTTATTCCCTTAGGTGCATCTGATGAACATGCGGATAAAATTTGAGTTCAGTATAAGCGATGTCTACGATAGGCGTAGCCTACGCGCATTGCTAAACTTTGTCCAGAGCAAGTTTGTGGCAAACCCCTCAACCTTGCCTATGTCTGCATTCAATATTACCTAGATATTGCGATCGCACTAAAGGTAGTTTTGAAGCATAACTTGCTGATCCGGACGATTTGTGCAATTCACAGTTGGGCAAAGCCTAAATTGATTGTGCCAATTACCAAATAATAAAACTAGTTTGTCTCAATTTAGCGTCCTCTACTGTGATAATATCGGATGCTGCCATAATACAGCAACCATACTGTAAGCTGCATAGTATTTAAACCTCATCTATGTTGAGAACCGTAGTTTTTGCCCTCACCCTAAATCCCTCTCCCTACAAGGGAAGAGTGACTTCTTTCCGGCTCCCCTTCTCCCAAATTTGGGAGAAGGGGCTAGGGGATGAGGGTTTTTTCTTTTCATACGGAAAGAATTACAGTTTTCAAGATGGACGCGGTTTAGTAGCTAACTCTTGAACATAAGCTTCAACGGTCATTTCGATATCAGCCCTTCAACATAGCCTTCTTAATTTTGTTGTCTATCTACTGAAGTGGAGGTCGAATTGCACAGAAGGTGTGACCGAAATCCGAAACGTTAAAAACAACGGGCTGTTTACTGTCCGGTTCATACCTACTATATCGATTGAGGCAAATGTACTATGAAATCTATGTCGCAAATTTCAAATGTTAAAATAATTCCTTATATAATCTTGTTTATCAGTATTTTATTTAGTATTTCTGGGCAATTGCTGATGAAGCATACCATGAGTAATCTAAAAGAGGGATTATTTAGTTGGGTATTTATTCAACAATTAGCATTAGCTGTTAGTGTTTATTGCTTGGGAATAGTAAATTGGATATTGGCTCTGCGTTCAGTTAAATTGAGTATTGCTTATCCACTGACTAGTTTAAATTATGTCGGTATACTTTTCGGTTCATACTACTTTTTTAATGAGATGATTACACTAACTCGAATAGCAGGAGTCATCACTATTTTTCTGGGTGTTCTTTTAGTGGTTATTCCAGTTAAAAAGTCTATATAAATTTTTTCTAGTAAATTCCACAAAAAGTATTGACAAATGAACATCATTACTTGGCTACTTTTAATGGTTGTAGTTTTATTCGGAACAACAGCTAACCTGTCACTCAAGTATGGACTTTACATTTCTAGTCCTACTAAGGGAGCAAGCACATCTATCAAAAATCTATTATTCTCTCGTTATTTTTTGATTTGGTTTATCTGCTATACATTTATGACTATATTGTGGCTTTATGTATTGCGGACAATTCCTCTGAGTCAAGCATTTCCAGTTCTAGGATTAATGTATGCACTTATACCAATTGCTTCTCACTATCTTCTAAAAGAGCAGGTTATATTTAGCCAGTGGTTAGGAATTTCCATTATCATAGCTGGCGTAATTCTTGTCGTAAACTAATAATTAAATAGGCAATAACTGAGGTTATTAATATAAAACTTAAAAGCCTCTGAAGATAAATCTCAAAAACATCCCTACAAAAATATAAATTTATGAATATAGGTATCATTGGCGGAGGTATAACTGGGCTAGTATTAGCTCAACGTCTTTCACATCAAGGACATACAGTCACTATCTTCGATAGCAACAAGCAGCTTGGTGGACTTACCACTTATCATGATTACGGGTTGTTTACCTGGGATCGGTTTTATCACGTTATTCTCCCTTCTGATACTCATTTAATAAATTTTATTAGAGATATTGGTCTTGGAGATAAACTGCGTTGGCATCGAAGTTTAACAGGTTTCTACGACAAGCAAAAATTCTATTCTATTAGTAACACTATAGAATTTCTGCGCTTTCCTTTGTTTGGAATTATAGGTAAAATCAGATTAGCTTTTACTCTCTTATATGGTTCACGCCTTAATAACTGGCGGCGCTTAGAAAAGATTTTAGTTGAAGATTGGCTATTGAAACTCGGTGGTAAAAATACATACGAAAAGCTCTGGAAACCCTTGCTTCTATCCAAATTGGGAGAGAACTATAAGCGAATATCAGCAGTTTTTATTTGGGCTTATATCAAACGACTATTTTCAGCGCGGGATTCTTCATTAAATAAAGAACAACTTGGTTATGTTTCAGGCGGTTACAAAACTGTTTTTGACCATATAGAAAAATTAATTTACGCGGCTGGAGGTCGTATCCACACAGGTGTTGCGGTGGAATATATCGCTCCTCATGCAGGGGGGGGAATGTGGGTAGAATCTCAGAGTAAAAAGGAACATTTTGATAAAGTCATTTTTACTGGCCCAGTTAATATTTTGCAACAGGTTGCTGCTAATGGACTGGTAAAAGTTTCAGACACTGGTGAAACAGTAGAATACCTGGGTGTAATCTGTATGGTACTTATTACTCGCAAGGCTCTAGTTCCTTATTACGTAGTAAATATTGCTGATAGAAATATTCCCTTTACCGGAGTTATCGGTATGAGTAACTTAGTTTCTTTGCAAGAGACAGCAGGATATCACATGACATTTCTACCAAAATATATCCTTTCCACTGACCCGTTGTTAAAACAGCCAGATGATGAATTGCGCCAAGTATTTTTCCAAGGCATACGTTTGATGTTCCCAGAACTCAAAGCAGATGATATTGTGGCAGCACACATTAATCGAGCTATTAAAGTACAGCCACTACAAGTTTTAGACTATTCAAATCTTGTTCCCAAAGTGAGTACTGAAAACGATGATTTTTTCGTCGTCAATACCTCCCAGTTGGTTAATGATAGCGTCAACAACAACGCAGTAGTGCGACAGGTCGATGAATTTCTCAAAAAATCAACATTACTGAATTCTTGAAATTTGAGAAATAGTATTTTATTTTAAAAGTCACACGAGGTAATTATGAGTCTTTTTGTTCTTTTACCCGCATACAACGAGCAAGAATCAATTCGCCCCTTGTTCAAAAAGTTTCAGACATTGCAGCAAATCTCTAATATGGAGATAGAACTGATTCTTGTTGATGATGGCAGTAGTGATAAAACTGCTCAGACTGCTTTAGATGAATCTCAATCACTGGGGATATTACTGAAATTAGTTCAACATCCCAAAAATGCTGGTTTAGGTCAAGCAATTAAGACAGGTTTCGCAACCTTCTTAGAAATTTCTCAAGAAGGTGATTTTTTAGCTGCGATGGATTGCGACAACACGCAACCACCAGAACTATTAATAAAGATGTATAACACCATGATAGCTGGCAGCTATGATATTGCGATCGCATCTAGATATCGAAAAGGCTCCAAAGTCATAGGCTTATCAAAATTTAGAGAGCTGATGAGTTACGGGGCTAGCTGGCTTTTTAGAATTGCAGCCCGTGTACCAGGTGTAAGAGACTACACTTGTGGTTACAGGCTGTATAACCGTACTTTCGTCACTAAACTGGATATGTGTTATGGCGACAATCTATTTACTGAAAGTGGATTTGCTTGCATGATAGATTTACTGCTGAAAGCCAAAGTCCTCAAACCAAAAATCGTAGAAATTCCAATGGTTTTGAGATATGATCAAAAGCCGACTGCCAGCAAAATGAAAATTCTTAAAACTATTACTCGAACACTAAAGCTCTTGTTTAAGAATCTATCATCGACAGGGCAAACTTCCAATTTAGGTCAGACTTTCAATGAGCAAGAAACAGGAAGAGTTCCACTAAAGATGGGAAATCGCAAATAAATCTTAGAAGAAATAGGGTTCCGCACAAAATTAAGTGGATGGAAAAATGTTTATCTCAACGATGTCATTCTAGCTATGAGCAAGGCAGAAATCAAAAATAAGTTTGATGAAATTCTTGCTTTGAATATGCAGCGATGGCAAATCCACGAGCAAAACAGTCCCTGCGGATATTAGCAATGCTGTGGAACTTTTACCCCTATTGTCGCAAAATCAAACTGGATTCTATCTCGACTCTACATGATCGCGATCGCTCTCCAAAGGGCGTTACTTACAATATTTCACTGACGCTTAAGGGCGAGAGGTGAGTTTCCAAGGTGGGGAAACCCCTACTACTTAATTGCCGACTCTGGCTTTCGCTCATTTGTTAGACTGAACACACCACGATTTTTCAGTCAAATCTCTGAATTACGCCAGCAGACGAGGCTACCCATGCTTACAAGTACGCTACTTCTCTCGAATCAACTTCCCACCCTGCAATATTCCTCCACACCAGAGCGTTTCGATGAAACCTGGGAAGCCCCCCTGGCTACCCTCCTGGGACTAGGACGCGCCGCTGGCGCTGACTTCATCGAATTATTTTTAGAGCGTCGGAACTATATTAGTTGTCTTGCAGAAGACGACTCCATCACCAGTATTTCACCCAGTCTGTCTACAGGCGCGGGAGTTAGAGTCTTTCGCGGTAAAGCTGACTGCTACGTTAGCACCAATGACCTTTCGTTTTCCGGTTTGAAAGCGGCCTTAGAAAAAGGTCTTTCTATCTTGGGATTGCAACTACCTGCTCCTAAAGCTTTCATCCCTGAAATCAACTTGGAATTATTCAGAGATTACGCCACCAAAAGAGGTAAAGATGCCTGGCTACCAGTGTGTAGCTCCATCCGCGAAATGGGAGAAGTCCTCCTTGATGGTACTGCCCACCTGAAGCAAAAAGCTAGCCACGTCCAATCGCGCCGTGCTACCTATTTCCGGGATTGGCAAGAAGTTTTAATCGCCGCCAGTGACGGTACTTTTGCCCGTGATATTCGCCTCACCCAATCAGTAGGATTTAACCTTTTGTGTGCCGATGGTGCTAATCGTACCTCAATTGGCGATCGCGCGGGTAATACTAGCGATGCCAACTTCTTAAGAACTTGGGATTCTCAACAAGCTGCTGAGAAAATAGCAGAATCGGCTGGAAAAATGCTCTACGCAGATTACGTTGAATCAGGTACTTACCCCATCATTATGGCCAATCACTTTGGCGGCGTAATTTTCCACGAAGCTTGCGGACACTTGCTAGAAACCACTCAAATTGAACGCAATACCACTCCCTTTGCTGACAAAAAAGGCGAAAAAATTGCCCACGAAAGTTTGACAGCCTGGGATGAAGGGCGCTCAGAAAATGCCTTCGGGACAATTGACATGGATGACGAAGGTATGCCGGCTCAAAGAACCCTATTAATTGAAAAAGGCGTTCTGAAAAACTTCTTAGCAGATAGAACAGGTTCTGCACGCACCGGACACCCCAGAACTGGAAGTGGACGTCGCCAAAATTATACCTTTGCTGCTGCTAGTCGGATGCGTAATACTTATATTGATTCTGGCGAATATAGCACTGAAGAAGTATTTGCGTCTGTTGATAAAGGTATTTACTGTAAAAAGATGGGTGGTGGTAGTGTTGGTGCTACAGGTCAATTTAACTTTAGTGTTGATGAAGCTTATTTGATTGAAAATGGCAAAATCACCAAACCTTTAAAGGGAGCAATTCTCATCGGTGAAGCTAAGGAAATTATGAATAAAATTTCCATGTGTTCCCAAGATTTAGAACTTGCACCAGGTTTTTGTGGCTCTGTGAGTGGCAGTATTTACACCACAGTTGGACAACCCCATATCAAGGTCGATTCTATTACCGTCGGTGGACGATAACCTCGTAAACTCGTTCCCAGGTTCCACCTGGAAACGCCTTCTTGGTGGCTCTGCCACTATTTATATTATATCTACGAGGCAGAAGCCCTCCAGTATTACACTCCCGATGTTAACCAGGGAGCGAGAAAATCCAAAATCTAAAATTGACTATGCCGAATATAAATGAGATTGCAAATTCTGCCAAGGACAATGCTGATAAGCTTGGTATTAAGAAATTCGACATTTATGGCTCAACAGTAGATGATACTAGCGTCCAAGTAGACCAAGGTGAGCAAAAACAAGTCAAAGCCTCAAATCGCTCTGGTGTTACTGTTCGTGTCTGGAATGAAGAGAATACAATGGGTGTCACCAGCACCACAGATGTAGATTCCAAGGGATTGGAATTAGCTTTGAAAACTGCCTACGAAGCCAGTTTCTTTGGTGTTAAGGAAAATGTTCCTGATTTTAGTCCCGAAGCTACTGTTCCTATTCCAAATAAACCTCAAAATAAGACACCCCAAGCACCTGTTGCTGAACTCATAGAAAGATTGTTGGTAGCTGAAAAAGAATTACTGGCAGCTCATCCAGCAATTAAAGGTGTACCTTATAATGGTTTATCCCAAAGAGATATTGACAGGTTTTATCTCAATAGCGAGGGTGCAGTCAGAACTGAATCTCACTCCTTAGCATCAGTTTATCTTTACAGCAAAACTGAGGAAGAAGGGAAAAAACCGCGTAGTGCAGGCGCTTTTAGAATCAACCAAAGTTTAAACAATTTAGACATCAATGGTTGCATCAAAGAAACCGCCGATAAAACTATCAGTCACTTGAACTATGAAAAAATCAAGACTGGTAAATATCGAGTTGTTTTCTCAGCAGAAGCTTTCTTAAGTCTGTTGGGTGCTTTTTCTAACTTGTTCAACGCCCAAAGTATTTTGGACAATCAAAGTCTATCTACTGCTGATGATTTAGGTAAGCAAATTGCTTCGCCTCTGCTTTCAGTTTTTGATGATGCACTGCACCCAGCTAACGTTGGTGCCGAAACTTTTGATGGTGAAGGAACTCCGACTCGTCAGATTTCGCTGATTGAAAATGGTGTTTTAACAAGCTTTCTCCATAGTGCAGGCACTGCTAAAAGGTTGAATGCCCAGCCAACAGGTAATGCCAGTATTGGTGCAAAAGTCAGCGTTAGTCCCAATTTTTATCACGTTTTTACAGCAGCAACTCCTGAGCAAGAATTTAGCTTAGAAACTGCTGAAAACGTTATTCTTATCGATGATTTACAAGCTCTCCATGCAGGAGTAAAAGCCTTACAAGGTTCTTTTTCTTTGCCGTTTGATGGTTGGCTAGTTAATAAGGGTGTCAGAACAAGTATTGAGTCAGCAACTGTTGCTGGCGATTTCTTAGAACTCTTAAAGTCAATTATTTATGTAGAGAAAGAAGCGGAGTTAACGCCAGGGGGAGTTTGCCCGAAAATCTGGGTTAATGAACTGTCGATTACTGGTGAATAAAACTTAGGAAGTGCAGAGTTATATCATGTGCGCTTGATTACTTATTAAACCCTAAGAACCCCACCCCCAACCCCCTCCCCGCTCTTCGAGAGGGGGCTATGATATACCTTATATGATTAGGAAACTCTATAACTCTTAACTCATCATTAGTATTCACCACCGATGCTAATGGCAGTATTAAATACATGAGCACCGCTTAAATCAATATTAGCCAAAACTGCGCCATCTACGTCACTATTATATAAACGGGAATTACTCAAATTAACGTTGGTGAGATTGGCATTATTTAAGATAGTATCGCTGACGAATGCTTTTGTGAGATTAGCAGACTTCAAATTAGCACCAGTTAAATCGGCACCTTCTAAGTTAGCACCTTCGAGATTAGCTCCTTTTAAATTTGCATTTCTCAGGTCAACACCTATCAGATGAGCGCCTTTGAGGTTTGCTCCTGTTAAATTACATCCCGAACATTCTCTAGTTTCCAGCAAGCGCCGGACAGGGGCGGAGTTTTCTGCTTTGACGGGAATGGGAGCAGCTAAAGATAGCGTGCTGAGTATGGCTGCTGCCGTCAAAAAAATTCGCTTCATATTTACCTCCGACACTTCTAGAAGTCATTAAATTCTTAACTTCTACGATACCAGTGTGCCAAGATTACAGAATTCTGTCCTCATGCGATCGGAGGAATATATAATTTCTATGAGATTAGGTATTCTTCCGTAAGGTAGTCCGATGGGACTAATATTAAAAGAGATTATATTAAGCCTTGCCGCTACCTAATAGGTACAGCAGCGCCATACGAACGGCTACACCACTGGTAACTTGCGATTGAATGAGACTGAATTCCGGGTCATCCATCAATTCAGAACTAATTTCAACACCACGGTTAACTGGGCCTGGATGCAAAACTTTGACGTTAGGTTTACAGAGTTGCAACTTTGTGCGTGTAATGCCAAATAACTGATGATATTCTCGCAAACTTGGCAGTAAATGAGCCGTCATACGTTCCTTTTGCAGGCGTAAAGTCATCACAAAATCAGCATTCTGTAAAGCTGGTTCTAGCTGCCAATGTAGAAATAGTTGGGGAGTGGGGAGTAGGGTGTGGGGAGTGGGGGATGAGGGAGATGAGAGAATTAATTTGTCTCCTACTTCCTCCGAGATATACTCGGCAAAGAACTTGGGCAAGAGGGTAGGTGGTGCTGCCAGATGCACTTCGGCACCACTGGCAATTAAACTCCAGATATTCGATCGCGCCACACGAGAATGGAGAATATCCCCAACGATCGCAATCTTTTTACCCTTTAAAAGCTCTAATCTGGGACTAGCTGGGTCAATTAGAGTACAAATGGTAAATAAATCTAGCAATGCTTGGGAAGGATGCTCATGTTGACCATCACCAGCATTGAGGACACTAACTTTTACACCGAGACGATCCATTTCAGATGCGATCGCATTGGGTACTCCTGCCTCTCGATGGCGGACTACCATAATATCAGTTCCCATGGCCAAATAGGTCTTCGCCGTGTCGAGAATTGTCTCTCCCTTAGTCATAGAGGAAGATGCTGCGGCGAAATTCAGCGTATCTGCACTCAAGCGTTTGGCAGCCAGTTCAAAACTGCTACGAGTCCGAGTAGAGGGTTCAAAAAATAAATTTGCCACCACCTGTCCCTGCAAGGTTGGCACTTTCTTTGTCCGTCGTGATAGCACCTCTTGAAAACTGGCCGCAGTTTGTAAAACTGTATCGTATTCAGTAGTAGTGAAGTCAGCTAGGGAGAGAATGTGATGACGATTCCAGGTATTAGTAGGCATAAATAGCAATCAGTTTCCTGCATAGAGATCCGAGCGTAGACGCAAAGCGGCTTGTCGTCAGACATCGCGTCTCTACAGCTTTTTAATTTACAGATGCAGAGGAAATGATATCACTTTGTCATCTTGGTCAACTGAGATCAGCTTGCATTTCTGATCCATACCGTTCAAAAGCCAAGCAGCAGACATACCAGTTCCTGTGCCCAGTTCAAGAAACATACCAGCAGGTTTGCTCGCAGCAAGTGTTCTTAGAAAAGAACCTGTCAGTGAGTCTGAAGCCATACGAAAATTTAGGGCTTCAGACTCTGCCTGAATGTGCTTCAAAACGTTAGGATACTTCAGATTTTCTTGGTCTTTCATAAATCCATTAACTTGGTAAATGGAAAACGTTTAAAGCTAAAGAAATTAAGCTGAGAAACGTTAAAAATCCAATTGTATCTAGCATTGTAGTCACTAACGGCCCACTAACCAAGGCCGGGTCAAGCTTCAGTCGTTTCAAACCCATTGGCAGTAAAGTGCCGAGTGTAACAGCCACAATTGTATTAGTTGCCATTACCATTCCGGCAATTAAAGCCACCCATCGCTCTTGGGGTCGCGCCCAAATTAAGGAAAGCAGGATCATCGTGGTGGCTAAAGCCAGAGCTGTACCTAAACCTGCTAAAAGTTCTTTGCGGAGAATTTTCAAGGTATCTTTGGGTGTTACCTCGCCTACCCCCAAGCCGCGAATTGTCACTGTTAATGATTGAATACCAACAGTACCACCAGTGTTAGAAAATATTGGCATGATGACTGCTAAAACTGGCACTGCGGCAATTACAGATTGGAAAGGCGCGATCGCACTGGCGGCACCAATATACAAGGCCATGATGCCCAACAGCCAAGGCAAGCGGTTGCGGATGGTGAGCAGGGGAGAGGATAAAGCTGCTTCATCACCACCCACACCCGCCAGTTTTTGAATATCTTCTGTGGCTTCCTCTTCCAAAATATCCATCACATCATCAATGGTGACGATGCCAACCAATCGGTCTTCTCGGTCAACGACGGGGATAGCGATTAAGTCATAGCGTTGCATGATTCGCGCCACTTCTTCTTGGGGGGTTTCAGTTCTCACTTTAATGACGCGATCGCTAGAAATATCCTTGATGAAAACATCGGGAAAGGTAAACAGCAACTGGCGCAGTGAAACTACTCTCACCAGCGTCCGGTTGTCATCTGTGACGTAGGCGTAGTAAATTGTCTCCTTATCTTCGTCCTGACGGCGGATTTTGCTTAGGGCTTCGCCTACAGTCAATCCTTCTCGCAACCGGACATATTCAGTTGTCATTACCCGCCCAGCAGTACCTTCTGGATAGCCGAGAATCGTTGCTGTTGCTTGCCTTTCTTCTGGACTGAGTTCTTGTAATAGCCGTTTGATTACCCCAGCAGGTAGTTCATCAAACAATTCTGCCCGTTCGTCGGGACTCATCGCTTCTACAAGTTGCACTACCTGCACATCATGGAGAGAATTAAGTAGTTCTTCTTGCACCTCTGTGGGCAGATATTCAAATACATCAATTGCCTGAGCTTTGTTGAGTAAACGGAATGCGATCGCCCGTTGTTTTTCAGGTAATTGTGTAATGTATTCTCCCACATCCACAGGTTGTAAGCGATTTAAATCCCATTTCAACTGGTTTAAATCGGTAGTATCAGTCAGTAAATCCCGAATATCTTGTGTGAGCATGAGATATATCTCCTAAGTCTCCCCCGCGCTGGGAGACTTCCTCGCCAGATCAGAGGAGGTTGATACTGCCATCTTCTGGACTATGGTCCATAAAATTTCAACAATTCAATATCGATATCTAATTCAAGGCATCGCTAGTCATCATCCTAACTTGGAATAGCGCTCTCCGGTAGATACTGAATCTTAGGATTTACTATATGTGATATTTATCACAAATGACTAACTTAATTTCCCTGCTTTTCGTGTAACTTAAAGTAGATTTTACTACTGCTACAAGCTATGTCAAGCCAATCAACAAATTTACTCGCAAACTTTACAGAGTTAAAATATTTACAACATCAATAAATAATTTTTGGTATCAAGCAACTTTATGCATAGTCACCTGGACGACGGAGAATCAGAAATGGGTTGGCAGGTTTGACTTCATAGTTGCAGTAAGGTGTTTGAGCTTTGGCGTTAGCGAAGCTCGCCGAAGGCATCGCTTCCGATGCAATCCACTCAGGATGGTCATCTTGCCACAGAGGATGGCGTAAAATCAAGATTGTCTGACGCTTTGGATTTTGGTGTACGTAGCCAGTGAGAGTTCCAAACTGAGTTGGTAAGCCGTAACCAAGCCGTTGAAGGGTAGCGGTAATTGGTGCATTTATACCTTGATATAGTTGACTCCAAGGATTTGGAATACTGCCCCAAGGAGAGTTGAGATCAATTGTAGATGAGGCTGATAATACCAACTGCGCCATATCTAAAGCCAATCGCCAATCTAATAACCCGTGATAAGCAAGGTTTTGATAATCTCGCAAACATAAGTTGCATGATGTATCACAAACGTTTCCATGTGGCTGATTTATCCACTTGCTGGCAATGCTACTAAGAATATTGGGATTCGCCAAATCCATCAATTTTTTAAATTCTTTTGGCTTTTCTAGAAACCGACAATATCCTGCCCCATTTTCTAGATGATCGCATAAAAAAGCCTGTCCGATCACAGATTCATTTTGCTCTAGCGATCGGAATCCTGCTTGCAACTCCATTGCATCCACATCTAATTGGGTGGCGGCTGCTACCCGCAACCAAAAAGCAAAGGAATACCAAGCAGCACGCCCGATAACTGTGGTTGGATCTGCAAAAATACCAGTAGGCCATTCTTCAATATTGACCAACAAAATATCCGTTTTTCGCCGAGATAACAACGCCACCCGATAGGCAGTACCAGAAGTAGTTACTGGGCCATTCTTATCTGAAGAAACTGCATAAGCTCCGGGTTTGGGCTTACCATAAATTAAGGCATTTTGAAAGTCAAATCCACCATTACCGCCGTTGTCATTCACAGAAATAATGTGGTCATTAAATGCAGAGACGGAGGCGTTAAGAGTACGCTGGATATTGCCTACCTGAGCATTTACACTTAAAGATGGTCTGGTTGCGTTTGGTTGCCACTCAAATTGTCCATCAAAGTCTTCGGGTTGCAAGTTGGTAAAAAATCCCTTGGGTTCTCTAGCATCTAGACAACGCAAAGCATCCACCCCGCAGACTGGACAGATATCTTTTGGCGGTTCCTGATATCCTGGATGTGGTTTATTTAACAATTTATATGGATAGATCACCGCTTGACAGTTCCCACAAAGTCCTAAAGATTTGTTCTCTTCAGTGAGTGCTGGCACAAGTCCTGGTTTAGATTCTATATTCTTACCTTGGGGATATAACTCAACTACACCACAGGCTGTATGCACAGCTTTATCTTTGACAGTTTGGGAACGAGGGGCAAACTGGCTGAGGGCAATATCTAGATTGCGATCAACTACTCCCTCCGTTGGTGGCCATTGGTTGGCGCGTGCAGGAAAACGGGTATAAAGCGATCGCACTCGCGTCGGAAAGCCAAACATCGGCAATAACCCAGCATTTGCCAGACGTTCACTTAATTGATCTTGGGTGTAGGTCTTGTCTTCTACAATTGTTTGAATTTCTGGAATTAAATCATAGCGAAGAAAGCTCAACATCTGAGCATTGCTGGCATTCGCTAAGGCTGTCTGCACTCGCAAGCTATCTAATACTGTGATTATAGCTGGCTCATTCTGGCGATCGCGCAGCCAATCTTGAATATCCGGTTGGTAATTATTCCAGTCAGCTACATTCCCAAACTCACCGTGTACATTATCGCTACCTCCACTAAAATTTGTCTCTGCAAAGGCTTGCCGCAAGACTTCCTTAATGAGAACACGCTCAAAAATGGGAACGCTTGTCATATCGACATAAGGCGGCGGTGGCGGGTCGCCTGTGATGCTTTCCGGGCGTTGGAAGTAAAAATCATCGTGGCTTCTACCACGACAGAAAGTCACAGCTAAGGCGACTCCAGCCGAACGTCTACCAGCGCGACCAACTCGCTGTTGATAGTTGAAGCGACGGGGTGGCATATTTGCCATCATCACTGCCAACAGCGCACCGATATCAACACCCGCTTCCATTGTAGTTGTGACGCTTAAAAGATCAATACCTTGGACACGGGCAATTTCATCATTGATAAAAATGTCTTGAAACCAGCGTTGGCGCTTAGTACGTTGATCTCTGTCAGTTTGTCCGGTTAACTCGGCGGCGTTCATGCGGAAAGGCTGACCTGATTTTTCTGAAGAGAGATAAGTATAATAATCGAAGTCTCCCGTGGGTGTTCCGGCGGTGAGTTGCTGAGGATTTTTGTTGGTGCTAGTACGGCTATTACATTCAGGACATAAGCCAGCAGCAGGATGCAGATAAAAAGCATTGCAGCGATCGCATCGATACCCCAAATGATTCGACGGTAACATTAAATAAAGTTTATTTGGATCTAGTGCCAAACTCCCACTAGCAGAAATTCCAGCTTGTGACTGGAGTAATTGTTGTTGTATATCTTGAGGTTTTAAACCTGTAGACTCAATATACTTTTGGGCAAAGCCGGGTAAGTTGTGATCTGTTCCAGGATAAAAAAACTTAGAATACTGGTGTCGGCGACGGATGCCCAATTGTCTGATGACTGCATCAGTTGCTTGAATTATTTTAAGTGGTGTATTTTTTGGCGGTTGATAGCTGACCCACCCTTGCCCGAAACCCTCCATTGTGCGTACCATGTTATCAAACAATGGATTCATCAGTTCAGCAGTCAGCATATCTTCCAGTTGGGTAGTATGGTCAGTCTGGGTTTGTGTAGCTGGAAAAATCCTTGTCACCGAATTACCAGACCAGTTGTAGCATTCAAACCAAGGATGTTTTTGCTGACCTTGATTTTGTCCAACCCAGTAATTCAAGGCGCGAAAACTCGAACCGCCGGGACAAATCCCACACTCTAATAAAGCATCTCTAACTTTTTGCCGTAATTCCAATAAAGGAATGCGTTCGGGGTAGCGTTCCAGTAAACCAAGCCATGCACTACTCACCTGTTGATTACTCGCGGGTAAACCCATCACCCAGAAAAGCGCCTCTGTAACTAAGGTAGGATTAGCATTAGCAAAGCGATCGCGCCGAGTAATATCATCTGCTGCTTGGACAACAGCATTATAAAGATTAGCGTTTAAAGTCTGCAATTTAGCGAGACTAGCTGGGTTATTTGCAGCAGTAATATGCAAAAAGGCTATAAGATCATCCCAATATTGATAAAATGACTGGATCAGCAGTAGACGCACCATATCGCGGTAATGGTCGAGTTCCATTCCCGCAGCCAGTTTAGCTGCATCTTGGCGACTATCAGAAAATATTACCAACTTGCGAGAACTACCTAACCCTTTTTGAGAAGGTGCTGGCATTTCTCGTAACAGTCCACTCGCAATAACTTGACAAGCCTTTTGAAAGCCGGTGCGGTGGATACGTAAAGGAGTCGGGAATTTCTCTCTTCTACCGTAGTCTGCATCACAACGAGGACACTTTGTTGGTAGTGCTGGCTGATCTAAATCATCTCCCTTTACCTGATAAAGCCACCCTGGAATCTCATCAGGTTTCGGTGGTGTTGCATTCTGGAACAGTACGCCTGTTTGTTTGTCTAACTTTGCTTTCACCCACTGGCGTTTTATTTTGTCAGCAGTCCATTCTAGAACTTGAGGTTGTGTAGTCCACGCTGGTGTTTCTCCCGGTAATGGCCAAAATACCCGATAGTTGCTGTAACGTTGATTCATCACAACCAAATCGGGTATACCTTCTAAGTTCGGCTGATCTGGCGTGAGGATATCTACTGTAATGTTACTTAGCTTGCGAGTACTTTTGTATCCTCCCAAAAAGACATCGCCACAGACTTCGCAGACAATTAAATCGAGAACGCGGGAACCACAACCGCAGCTGAGGCGATGGTTAGCATGGATAGCACCAATCGTCGGTGGATCGGTTTGTCGCTGAATTTGATCAACTTCAACTTGGGTACAACTTAGGTTACAGCAAGCCCATAGGCTTTGCAAGTTGTGGAAAAATAGATGTCCGCGCACAGGTTGGGGCGATCGCCCATTAGCCAATTTCGACATCCCCAGTGCTAACAGCAGTCCCCGCATGGAGTCAGAAACAAAATTTGTCGCACTCTGCAAATTTGGGAAAAGCTGCTGTTCTAAATCTTTGATATTTGTAGCGCGAACACTCCCATTGACCGCTTGACAAGCATCCCGCAAAGCTTCACCAGCATCTACAGTCGCTAAAGCCTCACCAAGTTTTTCTGCACTTGTTCCTGATGATGCTGAATAACCCAACTGGTTAGCTAAAGTTAATCTAGCGTTTTCTACATTCTGATTATTTATATCAGGTTGTGCCATTGATTGCAACGGATCTGATTGTACAGATTTAGCAAAATCAGCAAAAGCATTTTGGTAATTTACCAAAGATTTTCTAGCATTTACTTTTGGCTGTTGTTGCTGTCCAGTGATGAAAGCAAACTGTTTGTCATCACGTCCAAAAAATTCGCGGAGGAATTTTCTGCCTTCTGGGTTATCTTCCAAACTTGCTGTAGTCGTAATTATCCGCAGCTTTGGCGAATCTGGTGTTAAACCCAGCCGAGAAAAAAGCAAGCGTAAAATATAAGCAACTTCCGTTCCTGGAGTGCCACGATAGGCGTGTAGTTCGTCAATAATCAGGAAAAATTGCCGTTCTGGATGATTTGGTTCTGCCAGCCAGTCACGAGTTATATCAAAAATATCGTTTTCAATGCTCCGCATCATCATAATGTTGAGCATCGAGTAGTTAGTAATTAGAATATCTGGTGGAGTATCTTGCATATCCCAACGTGACCACATTTCCCCACCATCAAGTCGGGGAAAGTAGTAAGGTAAATCGGGATTTAAAGATAAATTCGCCTGAAGTAAATTTTGTTGCTGCTTGGCACACTCATCTAATTCGTTTCGCAGTCGTTTAATTTTATCAGGTGTTGGTTCACCCGGAATCGGAGTTTGTCCAGTGTAACGTCCAAAGGTGATGCGGTTTGTGCCGCGTTCTCTATCTAGCCAATGGTGTACTTCTGGCGCTTCTAGGGCTTTTCTCAGTCGTCTCAATTGGTCTTCTACCAAAGCGTTGAGGGGATAAAGTATCAAACCTCGCATGGCTTTGGGGCGAGTTACGTGTTTCCATTGAGAGATGCGATCGCCTTTTTCATCCCACCAGCAATGATTAATCGGTGGAGACGGACTTGCTGACCAAGTGCTGGATTCCCATGCTAAATGGGCGAGTAGTGGCAATAAAAAGCACTCAGTTTTACCGGAACCTGTGCCAGTGGTAACAACTAAATCTTTTTGGTTGATTAAGACTGACTCTAAACTTTCCCACTGGTGTTGATAAAGTTCGATGCCATTCTCAAACAGCATTTTTCCCAGTTGTGCCAAGTCATGGTATTTTGCAGGCAGTTGTTTGACAGCAGTTTGCAAGTCTCTCCCCGATGAGGGATAAATGGGAACTGGTTCAATTAAAGGCGGCTGACTTAAAATACCTGGTTTTTGTAAAAGGCGATCGCGTTCTGCGGCTAAAGAGCGATAACGTAATGGAAAGGCACTTTTAATATACAGCTGATAGATATGGTTAAGTCGTTGATACGCTCCAACTACGTCATGCACAGATTAATGCCTCTTCGTATTTAACATTCAGCTTTTGACTCAACTGATAGGCAACTTCCCCACCGACGTTTTGATACAGTAACCAGTTACCCTGATATGTTGGTAATTGTCCAGATGCCAGCACTAAAGCACGTTCATATATTTCAGGCCAGCGCTGCTTGACTGGTATTGCCAAACACTTTGTAGCAACATTGTAATCAGCTTGGCAAGATGCACCATGATGATGCAAAGCTAAAAAGCGCAAACCATACCAATCGCCTTGATGCCAAGTGTTAGTGTTTTGGTTGTAAAAAAGGGTGTAGCGAAGGTTTCGCTTCTCATCAGACATCTGATACATCCCTGTTTCGTGAGGAATACCGCAGATTTCAAAATCCTCACCGTCAAAGTGCTGCCATTCCCACTGACTCGGTACAATTCCCGGCATATTCCTGAGACTTTGCTGCCAAGTAGCGATATCAGGTAGAATTTGGGCAAGTTGCTTGGATGCTTCACCCGCGTTGATGATGGGAAAATTATTTGCGATCGCATCAGGGTTATTGACCACCAATTGAATGCAGGGTGGTGCTTCTCCTCTGGGTTGGTGAGTAATAGATGCTACAATTCCAGATTCTTTTAATTGTCTGAGTAAGCTTATACTGCGTTGACCACACAGTATAAATTCGGAAGTATGCGAGTTAATTTTAACAATAGTTGAAGGAGCCGCTGACCATTTGGAACCGTCTAGTGAAGACTCAAGATGTCCTAATAAGCGCAACCTTCGTAAGATGCGTTTAGGTTCCTGAAGCTGGAGTGCATTGCAGCTTTTTTTAAAGGATTCCCAGCTACCATTGCCGAGGGTTGATAACCAGTATAAGAAGCGATCGCTATTTTGGGAAGGTTTCACCCAATCAGCATCAAAATGATTAATAGAGTGTAATTCTGTCAGTTCAAATGGGTTGTCAGCAGTGATATTTTCTCTAGGTTGGTAAGGAATAAGGCTGGTATAATCATAAACATCATGGGCTACACCAACCATAGATTTTATCTGTTCATAAGTGAAGCCGCGATTCCCTGTGATTGGGCGCTGAAAAAATGATAATTTCAGCAGACTTGTTTCTAATTCTATAGGTAATTCACCTACTTGGCAACTTTCAATTGCGAGAAAGAAACAAAACTCTTTCCGAGATTTAGCTCCCTTTTCCACTCGCAAAAGTGGTATGAGTTTACTAAGATTTTGACGTTTTACTTGTTCGGAAATTTTGTTTATCAGGTCTTGTGGATTTCCCCGATAAGAAAATCCTTTATACCATCTTTGGACTTGTGGCATGATACACCCTAATGACTCTAAACAGCTTAAAAAATTTGCCCAATTACACTGCCAAAAATATGATATTCAGAATTAATTGCCATCACTTCAGGATGCACATATTTTTCTATGGCAAGCTCATCCCAATCTACAATTTTGACTAAACGTTGACTCAATTCACCTGCAAAAGTCGCCTCAATTAGGTAATGGCCAGGATCGGAAAAATCAAGCCTTATAGAAGTATTTGTACTTTGTGAACTCTCCAGAATTATCTGATTATCTGATAATCGAGTTACTTTTAATTCTGCGGTTGAATAGAAACCAAAAATAGTAATTTGTGGGCCATGATTCATAAGCCAAGCACCAATTTTAGGTACGCGCAAGCCGCCAGAGAAACTGATTAATAATTTAACACTTGGTTGCAAAGCATCCTTAAGAGCTTGATTTTTGATGAAGACTCCATCCCAAGCTTGAGAAACAACCATGCACTGTTGAAGTTCTACCCATCCAGAATTATTAAATATCGGCTGAGGTGTACAACTCGACTTTAGTAAATGCTCATCTCGCAGGCGTTCAATATCACTAAGCAATTCTTGTTTACATAGGAGAATAAACTCAGTACCTAATGATGGGGCTTGCCAAGAAGCATAAGCCCCAGAATCAGGATTTTCGGCATCGGGGATTAGTATCCAAAAGTCACGAGCAGGTAAAATTAGGTAATCTAGATCATTTGGTGAACTAATTTGGTATTTAGCACCGTTATCTAACTCCTTCTGACTGACTGAATACTCTAAAGGAAAATACCAGCCAGGACGTTCTTCTCTTAATAGGTGAAGATTATCTCCCTGTTTCACTTCTACTGATTCTAGGCTGCGTCCTCGTTGCTGCTTGGGGTAAAGATAATAATCTACCTGTCCTAAAAATGGCTCTTCAGTGCGATATAAACCGCAGAAAAGATGACGACTCCAAGTGCAATAATTATTCTTATCTGCCGTAGGACATCCTTGAGCTTTCCACTGTTCATAAACTTGATGCAAAGCTTCCATAATCGCCTCATGGCGTTGCTTGTTTTCCGTCAGTAAATCTTTTAAATGGATGCCAAATGCCCCTGCTTCTCGTCGAACGTGAGCAAATAAAGTTTGAGCATCCCATTCGGCTTGCCATTGCTTTTCTTGGAATAGTTTTCGCAATCTGTCTTTATCAGTGCGGCGCAATAAGGATTGAGAAATCGGATAATTAATATAGGTAGCTGCACCACCACCTCGTTGTGCTGAAGGTAAAAATCTATCTTCCATTAGCCAACGATTCCACTCTCGCCAAAGGGGTTCTTCGGCTTCATTACCAAATTTCATCCCCAATGGACGAGTAAAACCATCCAAGGCTAAAATCTCTCGTAAACGTTTGAAATAATTAGTTTCTGATGTTTTTTCTTCTTGAGCCATTTGTGAAGCGGCTAAAATGGTGGCACATAAAAAAGCAACTCCTTTGGGTAATCCTTGCGAATCACGCCCTTTTAAATGCTGCAAATTAACCTGTCCCTCAAAGATGACTTTTCTTCTAACTGCTATGCAGAAGTCATTAACCCAAATAACATTTGTAGATAACTTCTCAGAATTATAACCAATACGTTCTATTACATCTTCATCAACGCTCAAATAAATTTTTGTTCCGTGTGGTGTACCACTGATAAAATAATCAATTAAAGCCTGATTCCAATCTGTATAATTCGCCATTATAGTTTAGTGCGTCACCGATAGCGCAGCGTAAAGCCTTCGGCATGGCTTCGCTTAGAGCGAGTCCCAAAGGGAGACGCGAAGGCGAACGAGCGTCACAGCCTGTCGTAGACATCGCTTGTTAAATCACCGTAATTGGTGATATTTTTTATAAGGTAAATAGGCAGTTAAAAATTTAATTGGAGATAATGTTTAATAACACAGATAATCACCAATGAGGGCTTGCTATTTGGTTCACCACTCAAATATTTTATTTCCAACTTAGAACTGATCATAAAGCAACAATAGCTACTAATGCATACGTAATTAAACGTGACTTAGTACTCATTAATAGTTGCTAATGCATACGTAATTAAACGGAACTTAGTACTCATTTATATAACGTAAATTATCAACAAAAAGAATTCGTTATGCCTTAAAAAACTGGGACATAAAGTATAAAATATTACATGTATTTTTAAATATTTGAACAAATATCATATTTTAGTTTGCGATCGCTAAAATTAAGTGCCCAGAAACCGATTAACACGAGATAATAATAAACTCACACTACCCTTGGCTGTTATCCCATCGCCGATTTGTTCTGGCTTGGTTTAGGTAATTCACTTCACAGTCATAGGGTGGAATTCTGCAAGTAGTTCTGAACCAAATCATGAAAACATCCACCCAATTGCTAGTTCGCCTAGACTATTACTACCAGCAAATTAAAACGATCATCCTGACTCGTCAAAATCCAATTACTGGTTTACTACCTGCGAGTACAGCGATTACAGCCCACGGCGATTATACTGATGCCTGGGTACGAGATAACGTTTACAGCATTTTGGCAGTTTGGGGTTTAGGACTTGCATACCGCAAGATTGACGACGACAAAGGACGCACCTATGAACTAGAACACAGTGTCATCAAACTGATGCGCGGGTTACTCTTTGCAATGATGCGACAGGCTCATAAAGTAGAGACATTTAAACATACTCAGTCGCTACTAGATGGACTACACGCAAAATATAATACCGCGACTGGTGATATTGTTGTTGGTGATGATGAATGGGGACATTTGCAACTTGATGCCACATCTATATTTTTGCTGATGTTGGGGCAAATGACGGCAGCAGGATTGCAAATAATTTATACCATTGATGAAGTAAATTTCGTCCAAAATTTGGTTTATTACATTGGACGAGCTTACCGCACACCAGATTATGGCATTTGGGAACGTGGGAATAAAATTAATCGGGGTAGTGCTGAGTTAAATGCCAGTTCTGTAGGCATGGCAAAAGCTGCTTTAGAAGCTATCAACGGACTGGATTTGTTTGGTGTGCGTGGTAGTCAAGCATCGGTGATTCATGTGCTACCAGATGAAATCGCCCGCGCCCGGATTACTTTAGAATCCTTATTACCGAGAGAATCTGGTTCCAAAGAAATTGATGCGGCGCTGTTAAGTATTATTAGTTATCCTGCCTTTGCAGTAGAAGATTTGGAGTTACGCGATCGCACTTTAAACGATATTATCAATAAACTCGCAGGTAAATACGGCTGCAAACGCTTTCTGCGTGATGGACACCAAACGGTTTTAGAAGATAATCAACGCTTGCACTACGAACCGTTAGAACTCAAGCAATTTGAGCATATTGAATGCGAATGGCCATTATTTTTCACTTATTTAGTTCTAGATGGATTATTTCGCGGCGAGCCAGAACAAGTTAAAAAATACCAAGAGCTTTTAGAATCATTACTCATAGAACAAGATGGTTTGCGTTTATTGCCAGAACTTTATTATGTTCCAGCCGAAAGCATAGAAGCAGAAAAGTTAGCACCCCAAACGCAACCACGTTTACCCAATGAAAATATTCCTTTGGTGTGGGCGCAAAGTTTATATATTCTCAGTGAAATGTTGAGTGAAGGGTTACTGGCGGTTGGTGATATCGACCCTTTGGGAAGACATTTGTGTGTGGGAAAACAGCGCGAGGCATTGGTACAAATTGCTTTATTAGCAGAAGATGAAGATTTACAGACGAAACTAGAAGTTCACGGAATTGAAACACAAACGCCTACCCAAGTAGAACCGATTCAGGTGAGAAAAGCTGGAGAATTTTCAGCTATTTATACCCAAATTGGACGTAACGACAAACTTGGTTTAACTGGGCGGCCAGTGCGGCGGTTGCGGAGTTTAACAACATCTAGAATCTTTCGGATTCGTGGCGAAACAATTGTATTTTTACCTTCATTTTCAGACTCTCAACAGTTTTACCTAACCCTCGATTACCATTTTCTGCTAGATCAAATTAGAAGCGAACTGGCTTACATTCAAAAATATTGGAACGATTTAGGGCGTCCGACTTTGACTTTAATGTTGACGCACACCATGTTAGAAATCGGTTCTGAAGCATTACTAGAACTGATGCAAGAACTGAAAGATGGTGTTTGTAACGGTGTGCGGGTGAAATTGGGGCGGCTAAATCAGTTAATGCTAACAGCTGGAATCCAAAGAATTGATTTTCTCCAAAATGCGGAATTTTCACTATCGCCAGTGAAAAATGCTAGGCCACGTTGCTATTATTTGGCTGATCATCCTGAGAAAAACTGGCGCTTAGGAAATACCCAAGAGTTTCAAATGGAGTGCGAAACCAACTTTGGGTTATTACTTTCTTACTTAGGCTCATCAGAGAATATCTACGAGCAAATTGAGTTATTGCAAACTTTAACTCGCTTGCAGGGAATGGAATTTGATACGGGGTATGGCGGCCCAGGATATCCTGTCACCGTGGCTGATTTACTCGATGAAGTTTACACCAAAGCTGGAGATTTAGGCATTTGGGCAGTAGTGCGTCGGGCTGCGGGGTTACGCCAAATGGTTGATATTAGCCTATCAGATGCAGTGACGAGTATTTTGGTAAGGGGTAAGCAAATTGCTGTGGGTAAAGCTTACAGTGAGGCGTCCTTGATTACCGTACCCATGCCCCACGATGAAATTGCCGATAAAATTAATCATTTTTGTCGTGAGGATATCCGCGATCGCGTCCTTACCCAAGAGATTTTAATCTATCTTGGTATCTTAATTCACTCGGAACCGGAATTATTCCAGGGACTACTAACGCTGAGAGTCGGCTATCTCATCCTATTGATAACCAGCGAACTAGCGCGGGAATTGCATGTCACTCAAGATGAAGCATACGATTATTTAATGCAACTTTCACCCTTTGAAGTGAAAATGCGCTTGCGTCAGGTATTAACTGGATATACTGGCATGAGTAACCTGTTGCGCCAGCAAGAATCAATGCACGTCAAGCAAAAAGAAAGTGATATTGCTTGGGTGGTGTTACCAGGAATCGCCGAAGAAATAGAAGTCCCGCCGGGTGGTTGGCGGCGGTTTCGCCAAGCCGAGGGTGCGACGGGGCGCGTACCAAAAGAATTTTTTAAGCAAGTTTGGCTATTAATGCGACATTGCAAGGGTCTAGTAATTGGGGATAAACTAGAGCGCCGCAATCGTTTAGATAGTGAGATAATGCTGTCGGAAATGACAGCGGGGGAAAGAAATTTTGCTCTGTTAGTCGAGCATCTGTTGAATAAAATCGAAGCTCCAGAATACCGCCAAGTTAATATTGAAGCATTAATAGAATTAGGAGCGATCGCAGCTAATAATCCCAACCTGCAAATCGAAGAATATATTGTGTTGGATGTGTTAATTGGTCATGCAGTGCGATTGGCGTGGCTAGAAAACCATAGTCAACGCAGCGATCGCTATGATGAGGATAAGGGGAGTGCGTGGCGATCGTTTTACAATACTTCTCCTAGCGATTGTGCTAGTTATATTTTGAAGGCTTTCCGGTTCTTGACGGAGTTTGTGAAAGATTTTTAAACGCAAAGGGGAGGCAGCGGGTTGCGGGGGTGGAGGAGTTTGTAGCGACTGCCGTCGCGCAAAGGGAAACGCAGAGGAGCGCAGAGGATGAGAGAGAATGAGTTGAGTGGGGTGATTATTGGTTGTGCGACGAGGGTGCATACTGCTTTGGGGCCTGGTTTGTTGGAGTCGGCTTATGAGGTGTGCTTGGATTATGAGTTGAAGGAAGCCGGGTTGAATGTTGGTAAGCAGATTCCATTGCCCTTGGTTTATCAAGATGTGCAATTGGAATGTGTTTATCGATTAGATTTGATAGTCGAAAACCAAGTAATTGTAGAGATGAAATCTGTAGAATCCTTCCACCCGATTCACTCCGTTCAACTCTTAACCTATCTCAAACTCGCAAACTGCAAACTAGGTCTTCTCCTCAACTTTAACGTCCTCCACCTCAAATAAGGTATCAAACGCGTAGCCAACAACCTCTAACTCTTCCTCTTCCTCTACGAACCTCTGCGCTTCCCTCCGCGTTCCTTTGCGTTTAAAATCTACTTAACCGAAACAGCATCAACATCAATAGTGCTTCCAGTAGAAGTAGAACCTTCAGTGCTATCAGCTACTTCAGTACCCACATCACCCTTACGAGCTTTCCAACCTTCAATTACCAGTCCAGACACCTCACTAACTAGCAGGGTCAAAAGGAAAACATCATCAATCTGTCCCACAACGGGTATAAAATCTGGGAGAACATCAATTGGGCTGACCAAATAGACCAATGTTCCTAAAATTACCCACCAACGGTACTTGGGGTTACGAAGCACATTACGATACCAAGTGTAAAGTGATTGGATTGAAAATTTCATATTTTGAACCTCCAGTTATCTTTAATTTTGACAAATAATCCTAAAAACTCCCGGTGGGAATAACCGCCCTAGTTAGTCTGGAAGACGCTACTCGTAATCTGTCACCAAATAGCTACTTTGTGATTCTGCACAAGAGTCTAGTAATTCCCTGACAACAAATAAATTGGATGGATGTTGATTGTCTATTTTAGAGGGGAATCCTAGCTATATAAATCTAAAGTTTCGCCTCTTTAGTGTAAATTTATCTGCTTTTAAGAAGGCGAAGCACCAATGCAGGATGGAACCTACCGATGAAGAAACGTCACTTTGGCATATCTAAAATCCCACTACAGATGGTTCTGATTATTCCCTTTGTCTTACAAATATTTGGAGCGGTAGGTTTAGTGGGTTATTTGTCATTTAAGAATGGACAGAAAGCCGTCAACGACTTGGCAGACCAGTTGATGGATCGAACTAGCAATATTGTAGATCAACATTTAAATTCTTATCTATCTATTCCCCATAAGGTAATCCAGATTAATGCTGATGCCATTCAGATGGGGTTATTAGATGTGCGTTCGCGCAAAACTGTGGCAAAGTATTTCTGGAAACAAATGCAGGCTTATGACCTGACCTACATCGGCATCGGACTGACCACAGGTGAAGGCACAGGAGCCGCTCGTTACGATGGCAAAACCGTCACGATTGATGATTGGAGTGCCAAACCTCCGAAAAATTGGTTCACCTATGCCACAGATAACCAAGGCAATCGTACCAGTGTCATTGCTACTTTGAATTGGAACAACTTCAACGAACCCTGGTACACAGAACCCGTGAAAGCGGGAAGACCTATCTGGTCACGTATCGTCACTATCAATTATCAGTATCCATACATTGCTGCCTCCGCATCTCGCCCCATTTATGACGCGCAGAATCGATTACTGGGGATGGTTGCCGCAGATATCCATCTGTTGAAACTGAGTGAGTTTCTCCGGCATTTGGATATCAGCCGTTCTGGACAAGTTTTCATTTTAGAGCGGAATGGGATGCTGATAGCAAACTCTAGCACGCAGCAGCCTTTTACCCTGGTCAAGGAAAATATTCGACGAATAAAAGCCACTGACAGTTCTGATCATTCAGTTCAGTCTATTGCCAAACAAATTCAGCAAACCTTTAATGGCTTTGAGTCCATCACCGAATCCAAAAAACTGCAACTGAATTGGCAAGGTGAACCAAATTTTGTCAATGTCACCCCCTGGCGTGACCAATATGGACTGGATTGGCTAGTAGTGGTTAGTGTGCCGGAACACACTTTTATGGCACAAATCAACGCCAACACCCGCACTACCATTTTGCTCTGTTTTGGAGCCTTGGCTGTGGCAACCCTCATAGGCTATTTAACCTCCTACTGGATTACACAGCCGATTCTGCAAATGAACCGAGCAAGTCAGGCAATGGCATCAGGCAATTTAGACCAAACCTTGGATATCAACAACATCCAGGAACTCAGTGTACTTGCCCACTCCTTTAATCACATGGCAGGTCAATTGCGGGAATCTTTTACAGCCTTAGAAAACGGTAAGGCAGAGTTAGAAAACAGGGTGGAAGAACGCACCACCGAACTCAAAACCACCTTGAGCGAATTGCAGCACACTCAAGCACAAATGGTTCAAAGTGAAAAGATGTCTAGTCTGGGTCAACTGGTGGCAGGTGTGGCACATGAAATCAACAACCCGGTGAACTTTATCCACGGCAATATTACCCACCTGAAGGACTACACTCAAGATTTGCTCAGGATGATCCATCTCTACCAACAACGTCATCCCAGCAATGATCCAGAGGTACAAGCGCTAGCTGAAGAAATCGATCTGGAATTCCTGATCGAGGATTTACACAAGATGCTAGCTTCGATGAAAATGGGGACTGACCGGATTCGGAACATTGTGCTATCACTGCGGAACTTTTCTCGGATAGATGAAGCAGAATTCAAAGCAGTTGACCTTCATGAAGGAATTGAAAGTACGCTGTTGATTTTGCAACACCGTCTGAAAGACAAACCAGAACACCCAGCAATTGTAGTGATTCGGGATTATGGCAAGTTGCCCCAAGTCGAATGCTATCCCGGACAACTCAATCAAGTCTTAATGAATGTTCTGGTGAATGCGATCGATGCTTTAGACGAATTAAACGCCAATCGCACCGTTCAGGAAATAGAGGCAAATCCTAGTCAGATTAGCATCCGCACTTCAATGGGCAATTCGCAATGGGTGGAAATTGCGATCGCAGATAATGCCGGGGGAATGCCGGAACAGGTGAAAAACCGTATCTTTAATCCTTTTTTCACCACCAAACCTGTAGGCAAAGGAACAGGTATGGGCATGGCAATCAGCTATCAAATTATCACCGAAAAACATGGTGGCAAATTGGAATGTTTTTCTACTCTTGGTGAAGGAAGTGAGTTGATCATTCAATTGCCTACCCAGCAGCAAGTTTGCCTAGTAGTCTAAGTCAAATACGCCATGCTTACACTGTCTTTTTAGGTTTTCGAGAAATTTATATTTTGGAAGTCCCTCATTTTGCATTAATCTCTAGAATTAAAATGCTCTACCACATTTCATGAAGGGAGGAAACTTGTGCGATTCGTTGCTTAGTGAATCACGGTAACCAGTCCGTACATAACTAAGCCAGCCCGACAGCAGATTACTGTCACTAAAGGCTGAACTCTCGGTCAGATGCAAGTGTAAGCCTTGCCATTCAGACTCAGAATTGACTCCTTATCTGCCCACACCGAACAAGCTCGGTTCTTGTAGAGTGAAGCTGGGAACAGGGCGCAATCAGACGACCGTTGCGGGTTGACACTGGCGCTAACAGGGAGTTCCTATGATGAAACAGAGCCTAGAAAAGCGACTTATGTTTAAGCAGGGCGCAACACAAAAATCCCTGACTTCGCTGGAGTCCATTCCCGCCGTGTGCGGTTAAAAGAACGGCAAGAGTCCAGGGAATCCAGTAGTCGAATTGGCTACATCTAACGGAACAACGCCACATGCTACAACGGGGGGAACCCCCGCAACGCAGTGGCTCATCAATCTCTCCGAGGGAACGAATAAAAACGAGTTGTGGGTCTAGGGGCAGTCGAACCCCAAGTAGCCCAGACGAGCGGAGGAATCCCCACAATTCGGGTAGGACAGACCGTAATTGGTCTGAGGTGTTCAGAAAATACAAACTCTAGAAGAGAAAATGATTAGACACAGTAGACATACTAGTGAATCTTGGAAAGCACTACCGTGGAAGAAATTCCGCCGAAATCTTTTCCGCCTTCAAAAGCGCGTATTTAAAGCTGTTCAAGTTGGAGATAAGCGGAAAGCGCGGTCACTCCAAAAGCTTATTCTCAAATCAACCTCGGCTCGATTTCTTGCAATAAGACAAGTATCTCAGCTAAACGCTGGTAAAAAGACGGCTGGTATCGATGGGAAGAAATCCCTCTCATTCATGGAACGCTTCAACCTTGAAGAACTACTGAAAATGAATAGTGGAAATTGGAAGCATCAGGGTTTACGGGAAATCCCCATCCCTAAAAAGGACGGGACAACCAGAATGCTTAAAATACCAACCATCGCGGATAGAGCTTGGCAATGCCTCGCAAAATATGCACTCGAACCAGCACACGAAGCCACTTTCCACGCTAGGAGCTATGGGTTTAGAACTGGGCGCTCTGCCCATGATGCCCAACGGTATATTTTCACCAACCTAAACTCCAAAGCCAACGGAATAAACAAGCGAGTTATTGAACTCGATATCGAAAAATGCTTCGACAGGATTAACCACTCAGCAATAATGGACGAACTCATTGCCCCTAAAGGCTTAAAACTCGGAATATACCGATGCCTCAAGGCAGGAATTAACCCAGAATTCCCCGAACAGGGTACACCTCAAGGGGGAGTGGTCAGCCCACTACTAGCGAACATCGCACTTAATGGGGTAGAAAGTATTTATCAATCCAAGGACAACCAAGGAAGAATCACCGAGCCATCAGTCCGATACGCGGACGATATGGTTATTATAATTCGACCCGAAAATGATGCGATAGAGATACTTGAAAGAATCAGCGAGTTCCTCCGCAAACGCGGAATGAATGTAAGCCAAAAGAAAACCAAAGTTACCGCCGCGACAGATGGGTTTGATTTCCTCGGCTGGCACTTTAAAATCCAGAAAAACGGAAAATTTAGAAGCACTCCCTCAGTGGATAACTTCAAAGCATTTCGTAAGAAAGTAAAACACATCGTCAACAACTCGAATTATGGTGCTACCACAAAGGCTGAGAAATTAGCCCCAGTAGTTAGAGGTTGGAGAAATTACCATAAGTTCTGCAAGATGGACGGGTCGAGAAACTCGCTATGCCACATCGAAACAAAAGCTTACACGGTATTGAACAAGGAAACCAAGCAAAACCGCTACTCTAGCAAGAAACTACTAGACAAAGCATTCCCAGCAGTTCCCTACTCCGAAAATAAACACGTCATGGTCAAAGGAGTAAAATCCCCCTATGACGGAGATACAACCTACTGGAGCGAACGCAAAAGTAAGCTCTACGACGGCGAAACCTCTAAAGCTCTTAAGAAGCAAAACCATAGATGTGCTTCCTGCGGCTTAAAGTTCATCGATGAGGAACGGGTTCACCTGCATCACATCGATGGAAATCACGCCAACTGGAAGAAAAATAATCTTGAAGCAATTCATGAGAGTTGCCACGATTACAAACACATGAGCAAAAGCGCAAGCTAAAAACATCGGGAGCCGTGTACACGGAAACGGGTACGCACGGATCTAACTGAGAGGTGCGGGAGACAATACTCCCCATCGACTCAACCAAACAGTGGATATTTTAGATTTATTTTATAAGGGCGGGCCAGCGATGTGGCCTCTGCTTGTTCTGTCGATTCTATCTTTAAGTGTGATTTTTGAGCGTTTGTGGTTCTGGTTACGAATTTTGACTCAGGAAAAGCAAATAGTCGATCGCATCCTAGATGCTGCCCAAGATAATTGGCAAGTAGCTGCGGACATTGCAAGACAAGCAAGCCATCAGCCTGCTGGACGTTTTCTCTACGCCCCCTTACGTTTTCCAAAAACTGATGTAGAAACCTTTCGATTAGCACTGGAGGCTACAGCAGAAGATGAATTGGCTGGAATGCGGCGAGGTGAAAAGCTTTTAGAAGCCGTAATTGCCCTAGCGCCCCTGTTGGGATTGTTGGGCACAGTTTTGGGTTTGATCAAAGCTTTGCGAGCAATTCGGATTGGCGATTTGGGAACTGAATCGACAGCTGGGGTAACTACTGGTATTGGTGAATCCCTAATTGCTACGGCAACTGGGCTAATAGTTGCCATCATTAGTTTGGTATTTTACCGCCTATTTCAAAGTTTTGTAGTCAACCAAATCAAAGTTTTTCGGAAGGCCGGGAATGAGATGGAATTGCTCTACCGCCAGTCCCCACCTGATTTTAGTAATAGTACATCAGCAATTGTGCGGGAAAATTTCACTCCACCCCGCAAGCCAGGAAAGACTAGGTTTCCTGAACCTCCTGAACCGCCAAATGCACCTAATTAGTCAATAATTCAACCCCAAAACCAGGCATTTAAATTGAGAAAATGAAAGTTAATCTACACACCCCAATTGAAGAAGTTCAAATTCAAATCATCCCTTTAATTGATGTCGTTTTTTGTATTCTGACGTTTTTTTTATTAGCGGCTTTACAATTTACACGGCAACAGGCAATAAATGTTGATTTGCCCAAAGCCAGCGCCAGTTCAGTATCTGGAATAACATCACAGAGTGGAAGTCTGATTGTAACTATCGATGCCGTTGGCAATACTTACATAGAAAAACAGCCTGTAAAACGGGAGGATTTGGGAGCGAGGTTAAAACAGTATCTCCAAGGAAATCCCAGTGCTGTTATTGTGCTGAATGCTTCACGAACAGCAACTTATAATGATGTGATTGAAACATTAGATTTGCTGCGGCAAGTAGGGGGCGATCGCGTTTCTTTGGGAATTATTCCTGGCCCATCTCAACCACCCACAAACTCACTCAACCAGCCTAATATCCCCTCTTTCCCAATCGATCCTGGTGCAGCACCAGTTCCAGGCATCAATCCCGAAGGGAATCTTAACCCTAAATTTCCCTTAGCACCTAATTCCGTACCCTTTCCTAGCATAAGTCAACCTCCAACTGGACAAGGCATCAGTCCTATCAATCCTGGTATTTCCAACCCACCAGCATCTCAAGCGCCTGTAGCACCCAAACAAACCCAACCTCCTCTTAAAAGATGAGATAGGGGCATTGGGCAATTCAATTTTGGATTTTGGATTTTAAATTTTGGATTAAATTTCAATCTAAAATCCAAAATCTCAAATTCTTACTCCCCCTTCAAGCCTTTTCCCAAACCTAAAGACATCTAGAATAAATCTCGGCTAGATAAAAAAACCTGCTAATTTATAGATAATTGGTTGAACTTTAAACATTTTTCCACCGATAAACTAAAGTAATTTATCACCAATTGCCATTCACGTTTCAGGGATTGTGGCATGAATATTGTGACGCTTTTAATTGTTTGGGTAGTAACAGCTATCAGCCTGTTGATAATTAGCAAATTGCCTTTGGGAGTTGAAATTGACACTCCAGGTAAAGCCTTCCTTTCTGCCGCAGTGCTTGGTATCGTGACGGCAATAGTCAGACCGATTTTAAGCCTCGTTTTTGCAGTCCCAAATTTACTCACATTAGACTTGTTATCCGGCATTTTCACATTTATGATTGCCGTGGTTTGTTTTAGTATTGCTGCTTGGTCAGTAGAGGGCTTTCGCTTGCGTTACGGGATTTGGAGTGCTGTTGTTGGGGCATTTACGCTGACTATAATTAACAGCTTAATCTACAAATTATTGGGCGTCTAAAATCAAAAGTTAGGAGTTAGTCTAAAATCAATAGTTAGGAGTTAGGAGTGATGAGTTGTTAATAACTCTTAACTCCTAACTCCTAACTCCTAACTCTAATTTCTAACTCCTGTACAGACGCGATTAATCGCGTCTCCCATCTCCTAACTATTCGTTAGAACTTGGGGGAGCAACTGGGGTAGTTGATTGTTGTTTACGTTGTTCGCGTTTTTTGCGATCGGCGGAGAGCATATCTGCCATCACCACCAGTGCTTGCGCCATTTTGTCTAGGTTAGAACGATATAGCTCCAAATCCTTGGTGAGTTTGTCATTGGAGAGGTGCAAGCCAGCAGCGATCGCTTTCAGCGCCTCAGTGAGTTGCTTTTCATCTTTGACCAATTCGGGATCTGACTGTTCCAATAACGAAAATACACCAATTGCAAACAAACGGTTGTATTTAAAGTTAGGATTGTTGGCGATCGCTTGCAGGTGTGCTTGCAAGTCAGCATCTCGATCTAAGTAAGTAGTTTGGCCTAGCCACCCAATTAAATCTTTAACTGGCAAACCTTTAGCTACAGCTTGTAATCTTTCGGCATCTTGTCGGTAGTGTTGCGGATCTTGTTCTATAGCCCGACATAGGGCGTTAAAAATTGATTCTTGATCTCGTTCTGGTTCATAGCCTTGCATGAAGCGGTCAAAAGTAGTGACGACGCCCAAGGCATAAATTGGATTGTAGCTAAAATCGATATTTACTGATAGCAGATGCATTTCCACCATCAATTCTTCCACTACCCGACGATAAATAGTGTTAATCGGACGGGTGTGAAGATTGTAAAAAGTTCGTTTTGTATCAGAGACAGTACGGACGTTATTCACAAAGAAAATGTTAAGGGCGACGGATCTTTATTTTCTCGCTTAAATGCTACTTTGCCAAGTTTAGCTTTTGACTGGTGACAGTTTCATTTACAATATAAACAAGTCAGAAGTACTTTATAAGCTAGTAACCACAGGGGATAAGACCCTTTCCTCTAAAAAACTAGCCAAAAATATTTTTAATGATTTGTTTATCGCATTTATGAACTTCTCGCCACAGTTAATTGCTTTAGGTGAATATTTAGCTGGTGAATTTGATAATCGGGAACAAGCCATAGGAGAACCAGTTTGGTATGTCCACCTCCGGCTGTGGCAAAGACCAATTAATCTGTTCACCGAAGATAGCATCACCCTGTTTGCCGAACAGGCTAACGTTCTTAACCTAGATAAACCTTACCGCCAGCGAATTATGCGGTTGCGCCAGGGAAGCAACTCTGATACATCTCTGGAAGTGCAATACTATATGCCTCAAGATGCAGGTGCATTAAGAGGCGCGGGTCATAACCCTGCTTTACTGAACACACTGACACCCGAACAATTAGATTTACTACCAGGTTGTATCCTAACAGTAACTCAGGAAACACTAGCCCGCGATCGCTATAACTTCACCGCTACCCCACTACCAGAGACTCGTTGCAGCTTTACTTATCTTGGCAATACCGTGGATGTTTCCTTGGGATTTGAAGCGACTGCGGCAGAATTTCACAGCTACGACAAAGGAATCGATCCAGCAACTGGAAAAGCAACTTGGGGAGCGATTATGGGGCCTTATCGCTACACCAAGCGAAATCAGTATTCAATAAAATAAAGTTATGAGTTATAAGTCATGAGTTATGAATTTTGAATTAACTCCTCACTCCTCACCCTTAACTCCTAACTCCTTTTTTAGCTGGCAATGCTACGAGGTACACCTTCTAAAGCTTCCTCTTCTGTTTCAAAGATTTCAAAGACAGTATCCATCATCGTCACTTCAAATACGAGTTTGGCTTCTGGGTGTACATTACAGATGCGGAAACTGCCCTTGACTTTATCAGCATCACGCATTCCAGCTACCAAAGACGTAAGACCGGAACTATCAATAAAATTTACCTGAGCCAGATTTACAACTACATGGCGGCTGAGTTTAGAAATACACTCTTGTAACTTTAGGCGAAATTGCCAAGCAGTGGTAATATCTAGGCGACCTGCTGGCGTCAGCACAATAACGGTGTTTCCGTCTTGGCTTGTATAAGTTTTTTGGTCTATATGAATCACTAAAGCCCTCCCCGTGGCATTTTTCTTAAAATTAACTAGTTACAGAATTTTGTAATGCTGTCACTTGACATTAACAAGCTATAGCTAAAATTGTCACCTTTTTCTGCTAAGTGCTTAACTTTAGTAGTTTAACTCACTAAAACAGTACTGAGTAGCAATTTAAAACGAGGGAGTGGGGGAGATAGGGAAGAACTCCTAACTCCTAACTCCTAACTCCTAACTCCTAACTCCCAACTCCCAACTCCCAACTCCCAACTCCCAACTCCCAACTCCCAACTCCCAACTCCTAACTCAGCACTATTAACTGGGTGTCCAATTGATCCAATCTTGAGGCTTAAGGAAGGTTTCATACAACTCAGCTTCGGGAGAATTGGGTTCCGGCTGATAGCCATATTCCCAGCGTACTAAGGGTGGTAGAGACATGAGAATTGATTCAGTGCGTCCGTTGGTTTGCAGACCAAAAATCGTGCCTCGGTCATAAACCAAGTTAAATTCTACATATCGTCCCCGGCGGTAGAGTTGAAAATTTCGTTGGCGATCGCCATATTCTATCCCATGTCGGCGTTCTACAATTGGTACGTAAGCTGGTAAAAATGCTCTACCACAGTCTTGCACAAAGGCAAACAAATCTTCCCAATTGCGGGTTGCTGGTGTTCCCAGCTGGTTGCTATAAATAGCCGCTTCCCCATTGGGATTTGGCCCGCGATATAAAGCACCCTGACCATCTTGGTAATCAAAAAACAAACCACCTACGCCCCGTGTTTCATCACGATGCTTGAGGTAAAAATATTCATCACACCACCGCTTAAACACCGGGTAATAGTCTGGGTGGTTTTGGTCACAAGCCTGTTTTAATGTTTTGTGTAAATGTGCCGCATCTTCAGCAAAGGGGTAAAAAGGTGTCAAGTCAATACCACCACCAAACCACCACACTGGTCCCGCTTCAAAGTAGCGATAATTTAGATGAACTGTGGGCACGTAAGGATTGTGAGGATGTAATACCATTGAAGTGCCCGTGGCATAAAAGCCATGCCCTGCTGCTTCCGGGCGTTGGGTTAAGATTGAGGCTGGCAAATGGGAACCCCAAACTTCAGAAAAATTTACACCTGCTTGTTCAAATATTGCACCTTCACGCAGCACGCGCGATCGCCCTCCACCCCCTTCTGGGCGTTCCCAACTATCTTCGAGAAACTTACCCACACCATCTAGTTTTGCCAATGAGTCGGTAATTTCGTCTTGCAGTTGTTTCATAAACTGACTGACCCTAGTCTGAGCGTCAGTTGCTGGCAAAGATTTGGATGATGCTGCTACAGTTGGTATTTGCGAGTTGGTCAACATAGATTCCCGAACCTAAATTACAATTTCCAGAAAGCCACAAATTTTTCATTTTAAAATTTGGGGGAAACACGCGCCGACAATCAAGCTCTATTTGCCCAACCTGCTTTTTCTTACTGGTTAAGCATTTATACGATTGATGGGCATCACTAGATTTATTTTCCCTCAAATGCGTATAGGCTTGTTGTATATTGACTGAGTTTTTTTTTAATTTTTAATTGAAATATTCTGGTATAAACACTAGATTTTAGTCGTAACCTTGAAGTATCAAGGGTAAGACTTGCCTGCTCAAAACTTCTTTGCCATATTATTATGTTGGCTATTGGCGTCTTTGCCAAATCGAGGCTTGCGATGTTTAGGGCATTTCTGAGAAAGTTTTAATTTAGGAACTGAGCGTAGTTGCCCACCATACCAGAGTTACTAGAAACTGTCCAGCGAGGAGGAGGATTAGGAAAATGCAAGGTTGGTTATCCAAATTCATCCACCGCAAACGTCGTCGGTTTTGCGCTTCTCTGGTGCGGACGTATCGAGAGATTAGTTCTGCTTCTGTAGATGAACTGTGGCAAAAAGTCGCTGACTTAACAGATGTTTCCTGGCATCCACTACTTAAGAGTACTAACGTGCCCTACGGATTAGTACCCAAACCAGGATTGATTTTTCAAGCTGTAACACGCTTTTCGCCGATTCCCATCCGAATTTTCGTGGAGCGCGTCAATCATAGAGAGATGCTGAGTATCCGAGTGCTGGCGATTCCTGGGATAGAGGAACGGGTGACTTATCAAGTAGAGTCAACAGTTTGTGGTACTTGTTTGTCTTATTCTGTAACGCTACGGGGTTGGTTATCGCCCTTGATTTGGTCTTTATCCCGTCCTTATGCAGACCGCGTAGCACGGTCTTTAGTCGAGGCAGTAGAAAAGACAGCATTGCCAACGGTATCTGGTAAGAAAAAATCCCTCAATGACAGTTGTTTTGATTTTTAGGTGATGAGGATTGGGGGGATGAGGGGCAGAGGGAGGATTTTTGACTAATACCCAATACTTCTCTTCTTAGGCTGCGCCAACGGCTTCTCTACGAGACGCACTCGCGTTCGCTCAGTACAAGTGCCGAATGCCCAATAACTAATCCCTAAAGAAAGTTAAGATTCTATTAGGTGATAGTAGAATTTGCTAAGTTTTATTACGGCAGTAACAGTGATAACACTAAGCTGACATTGCTTAAGAAAGCATCCAGTTAATAGCTAAGATGTTCGCCACGAGTGTATTTCTTCATTTTCAATTTTCCATTTTAAATTTTTTATGTACGATGTCCTCGACTCCCGCTCTGTCTTAGAAGTGTTGCGACCAGTAGAAGACCCAGAACTCCGCAAAAGTCTGGTAGAACTTAACATGATTCGCAACGTCAAAATTGACGCTGGCAAGGTTAGTTTCACTTTGGTGTTGACCACTCCTGCTTGTCCTTTACGTGAATTTATCGTTGAAGACTGTCAGAAAGCTGTCAAAAAGCTACCAGGCGTTACAGATGTAAGCATAGAAGTGACGGCAGAAACACCGCAACAAAAAAGTTTGCCCGACCGCACTGGCATTTCTGGGGTGAAAAATATCATTGCTGTTTCCAGCGGTAAAGGTGGCGTTGGTAAAAGTACGGTAGCCGTGAATGTCGCAGTGGCTCTAGCCCAAACTGGGGCGAAAGTCGGCTTGCTAGATGCTGATATTTACGGCCCCAATGACCCCACCATGCTGGGTCTGGCTGATGCTCAAATTGTAGTGCGTTCCACTGAAACAGGTGATATCCTGGAACCGGCTTTTAATCACGGCGTCAAATTAGTTTCAATGGGCTTTTTGATTGACCGAGATCAACCAGTAATATGGCGGGGGCCTATGCTCAATGGGGTAATTCGCCAGTTTCTCTATCAAGTTGAATGGGGAGAACTGGATTATTTGATTGTAGATATGCCACCAGGAACCGGAGATGCTCAGTTAACTTTAACCCAAGCAGTGCCGATGGCAGGGGCAGTAATTGTCACCACGCCGCAAACTGTAGCCTTGTTAGATTCTCGCAAGGGATTGCGGATGTTCCAGCAGATGAATGTCCCGGTATTGGGGATCGTGGAAAATATGAGCTATTTTATCCCGCCTGATCAACCAGATAAGCAGTATGACATCTTTGGTTCCGGTGGTGGCTCCAAAACAGCCGCCGAATTGGGAGTGCCACTGTTAGGGTGCGTGCCGCTAGAGATTTCCACGCGAGTTGGTGGTGACAGTGGTGTGCCGATAGTCGTTGGTGAACCAGATTCGGCTTCGGCAAAAGCATTAACAGCGATCGCTCTTACCATTGCTGGTAAAGTATCAGTTGCGGCTTTGACATAATTAATTTTAATTTCTATCTACTTCCTGGGCTATGTCCTGGGAATATTAGGGAGTAGGGAGTAGGGGGAGCAAGAATTTTAGATTTTAGATTTTGGATTTTAGATTGAAATTTAATCCAAAATTCAAAATCCAAAATCCAAAATTGAATTGCCCAATGCCCAACACTTAAATTTAAAATCTCAAAGCTAAAGTCTAAACTGGCACAATGTTGTTAAAACGATCGCTCCCCAAAATTCGCTGGAAGTCTTGGGTTAAGCCCTGGCAGTATGTAGATTGGCTACTTTTTTGTTTGCCTATTGCTATCAGCATCTTTGGCGGCATCATGATCCTCAGTACGGAACTGAAGCAGCCAGTAACTGACTGGTGGTGGCACTGGATGGTAGCGGGTATCGGCGTGCTTATAGCCCTGTTTTTATCTCGCATCCGTTACGAACTCTTGATGCAGTGGCACTGGGTAACATACACACTAACGAATTTCAGTTTAATCGCTGTGATGATTGCTGGTACTAGCGCCAAAGGGGCACAGCGGTGGATTAGTATCGCCGGCTTTAATGTGCAACCCTCAGAATTTGCCAAAGTTGGCATGATCATCACCTTAGCAGCTTTACTACACAGGCGCACTGCTTCTAGCCTCGAAGGTGTTTTCCGCATTCTGGCAATCACCGCTATACCTTGGGGATTAGTATTTTTACAGCCAGATTTAGCAACATCAATGGTATTTGGTGCGATCGTCTTAGGAATGCTTTACTGGGCAAATGCTAACCCAGGCTGGTTAATTCTGATGATTTCTCCTGTGGTTGCCGCTATTTTGTTTACTATATCTTGGCCTTTCTCAGAGCCGATAGTTTTATTCAAAGAACTATCTTTTGGCCCATTAGGGATAGTTTGGTCATTTGCGATGGCTATTGTCGGCTGGCAAACTCTTCCCTGGCATCGATTTGGTTTCGGCGCTATCAGTGCGTGGATTCTCAATATAGTGGGTGGCGAATTAGGAGTCTTCGCCTGGAACCATGTTTTGAAAGAGTATCAAAAAGATCGGTTAACTGTATTCATGGACCCCGATCACGATCCACTTGGTGCTGGGTATCACTTAATCCAATCTCGCATTGCTATTGGTGCTGGTGAAATTTGGGGATGGGGTCTGTTCAAGGGGCCAATGACGCAACTGAATTTCGTACCTGAACAGCATACAGACTTTATTTTCTCCGCAGTGGGGGAAGAATTCGGTTTTGTTGGTTGTTTGGTAGTGCTGTTTGTCTTCTGCTTAATTTGCCTGCGCCTACTACATATTGCCCAAACCGCCAAAGATAACTTTGGTTCCTTGTTGGCTATTGGCGTTTTGTCCATGATCATGTTTCAGGTGATTGTGAACGTTGGCATGACTGTAGGTTTAGCGCCTGTGGCAGGAATTCCCCTACCTTGGATGAGTTATGGGCGTTCTGCTATGCTGACCAACTTCATTTCCTTGGGAATAGTAGAATCAGTAGCAAATTTTCGCCAAAGACAGAAGTATTATTGATTCGTCATTAGTCATTTCTAAGAACCAAAGACTAATGACTAATGACAAGTATTAAGCTATTAAAAGGAAACAAGCGAGGCTAAAAACATGATCCTGCCTGGAGCAACTGTTCGCGTCAACAATCCCGCAGATACCTATTATCGCTACGAAGGACTCGTGCAACGACTGACTGATGGCAAAGTCGCCGTATTATTTGAAGGTGGTAACTGGGATAAATTAGTTACCTTCCGCCTGAGCGAATTGGAACTCGTAGAGACCACAGCCGGACGTAAAAAAGCCAAATAATATTAGTTAGGAGTGAGATTAGTTAGGAGTGAGAAGTTAGGGGTTAGGAGTTATGATTCTTCAACTTATCACTCTTAACTCCCAACTCTTAACTCATAACTCTTAACTCATCACTCAGCACTCCCATGCGTCTCCCCTTACCACAGTTTGCTACTGCCGATCGCCATCCCAACCACATTGCGGAGGTGATTGAGACTACTAGTACCGAATTTTTGGCTCAGTGTTTGGAACCAGAAGATTTGAGCTTTCCCTCTATGCCACCTTTTGGTAGTTGGGTCTGTTCTATAGATGAAGAATCTGGTAATCAAATTTATGCTGTGGTATATTATGCCACAACTATGCCCATAGATTCCGTACATCGGGCCAGAGCTTTAGGATTGTCCTTGCAAGACTTACGCGAGGAACAACCCCAGATATTTGCCATGCTCAGAACTGAATTCCGGGCTGCGATCGTGGGATTTGAGCACTCTTCCCAGAATCGAGGTTATAACCAAAGAATATATCAGTACCTACCACCCCGTCCCCCGCAAATTCATCAAGCTGTTTATCGGTGTGAACCAGAAGCGATCATTAAATTTACTGAAGAACTAGATTTTTTGCGGACACTGCTTTGCATTAACGGTGCGCCAATAGAGTCTTTGACCGCCGCTGCCATTCGAGATGTATACCAGTTACGCAAAGCTGACCGAGAATGGCTAATTAAAGCTGGACGTAGCCTGAGTGTGCTCCTTAAAGACGACTACGATCGCTTGCGGTTCATTTTGAGTCAAATCCATCCGTAGGTAGTTAGTTCTTAGACAATTGCCTAGTTAGTGTAAGTTAATATTTTTGATTTTTCATCAGGTGGCCTCTCCATTTATTTAGATCAATTAAGCGATCGCCCCCAAGGTAATCGCAATTTTACCATAGCCCCTTCAATTCCTACCTATGGAACTCATATCACAAGTTCTTGTTCTGGAACCAACTTCCCAAGTTCTTGGCAAGGAACCAATTGTTCCCTTTGCTATTTTGCTGGTGGTCATCTTAGTTATACCTATAATGTTTGAGCGGCTAAGATTACCAGGATTAGTGGGTTTGGTTTTCTCAGGGCTAGTACTTGGGCCCTCAGGCTGGAATCTATTTCAGTCTGACTCGCCGATGATTAACCTGCTATCAGACATAGGGTTAATTTACTTGCTGTTTGTCGCCGGGCTAGAAGTTGATCTAGAAAAATTTCGCCAACAAAAAAGTCGCGCCTTTGGGTTTGCTAGCTTGACTTTTAGTGTACCCCTGGTGATGGGAACCTTAGTAGGGCTGATTTTAGGCTATGGCTGGAATACATCAATCTTAATTGGCTCTTTATTTGCTTCCTATACCCTTTTGGCATATCCCATAATCACTCGTTTCGGAGTGGTAAATAATGAAGCTGTTACTGTCACCATTGGAGCGACGATTTTTACAGATATTGGGGCAGTGCTGATATTAGCCGTTTGTGTAGCCGTCACTCATGCTGGAGCATTCAGCTTTGCTAAACTACTCACCTTGTCGGGTTGGTTAATTATTTACTCTGTTGCCGTTGTCACAGGCTTTGATTGGGCAGGCAAAGAATTTTTCAAGCGGTCTGGAGATGACGAAGGAAACAAGTTTTTGTTTGTGTTGCTTTCTGTGTTTCTGGCGGCTGTGGGCGCTCAATTGATTGGGGTAGAAAAAATTGTTGGTGCTTTTTTAGCAGGTTTGGCGGTGAATGAAGCTGTGGGTGAAGGCCCAGTCAAAGAAAAGGTAGTATTTATTGGCAGTGTGCTGTTCATTCCCATTTTCTTTGTTGACCTTGGTTTACTGATCAATCTACCCGCTTTTGCCAACAACCTGGACACGCTCAAGTTAACGGTGTTGATGATAGTCGGTTTGATTGTCAGTAAATTGATCGCAGCTTTGTTAACAAAACTACTTTACCGCTATAACTGGCAAGAAATGCTAACGATGTGGTCGCTGTCACTTCCCCAGGTTGGTACAACTTTAGCAGCTACGTTAGTGGGATATCGGGCTGGATTGCTGCCACTAGAAGTATTACACAGCGTCATTGTCTTAATGGTTGTCACATCAACCTTGGGGCCGTTAATGACCAGTCGAATAGCTGTTGGTTTGAATTCCTCACCAGCCGAAGAGCCAGTACCACCCCTACCTGACCAAAACGCACGCGAAACAGACAGTGCTTTTACTATAGTTGTACCTGTGTATAATCCTCAGACCGAGCAGTATTTGATTGAAATGGCGGCTTTATTAGCGCGTCAGTCTCAGGGCAAAATTATACCACTGGCGATCGCTACTGCTGCTGCTCAGATGGATGCACCGCAGTTAGAAATGTCTCTACAACGGAGTGAGCGGTTATTGACTAAAGCCACGGCACAAAGTCGATTATTGGGCGTGGCCGCAGAACCAGTACTGCGAATTGATGATGCCTTTGCTCAAGGAATTAGCAGAGCTGCTCGCGAACAAAAGGCTAATTTAATTGTTATGGGTTGGGGTAAACGGACTGGGTTACGAGCGCGTTTATTTGGGAATGTGATTGATGGTGTGCTTTGGGCATCCCATTGTCCAGTGGCGGTGACACGTCTAGTAGAATCACCGAAAAAAATTCAGCGGATCTTAGTACCAGTAGAAAACTTAACAGCACCGACATTACAGCCTGTACAATTTGCCCAGATGCTGGCAGAGGCAAATCAGAGTCACATTACTGTGCTGAATGTGTGCGATCGCCGCACTAGTTCCAGTAAAATTGCTTGGAGGCGATCGCATCTCTCCCTATTGGTATCTAAATTGGCTTTGGCCAATGCCCCAGAAATTCAAATTATCGCTCATGAAAATGTTGCCCAAGCAATTTTGCAAGCAGCACGATTATATGATTTAGTCGTTTTACCTTTTATCCGTAATCGTACCAGCCCTGGAGGGTTAGCCATTAGCGATGTCACAACTCAGTTAGCCAGACAACTCACCTGCTCCATTGTCATGCTGGGAGAACCGCAACGCACTCAAACCACAAATGTAGTTATGTCTAACACGGTTCCCAGCATTACATCTGCTGTATGATATAAGGCATTCAGTCCAAATGAGTGAACTTGGGCTGCGTTGGCGTAGCCCCTCGGAGGCATCGCATTGACAAAAATCTTTGCAACAAATGAATCGGCTGTAGGGATGTACAACTTTAGTCCCCTATCAAAGTTTTGTAGGAGGAATTTTGTGAAATGATATCAGCCTCTGCACTTAAGTACAGGGTGGGATGTTGGTAAATGCCACAACTTGACTATTACAAAAATTTGGGTAATGGTAGGGTCTTAAAGTTGCGTGAGTGTCAACCTACTCCCTGCTTCTTTGGATTCAACAATTAGAACAGTAAGTAATAACCCTAAAAACACTTTATCTTATTGAAGATTTGATGAACTTTAGCTAAAAGACTGACAGTTTTCAAACAATGTTTGTTATTTTGCTAGTTAATTATTAAGGAAGTAGGTAAAAATCTCACAAAACTACAACTGGAGAAAAATAAGTAAGTTCAATAACACTTTTTGATTGAGCCTTGTTATTTTTTTTCATTTTGTATTTTTGTCCCCAAGCTGGGTAATCTAAAAGTAAGTGCAATAGCTACTGAAAATATTTGTAAGTAACTGGAAAACTATGAGAATTTTGGTGACGGGCGGTGCTGGGTTTATTGGTTCCCATCTCATCGACCGACTAATGACTGCTGGGCATGAATTAATATGCTTGGATAATTTTTACACTGGTCACAAACGCAACATCCTTAAATGGTTAGGTCATCCGTACTTTGAACTGATCCGCCACGATATTACCGAACCAATTCGGTTAGAAGTGGATCAAATTTATCATTTAGCTTGTCCTGCTTCTCCGGTACATTACCAGTACAACCCAGTTAAAACCGTTAAAACTAACGTGATGGGAACGCTGAATATGTTGGGGCTGGCTAAACGGGTGAAAGCTAGATTTTTCTTAGCTTCAACTAGTGAGGTATACGGAGATCCAGAAGTTCATCCCCAACCCGAAGAGTATAGGGGTAGCGTCAATCCCATTGGGATACGTTCATGCTACGACGAAGGCAAAAGAGTTGCTGAGACTCTAGCATTTGATTACTACAGGCAAAATAAAGTTGATATTCGAGTTGCTCGGATCTTCAATACCTACGGGCCGAGAATGTTAGAAAACGATGGTCGGGTGGTGAGTAATTTTATAGTTCAAGCCTTGCGGGGTAATCCTTTAACCGTGTACGGTGATGGTTCGCAAACTCGGAGTTTCTGCTACGTTTCCGATTTGGTAGAAGGATTCATCCGCCTAATGAATGGCGACTACATTGGCCCAGTAAACCTGGGCAATCCTGGTGAATATACGATTTTACAATTGGCAGAAGCTGTGCAAAATATGATCAACCCGGACGCGCAGATCAAGTTTGAGCCATTACCTTCGGACGATCCTCGGCGTCGCCAACCTGATATTACAAAGGCAAAAACTTGGTTAAATTGGGAACCTACCATTCCTCTGCAAGAGGGGTTAAAACTGACAATAGAAGATTTTAGCGATCGCATTCAAAGCGATGTCAATAATTTAACCACCTAAGCAGCACCTAGCGTCGCTCTGAATTTTCATGCAGGCTCATCCCTATCGGTAGCTAGTATACTTAGTGGCTGAGTTTATTGTCAGTGTGTAAGTTTCATGTTGAGACTTCTTTTTGAAGACTAACCCGAAAAAAGCGAGGAGTTAAAAAATGCGTGTTTGCGTGATTGGTACTGGTTACGTTGGTTTAGTTACAGGTGCTTGCTTGGCTCATATTGGGCATGATGTAATTTGCGTAGACAACAACGAAGAAAAAGTTAAGTTAATGAAGTCTGGACAGTCCCCAATTTTTGAGCCGGGACTCTCGGAAATTATGCAGTCTGCCATTCAAACAGAGAAAATTCATTTTACCAGTGATCTTGCTGCTGGAGTTACCCACGGAGAAATTCTGTTTATTGCTGTGGGAACACCACCTTTACCTACTGGTGAAAGTGATACTCGTTATGTTGAAGCTGTAGCCCGTGGGATTGGCGAAAATCTCAACGGTGGTTATAAAGTCATCGTGAATAAATCTACAGTACCCATTGGCTCAGGTGACTGGGTGCGGATGCTTGTTCTAGATGGTGTTACTGAACAGCAGAAAACACTCGTAACCGCAGGTGGGGTATCGAGTGATGAGAAATTACCTGAGTTAGCAGCCGAATTTGATGTCGTGAGCAATCCAGAGTTTTTGCGCGAAGGTTCGGCAGTTCACGACACCTTCAACCCCGATCGCATTGTACTAGGAGGCAATAGTCAAAGAGCAGTAGCCTTAATGAAACAATTGTATGCCCCAATTGTGGAACGCAAGTACGCTGAGGATCAATCTTTACCCCCAGTGCCAATTCTGGCAACAGACCTGAGTTCGGCGGAGATGATCAAATACGCCGCTAATGCCTTTTTAGCCACTAAGATTAGTTTTATTAACGAAGTTGCTAATATTTGCGATCGCGTCGGTGCTGATGTTACCCAAGTAGCTAAAGGCATCGGTTTAGACTCCCGCATTGGTAACAAGTTTTTACAAGCTGGTATTGGTTGGGGTGGTTCGTGTTTCCCCAAAGATGTCTCCGCTCTGATTCACACTGCTGATGACTATGGTTATGAAGCCCAGCTAATGAAAGCTGCTGTTAGTGTCAACGAGCGCCAGAGATTGATTGCTTTGGAGAAACTCCAACAAGTTCTGAAAATTCTCAAAGGCAAAACAGTTGGACTACTCGGACTGACCTTCAAGCCAGATACTGACGACTTGCGTGACGCTCCAGCCCTTATCTTAATTGAGCAGCTAAACCGACTGGGAGCCAAAGTCAAAGCCTACGACCCGATTATTTCCCAAACAGGTATGCGTCATGGGCTTTCTGGTGTACTAGTAGAAACCGATGCCGAAAGACTTGCTGACGGCTGCGATGCTTTAGTACTCGTCACCGAATGGCAGCAGTTCAGCACTCTCGACTATGTGAAGATGGCAAAATTGATGGCTCACCCCGTTATCATCGATGGTCGTAACTTCCTTGACCCCGAAACAATGATCCGGGCTGGATTCCAATATGTAGGGGTGGGAAGATAGAGAGACGCGATTAATCGCGTCTGTACAGGAGTAATATCATGTCCGCTTGATACTTATTAAACCCGAAGAACCCCACCCCGCCAAAGCTGCGTTTTGTCTCCCCTAAGAGCCGGCGGGGAGGGGATTAAGGGGAGCCAGTGCGGTCTTCTCCCTACAGCCCTTCTCCTAAAGGAGACGCTCTTGCGAACGGGCATCCTACGGCGGGCGCTAGCCTCTCCCAATGTGAGAAGGGGAGACGCTAAAAGCGATAGCGCAGCGTTAGCGAGTCCGCGTTCGCGCAGCGTCTCGTAGAGAGCGTCTGGGGTCTCCCCAAGTGGAGCATCTGGCGTGTGGGGTGCAACGACTATGGGAATCACAACTAATTACCCGGACATGATATTAGGAATAATTAATAAAAATTAATTACAACCCATAATCAATAACTCCTAACTCCCTTCAAAACCTAAACAAATAAAATACCGCCTAGAATCATCTAGGCGGTATTTTATTTGTTTAAAGCTTCACTTTACTTGGCGTTTTTACGTAAAAGTATCATATCAAGCGCTATGTGGAATACGCTCAATTTCAGCATATCCACTGAAAATAAGTTTTTGACCTTCAGTTTCTAATCGGTTCAGCCGCATTTTCACTCCATCAAGGTCAAAACGATCCAAATCGACCATATTATCTAAAATTTCTACCAGCGCCACGCTCAAGGTTTGCGAAATTTCCCGTTGCACTTCTGGCACTTGGTCAAGTTCAATTTTCGGATCTTTGAAAGAAACTCGCCGCCGCCTTTCAATGCCTATAGTTAGAATCATGCTCAGGGGTACAAGTTCGCCATTGTTTAAATCTGCTTTTGCTACAAGGTGTAAGCGATTTTCAGGTAATAGCTGTACCTGAACTTCCGTAAAGGAGACTGGTTCTCCGCCAGATAATTCTGTCAGGGATGGTACGGTGAGGTTCAGCAGGCGCTTTTTCACCAGTTCCGCACTAAAGGCTTGGTTGATGCCTGCTTCTGATAAGATTACTTGAGCGATCGCTTGAGTGGGTTGCTTAAGGCTGAGTTTGCCCTTTAAAACCGAGCCGAAGTCAATGCCAACCGCATCGGTTTCAAATGACATCTCCTCTACCGCGAAATCTTTCCGAATCACCAAGCCACGACCGCTCATTTTAAAGCTGTCAATGCTGCCTTGCAACAGTTTGCTGGAGGGGTAGCAGCGCACAAAGACTTCTACTGACTCGCTTTGCGTAAACAGGTGGCGAATCGTTTGGCTGGCCACTGTGTTGAGCATTCGCTCTCCCCAATCTGTGCCTTTAGGATCTTGTAAACCAGTAAGTCCGCCGAACATGTGGTTTTTAGTCTCTAGAAGTTCTTTGTACTTTTGTAACAAATTGTCAAGAATACAGCAAGCGATCCCCAGATTAATTCTGCTGATGGGTAGGCATAGGATGGCTGATGGCAAATAGTTAAATGTGTCAAATATTACTAATCTGATCAAATAATCTGAATGCTAGCATTATATTTAGTGCAAATTTAATGCATAATCAAAGTCATGCTGAACATCGTTCGAGATATTCACTCTCTCTCAAGCTTCAAGCGCAATACTTCTAAATTTATTCAGCTAATGAAGGAAACTGGACAACCGGTGGTGTTAACCGTGAATGGCAAAGCAGAATTAGTTGTGCAAGATGCTGAGTCTTACCAGAAACTTCTAGAGCTTTTGGAACAGTTAGAAACAATTGCGGGAATCAGCAAAGGACTGGAGGATGTAGACGCAGGTAGGACAAGACCTGTTGAGGAATTTGAGCAAGAAATGCAGCAGAAATATGGCATTTCAAGTTAGGACAGCCAAGACAGCAGACGCTCAAATTGAGGCAGCATACCTGTGGCTGAGAGAGTATAACCCAGCCTATGCAGGCAGATCAGTGGTTTAGAGGGTTGATGGATACTATTGCATTTCTTCAAGAAAAACCTCGTCGGTGTGCCTTAGCTCTAGAACATGAGGTATTTTCTGAGGAAGTGCGTCAACTTTTCTATGGCAAATCAAAAAATATCTACCGTATTTTGTTTACAATTCGTGAAGATACTGTTTATGTACTTTATGTGCGTCATAGCTCACAAGCACTCCTTGCAGCTGATGAAGTTGATGAGGAAGAGTTATAGCGTTATTAATAGTTGATTAATGGGAATACTTGAACAAGGTAAGGTTGTCAGGAAAATTCTCACTAGTACTAAATATGACACAAGAAAATATTCTAGAACTTGCCAAGCAGGGCGATACAAACGCGATTAATACTCTGGTAAGTCAGTGGTTAAATTTACCCCTAATTACGCCAAAAACTAGTTTCAAACAAAATTGTCTACAGATAATGCTGGAATCAATTGAAGTTCCAGTACAAAAATTAGTAGTCCCGGTTATTTGTGATGGATTAATTAATTTAGGCATCCAATCTTTTAAGAATGTCAAAATATACGGTAGAGTCACAGGTGAAGATTTTCCCGATTGGCAACAAGAAATTGAATTACAAGCATTAGTAAATTCAGCTGTATTAACACCTCAAACAGAGATTGAAGTGGAATCTTCAATTGCCATTACTAAAAAGAAAAAAGATATAGCGGTTCCGGACTTGGTGAGGTACGTTTTCAAAGCTACTAACCTTGTTAAACAAGATTTGGGTGTACCTCAGTTGCTTAAGAAAGGCTATAATAAATTAACTGTCAAAAAATCATCTTTTTGGGATTCATTGGTTGAAGCAGTAGCAGAAACAGCCGAAGTAGTTGGAGGTGCTGCCGTTCACGCAGGGCAAGCTGTTGCAGGAGCGGCTGTAGACATTGGCGGTGCGATTGGTGGCGCAGCTTTTCAGGGAACACAGATAGCAGGGCAGGCGCTAACAATTGTTGGTAATAATCCTCAATTGCAAGTAGCAATAAAATCTCTAAATAAAGATTGGTTAAACCCTTTAATCCAACAGGTTGATTTAGTTAAAGCCGAGGCTGCTGTCAGAAAGTTACAGCAAGAACACCCAAATGAACACCCAGCAGAAATTGCCCATCATCTTATGTTGGAAAAAGCTGTTTTAGCGGGAATAACAGGGTTTGCTAGTAGTGTTGTACCAGGAGAAGCTGTTCTAACATTTGCTGTTGATTGGGCTGCTACATCTGCATTATCAGTGGAGTTAGTCTATCAAATTGCTGCTGCCTATGGAATGGATTTAAACGATTCCGATCGCAAAGGGGAAGCAGTAGCAATTTTTGGTTTAGGGCTGGGTGGAAAAACAGCAATCAAAGCAGGTTTGGGGTTACTACGAATTGTGCCAGTAGCGGGAGCCGTCATTGGTGCTAGTTCAAATGCAGTGATGATATACGCATTAGGTTATGCTGCTTGTCAGTTTTATGAAGCAAAGCAGAATCCATTAACTTTAGAGGCAACTTTAGTAGATGCTCAGGTAGAGAGCGTAAAATTTCTCGAAGCTGCTATTTCTCAAGAAAAGATTATGGATCAGATTTTGGTTCATATCGTCTTAGCAGATAATCCAGATAAATCTTGGGAAGATATTTTACCAGAATTACAAGCTGCCAATCTTAGCCCTGCCTCTATCGAGGCGATCGCAGCTAATATAAAATCTCCACCATCTTTAGAAACCTTAGTTGAGCAAATTAATAGTGATTTTGCTGTACCTCTACTAGCGCAATGTCAAAGAATTGCTGATCTAGACGGGGTAATTACACCAGCAGAAGCTAAGATTATAGATTCTATTAACAAAAAGTTAAACTGTGATTTGGCTGCAATTAAATAACCTGAATATTGGTGTTAAGATTTATTTCCAAAGGCGATCGCAGCACATCCATTAATCATGAAGCTATCTGGTAAATTGCAGGTCGATATCTCGGTTCAGGAGTTGGTTTTCCCTCCGTTTTGGCAGTATCTAACCATGCTGCTTTTGCTTGCAAGACTTCACGAAGCGCTTCCTCTTCAGTTGAACCAAATGCTGAACAGTATTTCAAATCAGGAATATCAGCAATATAGCCCTCATCTTCTTCACTGTAGAAAATATTAATATGATAGTTTTTCATTCTTCATCCTCCAAAGTGAGTGCGTATTCTTCAACCAAAATCAAAAATTGACGGACTTGATAAGGAACAGCTTTGCCCTTTCGATTTTGCAGGTTAACCAGATCATGAATATCTGGATGAGTAAAAATGTGGTGACTACCATTAATCCGTGATAGAGAAAATCCAAACGCCTCAACCAAAGTAACCAGTTCATGAAATTGAATATTTCTGGAACCAGAAAGGACTTTCTCTAGCAATTTACGCTTCTTCGACATTTCTACATCCTATCCCTTTTTTAAGAAGACATTGCCATCTTTATCAGCAACTTAGTATCGCCACTAAAATACGAAGCAACTCTTCTATATCAGCAGGAACACGATATAAATTAAGCTTCTGAAAGTGTATGAGTTATTTGGTTGGAGGATAGGAATTTTGCTCATAGCTGCATGATTAAACTTCCATCTGCATCAGATTTTCAAAAGGATGCTGATTTTTCCATCGGTAAGCATTAAAATCTCTAAAATCTATCGACAAAATTCTTCCATGTCCCAAGTGTTCTGCTAAAACCACTAGCGAAGCATCGGCAAGATCCATTGGTAAGTTCGCATATTTTTCCATCAGTTCACAAATACGTTTACCATGATGGGGTTGCAAATCAAAAACCGTAAAGACCCCTAAAAATAAGTTATTGATAAAACTTACTTGGGCGCGATCGCCCATCGTTGTTAAGAGTAGATAGCAAGTTTCTGTGACGACAGGCCAAGTCGTAATTAGAGGTTCGTTGAGATTGGCAAGTACCATTATTGCTTGAGTGTGGTACGAGTCATTGCGATTTGCCAATGCTAACCAAAAGCCAGTATCAACGATAATCATACTTAGCTTTTAAGCCATCTCTCAAAATTGATTTGTAATTTACAGACAGGTTGGGATCTGCCTCGCCGCAACCAATAAAGCCTGTTTCGGTGAGCATCGAGAAAGAATTCTTTTGCTGCTGCTGAAGTTGTTGGTAGTACAATTCCAGGGCAGACTTAATCACATCTGTTACAGCCTGATTAGTCTGCTGTTGAATATAAGCTAGTTTGTCAGCATACTCGTCATCTAATCGGGCATTAATTCGCATCGTTATGCTCTCTTGTCATACAATCGTATGACAAGACTAACATATCTGCTACCTCGTCAACAACTTCCGCCGCAGATTATCCAACGCTGCATTCGCACTCACATGACGAATTAAAGTTCGACCTCGCGCCGCACCAAACTGATACTCAAAACTTGCCACTTCATCCTTGGGCCCAGCTAAACCAACGTAAACTAAGCCCACCGGCTTCGTATCTGTCCCTCCAGTTGGGCCAGCAATACCAGTGATACTCAATCCCCAAGTTGTTGCAAGGCGGGTTTTTACTCCAACAGCCATTTGCTCTGCAACGATCGCGCTTACCGCCCCAAATTTATCTAAATCTTCTGGGTTAACCCCCAGCAGCCCAACCTTCACCGAATTATCATAAGAAATTACTCCACCCCAAAAGTAATCAGAACTCCCAGAAATCTCGGTCAACATTTGCCCTAAACCGCCACCAGTGCAAGATTCAGCCACCGAAAGCGTTTCTTTTGATGTACGCAACAACTGACCGACCACGGAAGCAAGGGTATTATCATTGACACCATAAAAATCTAGTCCGGCGATTTCTTTAATTTGTTTCTCAATGGGTGCAATTAGGGCTTCTGCAGCTGCTTCTGAAGTTGCTTTAGCAGAAACTCGCAATCTTACTTCCCCCTTCCCTGCATAAGGGGCTACTGTGGGATTTGGTAATTTCAAATAGGAAGCAACCTTTTCCGCCAAAGCCGATTCACCAATACCCCAAAACTTTAAACTCCGGCTGTAAATAATTTCTTTACCCCAACCTTGACTTTTGAGAAATGGCACGGCTGTTTCTTCCCACATCAGGTGCATTTCACTAGGAACACCGGGAAAGGTAAAAATCGTGATTTCAGGGCGGGGTTGCCAAATAATACCGGGTGCTGTTCCACTGGGATTGGGTAGGATTTCTGCACCTTGGGGAATCAAAGCTTGCTTGCGATTACTTGGTGACATAACCCGACCACGTTGGGCGAATTTCTGGGTTATGTCTTCGATGATGTCAGAGCGTTCTACTAACGGGACTTTAAAAAAATCAGCGATCGCTTCGCAGGTAAGATCATCTGGTGTCGGGCCGAGTCCACCAGTGAAAATGAGAATTTGCGCTCTGGAAATAGCAATTTCTATAACTTGCTTCAACCGTTCTGGATTATCCCCAACCACTGTTTGATAGTAGTGGGGAATACCTAGCTGCGCTAATTGTTGCGCCAAAAATTGAGCATTGCCGTTGAGGATATCTCCTAGCAGCAGTTCAGTACCAACACAAATAATTTCTGCACTCATTGGATTGGGGAAGGGGAGTGGGGAGTCTGACTTTTCACGGTATCTGGAAAACCTCTCTCTAAATCTCTCTCCTAAAAGGAGAGAGACTTTGAATTTTCACCTTCAGAGCGTCGAGAAAGGGGTTAGGGGGTTAGGTTTTTCGTAGGCTTTTTCACATAACGTGAAAAGTAAGGTAAGGAGTGGGGATTAGGGGGGACAAGGGGGACAAGGAAAACCCATGCCCCATGCCCAATTATGCTAAGGCTGGTACAGGAATTTCCAAGTGAGGATATAAGGGGAAGCGATCGCACAATGCTGCTACCCGTCGCCGACAATCTTGGGTTACGATGTCGGAATCTGGAGAAAGCAGGCGATCGCTAATAATATTTCCAATCTCGGTAAATTCTGCTACTCCCAAGCCCCGCGTGGTCATTGCTGGCGAACCTAACCTCAATCCACTGGTTACAAATGGCGATTGCGGATCAAAAGGAATAGTATTTTTGTTAGCAGTAATATTCACAGTACTGACTAGCTGATCCGCTTGCTTACCAGTTAGACTGACAGAGCGTAAATCCACGAGCATTAAATGGTTGTCAGTACCATTTGACACTAGCTTTAAACCCCGATTTTGTAGTTGTTCGGCCAAAGCATGAGCATTTTCAATCACTTGGGCAGAATAGGTTTTAAACTCAGGCTTCAGAGCTTCTCCAAAAGCTACTGCTTTACCTGCAATGACGTGTTCCAATGGTCCGCCTTGGTTGCCAGGAAAAACAGCTTTATCTAGCTTTTTACCTAGTTCTGCGTCGCTGGTCAAGATTAAACCACCTCTAGGTCCGCGTAAAGTTTTATGTGTAGTTGTTGTTACTACATGACAATGAGGAATGGGATCGGGGTGAAGACCACTAGCAACTAAACCAGCGATATGAGCAATATCGGCAAGTAAGTAAGCGCCGATTTCATCAGCAATGCTACGGAACTTTTCAAAGTCAATTATCCGGGAATAAGCCGAATAACCACAAATCAGCAGCTTAGGACGCTCCCTCAGCGCCAGCTCCCGAATTTGGTCATAGTCAAGTTGTTCTGTTTGTTGGCTGACACCGTAGTGGCTAACTTGAAACCACTTACCTGAGACATTTACAGGTGAACCGTGGGTGAGATGTCCCCCATGAGACAAATCCATTCCCATAATTTTGTCCCCTGGTTGCAGCAGCGACAGGAACACGGCAAAATTGGCTTGTGCGCCAGAATGGGGTTGCACATTCGCATGAGCAGCGCCAAATATCTGTTTAGCGCGGTTGATCGCTAGCTGCTCAATTTTGTCGATATACTCACAACCGCCATAATAGCGTTTACCAGGTAATCCCTCGGCATATTTATTTGTCAGTACCGAACCTTGAGCCGCCAGTACCGCAGCAGAGGTAAAGTTTTCGCTAGCAATCAACTCCAAATGATCTCGCTGACGCTGTAGTTCGTCGTTGATTAACTCCGCGATCGCTGGATCACTGGAGGAAAGAAAGTCTGAATTAGTCCTAGTCACTTCAATTATCCTTATGGAAGTTTGTACAACGGCTGATTTTGGTTGGATGTAGCACCCAAGTAACAGTCAAGTGTCCATGCCTAAAGTCTATAGTTCAATGGTTTTTGACTGCTTTACAGAGGCAATTAATCGTCTCCGCAGTATGGAGGTTTATTTGTGCCAACTTATTTATTATTAGACCCAAGCTCGATTAATGCATTAACGATCATAACCTTGCTTTTTGAACCTGGGTTAATTGAAGTTTTCTGCGATCGCTCCTCTGTAAGACAAAGTTGAGCGTTTCAGTATAACAGCGGAGGAAATTCCGAGTCAGAAGTTGGGAATATACAAAGACAGGGGACGGTGTAAAAAAGTGGGCAAGTGGCGGTAGGATTGTCAGCTTAACGTGAGTTCGACGAACTAAAAAACAGCAGGAGGCAGAGCAGGGGGGATAAAACAGAAAAGGGATTCGACCCCATCTGAACGAGAACCACTTATAAGAAGTGGGGACTCAGACCCATGTTCCGATGCAGCTTCACAGCTCTTGGATGGCTTCATTTCTCCCCGCTCCCTGCCCCCTTCCCCCTTCCCCCTGCCTCTTCTTGACAACCCGATTTTCTGCGGTTTGTGTGAGGACAAAAAGCTGAACGCTTCGGCAATTGAGTCTGCGTAATACAACGCTTGCGGTACATGACTGCGAAGTTCTACGCTGGAAAACTTAAGCAGTTAGAATTGTTGACAAATGAAAAATTGTTTGAAACTTACCTTTGACAGCGGACAAACAGCATTAGCTATTCGAGTTGATCAACAAGCTGAATTACCAGATGCTCTTGAGGGAATAGGGCTTGGCGGTTCGCGTTCTGTTTTAGTAGTAGTGGGGGGTGCAAGTAACATCAGTGAAGCCGACTTTTTCCGCATTCAACGGTTGTTTACGGAAGTTTTAGCTCCCATCGCCGAAAGTTTGGGGGCTTATGTTGTGGATGGAGGTACGGATGTGGGAGTCATGCAATTGATGGGTGAGGCTCGTACCCAGATAGGTGCTAAGTTTGCTTTGATTGGTGTAGCACCCGAAAGCAAAGTGGCTTTACCTAATCAACCAGAACCTGCTGCTGATTTGACACCGTTAGAGCCAAACCATACTCATTTTGTACTGGTTCCTGGCAATAATTGGGGCGACGAGTCTACTTGGATATCTCAGGTTGCAACTGTGCTGGCCAATAATGCACCTTCGCTGACTGTACTTTTGAATGGTGGTGAGATTACCTTTGATGATGCGTTTTCTAGCGTTAATGCTGGAAGGTTAGTTGTTGTGATTGCTGGTAGTGGTAGAACCGCAGATATCCTTGCAGATGCCTTGCGTGGACAGGCTACAGATGAGCGAGCTAAAAAGTTAGCTAAATCTGGTACATTACAATACATCGACTTAATCGACATAGAGAAGGAAGTTGAAAACTTAGGCAAAATAATTAAGAATTTGCTTTCTAGTTAGGAGTGAATAATGGCAAAAAAAGATAGTTATCAGGAATTTTTAAAGCAAGATTTTAACAAGTTATTTGAAGGGATGAAGTTAGGCGATGTGCAAAGGCATTTTTTGCGATCGCGCTGGTTAGACCAAGTACTCTGGATGGAAGGCAAGGCGAATTTATCACGCGATCGCCATTATTTGTTGCGGATAACAACTATTGTTGGTGGTGTAATTCTCCCGGCATTGGTAAGTCTAAACATTAACACTACTCGATCAGTTAACGATAGAGTCAAGAATGTCATTATCTGCTCAACTTTTAGCTTGAGCCAAATAGTTGCTATTAGTGCTGCCATTGAAGAGTTTTTTCACTATGGAGAACGTTGGCGACACTATCGCCGGACTGTCGAATCTTTGAAAAGCCAAGGGTGGCAATTCTCACAGTTTACAGGCCCTTATCGTAATTATACAAGCCACGAACAGGCGTTTAATCTTTTTGCCGGTCATGTAGAAGATATTATTCAACGAGATGTGGAAATATATGCCACTCAAGTTGTACAAGAAAAGAAAGAAGAACCACAGACTCAGGAAAACTATATCCTGATGCCAAATGCAAAGATAACCAATTTGGAAGAGAAGAAAGAAGAAGAATAAAATCGGGAAAACAATATACAGCAGTAGTTAGGAGTTAGGAGTTAGGAGTTAGGAGTTAGGAGTTAGGAGTTAGGAGTAAAATTTGCTCTAGTCCCCTCCTTTTTAAGGAGGGTTAGGGAGGATCAAGTATTAACCTAAGCGGATTGATTTAAAAGCACTCTCATCTGCGATCGCTAAGAGCTAGATATTATCGATTTTTTAAATAAACTCTCTCCTCTGTTAGATAGAGAAATAGTTCATCAATATGTTCGGATATGTATCTCTTAGTAGTGTAAGGTTAAATTTTGAATTTTGAATCCTTCAATCCAAAATCCAAAATTTAAAATCTAAAATTCGATGAGTTAATTAACCGCCCTTGGGTACAGTATCTCCAGGCCCGGCGGTGACAATTACCAGATTTTCCGGCTTAATGAAATCCGCAATTACCTGTTGCATCTGAGCCATAGTGACTGCTTGAATCCGCTGGGGGAAGTCTCGAATTTCTGATCGTGAAAGTCCTAAGACAGCATTATCTAAAATGATGCTTGATACATCACTGGGATTAGCTAAATCCACAGGGTAGCTATTGGTAATTGAGCGTTTTGCCGCGTTGAATTCAGCTTCACTTACTCCTTGCTCACGCAACTGTTTGAGTAAAGCCAAAGTACTGGCGATCGCTTTTTGGGTATCTCCAGGAGCAGTCTGCATCTGAATCAAAAACGGGCCGGGATTGATTCCGGCGGCAAAAGCACTGTAAATACCATAGGTTAGACCTTGGCGATCGCGCACTTCCGTACCCAAGCGGCTCGATAAGGTATCACCACCCAAAATTTGATTCAGTACCAGTGCTGCATAAAAACGCGGGTCTTTCCGAGCGATGCCGTTGTAGCCGATGTAGGTAACAGCCTCAGCTTTACCAGGAATTACTTTGTTTAAACGTGTCGAAGTTTGCGGTAATGGCACGGATGATATTTTCAGCACAGGTGGCTTACCTGTGGCTTGCCACTTGCCAAACGCCTGATTTAGCAAAACTTTTACCTTAACCGGATCAAAGTCTCCAACTAAGGCGATCGTTGTGTTATCTGGTCGGTAGTGTGTCTGGTAAAAGCCAAGCAAATCATCACGAGTAATGCTCTTTAAGCTCTCAAATGTGGGAAAGCTGTGGAATGGATGATTTTCTGGGTAAATTGCTTGCTGAAATACTTGTCGTCCCAGTCCTCTGGGGTCATCTAGCTGGACTTTAAGACTTGTTAACGCCCTCTGACGACTGAGTTCTAACTGGTCGGCTGGGAAAGTGGCGTTTTCTAACACATCTGCCAGAGTTTGAATCAATATCGGCAGATTTGCTGAAAGTCCCTGACCGCTAATACTAGCTCCCTCGCGGCTGGCACCGAAGTTCAAATCGGCTCCCCGATCTTCTAAGGTTTTTGCTAGGGTAAGAGCATTTTTAGTCTGCGTCCCATTCATTAAGTTGTTCGCAGTCAGATTCGCTAATCCAGCTTTTTGATTGCCGTCAAATTCAGTACCGGCGTCAATTTGTCCACTTAGGTTAATGGTGGGGAGGTTGCGATCCGTTAACAGCAGAACCCGCAAACCATTATTCAAGGTAAACTCTTCTGGTAGTGATTGTTTGCCCGAATCTGTAGCTGATGTAGCAGGTGGGAGATATTTGGCCAGTTCTGCTGGATCTACAGGTTTACCGGGGCTGAAATTTTCCACTGTGCGACTCGAACCAGCGTTGGAAGTTCCTGGTTTACCATCTGGTTGAGTTGGCTCAAAGAAGCCGATGGTTTGTTTAGCCGGATTGAGGTAAGTTTTTGCTACTTGCTGTACCTGGGCTGGAGTGACTTTTGCGATCGCAGCGAGATACCTTTCAATAAAACGATAATCGCCGGCCACAGTTTGGTTATATCCCAGTTGGCTAGCCTGACTAGTGATGTCTTGATTACCCAAGATATACGAGGCTTGCAGTTGCGTCTTTGCCCGGTTCAATTCTTCTGTGGTGACTGGCTCCTGTTGCAATTTTGCTAAAGATTCCTGGAGCACCTGGGCAATTTTCCCCAACTCTTGACCCGGAGCCGCCGTAGCATTAATCTCATACCAACCTGGTTCGATGAGTTCAGCTGCACCGCCACTCACTGAACTAGCAAGTCCAGATTCCACCAAAGCCTGGTAAAGCCGAGAGCTACGTCCACCGGTGAGGATGGCATCCATTACATCAATTGCCGGGACATCAGGATGTTTGATATCTGGCAGAGGATACACCGCTTGCAATATTGCTGCACTTCCAGGTTGCTTGAGGACAATTGGCGCTTTTTTAGTAACAGGGGTAGGGGTAGACGAGGAAGCGTCAACGATGGAATAAGATGCTAAGAAATGATCAAGTGCTCTGCTTGCGTTATCAAGTGCGTCATAAGATTCCCTGTCCTTTTTTGCTCGTTGCGATAACTTACCAAAAGTTTCTTTAACAACTTTGAGTACAGGTTCTGTAGCAAAATCCCCTGTAATCACCAGTGTCGCATTTTCTGGACTGTAGTAGGTTTTGTAATAATTCCGCACCTGCTCCACCGTGAATTTTTCTACATCAGATTTTGTGCCTCCCACAGGTAAGCCATAGGCTCTGCTAGGGAAAGCATCTCGCATCACTGCCCGACTCAGACGATAGCCTGGTGAATTTTCGTACCCCTGTAACTCGGAGATCACCACCCGCTTTTCACTTGTAAGTTGCTCAGGCCCAACTAAGGAGTTTTCCATGCGATCGGCTTCCAGTGTCAGCAGTGCTTCAAGTTTGTCTCGTTGCACTGTGCCAAAGTAAGCTGTTTCGTCATAACTAGTAAAGGCATTGAACTGGCTACCCAAGGCACTAAACAACCTGCCAAACTGCACTGGACGGTCAGTTGTACCCTTGAACATCAAATGTTCTAGTTGGTGAGAAATGCCATTCTCTCCCTTAACCTCATTACGTGAACCAACTTTATACCAAACTTGTACGCTCACTACTGGAGCGGTATGGACTTCTTTAGTTAGCACTGTTAAGCCGTTGTCCAATACCGTTTTTTGCACCCCTTGGGTGAACGAGAGAGCAGATACAGGTGCGACTGCTGTCGGTGTTGCAGCATTGGTGAAATTGCCTGAAAAAGGCACAATACTTAGGAAAAGGCTAAGTAAAAACCCGATAAGCATATATGAGCGTAGCTTCATAAGCAATGCGAAATTCAAAATCTATGATTATAAAACAAAACTCTAGTGCCGGTTTGAAAAAGTCAAAAGACTTACATTTTCAGCTTTTTCACCATTTTCAATGGTAGCTTTATTTTTGCCGTTGAGTACTAAGGACTAGGGACTAATATTTTTTTGACTTAGCATTATTTCAATACAGATGTGACTTTAGGCACTATCACGAATTATTGCAAGTATATTAACAATGGTTGCAATGTGTTCCAGTTGACAAGCTTTTCGGAGTATCTACCTCTACAATTAGTTTGATTCCTATTGTTATCCCATTAAGGCAGGTATCTCTGTCAAACTAGCAATAACTTTTTGAGACATGCAAACAAGAAATTTTATTGGATCATTCACATTAGGTATGCTGTTAACAGCAATACCTGTATTATCAGCTAATGCCTCAGAAGCAGTACCGAACTTGTACCAGTTTCAAGGGAAGAATGTCAGCATTACTTACTCAACTACAAGCTTTATTGGCAAGCCCCTGTTTACCTATAAAGATAAGCAACAGACATTAAACTTTACAGGTAATGAGCAGATCCGTAGTGTAGAAACAGAAATTGGTACACTAGTAACTGTAACTATCCGTAAAACAGTAGATACTGGCAGCACCACGTTTACCTTGCTCTTACCCCGTGTAAACCTTGGAAACAGCAACTCAGCCATAGTTGAAACTAAGGGAATCACAACAACAAACCTCTTTTCTGTGATCCCTAGATTCAACCAGGGACAAAGACAAACTTATACAACAATCCCTTTGACTGGTACAGCCCAAGCTGTTGCGTTTTAACCACGCATAAAGGATAAAGATATTAAACTCTTGCTCAGATGAAGCAAAGCGGTAAGGGTAAAGGTAAATAATTGTTTACCTTCACCCTTACCGCTTAACCTTAATTCCCTTTTAATTTGGCATCTGAGTGATAATATGCTCTGAATATAGAGCGGTTAGAATAAATGGTATCAATATTTGGTTGCAATTATCGCTATGGAACGCGAAGCCCTAACAATTCGGTTTCCGGCTGATTTACTTGTCAAAGCTAAGAAAATTAAGGAGGGTAACGAATCCCTGAATGATTTAGTAGTTGAGGCTTTGGAACGTGAGGTGAGTTATCAGGTTATTATCGTTATCGCGTAGGTCAATATCGCGTCATTTATGAAATAGATGATGACTTAAATCAAGTAACGATTATCTTGATTCAGCATCGAAGTAGAGTTTATAGATAATTTTAAGATGTATTTTAAAAATAGGTAATTTAAGCGATGCCTATGGCGGTAAACTACGCCTTTTTAGCTCCCTGAACGGTTACGTGTGAAATTAATTACCATTTAATTTGCTTAGGAAAGTTAGGAACTAACAAAGATTGACCTAATTCACCTTGCTCATTATAGAATTTCATTTGACCTTGTTCATTACATAACCATACTTCCACAGCTTGAGGGGAGCATGTCAACTTTGTTAGAACAAACGAACTAAACAGGTTCTAAAGCTGGTTATTAAGATAAGCACAGCGATGCTTGAGAACTTGAGAGACGTTAGATTCATCCCATTGTGCTCCAGAGATTTTTAATCGCCGATCTATCTGTTTGATAGTAGACTCGATGGCACCAGAACCAATAGAACAAATACCTTCGGTTTGATAATAATCATAATTCACAATTCGATGCCGATGGGTTTCCAAATACTGGCAAAAATTTTGAGCTTTTTTAGCTTTCAGTGGAGAAATCAGAGCGAGAGTTTCATGAACTTTTCCTTGCCAGAGAAGAGTTTCCGCAGCTTTGAGCCGTTTGAGAGAACCACCAACTTTATGTAGATTTTCGATCAGATGAAACCAATCTAAAATCTCCCGTCTTTCTCCTGGACAATTAAATTGTCGAATTATTTTCCAAATCCCTGGATGTCCATCACCTAAGCAAGTTAATGGATTGGCCAACTGTTGTTGATTTACCCAATCGACTAAAGCTTCATTTTCACCCAATCTAGCTACTTTTATTTGTTGGTTGATACAGATGGCTTTATAGTCTTTCCAGATGCATGGCTCTCTTTTTATTTCAGTCCTAAGCCTCACCTTACCGCCGTCTACGCTAATTTCTTCTAGCTCTTGTTCACATTCTATTTCGGGAAACTCATACCGCTGAACGATTCTTTGTTGTGTATTAGCAGAAATCGACATACCGGTATATTTATAAATATCTTTTGCTGCATTTTCATAGGAGACATTTGCACTTGCTCTCAAGCAACATTGCTCTAAATAAGGACTTATTTTTTGATTTTTGTCTAGTTTTAACTTTCGTGCTTGTTTCTCACTGACTGGTAATTCTCCGAGAATACTTTTGATTGTTCTTACTCGTCCGGATGAAGTTCCTGTTGCTTCTTTGAGAAAAAAACCCCTAATTCTGGTGTAATGTATTCTAGAGTTTGCGCTCTAATTGTTTTTTCAATCCCGGCTAGACTCTCTAATTCTTCAGTCTCTGCTTCTTGATACAGAATTTTTGCTCCGGCTTGAAGATGTTTCTGGAGTTTTCTCTGATTGGCTGGTTTCATTGTTGAGTAAGAATTGATTTCTTCCTCTATTTTCATTGATTCTGCCACTCTTCAATAGTTCATCTGTTCTAGCAAAGTTGACATGCTCCCATTCTTTTATGACTAAAAGTTTATCTCCGACAATCCAACTCCCGACAGAAATAAAAGAACCTTCTTTAGAAACAAATGGGAATCACCTCAATATTAAATACCTCAAGCTTGTTAATCATACTGCTAGTAAAAGAACAGAATGGTCTTACAAAGAATATCGTGAAATAGATGCTCTCTTCTATTTACATTGGGCAATGAACGAAGACAAGAAGAAAGGATTAAGCGAGGAGGAAATTAATAAGAAATTGGAACAAAAAAAAAAGGATGCAAAAAAAGCAGATCAGGGCGATCGCATTCTACTGTGCCAAAACCATTACAATTATGGTCATCGCGTAACTCATGTGGTGGAAACAGTTAGTTCCACTGCTGAGAAGACAGATGAGATGTGGACACGTCTAGTTCGGGTAGTTTGGGTTGTTGCACAAAAGCCTTGGGAGAAATATGCGCCAGAGCAAGAAAATGTAATTGGCAACTTTTCATTCAAAGGTGGTAACTTGATCAGTGCTAATGCTCCCTCAATTGTTCTAAATTCAGATGCACTGAAATAATTGAGCTTATGGAAATAATGTGGTGCGTTACATACACTGCGTTAACGCACCCTACTGGCTTGGCAAGGCTAAAATAGTGCATTAGATGTAGGTTGGGTTGAGCAACGCGAAACCCAACATTGATCGGAGTGTTGGGTTTCGTTCCTCAACCCAACCTACAAATTTTTTTGCAGCAATTTAGGCTTGTCACGTTACTACAAATAAATCAACTCCTAAACTTCAACATTCAAAGTACGCACCAAAAAAGCCCATTTATCTGCGGCTTCCTCAATAATTTTAGCCGTGGGTTTACCAGCACCATGTCCGGCTTTAGTCTCAATTCTAATTAGCGTTGGCGCATCACCTGCGTGAGCCTCTTGCAAAGCTGCGGCAAATTTGAAACTATGAGCAGGGACAACGCGATCGTCATGATCGGCTGTGGTAATTAAGGTTGCTGGGTAAGCTGTATCTGGTTTGATATTGTGTAGTGGCGAATAAGCATATAGCGCTGGAAACTCTTCTGGATTATCTGCTGAACCATATTCGGAAGTCCAAGCCCAACCGATGGTAAATTTGTGGAACCGCAACATATCCATCACGCCGACTGCTGGTAAGGCTGCACCAAACAAATCGGGACGTTGAGTTATGCAAGTACCCACTAATAAACCGCCGTTACTACCACCTGCGATCGCTAGCTTATCTGTCTTAGTATATTTATTAGCAATCAACCACTCAGCTGCGCTAATAAAGTCATCAAAGACATTTTGCTTTTTATCCTTCATTCCTGCTTGATGCCATTCTTCGCCGTATTCTCCACCGCCGCGTATATTCGGCATAGCATAGATACCACCCATCTCCATCCATACCAAAAGACTCACAGAGAAACCAGGTGTCATTGAGGCATTAAAACCGCCATAGGCATAAAGATAAGTGGGGTTATTCCCATCTAATTTAATGCCCTTTTTGTGGGTAATAAACATGGGTACTTTAGTACCATCTTTGCTATGATAAAAGACTTGTTTAGTCTCGTAATCAGCAGGATTGAAATCTACTTGTGGCTGGCGAAAAATAGTACTTTTCCCAGTTATCATATCGTAACGATAGATAGTTCCTGGCGTGGTAAAACTGGTGTAACTATAAAAAGTTTCGGTATCATTACGCTTACCTCCAAAGCCTCCGGCTGAACCGAGTCCAGGTAGTTCTACCTCGCGTACAAACGCACCTTTGAGGTCAAAAATTTTAATTTGGCTGTGAGCATCTTTGAGGTAATCAGCAACAAATTGGTTATTGAGTATGCCTAAACTTTCCAAAGTTTCCGCAGATTGGGGAATAAGTTCTCGCCAATTTTCCTTAGCAGGGTTTTTGGTATCAATCGCAATTACTCGTCCGCGTGGTGCATTTAAATCTGTGCGGAAATAAAAGACGCTATCATCATTTTCGATAAAGCTGTAATCGGCCTCAAACTGGTTAATCAGTTCTACGACCTCAGCATTAGGGTTAGTCAAATCTTTGAAGAAAACTAAATTCTTGGAGTCAGTTCCCAGCCAAATTGAAATTATTAGATAGACTCCATCTTCAGTAACATCGCCACTAAAACCCCATTCCTTTTGGTCAGGACGATGATAAATTAGTATATCTTCTGATTGGGGTTTACCTAGTTGATGATAGTAGAGCTTTTGATAATAGTTAACATCTTCTAATTGAGTTTTTTCATTCGGTTCATCGTAGCGACTGTAGAAGAAACCTTGATGATCGTGTGTCCATGATGCGCCAGAGAATTTAATCCACTTCAGGTAATCTTGGAGGTCTTCGCCAGTTTCAACATCGCGGACTTTCCACTCTTGCCAATCAGAACCAGAGGCGGATAGACCGTATGCTAAAAGTTTACCGTCTTCGCTAATAGACAATCCTGAAAGAGCAACAGTGCCATCTTCTGAAAGTTTATTGGGGTCGAGTAAAACTTTGGGTTGGTCGTCGAGGGTTTTCAGAGTGTAGAAGACACTTTGATTTTGTAGCCCGTCATTTTTGAAATAAAAGTAGCGATCGCTGGAACCGTCTGGCAGAGATTCGCCTTGTTTAAAAGGGATACCATATTTTTCATAATCCCAAAGTTTGGTGAGGCGCTGTTTAATTTTTTCCCTGGTAGGAATTTCACTCAAGTAGCCAAAAGTAACTTGATTTTGTGCCTCAATCCAAGTCCTTGTTTCTTCAGAGTCAGGATCTTCTAACCAACGGTAAGGATCTGCGACTGAAGTACCGTGGTAGTTATCGACTTGATTGCTTTTGTGGCTGGATGGATAGGTGAGGGGTTTTTTAGAGGAGGGCATAATCTCACGTCAAAAGTGCTTCTTTACATACTACAAAGATAGACCCAAGACGTGGAGCGTACACTGACCAAACCTGCGGGAAAATTCCCATTGGATAGAGTACCTGCTGGGTTACTACTAAGCAGCAAGCAGCTTTCTTAGTTTTAATGAGCAAGCAAGTATAAAGAAGCGATCGCTCATTTAATTTACATCGGAAAGCCGAAATACTTATCTAGTCTACCGTCTGCTAAGAAAAAACATCGTCTTTCCAACCTAAAGAGGAAAAGAGGTACGGGTGCTGTTAAAGCTGGGAAGTAAAACTCTAACTATTACGTATACTGCCATCAGTTTTTCTCGACATTAACCAATTTGGGGCTATATTAAACAGTTTGTACTTTTCGTCTGTCTAAAGTCACAAAACAGGGTTAGTCCAATAGATACCTAACCCCCAGCCCCTTCCCTACGAGGGAAGGGGAGTAAGATTCAAGGTCTCTCCAAGTGAGAAGATTAACAGCAGGATTTAGTAGACTACTTGCCACCAACCGAAGGCTGGGCCGATAAAACGGATAGTTGCCCATCCGACAACCATCAGGATAATGCCTATCCAGGCACCACGAGTAGTCCAAGCGACAAATTGTTCGGATTGAGTTTTTGTGATGGGAAGCCAAGGCAAGATTCGAGTCTCTTGACCGTATGTTTCCCCTTGTGTGGTTTTACGACGCTTTGCTTCACCCATAATCAGCAACTCAAATTTTACTTAGGTTCTAAATTTATCTTGCCAGAAATGATGGCTATAGAAAGGTAATAAAATGTAAATTGGGCATGGGGCATGGGGCATGGGGCATTGACAAATGACCTTAAGCTGAATTTTCTTCACCATTGTTAGAAAACAAACTGGGATCGAGATAGTTAATGCGTGCCAGAGGACTTAAAGCTGCGAGAATTTGAGCGCCGTAGCTGCGGTTAACCACACGACTATCAAGTAAAGCAACAATGCCTTGACTTTCTCGGACTGGAGCGATCGCTCTTTGTAATTCATTCAAAGCTGCTGGCAACAAATATAAACGAAACCAATCTTGATGCGATCGCTTATAACGAGCTACCCTACCAGCTACTAGGGGATTTTCCAAAGATGGTAAAGGTAAAGTAGCAATAATTAACAGATGAGGTGCCGGCAAGACTCGTTGATGTTCTCGCCAAAATTCCCAACCGCTAATCAAAATCCCATTTTCATCCAAACAAGTTTTTTCTACTTGCACCCGCGAACCAAACTCTGAGGCCAGAATTGTCGCAACTTGAGACTTGAGTGGTACATCTCCCACCAAGACAACCGTTAATCCTGGTGCTGTAGCACTTAGACAAACCAGTGTGCGGACTTTGTGAATAAATGCCGCTTGAAATTCTGGCGTGTTCGGTAGGGGCAACTTATAGGGTACATACAGTTGAATTGCTTCTGCTTGACTCTCCGAAGAGAACTTCAGGCAAGTTAAATCGTCCAAACCCAGGCGCTGTCGGAAAAGAGGAGCCTCAGTTTCCGGTTCGATAGCGCTGCCAATTAAAACTACTGGTTGTCGCTGCCAAATAGGCGAGAGGATTTCGCCTAATTCCATTGGGGCGTAGTGCAAAGAAAATGAACCTTGTCGATGGGCAATAGTCGCCCAGAAGAGAGGATGGGGGGAAAGATTTTCATCAAGGGTTTGAAATTGTTGCCAGAATTGTTTCCAAGGTTCTGGCAGTGCTTGTACTGACTCTAAAGCAGAATATAGACGCCTTAAAATTTCTATTTCTGGCTGGGAAATTAGATAGCACTCATAGGGATTGGGAGGATGCTGAAAAAGTTCGTGTGTCAGTTGTACCCGTGCTTCGCTAATTGCCTCAGCTTGGTTTGGGCAAGCTAGCATGAGTTGTTCCCAATCATCGGGTTGAATATCTTGGGTAAGTTGATGACGCACCCAATCTTCTAGATCATCTACCCCATCAATAATTGTGGGGATGCCTGGGGGAAAGCGATCGCCACCAGCAAATTGTCCTTTTAACCAAGCTTCTGGGGAGGTTAACAATAGCCCTTGGAATTCGGCACCAGGCCAAGCGTCACCTGTTCTAATCGGTTTGTTGGCTGGTAGCCACTGCTGTAAACGCGGAATTTCTACCCGCAGCAGAAGTTGCTGCACCGCTTCTTGAGCAACAATAATTACAGGGCCATGCCACATTAGGGCTGATGCTACGAAACTGGTACGATACCGCCCTTGATAGCCACAAACCGCCCCGACTTGAATTAGGGCGCTACGTCCCAGGCGCAAGGCGCGTGCTACCAACCTTGCCATCGTCAAATGATGGGGCCAGGAAGGGAACCCCGCTTGCGATCGCAAAAAGTTATGTAGTGACAAATGAACTTCTGCCTCAATCACACGCTTTTAATTCCATACAAAGTGACTTTTACTTCCAATTGCCCCATTTCTATTATGTTGTCTGCTTTGCAAGTCCAGGGTCAAAAGTTCAAAGTCCAGAGTAATTAATTTTGACTCTTGACTCTCGACTGGAGGCGGAGCTTTCCTTGCTCCGCTCTTGACAAATCACCAATTACCCTAAATTATGCCAACTTACACAGGAATTTCCAGCGAAGCCTTCAGGCATCCACTAGATCGCCAAGCCGAGCAAGCTTTACGAAATTTACCGGGATTTGATTTAATCGCTCGTAAATTTGTGGAATTTATCTACGAACGCCCTCAATTAGTCTATCTAATGGGTAACACCATTCAAGTTGGGCCGCGTCAATATTCCACTATTTACCAGATGTTTCGGGAATGTGTCCGAGATTTGGACATTTACCCAGAACCTACACTGTTTGTCTCGCAAAATCCCCAAGCAAATAGCTATGCGCTGGGGCAAGATAATCCTTACATAGTCATAAATACAGGGATACTAGACTTACTAGACGAGGCCGAGATTCGGGCGGTGCTAGCCCATGAACTGGGGCATATTAAATGTGGTCATACTATTTTAATTCAAATGGCGATGTGGGCGATGAGTGCTGCTTCTGCCTTGGGAGAATTGACCTTCGGCATTGGTAATCTTGTAACACAAGGCTTGATTTACGCCTTTTTTGAGTGGCGGCGCAAAGCCGAGTTATCGTCAGATCGTGCCGCGCTACTGGTGATGGATGATTTGAATCCCGTGATGTCAACGATGATGAAACTCTCTGGCGGTAGTAACAAATATGCCAATGAATGTAGTTTACAAGAGTTTATCAAGCAGTCAGAAAATTATCAGGCACTGGATGAAGATGGACTGAATCAGGTGTATAAATTCTTAATGTACAATGGCGCTCAGGGTACGATGTTGACCCATCCTTTCCCAGTTGAACGCTTGCATTACTTACGGACGTGGGCAGTATCCGAAGAATATCAGCAAATTCGCCGAGGAAATTATCAGCGATCGCCCGCTTCCGGATCAGTAAATGTTGCATCAGAATCTTCCGCAAATCAAACAGAAACTTTGCGCCGTCAAATTGAAGAATTACAACGAGAAATCGACAGAATGAGAAGACCTGATTCTAATTCGTAATTAAGGGGCAATAACCGTAGGGCGGGTACTGGCACAAGTATCAGAATTGAGGTTTTCGGCATTAGTAAATAGTGCCCACCCTACTTAAGATTGGTGCAAGATGTGAATTATACCACGTTATTTCACTCTTGGGGTTAGGATAAATTCAAAATAAAGACTTAAAAATTGCTTAACTATAGGAATCCTACTTGAATATTGCTCAGTATACTGAGAAAGAAAGCTTTGTATCTCAAGCTTCTAAGCAGCTGAGTTGTTCAAAAATCAAATAGGAGTCCTATATATCTGAGCATTAAATTTAGATGTAGGCATTTCTCAATATGGCAATTCACTTGACAAAACGGCTTTTTGTGTTCGCTGGTATTCTAGCTCTTGTCCTTTTCATGCCGGGAATTGCCTTAGCTGCACCCGTTCAACTCCATACTACTTCTGGTGTCATTTTCGCCCAAACGACCAAAACTGCAAGCTACTCCACCTCGTCGGAGATTAACCTGACTCCCCTCCAAAGCCAACAACTCCAGGCTGTGCGTCAGAGAAGAAACAGGGAAATTGAGGCAGTCTTAAACACATCGCAACGTGCTCAACTTACTCACAATCTCCGGGCTGGTAATAATATCAATCAAGCCCTACAAAAACTGAATTTGCAACCAGAACAGCAAGAGTTGGTAAAGGCGATCGTGCAATTTACTAACTTGAAAATGAAAGCTGTTTCATCTAGACATTCGCTAAAAATAGTACAGAAATAAAGGTTTTACTTGTAGAGTAAAATTTTGAGCCTTTGTCAGAGAAGATATCAATAATATTTTCTCTGACAGCCTTTTTGATAAAATGCGATCGCTTGATCGCACTTTTTCTTGTAGGTATCTCATCGTAAATAGTGCGGTTCTGATTCGCATGAAGTACATTTAAAAACCTCACCCCCAGCCCCTCTCCTTAGCAAGGAGAGGGGAGTGTTTGCGTGAGCAAATACGGGGTGAGGTGAGTTCTACCCGTTCATCCTCTGTAATAATACCCGTTTCCAACATCCGGTGATATTCGTTTACAGTCCACAGGCGGACTCTAGTTTGTGTCATTATGTATTTCCTTTAGCGATACCTGGGTTGGGCTACGCCTATGTACATCACTTTTAGGCGATATGATCATCTGCAAAGCCCAAATATCTCTTCCTCTCAACTTTTGCAGCATCTATAATTAATCTTGCCCTATTTAGTTCGTTACCATGTCGGAAGAAGATATCCGAGCCGCCAGGCTGGAGAAAGTAGAACAACTCAAGCAGCTAGGGACTAATCCCTACGCCTATCGTTGGGAATCTACCCATCATGCAGCGCAGTTGCAAGAAATATTTGCCGATTTAGCCAGTGGTGAAGAAGTTGATTTAGAAGTTGCGATCGCCGGACGCATTATGGCGCGTCGCGTTTTTGGGAAACTGGCTTTCTTCACCTTGCAAGATGAAACTGGCACAATTCAGCTTTATTTGGATAAAAATCGCATCCAAGAAAGCATGGCAGATATTGATGCTGATGCCTTCAATCATTTAAAACAACTCACAGATGCAGGCGACATTCTGGGAGTCAAAGGTACTATTAAACGGACTGAAAAGGGCGAGTTATCTGTCTACGTTAAACAATATACTATCCTCACTAAATCCCTGTTGCCCCTACCTGACAAGTGGCATGGATTAACGGATGTTGCCAAGCGCTACCGTCAGCGCTACGTTGACTTGATTGTTAACCCGGAAGTGCGGCAAACTTTCCGCCGTCGCGCCCAAATTACTGCTGGGATTCGTCGTTATTTGGAAGAACGGGATTTTCTGGAAATTGAAACGCCAGTTTTGCAAAGTGAAACTGGGGGTGCAGATGCGCGTCCATTTATCACCTACCACAACACTTTAGAAATGGAGTTGTATCTACGAATTGCCACAGAACTTCATCTCAAGCGGTTGATTGTAGGTGGTTTTGAAAAGGTGTTTGAATTGGGGCGGGTTTTCCGCAATGAGGGAATTTCGACTCGACACAATCCCGAATTTACGACGATTGAACTTTACCAAGCCTACGCCGACTACAACGATATGATGGCGCTGGCAGAAGGGATTATTACCACTGTCGCCCAAGAGGTACTCGGCACATTGCAAATCACCTATCAAGGGGAACCTATAGATTTAACACCACCTTGGCGGCGGGTGACAATGCACGATTTAGTTAAAGAATTTACTGGCTTGGATTTCAATTCTTTCCAAACTTTGGAAGAAGCAAAAACAGCAAGTAAAAATGCTAGTATTCCTGGTGTAGATGAAGCCCAATCAATTGGTAAGTTACTAAATTTAGCTTTTGAAGAAAAGGTAGAAGCTAATTTAATTCAACCTACCTTTGTAATTGATTACCCTGTAGAAATTTCGCCTCTAGCAAAACCTCACCGTTCTCAACCTGGTTTGGTGGAAAGATTTGAGTTATTTATCGTCGGGCGAGAAACTGGGAACAGCTTCTCAGAATTAACAGACCCCATTGAGCAAAGAGAACGGCTAGAAGCCCAAGCTGAAAGAAAAGCTGCTGGCGACTTGGAAGCCCAAGGTGTAGATGAAGACTTTTTGACAGCCCTTGAATATGGTATGCCGCCTACAGGTGGTTTAGGAATTGGGATTGATCGGTTGGTAATGTTATTAACAGATTGTGCCAGTATTCGGGATGCGATCGCTTTCCCTCTACTCAAGCCAGAAGGCAGCGTTATTAAGCAATTTAGCTACGATCCAAAAACTCAAACACTGACTATTGAATTTGATAGTGGAAGTGTTTACGAGTATTTCAAAGTACCTCCTAGTGTCAAGGAAGACTTAGACAATGCACCGTCTAAAGGTCAATACTTTAACAAGTTGATTAAAGGGAAATTTAAGTTTGAACAATTGAGTTGACCTACTTAAGCATATAAACAGTAGGGTGCGTTAGGCAAAGCCATAACGCACCATTTTTATTGCCTAAGTTGCACTCACTTATTCTATATGATATTCCTTTAAAGGAATAATGCGATTGACATTCCTTATAAGGAATACTATACTGTGAGGAAGGAAGTGACCTGGACTTGGGAACTTTATCTAGATGTCAATGGGGGAATCCCCAAAGATTTGCTGGCTTTTTTCATCAGGATGATTCCTGAAGAGGAGCAACCAGAAAATTCACCAAAACCATTACTGAGTGCTTCCGAAACTAGGCGTTTGCAAGTTAATCTTGGCTACCTGTGCGACAAAGGACTCGCATCACTTACCAGTGGCATCTTTGAGAAACTGGAAGATGATTTGTATGAGTTACGGATGACTAAGAGCGAACATAATCCACGGTTTATCTTAACGGCTGCTACTCCTCAAAGGTTTGTGGTATTGCACGCCTTTATGAAGAAATACGACAACGCTATCAAAGATAGAGACAAAGAACCTGCAAGAGTGAGATTGCGTGAATTGCAGCAGAGGGAAAAGTCATGAAAAAGCCTAATTTTCAAGCTTGGTTGCAGCAGAAAGTCAGCGACGAACCAGAAGTGATTCTGGCGGGGAAGTTAGAGTATTTGCGTCTTTATCTCACCGATACTATGCGGGAAATACGTAATAAAGCAGGATTGACTCAGGCGCAGCTAGCGGAAAAACTAGGAGTGCAGCAAGCGGCGGTGTCCAAACTGGAGTCAGCCTTAAAAGAACATGAGTTGGAATCAGTGTTGCACTATTTACACGCGTTGGGTGCAGATTTGCTGGTAGCCGTCAAACAAGGGGATGAATTATATCAAGCCAGTGATAACGAAGGTGTATTGCTGGTAGATGTACCAGATGTGGTTGCACAAAAGGCATTGGCGGCAAACATGAGCGTGCGGGAATATGTGCGTGTAGCGATTGAGAAGTTTTTCAGCGAGGATGATGGACTGAGAATAGCTTTGGTAAAACTGCTGGAAAGTGACGATTCAGTAGCGGTCAAAGTGAGAGACCGTTTGGGTGAAAGGACAATCCAAGAAGTTGCTGTAGAGTTGGAAAAATGTCTGAGGTTATCGGAAGAAGAAGACCGAATTTTTGCTGTTAAAAATGTGTTGGTTGGTAATGTAGGATTTGGAGAAAGTAATCGCGGAACCAGTGATGAGAATGATGAAGTTGAGTTGTTGGATTTAGCTGAAGAATTGCTAGAAAAATTGGCAGATATTTAGGATGACACAGACTAAAGTCTACCTTGGTGCTACATCTAAAATTTCAAGATGGGGAGTTTTGCACCGATCGCTTAGACTGATAAAATAATCTTAAAAATTCCAGCGATCAACTCCAGTTTTGAGGTTTATCATTATTTGCAAGCCAAAGAAATTAAAAAACAATTAATATTACTCATAGAGCAAGCATCTGTCATAGATCCTGGTTTAGCGAAAAGGTTAGAAGAGATAAATCGCTGGGTGAAAGATGTCAAACCGGGTTCGCTGACTGCTGAAAGATTTGTCATCCTGTTTTTGCAACAAATGCTCCAAGATGCTGAAGTTTGGCTAAGACTTAAATCATTACCATCTGAAGAGGAGCAGCAATCAGCTTTAACAGTGCTGAATCCAACTTTACAATATTGGTATGGCTACTTGTTTCCTAAATGGTTGAGTGAAAACGACCCTAAATTTTATATTTGGAGACGAAAACTGATGGCGGGGGAGTTCAATCAGGAGGATGCCAAATTAATTGACTCTATTGCTAATAATATTAAAAACTGTGGCGGGACAATTGTACAACGCTATATTGCAGACCTGTCTATGGCAACTGATATAATTGTTAGCAGTAGGCAAGATAGGCCACTATGTATTCAACTCACGAGCGTCTCAGAGGAATTTTCTCAAGAAAAGTTTAATGATTGGGAAAATTCCCTAATTTTTTGGACAATAGATAGAGGATTATTTTTAAGTTACAATCCTCGTGCAACTGATTTTGTGAATCAGATAGTCAACATATTATTATATAACAGCGATAATCTCAGTATAGGTAGTTATTTAAAATTTAATTTATAGTTGTCGGTTACTTTCATTTACGGGATTTGTATAGCCTCGTTATTACTTAACAAAGTGAGTCCTTATGGTTCAGGAAAAACAATCTGACCGTCAGCAGAGATTAGACAACTTTTTACAAGTTGTAGAAGCTGCTCAAAAATTACAAGATGACATTATGAAGTATGGGCTTGAAGCCGCTCATTTATATTGTGATAATGTTGATGGAGATTGGCTAGAAACATGGGGTGAAGACGAAGATGGGCAGCAAAGTTTTATAGAATTAGTGACTAATTTTCTGCAAAGTGATGACTTGGTGGCTGTGAAGGTAAGAAAGCTGCTAAAAGAGAAATCGCTAAAAGAAATTGCTATTGAGTTGGAAAGAGGTTTGAGTTTATCTGAACAAGAAGACCGAATTTATGCTGTTAAAAATGTATTAGTGGGTAGTGTGGCGGTTGGAGAAAGTAATCGCGGAACTAGTGATGAAATTGATGAAATTGAGTTGTTGATTCTAGCTGATGAATTGCTAGAGAATTTAACATATATTTTGGAATGATTGTTAGAAGTATTATTTTTTTGCTAAATAGCAAGACGCCTTAAATTAATGAACTATCGGCAAATTAAAGATGAGAGAGGAAGTTATAGATTTCTTATTGCAAATATTGCTAAAAACCTCACAAAGTTCTAGTGATAAGAAGGTACTTTATCCTTTATTGCAAGATAATTTAGACAAACTAGATTTGAATTTTGCTGACTTGTTGCGTCATTGGTCTAAAAATTACTTTGCTGGAGAAAGTCTATATAAAGTACAAACAGTAGCAGAAACTATTGGTAATTTTGGTACATTAATTGGACAGTTTCCACAGGGAAACATAGCTGACAACTTAGATATTGCAATTGTATGCTTTGAGGTTATTGAAATCATTTTTACTCGCGAAGAATATCCTAGAGAGTGGGCAATATCTAAACTTAATTTGGGAAATGCTTATGGTAATCGTATTTATGGCGATCCTACAGATAATCGAGAAAAGGCAATTGCAGCTTATCAGGATGCTTTAAAAATTTATTCTCGTGAAGAATATCCTATAGAGTGGGCAGAAACTCAAACGAATTTGATTACTCTTTACTCTGCAAAAATCAAAAATATAAAAAAAGATGATAATTATGTAAATTTAGATAAATTAGTATCAATCTGTAATGCAGTGTTAGAAATTTTTACCCAAGATAGTTTTACTGAAAAATGGGTTATTATTAAAAATCATCTCGCATGTATTTGCTGTGATATTCCACATCCTAATCGCTCAAATAATTTTGAATTAGCTATAGAGATTTACAATGAGGTATTAGGTGTATTAAATCAAGAATTACTTCCTGAAGAATGGGCAAATACTCAACTTAATATGGGTATTGCATATGATAAAAGGCTTCAGGGAGATCGGCAAGAAAATTTTAATTTGGCAGTTCAAGCTTATCATAATTCTTTAAAATTTTATACTCGTGAGAATTATCCATTTACATATGCCATACTTCAGAATAACTTAGGTAATGCTTACCGTGATCAAGGATTAGCGACTTCTGCAATAAATTATTATTGGTTAGCCTTAGAAATTCATACACACACAGCTTACCCTAATGAATCACTTAGGGCTTCTCGCAATCTTGGTAATACAGCTTTTAAATCTGGATACTGGGACGAAGCTATTAAAGGCTATAGTATTGCTATTAAGGCAGTAGAGACTAGCCGTAGTTGGGTAAAATCTGAATCACGTCGTCAAAAAATTCTTGAAGAATCCATCGGCGTTTATCAAAACATGGTGCAAGCTTGCATTAACGCTGGACAAATAGAAAAAGCTTTTGAATATTCAGAGCGATCGCGTTCTAAACGCCTGGTAGACTTAATGGCAAGTAACGACCTCTATCAAGGTGAAGAAATCCCCCCAAAAGTCCAAGAATTATTGCAGCAGTATGAAAAACTGCAACAGCAAATTAATCAAGAACGCCAAAGCCATAAATCTGAAAATAACCGTAGTGAAACACGCGCTATTTGGAAAGAATGCAATCAAAAAATTATATTTTTAGAAGCCCAAAAACAAGAAGTTTGGGAAAATCTCAGACGCGAAGATCCCGTATTAGCTGGAGAAATTCAAGTAAACCCCCTCAGCTTGTCAGAAATTCAAAAGCTAATTGACCAGCCCAATACAGCTATCCTCAGTTTCTACACTACCAACAACGACACCCATATTTTTGTCGTGCAGCAAAACCAAATTACTCTCCACACTTGCATAGGACAAGGACTAGAAACTTTACAAGGCTGGATTGATCAGAATTGGTTATTGCCTTATATGAATGATCCCAAAAAATGGGAAACTCAAATCAACAGTATTCTCCGCGAACTAGCTGAACGGCTGCAAATACCTGAACTCATTTCCCAATATCTTCAAGGAATAGAAGAATTAATTTTAGTACCTCACCTGTTACTGCATCAGATTCCCTTCGCTGCTTTGCCTACAGGAGAATATCAGGAATATTTAGGAGATAAATTTCTGATTTGTTATACCCCAAGCTGCCAAATTTTAGAATTTTGTCAACAACGCGACAATGTAGGGACATTTAATGAAATATCTCTACAATATGGAACTGTGGAAGATGCCGAAGATAACCTTCCCCGTGCTAGATTTGAAGGCGAAAAACTCGCCCAAATGTACAACATTCCACCAGAAAACAGATTAATTGGTAGCAGTCAAGCCACTTGTAATAACTATCGGCAATTAGCAAAAAAAGTTAATGTACTTCATTCCTGTCACCATGCGATATCTTGCCTCGATAATCCTTTAGAATCTTATTTAAAATTAGCGGATGGTGATATTACTTTGGGAGAATTGATGACACCCGGTTGGCGTTTGCCTCAGCTTGTAGAAGTATTTCTTTCTTGCTGCGAAACTAATTTGGGTACTCCTTCCCTGACTGATGATATTCTGACTCTTGCCACAGGTTTTTTGTGTGCTGGTGCTAGAAGTGTCATCAGTACCCTTTGGATAGTAGATGATTTAGCGACAGCACTATTTTCCATCTTCTACTACCAGCACCGACAAGAAGGTAACAGCCGTCCCGAAGCGTTACACAATGCTCAAATTAAGCTACGCGAACTCAGAAAAGATGAACTTGAAATATATGACCAAACAACAATCAGGGAAAATGAATTTCCCTTTTCACATCCTCGTTACTGGGCTGCTTTTATTTGCCACGGTTTACGGTGATAAAAGAATATTGGGGTAATTACTCGCCCTACTCATCAACCTGATTTGGATTTGCTAAAAATTCAGGATTTAGAGTTTCGCCTAAAGTGTAAGGGCAGATTTCTGGAAAAACTTGCTCACCTAACTCAGTTTCTCGAATCGCCAAAGCTAAACCTAGTTCATAAACAGTCAGGAAAACTTCATCTAGATAGGGTTTCAAACTAGAGCTATCTTGCAGAAGCAGCTTAATTTGAACACGTTGCTCTCGAATTGTACCCAACCAGCTATTACTACGTTTTTCAGGTTGAAATTGCCATTTTAGTAAGTGTCCTAGTAATACTCCCAAACGATTTCTCAATTCTTGTCGTTCTCTTCTGCCCAAAGTTTCAATTTCTTCAATCAAGTTGACTGTATCTAATTGATTCCACTGTTGAGTTTTGAGCAAACTAACCTGCTCTTGAGTCCAACCATAGAAATCTGTTTCATACAGATGAGATGTGTACATCTTTTCAACGGCCATAAGCTTTTATTTAGCAAAACCACATAATGACTGTTCGTAGTGAGCGATGAATCGCTCATAGCAAAATACGCTTGGGTTAAAGCCAAAAACCAAAACCAGCGTAGGTTGGGGAGCCACTGTGTTGGGCGGGTTTCCCGACTTGAAGCAAGTGGCGTTTGAGGAACGAAACCCAAAATTTTTCGTGGTTTGTTGGGTTTGACTTCCCTACGGGACGCTGTTCGCGAACGTTCAACCCAACCTACAACTTAACGGGAAAAGTCAGAATATCTCACCTGCTATATAAAAAATATTGGGTGGTGCGATGCTTACCGCCGTAGGCATCGCACCACCCAACCTAAAATAATCTAAAATCTAACGACTAATTCGCTACTTCAGCCAGTTCAATAACTCGCCCTTCATAGTCTTTGACCAAAAAATTCAGAGGCTTCTGGTTACGAATCTTGAATTTCAAACCGCGCATTTCGACTCGCATTAAAATCATTTCCAGGCAGTCGTGGTCGAAACAAACGTGGCGTTGCTGATTTTTGCTACCTAAACTCGCACCAGTAATGATGTGTAGCTGGGTATTTTTCTTCAATTGATACCACAGCCCATCGTTGGCATTATTCATCATTTTGCTAGACAAGCTCGGCCCAGTAGACATATATAGTGGATCAATGCCAGTTGCGCCTATAGTTTGTTCGTAGTTGTAGTAGTAGTGCAATGGCACCTCAGCAGCTGGCAAATCTAGCAGCCCTTCATACAACTGTCGGGCAATCTCCAAATCTGACACCATTACAGTGTGTACTTTTGGGGCACTGGTGAGGAACATCCACATGGCACCAGCGTAAGCTGCTAGCAGCATTACCATAATGCCTTGGGTGGAGAACAGGCTATCTAAGGGCAGGGAAGGCAAAAAGGAGCCGAAGGTAAGGGGACTGAGCAGGAACGACATCACACTAACTGCTATAACCATGAACAAATAAGGATTCTATAAGGGAGTCAATTTTATGATTGTCGATTAAGACTAAAATTAAGTCTTTGTTTCTAGTTTATCAATACTCAAGTAGTCTGAGTGTGGGCTACAAACTGGGCAACACCAAGATATTATGCGATTAACTACGGGAGTGCAATTCCCAAAACTATTTTAACAACTATCAATTGAAAGGCTTATGCAAATTCCTCATTTTCCGGAAGCTAATCACCCCCTGGTGAAGTCGCTGTTCCATTACAGTGACCATGAACTACTGACTCTGTTTCAGCGCCATCCAGATGCCGGAAAGTACTTTACAGTGATTTTTTGCCGCTATAGTCCCATAGTGTATACCTTAATTCGGCATTCGGCGCGATCGCCTGTGCAGGCAGATTATCTGTTTGCCCTCACTTGGCGACATATCTACTACGAACTCGGTGGACTAAATTTAACTGACTCTGAATCAGGCGAGGAAGCCTTAACCATGCAAAATTGGTTAATTAATATGACAGCTTTCTGTATTAACGAGATTAAGCTACCACCCACAGAAGCAATTCATTATTCTCTTCAAGCGACTTCGCCGCCGCTATGGTGCTATGTGCAACAGGCATTAGACCAACTTCCAGCTGTTTTACGATTAATCGTCTTAATGGCTCAAACTTTCCACTGGAGCGAAACTAGAATCGCTGCCTATCTGCAAGCCGAAGGACAAGCGATCGCTCCTAGCGAAGTAGCCAATTTTCTCCAAGAAGGCTATCGTATGCTAGAGGACAAATTACCCATAGATATCCGCGCCATATACTTTGGGGAAGATTTTGCTCAATCATAACTTGCGTATAAATGCGTATATTGTTTGTCTTCAATTTAAAAACTTAAAACTTCTTCTTAGACCTTCTACTTAAACCCGCAACTTTACGGGTAATTTTTATGAAACAACGGCTTTTATTTCCAAGGCAAAAGGTAGGCTTAGTTTGGGTAGGTAAGCCAGTGCGTTGCTCTGGTCAAGAGAGTTGTAGCAACTGGCGTGCGATTTCTCCGAATCAGATACTTTTGCACTGCTTTTTACTGTTTACTTTTTTGCTGAGTCCGATAGCGGCGGGTGCGGTTGATATTACGCAACAACTCCACCGCCCTTTAAATAGTTCCGTTGGGGAACAATCAAGAGATGAAGCAGACAGTTTGCTGAGTATCGGTGAACAACAATACGCCTCAGGATATGCCGATAAAACAATTGCGTCTTGCTTGCGGGCACTGGAATTATATCACTCAATTGGCGACCTGAAAGCACAAGGTCTAACTTACAATTTGCTTGCTAAGGCTTATGTGCAGCTAGGTAGTTTAAAAGAGGTGGAAGATTCTTTACGACGAGGATTAGCGATCGCTCGTGATACTAAAGACTTGCAAGCTCAGATTTTTGTGCTGAATAATATCGGTACATTTCTGCTGCAACAAGGAGAATCTGCTGCTGCTGGTAAAACTGTTGAAGATGCACTCGCAATTGCTCACAATGTCAAAAATATTGAAGGGGAAGGACTATCTTTGAGTAATTTGGGTTTGGTAGCAGCCAGGTTGGGAGATTATAACAAGGCGATTAAATTGTATGAAAATGCTTTAATTTTCCGCCGTCAGACTGGCGATGCCATCGGTGAAGCAAATACCCTCAATAATTTAGGTGATGCCTACCTAGCATCTGGAAATTATCAGGATACCATTGCCACTTATGGGGCAGCAATGCAGACAGCTAAAACTAACCGCGATCGCACTAATGAATTCCGGGCAATTGACGGTTTAGTTACTGCTCACGGTGCTATAGGACGCTACGAACGGGCCTTTGATTTACTAGAGCAACGTTTAACACTCGCAAAAGAATCGCAAAATTTGCAAGAAGAATTAAAATCTTTTGAGTCCTATGCTCAATTATACGAGCAGCAAGGTAATTACCTAACTGCCCGCAATTTTTACGAAAGGGCGATTATCCTAGCACGCACATTGGAAGACAGCAAACAAGAAGTGCAATTGCTGAATAAGGTCACTAAAATGCTGCGGCGAAAGTAGGGGCAATTCATGAATTGCCCCTACTATAATTTTCGCACTATTTGATTAATTCAAGAAGACTGAACCGTTTCGTTCAATTCTCATAGCACTTCTACCTTGTGCTGCATTCGTGGCTTCCTTAAATGTAACTTCCAAACTTCCTGGCTCTGAAGAAGGTTGTGGAGTCACTATCAACTGTCCGTGATCTTCTCGTTCAAATGTCACCGTTACTGGTACCTTTAAACCTTGCAGTGTTACATCTGACTTACCTTGCAGCGATCGCGGTGCCGTATCGCCAATCACTTGGAAAGTTACATTAGCCGCAGTGTCATTTACCAACTTGATATTAACTGTACCATTTGTTAGTGCGATCGTAGCACTGGGGGTTTGCCGTGGTTGTAGTAGTGCTGGTTGGTCAGTGGAAACCTTCCCTGGTGAGGGCTGTTGAGTTTGATCGCCAGGGACTGGGCGTAGTGGTATGACATTTGGTTGTGGAGCTTCACCGCCGACACCCAATTTTGTTTGGTCTTGTGATGAGGTAGCGGGGACGGGAAGAAGCCCTTGAGCAGCTAGTCTTTGTGTTAGCGCATTGGGAGGACATCCCTGCGGTACCACAACCTGATTATTATGTGGTTCTTCGTAGAAAATCCTCGGACAAGGGTTAATTTTGGGAGTAGATTCTTGTGCTACTGCTTGAGGAATTGCTGGCAGACTAATCAGTAATCCCCCACAAATAGCGCCAAAGAACTCAGCGGACTTGCGAAATTTTTGAGACTTCATATTCATTATTGACTCCTAAAAAAAACTTCAATTTTTCTTTATTTAATGATTTCTCAAGCAGTAAATTTAATTTGGGCTGGTCAGTGGTTGAATACATCTAATATATAACAAAGCACTCGATTTTTCGTATCTAGCTAAGGATGCGTAAATAATCTAAAAAAATAAATATATTTCATTCTCAAGACTGAAAGCGTCAATCTTTAGATAAGACCAGAGACTTTAATCATTGTCATTAACCACATTTTTGTAACAGTCAAATTGTCTTGTTTAATAACATCCGGCTAAAAAATAAATTTTCTGGCTAATAGTTAAAGTTCACTTTAGTAGACTGGAATCTTACATCTATCACAGGAAAGAAATATTTATTGCCGAATTAAGACTCAAGAGTTATTGGTAAAGTGACAGTAAACGTAGTGCCAATGCCTTGGATACTTTCAACTTGAATATGACCCTGATGATGTTCGACAATAGCTTGAGCGATCGCTAATCCTAATCCTGAACCAGTAGCGCTGGCTGTAGCTGTATTCCCAATTGTATGAGTCCGTGCCGGATCTACCCGATAAAAACGGTCAAACAAGTGTGGTAGTGCTGACGCTGGAATTCCAACTCCGGTATCACTCACTTTAACTTGCAACTGGGCACTGGTGTAACGTAGTCCAGAAACGCGATTTATTCCCTCTATCCGCGCCAATTCCACTTTCACCCGTCCACCTGCTGGACTGTAATGCAAAGCATTAGCAATTAAATTTGTGAATAGCCGCACCAGTTGATCCCAATTGCCCACAAGGGTAAACCAATTTTCCAGTAATTCGGGGCTAGTTTCGGAGGCGGGAGGATCAACTAAGTCTAAAGAAAGGGCGATTTCTTTTTCAGGGACTAACAATTGTTGTTCTTCAACCACCTCCATCAGCAAAGCGTCCAGCGGACAAGGTGAAAACATATCTTTGCTAATACCACTATCCTGCCGTGCTAGGAACAGTAAGTCATTGACTAACTTACCCAAACGCTGCGTTAACCGTTCCACCACCTTTAACTGTTGCCGATACTGCAAAGAAGTAGTCACTTCTACCTCTGCTAAATCCAAGTCAGCAAGAGCAACTTGCACATTTGTTTGAATCAAAGTAATAGGACTTCTAAGTTCGTGGGAAGCATCAGCAGTAAATTGTTTGAGGCGTTGATAAGACTCACCTACAGGTTCCATCGCTTTACCCGAAAGAAACCAGCCACTTGCTCCCACAGAAAGCACCATTAACCCAATGCCTAGCGCCAAATCAAAAATTAACTGGCGACTGGGTTTAGTGACTTCAAACCAGGGATGGCTAACACGTAGATATCCTAATACCTGCCGTCCCACTTCCACCCGTTGTGTGATTTGCCGTAATAACAGTGCTGAATCACCGTTCGCCTTTGGCGTCTTCCCTTGGGAGAAGTTCAGTTCGCCCTTGGCGGCGACTTTTCTTGACTCTGAGAGGAGGCTTTCTCCGCTCAGAAGTTTGGTGGCCGAACTGAACTTTTCCTGTCGGAGACGCTTCTCTACGAGAGGCTGCGCCAACGGTGATTTTAAATTTTCACTCTTTCCCTTGACTACGCGCACAGTTTCACCAGTGCGGTTGGCATGAATAGGAATATTTAGGGGTTCAGATAGCGTTGACCAAAGTAATTCACCAGTCGGACTAAACCATTCTAGGTCGATGTGGTCATCTTCTACGGTATCGGTATTATTACCAAGACTGGCTTCTACATTAATACGAAATTTATCTGCATCAGCATTAATTGGCTCAAATATGAGCGTAGACGCACAGGGGCTGGTTGTGAGACAACGCTCCACTATTTCTACTACATGGTTAAGGGTATCATCAATCCGCTCAATCAGTGTATTGCGGACGTATAAATAAACGCCACTGGCAAACAGTAGTAGTAATACGGCAGTTACGGCAGTATACCAAATTGCAAGACGGCGGCGAGTAGCCTGAAACATATTTTTCACCCACTTTTTTGACTGAATATCCTCACATTAGGTGTTTTTACACCTAAAAAGTAACTCGCTTTTCTAGCTCTGGTGATTTTGCTGAGGTTTAATTTTTGCTCAAGAATTACACTCTTGTTGCAGTAAATCTGCTTAATTTTATTTTCTTCTTTACAGTCAGGATAAAAAAATCGGTTTTATTTGGCTATATCGAATTAACTGAAATGACTATTGAATACGTCCAAGCAAACCCAGAAAAACGAGTTTTAAAAATAAAATAATGACTATTTTTTGATCCTTAAAATTGATTTTGACAGCTAAAACAACTAGTAGTTAGTCTTCTGTAGTTTGAATTCATTGTGATTTTCATTGTTGCATCTACCAAACAGCATATTTCTATTGTGGAAACCTGTAAACTTTCAAATCAAAGAATTGTAAATATCTCACTCATGAGATTCAAAAAAAATCTGAAGATAATTGTAAGCTGCTTTTTGTCTTCAACAATTTTGTTCAAAATAATCCTAGTTCAATTTTCTGCGATCGCCTTTCAATTTGACGGAAAAAATAATATTACTTTGAAAGCAGAAAATAATGCAAGTGCTAGTAATAATAGTTTGTTCAAGTCGGATAAAGTAGATAAACTCCAAAGAAAAGCTTTATTAAAACAAACTTTAGAAGCTCCTAACTCTCACCTACAAAAAACCAAACAATTATCCGAATTAGCAACAATTGATGTCATTGGACAAAATCATGTCCATGCTAATGATAATAGTTCGTTCAATTCAAATAAAGTAGATAACATCCAAAATAAACCTTTATTAAAACAAACTTTAAAAGCTCCTAGCTCTCAATTACAAAAAACCAAACAATTATCCGAATTAGCCACAATTGATGTCATCGGACAAAATCATGCAACTGCTAGTGATAATAGTTCGCCCAAGTCGGACAAGGTAGATAAACTCCAAAGTAAACCTTTATTAAAACAAGCTTTAAAAGATCCTAACTCTCACTTACAAAAAACCAAACAGTTATCCGAATTAGCCACAATTAATGTCATCGGACAAAATCATACAGCTGCTAGTGATAATAGTTCGCCCAAGTCGGACAAGGTAGATAAACTCCAAAGTAAACCTTTATTAAAACAAGCTTTAAAAGATCCTAACTCTCAC
>NZ_JBALCY010000029.1:0-215689 GCF_036917655.1 Nostoc sp.
TCAAATTGGTTCATATAATGAATTATGTTTTCACTTACAAGCATTGTTAACTGATTCTTGATCTGGCTTAAATACGACTTTTTCAGCAAGCCCTAGTTAATCCTTCTATTGCCCACTTAGAAGCACAGTATGGTGCAACTTGGGCTGAAGTCGAACGTCCCCAGCCAAAATTAAAGTTAACAATAATACCCCGTTTGTTTTTCACCATTGCTGGTACGAAAATAAGGAACCTGGGGATAAGCCATTGCACGCTTTAGGTGCAGAACTCTGGCTGGGACAACAGCCTATTTGTCGCTTAGAACCAATTCATTGCTTTGGGTTAACGGCTGGTAAAATAAGCACGCTAACTACCTGATCAATGTCAAAGATGAAATTTCTTTGACTAAACTGCAACAGGGATTGAAGATGTCGATGGTGGAGGTGTGGTTAGGATTGTTACTTGGTGGTTTTACTTTGGAGCAACGTGGAGATTTTTATAACAGTCGGAATATTTGGGTGAAAAGTTCTCCAATTACTACCAGTAACCTCGTTTAAATTTTGTAAATCCCTTAATTCATAAACCCTGAATGTCCATTCGTCGGATTAAGCCATTCTCGATAGTATAAACGTGCTGAACCATTTGATCCACGATCAAGTTTCCATCTAAATCACGCATTAACCACTACTCGCCCACTCTCATCGGATTGAAACCCTGTAGGTTCAACATAAGGATTAATTAAGTTCCATTGACGAGTCCAATAATCGCGCACTGCATCATGCCCATGAATATGTCCTCCTTCTATACCGTTTGCCCACTCTACATTAGAATCCATAACCCCAAGAACTGTATCAATATCACGGGCGTTAAATGCAGAATAAGCTTTTGCCAGTAAATCCTGGTCTATTTGTATCATCGCTTGCCACTCAACTGATTTTTTTCCATCACAATGATTGTCTACTTTACTCTGTTAAAAGGCTATATTTATAAGCTTCCAACCCCCGATCCAGCAGAAACCTTCTTGCTCGGTCACGGCTTTACGCTAGGGTAGGTGGGGCGGCTGAGAGAGAAAACAGCGATCGCGTCGCGCTGTGTTGTACTTTTCGCCTCCTATGCAAAACTAGCAGTCTAAAGCGTGTCAGGCTTTTCAGTCCAAGAACTGTTGCTAAAATAACGGGCGGACAGAGGTCACAACTTTATATAATTTTTAATAGAGGACTAAGCTTAACCTAAAATGACCGACACGCCTGAGTACTTCCCAAGCAGACTAGACCGCATTGAACAAATAATGCTAGGGCTTGCCGAACCACAAGCCAACACTCTGGTCATGGTTGAAAAGTCGAATTCGTAAACAGCTAATTAAATTTGACAACACTCAGTCCTGAGTGCTGAGTGCTGAGTGCTGAGTTGAGTCAAGTAAAAAACTACTCAGCACTTATGTACTTGGTACGAGCAAGGCCCCTTGTGGACGGAATCTTCTTAACTCTTGAGTTGGTTGATACCCCACCCCTTGTGGGTGGTCTTTTAACTCAGCACTCAGCACTCGGAACTCAGCACTCTTCATTGCGTTCGGAATGCTATGGAAAATGTTCTTCGTACAGCGTCCTAACCGTATTGGCGGCTGCTATAACTGCTGAATTAGCGTTACAAATCAAAATCAAGGGTGAATGTTTCGTGAGCAGATCTTGTTGAGTTACTATCCGAGCTTCAGGAAAGAGGTATCTGGCTGATTTTCAACGTGTAGGCTGGTGATTTTTTCACCGCAGACATATCCGGTAGCGTGACAAATAAATTCTGTCCGCACTGGTGCCACTCAAGTTTACCTTTTGCCCCTAGCATTGTAATCTTTGCATTTTTCGGCAGAATTAGCCCTGGGATTGTCAGCGTCTGACTCTTGGGAGTATCAAGCAAGACAGCATACAAATTACCTTTGTTTGTGGTGTAGCGCACTCGGATGCCTTGAGTGGATACATCTTCTGAGCGTATCCAATAGCGCGAGCCAAAGATGGCTTCACCATTTACATCTAGCCACTTGCCTAAGCCGAGCAACCGTTCAGTTTGCAGTTTGGAGATTGAACCATCGGCATTTGGGCCAATGTTGAGCAGTAAGTTGCCGTTTTTACTAACAATGTCAACGAATGAGTCAACCAGTTCATCTACTGAAATCATGTTCAAGTCGGTATCATTCTGGTTGTAACCAAACGAGTAACCTAAACCCCTTGTGCTTTCCCATTTCTTTGGTTCGATTTGTTTGAGTTGACTGTATTCAGGTGTGGAGAAGTCGAAGTGTAAACCGAATTGCCCATTTAAATCAAAGCGGTCATTAACTACACCGTTAGGTACGTGATTGTAAAAATAAGCCATAATCTCATTCGCTTGACCAACAGGGTAGCCAAGGTCATTCCATAAGATAGACGGCTGATAGCGGTCAATGAGTTCGTGCCAGTGAGCGTTAGCATATTCAGCGTAAGCTTTTTCTTGGATAATGGCTGCGACCAACGTGTTAAAGTCTGTCACCGTTGTATCTTGTTTAGACCAATCAATACCGCCGGAGTAGTACAGACCCATACGCATACCTTGTTTACGAACAGCTTGTGTCAGTTCGCCCACAACATCCCGCGCCGCCACTCGTCCTGACTGGTTTGTGGTTTTGCTAGGCCATAACAGAAAGCCATCATGATGCTTGGTCGTCAGCACAACGTACCGCGCACCTACTTTAGAAAACAGTTTTGCCCATTGAGATGGATTCCACTGTGTGATGGCTGCGTTGAACGTAGGGATGAAGTCGTCATAGGTGAAATTTTCACCGTAGGTTGCACGGTGATGCTTATAGGTATCACTGCCCTCAAGTTTCATGGAGTTGTAGTACCATTCAGCATAAGGGTTATGCTGGAACCAATATTCCCAACCGCGTTCTGCAACTACCTTGTTCTGTTCACCAGTCAGTGGTGCCCAACCAGGTACAGAGTACACGCCCCAGTGAATGAAAATGCCGAGTTTAGCATCTTTGAACCACTCTGGAACTTCATGCTTTGAGAGCGACTCATTTGTTGGTTCATATGTCTGTTGTGCAAAGGCAGTAGAGGGTGTCAGGTTCAAAAAGCTACTTAGAATTTCTGTAATAATTAGTATAAGTAGTAAAGGTCTAAACATCACAATTTTCCTGACTGAGGGATATATAATTTTACAACTGGATCTCGTCAAAGGCTGCGAGTACATGAAAGTCCATCATCTGATTGCCAATATGTTAGAAAAATCGCGCTTGAATCGACGATTACACGGAATATCAATTGGCTCTCACGTCTAGAATCATTAAACAATTACCGTAACAACTCTCCTGAGACAGTCTGAAGTAAGTGACTAAATATCTTATTCTCTCCAAAAAGATGACATTGTAAAATAGACCTGTTAAGAAATAAGAGAGAGATGATATGACAATATATACATCCATGTAGTAGCGGTTAGACTAAATTCAACCTGGGGTATTCAAAGTAATCAGAAGCATCCAAAAATGGCAAAGAATAATCAGACTGTTCTGACACTAACTTTACTAATCACAGCAAGTCTTATCGGTATATTTGCTGTTTTGGGCTGGATTGGATATTCGTTAACCCGGTCTAAGTCTGAGAGTAAAAATCCCGGAAACACTGATTTAGTTAACACAACTACTAATTCTGGCTCATTGAAGCAAGTAGAAATTACCACAGCCCGCAATGTCGATTCCAGTCAGTTGCAAAAATATTTACAAAACAAAGATTGGCAACAATCTGACCGAGAAACTTACCTGAAAATGCTAGATGTTGCAGGCACTAAGGCACAAGCAGAGGGTGATATTGGGAAAGATGAAATGAATGCACTTTCGTGTGTTGATTTGAAAACCATTGACAAGCTTTGGAGTACAGCCAGTGATGGTAAGTTGGGCTTTAGCGCTCAAGAAAAGATTTTGAGGGAACAAAAAAACGATTATCGCAAGATGTATGACGCGGTTGGATGGCAAACGTTAACAGGTGAGTGGCTGATTCAGTGGAACTATAATCAGCAAACTAAAAGATACGAGTATAAACCTGGCAAAGAACCAAACTTTAAAACCTTCCCCCCAGGACATCTACCAACTGTGGAGAGAGGATATAACTTTGGTGTTTCTCTGGATGTGGCACTGACGAGGTGCGGGATTTAAGTCAGCACAACTTGAAGCGGTTCTTGCCAATCTAACTGCAACTTTGAGTGAGCATTGCCGCTATTAATGGCAATTTCTACCCAACCCTGACTGCCAACTAAAGCTATTATCTCTCCCACGTTGACATCACTGTAAGTTTCACAGCCTGGTATAGTCAACCCAGCGGCTTGCACACACCAAGTTTTGCCTTGCACGTAACTTGCTGGAATGTTGCTCACTAAGTTGCCAAAATTGTCAATATATTGAATGCAACCCACTACACCAGTGGTTGTCTGCTTGCACTCGCCTATATCCAGTTTTACCAAATTTGCTGGATCAATTTCTTGTCCTAGCTGTTTGAGGGGGACACCACTAGCAAGATTAGCTCCCACTGGTGCAAAGATATCTCTACCGTGAAAAGTCTTGCTTGGTTGAGGAGTTCGCCAATAATTAAGATTTGTCAGTTCGACGGCTGCGATCGCTGGACTTTGACTGAGTACGCCGCTAAATATACCATTATCTGGGCCGACCAGAAACCCTTGAGCAAATTCTACTGCGATCGCTCGTCGCTTGCTTCCCACACCGGGATCTACTACTGCCACATGCACAGTCCCAATTGGGAAATAGGGATAAGCATTCATCAGGCAAAACCTAGCTGCGGCGATGTCTTGCGGCGCAATTTGGTGTGTTAAGTCTACCACCGTCAGTCTGGGGTTGATTTGGATTATGACTCCCTTCATTATCCCTACATAAACATCGCGATCGCCGAAATCGCTCAGTAAAGTCACGAGGCGTTGTTGACCTATCTGGTTCTTAGACATATTTTGGTAAAATCATTATATAAAAAATTATTTTTCTGTAACAACAGCTACAAAATATATGCTATGTTAAGAATACAAGACATAAAGCTAAAAATTAAAGAAGGTAATCATTATGAGTCAAAATAGACTACAAAGTGTAAGCAAATCACGAGAAGCTCACAGAGCGAATATTCAAAAAAGCCTAGAGCATCGCTTGCAAGTGGCCAGAGCAAATGGCGACGAACAACTGATTCATCAACTGGAAGCTGAGATGAGGTATTCCAGCTAAATCAAGTTTTCAATGTTCTTAGTTTGTTGTGTAACCCGCTATGGCGGGTTTTTTTTTGTTTTTATGGGGTTTCCTGGTAATTTCGCTCTTACAACAGCATTTATTCAATTAATTGGACTACATCCCCATCCTCACACTTCTGGCTCAACACCCAAGGCTCGTAACTGTGCTGTCAAGCGTTCAGCCCGTTGCAGAGCAGCTTCTTTAGCTTCTCGCTCTTGTTCGGCTCGTAGACGTTCAAGTTCTGCTCGTTCTGCACCAGTAGGAATTATATTCCCCGTGGCGTCACACCACCTCAGCCAAACATCCCGCTTACCTTCATACGCACCTTCCCACAAACATAAACCTAGCTCAACTTCAGTCAGCCATTGCTCACTCATGGGTATGTATTGCCGCCCTCGCAACTCGTACATCTGTAGAACTTCACTACCAAGTTGCCGGGTTGGATCAAAGATAATGTAGTACATTACCCGCATCCTGGCATACTCTAAGATTTTCCGCCCTGTTTCATTGCCTTCTCGATTGGAGACAATTTCAATTACTACCTCTGGCGGTTTGCCAAACTCCCAAAAGAAATAGGAGCGATGCCTTTTTTCCCACCAGTTTTCAGCTACTTGTACATCCAGGCTCAAAAATACATCAGGCACAATTGGTGGTTGCTTGTTACTGGCAAACAACCCCACATTGGCGGCCACGAGAAACCCTTGGGCATTACTTGCGCCATTCCAAGAACTGTAAAGGGTTTCTGTCAGTAATCTTTGTTGTTTTTCAGATGGTAGATTATCCAAGGGTTCATCGTCCTCTGTCACCAAATGACTAACATCTGGTAACAACTCTTCTGGTAATAAGCCAGCGTCTGTCAAGGTGATAGATTCACTCATAAGGAATTCTGGGGGTAACAGCTTAATTCTATTGTGGCAGCTGCATCAATTCCCTTCACTCTAGCAGTAGATTTTCTACACCTACTGTTGTCGTCGTAGTTGCTACCTGGATAATCCTACTGTATTGCAACCGCCACTGTAGTGCATTAGAAATTGTCAGGTAGCCAATTTCTGGCGGTTGCTGCAAAATTCTTTCTGCGAGTATTTCACGCCCAATTTCATCTAAAGGAAAGTTGCGTTCCTCTAAAAATGCTATTACATCTTCTTTGTTCCCATTACGGCGTAAGATTTCTATTAACCCATAGGTTGTTTGATAATCTCCAGTTCTTTCTCTTGATACAAAGACGATATTCTGGAATTTTAAATTAGCTGTACGAGAGCTATGCTCATCACTCTTTTCATAAGCCAATATCAGCAGATGATAGCCCAATCCATACACTTTTTGACTGGCATTCCGAAAGGGGCAAGAAGATTGGGGCTGACGAATGGATGTCACTTTTAAATCAACTTCTAATCCGGGAAAATCAATTCCCAAAGCAGCACTACCAAGGGTGTATTCGTACTTTGTGGACAAAAATTGATTAAAAGTCAACTCAACATAGGTTCCTACTGCTTTGCCATCTGTAACGCCATACAAATTAAGAATCGGTGTTGCGCCAAGTACAACACAAAAATCTCGTGCAGCAGTTTTGAGAGAGGATAAGGTTAGCACTTCCATTTTTTAAATAGCCAAAGTTAATTGTTGCCAACCAGGTTTACTCAATTCAAAGTTTTTTTGACCGATTCTTTTGCACACCCACTCTACACAAGCTGGTACAATAGCATTTCCAAATAATGCGTATTGATCATAAATTCTGACAACTTGACACCAATCATCAGGAAAACCCATGAGTCTGGCATATTCAATATTAGTTAAACGTCGAAATTTATCACTTACTTGGTAGCGTTCATAATGCCTTGATGTTGAGGCAGTCAATGTTGATGCAATGCCATTAGTTCCGAATATAGTATAACCAAGTCTCGCGCCTCCATCTTGGTTGTACAAAATTTCAACTCCATTACAATAACGATTTACAGGCTTACTTTGCTTAATCCGCTCCAGCGTATCGGCAGTAAAATCAAACTGAGTATCCACCATTGACTCATCCTGAAGAATATCCTGAAGCCTCTTTCTCGGCTTAATATTAGGCAATGACGAAATATTTTGAGTCAACATCTGGTTTTTATAGGCAATTCCCCAATTATCATTTTTCTTTTTCATCGTCATGATTGGTAACATATATTTTACCAATGGAACTTCTATATTTGGTAATAAAATATTGTCTTCTTTAGTTAAAAAGACTGATAGCCTTTCTAAAGTATTAGGTGTTATATCTGTTGAGTTTAATTTTGTGCCAAAGATAAAAATTCTATCTCTATTTTGAGGGATACCAAAGCTCAAGGGGCTAATTATTCGCCATTCGATAAAATAATCTAATTCAGAAAGTGCATTTAAAATTAATCTAAAATGATAGCCGTCTTCCATTGTCAAAAGTCTTTTGACATTTTCCAAAAAGAAATATTTTGGTTGCTTCTGGTCTAATATTTCTATAATGCGCTCAAATAGTGTTCCCCTAACTATATCTCTCACGCCAAGTTTTTTACCAGCCGGACTAAACGGTTGGCAAGGGAAGCCAGCAGTTAATATATCGTGATTGGGAATGTCTAAGATAGAGATTTCGTTGATATCGCCTAAAGTAATTGAGTCTTTGCCAAAATGACTTTCATAAACTTTACAGCAAAGTTCGTTAATATCATTCGCCCATACTGTTTGAATATTTGCATTTGCCATACCCAGGCGAAAGCCACCGATACCAGCAAAAAGCTCTAAGGCTTTGAGTTTGTTTGTTGTCATCTACAAATTTTGAAACAAATTATAGCTGTAGGCAAACAGGTATATTATGTAGTTGGTGGGCATTGCCCACCCTACTTAGACAATTCGCTAGTTCACTAAGACTTTGGTTTATAAGTCGAAGCAACGTGCAATTCTTTCAACTGTTTAGCATCTACACTCGAAGGTGCATCTGTTAACAAACAACGCGCTTGTTGTGTCTTCGGAAAAGCAATGACATCTCGAATGGATTCTTCTCCAGCTAGCAACATTACCAAACGATCTAAACCGTAGGCGATGCCACCATGCGGCGGTGTACCATATTCAAATGCTTCTAAGAGAAAGCCAAATTTACTTTGTGCTTCTTCAGGAGATAAACCGATGGCTTCAAACACCTGTTGTTGAATTTCTCGCTGATAAATCCGCAGACTTCCGCCGCCAACTTCCACGCCGTTGAGTATCAAGTCGTAAGCTTGGGCGCGTGCAGTCTTTAAGTCGCTTAAATCATCAGGATGAGGTGCTGTAAACGGGTGGTGTAGTGCTTCTAGACGCTTTTCGTCACCATTCCACTCAAACATCGGAAAGTCTGTAATCCACAGCAAGTTGATTTTTTCTGAATCGATTAAGCTAAATTCTTTAGCGATCGCTTGCCGTAATCTATCTAACGTTTTATTAACTGTAGCAGCATCACCAGCCCCAAACAACAGCAAATGTCCAGTTTTAGCACCTGTACGGCGCAAAATTTCCTGTTTTTGTTCAACGCTGAGGTTGTCTTTAATCGCGCCAATGGTGTCAATTTCGCCATCATCCCTGACGCGGATAAAAGCTAAACCTTTAGCACCGGCTTCGCTAGCTTCTTTAAATAAGTCGCCGCCTGGTTTAATGCGGACATTAGAAATTACATCGTTACCCTTAGGAATGGGCAGGATTTTGACGATACCACCATTGGTAACAGTGTCCCGAAAGACTTTAAAACCAGATTCTTTGACAATATCTGAGATGTCAACTAATTCCAAACCATAGCGGGTATCTGGTTTATCACTCCCGTAGCGTTCCATCCCTTCAGCATAAGTGAGACGCGGAAAAGGGCGCTGTAACTCAATTCCTTTAACTGTTTTGAAGATATGGCAAACTAACTTCTCGTTTAGTTCGATAATTTCCTCTTGGGACATGAAGCTCATTTCCATGTCCAACTGGGTAAATTCCGGTTGTCTGTCGGCGCGTAAGTCTTCATCACGAAAGCAACGGGCAATCTGATAATATCTGTCCAAGCCAGATACCATCAGCAATTGTTTAAATAGCTGGGGTGATTGCGGCAAAGCATACCACTCACCAGGATTGACACGACTGGGTAGAACATAATCCCGCGCCCCTTCTGGGGTAGAACGGGTAAGTATTGGCGTTTCGACTTCGATAAAACCTTCCAAATCTTCTAGATAACGACGCATGGCTTTGACAATTTGATGACGCAGTTGCAAATTTTGCGCCATGCGATCGCGTCGCAAATCCAAATAACGATATTTTAGCCGCAAGTCTTCCCGCACTGTCTCAGTGTCAGCTACGGAAACTTGGAAAGGTAACTGTTTGCGGACAGCATTCAGGAGTTGAATTTTATCAGCGTAAATTTCTACCTCGCCTGTGGGGATGCGGGTATTCAGCGATTCTTCGGGACGTTGCGTTACTCTACCAGTGATTTCGACAACATATTCATTTCGCAGGGCGTTTGCTTGCTGGTATGAATCTGGGGTGCGTTGCGGATCGCTGACGATTTGGACAATTCCAGAGCGATCGCGTAAATCTAAAAATATCACACCACCATGATCGCGGCGACGGTCTATCCATCCGTAAAAGGTAACTGTTTCTCCAATATGTTCTTTTCGGAGTTCGCCGCAATAGTGAGTTCGCATAAGTGTTAGTTCTGTTTGTCTGGGCTAGATTGGCAAGAAAATGTCAAAGCCTTCCCATTATCTAGCATCAATAGTAATTGTAGTAATAAACATACAAGAATCTCACGCCAATTTGCCAAAAGTCGATTCGAGGCTGTAGGGTGAGTGGATGAGACGCAGAAGGTGAAACAAGACCCCATGAGGCAAAGAAATTATCAAAGACCCTCAGCGTGTCCCATGCCACCATGTTTTACGGGATACAATGTTTCCGTTTTTACAATAATTCTCTTGTGTAACTTAACTATGGAACATAACTGATAACTTTTAATCAGTGTCTCCATAAAAATCTTCATCTAATAACTGTTCTATCAAAAAAGGACAATCGAGAGGATATTCTGCGTCAGTTGGTTTTCTCACTCCTAATTTAGCTTTTTTACTTTCTTTGATTGCCAGTTTACAAGCATCGGCATAGGCTTTAAAAAGGACTTCGGTAATGCAGTTCTTAAAAGAAGGATTTTCTTCTAAATCTTTGTTTACTCGGAAACGATGTTCTGTGACAGAACTATACCAGCTTGCTTTCATCATCTCTGGAGCATCACATTGAACGGTTAACTTGAGTAAATGAGCAATCAAGATTGTTAAATTACTAATAAATGACCGTTTCTCTGACTTTCCCATGTCTTCTAATTCTAAAAGCAAATGCTCCCAATCTATATCATTAAAACGATGTTCTTTAATCTGCTCAATAATGCTTTGTCGCCAAAGATTAAAATCTTGTTCGTACAGTTGATTATTCATCTAGCAATCCTAAAAAACAAAGGTGTAACAGGGAATTTTGACCAAGCTTATAGTGATAACTTGTTCAGGTATAGTGCAATTATAGAAAAATTTAGATCGCTCCTGTATTATGAATGAATAATTAGTAAGCGAAACTTGAAACACCGCAATTAGTGAGTAATGTTGCAAAGTAGACGACTCCCGTCATGAGTTAGACCGCTCCCGTCACAAGTTAGACTACTCCCATAAGTTCGGGAACCACTCCCGTTACAAGTTAGACCGCTCCCATAAGTTCGGGAACCACTCCCGTTACAAGTTAGACCGCTCCCATAAATTTGGGAACCACTCCCGTTACAAATTAGACCACTCCCATAAGTTCGGGAACCACTCCCGTTACAAATTAGACCGCTACACTTGCAATATTAATAACTACAGCTTAAATATGGTGACATCAACTTCAATATTACTGATAATAACTTAAGTATTTAAAGGTAAGGACACACAGATATGCTTTTATACTGCGTGTTGCATCCAAAATATTTGTATTATTTTTATTTTGCTAACATACGGAATATTGCAGAGTAAAGTTGTATAAAATTTCAGAATAGTAGGTTGGGTTGAGCGATCGCTCAACCCAACAAAGTCTCGATAATGTTGGGTTTCCTTCCTCAACCCAACCTACGCCTAAAATCCGTCACCAGATTCAAACCCCCAAACCCAGATTTAATCTAACTTTCTTAACTACGAATTACGAATTACGAATTACGAATTAGTAATTATGCCGCCAGACTACTCCGGTCAAAATCTCCGAGGTCGCTCTTTTAAAGGTCAAAACCTGACTGGAGCCAACTTTAGCGGTCAGGATATTAGAGGAGCAAACTTTACCAACGCTATTCTAAAACATGCTGACTTCACAGGTGCTAAAGCTGGATTACAGAAGCGTTGGGTAATTGGTTTAGTTATAGTTTCGTGGTTGCTGTCGGCAATCTCAGGGTTTTTCTTTTTCTTTATTTGTGCATTAGTAACATTGGCTCTTTACACTACTAATCTTCAAGACTTGATCAGTAATGCATTATTCTTAATTTTGTTAGTAGTCTTTTTTATTGTTAGCATCCAAAAGGGTTTCCTAACAGGTTTAGGAAATGTTGTCTCCCTCTTAATCTCTGTTCCTATTACTATCGCCGTCGTCTTAATCGGAGCCTTCGCCTTTGCTTTTACTATTGCTGGAGCTTTCGCCTTAGTCATAGCCATCGCTATCGTCGTGGTTGTTACCTTCTTAAGTTTCAAAGGTATTTCCATTCCTTTAGACTCTATTAATAGCTTTTCCGGCATCTTATCCCTCGCCTTATTAATCCCCTTCCCTTTAATAATAGTTAGTGCCTACATTGGTTGGCGTAGTCTAGCTGGAAATGAACAATATGCTTGGGTTCGCTCGTTTGCCATTGCCTTTGCTGCGACAGGTGGAACTAGCTTCCGCAATGCCGATTTAACCGATGCTGATTTTACTGGTGCAACCCTGAAAAACACAGATTTTAGAAAAGCAAACCTAACACGCACCCGTTTTTATGAAGCAAAAAAACTTGACTTTGCCAGAGTTGACGACACCATATTAACTAAATTAGCTGTTATAAAATTACTCGTCACTGGTAATGGTCGAGGAAAATCTTATGCTGGTGTAAACCTGAAAGGTGCTAACCTCATAGATGCAGATTTAAAAGAGGCAAATCTCAGAGATGCTAATATTACTGAAGCAACCTTTCAAGGCGCTTGTTTAGAGGGGGCAAACCTAACTCTAGCTCAAGCTGTAGGTACTAACTTCACCAGCGCTCAAATGACAGGTGCAGTTGTGGAAGCATGGAATATTGAAAGTACAACCAAATTAGATAATGTAGATTGTCGCTTTATCTATCTTCTCGAAAACCCAAAGCCGGAAACAGACGATCGCGAACGCCGCCCCAATAGTGGCGACTTTCAACCAGGAGAATTTACTAAGCTGTTTGAAGAGGTTTTAAATACTGTTGATTTAATTTTCCGTAATGGCATTGATTGGAAGGCTTTTGTTAATGCCTTTCAAACAGTGCAAGACCAAAATGAAGACACAGAATTAGCCCTACAGAGTATTGAAAATAAAGGTGATGGTGTTGTTGTCGTCAAAGTTGGTGTACCTGATGGTGCTGACAAAGAAAAGATTCATAGTGATTTTACACAAAATTATCAACTGGCATTGCAAGCTGTAGAAGAAAAATATAAAGTACAATTACAGGCTAAAGATGAGCAAATAGTTATCTATCGCCAACAAAGTGGAGAAATGACAGAGATTGTAAAATTATTAGCAAATAAACCAATTAATGTTCAAGTTGACAATAAAGTTGAGAATAAAAATATGACTAACAGCAATGATGCCAGCCGTAAATTTGAAAATAGCGGAACTTTAAATAATAGCGGCACGATTAATTTAGGTGAAATCAGTGGTACGGTGACAAACACAATCAACCAGTTACCAGCGTCTCCCGAACCTGATAAGCCGGGAATTAAGGAATTGTTGACGCAATTGCAAGCAGCCATTGAAGCTGATACAAACTTACTGCAAGAAGATAAAGCTGAGGCATTAGAACAGGTGAAAGCTTTAGCAGAAGCGGGGAAAAGTCCTCAAGAGGGGGCGATGCAAAAGGCTGCGAAAACGGCGATAAAGATTTTAAAAGGGACAATTTCTAGTTTACCCAGTGCTACAAAGTTGGTTGAACAGTGCAGCAATCTATTGCCGTTAATTTCAACTTTTTTGGGTTTAGGCTGACCTCACTTCCATTCCTCTCTCCTAAAAGGAGAGAGGCTTTGAATCATACTCCCCTTCCCTTGTAGGGAAGGGGTTGGGGGTTAGGTCACTATTTAACTTTCAAAGAAGGTAAAATTATAAATAAAAATATTAAGAATCTTAAACAAACTAATCAATGTCCAGCATACCTCTTGACAAAAGTAACTCTCATGTCGTCGTTATTGGTGCCGGCATAGGTGGACTGACTGCCGGAGCATTATTAGCTCATAGAGGTTACAGCGTCTTAATTTTAGATCAAGCCCTCGTACCAGGCGGCTGTGCTTCGACGTTTAAACGCCAGGGATTTACCTTTGATGTGGGAGCAACTCAGGTGGCGGGGTTGGAACCAGGGGGAATTCACCACCGCATTTTCTCAGAATTGTCAATAGATTTACCGCCAGCAACGCCTTGTGATCCTGCTTGTGCGGTGTATTTACCTGGGGAAAGCACACCGATTAATGTCTGGCGCGACCAAGAGAAATGGCAAGAGGAACGACAAAAACAGTTTCCCGGTAGCGAACCATTCTGGCAATTGATGGCAACTTTATTTAATGCCAGTTGGGAATTTCAAGGACGCGATCCGGTGCTACCACCACGTAATTTATGGGATTTGTGGCAGCTAACGCAAGCGGTGCGTCCCAGTACATTAATAACCGTACCCTTCACGTTGTTTACGGTAGGAGACGCTTTACGGTTATGTGGACTGGGAAATGACCAGCGATTGAGGACTTTTTTAGATTTGCAATTAAAGCTATATTCCCAGGTGGATGCAGAGAAGACAGCATTACTTTACGCCGCCACAGCGTTGAGTGTATCCCAACTACCCCAAGGATTGTTTCACCTCCAGGGAAGTATGCAAGTATTAAGCGATCGCCTGGTACAATCTTTAGAAAGAGATGGCGGCAAATTGTTGATGCGCCACACTGTAGAACAAATCAAAGTAGAGAATGGTAAAGCTACTGCTGTAGTCATTAGAAATCAGAAAACTGGCGAAGTCTGGACAGAAGCAGCCGACCACATAGTTAGCAATGTCACCGTGCAAAACTTGGTGCAGTTGTTGGGAGAACAAGCGCCATCTGGTTATCAAAATCGGGTGGAAAAACTGCCCCAAGCATCGGGTGCGTTTGTGGTGTATTTGGGTGTAGATGCCAGCGCGATTCCGGCTGGGTGTCCTCCCCATTTACAATTTTTGTATGATGCTGATGGCCCCATTGGCGAGAATAATTCCCTATTTGTTTCCGTCAGTCATCCTGGAGACGGTCGCGCCCCAGATGGGAAAGCGACAATTATTGCTTCTTCATTTGTCGATCCTGCACAGTGGTGGCAGACTGATGATTATGAAGGACTAAAAGATAAGTTTACCCAAGAAGCGATCGCTCGTCTTGCCCAATATTTCTATCTCAAACCAGAAACGATTATTCATCAAGAAGCCGCAACACCCCGGACTTTTGCTCATTTCACAGCCCGCGATCGCGGTATAGTTGGCGGTATTGGTCAAAGAATCCCCACTTTTGGCCCCTTTGGGTTCGCCAATCGTACACCAATCAAGCATCTGTGGTTAGTTGGTGACTCCACACATCCCGGCGAAGGTACTGCTGGGGTGAGTTATTCGGCGCTAACGGTAGTCAGGCAAATTGACGCGCAAAACTTATAGCGTTTCCTAATATCATAGCCCCCTCCCCGCAAGCGAAGAGGGGGGTGGGGTTCTTGTACTTCAGTCAACCGAGAACCGCTATATCAACTACCAATAATTGAAAAGTCCTCCTTCCTTGGCAGGCAAGTCATACTTGTAACCGATGGCAAATAGAGCGCAAAACTGATGAAATAAGGTTAGTATTGCTAATCTGGAGTAATGACAGACAGCGTTTTAATTATTGGTGGACGGGGGCGGATTGGTAGCACTGTTGCTCAGGATCTAGCTACCCATACCCAGGCACAGATTACGATTACTGGACGTTCTGCGGAGTTTGGGAGGGCTGTTAGCTTGTCTTCGGGAGGACAAGTGCAGTTTTTGGTATTGGACTTGGCAGAAGTTGACAAATTGCGAGATGCGATCGCAAACTCTAACTTAGTCATCCACTGTGCTGGCCCATTTCACTATCGAGATACTAATGTTCTTGAAACCTGTATTGCTCAAGGCGTTAATTATGTAGATGTCAGCGACCATCGTTCTTATACCAGCAAAGCTCTCAATTATCATGAACAAGCTGCTGCTGCTGGTGTGACGGCAATTATTAATACTGGCATTTTTCCTGGTATTTCTAACAGCATGGTACGTCAAGGTGTTGAACAATTTGATAAACCAGAAAAGATCCATTTAAGTTATTTGGTTTCGGGTTCTGGTGGTGCTGGCATTACAGTGATGCGGACAACTTTTCTGGGGTTGCAGTATCCTTTTGAGACTTGGATAGATGGAAAGTGGGAAGTAGTCAAGCCTTATAGTGAAAGAGAAGTAGTTGAGTTTCCACCTCCCTATGGACGCAGCGGAGTTTACTGGTTTGATATGCCAGAAACCTTTACACTGCCCAAAGCTTTCCCATCAGTAAAAACTGTAATTACTAAGTTTGGCTCTGTTCCAGATTTTTACAATCACCTAACTTGGATTGCGGCACACGTTTTTCCCAAATGGTTAATGCAGCGTCGTTACATGATTGAATTTCTGTCTCATGTCAGCCATTCGATGACAGATGTCACTAATAATTTTAGTGGAATTGGGGTAGCAGTTCGTTCAGAAGTTACAGGGCAAAAAAATGGTGAAACAGCCGTTTATTGTTCAACTGTAGTACATGAAAATACAGCCGTGGCTTCTGGTTGCGGCACAGGTAGTATTGCCCAATTATTGCTAGAAGGTAAACTCAAGAAACCAGGTGTTTTTGCTGTGGAAGAAGCATTACCAACAAATTTATTTGAAGAGGTAATGCAAAGCCGAGGAATTCAAATTAATCACAGTTGGTTATAAGAGGATTTCCAACAAATAAATTATCCAATCTTGTGGGGTGGGCAACATGAGTGCCTTTGTCTATGTGTAAGCACGACAATCTGACTATTACAAAAATCTAGGTAGTGCTAAGGCTTAAAATGTTCAGATAGCATTAACTGAACTATAGGTAAAAATTAATATACCCTGCGGTAGAAGGAAGAACTGTACCTAAACACTTAGGATGCCTGTGAGCCTTGAATATTGAATGTATTTATACATGACCAAGGCTCATACCAAAAAACTAGGAGATTTTTTCCATGCAAAAAATTCTATTAACTTTAAAGCAAGCGTTACGTTCAAGCTTTTTGATTGTTGGCTTAATAATTTTCATCAGCTTGTCAGGTTCATTTATTTTCGTTCAGCCAGCTAGTTATGCAACTACTCTTGAAGAATTAAAGCTAATACCTCCAGAGTCTAAACCAAACTCTGAAGAAAAAATTAATCGTGCTAACGAATATGACCCAGGTGTTGGCGTTCAAGAAGAAAACCGAGAAGAAGCTTATGAGCAAGCAGTAAAAGATTCAAAAAACCTTAATACTATAGAGAAGACTTACGAAAGGAATTTGAAAGCTGAGAGAGAACAAAATCCCCCAGAAAGTTTTGGTGAAAAAGCGAAAGAAGTTATTGAAAAGGTGACAGGTAAATAGGGAATATAGACCTAACCCCCAACCCCTTTCCTAAAAAGAAAGGGGAATAAGAGTCGAAGCCTCTCTACGGTTTGGAGTGAGGTTCAGAAAACTAAATTGTAGGGTGTGTTATGCCAAAGCCTAACGCATCCTAAATTGTTGATGGTGCATTAGGCTAAAGCGATAACACACCCTAGAAAAATTGCTTTTACTCAAATTCATCTATTGTGGCGCGAGGGGTAGTCTTTCTTTGATTAGCAAGATTGTGTTCATACCACTTCATTAATGGAGTTGAACTAATGCCATGTATAATCACAGAAGCCACAATAGTAGTGTAAGTTATCCAAGCAATTTGTTCGGCTATTTCACCTTTTAAGCCATGACCAAATGCATAGGCAAGATAATATAAAGAACCAACACCGCGAATACCAAACCATCCAAATAACAACCGAGTTCCTGGGTGCAAGGTTCGGCGGTATGATTCTAGAGGACGTTTACCTATTGTGCTAATCCAAACTCCTACAGGTCTGATTATTAAGAATAACAAAATTATCACTATCAAAGATTGCCCAGCATAATTGAGCATTGGCTTTAATAACAAGATTGAACCTAATAGTAAAATTGTCCCAACTTCCAGCAGCTTTTCAATTTGCTCAACAAATTCCAATTGTGCTAGCGATTTTTCAGGATTTCTGTAACTGCGTTGGACAACTAACCCAGCAACAAATACTGCCAGAAATCCATAGCCATTCACCATTTCTGTTAAGGAATAAGTTAGTAGAATTGTGCTGATAGCAATAAAATCTTCCATTAACTTATCAGCAGGACGGCGTTTTTGAATTTTTTGTTCAATCCAAACTATAGATTTGGCAACAACAATTCCCATAACAATGCCAACTGCGATCGCCCAAATTAAATCAACTGCAATCCACTGTTTAAACCAGTTGCCCCAGTTGTCATCTTCTAATGCATGAATGCCAAAATAAACGAAGGGAAAAGCTAAAGCATCATTTAACCCACCTTCAGAAGTTAAACCAAATCGCAACTCATCTTGGTCGTTTGTATCGGTCAGTTGTACTTCTGATGCTAATACTGGATCGGTAGGTGCGAGAATTGCTCCTAATAAAATTGCTTCTCCCCAATTCATCCCTAAAAACAATTTACCCACAGCAGCCAGAGCAAAAATTGAAATTGGCATCAGAAATACAATCAATCGCACCGTAATATCCCAAACCCCCAACCTTAGAGGCCGAACAATTCTTAAGCCGCAGCTAAATACAGAAATAATTACTACAAGTTCTGTTATTTTCTCCAGCAGATCGGCGTTGAAAACTTCATCTCGACGTAATTGAATCAGCCCTAAGCCGTAAGGGCCTAGAAAAATACCAACTAGTAGGTAAATAATGGCAAAAGAAAGAGGTAAACGAGCAATCCAACCTGACCCCAACGTTACCATCAGCAAAAGTAAACCAATCACAAATAGGTCAATAATATAGACATCTACCATATAGCTATTTATATAAAAATTAGGCGTTGCTTTGTAAGCTTAGTTGCAATAGCTTTTTATTATAAATAACCTATGGGCAGATTTTTTTGAATTAAAGATTAGGGATTCAGACGCGCCACTAAATTGGAGAAGAAGGGAATAGATAACAGGACTTACGCACTGAAAACCTGAAACCTAGATCCCCCCTAACCCCCCTTAAAAAGGGGCGAACCCTGAAAGCCCCTTTAAAAAAGGGGTTGGGGGATCTCTTGTGCGTAAGTCCTATATAAATTTGGCGTTGGCTTTGCCCGCCGTAGGCATTGCACTTTGATTATTCGCGTCTGGATTAAAACACACCCTCTAAATGAGGTATAGCAGGGGAATATCACTCATGCACACCTGTGCGCCCCTACGAACAGTCTATCTTCCCTACTTTCTCAGATATTCTCCACTTTAGTACAAATATACTATAATATAGATAGCGTCCACAAAGCCTAGCCAAATGCATAACGGTTTTGTGAAAACCTTCTGGAAGATGGATTCAAGGGTTAGTTCGATGATGAAGCATTACATTCTCAACCTCAATCCGACTGCCAAGCATGAATGGGATCGGTGTATTTTACGTGACCCACTGACTGCCAAACGCCCAGACATTGCTAAACTAATTGCTGAAGCAGTTGGTGCTGATACAGGCAGTTATTTGGTGAGCGTGAATATCGAAGTTCAAGTTTTGCAGCAAGCGGCAGTACCTCAAGCCGAACAACTCTCGCTTTCATTTCCAGAGGTGAGTGTGCCCTCACAACCACAACTGCGGGAAGTAGCTTGAGCTAGAGTGTAGAGTTTAGCAGAGAATAATTAGCCTGCTTATGCAGGCTAACTTCGTGTAGCCGCAGACTTCAGTCTGATATCATGTCCGCTTGATTGCTTATTAAACCCGAAGAACCCCAAAGAGCCAAAGCTATGCTTTGTCTCCCCTAAGAGCTTGCGGGGAGGGGATTAAGGGGTGCAATGACTGTGGGAATCGTAACTGATTATGCGGACATGATATGACGGCTAACGGAATCATGGGTATATGGGCAGACTTAATCCCAGCAAAATTAATGGCGTTGTTCAAAGCTAATTTTAAAAATTCAAAAAGTTGTCTAATACAAAGTATATGTAAATATGAGGTTCTAATTGGAATTTGTTAAGAGTTTATTTGAACTTCATTTTCGGTGGAATACACTAAAGTTAGTGTAAAAGAGTGGTGAATAACGATCGCGATCCCCGCACCTCAGATATCGCTTTTTTTCACCTAATTTAGTACATTTTTACTATAATAGATATATAGAGTCCACCCAGCTTAGTTAAGTGTAAAACTGCTCTGTGACAGCCTTTTGGGAAATGGATTCCAGGGTTAGTCTTATACTTAAACACTACATTCTTTACCTTAGAGGAAAATTATTAAATGATGCAACTGAGTCATTATCCAGCTGCGATCGCACAAGCTGCCCAACGCGCTAATGAAATAGACTCTCAGTTGATGGCAGTGCAGCACCAAGTTAACCGATTTGAAGGCAATGCCGATCGCGTCGCCGCCTTTGAGATGGATTTGAAAAATGATGCTCAACGCAAGGCTCGTCGTTTTGAGGTGCTGCTTGTGAATCAGGAATATCAAAAGTCAATAGACACCCAAATTCGATTAACTCTCGATAAAGCAAATGCGAGCGCTCATTTGGAATATCTGCGTAACCAGTTTAGTGTAGCTAAGTTGGAAGCAAGATTAGCGATCGCTCAACAACTCTCTGATTTAGAATCTCGTGAATTAGTTGGTTTGTAATCGCACCCATAAACCCCAGACTTAAGTCTGCTGCTTTGTCTCCCCTCCTCGCTTGCGGGGAGGGGATTAAGGGGTGGGGTTCTTCAGGTTTAATAAGCAATCAAGCGGACATGATATGGGATAGCAGTTGGGCAATTTGCTGATTAATAATTGCTACATCAAAACGCCTACTAGCGCTAGTCCTGGCATTATTGGCTATAGTTGCAGTTATTTCCGTCTCCTGAAGACAGGTGATAATTACTTGTGCAAGTTCCTGGGGTTCTCCTGGTGTCACCAGAAAACCATTAAGTCCGTGTTCTACTAATTCCATTACACCCCCAGCTTTTGCTGCAACTACAGGTTTTCCAGATAGCATTGCCTCTACAATCACTCTACCAAAGGGTTCTGGGGAAGTAGAGGTATGTGCCACCAAGTCACAAGCTGCCATTAATTGGGGAATATCAGAACGAAATCCTAAAAATTTAACGCGGTTTTTTAATCCCAGTTGGGCAACTTGTTGGTGTAACTTTTGGACGTAATCTTGTTCGCCAAACAGTGCATCACCCACTAAAATTGCTGTCACTTCTTGCGGACATTTAGCAAGGGCATCAATTAAAATATGCTGTCCTTTCCAAGGTGCAAGACGGCTAAAGTGTCCGATGACAAATTTTCTCTCTAATCCTAAATGATGCTGTAATTTATTAATGTCAGACTCATCAGTTTGATAAGTTTTTGGATCAAAGCCGTTATAGACAACTTCAATAATGCTTGGGCGTCCTCCAGCTTGCACAAAAGCTGTTTTACTAGCTTGGGAATTAGCAATTACTAATGATGCAAAACGATTAGCTAAGTTAACAGCAATGCAAAGATTAGTTTGACTAAAATGTTCTTTGGAAAGAATATCATGTAAATGATAAACCAGAGGGCGACGACTGAAAAAACTTGCTAATGCTCCGACAACTAATGCTTTTTGGGTGTTGGCATAGATTAAATCGTATTCACGCGCTTTTTTAACTACCTTAGTAATCAAAGGTGCAAGTTGTCCTAGACTCTTTAATCCTTGTACCAAACTGCTTTCTTTGCGAACTTGGATTGCTTGAGTTGTGAGAACTTCGACCGGGATATTATTTTGCTGTAGTAAATATTTAAATGACCCATCTGCAAATAAACCTACCAAAGCGCGATCGCCATATGGTTTAGCAATATCTATTAAACATAATTCGGCACCACCTGGTTTACCGCTTTGGTCTAGAAAAAGAATTTTCATTGAACCTCTATTTTATCTAATTTGACCCACATAGCGCCCCTAACATTAGACCTCTTGCAAAAGTCCCTAACACCCCACCCCCAACCCCTCCCCGCTTGCGGGGAGGGGAGCGTTTGCGTCAGCAAATGCGGGGTGGGGTTCTTAATTTTTGATTTCTACAAGAAGTCTATTTATTAGATTCACTTGTTTAAGCTAATAAAACATTCCGTACTTTTTGGGCAATTTGATTCCAGTCATAGTGTGTGGTGGCGTACTGGCGACAGGCTTCGCGTGATGGTATGGGGATATTTCCCAAAAGCACTTGCTCTAATTTTTCAGCAATAGCTGAGGCTTCGGTGGAAGTAGTAATTAAATCGGGTGAAAATTCTGATAAAATTTCTGGCATTCCCCCAACTGGGGTACACAAAACTGGAGTACCACAGGCTAGAGACTCGATAATTACTAATCCAAATCCTTCAAAAGATTGACTAGGCATAACAGTCAATTCAGCAGCTTGGTAAGCTATAGGTAATTGCTCATCAGGGAGAAAACCTAAAAATTTAACGTTGTCGTCTAGTCCTAATTCTGTAGCCTGTTGTTGTAGTGCAGCTTGGATGTGACCACGACCTGCGATCGCTAGCCAAACATCTGGTATTCTGGGCTTAATTATAGCTAGTGCCTGCAATAATTTGTCAACTCCCGTTCGATGTACTAAGCGGCGGGATGTAAATATTATCCGGCGATTATTTGGCCAGCCTAGCTTTGTACAAGCCTCCTGGGGTGATAAATTTGGTTGAAACCAGTTAATATCAACTCCACCAGGAATAATATTAATTTTACTCCACGGTACTTGATATTTATCATGTAGAATTTTACCAAATGCTTTGCTCAAAACAATGAAGCGATCGCAGCGATTATAAGTGTTTTGTTCTATTAGCCAGTGTTTGATTAAAAGACTGAGATTTTTATTAACAACTTCCTGCTGACTCTCCGAAGCCCAAGGGCCATGAAAGTTAAAAGTAACTGGTACTCGCTTTGGTAAAATATCTAAAATCGGAAAGCTATATAATGCAAAGTGCAGATTAATAGCATCTGGTTTGCTTGTTCTTGTTTTTTGGAAATTAGTACGAATCGACCATAATCTTTGCCAAATAGCACTATCAACAGAAGCCAAATTAGTCAGCTTAACCGGCGAATTTAGTTCAGCCTCTGGTAGACCAACTCCACATAATTCAACTTGGTCTTTATTTGCTGCTAATTTATGAGTTAATTCATAAATATACCTTTCTAATCCTCCGGGACTTTTGGGAAACCAGCCTAAACCAAGGGTGAGAATAGATGCAGATGATGAACCAAAGCTTCTTTCTTTATTACCTTCCATCAATGTGTCTCCTATAAATATATTAAAACAGTAGAGGCAATTCATGAATTGCCCCTACTGCGTGTTGTATCCCAGCCTGAATTACTAGAATTTACAAATACACATTACGAATAAGAGTTTTTTTGTAGAACACCAATTTATAAACTATTTATATGTCCACGTCAACAAGCAATTAAAATCTGTGTTTTTATTAACCAGATAACACCGACTATGACAAATATGATACTTACCAATCAAGAAAGGTGAATGCTAGATGGGGAAAGGGATAAGCCATTATATATCAAGAATTTTCAAATTGATTTTGTATTAATTACTACTATTTTTCTTTGAAACAAAGTAACCATTAATATCATGTCCGTCTAATCACTTATGATAAAAGCAGAGAGCGAAAATATGATTTATGCCAAGGCGGATAAGTATAGCGGAGCATTCAAATATTTCTGAATTAGAACACCTTTATCGTCAAGCTAAAGATGGAATAGAAAGCCGTCAGTATCAAATTATATGGTTACTGGCACAAGGGAAAAAAACAGAGGAAGTTGAGGAAATCACAGGCTACAGCAGAACATGGATATACGCATTAGTTAAAAGGTATAACGAATTGGGTATTTCTGGCATTGGCGATCGCCGATGCCAAAATCAAGGTTCAAAGCCATTAATTGAGGATATTGAACAAGCGCACTTATGGCAGGTTTTACAAGCAAGTGCCCCAGACGGAGGACTATGGAATGGTCGCAAAGTCGCAGATTGGCTGACATCTGTAACTGGAAAACGCATCACCCGCCAGAGAGGATGGGAAATATTGCGCCAGATGACTTTTAGGCTTCGAGTACCTCGCCCATGTCACACTGAAAGTGATTTTTTTGAGCAAGAAGCCTGGAAAAAAAACTAGCTACAGACGTTGAGGAACTCCAAGCTAGGCATCCAGAGGCTGAAATCGAACTTTGGTGTGAAGATGAACACCGCTTGGGACTCAAGCCAATTCTGCGACGAGTGTATGTACCTGAGGGAGAAACACCAATCGCCAATGTCAACTGGAGATTTAAATGGTTATGGTTATATGCATTTGTACATCCCAAAACAGGCGAAACATATTGGTGGATTCTCCCATACGTCAATACCGAACTTTTTAGTCAGGTTTTAGCAGATTTTGCTCGTGAATTTGAATTAGGTGCTAAAAAACATATTCTTCTAGCTGTTGACCAAGCCGGGTGGCATATTAGTCATGATTTAAAAATTCCTGAAGGGTTACATTTAACATTTTTACCATCTCATTCACCCGAATTACAGCCCGCAGAAAGATTGTGGACAATAGTAGATGAACCAATCGCCAATCAATCGTTTGCAACTCTTGATGATTTGGAGGAAGTTTTATTTGAGCGATGCCAATCTCTGCTCCAACAGCAAGATTTGATTCAAGGATTAACTGGTTTTCATTGGTGGATTCAAATTGGAGTTTAATCGTAACTAATTACCCGGACATGATATAATACCTTAACTAATCTTTTTTCAAATATTAGCTTAATTTTTAAATAACCATGTTATTTTGATAAAGTTTATGTAAACAGCAATTTCCTCATCTAGATTGTTTGTTATTGATATCTCATCAGATGTCGTGTCCCTACATAACTTGTATCTTATCCATTTGAAAATAGTTAGATTTTGTGCGGATTTTAGAAATAGTGGTTGTATATAAATAATTAAAAGCTTAAAATTTATATGAGAAATAAATTACTGACGCAGTTAGGAAAACTCCGTCACCAGCTCAATCAGCACATCAAAAAATTATCTAAGATTAGATATTTACAAAGAAGTAAAACTTTCAACTTTTTACTCAGTTTGACTGTTGGAGTAATTGTTATCACCATTGGAATTACAACAGACTGGGCGACAACTGGAACACCCACACTTACCTACAAAACATCGTGGATAGGTAATACTTTTGGCAGTGGAAATCTGCGGGTACAAAACAATATTGAGGCAATGTATGTTGCCCCTGATGGCACAGTTTATACCAACAGTCATTGGGATGAGGCGGGAATGGAGGCAGCCATATATAAGGATGGTAAAGTTATTGGTGCTATTGGGGATACTCACGGCTGGAGTCGTGGTGGTGGCAAAGCTGTAACAGCAAATAGTAAATATATTTACATTGCCATGACTCAGGGTTCGAGGGGCAAAACAAATGAAGATTACCCACCAGAAGGAACAACTTGGCATTGCGTTAGACGCTATGACTTGTCGGGAAAACCTGCGCCGTTTCCTGAAGGGCGGGGCTGGGATAAAAGTATGTTGATTACCAGCACTAAAAGTGAAATCACTGGATTAGCAACTGTGGAAAGCGAGTTGTATGTGAGTGATTTTGCTGCTAACCGCATTCGTGTCTATGATCCTGATACGATGAAGGAACTCCGCAGCTTTACCGTTGCTAATCCGGGAGCGATCGCAGTTGATCCACAAAAAAATCTGTGGATTATTCAAAGCAAAAATGGTAGTAATCCTGCCAAGATTCTCCATTATTCCCAAAGTGGAAAGCAATTGCCCCAACAGATTGCAGATATCGTCGAACCAACAGCGATCGCAGTTGATCATCAAGGTAAGCTGTTAGTGGCAGAAAATGGCCCGCGTCAGCAAATGTTGATTTATGACATCAAAGATCAGCCCGTGCAGGTGGGTAGTTTCGGCTGTAAAGGCGGTATCTATGCAGGAGTTGCTGGTGAAGTTCGAGATTTGAAACTTTATGGACTTACCGGAGTCGGTACAGATGCTTCAGGTAATATCTATATAAATAGTGATGGTTTCAACAAATCAGGAACAGATTTGCGGAAATTTTCGCCATCGGGAAAACTAATGTGGCGATCGCTGGGATTGATATTCGTCGATAATGCAGATGCTGATCCTAAAACTGATGGTGGAGATTTATTCACCAAACAAGAACACTATCTCATGGACTACAGTAAGCCTGCTGGTAAGCAATGGACTTACAAAGCCTACACTTTAAATGGTTTCAAATATCCTCAAGATCCCCGTCTGCATACATCACCAGATGGAACCTTTGTTCGTCGTATCCAAGGAAAGCCGTTTTTGTACCTCACGGATATGTATAACAGCTTTCTGCAAATATATCGTTTTAATCCAGCCACAGATGGCAAAATTGCCATCCCAGCCGGAATGTTTGTCGGTACCAATAGCGCCGATAAACCATTTCTCACCGGGAATTGGCCACCGCATCAACCAGAAAAAGGCGAATGGATCTGGCGCGATCGCAACGGTAATGGCAAATTTGAAAAGAACGAATATGATACCAGCAAAGATTATCCCTATATCGGCGGATGGTGGGTAGACAGCAAAGGAGATGTTTGGAAAGCTTTGCGAACCCAAGATGGCATTCGCCACTATCCTTTACAGGGAATAGATGCTAAAGGCAACCCCATCTACAACTATAGTTTGATGCAGAAGCAAACTACTCCCAACATATTTAACGACTTGCGGCGCCTGGAATATTTCCCCGAAACAGATACTATGTATTTGTCAGGCTTCACAGTAGATCACCCTGCATTCGGTGACGATGCTGGAGTTGTTGGTTCTGAGATTGCCCGTTTTGACAATTGGAGTCAAGGAAATCGGACTCCCCGTTGGCGGATTGTGATTCCTTACGACACCACAGGCAAACGTGAAGTCTCTACAGCTGCGATGAGTGTGGCGGGAGATCATGTATTTGCCGTGACAGTTAAAACCGCAGAGGTATATGTCTACAATGCCAAGACGGGAGCGCAAGTACAACAGTTAAAACCAGGCCCAGAAGTTGGCAGCGAAAGTGGCTGGATTGATATACCCTATGGTATCCGCGCTTTTCGGCGTTCCAATGGTGAGTATTTGGTATTTGTGGAAGAAAACTGGAAAGGAAAAGTGATTATGTATCGGCTGGCGGGGTGAGTATTTATATTATGTCCGCTTGATTAGTTATTAAACCCCAAGAACTGATTAACTGAGGTTTTAGCGTCAGTTTTACCCCACCCTAACCCTCCCCTTGTCAAGGGGAGGGAACTAGAAATCTTATTTTCCCCGCCGAAGATTGGGGAGGGAACTAGAAATCTTGTTTCCCTCGCGAAGATTAGCTACGGTGTACACACAAGTTATCGAATCACTACCAGTCCTCGAATTACCCCACCCTAACCCTCCCCTTGTAAAGGGGAGGGAATGAGAATCTCTTGTTTCCCCCCTTTCCAAGGGGGGATTAAGGGGGGTAATTCGACTTGTGTGTACACTGTAAGACTGTGGGGAAAGGTTCTTTTATTATGGGTAATTTGGCGGACATGATATTGCAGTAATAAGGAGGCAATTAGAGCAAGCCTTTTTACGTGCCTCAAATGTTGGGAGATGGGGAAGGTTAGAAAGAAAATTTGTGCCGTCTGCAATGGGACAGGCACAATACGCATAATCTAAATTATCTAGAGTGAAGCCATAACGCACCCTACTTAAGATTTACTCTGTTAACGAGTCTTTGATACTCGTGAACGAGTCTTTTAACTCCGTCAACGAGTCTTTGATACTCGTGAATGAGTCTTTGAACTCCGTCAACGAGTCTTTGATACTCGTGAATGAGTCTTTGAACTCCGTCAACGAGTCTTTGATACTCGTGAACGAGTCTTTGAACTCCGTCAACGAGTCTTTGATACTTGTGAATGAGTCTTTGAACTCCGTTAACGAGTCTTTGATACTCGTGAATGAGTCTTTGAACTCCATTAATGAAAAATATCTAACTTTTCCTGAATTTACAGGGGTGAGCGTGTAGTAAAATTTGCTCACCTCTGTAAAGTGCAACATGGCTTTAGACTTCTCCGGTCAAAATCTCCGAGGACGCAACTTCAAAGGTAGACAAGACCTTGCGGGTGCAAACTTTAGCTATGCCGACATCCGAGGGGCAAACTTCACTAATGCTAATTTAACAGGTGCAAACTTCAGCCATGCCAAAGCTGGACTGCAACGCCGTTGGGCAATTTTCCTAGTCTTTGTCTCGTGGCTGTGGTCGGTATTTTCAGGATTTTTATGGGCTTTAAACGGTTATTTTGTGTCACTAATATTTGATACTTCCAGCTTAGAGAAGCAGATTGCTGGCTGTACTGTCCTAATCGTATTAATTGTCTTTTTCTTGGTCACAATTCGCCAAGGAGTAGCAGCTGGTTTACAAGCCATCGCCGGAACCTTCGCCTACGCCATCGCCGCAGCCTTCGGAGTCGCCGCAGCCTTCGGAGTCGCCGCATTCGGAGTCGCCGGAGCCGTCGCCATCGCCTTTGCTGGAGCCGGAGCCGGAGCCGGAGCCGGAACCTACGCCCTCGCCCTCGCCTACGCCATCGCCGGAGCCAGAGCCGGAGCCGTCGCCTTCGCCGTTGCCGTCACCGTCGCCGTCGCCTTCGCCTTCGCCTTCGCCGGAGCCTTTGGCTTCGCCGGAGCCTTTGCCGGAGCTGGAACGTTACTTAGCATCTACATTAGTTGGCGAGACATGAAAGGAGACGAAAAGCACTCCTTGATTCGTAATATCGCTGTTACCTTTGCTGCAACAGGAGGTACAAGTTTTCGTTACGCTGACTTAACAGGTGCTGATTTCACCCAAGCTACGCTCAAAAGTACAGATTTCCGAAACACTATCCTTATCTGTAGCTGTTGGCATCAAGCTAAAATGCTTGACCGTGTTCGTCCTGGTTTGACTTATCTGCAAAACTCACAAGTACGTCAACTGCTAACTACAGGACAGGGACAGGACAAAAACTTTGACCATCAAAACCTACGAGGTATCAACTTAAAAGAAGCTAACCTAGCAGATGCCAGCTTTATTGGCGCTGATCTCAGTGAAGCTAATTTGCAGGATGCTGATTTGTCAAGAGCAAAGCTGAAGCAAACGCAATTAGACGGCACAGATTTAACAGGTGCAACACTCACTGGCACCTACATTGAAGATTGGGGCATTACAAATACAACTAAGTTGCATGGGGTGAGGTGTGAATATGTCTTCATGCGCTTACCCACCAAAGAAGACCCTGACCCCCTCCGCAAACCTGATAATAATCAAGAGGTATTTGCAGACGGAGACTTTGCCGACTTTATCCAGCCAATTTTTGATACCCTCGACCTTTACCATAATCAAGGCGTTGACCCCCGCGCTGTTGCCATTGCTTTCAAAAACCTTGCCGAAAAACATCCCGAAGCCGAGTTAGAAATCGTCGCAATGGAGAAACACGGCAATGATAAATTTTTACTCAGAGCCAAAACCGCACCCGGTAGCGATAAATCTCAATTGAGTGCAGAATATTTTGATGATTATAATCAACTCAAAGCTTTATCGCAGAGTCAGCAATTATTGCTGGTAGAAAAAGACAAGCGCATTCGTAATTTAGAAATTATGGTAAATACTGCACTTGGGCAGCCTAAATCTTATACACAAGGAAATACCATCATGTCTGATATCAGCGGCATCAGCATTCAAGGCAGCAGTAATGTCAGCGGTATCGCTGGCAATAGTTCTGTTGCTAATCTGGGAACCATCAGCGGTAATGTGAGTATTGCCCTCACTCAGTTACCTGATTCACCGGATGCCGAGAAACCGGGAATTAAAGAACTGTTGACACAGTTGCACTCTTGCATTTCAGAGTCGGCAGATTTGCCAGAAACAGACAAAGCTGATGCATTAATACAGATACAAGCTTTAGCAGAAGCAGGTAAAAGTCCTCAAGAATCGACCAAGCAAAAAACGGCAAAAAATGCAATCACCATGTTGAAAGGGATATTTTCTGGCTTACCTGCTGTTGCCTCGGTGGTAGAAGCGGGTAATAAATTATTGCCTGCGATCGCAAAACTATTCGGTTTGGGATAATTTACAGCTATTTTCAGGTAAATAGACCACGCGGTAGGGGCGCAAGGCCTTGCGCCCCTACGACAGATGTGGTTCAAATAGATGAAAACTGCTGTAACGTGAGTTCAACAAACCTCTCCCTGTCTTGAACTTTAGTTCAAGTCTGTCCCTCTCCGACTCGGAGAGGGACGGTTTTGCGTAGTAAAACCAGGGAGAGGTTTTTTGATTGAGCTACTTTCTTCATTCTCAGGTAGTTTTGGAATGTAGAGTTTAGTTTTTCCAAAATGTCTTTAACTGAAGAAATTATTTCCCAATTACCCGGCGATGTTTTAGGAGGATTGCACCAAGGCGATCGCATCCTCACACTGTGCGATAAAATACCGCACCTATCCCAACGTTAGTTAAAGAAAGTCAACAGCCTTTAGGCGTCGTAGACTTCGATGTAGTTATCTGCGGTGGCACTTTAGGCATTTTAATTGGTTGCGCCTTGGCGGTGAAGGGGCTGCGGGTGGCGTTGATGGAACGGGGAATTTTGCGGGGGAGGGATCAAGAGTGGAATATCTCTGGTAAAGAATTAGATGTATTTGTGGAATTGAACTTGCTAACAGAGGAGGAATTAGCAAGTGCGATCGCCACTCAATATAACCCAGCAAAGGTTAGAAGCGCGAATAAATTAAACTATCTCTTCCCGCTTTTGAGTTAGATACATCGCAATTCCTTTCTCGTAGTAAGCTGCTTCATTAATAAAAATAGGATAAACAGTAGACTCTCCCTCATAGAAAATATCTTTTCCTTCAAAAGTCAGAAACATTGGATCACCTGGATTCAGAGGTTCATAATCCCGAAACTGAAGCTGGGGGTGAATCATCGCTAGAATCTCTTGGCGATCGCTTCTAGGATAATCGATAGTCCCAATGTATTGATAGAATGTAAGCGTGCTGCTTGTCTGCGGAATATTACCTTGGTTGCACCCTTCAAAATAATCCAAAATTGCATAAATAAGCTGCTCTGTTTGCTGAAACAATTCGGCGTTTAAGATATTCTGAGCCACAGCACCAACTTCTATAACAAAACCCAATTCGCACAAAGAACGGAGAAAACCACCTTCTCTAGATTGCTGATTAACAAAAACCTTTACCATCGGATTGATAGAACTTAAATAAGCGCCTAACCGAAGTAATAAAGGATGCAGATCACAAAAAATCAGACTTAACCCCATGTTGGCAGTTGTGCTGTGCAAATCAACAATTACATCTACAAAGGGCTGATTTTGCGGTTGCAGTATTTGTTGGATTGCTTTTGCCCGCGTATCTTCATAACTTGAGAGTTGGGGATTTTGTAAGCCTTGATTGGTGAAGCAACGATTTAAATCCTTGTCAATATATCGTTTGCCTTCTTCAATAGCTTTGAGATTGCCAAGTAATGCCAGAGTTTCAAAACTTACTCTGTTGATTAAATTTGGATACTGCTGAAACCTTTTGACTAGATGTACTCCTGTTAACTCATTACCGTGGTTTCCTCCAACGATCGCAACTCGTTCAATCTGACTCATAACAACCTCACTGGCTCCCCTACGGTTATTGAGAATGGTGCAAGATACAAGATAGAAGTATACCTGCTGCTGACTAAATCTTGTAAGAGACTGACGTGATGTCTACGACGGGCTACGCCTACGCTCCATATTCGAGCCAAAATGTGATAACTGTTAAGCTGTTGGTTTTAGCACAAAAGGGGAGGAAATTTATGGAGTATAATTTTCAAGCGCTCGCTGAACTTTACAAAAACGCTCTCCTCAACGATGTCCTCCCATTTTGGGAAAAATATTCTCTCGATTGGCAGCAAGGCGGCTATTTCACCTGCCTCGATCGCTACGGCAAAATTTATGATACAGACAAATTCATCTGGCTGCAAAACCGCCAAGTGTGGACTTTTTCCATGCTTTACAACCAGCTAGAAAAACGCGAAAACTGGTTAAAAATCGCCAGCAATGGCGCTAATTTTCTCGCCCAACACGGCAGAGATAGTGATGGGAACTGGTACTTTGCCCTCACCCGTGAAGGGAAACCACTGGTTGAGCCTTACAATATTTTTTCTGATTGCTTTGCAGCAATGGCATTTAGTCAATATGCACTCGCTGGGGGTGAAGAATGGGCAAAGGATATGGCAATGGAGGCTTACAACAACGTGTTACGCCGCAAAGATAACCCGAAGGGCAAATATAATAAAACCTATCCCGGCACACGCGCGATGAAATCATTGGCTGTACCGATGATTTTAGCCAACTTGACTCTAGAAATGGAATGGCTGCTGCCAAAGGAAACACTAGAGAATGTCCTAGCCGAGACTGTCCGCGAAGTGATGACCGATTTTCTCGACCAAGAACGGGGACTAATGTACGAAAATGTTGCCCCTGACGGTTCCCACATAAATTGTTTTGAGGGACGGCTGATTAACCCAGGTCACGGTATCGAAGCTATGTGGTTTATCATGGACATCGCCCGTCGCCAAAACGATACTAAAACTATTAACCAAGCCGTTGATGTGGTGCTAAATATCCTGAATTTTGCTTGGGATAGCGAGTATGGCGGATTGTATTACTTTATGGATGCAGACGGTCATCCTCCACAACAATTGGAATGGGATCAAAAGCTGTGGTGGGTTCACCTAGAGTCTTTGGTTGCATTAGCGATGGCCTATCGCCTGACCGGGCGTGAGGTGTGTTGGGAATGGTATCAAAAGATGCACGATTATGCCTGGTCACATTTTGCTGATTCAGAATACGGTGAGTGGTTTGGCTATCTGAATCGGCGTGGAGAAGTATTGTTGAACCTTAAAGGTGGCAAATGGAAAGGATGTTTTCACGTCCCGCGGGCATTGTACCTATGTTGGCAGCAATTTGAGGCGATCGCTACTCCTTTGCAATAGATTTCTTACAAAAATTCATGTTCATAACCACAACCGAAGCTGAGGTAACGACAGCTTCAGTTATTGCGATGCCTGCTGCGGTAAACAACGCAGTGAGTTTAATTCTCGATCAGAGCACCATCTGCACGGTTTAACTCATCCTAAGGAGCATTGTTCTCGTATTTAATTCGAGAACACAAAATGATTTAATTAAAGGTATTGCCCAAACAAAAAACTTTTAATATGAGAAAACTGTCTCTGATTCTCCCCTTAGCTATCCTAGCTTTTGGCAGTGTAGTTGTTAAGAGCCAAGGAATCTCCTCACCCAATACTTACACTAAATCTGTTACCCGTGAAGTTTTAGCGAGTGGTTATCCTACTCAAGATCATTTGCAGATTCTTGAGCTTGTACGGTATACCATCGCACCAAGAACAAAACTCCCTACTCATACTCATCCGGGAATGCAGATTGAACGAGTAGAGGCGGGAACTTTAACTTATACTGTTGTGGAAGGAGAAGCTAAAGTAACGAAAGCTAACGGCACAGAATTGATTCTTCAAAAAGAGAAAACTATACAACTTACAGTTGGAGATTCTTTAGTTGAATCTGCCGGAATGGTTCATTATGCAGAAAACCAAACAAACAAGCCGATTATTCTGTTGTCTGCTTCTCTATTTAATGCTAATCAACCAAAAGCTATTTTAACCAATCCTAAAAGCAGATGAATTTGATGATAGATTTAGACTTTTGTCAGAGATTTACTCATTAGTATTTGAAATGGCATCATCCAGATGACGATATGAGTCGCCAGAGTTCTCAGCAAAGTACCATCGAGTTGCCAGACTTTAATCGTGTTAACCCTCTCAAGTTAAATGTGGAAGAGCTTACCAACTTTGCAAAGTGTTACAGAAAACTGAAGAGTTAAATAATATTCTAAAGAAGGTTTTTCAATCTGCTATTCTTCTGGCTCAGTGTCTTCATTATTAATCACAAACTAAATTCTGCTGCATTATCCTCATCCACATTTGCATCTTTACCCATCGCAGTAGGTTTAAATTTAGAGCCATGAATTAATTCAGCAAACGCAATTCCTGGATTTTGGTGAAGAATATTCAGCACACTCATAAAATCTCGCACAATTTCCCCTGGTGTCAGTAATGCTTCTGCACCCAAGCGATTAATAATTTCTTGCACAAAATCCTTCAACTCACGATTTGTCAAAGTCTGTTCATACCCAAAATTGAGTGCATGAATCTCAGCTAAACGTTGCAGAAGCGTCAAAATTTCTGCTTCACTCAACGGATTTAGCCGAATCACTGGCCCCAAATATTCCTGAACGCCAGATTGTGCAACAAAACGACTTTCTTTTGTGCGTCTTTGCCAAGCTTGGTCTGCAAAAAGTCCCCGTTTGGGGTCTTCTAAAAATTTAGTTGTTCCACCAACGACAATACCAAGATGTTCTGCTTTACATTGCATGGTATCGTTAAACATTGCGAGGAGTCGATTATAGTTCTTTTCCCGCGTGACCGTAGTAGATATTTGATATAAATGTACGGCTTCATCAAGTATAATTAACAGTCCTTTATAGCCAATTTCAACTACAAATTTAGCAAACAGTTTGATATAGTCATACCAACTATCATCATCAATAATTACCCGCACTCCTAAAGCTGCTTTCGCCTCAACTTTAGTAGTAAATTCTCCACGCAACCAGCGCATTGCCGCATTTTTTAAATTATCATCATCCAATCGGTAGCCACGCCAATAAGCGATAATCACGCTACCAAAATCAAAACCGTGAACTAAGTCTTCAATATACTGAACTACTTCCCTAATTTTCGATTCAACTTGGTCATCAAAACCATCGTCATTGGGACGCATTTCAGTTTCTTTCACCACTTCTTGTTGAATTTTATTAATCCACCCCTCTAAAATCGAGACTAAAGCACCACCATCAGGACGAGTTTTTGTAGCTAGGTGGCTCATTAATTCTCGATAGGTGGCTACACCTTCATGGTTGCTTCCAGCTAATCGGCGTTCAGAAGATAAATCAGCATCAGCTACTACAAAACCTTGCTCCATAGCCCGGTTGCGAATTAGTTGCAATAAAAAACTTTTCCCAGAACCGTAGTTACCAATTATGAAGCGAAATGCTGCTACACCTTCTGCAATATCATCGAGATTTTGTAATAGGCTTTTAAGTTCTTTTTCTCGGCCTACTGCTATATATTCAACTCCCACTCTTGGTACTACCCCCGCACCAAGGGAATTGATTAAAGCAGTGGAGATTTTTTTCGAGATTTTGAGCTTTGCCATGTATTACACTTCACTTTATTTTAAACGCAGAAACACGCAGTAAATAGGTAAGGTACATATTCACCTTAGTACTAATCTTACGACAGCAATAATATTTTAGTTTGACGAAGCATGTTTGGCCATAAGACTTTCATGCATTGCAATCATTTTTTTTACATGGGTAATATGCTCAGGGTAAACTTCTGGACTTTCCGAATCTGAGTTAATTATTAATTCACCAATAGTATCATTGCCCCGTTCATTTATAGAATCGATTAATAGATTCGGCATAGTGATGTTTGCTTCGGCAATTTTTTTAATAGTAGCCTTGGGATTATCTTGTTCGATTATAGCTTTTAATACTTCTAGTTCGTATCCTGGGAGATTTTCTAAAAAGTTAGTCCATTCTTCAGGTATATTCTCTGATGTATCAACTTCTGAAGTATCTATGATTGCTGTAGTTTCCATTATTTCAGAAAAAGGAAACAATTCAGTATCATCTTCTTGAGAATTATCAGAGCCAGGTTCTGGATTGAATGTTTCTAATTGTTGGAGTAATTCCCATACTTGATTTTGTAATGAATCTCGTTCTTCTTGTAATAATGAAATTTGCCCTTGCAACTGCTGTAATTCGGCTTTTTGTTCTGCTAGTTGGGTTTGTGAAGAATTCAGGATAGCTTGGATATTTTCTCTTTCGGTTTTTGTCGCTACCAGTAATTGATTTTTTTGGGTTGTCTCAACTTCTAGCTCTTGAATTGCAATTCGCAGCTCGTATAGTTTTTCTTCTAATTGGGGTTTGAGTCTGCCTAAAAGAGTTAAATTGCTTTCAACTTCTTGTTTATCCTGCTTGAGTTCGGAAATTTGACTTTGCAAATGGGTGATTTCAGTGCGAGATACATTACAATTCGACTCTAGACGGCGCTTCTCTGCTGTGAGGACAGAAAAAGCATTGTTCAATTCCGCTTGATTTTTCTGCAAGTTATTAATTTCAGTTTGCAGGCTATTAATTTCGGTTTCTAACTGCTTTTTTTGTCCGGCAAATGTTCTTAATTCTCGATGTAAACTATCCCTTTGGTTACGGCTTTCTGTAACTTGATTTTGCAGTTGTTGTGACTCTACATATAATAAATTATGATGTTCTTCAATTTGGTTTATTTCTCTGACAACACGAGCCTTCAATCCCTCCATTTCTTTAATTCGCTTGCGGAGAGAACCTAAAACAAACATTTCATAATTTCTGCGTCGCTTATCTACGAATAATGCTGCTCCATAGATAGTAACGGCAGTAATTACACCTGTGAGAAAGGCTTTATTAAAATCCCAGCTTGGGACAAGGCTAAGTCCAAAACTCACACTAAAGGCAACTATCACTAGTATAAATCGATTGCTGATCATTACTGATTGCATATTGCTGGTTTTTAGCGTAGTTAAATTATCAGAATAAGTAGCTCTCATACTAATTTATAATTCGGAATTCGTAATTAGAACACACAGATAAAAATACTTCCTAAAAAAGGGTTCCAATCTGTTGTTCTGTTTGGTGAAATAAGACATTTTTCCTAACTTTGGTATCATGGTCGTTCTGAAATCTCTATTTTTAGTTACTGGTGCATAACATTGTTTTGTAAGTCAGAAAAAAGTGCAATTATCAATGAATTAATTTTAATGCTAGGTGTTGGATGTATTGTTATTTGCATGAAAAAGTGTTAAATCTGCTTTTAAAAAATCAACAAACTGCCGTGCTGTGCGTCCAGAACGACCATTATGGCGAGTCGTCCATTGTAATGCTTGAAATTCCAAATCTTCTTGGGTAATATTAATTTCAGCTTGTGCGGCTAGATGTTGTACAATCTTTAAATAAGTTTTCTGATTGGCTGGTTCAAAGGTCAAGGTTAAACCAAAGCGATCGCTAAACGAAAGCTTCTCCTGCATCGTATCCCAGGCATGGATTTCCTCGTTATCCTTGGGGGCAGGTCTATCCACAAAAAACTCCCGAATTAAGTGGCGGCGATTAGAAGTAGCGTAAACAACTACATTTTGAGGCCGCGCAGTTAAATTCCCTTCTAAAACTACCTTGAGGGCTTTAAAGGCATCATCATCTTCTTCAAAGGAAAGATCATCGACAAAGATGATAAATTTTTGTGACACTCCCCGTAAATGTTCCACAATTTCTGGTAAGTCTTTTAAGTCAGATTTTGTCACTTCCAACAAGCGGAGGCTGCGATTACTATATTCATTCAATAAAGATTTCACCAAAGAAGATTTGCCAGAACCGCGACTACCGTAAAGTAATACATGCAGTGCCATCTCTCCTGCTAATAAAAACTCTGTATTTTTCAGCAAAGCATCTCTTTGAGACTCGTAACCTACAAGCGCACTCAGCTTAACTGGGTCAGAATACCGAATACCGATAAACTGTCCAGCTTGCCAGCGTAAAGCGCGATATTCTGCAAATAAACCAGAGCCATATTGCCGATAATAAGCCGCTAATTCTTCTACAGCATCACCCCAATTATCTAACTCTTGTAGATATGTAGCGAACTTTGTCTCTACTCCTACCAATTCTTGCTCTTTATACCACACTACTGGCGAAATCGGCATATGAGCTACGCCTTGTATCCACTCGCTCAAAGAAGCACTGCTACATTCATAGAGGCTTTGCAATACTTGTAAATCATGCTGAACTGCTGCTACTAAAGCCGGGGGCAAATCCTCAAATTCTCGTACTTGGGCCAGCCTTGTAAAAGGATTCTCAGAGAAAAGAAGTTGAGTAATTAAATAGTCTTCCCAGTTTTGATTTTTAGCAGCTAAAGCGTGGAAGTAACTGCCGTAAGCTTGGAGACAACCCCGTGCATCGGCCTCAGTGTAACGTATAGCTTGCAATAGTTCCAGAAATGCCATCCCCACTTTGCCTTGCAGAACAGATTGGTACAGTAAAAGTGAGGCTGCTTGGCGCTGGAGATATTGAACTTTTGTATATGAGGAAGTATTTGTCATTGGCATCGCTTGATTATCCATCAATAAACTGTGTGGTATAGCTAAATAGCTATGGTAGATTGTCTGCTGACCCTGGCAGTAAAGTCAAAGTCTACATAGGTTTTAACAATGAATTTAAGTATAATTGCTGCTTTTGCTTACGGCATATTAGCGATTGTTGGTGGCATTATTGGCTACATTCAAGCTAGAAGTAGGGTTTCACTGTTAAGTGGTAGCATTAGCGGTTTATTACTAATACTTGCGGCTTACTTTCAACTCCAAGGGCAAACCTGGGGTTCGATTTTAGCAGTGTTAGTTACTGGTGTTTTAGTGGTAGTCTTTGCATTTCGACTGGCTAAAACACGCAAGTTTATGCCGGCGGGATTAATGACGATTTTGGGGATGCTGACATTGGCGGTGATGGTAAATCAAATGGTGGCTTTAAGGTAGCATCAGTTTCCAAGCAATAACCACCCTCGTATTTTTTGTTACCTATTAAGGCGTTCTTTCAGAGTGAGGGAGGTGATGATTTGCAGCAGTGAATCAACCAATCGGGTGTTCCTGTGTTTCTGCAATCGTGTACTTAATACAGTTTTGCGTAAAAGCGTAGCGTTTTTAATGCGGGGGAACGCATTAACAAGGCAAACCGACGCATTAACAAGGCAAACCGACGCATTAACAAGGCAAGCCGACGCATTAACAATGCAAGCCGACGCATTAACAATGCATCCTGATGCATTGGCATTGCAGGGTATTGCCAAATTTAATTTGCTATGAATAATGAAATGTTGTACTTAGCGCAAAATCTGGTCAATCATCCGGTTCGCCTGGGAAGCATAACCGCCCCCAAATAAATTGAAGTGATTCAAAATATGATATAGGTTATAGAGCGTTTTTCTCTGCTCATAGCCTGGATCTAAAGGAAAGACTTCCTTGTAACCTTTGTAAAAGGCTGCGGGAAACCCACCAAACAATTCTGTCATGGCAATATCAACTTCGCGATCGCCAAAATAAGTTGCTGGATCAAAAATCACGGGTTCTCCTGACACTGTACACCCAGCATTTCCGCCCCATAAATCGCCATGTACTAAAGAAGGTTGCACCTGGCGATTTGCTAAGAGTTCAGGGATAGCTGCGAGTAATTTTTCTTGCTGAGGAAAATTTCCTCCCCGTCGCCTTGCCAACTGAAATTGATAACCCAGGCGATGTTTAATATAAAATTCTGCCCAGTCTGCTGTCCAAGTATTGATTTGGGGCGTTGAACCAATGGTATTGTTTATTTTCCAACCAAAACCTTCACTACTGCTAGCTTGATGCATCGCCGCTAACTTGCGCCCCATCTCTTCCCATCGCAGAGCGTCTCGTAGAGAAGAATTGCTGTTACCGTTACCAAGTTCTAACCATTCCAGCACGATGTAACTAGAATTCTCAGCTACACCCCAGCTTAGAGGTTTTGGGACGCGAATACTAGCTGTTGCTAACATTTCCTTTAAACCCAATGCCTCAGCCTCAAACATCGCAACTTGGGATGCTTGATTAAGCTTGACGAAGTAGGTTATCTCACCATTGGAAACAGCATAAACTTGGTTGATGCACCCGCCACCAACAGATCGCCGTTGCTGACTCTGAAATTTTTCGCCCGTCACCTGGCTAATATGAGCATCGATTTGAGTCCACATCATGCAATTTTGGATTTTAGATTTTGGATTTTGGATTAGTAACTGGACATTGGGTATTAGTTATTCTCGTCTTCCCCATGCCCAATTTTTAATTTACGGCTTGACGACAACAACACCATAAGCATCTGGAGAAAGATACTCTTTGGCAGCTTGCATCAAGTCAGTTGCATCTTGACTCTGAATATAATCTGGGTAGTTAAAGGCGGGTTCTAAATCTCCCACCAAAGATTGATAATAACCATACAACCCAGAGCGATCGCTTGGTGTTTCATTACCAAATATAAATCTGTTCGCTACTCGTCGCCGCACACGGGCAATTTCTGAGTCTGTTACCAACTCGGTTTGGACTTTGCGAATGTGTTGAGCGATCGCATCCTCTACTTCTGCTAAATTTTCTACTGCACATTTAGCTGAAATATAAAATATCCCTTGCAGCTCATTACTCATGTTGCTCACAGAAATTGAAGAAACCAATCCCCGTTCTTCTCGTAAATCCCTCACCAGTCTTGATGTTCGTCCATGTCCCAAAATTCCTGCTAAAACATCCAGTCCATAGGTGCGATCTAACTGCGTCATTCCTGGAACCCGCCAAACCATCACTAGCCTTGCTTGCTGGAGACTTTCATCTATAAATTCTTGACGGACAATTTCTGTAAATGGTGACTCAGGATTTAATGGGGAGTGGGGATTTGGTAGAGACGCGATTAATCGCGTCTGTGTTTGAGAGTGGGGAGTTTTAGTGGCTTTTGTAAATCCTTCAGCAACGATCGCAATTAATTCTTCCACAGGCAAATTGCCCACAGCTACAGCAGTAATTGACTGGGGTTGATACCAATTAGCATGAAAATCCCGCATTTGCTGGGGTTTAAGTTCGGCAATCACCGATTCTGGCCCCAATACCGCACGGCGATAAGGTAGCTCGGTAAACGCTGTCTCCATCGCCCGTCGAAATATCCGCCGCTGGGGATTATCTTCTGAACGCCTAATTTCTTCTAAAACTACTAATCGCTCCCGTTCAAAAGCATCATCAGGAATACTAGCATTAGATACTACATCTATTTGTAGTGGAGCCAGATCGGCAAAATCTTTGGGCGCAGTGGTTATATAGTAATGAGTATAGTCTTGACTAGTAGCGGCATTGGTAACAGCACCCCGTTCTTCAATTCGCCGTTCAAACTCGCCGCTAGCCAGTCGTTCTGTTCCCTTAAAAATCATATGCTCTAAAAAGTGAGCCATGCCGTTAATGGCATCAGATTCTACCGCTGAACCAACTTTAATCCATACGTTGAGGTTTACAGCTTCAACTGGCATCTGCTCCGCGATGATTGTCAAACCATTGGGCAACTGATGCAGGGTTGGGGTATTAAGACGAGGAAATTTCCGCAGGGTTGAAGTCATTGCTACTTGTGTGAGGAGCTATGTTACTTCTTTATCTTATCCGTCACCGAAAATCATTGAGCGCAAGCCCCTGCTTTCAAGCAGAGCCAGGGCGAATGGAATTCGCGTCTACACAAACTCTCGTCCGCCTCCGCGGACTAAGAAAAAATTGAGTTTTTGTAACCCGCAAAGGCGGGTAAAGCCTCGTGTAAACGCGGTTTCTAACCGCCGATATCACCTTAAGTTGACACCCATGCACAGATGTGATCCCCTACATTTATCTGCGCTATTTAACGAGAGTAAGGGTTATTGAACGCTTCCCAAGGAACTTTAGCTGCCTTTTGCAAACGAAAGCTGATGTCTACTACATCATTCATCATTAAGTGCCAGTTTCTCTCAGCTTCGTCCTGAATTACCGCCCAAGAGTTTTCTAAGCGATCGCGTTCTTTGAGTTTCCTCCCTTCAATTAATTCCCGTGCTTGACGCACAGCTTTCAAATATGTTTCAGGCGTGAGAGTACCTGCCCAATCAGTCTCAGCTTGAGCGCCCTATACTGATAATCATTAGTCATTGGTGATTTAGCAAATGACTAATGACAAAAATTTAATAAGCTTTTGTTGGCAGTTGTTGCTCTAATTTCAGCAATGCTGCAACTCGCACTTCTGTAGCAGGGTGACTGGAGAATAAGTTACGCAGAAACTGTCCAGAGATGGAATTGATAATTAATAACGGCTCAAATGCTGGATTGGCATTTAAAGGCATCTGCTTTGCTGAGGCTTCTAATCTTTGCAGCGCCCTAGCTAAGGCGCGGGGATTACCGTATCTACTTTCTTCATTCTCAGGTAGTTTTGGAATGTAGAGTTGAATTTTTCCAAAATGTCTTTAACTGAAGAAATTCTTTCCCAATTACCCGGCGACGTTTTAGCAGGGTTGCGTCAAGGCGATCGCATCCTCACATCTCTGCGAGAAAACTCTGCACCAGTACCAACGTTAGTTAAAGAAAGTCAACAGCCTTTAGGCGGCGTAGACTTCGATGTAGTTATCTGCGGTGGCACTTTAGGCATTTTAATTGGTTGCGCCTTAACAGTGAAGGGACTGCGGGTGGCGTTGATGGAACGGGGTATTTTGCGGGGGAGGGAACAAGAGTGGAATATTTCTCGCAAAGAATTAGATGTGTTTGTGGAATTGAACTTGCTAACAGAGGAAGAATTATCAAGTGCGATCGCCACTAAATATAACCCAGCACGAGTTAGTTTTGATGGCGGTACAGAAGTTTGGGTAGAGGATGTTTTGAATATCGGCGTCGATCCAGTTTATCTACTAGCTACCTTGAAAACCCGATTTCTCGCTGCTGGTGGAAAGTTGTTAGAAAACACACCCTTTACCGAAGCGGTGGTTCATCCAGATGGGGTGATGGTAAATAATCAATTCAAAACTCGGTTATTAATCGACGCGATGGGACATCTTTCACCCATTACCCAACAAGCCCGCCAAGGCAAAAAACCAGACGCCCTGTGCTTGGTGGTAGGAAGTTGCGCCCAAGGATTTCCAGAAAATAACTCAGGCGATTTATTGTTATCATTCACATCTTTGCAGAATCAATGTCAGTATTTTTGGGAAGCGTTCCCAGCCAGGGATGGCAGAACCACTTACTTGTTTACCTACATAGATGCACATCCCCAACGTTTGAGTTTAGAAGCTCTATTTGAGGAATATCTGCGTCTTTTACCAGAATATCAGGGAGTGGAATTGAGCAAGCTGAAATTTCAACGAGCGCTATTTGGTTTCTTTCCCACCTATCGCCAAAGTCCCCTCAAAACCCCTTGGAGTCGCATTCTACCAGTGGGAGATAGTAGTGGTAGTCAATCTCCCTTGAGTTTTGGTGGTTTTGGGGCAATGGTGCGTCACCTGAAGCGTTTAACATTTGGCATTTACGAAGCGCTGGAAACTGAACAATTATCTGCAAAAGGGTTAGCACTGCTGCAACCCTATCAGCCAAGTTTGACTGTTACTTGGTTGTTTCAAAGGGCGATGAGTGTTGGTATAAATCAGAAAATTGCGCCCGATCAAATTAACCAACTACTCTCGACGGTATTTCAGGAAATGCAACAGTTGGGTACACCAGTGCTAAAACCATTTTTACAAGATATAGTGCAGTTTTCGGCACTAACGCAAACACTATTAAAAACTGGTTTATCCCATCCAGGATTAGTTGCCAAGATAATTCCGCAAGTAGGTTTAGGAAGTTTGTTAGATTGGATGGTGCATTACGGGAACTTAGGTGTATATACTGCCTTGTTTTGGTTGAGTCCAATGCTAGAAACATGGATTAAGAATCAACCAAATGAACAACAATATTATTGGCATCGTTTGATTGATGCCTGGAAGTATGGTTCTGGCGGTGATTACTCAGATGAAACTTAGAATTTTACCTCTGTGAGGAGAACATGATTGAACGGAAATCTTTAGGAATAAAATACTTTGCGGTGCTGATTGGTTTTCTGCGCGATCGCCCAGGTTTTTTAGAAGAAGTTCGCCAAGGTACAAGATTACCAACTAAAATCATTTCTCTGCTGGTTTGCAGTTCTTTATTTCTCGCTGCTTATGGCGGAATTATTGGTGCATACCATAGTTGGATGCAAGCTTTGTCTTCCGCCATTAAACTCCCAGCCCTTTATTTAATCACACTTTTGATTTGTATCCCGACGTTGTTCTTTGCTAATATTATTTTTGGTTCTAAGCGGACTTTTGCACAGCATTTAGCATTAGTATTGACTGCGGTTTCAGTCACGAGCGTACTTTTATTTAGCTTTGCACCAATCACATTGTTTTTCTTAATTACCACGAATAACTACCAATTTTTAATTCTGTTAAATGTATTCATTTTTGCACTGACTGGATTTATTGGTGTTTCGTCTTTATATCAAGCCACGAGTTTAGTTTTAGAACAAGATAATGAAGGTAGCAAGACACGCCAGAAAATTTTACAATTTTGGCTATTTCTTTACGCTTTCGTAGGCAGTCAGTTAGGCTGGACTCTCAGACCGTTTTTTGGCACACCTGGTTCTGCTTTTGAACTATTCCGCGAAAGAGAAGGTAATTTCTATTTGAGCGTGATTCAAGCTATTAGCTATCTTTTGGGAATCCGTTAATTAGTCATTAGTAATTTAACAAAAAATACAACAGATAAAATTATGCTTAAAAAACAAAATCACGGGATTCAACAATTTGGAGTTTTGGTTAATTTACTCCGCGATCGCCAGGCATTCTTAGAAGAAATTCGTCAGGGAGTCCGATTACAAAATAAAATCAGTTCTTTGTTCGTAACTAGTTCCATTTTCTTTGCCATCTATGGCGCAATTATCGGTGCATCTAACAGTTGGGCACAGGCATTATCTGGTGCTATTAAACTTCCGGCATTTTATTTATTAACACTGATTATTTGTTTCCCGACTTTATTCTTTTTTAATGTTTTGTTTGGTTCCCGGAGTAGTATTCAACAGCATTTCGTTGTGTTGCTCACATCTGTATCGGTGATTAGTGTGCTTTTATTCAGCTTGGCACCAGTTACGTTATTTTTTCTGATCACTACACCCGATTCTTATCAATTTTTTAAACTATTGAATGTGTTAATTTTTGGCATTACAGGCATCTTTGGCGTTAAATTCCTTTATGAAGGAATGCAATTACTTTCTCAACAAGATGAAGTTGGCAAAAAAACCCGCACCACTATTTTAAGATCCTGGTTATTGCTTTATGCCTTTGTTGGTATGCAGTTGGGATGGTTTCTCAGACCGTTTTTTGGTGCCCCTGACTCTAAATTTGAATTGTTTCGGGCAGTGAAAGGCAACTTCTATCTGGATATTGTAGCGGCGATTTCCGAAATTTTAGGTTTGCGTTAATCTAAGATTTATACGTGTTTTATATCATTAAGACTTACGCACTGCAACCTGAAACCTCGATCCCCCCTAACCCCCTTAAAAAGGGGGGGATCTGAAAGAGCCAACTTTTTAAGGGGGTTGGGGGATCTCTTCTGCGTAAGTCCTAATCATGTCCGGTAAATTCCTTATAATATATAATTGCGAGTGCAACGAAATGCAATGTAATGTTCACAATTGATTAGTTTTTACTTACTAACCACTGCTGGTGTTTTAATCTCAGTAAACTAAAAAGTTTTTTAGGTAATTAAACTATAGAGTAGGGTAGCACCGCTAGCTGTGCTACCCTACGACACTGCATTGCATTCTCTAACTAAGTAATGATCTTTGGAGTCATAAAACTCCCAGTGCGCTACAACAGAAAAAACCTTCTGCTAAACCTGTGAAAAAACGAGTAACACTCACCTTCCCGAAACGTGCCGTGCAAATGCCAGTCACTTATGTACTGGCCAAAGAGTTCAACGTCGCCGCCAATATTATCCGCGCCCAAGTTGCCCCAAATCAAATTGGCAAACTGGTAGTGGAACTAGCGGGAGATATCGATCAGTTAGATGCAGCGATCGAGTGGATGCGATCGCGCCATGTTAACGTTTCTTATACATTAGGCGAAATTGCGATCGACGAGGATGTGTGTGTCCACTGTGGTTTGTGTACTGGGGTTTGTCCTACCGAAGCCCTCACCCTCCACCCAGAGACATACAAGTTGACATTCACGCGATCGCGCTGTATCGTCTGTGAGCAGTGTATCCCCAGTTGTCCCGTACAAGCAATCTCCACTAACCTTTAACAATCCAAAATCCAAAATCCAAAATCCAAAATTGACAACACTCAGTCCTGAGTGCTGAGTGCTGAGTTGAGTCAAGTAAAAAACTACTCAGCACTTATGTACTTGGTACGAGCAAGGCCCCTTGTGGGTGGTCTTTTAACTCAGCACTCAGCACTCGGAACTCACCACTCTTCATTTCTGATGTGTTAGCAACACTGCTGATAAGTCTTCTCTATGTTCTTTAAAATTATCTACAAAAGTCAAAGAAACTTGATTGAGCAAATGTGAGTTTGGCATTCTAAATCATGTTAATATTTACAAAAATGTTAATCATGCCATTTTAATATAAAGTTAAATACCCCTAAAAAATTATCTATAAACTATAGTTTATATCAAATCGCCAGGGGTAATCTGCTATTTAGACCTTTGATAGATATTGCATATTTATAGAATAGTATGCAACTATCAATAGTCATAATAATGTTTTGCAACTTTCATTAAATAAAAAAATATCAAAAGTAGTAGATGCAAATTTTTAACTAATGTTATTATGCAATAACCTCATGAGGTAGTCATTAAGAACAATTATGAAATTAGCCACACAACCCACAGTAAAAACTCTAGGGGACTATGCCTACCAAGCGATTGAAAAACACTTTAAGAAAACCTTGAAGTGGGAAAAATCAGTAAAGAAAGATGAAGATCCAGAAGCGCTGCACCAAATGCGAGTGGGAATGCGTCGCCTACGGACAGCGGTAACTCGGTTTGGGCTAGCGGTGGATGTGCCGAAACCAGTCAGCGATAAAAATATCGGTAAAATAGCCCGTCGTCTTGGTAGTCTCAGAGATTTAGACGTACTCAAAGAAAGTTTGGAAAATAATTACAAACCAAACTTACCCCGCAAAGAGCAGGAATCTCTGCAAACAGTTTTCACAGCTTTGGCGGAACAACGTGAAGATGTACTATCGAATGTACAGAAAACATTAAAGGATGAATCTTACAAGTCTCTAAAAGATGCATTAGAGAAATGGTTAGAGAAACCCAGTTATCAACCTTTGGCATCTATTACTATTCAGCAGGTGCTACCAGATTTACTTTTGCCAGAAGTGAGTAGCTTTTTACTGCATCCGGGTTGGCTAGTTGGCACCCAATTTGTGGAATCAGAAGTGAAAATCCAGAAAAACTGGAAACCAGAAAAGATAGAAAAACAATTGACAACAGAAGGTGAAATTATTCATAGTTTGCGAAAAGAAGCTAAACGTATACGCTACCAGATGGAGTTATTTACTGACTTATATGGCGAGTCTTACGCAGCTTATCTTACAGAAGTAAAAAGTATCCAAGAAATTTTGGGTACGATGCAAGATAGTGCGGTCTTAACTGACTGGCTTACAGATGTCTTCAAGTCAGAAATTCAGACCCAGATGCCCACCCTTGCTAACTTGTTAACTGAAAATCGTTACCAGTCGTGGCAGCAATGGCAACCCTTGCAAGAACGGTATCTAAAAGCTGAAACTAGGCATAGTTTTCATTTAACAATACTGCACCCACTTTCAGGAGTAATAAAGTGAACTACTCAGACTTGCCTGCCTCTGTTGTCTGAGCTTCTGTACTCATAGGCGAGTGCCCATCCCCACCCTACTAAAGTTGAGGGTGGGGAACTTTAATTTCTTAACTCGTTCCCAGTCTCTGGTTGGGAATGCCCATAGAAAGGCTTTGCCTCCCAACTTCGGGGCAGAGCCGTTTTGAAATGTATTTCCAGGTAGAACCTGGAAACGAGATTTACGGGATTTAAAAGGCGTCTGGCGATAAATAAAGACGGGTTGCAGCCCGTCTAAATAGCTTGAAAGTGCAAATACACCTTGTATAGTGTTGAAAATAACATAGTTAATTTTCTCAGAGTTGCCAATTTGCCAAGTCATAAAAAGAACAGATTTAGAATCCTCCCACAAGTTCTGGTATTTCCGGCTAAATCCTTTACCGATACATGTTTGAGGAATTATGGAAATTGCGATCGCACTCCTCACATTCATTGAGCAATTTTGAGTTCTCTCTGGTCTGAAAACAATAATAATTGCCCTCACAAAATATTGCTTTGTCTAAATAAGTCATAGTAGAGCTTATAGCTACTGTATACAGAAGCTCATCTAATCTGTTGTCAGACTGGTTTAGTTTGACATGAACTCAAGCAGCAGCAAACATCAAGGGTTATAAGCATCAAATATGAACGTTTTACTTGTATATCCCCGTTTTCCAAAAAGTTTTTGGTCTTTTGAAAAAACACTGGCTTTATTAGACCGGAAAGCAATGCTACCGCCTTTAGGCTTGGTAACTGTAGCCGCAATTCTACCCCAAGAATGGCAGTATAAGCTAGTAGATCGAAATGTTCGCGTCTGTACAGAAGCAGAATGGGCTTGGGCAGATTTGGTTATTATGTCGGCGATGATTGTGCAAAAAGAGGATTTGCTCTCTCAGATATTAGAAGCAAAGCAGAGAGGTAAGCGAGTCGCTGTGGGTGGGCCGTTCCCGACAGCGCTACCGAATGAAATGACATCCGTCGGTGCAGATTACTTGATATTAGACGAAGGGGAAATCACCCTACCCTTATTTGTAGCAGCGATCGCACAGGGCGATCGCACAGGTATCTTTCGCTCTGGCGGTGAAAAACCAGATGTTACCAACACTCCGATTCCTCGCTTTGACTTGCTAGAATTTGAAGCTTATGCAGAGATGTCGGTACAATTTTCGCGTGGATGTCCCTTCCAGTGTGAATTCTGCGACATTATTGTGCTATACGGTCGCAAACCCCGCACCAAGAACCCAGAACAACTGTTAGCAGAACTTGATTATCTCTACAAACTGGGTTGGCGGCGCAGTATTTTTATGGTGGATGACAATTTCATTGGTAATAAGCGGAATGTCAAATTATTTTTGAAGTCTCTTCTACCCTGGATGGTGGAACATAACTATCCCTTTTCTTTTGCCACAGAGGCTTCAGTTGATTTAGCCCAAGATCAAGAACTGATGGATTTGATGGTGGCGTGTAATTTTGGAGCGGTTTTCCTGGGAATTGAAACCCCCGACGAAGAAAGTCTCACTTTCACTCAGAAATACCAGAATACGCGAGACTCACTCAGTGAAGCGGTGCATAAGATTACCCGTTCAGGGTTGCGAGTCATGGCAGGCTTTATCATTGGGTTTGATGGCGAGAAAGTAGGAGCCGGCGCACGAATTGTCAAGTTTGTCGAGCAAACAGCAATTCCCACGGCCTTATTTAGTATGCTGCAAGCCCTTCCAGATACAGCCCTCTGGCATAGATTAGAAAAGGAAGGACGACTCCGCAATAAATCGGCCAACATCAACCAAACCACGTTGATGAATTTTGTCCCAACTCGACCGTTAGAAGACATCGCTCGTGAATATGTGCAGGCATTCTGTGATTTGTATGAGCCAGAGCGGTTTTTGGAGCGTACATACAAACACTTCCGAATTTTGGGCGAAGCAACCTATCCGAAAAAGGGCAAAGCTGCTAAGAAACCATTGAACTGGAAAGTACTCCGGGCGTTGCTGGTGATTTGCTGGCGGCAGGGTGTACTTCGTCAAACGCGCTGGCAATTCTGGCCCAACTTGTGGAACATGTATCAGCATAATCCGGGGGGGGTGAGTAGCTACTTAGCTGTTTGTGCCCAAATTGAGCATTTCTTGGAGTATCGCCAGATTGTCCGGGATGAAATTGAGGCTCAAGTAGCTGGATTTCTGGAAGCAGAAGCTAGGGTAAAACCTGAAGCAGAAGTGATGGAAGTGTTAGGAAGCTTCAAATAATAACTCAGATCACAATACGCTGCATCAGACACTACCCCGCCGTTCGTTGCAGCGCCTTGTTAGGCTCAGTGGCCGGACAATGGAGGTGGACAGATTTCCATGTTTTGAATCAAGCCATGCTCAATGGTATAACGATGACCAACGTGCTGATCGGAAAGAACTGTTCCAGCTAGGTCGCGCACGACCTGATGCACATCGACTAAAATACGCCCGGAATCCTCTCGGTGAAAGGAAATCGGCTCAACGTGCGGATTGATGCCAGACCATTGCCTCGTCCAGTAAGCGCGGACTGCTTGATGTCCATCGACATAACCGCCTTCAAACGCTTTCGGCCAAGCCACGTCAGGAGTCGTTGTGGCGAGGGCGGCATCAATATCTCGCGCGTTGAAGGCAGCGTATGCCGCGCGTATCAGTTCAATTTCTGGTGCAGATTTATCTGGCATAAGAGGTGTGGTGAAGGACATGCAGCAGGGCTTAACATACTAGTTAAGATATTTTTTGAGTTTATCAGACAAGGACATTCTTACAAGAAAATCACCCACGCCCTTTGGTGTTGCTGAATCAAAATATGAATTAGGCGTAGGCGTAGCCCGTCGTAGACATCGCTTCAAGACCTTGCAATGCCAATGCATCCCGATGCAATGCCAATGCGTCCCCCTGCAATGTGAATGCATCCCGATGCAATGCCAATGCGTCCCCCTGCAATGTGAATGCATCCCGATGCAATGCCAATGCGTCCCCCTGCAATGTGAATGCATCCCTTGTAACTAATTATGCGGACATAATATAACCATGCCACCCGATAATTTAGAGATTAATGAAACGATCGCAGCACAATTTACTCAATTAGTGCTGGATTGTATTGAGCGGGAGTATCCCAACAGTAATCTGTATTGGGCTGATAGCGACGAGGATATAAAACCACCGCGTAAATTGACTCCGGTTTTTTATGGCTGCTTAGATTGGCATTCAGCCGTACATGGTCACTGGTTACTAGTACGTCTGCTGCGTCACTTTCCTGAAGCCTCTTTCAATGCAGCCTCAAAGCAAGCACTTGAGCAAAGCCTAACACCTGAGAAGATTCAAGGAGAGATTGCCCATTTCCAAAGGTTGCCCTTTTATGAATTTCCTTATGGTGTGGCATGGCTTCTGCAACTCGCTGCGGAACTTCACGAGTGGAATCATCCTCAAGCCAAAGAATGGCGGGTTGTATTGGAACCGCTAGAAAAGTTAATTGCAGGTAACTTACACCGTTGGATTGACCGACTAAAACTCCCCAATCGCACAGGGATGCATAGCCAAACAGCTTTTGCACTTGGTTTAATGCTAGATTGGGCAAAGATTACCGAAAATACTGACTTCACTCAGTTAGTGGAGAACAAAGCACGGCAATTCTATTTTAGCGATCGCAATTATTCCTTACAATTTGAGCCACTTGGCTACGATTTTCTCTCTCCTGGACTTGCTGAAGCAGACTTGATGCGGCGAATCCTACCACAAACAGCTTTCACTGACTGGCTGACCGATTTTCTTCCCCAAATACCCATTGAGAATTCAGCAAATTGGTTAGAACCAGCCAGAGTAGATAATCCTCAAGATTATATGCAAGCCCACTTTTACGGTCTTAATCTCAGTCGCGCTTGGATGCTTGATGGTATCATCTCTGGATTGGCAAATAGCGATCGCCGCATAGAAACACTTCGCTCTGCTGCCCTTCACCATCGTCAGCATGGACTAGCAAATGTTGTAAGTGAACATTATGCAGCTAGTCACTGGCTAGGAACTTTTGCTGTTTACCTCCTAACGAATCGTGGACTGCAAGGGCAAATTAGTTGAACAGTCTGGGCGATCTAATACAAATTCTCCATGAAAATGGACTTAATATTTATTAAACGTAGACGCGGAGCGGCTTGCCGCAGGCTACTGCAAAGTACGCAAAGTAAGAGACCAGTTGAGGAATTAATTATTAAGTGCAAGTTGGCAGAGAATCGGTATAACAATCTATCAAACTGTTTAAATGGGGATTTTCTCATGCCCAATGCCCAATGCCTAATGCCCCAAACCTTAAAAGATGCCAAGCAAATATGCCTTAGCTGACTGATACTGTCAGGATCAAAGAGTAAAGAGTAAAAGGCAATCTATTTTGACTTTTAACTTTCTCCTTTTGTTCAACTTCCACAACGGGAGGTTTAATCTTGACTAAATTGAAAGTTGGTATCAATGGCTTCGGTCGAATCGGGCGACTTGTGCTTCGCGCTGGCATCGAGAACCCCAATATCGAGTTTGTAGGGATTAACGACCTAGTACCACCAGATAACCTCGCTTACCTATTAAAGTACGACTCAACCCACGGGAAATTAAAGCTCAAGGTTGAAGCCAAGGAAGATGGCATCCTCATTGATGGGCACTTCATACCTTGTGTGTCGGTGAGGAATCCAGCAGAGTTACCTTGGGGAAAATTAGGTGCAGATTATGTCGTGGAATCTACGGGACTCTTCACTGACTATGAAGGAGCCGCAAACCACCTGAAGGCAGGTGCAAAGCGAGTGGTAATTTCCGCTCCCACCAAAGATCCAGATAGAGTTCCTACCCTGCTAATGGGTGTCAATCATCACCTATTTGACCCCAGCAAGGATATCATTGTCTCCAATGCTAGCTGCACAACAAACTGTCTAGCTCCCATAGCTAAGGTGATCAATGACAACTTTGGGTTAACTGAAGGGTTGATGACCACAGTCCATGCCATGACTGCCACTCAGCCAACTGTAGACGGCCCCAGCAAGAAAGATTGGCGGGGTGGTCGAGGTGCAAGCCAGAATATTATTCCCTCCTCCACAGGCGCAGCTAAAGCCGTGGCACTGGTTTTACCAGAATTGAAGGGCAGGTTAACTGGTATGGCATTACGAGTTCCGACTCCCGATGTCTCTGTAGTTGATTTAACTTTCAAAACTGCCAAAGCCACCAGTTACAAGGAAATCTGTGCTGCCATGAAGGAGGCTGCCGCAGGTTCACTAGCGGGTATTTTAGGATACACAGATGAAGAAGTAGTTTCCACAGATTTTCAAGGCGATACTCATTCCAGTATCTTCGACGCAGGTGCTGGGATTGAGTTGAACTCAAACTTCTTCAAGGTAATTGCTTGGTATGACAACGAGTGGGGCTACTCGAATCGTGTGATTGACCTGATGTTGTCTATGTCACAAAAGGAAAAACTCGCACCGACAGCAGTTGTGGTTTGATTGGTCATTAGTCATTTGTCATTGGTCATTGGTCATTAGTCATTAACTTTTGACTTTTGACCCTTGACTTTTGGGATTTGGGTCAAATGGTAAATACTCCAAAAATAAAACGTAATTTAGTATCTTTACTTAGCAAACCAGTGATATGAAGCACGTGCAAATTTGGATGGTTTGCGATCGCACAAAGCATCCAAATTTGCAGGTTATTCCTCAACCCCCAATCCCTATGCGTCGAACCAAAATCATTTGTACTGTTGGGCCGGCTTCATCTGCACCTGAAAAGCTACAAGCTTTAGTAGAAGCTGGAATGAATGTGGCACGGTTGAATTTCTCCCACGGGGCTTATGAATTCCACGCCCAAACTGCTCACTATCTTAGGCAAATTAGTACTGAGCAGCAAAAGCCGATCGCAATTATGCAAGACCTCTGTGGCCCGAAGATTCGCTTAGGAATTTTACCACCAGAAGGGTTAAATCTGGAAGCTGGTAGTGAAGTTACCTTTGTTTTGCAAGAAAAGGGTGAGAGTATTGACGAAATACCTCTACCACTGCCGACTTTGTTTGCAATGGTGCGACCAGGTGAACCGATTTTGATTAATGATGGTCGCGTTAAGTTGATTGTTACCGCTCGCGATGCCGATCGCATTCGCGCCCAGGTGAAAATTGGCGGGCTAATTTCTACGCACAAAGGAGTAAACCTGCCCCAAACTCCTTTACCTGTCAGCTCAATCACCGAAAAAGACTTGCTGGATCTGCGCTTTGGGATTCAGTTGGGTGTAGACTGGGTGGCAGTGTCCTTCGTGCGATCGCCACAAGACTTAGAACCTGCCAAGCGGATGATTGAAGCAGCTGGCGCTTCCATCCGCTTAATTGCCAAAATCGAAAGAGCAGAGGCAGTAGAGAGCTTTGATTCTATTCTGAATGTTGCCGACGCGATTATGATTGCCCGTGGCGATTTAGGGGTGGAAGTACCAATTCACGAAGTACCCCTGATTCAAAAAGATATTATTCGCCGTTGCAATCGGGCTGGCAAGCCGGTGATTACAGCCACGCAAATGCTAGAGTCGATGATTAGCGCCCCTGACCCCACCCGCGCCGAGGCAACCGATGTTGCCAACTCCATCTTAGATGGTACGGATGCAGTAATGCTTTCTGGTGAAACCGCTGTCGGCCAATATCCCATCGCCGCCGTCCAGATGATGCACAATATCGCCGTGCGGACAGAACAGGCTCTAGATGAAGGTAGCAGACATGCCTGGTGTCATGAAGCAGGCAGTCTCAGCGTTACCGAATCTGTGGCAGAATCTGTGTGTCGCATCGCCTATGAAACAGGCTCACGGGCAATTCTCTGTAATACTTCATCAGGAAGTACGGCGAGAATGGTGTCTAAATATCGGCCTACTTCTCCGATTATTGCCCTCACCTCTGACATCACCGCTTATCGCCAACTAGCGCTTTCTTGGGGTGTGGAAGCTTTGCTGATCCCACCAGTCCACAATGCCGAAGAGATGTTTACCAATGTGGTGAACACAGTTGTAGATATGGGTCTAGCGAATAAGGGCGATAAAGTAGTGATTACCTCTGGTGTCCCTATTGGTAAATCAGGCACAACTAGTTTAATCAAAGTGCATTCCATTGGACAGCCAATTTCGGCATAACCCACTTAGAATAGGGCTGTGGCTGTGGATAGTAAACAAACTTGGGCAATGATTAAGAAAAATTGCCAGAATCAGAATTGAAGGAAGAGTAAAGAGTGTAAAGAACTGGGGAATTAAGTAAATCCTGTAACATTCATCACGGAGTATTTTATGTCTAAGAATTTACTAGAACAATTGCGGAAAATGACTGTTGTGGTCTCAGATACAGGGGATATTCAAGCAATTGAAAAGTTCAAACCCCAAGACGCCACCACCAATCCTTCTCTGATTACTGCTGCGGCGCAAATGTCAGGATATCAGGGAATTGTTGATCATACTTTACTCCAGGCAAAGAAAGATGCCGGAGCCGGAGCCAACCAAGCACAGATAGTTTCTCTAGCTTTTGACCGTTTGGCAGTTGCCTTTGGATTAAAGATTTTGCAAATCATTCCCGGTCGCGTATCTACGGAAGTGGATGCTCGCCTGTCCTACGATACCGAAGCTACCCTGACTAAGGCACGGGAATTAATTGCCCAGTATAAAGCTGCTGGAGTTGGCCGCGATCGCGTGTTGATTAAAATTGCCACCACATGGGAAGGCATTCGCGCTGCGGAAATTCTGGAGAAAGAAGGTATTCACTGTAACCTTACCTTGTTGTTTGGTCTTCACCAAGCGATCGCCTGTGCAGAAGCTGGTGTCACCTTAATTTCTCCCTTCGTCGGTCGGATTCTCGACTGGCACAAAAAAGATACAGGACGCGATAGCTACCCAGCAGCCGAAGACCCAGGAGTTTTGTCTGTCACCAAAATCTACAACTACTATAAAAAATTCGGCTATAAAACCGAAGTTATGGGAGCTAGCTTCCGCAACATTGGTGAAATTACCGAACTAGCAGGTTGTGATTTGTTGACAATTTCGCCATCCCTTTTAGCGGAATTGCACGCAACTGTTGGAGAACTGCCACGCAAACTCGACCCCGCTAAGGTAGCAAATTTAGAAATTGAAAAGATATCCATTGACAAAGCTACCTATGACAAATTGCACGCCGCTGACCGCATGGCAACTGACAAACTAGACGAAGGCATCAAAGGTTTCACCAAGGCATTAGAAGACCTTGAGAAACTTTTGGCAGACCGACTAGTTCGCCTTGAAGGAGAGGTAGTAGCAAGCCATTAGACCTCTTGCATAAATCAAAAATTAAGAACCCCACCCCCATTTGCTAACGCAAACGCTCTCCTCCCGAAGAGCGGGGAGGGGTTGGGGGTAGGGTGTGAGGGACTTTTGCAAGAGGTCTATTATTTAATGGTTAGTGGTTATTCTAATAACCACTAACCATTAACAATTTACTTAGTTGCATCAGCAGTCATTAATACCGTCGTCGGTTATTTTCGTATCGTTCAAAACGCTCCCGTCGTCGGTTATTTTCGTATCGTTCAAAATGCTCCCGTCGTCGGTTATTTTCGTATCGTCCAAAACGCTCCCGTCGTTGGATATTTTCGTATCGTCCGAATGGCTGCCGTTGTCGGATAATCTCCCGTCGTCGGATGATTTGGTATCGTCCTGAGCGCCGTTGAGCAATTAAAAGCCCTCCGGTTTTATCTCCAACTAGGTTAGCCTCTGGCGCAGCGCTCTGTTCATTGCGAACATCACTTAGAGAAATATCCTTCGCTTCAGCTAATGAGGGCGGATACACAAAGGCACATAGCAATAGCGCTATTGAGGATAACTTCCTGAAACCTTTCATGTTTTTGCCTCTACTAAACTTTCGCTAATAACTTTATTAAACACCTTAAAGTCAACAAATTATCGCTTCTATACTTTTTTTAAACTTAATTTAGGATGAAATTTTATATTCCAATTTCACCCTTATGGATAATTGTAATATTTTTAATCTGTGTATATAAATAGTCAGTATCTAGCAAAATGTAATTTTTTCTACATCGACAAAGAATAGCATTTATTAATTGAATACACTACATTTTTTCTGGGTAGATGGCCCGGAAAGCCTTTTTTAGTAAGGGCAAGATGCTCCCAGGTTTGGATTTAAGGAAGCCTTAAATTAGACTTTTCTCCATCCCACAAGTATCAAAAGTGGATTTAATGTAAACGATAACTGCTAAATATTCTTAGTGGAAACTGTAAATAATAAGCTGTTATCAGGTTTCTAGCTCCAGTCAACCTGACTCATATAAATCTTAAATATTTTGAGATGCGATACTCGATCCAAATACCCACAATGCCTCAATAACGCTCCATAGGATCGAGGTAATCGAGAGCAAACTTTCACCCCATAATATCGGGATATAGCTGCCAATAGTAGATCCGAAAAACATTCCAATCCCTAGCGATCGCTAATTGGTAAAGTCTGGACAAAATAACTATAAAGACTCAATACGGTTCGGATAAGATCCCCCCGCCTGCGGCGACTCCTTTTTTAACCGAACTGTATCGGCAACGCACTGGCTCCCCTACGTGTATTTCAAAAATCAAATAAGTGAAACCAGTACTCAGTAGCAATTATTAATAAACTACTTAAGAAAAATTATTATAATTTCAACTTCAGATACGTATTTTTACATAACTAAATATTGAGTTAACAAAAAATTAATACTTGCTATACGTACATTTATGTAATATCATCAGATTCAGATGTAGTATAAATTGAGATTCACTTTTAATAGGAGAAAGATTGTGTCTGAAATGAAACCAGAAGATTTGAATTCACAAGCAGTACCATTCTTCGCCCGATTCCTAGAAGGGCAAAACTGTGAAGACCTTTCTGATCAACAATCAGAAGCAATTAGCGGCGGAAACATAGTCGTAACTCAGAAGTACCCTTCTGATAGCGATGAGGCTATTACTCAGAAGTACCCTTCTGATAATGAAGACGGCGGTGTAGTAACTAAGAAGTACCCTTCTGATAGCGATGAGGCTGTTACTCAGAAGTGCCCTTCTGATCATAAAGATGGGCGTGTAGTAACTTTGAAGTACCCTTCAGACGGCGATGAGTCTTTGGCCACAAGATAACTGTACTTTCTATTTTTGAGTACACCAGAGATGCGGCTTTGAAAACTATTTCTAGAACAAAAATACTGTTAGCTTTGCCAACTCCATCTAGGGGTTGGCTTCCCATGATTAGTATGCTTGCTTTTTTAGTGTTTTCCCCTGTTAATAGTTTGCAGTAAGCAAAACACAAGAACTTATTAAAATGTTTTATGCACCATGAGCGTAATGTAGTTTTATTAATTAGCCACAGTGGTGATTACTTCACAATAGATAGAGTTGCCCAAGCCCTATCAAGACGAGGCGCACAGCCATTTCGGCTAGACACCGATAAATTTCCAATGACAGTCCAACTCCAGGCTAATTTTAGTAACTTTGGGAGCAATCATAAATTAGAATATGGCGATGTCTTAGGACAAGCCGCTTTGCGTCTACGCTCTTTCAATACTGAGCAAGTACAAGCAGTATGGATGCGGCGTATTTGGCAACCTGAGTTGAGTAAAGAATTGGCTCCGCAATTTCAAGCAGCCTGCACTAGAGAATCATTGGCCGCTTTAGATGGCTTTTGGGATAGTCTCAGAGAAGCTAGGTGGGTGGATGATTTACAACGGATTAATGCAGCTGAAAACAAGTTACGCCAACTGCGGGTTGCTTCAGAAGTTGGTCTTGTCATACCTCAGACTCTTGTCACCAACAATCCTCAAGAAGCACGAGAGTTTTTCCACCGAGTAAAGGGAAAAATGGTCGCTAAACTCCTCACACCTCTTTCTTACAGTATGGAAGGCTCCTCTTTTTTTATGTACACCAGCGCAGTCAAAGAAGAAGATTTAGTTGATGCAGAGACACTGCGCTATTGTCCAGTTGTGTTTCAAGAACAAATCCCCAAACAGCAAGAACTACGGGTAGTATATGTAAATGGCAAGCTGTTTGTTGGAGCATTAAACGCATCTGATTATTCAGCATCTACCCAAGACTGGCGACGTGCGACAAAAGAGGCTTGTGTGTGGCAAGCCGATGAATTACCTGATGAAATAATCAGTTGTCTCCATGCCTTTATGGCAAAATTTGGGCTAGTTTTTGGAGCGTTTGACTTCATCCAAACACCATCAGGGGAATACGTTTTTTTGGAAATTAACCCTACAGGAGAATGGGGAATGTTGGAGAGAGATTTGGAATATCCGATTGCGGATGCGATCGCAGATGCACTACTCTCAACAAGTGCCTAGTAATAACTTTGCCCCGGAAAAATTTAAAACTCGGCAGTTAATATGACTGTTTTAATCATTACCCACAGCGAAGACAACGAAAGTATTCCCCTGGTTATTCAAGCAATTGAAGCTCAAGGAAGCAAAGCATTTCGTTTTGATACAGACCGATTTCCTACAGAAGTGCAGCTAGATGTTTACTACGGTGCAACTGAGCAAGTAATTCTCTCAGCAGATGACCAGAAGCTAGATTTGAGTGAAGTATCCGCAGTTTGGTATCGGCGGATTGCCATTGGATCAAAAATTCCCACTACGATGGATAAGCAAATGCGACAAGCCTCCATTCAGGAATCTCGCGTCACTATTCAGGGGATGATTGCCTGTATTCAGGGGTTTCATCTCGACTCCGTGCCAAATATCCGTCGAGCCGAAAATAAGCAGCTTCAATTACAAGTAGCAAGGAAAATAGGTCTAGATACTCCACGCACCTTAACTACTAATAACCCACAGGCAGTAAAGCAATTCGCTCAAGAGTGCGAACAGGGTATGATTACTAAGATGCTCTCTTCCTTTGCCATCTACGACGAACAAGGACGAGAAAAAGTTGTGTTTACAAATCCAATTTCATCTGAGGATCTCGACAATCTTGATGGATTGCGTTTTTGCCCAATGACGTTTCAAGAGAAAATCCCAAAAGCTTTGGAACTGCGGACAATTATTGTAGGTAAAAATGTGTTTACAGCCGCAGTTGATTCCCAGGCTTTGGATAAAGCACGTTACGACTGGCGCAAACAGGGAGTTGCTTTCCTTGACGCTTGGCAGCTTTACACTTTACCCCAAGATGTGGAAGAGAAGCTGCTCAAACTCATGGCAGAATTTGGTTTGAACTACGGAGCAATTGATATAATTTTAACTCCAGATGGTCGTCATATATTCCTTGAAGTCAACCCAGTTGGCGAGTTTTTTTGGCTGGAACGCACTCCTGGCTTACCGATTTCTCAGGCGATCGCACAGGTTCTACAGAGTTAATATAAAAGATACCTCACCCTGGTTTTGCATAGCAAAACCTGTCCCTCTCCTTGGTAAGGCTACCGTGTACACACAAGTTGGATTACCCCCCTTAATCCCCCCTTTCCAAGGGGGGAAAAAAGAAATCTAGTTCCCTCCTCTTTCCAAGGGGAGGGTTAGGGTGGGGTAAAATCCTGGTTAATCAGCTATTTCAGACTTGTGTGTACACCGTAGCCTTGGTAAGGAGAAGGATGTCCGTTAGGACAGGGTGAGGTTTTTGTTTATTTTTTTTGTATCCCTAAGTTGAATTACCAGCCAAGCTGCTCCAGAAGATATCAACAACAATGGTGTCAACCAATCACCCCAACGCACATATAAAGTCTTTGTCTGTCGCCGATAAATTGTTTCAGCATGAGTTTCATAGGTATTATATCCAGATATCCACAAGGTTCTACCGTGAGGATCTACAAAGGCTGAATATCCCGTATTAGTTGCTCGTGCTGACCATCGATCAGTTTCAATTGCCCGCATCATATCCTGTGCATGGTGCTGAAATGGCATGGATGCAGTGTAATGAGCATCGTTGGAAGAACTGAGGATAAATTGCCCACCCGCCGCAGCTTGACGGCGAAATTGCTCAGGAAAAGCAGATTCATAACATATACTAGCGATCGCGCGACCAAAAGGGGTGTCAAATACCTGATTTGCTGAACCGGGAACTTGGTGTGCATCCAAAGGCGACAAGCGTTGAATTATCCCGCCTAAAATTCCTTCAAAAGGAATATATTCTCCCAAAGGTACTAGTTTGGACTTATCGTAGCGGCTGACAATTTCACCTTTATTATTGAAAGTAAACAAACTAATTGTATAACTGTCTCCCCGTTCGCCAAAAGCCCCAATCCAAGCAACTACACCTTTTAGTTTCACGGCTGCGACTAAGGCAGTTTGCATCAAGTTGCGCTGGAAAATAGGTAAGGCTCCTTCTGGGGTGAGGACTGCATCTACACCTTGGTTTGCTAAAGTTAGATATCCATTGGTGTAATTTTCTTGAGCGCGACGAAACCCTTCAGAACTTCGTAAAAGTCGGTTCGGTATATTACCCTGAACAATCCCCACTTTCAAGGCTGCTTCTGGGGGTTGGGCGATGGGACGGCTATATAAGATAAAACCAATCAAGTGTAAGCTAATTAATAATCCTATGGCAGTAGCTAAGTATTGATTAACGAACCGCAGAGGCGCGGAGAACACAGAGGAAATCTCGGTGTCCTTGCCATGTTGTCGGCGGTTCATCCATCCTTCTGCAATTAAACCATTGACGGCTGCGATCGCTGCTGTCACAGTATTAGGCCCAGAGAGTTGGCCCAGATGTAAAATCACGAGATTATGCGGACTTTGGGTGTAAGCAAGAGAACTCCACCACAAAGGCCCGGCACTCCACAGACTTTCTAAGCCGCACCAGACAGCTGTACCAATTAGTATACGTAGCCACGGTTTTTGCCCGCCCAGGCGAACCATCACAGCCGCCCAAATAGCAACGAATATCCCTCCCAGGACACTGATGAATCCCCAACAAAAAAGCGTGATTGCTAGACTCGGCAACCACGGAACGCCCAACCATGTCATCGGATGAATTCCCGTAATCCAGAATAAGGCGACACCGTGATAACCGATACCCCAGAGGAAGGCATTTTGGATTTTGGATTTTGGATTTTGGATTGAGCTAGAACTAACAACCAAGATCCATAGGGGAGCTAAGGCAATCCAGGCCAATAACCATGCACCTACTGGGGCTACGGTTAGCCCCATTAAAATGCCGCTAGCGAAGGCACTTAAATAAGGGAGTAAGGTGGTTAACCTCTCCCCCTGCTTTTTATTCTGCTTCTTCTGCATCGACAGCATCAGGTGGAACTATTGCCACTCCGGTAATCGCGTCGTCTTCATCTAAACGCTGCACTCTGACTCCAGTTGCCGATCGCGATTGGATAGAAATCGCATTCAACGCTTGACGGATGATAATACCGCGATTTGTTACCATCATGATTTCATCATCATCATTATTCACAATGCGTAGGGTTGCCAACTTGTCTTTGTTTTTGCGGTTTTTGAACTTGGTTGCCATTAAACCCTGACCAGCACGGTTTTGCAGCCGGAATTGGGCAACTGGTACGCGCTTACCATATCCTGCCATTGTAATTACCAATACCCAAGGGCCAACAATGCCACTGCTAGGCACTTCTGCGGACTCTTCATTAATTTCGGTAATTTCGATATCTTCTGTTTCGATAGTTTCGATAGTTTCGATATCTTCAATTTCGGCTTCTGTAACTGAATCCAAAGTTTCAAGAATTGCTGCGGGAAGAATATCCATACCCACCAGTTCATCTTTATTTTTGAGTTTCATGGCTTTCACCCCACGAGTCGCCCTACTTAAAGGACGCAGTTGTTCATGGTTGCACCGGAAGTTAATCGCCATTCCGTTACGAGAACCAATGATTACACTGTCTTCTACTCTAGCGCGTCGCACCCATCGGAGTTGGTCGCCTTCTTCTAAGGAAATGGCAATCAAACCATTGGCGCGAATGTGACTAAACGCTGCCAATTCGGTTTTCTTAATATTGCCGCCCTTAGTGAGCATTACGAGATATTCTTCTTTGCTAAACTCGTCAACGGGTACAATCGAGGTGATTTTCTCCTCTTTGGGAATGGGTAACATCTGCACGATTGGTGTCCCGCGACTGGTACGCGAACTCACTGGAATTTGATACGCTCTCAGGCAGTAAACGACACCACGCTGGCTAAAGAATAAAATACTGTCGTGATCGCAGCAAGTCAAGAAATGCTCAACGGTATCATCATCTTTTACTTTAGCTGCGGCTTTACCTCTGGTAGCACGGCTTTGGGCTTCAAAGGTGTTAACTGGCATCCGTTTGATGTAGCCTTGCTCTGTAACCAAAATTATCGCTTTTTCATTGGCAATTAGGTCACGGTCATCTAGTTCCCCTTCCCCTGGTAAAATCACCGTGCGGCGGGGTGTGGCAAAGCTAGTTTTCAGTTGCCCGACTTCGGTTTCAATGATTTCCAGCACTCTCTCCCGGCGTGCTAAAATATCTTGCAAGTCGGTAATTTTCGCTTGTAATTCATCGTGTTCCAGACGAATTTTATCTGCTTCTAAGGCAGTCAACCGCCGCAATTGCATTTGTAAAATGGCATCTGCTTGCACTTCGGAGAGTCCGTAAGTTGTGATCAGTTCGCCTTTAGCTGTGGGCGCATCTGGTGCATGGCGAATCAAGACAATAATTGGATCTAACTGGGAAAGAGCAATCAATAACCCTTGCAGGAGATGGTCGCGTTCTTCAGCTTTCCGCAGTTCGTAACGGGTGCGTCTGGCAATGGATTCGATCCGGAAATCTAAGAAGACGCTTAAGAACTGCTTGAGGGTGAGTACTTGGGGTTCGCTATTCACCAACGCCAGCATATTCGCCCCAAAGTTGGCTTGCAGTGGCGTTTGCTTGTAGAGGTTGTTTAGAACGACGCGAGGATAAGCATCACGCTTGAGTTCGATCACAATTCGCATCCCGTCGCGATCGCTCTCATCCCGGATATCTGCAATGCCCTCTAGACGCTTCTCGTTGACCATTTCGGCGATTTTTTCAATCAGCGCCGCTTTGTTGGTTTGATAGGGCAATTCGGTGATGATAATTGCTTCTCTATCTGGGCGTCCCCGCTGTTCAACGGTTTCAATGTTAGCGACACCACGCATGGTAATGGAACCACGCCCGGTGGTGTAAGCTTCTCGAATGGCAGATGTCCCCAAAATCTGCGCCCCAGTCGGAAAGTCTGGGCCGTGGACATACTGCATTAATTCCAGATCGGTGATTTCTGGATTGTGGATTACAGCCACCAAAGCATCAATCAATTCGCCCAAATTGTGCGGCGGAATGTTGGTTGCCATACCCACGGCAATTCCAGAGGAACCGTTGAGCAATAACTGCGGAATCCGCGCCGGTAAGACTGTCGGTTCTTGCTGGGAACCGTCGAAGTTATCGGCAAAATCTACAGTTTCTAATTCGATGTCGTGGAGTAGACCAGCACTAGTTAAAGCTTGCAAGCGGCATTCAGTGTATCGCATTGCGGCTGGTGGATCGTTATCTACCGAACCAAAGTTACCATGTCCGTTAACTAGGGGCGATCGCATGGAAAAATCCTGTGCCATCCGCACCAAGGCATCATACACTGCCGTGTCGCCGTGGGGGTGATATTTACCCAGCACTTCCCCCACCACACGGGCGCATTTCTTAAACGGGCGATCGTGGAGCAGACCTAGCTCGTGCATTGCGTAGAGAATGCGACGATGCACAGGTTTTAGACCATCCCTGGCATCTGGCAACGCCCGACCCACTATCACGCTCATGGCGTATTCCAGATAAGACTGCGACATTTCGGTTCGCAAGTCTATCGGGATAATCCTCTCCTGTGAGGTTGTCATAACCTAAAAATCTCCAAAAATCGTAGATTTTAGCTTTTTTACTCAACAAAGCGCAAAATTATTCTAAATTGCTCTTGAATAATTGCCATAATTTGATAGAATCCTAACATATATTGCTTTTTTTTGCCTGGAAGGGTAACTCAGGCGTCTTGCTGGGATATAGTAAATACTCTTAAGCTTTGCTCCAAATTCTAATTTTTTACAAATTATCGGGGTTTAAGTCCCCTGCCTCTTGTAGCAGCACCTTTTGTGTCGGGGTTAAATTCCCATTACAAATGATTATTGAGCGCAGTCTAAGTAACGTAATTGCGAATTGCGTTAGCGAGTCCGCGTACCCCTACGGGGAAGCAAGCTACGTACAGCGTCTCGTAAGAGAGCGTCATTGCGAATTGGTTTAATTTTGAGTTCCCTCAAAAGTTTGCTGGGACTTGAGTTGAGATGCAATCAAGGGAACTTTGGGAGCGAGAAAAAATCCAACTAAACTCGCAAATAGGATCGGTGTCAAAGGACTTAAGTTAGTCAGTTTTGACAGTAGCAAAGTGGTACTTATAGGTGTACGCGTTACGGCTGCATTGATCGCCGCCATTGTACAAATCATCGCAAGGGCGGGATTAAGTCCTGGAATTAAGAGTGCTACTGCTTTACCAATACAAGCACCAGTGAAAAACAGGGGGATGATGAATCCACCGCGCCACCCACCTGTGACGGTAATGCTAATGGCAGCCATTTTAGCAAGAGCTAGAGTTAAGAGAAAAACAGCAGGAAAACTAGTATTTAGGACTGACTCTAACTCTTCATGTCCAAAATAACGGGTTAGCGGGAATAAAACTGCTAAAGTGCCAAGTCCTAGTCCTGCTATGGTTGTGCGTACATAGATCGGGGCGGGAATTCGGGCAAAGAGGCGATCGCAGGCGCGAAAAATCCCCATAAAAATCCATCCCGCTACCGCCCCAATAATTCCGAACATAATAGCGATCGCAAAATCATCAATCTTCTCTAGGTGGTACTGGGGAAAATGCCAAGCGGGTGCAATTCCCAAATGTGTAATTGCGGCAAATACCAGATAACTAGCACAACTTGAAACAATAGCTGGCATCAAGGCTTCGTAATATTCGACGATATGCTGATGGTGCAAAATCTCCAAAGCGAACATTGCACCGCCAAGGGGTGCGCCAAACAAGGCAGTGAAACCAGCAGCCATCGCTGCTAAACTCAAAGTTCTGAGGTCTTCACCTTGAAGTTTTAGGTGATCGGCAACCCAAGTACCAAAAGAACCTGTTACTTGTACGAGTGGTGCTTCTGGGCCAGCACTGCCCCCAGCCGCTATGCTGACTAGAGAAGCCAGAATCATTGAAGGATTTTTGCGAGGATCTAAGCGTCCGCCGCGAAAATGAATATTATCGACAATCACAGCAATTTCACCGGGATTTCCCAAAAAATGAATCACCAGCCCGATAACTAAACCGGCTAATGGCATCACTATCAAAAGGCTAAAACCTTCAAATCGTTGCAGTTGATGAGTTAAAAGCTCTAAAACATTCCAGTACAACGCCGCAAATAGACCGCCAGCAGTTCCCACAACTGCCCAGCGGATCGCCCACTGCGAAATCATCAGCGGATTACGCTTTACCAGTCCAAAAAGTTGAGCAAATGTCCAGCGTTGAGTTTCATTGGTAGTGGAGGGCTTTTTTGGTAACACTGCTTATTTCCTAATTTTGTGAAACGTAAAGTACTGAATATTTACGTTTTTTATGGTATAGGCTATTTAGTTTACTGAATCATCGTCTACAAAAAGCGATCGCTTCCCGATCGAGTATAATTTCAAACGTTTGTGATAGTTCATCAATCGAAAAGGAGTTTCACAGTTAGTCCATTTTGTTAACAAACCCAACTGATTGCGATCGCCCGACACCACAGGATATTTTCACGTAAAGGAGAGCAAATTTTGGCAGCAGTCCGAGTCCGCCAGCATGTTAATCCATTTAATAAAAAGTATCAAACACCAGCAAGTCCCCTTGACTGGGAAAAAATTTATGCAAAGCCAAATCAACCACTACATTTAGATATTGGCTGCGCTAAGGGACAGTTTTTGATGAATATGGCCAAGATAGAACCCGACTGGAATTATCTCGGCTTAGAAATTCGGGAACCGCTGGTGGGGGAGGCGAATAAGTTGCGTTCTGAGTTAGGTTTAACAAATCTGCATTACTTATTTTGCAATGTGAATAATTCATTGCGATCGCTTTTATCTTCCCTCCCTCCAGGAAGTTTACAACGCGTTACAATTCAATTCCCCGATCCTTGGTTTAAAACCCGCCATGCTAAACGTCGTGTAGTCCAACCAGAACTAGTGGCAGAATTAGCTAATTATCTTGCGGTTGGGGGAGTTGTATTTCTGCAATCAGATATGGAATTTGTCGCGGTGGAAATGCGCGATCGCTTTGCTGAAAATCCCGCTTTTCAAAGAGTTGGTACAGAAGAATGGTTAGCCGAAAATCCCTTACCAGTCCCCACAGAAAGGGAAATAGGTACGCAAAAAAAGGGTGAGCCTGTTTATCGGGCTTTATTTGTCAAGCAATAAGTTGTAAATAAAGGGTAGTGATAGTAAGTAAGTGGGTCAAATTAAATATAAAACCTCACCCTGCCTCCCGCTTCCCTCTCCTTAGTAAGGAGAGGGATTGAGGGTGAGGTTTTATCTTATATTTAATTGTGCCTTCCTACTTAATCAAGCGGACATGATATAAGATGTGTACCATTACACGTACCTCGGAGGTGGAGTGTCTCCGACTCTGCTCAATTTCAGTCGTGGTTTAAATAAGAGTCTGAAATTGTCTAAAATGTTTGAATGCGTGAATTTTGAATTGTTAACTGGAGTGTATTTTCATTGGACATTGCCTGGCAGTTGGCAATAATTTTGGGACATAATCATTATAGTTAATGGCCATAATTATCGAAATATTCAATTTGCATTAGTATGCAAGAGTATATGGCTTGATTAACTGATATATGTTCTTCCTCAAAAATCGGATATTTAAAAAGTTATTTTTTAGGGACATAAAAGTTTTATTTATGTCTAATTGAGAATCTTAACAATAGAGTTAGTAGCTTTCATTTTTTCTAAAATGAGGAGATAGTTAGGCAATTTCATTCAGTCTCTAAGCCTAAAATTGTCAATATTCGGAGGAAAAATAACATGGAAAGGAAGTATAACGGTCAACTTGAAATTAACGATCTAATTGATGATGCCGTAAAAAATGCGGTGGAACGACGGAACCAAGGTTTAGATTCAGAAGATGCTTTGTCTGATGAGGAAATGAAAAGTGTTGCAGGTGGAATAACTAGTAATGTTATTAAACCCCCTATTTTGATAGGAATCGTAGCATATCCATATCCAGATAAAACCCTTTTGTCATAACGGTTCTCTTCCTTGGAGGCTCAATTGATGGAAGAATTTGCTGCTGATAAACCTACACTTTGTCCCAGTGCTAGACCCGAATCCGTGGATAGTGTTGTCTTTGGCGTAGTCGGTGGGACAGTGACAGAACCCCGTGTAGCTTATCTCAAAAAGCCCCAACCGATCACGGATGAACTAATAGCAAAAGCTAGTCCAATTACACCTGCCGAAATTTTTCGGACTGCAGCACCTTGCGCTACTAAGGGTTGTCAGCATTTTGATGGACAAGATTGTCGTCTAGCAATGCGAATTGTAGAAAAGTTCGCTGTAGTAGCAGAAGAACTACCACCCTGTTCCATACGCCGAGATTGTCGGTGGTGGCAGCAAGAAGGCAAGGCAGCTTGTATGCGTTGTCCGCAAGTTATTACAGATAACTACAACGCATCTGAGCTAGCAGTTGAGGTGGCAACACCGATTTTTGGTTAAGCAAAGCTAGGTCTGTAGTTAAATAATTTCAGGAGAAAATCGTGTCTATAGAAAATGTTCAAGCCTTTTATGCAAAGCTAGCAAATGATGAGGCTTTTCGCGCTCAAATTCAAGGAGTGACAAGTAAAGATGAATGTAGCCAAATTGTTAAAAGTGCTGGCTACAATTTCACCCAGGATGAGTTTGAAGAATATACGGATCAATTGTTAGAGTCAACTGCTGGCGAAGATGAACTCAAGGATTTAAATGAACAAGAACTAGAAGCAGTTTTTGGTGGTGCTTCATCAATTACTGGAAAGCCTACTATCCGGCCGTTTTATGGAGTTATTGTTTCACCGCCTCATTGTCCGCATAAGCCACCTGGGTATCAGCTTGCTTATGGAGTTATTCAGCCAGATTTTCTTACTTAGATAACAGTTTAGGTTTATGGGGACGGATAGGGATATATTCGTCCTTTTCTCAAGAAATTAATTGAGGGTATTCTAATGACTTATCGCCGAATTAGTTATGCAGTTTGGGAAATTACATTAAAGTGTAATCTAGCTTGCCAGCACTGCGGTTCTCGCGCAGGACATACAAGGGCGAACGAGCTTTCTACAGCAGAAGCCCTTGATTTAGTTAGACAAATGGCGGAAGTTGGAATCACAGAAGTAACCATAATTGGTGGTGAAGCGTTTCTGCGTCCTGACTGGCTAGAGATTGCCCAAGCAATTACCAAAGCTGGGATGCTTTGTGGTATGACGACTGGGGGTTATGGGATCACTTTGGAGACAGCACACCGGATGAAGGAAGCTGGAATTAGTGTGGTATCTGTCTCAGTTGATGGCTTAGAAGCAGCTCACGATCGCCTCCGTGGTAGACAAGGCTCCTGGCAATGGGCGTTTAAGACTATGAGCAATCTCAAACAAGTTGGTATACCCTTTGGTTGCAATACTCAAATCAATCGTCTCTCCGCACCAGAATTTCCACGAATTTACGAGCATCTGCGCGACGCTGGCATCTTGGCTTGGCAAATTCAGTTGACTGTACCAATGGGGAATGCCGCAGATAATAGTGAAATTCTGCTGCAACCTTATGAACTACTAGATGTATATCCGATGATTGCTCGTGTTGCCCAACGCGCAAAGCGAGAAGGGGTACAAGTACAGCCAGGAAATAATATTGGCTACTACGGGCCTTATGAACGAATGTTGCGGGGAGAAGGAGATGCTTGGACTTTTTGGCAGGGGTGCAATGCTGGATTGTCTTCTTTAGGCATCGAAGCCGATGGTGCGATCAAAGGTTGTCCCTCACTGCCTACCACGGCATACACTGGCGGCAACATCCGCGACTATTCACTGCGAACAATTATTGAAGAAACTGAAGAACTACGGTTTAATCTCGGCGCTGATACTCCTAAAGGAACATCACACTTATGGGGTTTTTGCAAGACTTGTGAATTTGCTGAACTTTGTCGAGGCGGTTGCACTTGGACAGCTCACGTTTTCTTTGATAAGAGAGGGAACAATCCTTATTGTCATCATCGCGCCTTGACTCAGGAAAAACACGGTATTCGAGAGCGCGTATATCTCCAGCGTCGTGCAGATGGGAATCCCTTTGACAATGGCGAGTTTGGGCTAATTGAAGAACCAATTAATGCCCCTTGGCCTGAAAACGATCCACTTCATTTTACTAGCGATCGCATTCAATGGCCAGAAAGTTGGGAAGAAGAACCAAATCTAGCACCATCTTTAGCTGCTTCTAGTAATTAAAAACTGCAAAATCCCATTTCTATGAATAATATCTCTAGTGACTCTATCCCTTCAGAAAATACGACTATTCCTGACTCTCAAGCAACCCTATTACCTCGTTCAGGTTGGAATAGTCAATTAGCTTATTTGAGAGTTCTTTTTCGAGCAAAAAAGGCTTTAGACCGCATCGAAAAAGAAGCAGGTATTTTGAGAATTGAAAACTGAATAATTTCAAATAGGACTTACGCAAAATTACACACGCTCAGGGGCAATTCATGAATTGCCCCTAAGAATAAAATCACGCTTTCGGCTATTGTTTATGTAAGTCCTGTGAAAATTAATCTTCTGGCAAAAATCCGAATAAGATTAAACTAAACATTTTTCAAATTTTGCAACCACGCTTCAAACAACGAGTCCATAATTTGTTCTCTTACTGCTTGATTCAATTCTATGGGGAACCACTTTTCCACTCTCAGAACGTGATACCCCACTTTTGTTTGCACAGGACCAATAATTTCACCTTCCTTAGCTTCGGTAAGAGGTTGGACAATTTCCGGTACCAGTTCTACTAAATAGCGAATTCCGACAAAACCGCCATTTTCTTGCGACTGCTTCCCCTTAGAATGTTCCAAAGCCAAAGCACAGAAAGAAGCTTGTCCTTCGCGGAGTATTTGCACGATTTTCCAAGCAGTTGCCAGGTCAGTAACCAGAATTTGCGATAGCGCCACCCGTCTATAGTTGTCGCGGTTAGAAACATAAGCGCCATCCACTGCTGCACCGAACAGATGTTCTTTAAGCTTTTTCTCCAACAGCGCCACTTTAATTCCTTGCGACCACTCGTCTACACTAATGCGCTGCTCCTCTAGCCATGCACTAGTTTCTGCGTTTCCCCATAACTTGTGTTCCAAGCGAAAAGCATCGCCAGCGGCTTGCCATTCATCATCAGATATTTCAATTCCTAACTGATTGCAGTTGGCTAAAACTAATGCCTCACGTTCAGCAGCGATCGCTATTTCTGCAAACCTAGCAGAACGACGCAGATATGTCAGGATTTCTGCATCGGTTGCTGGATGCGCTTGCACGGGTTCGTTGGTTAAAACCTTAAGCGGTAAAGTTTGTTCTAATTGTTCTGTCATGGCTTGATGATATTTAAGTAATATTGTTTTCTATCTGCCAACAAGCAAACGTTCTGTAGGAATTTCGTGAGGTTTGATGCGGTTGCGATGTAAGTCACCGTAAAGGTTGAGGTAGTCGATTTCTTCAGGAGTAAATTTGCCCTTTTGCACACCCTGAATCGCTGCATCTACATGTTCACGAGTTTGCCAACCTGCTAAGGCAACATCTACTGAGTTTTGACTTAAAGAATAGCGATATAAATCTGGGACTGAAGGTTGCCAGCATCCAGTTGGTAGACCAGCTGGGGGTTCCCAAAGGGCATTAAACATACCTGATGACTTAAAAGTAACAATACCAGGCCGATGAGGATCGTTGGCATCCAAATGGGGGAAAACCTTTCTTTGGGCAGTCCGATGTGCCACGTTGTGCCTCACCATCACAACATCCAACAAAGGGCTATTTAACCACTGTTTTGCTAGGTCATGGTCGTGAAAAGAAGCACCAATATAGCGCACTGCACCCATTTTTTTCAGCTTTTCGGATACGCCAAACATTCTTTCTATCTGGCGCTGATACACTGTATTGGGGCCACGGATATCGTCAGAGGCGCTAATGCATTTCTCAAAAGCAGGATGATTATGCTCATCAATCCAGCCCCAGAAAAACACATCAATGTAGTCAATACCCAGGTCGATAAATTGATCGAATAAATAGGTGAATACTGTGTCTGGGGTTCTAATCATGTAACTGACAGTTGCCAGAACTACCTTCTCACGCATTGAGGAACCGCGTCCGCATAATTGGCGGAGCGCGGGACGCATAGAACTATAAAGATATTGATGTAAATCGCTGGAGTAGAAAAAGTAGTTGATGCCTTGGTCGAAAGCGTAAAGGGTATCTTCACTGGAGATGTGGCCCCCACCTCCCAGTCCTAAACAACTAACAGTTAAGTCAGTCCGCCCAAGTTTGCGGTAAAAAGGTAGATCTGATTGAGCAAATCTACTATTAGCAATAGCAAGTTCCTCAGCGGCTGTTAACTGCGGCTGAAAATCAGGAGTCTGAATATCAGGAGCAAGATTAGTAATTTTCATGACTTTAAAGGTGGATAAATATCATCAGATTTGGCATTGAGGTAAGGACGTTGCAGGTCAATTTCCCGCGCGGAGAATTGTGCCAAAATCGATGCCATCCGACCTTCTGGCGAATTATCCTCTTGCTCCCAAGCTTCTATCAAACCATTGGTTATAATTTGACAGCGATTCATCCCAAAGCTTTCTTTTTCGGCAAATTTTTGGTCTGGTTCTTCAGCGATCGCCAACCCTGGTGCAATAATTTTAGTAAATAAAGGCACTTCTGGCAGAAAATGGGATTGGTGTTCTGCATATACCTTTTCTAGTACTGAATGGACAGCTTCATAGTTGTTTTTGTCAAAATAAAGCACCGCTGAGTCATAACGCCCATAATCTGAAGGGTTGTATAACGCTTTAAAGTTGAAAGGCAGGGCGATGGCATTAAGTTGGGTAGTCAAGCTTTCCATGACTGCAACTGCACCATCAGTAGTTAAGTTGAAATAGACTCGGACTATATCTTCACCCCTGTGAGAGCCTGCATTACTAACTGCTATGTAAAAACCGTTTTGCACCAAATTTTTCGGCAGTTTGATAGCAACTGGGTTCCCCACAGTCACAGCTTCGTCTTGCGGTTGTAAATGTTTACTGCGCTCAATGTGCAGAGTCAAACCACCTTTGTGTACTGCTAAAGCGCCATCTGATTCTTCTTTCACCACCAGCCAATCGGCACTAAAGTAGCCTTCACCCTTGTTACTTTCATGGAGGCGATTGTAAAACACCACATCCACGCCTAAAAAGGTGTTATTTTCTAAATTTTGGTTAACTGCTAAATTTGTTGTCTCCCCATCAAGTGCTAAAGCACGTTTTAGGGAACCGTTGTAATAAATGCCGTAGAGAAAATTAGATAGTTGGGCGTTTAAATACTTATTTTGTACATCTGAGGGCAATTGCTGAAATCGTGGAAGTGTCTCAGCTGGTACTTCTACGGGTTTATAATCGGGATGGCTAATACAAAATATGGATTCTATCTGTATTTTATTAACGATATCTTGCAATGAATGCTGCAATGACTCTGGAATAGCTGCTAGTTGTATTGGCAACGGATCTAGTAGTTGCATAGGTGCTTGCCTTTAACTAAGGGGAGATGGGAAGAAAAATGCCATTTTGTGACATACTTCTACACTGACAGCAAGCTGTACAGTGTAGGCTTCTCAACCAATCCAGAAGACAGCTTCTCCTACGGAGACGCTACGCGAACGGAGGCGTTGAGCTTTGTTTAAAGTCCACGGAATGCCCTACCGCAGACTATGAATTCCTTACCTTAAGATGTGCCAACTTACTTTCACGGCACGGCAACTGAGTCGCTTACCAGTTGTCATTATGCAACTGGACAGAGGCTTATCAGACACCAATGTGGGTGAAGTAAACCACAAGTATTTTACCAGAAAAAACTTGTTAAATTGGCGATTCGTCACCCACCCGATCACTCATCTGATTGAAATCAAATATTGCTCAGGGGTGGGACTCGACGCTATAATACTCGCTTTCTCGTGTCGCTATCACCGCTCCAAAATTCATCTCATCACTCCCATTCCCTTCTCTACGAGAGGCTGCACCAACGGGACGCGCTCTTTCGGGGTAGAGTGAGAAAATTCTTTTGGTTTAAGCTAAACGGGAGATAAGCTTGTGGATGTAAGTTCTGATGCTTGCACTCCAAAAATTGTGGGAATCGATGCTTCTGGACGGCATAACAAAGACTTAGCCACTTGCAGCATACAGATACCCGTATTACCAAAAGATTTTTGGTATTGCAGGGTTGATTGAATAGCGAGAATCAAATTCCAACCAGCAAACTGTACGACTCGCTGTAAAAAGTCAGTCCGATGCTCTAAGATTTCTGGAAAGTGATTTAAATATGCGATCGCTAAAGCAGCAACAGAAGGTTGGATTATCTCCAAGGGTGTTGTAGCCATCCGCAAGGATTCATCGATACTCATGGTTTTACTGGTAATCATGCTACTCAACCAGATATGCAAATAACTACCAATGAGTGTACCTAAATCAAAAGCTGGATCTCCCCAACTACATCTTTCCCAATCAATTAATCTTATCGTGCTATTGCCAATACCTTGTTCCCAATCATCAGCCACAAGGATATTATTCAATTTCAGATCATTGTGTGTTAAACAACTGGGTTTTAAAGAATTTCCCAGTTCGGCTATGGCTTCACCTAAACTGTCATATCGTTGATACAGAGAAAAGAATTTCAGCCCATCAGCAGGAACAGAAGCAAAAATTTCTGGGCTAATTCGTCCCAGCTTTTTAACTAAATTGTGAACTAGACTGCTGGCTTGATTTTCCAAAGATGAAGAGAAAAAATCTTGATAATCTTGATGGTTAAAAGTCAGGCGATGGATGCTGGCTATAATTGTACCGATACTAGAGGCGATCTCTGTAGGAAAAATGTTTTCTTTTCCATAAAAAGCCATTACATCCTGATAATTGTCTAGGTAATTAAAAATAATAATGGAATCATCTGGATTAAAATGAATGCCCTCTGATATCCAGTTACGTAACTGACTTAATTCTGGGAATTTCTGGACAAATTCTTGAATTTGCCATTCCTGTAAAAATTCACCTGCTCCTTTTCCTTCTGGATTGAGAGGTTCTTGCTTGACCAGGAGTTTACGGGCGTTTGGTAAATTTAGCAATAAATTAAAATTTTTGGCGGATTTCGGTTCAATCTGGGTGTCAGCCTGTTCTTCTGGCGTACAGAAACCATACTTGATTAGATAATCAAAAATATTTTGGGAACTCAAACAAAATGCCATACTTCAATAAGTATTTAATAGTTGAAAATGTCAAAAAGTTTTAGTTAATACCAATTAGATATTAGGGAGATAAAAAAATAAAATACCCAGCCGCTTATTTTGATATTTTGGCGCTTTTGCCCAGAGGACAAAAGGGTCGGTTGGGCATTTTATTACTTGTAAGTCACTAACAAGGATTAAACTTGGTTTTGTTTAACCATTGATTTTATTAACTATTATCCAACAACTGTATTTGCGTTACCGTAGGTATTAGCATTGACAGTGTTGGCGTTCTTGGTTGCTACTACTACACTACTATTCAATATGGTGTTTGCTATTGAGTTGGCGGCGGTGAATCCACCTGTGATCCCCATTTCTTGAGCGCCTAGTTCTTGAAGAAAGCTTTCGGAATCTTGGAACAATTCAGAACCAACAGGACGCAATTCAAAAATTTTAATGGAAGCCATGATGTTTCTCCTTCAAAAAAAATAATTTGAGCAAATTTCGTTAGTGCCTAACAAGGATTAAACTTGGTTTTGTTTAACCCTTGATTTGATTAACTATTATACAACAACTGTATTTGCGTTACCGTAGGTATTAGCATTGACAGTGTTGGCGTTCTTGGTTGCTACAACTACACTAGTATTACCTGCGGTGTTTCCTATTGAGTTGGCGAAAGTGAATCCACCACCTGTGATTCCCATTTCTTGAGCGCCTAGTTCTTGAAGAAAACTTTCGGAATCTTGGAACAATTCAGAACCAACAGGACGTAATTCAGAAATTTTAATGGAAGCCATGAGATTTCTCCTTCAAAAAAAATAATTTGAGCAACTTTCGTTAGAGTGATTAAACTTTGTTTTGTTTAATCGCTTGATTTCATTATTATTGAACAAACCTTGAAAATCAAGCTTTCTCAGTCGCTTTTAGAGACACAACTAAAGGTTTTATGTCACTAAATTAAAATATTGCTTTGGCAGTAAATTATATTGGGATAGAGCTTTACTACGCCTCATCCATTTTTTATAGTTGGGTATGGCTTTAGTCATATTTTCATCCAAAAGTCTTGTGAAACAAGGCTGAGGGGGAGAAAATTGGTTGTCGTCGTCCACCCATTTTTTCCCCCTCATAATCATTATTAAATATCTGCTGTCTCTTGTTTTTTTGGAATAATTTATTCCTTGGAAGTCCCTTACATTGAAAAAGCCAATGTTTTATGACTACTTTTACAGACATTAGTACAGGAGTTTTGTCTTTTAATGTTTTCTCTGAGCGACTATAGCAATCCTATCTGAGTTGTCATCTTATGGTATTTTTATACTAAAGGGAAATTGTAGGTGATTACGAATGAATAACTTTTTAATAAAAGAACCCCACCCCCAACCCCTCCCCTCAGGCGGGAAGGGGAACTAAAGCGCAGCTTTGGCGGGGTGGGGTTCCAGGTATTATGCTTAATTGCCCGGACATGATATTAGATCCCCGACAACTTTTACGAAGTCGGGGATCTGGACACTGCGAATTTTCACAAATCAGATAGGATTATTATAGGACTTAAGGTTAGGCTTCGGAATTAGAGCTTAAACAATTAGAGTCTAACTGCCTAACAATATCAACTTTAGCGATTTGTTTCTTTAGCCATTCAGAAAACAAATCTGAAGCAATTTTTTGGTATAGGGCATTATCCAATTCCAGTTGAATAATCTCCTCCACCAAAATCAGGTGTACTCCCTTAGAACTAACAATCGGTTTGAGAAGCTGCGGCGGTTTAGCCGCAAAAACAGCAGCAGAAATTTCTGGCTTCAAATCCTGACGATACACTATCCCCCGGTATCCACCTTTTCGACGTAATTCCGTATCCTGGATGTATTTGTGAGCAACATCATAAAAACTTATCTCACCTTCCTTAATCGCATAAAAGAGTTCTATCGCCAAGTCTTCATCATCCAGAAAAACCTCATACATGACCACACCGGCATAATCTAGCTGGTGTTCCAAGAAATAGGGTTCAACTTTATCTGGAAACAGATAAGCCGCTAACTTCCCAGAAATGACGGTGCTGTAGACAATTTCCTCATAATCATCTATGGAAAGACTATGTTTTTCCAACCACGCCCAGGTTTCATCAGCACTATTGAGTTTGTTCATTAACCGGATTTGGTCTGCTACTATCTGAAGTTCCTCTGTCTCTACTTTGAGATTCGCCTCAAATGCGGCGTTTTCTACAACCTTGCGGGTAACAATCCCCTCAACAAACTCAGGAATTTTGCAAGATAGCTTGACTTGAGAAATAATATCTTGGTTGGTAATAGTGATAGTTTGTGACATGATGTTTCTCCTAAGTAGATAGACTAAATTAAATATTTTTCACTGAGAGGAGAGCTTTCCGTTCCCTTTCCTTACTTGTAAAGAGTAGGATTTATGCAGAAGAGATCCCCCAGCCCCCTTAAAAAGTTGGCTCTTTAAGATCCCTCCCTTTTTAAGCTACAGTGTGAACACAAGTCGAAAAAAGCTCGATTTCCAATTGTTCTCTCGTTCCCATGCTCTCATGGGAATAGTCCTGAAAAGGTTAGGTGGTTAGGTTTAGGAATGTATAAGTACCGCGAAATTCCTACAATTTCACCCCACCCTGCTGCAACTGCTTAAACGGATCAAGCAGAAAATCAATAATCCGACGCTGACGCACAACTACCTCAGCCGTCGCTGTATCCCCAGGACGCAGGGCAATACACTTATTAGCTGAGAGAATACAATTTTGTTTTAGGGCAATTTCCAAGTCATAAGCTGCCACCTTTCCATTAGGTGTTTCTACCTCGATGGTAGTAGGAGAAATCTCTAACAATTCTCCTTCCACTATTCCATAATCTTGAAACGGATAAGCATCAAATTTTAACTTGACTGGCAACCCTTTTCGCAAAAAACCACTCTCAGTTGTCGCCATTTGCGCCCGAATTATTAAAGGCGAACCTTGGGGTGCAATCTCCGCAATCATTGCTCCAGGCTGCACTACAGATCCAGCCCGTTGTATCGGTAACTGAAACACTCTACCATTTACAGTGGCTCTTAACTCTCGTTGTCCTAACTGAAATTTTAACGAGACAATCTGACTATTACTTTGAGCAATTTCTGCCTGAAGCGTAGTAATTTCTGTCTCCAAATTCTTCTGTTCTTCATCGATTTTTAGCAAAGCAAGCTTGCCGGAACGAGTTAAGGTCTGATAACTTCTTTCCTGTTCTTTCAGTCGCAACTGTGCCTGCTCAATATCTGCATTTGCTTGTCGAATAGTCCGCTCATAACTACTCTGTTGTTCTACCAAACGTAGTTTAGCCTGCTGAATATCTGACTGATTTTGTTCGTATAACTGTTGCTTCTCTTTAGCTATGTCTTGCTTCTCCACAACATAAGTTTCTGAAATAACCCCTGACTGCCAAAGACGGCGATAGCGTTCAACTTCTTGCTCGCTACTCGCCAAAATACTGTTTATTAACTTCTTAGCAGTTTGATTATGCTCAACAGTTTGCCGTGCCTGATTTACTTGAGCCAATTTTTCGTCTTTTTGTAAATCATAGGAATTCTTAAGAGCATTCAGATTCTGTCGCGCTTGATCAACTTGAGCCTGCTTTTCTAACTGTTGAGATTGATTTTGTTGCTGTTGCGTTGTCAAAGATACAACTAACTGACTTTTAGATGAATTTAATTGAGAAAGTCGATTTAATTGTCCCTCCAACTTCTCCTGTGCCTGACGCAATTCCGCCTTAACTAATTCTGATTCCAACACCAATAAAGTTTGCCCAACTTTAACTGAATCACCTTCCTTTACCCGAATTTGGGCAACAGTACCTGCCACAGCAGCATCCAGCCTAACCGTCTTTCCCTTTGGCTCAAGTCGCCCTGTTGCCGTACCCGTTTCATCCACCTTAGATAGCATCGCCCAAGGTAAAATGATCGACACAAACACTACCAAAAAATATAGTAATCCCCTTGTCCAAACTTGGGGCAAGCTATCAAGTAAATCCTTGGTCGAGTCAGCCCAATCATCAGTGGATCTAGCTGGTGTTTGCTCCCTTAAAATTTCTTCCCCCTGTTCTACCTCATGGATTTGGGTTTGAACCTTTCCATTCAATGTCTTTGGCATGATTTTTCCTGATATCAATTTGGGATTTGGGATTTTAGGAGTGGGGAGACAAGAAAAACTTCCTAGTTTTCCTCTTCTTTCACTCCGCAACATCCAACTGCTGATGATTGAGATAAAAATAATGTCCCCGCTTCGCCATCAACTCTTGGTGAGTCCCACTCTCAATCAACACGCCGCGATCTAGCACCAAAATCAAATCTGCATTCCGCACAGTTGAAAGGCGATGAGCGATTACTAAGGTGGTTCTGCCCTGAAGAATTGTGTTTAAATTCGTCTGAATAATCCTTTCTGACTCTGCATCGAGATGGGAAGTCGCCTCATCCAAAATCAACAGCTTGGGATTGCCTAACAACGCCTTAGCGATCGCAATTCTTTGTCGTTGTCCTCCAGATAACATCCCCCCTCCTTCACCAATCTGGCTTTCATAACCCATAGGTAAATTTTTAATAAACTGATCAGCACCCGCCAATCGCGCCGCCTCAATAATCTCTGCTAAAGTGGCCCCAGGATGTGCCAAGCTAATACTTTCCCGAATTGTTCCGCCAAACAAAAAGGTATCTTGGTCAACTACCCCAACCTGCTCGCGTAGAGAACGCAACGAAAGACTGGTAATATCGTGCCCATCAATCAACACTTTGCCATCTGTGGGGGTATATAACCCCAAAACCAGCTTAGAAATCGTGGTTTTCCCCGAACCACTCCGTCCCACTAGGGCAACCATTTGCCCGCTGTGTATTTCAAAACTGAGATTTTCCAAAACATTGATATCACTTTCAGGGTGATAGCGAAACGTCACGTTGTCAAAGCGAATGTTACCTTGAATGGGTGGTAAAGATTGCCGCACCTGGTGCTGCAAATCCTCTTCTGGTTCCGCATCTAACACATCATTAATGCGTTCCACAGCAATCACCACTTCTTGCAATTGATTCCACAAAACTGTTAATCGTTGAAAAGGTGTAATAATATTTCCCAACAACATATTAAATGCTACCAATTGCCCAATGGTTAGCTGGTTGTGAATCACTTGGTACGCCCCAAACCACAGCAAGATGGTAGTTACTACTGCTTCAATTGTGTTGCTGAATATTTGTAGGCGATTGCTGATAATTTGCCCGGAAAAATTAGTTTTTACTTCCTTACTTAATAACTCTTCCCAATGCCAACGTACTGTCTGTTCTACCGCTGTGGATTTAACTGTTCGTACACCAGAAAGGGCTTCAATCAGATAGCTACTTTCCTTAGCAACAGCAGTAAAGATTTCCCTAGAAATCTTTTGTAAAAAAGGTGTGGCAATCAATGCCAGCAGGAAAAAAGGCGGTATAATCACCAACACCAACAACGCCATTTTCCAGCTGTACCAAAACATCAATCCTAAATAGATAAAGATAGTGACTAAATCTAGCAGGATGGATAACGCCTCACCGGAGAGGAAGCGTTGAATTTTGCGGTTTTCCTGTACACGAGAGATAATATCCCCCACATAACGGGACTCAAAATAACTCAAGGGTAGCCGCAGGGTATGGCGAATAAATCCCACAATCAGTGCTAAATCGAGCTTATTCGCCGTATGGTCTAACAGATATTGCCGCAATCCTGTCATTGCCACACGGAATAAACTAAAAATCAGTAACCCTAACCCGACGGCCGTTAAGGTTAGTTCAGAACGCTGCACCACCACTCGGTCTAAAATTAACTGCGTGAATAGAGGGGTAACAAGTCCAAATATCTGGATAAATACCGAAGCGATAAACACTTCCAGTATTACTAAAGAGTGAGGCTTGAGCAACTCAAAGAATTGCCAAAAGGGAGTAGAAGTCTCTTTGGTATCCTTGAGCATGGCTGTCGGTTGCAGCAGCAATGTGTAACCAATCCAGTTGGCTTTAAATTCGGTATGGCTGAGGCTGCGTTGCCCAATGGCGGGGTCGCCTACAATGACGTGTTTGGGTGTAATTTCGTAGACAACAATGTAATGGTTGCCCTCCCAGTGAGCGATCGCAGGCAATTTTTGCTTCGCCAATTGGTCAAGACTCGCTTTCACAGGTCGCGTGCTAAACCCAATACTTTCCGCCGCCGCCGATAACCCCCGCAGCGACGAGCCATTGCGGTCAACATTGGCCATATCCCGCAGGCGATTTAGACTAAAGTTTTTCCCCCAATAGCGAGACACCATCACTAAACAAGCTGCACCGCAATCCGATCCACTCTGCTGGGCAAAAAACGGATAGCGCCGAATCACCCGCTGTAATAAATGCCCCACTCGCTGCGTAGAGTTAGGAAAATAGGCTTTGCTAATCTTTTTCTCGTGTGGCTTTACTGCTAGCGTTGACAAAATCTTTGTTTCATGCTGCCGTTTGGAGTCAGATGGCGGTACTAGGGAGTTATCTGACTCCATCTGTTGGGGGTTACGAGATAGTGCCTTAGCCCACAAATGCTCCCGAATTTGAGGATATTTAGCTATCAATGGCCACAACGCCTCACCCGGAACAAAGCACAGTTGCAAGTTGACTGAAGCCCTTGCTGCATAAGGTCTTAAGTCACCCTCCTTAAACAAGGTAAATTCCCCAAAAGAGTCTCCCGCCTCCAAGGTGGCGATTAACTCATCGGTGCTATCTAGCAACCTGACCTTACCAGCGATCGCAATATAGATACCTGGTTGAGCATCAGTTCCTTGCCAGAATTTGCCGACTTTCGGGTTGATCAATTTAACTTGTTGAAGACAGTGTTGAAATTCCTCTGCCGAAAGAGAATAACCCAGAGTATTGTTGAACTGTTGCAGAGAAACCAACTGAGCGGATATATCTTGCGCCATGAATGTCTACATCTTTTGTTGATTTTGGAAAGTTAATAAGTAACAATTCCGAATTATCGGGAATAGTTGTCGATTTCAGGTCACTAATCAAAATTTTGGAACGTTTAGCCTGTTCATTGCTGTTTGTTTCAGAATTGCTGGATTTAGGTAGTGTGGATAATCCCATCTGTTTGAGCAGTCGATTTATATGGCGATCGCTCACCTCAATTCCAAATTCTTTTGCCAGATGTTTCCCCAGCCAGTTTGTTGTCCACCGTCGAAAAACATAGCCATGATCGCGGGGACTACTACTAATCAGCTCTTTCAAACGTTCTAAATACTGGTCATTTATTGCTTTAGGACGACCAACGGGGCAATCTTGCCATAGGTGCGCCATCCCAGTCCGGGCTATGTGCATCCAATGACTTGCTGTTGCTGGACAACACTTTAATGTTTGACAAATCGACCTTTGAGTTTTTCCCTCATCTGCCAACAACATGATTTCAATTCGTTGGCGGTAGGATTCAGGTAAATTTTTGTGAAAATTTTCTATCAGTAGTTTCCGTTGAAATGATGTTAAACATTTACCACCAGTTGCACTTGAATATTTAGTTTCATGTTTCGCTTGGCAGTCGAACATATACGTAGAATTTGCTATTTTTGCAGACATAAGAATACTCGTACTTGTAGCATGATTTGTCAAGCTCCATTAATGACAGGCTAAAACAAAATCAGTTTTGTCAATAGTAATTACGCTAATAATCAGCCAACTTATTAAGTAAAAAATTTTACTTAGTACTGAATCGTGAGGGTAAAAATGAATGATGCTTTGAAATATCACGCGTAGGCGTAGCCAGTCGTAGGCATCGTTAGCTTAAAAATTGTGTTTTCTACCCCGATTTTCGGCAAAATTTTAAGCCCTATTGCTTATTGACAAATTGTTGATTATCATATGTTTTCAGCAATGATCAAGCACTTGTGAATGAGTCTTTCGGGTGTTAGTTTTTACCCTAAAAGTGGCAATCGCACAGTGGAGATATAGATTAACTACAAATCAAGTTTGTAAATTCCGAAAAATCATCAATTAATTTTCTTAAAATGCTTGCTCAAAAACTATGTTCTATGTAAATAAGTGGGCACAATAAAACTCAACTATGTAAACAAAGATAAACTGAATTAAAACCTTCTTCCCTCTTGCCTCATGCTTTCTGCTTTTTGCCTGATCGCAACTACAAATATTTACGCCGACTTACTTAGCGCTCTTCCATCACTCTGGTCAAAGAAAAATCTCAGCCAACTTTTAAACAACAGACGGAAACTGAGTTTCGAGCTTTATTTTCTAACATTATGGCTAGAATCATCTGTTTGAGATGAAAGTTTTGTGTAGCAAGGATTATTGTTTTTTATCTGGAGAGAGGAATAAAATAGCCTTAAAACCACTATTCTATATAGGACTCCGATTTATATTTTTGAAAACATACTGAGACTGAAATGCCTGTTTTATAAGGGTTTTATCTGAAATATTGTTCAAAAATCAGACAAAGTTTCTGTATTATTAATTATAAGTATTTATACTTGTGTGATATGTTTAAAGAAATTTAGATTTAGTTAAATATAGCTAAGTTTTATCAAGAACCTATAACTAGAGATTGCTGCTAAGAGTATTAGGGACTTCCAAATAAAAAAATAACCAATCGCTGTGTAAGCAGGGGGGCAGGGGGAGTAAGAAAAATATAATCTGAATAAATTGGATAATTTATTTTCTGGAAGTCCCTTATCTAACGAGGCTCTTAAGCACTGGTACAGCAGTATGAAAGTTCAACGTAATTACTGGGTGGATAATTTGTTAACCTCACCCGATCTGTGTCGAAATCAACTAGGATTTTTATCTGCCTAACAGCTTAAATTCTGAGCAAAGGGAGAGTGACAGTAAATGTAGTGCCCACTCCAAGTTGACTATTAACTATAATTTCGCCACCGTGTGCTTCGACAGCCTTTTTGGCGATCGCTAGCCCCAAGCCGGTACCAGGAATGGTTCCAACATTGTCCGCACGTTGGAAAGGCTGAAACAGTCGCTTTTGGTCTTCTTTAGGAATGCCAATTCCCCAATCTTGAATTCGGAAAATTACTGTTTTTTTCTCACCAATTAGTTCAAAGCGCACTATGCCGTCCGGTAGTGAATATTTAATAGCATTAGTAAGTAAATTACTAAAAATATGCCGCAGCAAGCTTTTATCCCATAGTGCTTCGCCTAATTGCCCAAAACTGGCAAACACTAAAGTCAGATGTTTCTCGCCTGCCATTAATCGAACTTCTTCAACCAGTTGGCGGCAAAAAGCTTCTAAATCTAAACGAATGACTTGAGATCGCAGTTTACCAGAATCAGCTTTACCGATGAATGAAACTTCATCTAATAGCTGCCCCATGTTTTTGATCGCCGAGCGAATCATTTGCAAATGATTCAGTTTTTTCTCTTTGGTCAATTTTTCGTCGTAGTTTTGTAGGAATCCAGCAGCCAAGAGAATAGTATTTAGGGGATTGCGGATGTCATGGGAGAACATTGAGACAAATTCAGATTTTAATTGGTTGATTTCATTGGCTTTCACCAGTTCAGCAGTTCGTTCTTCAACCCGGATTTGTAACGTTTCATTGACCGTGCGTAATGATTCTAAAAGCTGCTTGCGCTCGATGGCATAACGCAAAGAGCGAACCAACACATCTGAATTTACCTGGCGCTTGATTAGATAATCTTGTGCCCCCTGCCGCACTGCCTCAATTGCCACTTCTTCGTCATTTGTATTGGTTAGGACAACAATCGGGATGTTTGGGACTTGATCAATCAGAGGAGGCAGAGATAACAATCCTTGGCTGTCAGGTAGAGATAAATCTAACAAAATAACATCATAATTACACTGAGTTAGTTCCTGAAGTGCTTCCCCCAATCGCTTCACATGAACCAGAGTAAACTCTTGGGACTGGACTTGCATCAAAAACTCTTGTAACAACCTAGCGTAAGATAGGTTATCCTCAACTAACAAGATTTTTACTGAGTAGCTCACAACCATAATCTTGGGGGTTTACTCTAATGGCAGCGTCACAGTCGAGAGCCAAAAATCTTCAATACTCTTGACGATTTGGAATAGCTGGTTAAGGTTGCGGGATTTAGTAATATAGCAATTCACATGCAAATTGTAGCTCTCAATAATGTCATCCTCATTTTTTGAGGTTGTTAACACAACGACTGGAATACGTTTTAGCACTGGGTCAGTTTTAATTTCCCCTAGCACTTCTCTACCATCTTTCTTGGGCAAATTCAAATCTAGGAGGATAAGGTCAGGGCGCGGTGCATTAGCATATTCGCCTTCTTGACGTAAATAAGCCATAGCATCTATGCCATCTTTGACCGTTACCACCTCGTGTGGCACTGAACTATTTTTCAACGCTTCTTGGATTAAGCGAATGTCGGCTTTATTGTCCTCGACCAAAAAGATCATTTTGTGTTTTTCTCCCCTTTCTCCGCTCAAGGTCACGTCCTCCAACTGGAATTGTAAAGTAGAAGGTTGCGCCTTCACCCAGCTTTGACTCTATCCAGATCCGCCCCCGGTGGCATTCGACAATCTTCTTACATATAGCTAAACCCATACCTGTACCGATATATTCATCCCGTGTATGTAGGCGCTGAAAGATGACGAAAATGCGATCGCTAAATTGTGGGTCAATGCCAATTCCGTTATCCCGGACTGAGAACAGCCATGCATCTTCTATCCTTTCTGCTCCCAGATGGATTTGTGGCGGTTGGTGACTGTGGAACTTAATGGCGTTACCAATGAGGTTTTGGAATAGCTGCATCAGTTGGGTGCTGTCAGCCATCACCGTTGGTAAGGGATCGTGGGTAATAGTAGCCCCAGTTTCATTAATGCGTTGGCGCAAATTGCCCAGCGCCCGATTTAAGGCTGTCTCTACCTCGGTCAATTGAAATGCGATCGCCTGCATATCCACTTTTGAGTATGCCAGCACGTCATCAATCAAAGTCTGCATGAGGGTAACTCCCTCTACAGCATAGCTGATAAACTCGTGGGCTTCTTCGTCAAGTTTTTCGCCATAGCGCATCTCCAACAGCTGCACGTAATTCACAACTTGATTAAGAGGTTCTTGCAAGTCATGGGAGGCGATGTAGGCAAACTTTTTCAGGTCTGCGTTAGAACGTTCTAAATCCTCCGCTAACTGGGCAAGTTCATCGGCTTGACGCAGCACTATATTGACAATTGCTTTCCGCAGTTCCAATGCTGCTTTAACTTCTACATCTTTCCAAGGTAAAGATGTTAAGCGGACGGTTTCTTTCCACAGTTCAAATGATTTGCGTGGACATAAACAGACATTTCCTTCTGACTGGCTAACTTCAAAAGCCTTATTAGGATCGCCACCCCAATTTACAGTTTGAATTACTTCCGGTCGAAACCATAAAACATAATTTCGTTTGGCGATGGGAATAGCTAATAAACCGCTAGCGACGTTTTTAAAACTTTCGGCATCTGGATAAATCTGCGGCAAAGAATCTGTATAGAAGACTTCTTCCTCAACGTTATTCTTGAGCCATTGGACTAAAAAATTCAGGTCTTCTTTTTTAGGCGTTTCACCAACTACCGTACAATTTCCCCCAAAACACACGGCTGCGCCTTGAGCGCTGGTCAAATCTAGAAGATTTTGTGAGTTTTTAACTAAACCATCAATAAAGTTTTCGTCTTGAGACATATATTCAATCAAGGCTGATTGAATATATGTCATATTTATCCGGTGATCGTAGTCTTCTGTCTCTTCTCTAGCTGAGATTTCGGTAAATATTAATCGCCCCAGAAATTCGCAAGCTTTACGCAATTCGTAGGAAATATATTTAGGGGACTGATGATGACAAGCAATTAGCCCCCAGAGTTTTTGGTCTTTAATTAAAGAGATAGTCAGGGTTGCAGCAACACCCATATTATGCAAGTACTCCAGATGACAGGGAGCAGCACTTCTGAGAATAGAGTTGGTTAAATTAATCGGGCGATCGCTAATTCGATTATTGACAGGAAAAACTTTTACTGGCTCAGAAGAAGAATCGGGTATGATTCTGATCGAATTGGCAATAAATAATTTTCTTGCTGGTTTGGGAATATCCGATTCTGGGTAATGCAGTCCTAAGTATGGTTCTAGGCTTTCTAATTTTTCTTCAGCGACAACGGAACCATGTCCATCATCATCGAATTTATATAGCATTACCCGGTCAAATTCCGTTAGTTTCTGAACTTCTTCAACGATAACTTGACAAAAATCACGGAAATTTGATACTTTTTCTAGTTGATTTATGGAGGCTCTAGCTAGATGATAAAAGTTTAAAAATGGAATATTTTCTTGAGTAATAGCAGGTTCTAATTCCATAATTAAAAATCCCTCTTCATTGCGGTGAAATACTGCATCAAATACTATGTAGTCGTCACCTTTTTTCCGCACCCAAACTTTGGTGGAATTGATGAAATCAAGATTTGTGGCAGATAGCCCTGTTTTAATTTTCTCTATTTGGAATGGTTCGAGTAAATCTTCTAGTTTTTTTTGCAATATATTTTCGGGAGTCATTCCGAAAATATTTAATGTATTAGCGCTAACTTGTAATATTTTTAGCTCAGGCTCTTCCAAGACTAACAGAACACCATGAGGCTGAATTTGACTAGAAAGATGAATCGGTGCTTCTTGTAAGCCAATTAAATTAATATCTGGCAATTCTAAGTTCATTTTCATGACGATCCTCCTCTATTGTTCGGGAGCATCAAAACTAGGTACTTAATAATAATGGAGAATGATAAATGTAAAAAAATTTTATAATTTCTCATTCATTATTTTTACTTAGTATTTAATTCACCATGCCCTGGTGTTGCGTTTTGCAGCCTTAATATCATCTGCTTGCGCTTTGAACAGTTTAACAGTAAATAAAGCTACATAGTGATAAGAAATGTGAAACCTATATGATTAAACAAATCTGTATATGTGTAGCTATGTTAAGTTGAGAAATTAGTTAGGACAGACGCGATTAATCGCGTCTGTACATGAGTTAGGAGTTATTATTCTTCCCATGCCCAATGCCCAATACCCCTTTATTCAATCAAATCCAAGAGTTGAACCACATTCGCAGTTTATAACCGTCAGGGGAGAGGGGTAAACCCAAATAAATGGGCATCCAGAAAATAAAAGCAACCAGAATGATAAAAGTAATAGTGACACCTACCGCCCGGAGTGGTTGATAATAACTGCGAAGACACTGATCAACAAACCAAGCGATCGCTAAAAATACAAACACCACTGCACACATATAATGGTAAATAAAAGCGCACCTCGTCACCTCCACCCAAGGTAATAAGTTAGCAACATAATTGATCACTAAATACAAGGCAATCCAAGTATCAACACTTAGAGTTGCAGGTACAGAAAAACGCTTTTCCTTCACACAAGAAATTACTAATTGTGACACCAGCATCCCAACTAAAAACAACATGGCAGCAATACCAAACCACCACAAAAATGGATTGCCCATTGCATGGACATCATAAACAACTTGCCCAGCACCAGCAGGCAAAGGTGGCCCCATCACAGGTAACGGTTCGGTGATACTTTCAGCCGTTTGATAATAATATGCCATTGGCCGAGTCATCAAAGGCCATTTGTACCAAGCAGCACAGTAAGGATGCACATTAGGACTATTGCCACCTAAATGTAAGTGAAACTTCAAAATTTCCTGATGTACTGCGATAAATCCGTACCTTTTATCTAGTTGAAGGTGGGGAATCCAGATGATGCTGTAGATAAAAGCTGGGATAATTCCTAGATAAAACAGCATCTGAAAAATGTTTAGCTGAGTCAATTTTTGTAGTGGTGTCTGAGATGAGGAAGAATAAGTACTGACTTCTGTCTCCTTCAATGAGGGGGATGTAAAAAAGAGTTTGGGGTTAGGAAAAAAATGGATTAAATAAATTACCCAAGCTGCTATCCAAATGAGATAAGCACCTGACAGAAACCATAAACCATTCCACTTAGTACCGACTGACGCACCAAAAGTAATGCCAGCAAAAACTAACCAAAAAGAACGTCGCCGATTTTGGTTATCTAATGCTAATAATAAAAACCAGTGCCCTAATAAACCAAAGATGACGATATAAATATTACTTAAAGCATAGCGAGATTCAACTAGAAAGATGCCATCACAAGCTGTGAACAAACCTGCAAGGATGGCAAAGCTACGGCGATAACTCAATTGATAAGCGATCGCAGCCACAACTAAGGGGATAAATGAGCCTGTGAGGGCATTTAACCACCGATAAGTCCAAGGCGATCGCAATGAACCTGTCAGCCCATTTACCGTATCGTGCCAAAAAGGAATGTGACTACCAATCCAAATGCCGATACCAATAATATATTGACTCAGGGGTGGATGGGCATTAAAAAATGGCGTATGCGTGAGATAATTATTACCGAATTTAGCAAAGTAAACTTCATCAAATACCAGAGTGTTGAATCGCTCCAGTCCCCAAAACCGTAAGGCAAGTGAGAGAAGAAATACACACACCATCCCAATTTGAAACCACTTTTTATTCATTAGTTATTTGTCATTTGTGATTTGTCAATGGGCATTTGGCATTGGGCATTGGGCATTGGGCATTGGTTCTCGTCCCTTGTGAGGTACAAGAACCCCACCCCCAACCCCCTCCCCGCAAGCGAGGAGGGGGCTATGATGTACCTTATTAGGAAACGCTATATTTCCCCTCATCCCCCTCATCTCCCCACTCCCCACTCCCCACTCCCCACTATGCAACAGCAAATTCTGAATTTTCTCTCAGTTCCTCAGACCGAAATCCCAATACAATCCGATCCTTCGCCACACCTGCCCTAACTAGTTCCATTGCAATCCCCTCTTCAGTACCATCACGTTGAATCCAAATTTTGCCATCAATAATATCAATGTGAATCATACAGCCGTGAACGCGACGAGTCACAGTAGGAGACAAATCATAGGCTGGTTCTCTTCCCAAAATCATCAAAAGATAGCGGTCTTGTTCGCCATCAAAAACTGTTTCAAATTGAATATTACCAGCGCTGAAGGGGATTTTTGTATGTTCAATCAGAATATTCCGAATCAACTGCCTGTATTGCTCCAAGGTATCCATCTAAAAATAACCTCTTGCTCTAGCTGAAATAGAACAATATTAACTTTGTAATCTTCTACTAAAAGTTTAGCAATTGGCTCATCAAAGATATCGGCGTATACTTCATCCTGAACGGCGAGATAAAGGACGCGATCGGGATTAGTTCTAATCATCACAGAGCGGTATGCAAGGTACTGTCCCAATGCGTGTTCGAGAGCGGTCATGTCCGATACGCTGCGAAACGTTTTAATCTCAACGGCTATCTGCTGTCCTTCCTTTTCAGCAGCAATCAATTTCTCTGCACCCAAGTCAACATACATATCCCTTTTTCCCCACTTTAGATGAAAGGGATCGTCGGTAATCGTCCAGCCATCTTTGATTAGGGCATTTTTGACGTTATCGTGATAGCGGTCTTTAGCTGGCATACATTACTCGAATATTTAACACACTAAAACCCTTTACAATTAAGATTCAGCACTCTCGACTTTTGCCACTTCCAGCATCGTCTTTAAAACCGAATCTGGATTCAGACTAATAGAGTCAATTCCTTGTTCAACTAAAAACTGGGCAAATTCTGGGTAATCGCTGGGTGCTTGTCCACAAATGCCGATTTTGCGATCGCATTTTTTCGCCGCTTCTATGGCCATTTTCACCATTCGCTTGACAGCTGGACTGCGCTCATCAAATAACCGCGCCACCAAAGCCGAATCCCGATCTATCCCTAGTGTCAGCTGAGTTAGATCATTAGAACCAATCGAGAAACCATCAAATACCTCAGCAAATTCCTCAGCCAGAATAACATTACTGGGCAACTCACACATCACATAAACCTGCAAGTCGTTAACACCTTGCTTTAAACCATTTTTTGCCATCTCTGCCAAAACCAACCGCCCTTCATCGGGAGTGCGACAAAAAGGAATCATCGGGATCACATTCGTCAAACCCATTTCTTCCCGTACTCGTTTGAGGGCATGACACTCTAAGGCAAAAGCTTCTCTGTAGCCTTCATCATAGTAACGCGCCGCTCCTCGCCAACCCAGCATTGGGTTTTCTTCATGGGGTTCAAACTGTCGCCCACCTAACAAATTAGCATATTCATTACTTTTGAAATCTGACATTCTTACAATTACTGGTTTAGGATAAAATGCCGCCGCAATTCTACCTATGCCTTGAGCTAATTTATCTACAAAATATTGGGGTTTATCATCGTAAAGTGCAGTAATGTCAGCAATTTTAGCTTTGACAAATTCATCTTTTAACAAGTGATAGTGAATCAACGCCATTGGATGAATTTGGATTTGGGTAGCGATGATAAATTCTGTCCGCGCTAAACCTACGCCATCATTGGGAATTGCCGATAAACTCAATGCTTCTTGAGGATTACCCACATTCATTAAAATTTGAGTGCGGGTGCGGGGTAAGTTCTCTAAAGGAACTTCTTGAACTTCAAAAGGTAATAAACCTGCATAAACTTTTCCCTCTTCCCCTTCAGCGCAAGAAATTGTTACCTCTTGACCAGGTTTCAAAATTTCCGTAGCATTGCCACATCCCACGATCGCAGGTACACCCAATTCTCGCGCAATAATTGCTGCATGACAATTACAGACAATCACTGGTGTATATTTGCTGGTAAATACAACATAGTTATGATGTTCGGCAACTGTAACATTGAACACATCATCATGAGTCTCTTCATCAACTGCAACCACCCGATGCATCCGAATATCACCTGCAAGTAGGTGATTAAATTTGCCAATTTCATCTAGTTGTTTGTCAGAAATCAGGAAATTATTATCTCTTCTGAGTTTTATCTGTCCTGTGGCATTTTCATCAAATAGTTGTTTGGTAGCAAAAAAGCGTGTTTGTATTACTCTATCCCTAACTTTCCCTTTAACTCTGTTGGTAAATTGCAATATCTCTACTAATTTTTCAATCAACTGGACATTGTGTATTCCTCTATTTTTTGTCACTTGAGGAACAGTACCTATTTTTAAACAAGCGACAATTACAGCTTGTAATAAAAGTTCTTCTGACACATATATATGAATGCGATTATTAAAGTAACAACCATCTCCATCAATCACACCTGCCAGAAAATTATAAGCAAATTCCACAGAGTTGTTGAGCAATATACTAACAATATTTTGCTCTTTGTCGTGCAAATCGTAGGCTATTTGTTTAGAGTAGAGTCTGTAAGCTGTTGCTTGACCTACTACTAATTGACCTCTTATATACCCAGAAGACGGATTTTTTGGATATGCGACAAATGATTTATTGTAAAGTGTATTCACGCATTCGTGCATAGCAGCTATAAATTGCTGCTTTGGCAAAGTATCCTTTTGGATAAACTGTACCTCTCCATGAGTACGGCGTTTGTAAATTGATCCATCTGTGAGAATACCCCCTAAGAAGTAAGCCATCTTGATGTTTTCTTTTTGAGGCGCATCCAACTGGGGGATATTTTTTGCTACTATCACCATTTCTTGGGCTGCAAGCATATCTTGAATTTCAGTTTTTAGATATTCACCACCTCTGATGTTAATCATTTTGTGATCTGGAGTCAGATGTAAGCAGTTGTCAGTAACTCTAGCTGTTTGAGAGACGCTGACACTAATCATTCTTGATTGTCTTTTCATGGAATCAAGAATTGGTTGCCACTCTATTTTGTTTGTCTGGGTATTTAATGATAGAGTTAGCAAACCTTCATAACCTTGCTCATAAATCTGACGCAAGGTCATAAAGCCTTTATTGGTTAAGACCTTTGTTTTTCCATCAAAGCATGTCCTACCACCAGAGTTGGTGACAATTGCACTAGCGCGTTTCATAATTGGTTCCCAATCGGGATCAGTTCTCTCTGTCACCAAAACTTCCCCGGCTTTGAACTGTCCAAGTTTTTGAATATCTAAAATTAGGCGTGCTTTCCCTTGACTAATTGCTTCTCCAATCGCCCGTCCCGTAATTAGAGGTGTTGGAGATTGGGAAGATTTTTCCCCAGTCCCTAGTCCCCAGTTCCCAGTCTCCAATAACAACCGATAACTCCGCAATATATTTCCCGTCTTCTGCGATTGCACAGTTTCGGGACGCGCTTGCACAATAAAAAGTTGGTTAGTAATTCCATCTTTTGCCCACTCGATATCCATTGGAGTCGAAATGCCGTGGACTTGGGAATAATGGTCTTCAATTAAACACGCCCAATTTGCTAGTTGTAGAATCTCTTCATCACTCAGGGCGAATTTGCCTCTTTCGCTGGCCGGAACAGCCACATTTTTCGTAAATTTGGAGCCATCATCATAAATCATTTTCAGTTCTTTGCTGCCCAATTTTTTATCGATAATTGGGCGGAAACCAGCTTTTAAAGTTGGTTTAAAAACATAGTATTCATCGGGATTTACAGACCCTTGAACAACATTTTCACCTAAACCGTAGGCGGCTGTAATCAGTGCCGCATCCTTAAATCCGGTTTCTGTATCAATGGAGAACATCACCCCAGAGGTTGCTAAGTCAGAGCGCACCATTTTTTGTACGCCCACAGCTAGAGCAATGCTAAAGTGGTCAAATCCCTTGGTATGGCGATAAGAAATGGCGCGATCGGTAAATATGGAAGCAAAGCACTTGTGACAAGCTGCTAAAACTCCTTCAGCACCGACAACGTTGAGGTAAGTTTCCTGCTGTCCGGCAAAACTAGCATCGGGCAGATCCTCAGCAGTCGCGCTGGAACGGACTGCAACATCTGTCTCTGCGTTGTATTGCTCGCAGAGACTCTGGTAGGCTGTAGCGATCGCCTCCCGCAATTCTAAAGGAAATGGGGTGTGGATTAATAGCGATCGCGCTTTTTTTCCCCGTTCTCGTAAATTTTTGACATCCTCAACATCCAAGTCAGCAAAGAGTTTGCGTAACTTTGCTTCTAACCCCGCTGATTGAATGAAATGACGATAAGCGTAAGCAGTGGTGGCAAATCCTGTGGGAACGTTAATCCCTTTGGGCGTTAGCTGTTGAATCATTTCCCCCAGTGAGGCATTTTTACCACCAACTACGGCGATATCAGCAATGCCAACTTCATCAAACCACAAGATGAGCGATCGCTCTTGGGCAGATGGAGATAAAGTGCTTTTAGATACTGTAGCCATAAATATTACCTTTTAAGTTTATACTCAATTTGTAAGTGCGTAACCGCTAGTATATTTTTCCCATATTCAATTTTATATTTTGCAGCCAGTCAGGTGATTTTAGATTGTGCAATTAAATTCCTAGCTATAGTCTATAAATAACAATTATTCGAGATAATGGGTATATATGAATACCTGAAGCAATCCACAATGGTGCAACTAGAACGACTGCTGAAAATGGCAGAAGATCAGCTAACTGAATACAGCACTGATGCCCGTAAAATTGAAAAACTGCGCCGTAAAATAGGTTTAACAGTATCGGCAACAGAACAGCAGCAAGTCAAAGAGGCATTACTGGCTACTATGAAATCTAATATAATTACCCAAGTTGTGGAAGAACAAAGGCAAGCAGTAGCTTTACCATTTTGGGGAATTGCTGGATTGGGTTTGTTATTCGGAATTTCTTTAAATCAACCCATAGGCTTGTTAGCGTCTGTAGTTGGCACTGTATTAGCTTACAGAATTCAGAAATGGGGTTGGCAATTGCAGGCAAGGACTCTATTGTTACAAACATTGGAAGATATTGAAGCGCGTATTGCCCAACCAAATAAGTAACAAAATAGATCCATTTTCAAGAGAAAATACCTCTGTAAATTTGTATTTTAATATACAATTATATCAACTAGTCACTTGATTGACACCTTGTAAGTACTTAATAATTTCTTTGGGATCACCAGAGCAAAAAAATTAGATATAGGATTTGATTCAGGTATTTATGATGCTAGTTTGCGTGGATGCGAGGTATTTTTTATACCACTCATCCATCTTGCTTAGGATCAGCAGTCTAACTTAGAGGAAGTCAGCATTAAGAACTTGTTCCATAGTGAAAGGATACTCAAGGGGAAAAGTTTCTATTGGCATTTGAGTCTCATTTGCTGCATCTCTACGGGCACGGCGATAATATTTCTCTATCCACTCCCAGTCCTCAAGAAAGCACCGCAAACTAGGAGTATCTTCCAAGCAATCTTGAATTTGGTTTCGGCTGTTAGAGATTGTGTTAACCCAACTTTTGATTTTTCGCTCTGGTTGATATTGGCATTTGAGTAAGTGCATTAAAAGCACTTGCAAATAACTTCCAAGTTCCTTTTGTTCACTTCGACCCAAAGCCTCTAGTTCCTCTACCAGATGTTCAACGTCTAACTCAGCCCAGCGTCCTGTCTTCAGGCACTCAGCTTGTTGTTGTGTCCACACCAGAAAGTCTTGATTGTAGAGCGTCGCTTTACTCATCAACAGTTATCCCACTGTTTTCAGCAACATTTCGTCTATTTTCGTCCAATGCAGTGCTTTACTAGACATCTTACAGAAATTACCATCCTTATTGCCTCTTCACAGCAATTGTGTAACTAGGTAGATGTGAGGCATCTGTTTGAGTTTTCACAAGCCGCCAGTCATTATCTATATATAAATGCTCAAACACTTGAGAACTTGCTAAATATGTTTTTTTAAATTCATTAGCATCATTTATCTCTATATTTTCTAATTTGATAGCTTCAGGCAAAGCCAGTTTTGACGCATTCGGTTTGACTTTAGTGTTAACTACATTAGTAAACCAGTTGTAGACTGATTCTAAAGTTAGAGGAATTTCTCTATTTGTAAAAGCCTGAAATCTATCAATGTTTTGAAGAGACCATTTACCATTTTGAACCCCATATTTTTGAATCAGCATGAAATCATAAGCTGGTAAATTTGATTGAAAATTATGGGATAAAGACGACTCTTTTCCCATTATATAGCGAGCTATACTGGCACAGTAACCATCATGCTGGAAAATTTGGAAGGACTGCTCTTGTATTCTTTTTGGTAAACTTTCATGAAACGATATGGTAGACCAGATTGGTGTCCAAACACCCACTAAAAGCCGTAATTGCTCTGTAACACTGAAAACAGGATTGTATTCGCTCAACTTTAGAAAATAGGGAAGTAATTCAGTTTTATAAAAATTTATTTCGGCATTTAAAGTCTCTGGCTTTCGACCTTGAACTCGTGCCAAAATTTCATTTTTAACTTTTAGTGTTTTTGTAGCAGTTAATTGATTTTTTTGTAAGAGGTCGAGCATTACCATTTACCTTTTTCTCATTTGTTTAGATGACTTGGTAAGAATTAAAAACTGGTGAGTTTACTGCTCATAAAGGTATTATGCATCCTTTTATTCTGTAAACCTGTAAAAGGTAAAGCCTTTTCGCTCCTGCTTTTGACAGTTGTTACGTGTTTATGTGCTTGATACTATCTACTTTTACTCATAAAATGGTGTGATCCAGATCACTGTAAACTAAAATATATTCAAGAAGCATTTAGAAATTAGAGTATTGCATACATAGACATGTAGCGGCTTAAAACAGGGTACGAGAAGCGTTATCAATTCACATACAATGAATTGCGAAGGATGAAAATTTTGCTCCTTCACACTTCATTATTTATCTGAAATTTATAAGATTTTCTTGCCGATGCCCAGGTATCACGCCATTTTACAGTGCCTTCTTTGGTAATTACCCAGCAGCGATTTACAAGTAACGCACCAAAAGATCCAACTTAACAATTCGTAATTCGTAATTACTAATTCGTAATTACGTTTTTATCCGCTTATTTGTGTATTTTTTGTTACTTAAAATTCCTAAATAGAGTGAAGAATTAAAATTTTAATCCTTCACTCTACCTCATTCTATATTTCTAAGATTCTCTTCCCGATGCCCAGGTATCACGCCATTTTACGGTACCTTCTCTCGCAATTACCCAACGGCGATTTACCAAATTTTCCCGCAGAGGCGATTGCCCTTCCCGCCACATGGCATATTTATAAGCAATCAGCTTACCAGCACTCTCATCAAAGGGAATCTCAGCAGACCAGGTATTCGAGTTGATGTACTCTAAAGGATATGCTTTGCTGATATCCCAGTTACCCAACTCTGGGCAATCTCCTGTCACCACAATGATTTCACCGGGTTTGGTATCCACGCCATTGAGTTGGACGCGCACAATTGTCTGTGCTTTTATCCGTTCGCCAACGTGGCTGAAAACAAGCACTCCCCGTTCTTCTAGTACTAGGTCATAAATCTTGCCGTCTTTCACTTCATACTTATTGCGAGTCACCACGCAGGTATGTTCCCCATCGGGCAATTCTGTTTCTACTTCTGGTAAGGTAACTTCTCCTCCCCGGTTTAAAGCTACAAAACACAAGGAGTCACGATAGCGGCGCACATAACAGTAAATGTCGGGGGTCAAGTATTTTTGCCAGTGGCTACCCATTGACACTGCGGGATTCAGTCGCCGTAAACCAGACAACAGCCTGATGCAACGATAAATCTCACTCTCGGTATCCCAATTTTCCATCATCGGGCGGTTATATGGGTCGTTACCGCCATCAGTATCGTTATGCAGATACTGTTCTGTGCCGTAATATATACAGGGAATGCCGCGAGATGTCATAATTAAGGCGATCGCAATCTTAAGCATCGCTGGATCGGGGTTCAGCGATTGAAACCGGGACATATCATGGTTATCGATGAAAGTGACTAACTCTGTTGCCCCCTTATAGCGATAATCCTGGTCAAAAATATATTGAATTGTTTGGAATCCATTTTCTGAACCTTGCGCCAGTGCGGCTCGAATTGCCACGCACAACCCAAAGTCTAGAAGTGTCATGCCTGAGTGGTTAACAAATTCCACTGAGCGATCGTCAGTAGGATTACTGTAAATCCATTCACCAAAAATAAATACATCTGGTTTGTGATTGCTCATCTCGCCAGTGAATTCTTGCCAAAACCAGATAGGCATATGCTTGACAGTATCCACCCGCAGTGCATCCACACCCCGGTCTAGCCATTGTTTAATTGCTGACTTGATATACTCCCGATATTCAGTATTGTTTTCATTGAAGGTTGCTAGACCAGATAGTTCACAGTTCTGTACTTGCCAATCGTCTTCCCAGTTTTGCACTTCGCCATAATGGTGATACCAATTATTCACATCATTATTGAAGTCAGCAATTTTCACTCCATCGTCAAACAATTCGCCTTTGCTACCGCTGGTATCAGGGCTGCTATGGTTGCAGACAATATCCAGCACCAGCTTCATATTCCGTTTGTGCAGTTCCGCAATTAACCGATCAAAGGTCGTATTTTTTTCTTCTTGGGTGGCGTTTAAAGAAGGATTCTCTCCATCAGCAATGTAGCGAGGATTAATCCGCTTAAAGTCTTTTGTCCAATAGCCATGTAGCGCTGCATTGCCAACAAATAATTCTTCTACCTGCTCAAACAGTGGAGTTAGCCAAAGGGCTGTCACTCCCATGTTTTTGAGATAATCCAATTTATCGATAACACCTTGCAAGTCACCACCCCAGTACTTACCCCATTCTTGTCTACTGGGATCGTACAGTTCTGAATTTGCACCTTCGCTATTATCTGGATCGCCATCATGAAAGCGATCGACCACAAGAAAGTAAATGGTTTCCTGACGAAATTCAATATCTCTGGTGTAAAGAAACTCTAGGTCAATCTCAGTATCTGATGGTGGTGTTTCTATAATAGCTTCTACTTTTTCTTGTGCAGAATCAACTTTGTATTGATCTGGTGAAAACTGGGATGCAGGGGTTTGTACCATAAAAAAACTCAAAATTTCATGTAATTCACATTTGTAGAACCAACAGTACAACGTTTCGAGTATTGTGTGTGACTACAAACTTCGGTATTGTGACATCTGGCCCACGGTGTAGGTATCTATCGCTAGCTAGTTTATAATTCGATCGGTAGACATAATTCATCTGCTAGAGGATAAAAACAAAAGAATATAGCAGTTATTAACGGTAATTGCTTGATCACAAAAATTTACAATATCTAGTCAAAGTGACCTGCGGTAAATATTGAGCCTAGATCGGATTTAAGTGTATATTCGACAACAGATTTTAGAATACCTCAACTCTTTAGAGATTTTTGTCAACAAGGTTTTGTTACACCTGAGCAATACTGAGTAAACCACGTATTAGCCAACTTTTTCTCTAGAAGATTCGCTCCATTGGTAAACTGACCATTGTCACTTTCAATCTGTTATTACTATCAAGCAATTAATTCAGGTAGCAATTATGACCAAATATGACAAGGTTTTTAACTCACCAAAGACATCAGAGGAATCACTAAGTCCAGAGGAAGCGGTGGCGGCGATCGCAACTGTCACTGCGATCTTTGATTTATCCATTGAAGATGTAGATGCAGAAAGTTTAGCGGGTATCCTCTGGGAATTCGAGGTCTTCGAGGAATACTCAGAAGATGAAATCGCAGAAATAGTCGATAGACTCATAGGCATTGCAGAAGAAGAGGGAATTGGGCCTTTGTTTAATGTCGCCAAAGTATCTCTCTCAGATGAATTAGTGCTAGATGGTTTTGCAGCTGGGGTGATAGTGCTTTTAGACGATGAACTCGCCATCCCCAAATCGAAACAACCCTACCTCAAAAAGCTACAAGCAGCTTTGGAACTGGAGGATGAAGAAGCAGAGGAAATCATTAAGGAGGTAATTGCAGCCTTTAAAGAAGCAGAAGAAGAATATGCAGAGGACGAAGATGAAACAGTAGTCATAGAAGATTTTAGTGAACAGACCTATGAATCCCCTTTAGGTAATTTTACGGTGCCAATTCCGGTTGATCCGCAGCAGGGCGGTAGAATTCAAAGCCAGGAAGGAGTAGTTGGCTTTTCTGATGACATCGGGACTTTGCTGAGAATCGATTATTATCCTTTCCCCCTGGAACAGTTAGAGGAACTGGAGTCTGTTGGACAAGAAGAATATTTACAAACAATCTTAGTAGACAAGTATGTACCCCAAGCGATTTTTGCCAATGTACCAGATGCTTCTGTGGAATATACCGAATATCTGAAAGACACTTTGCGAGGCGCTTACTATGTGTTAATCGATATGCCCAAAGGTTCGACGATTTCTAAGCAAGAAAATAATGGAACTGCGATGAGATTAGACGCTTACCGAGGGCTGCTCACCTTTATCAGTGGTGAATTTTTGTATATAGTTAGTAGTCAGCACAGCTTTATTAACGGTGAAACTCCCGATTCCGTTGAAGAAGAAGCCGAAGACATCAAGGAGAGTATTTTAGAGTTTGTTCAGACTATAGAGTTCACTTAAGACATCTCCGTGGGTTTCAAACCCTCAACTTTTCCTTAGTTAAATCGGCGGTTAGAAACCGCGTCTATACAAGCAAAACCCACCTCCGTGGGTTTAAATTCTTAGTCCGCAGAGGCGGACTTTGGCTGTGTAGCCGCGAATTCCATTCGCCCTGGCTTTGCTTATTCTGATGTACATTTGGAAAGGGCGATGTCTGACGACAAGCCCAGAGGCAAAGTGTCTCCGGTATCTACGCTTGTAATTTTTCATGACAATAACCCTGCTGAACAATCGCTATCAAATTATCCAGGTAATCGGTGCTGGTGGGTTTGGCGAAACCTTTCTAGCAGAAGATGTCCATATGCCTTCTCGCCGTCGCTGTGTGATTAAGCAACTCAAACCGATAACCAATAATGACCCGCAAACCTACCAACTTATCCAACAGCGGTTTGAACGGGAAGCCGCAACCTTGGAGTATTTGGGTGAAAGTTGTCACCAAATTCCTAAACTCTACGCCTACTTTTCTGAGAACGGGCAATTTTACCTCGTCCAAGAATGGATTCACGGCCAAACCCTGACAAAAATTGTCGAAGCCAAAGGATTTGAGAGTGAAACTGCTGTTCGGCAAATTCTCTTGAGTCTGCTTTCAGTCTTAGATTATGTCCACAGCAAAGGCATTATTCACCGGGATATCAAGCCTGAGAACATCATTCTCCGTTCTACTGATGGTAAGCCAGTTTTGATTGATTTTGGTGCAGTCAAAGAAACAATCCGTTCAGTGGTGAATTCTCCAGGATACCCGACGCGATCGCTCGTCATTGGTACGCCTGGGTATATGCCTAGCGAACAAGCCGTTGGCCGCCCAGTTTACGCCACTGATATCTACAGCTTAGGTTTAACGGCGATTTATCTGCTGACTGGCAAATACGCGCAAGAACTAATAACTGATCTGAAAACTGGGGAAATACTTTGGCAGCAATACGCCCCTAACGTCTCTTCCCAATTTGCGGCGGTACTCAATCGAGCTATAAAGCCTCATGCTGGCGATCGCTACAGTACTGCCAGTAAAATGCTACACGCCTTGCAATCTACTAGTCATATTCCCCCACAATCGACTGAAACTAATTCCACTGTTGCATCGACTCGACAAACCCAGGCATTATATTCTCCGCAAAAAAATTCTGCGATCGCACCGTCTTATTCTGGTGGAAACTGGCAAAAACCGGCTGTGATTGTTGGTAGTTTGCTGATCGGCGGCTTACTTGGTGCGATCGCAATTTCTAACATCACTCGTCAGCAACAACCAGAAACAACCATTGCCACAACTCCCACCCCATCGCCAGAATCTTTGCCCACTCCTGCATCTCCCAATCCGCCTGTTTCTTCCCAAACTTCTCCAGTTCCAGTTGTACCGAGATCACGACCACGACAGCGAGTAATTCCCGATCCTTTGCCAGCTTCTGATCCCCCAGTTGTATCCAGACCACAGCCAGAAAAAGAACCTGTAATTTCAGATACTCCAGCACCGGTAGCAGTATCCACACCACAGCCAGAACCAGAGAATCAGACGATGCCTCCGGTGGTCAATCCCACACCAGAAGCGCGTTCCACACCACAAAACAAACCGCGCAGTAAATTAGCTGCCACTACCAGCAGAGAAAGCGTTCCCGCATTCCCTACAGGTACAACAAGAAACATCGTAGAAGCTACCCTCGGCAAACCAAATCAAGATTTAAGAGGCGCATGGGGCAAAACCCGTGCTGTGGTTTACAAACTAGTACCAGACAAAATTGACCTTGGCTACTTATTTGATCGTAATTCTAAAGTGCTGCGTCAAACTGAGGTATCTTTTGCCCAATCGGTAGACCCGCAGGTAATGGAAACTACCTTGAATGGATTGTTAGGTGGGCAAGCCACTGAAGAAATTAAACAGGGACTTAAACAGGTACAACAGCGCCAGTCTGATAATTTTAGTTTTAAGAATGGCTCAGTTCAAGGTCAGATTATCCGCCAAGAATGTGATTTTATTTACATCAGCATTTGGGATGCAGATTTACATGATTTTGTGAGTCCATCGACAGCCAAAAGGTGTTAATTTTTTAGGAAAAGTTGAACTAAAAAGTGAGATTTTTGTATCCCATAAGACAGATTCAGTATTCAAGATAGTCCTTAAAAAACTGGTTTTATGGCGCTAAAATCAACACAATTTCGGTCTTACCAAGCACAAAAACCAACTTTTTAGAATGAGTGCATTTTATTTTCTAGATTTTGCAACTAAACCCATGAAAATCTGTCTTCCCCATGCCCAATCCCCAATGCCCCTTTTCAAACTAAGTTTTAAATTCTTAATCTTCATAAAGTTATAAATACCATTATTAAGTTTTTAATAATACTTGTCTCAGCTTCTACATTCATATCGTAAAGTGCGATCAAAATTGTGTAATCTGAAGACAACTAAGCTAATTATTCAATTGAGGTCTGATGACTCCTACGATTATGCGTCAGCTTTGGTCAGTGGTTGAAACCGCCCAAGCCAAGCTCCTCTTGCAACTGGATGATGCTAGCTTGGTGCAGTGGTTAGTCAAACAAACCGAAACGCAAGTGTTGTTAGATTCTAACGAAACTGATTTTCTGTGCCACTACATTCAATCTCGGCTAGCCCTTATACGTGATATTGCCCATGAACGCCAGTGTTCATGATAGCAAAATTACAATTAATTGATTGATAGTCAAGTGTTATTACTATTGACTATGGGGTTTTTTGGGGAAAATAACCTTCCACTAAGCAGTCAGAGCCGACTACACGCCAACGAACACGTTCTAGAGACAACGCCTCAGTCATGGTAGTAAAACCTAAATCGCCCACAGGTGTGGGAGCAATACTACCACCAATGATTTTCGGGGCGATAAATGCTAGAACTTTTTGCACTGCTCCTTGAGCGATCGCACTAGCAGCTAAAGTACCACCACATTCCCACAACACGCTACAAAAACCCCGCTCATATAAGTAAGCCATAGCTTTATCTGGTGTAAGTGATGTTAATTCCACCACCTCCACCCCAAGTTTTCGCAACAGTTCTTGGAAATGGGGGTTAGCACCCTCTTGTGTCAACACCAAAGTCGGAGCATCCGCAGTTTGCCACAGATGGGCACTTTCCGGTAAGTTGAGATGGCGACTCATCACCACCCGCAGGGGATTATGTGCCTCCACCTGATGGCTGGTTAAGTAAGGATTATCCTGTCGGACTGTATTACCGCCGACAATTATTGCATCACAAGCCGCCCGCAGTTGATGTACTTCACTGCGGGCCTCTTGGCTTGTCACCCAGGCACTATGGCCAGAGGTGGTAGCAATTTTGCCATCTAAAGTCATGGCATATTTTAAAATTCCCAAAGGTCGCTTGTAGAGAATGCGATGCACAAAAGCTTCATTTAGCTGATGACAAGCTTCTTCTTCTACTCCTACCAACACTTCGATCCCCGCCGCCCGTAAACGGGCAATACCACCTCCAGCTACCAGTGGATTGGGGTCAACCATACCCACCACCACTTTTGCCACTCCAGCTTGGATCAATCCTTCCGAACAAGGGGGAGTCCGTCCGTAGTGATTGCAAGGTTCGAGGCTGACATAGATTGTTGCACCACGAGAGCGATTCTCCTGGGGAGAGGCTGCGCCAACGCCTGCTGCCCTCAAGGCAAACACTTCTGCATGAGGCTCACCTGCACGAGGATGAAACCCTTCGCCAACAATCTCGCCATCCTTGACAATCACCGCTCCCACTAGCGGATTTGGCGAAGTCCGTCCTAAAGCGCGGCGAGCAAGTTCCAAACACCGCAGCATCATGCGAGAGTCAAAGTCAGTTCCTACCTTTTCCTTTATAGGAGAATTCGAGCCAACTACTGACTCCACTAGAAGTATATTTTCCTGAGTGGAATTTGGTAAGGATGCATCTGCTTGAGCGACCACTGGGAAATTATCCATAATTTTAGACAATACTGTAAATATTCTGCACGCGATCGCGCAGCCTTTCCACAGGAGAATCGCGCTTTGCTCCTGATAATTAATTAAACAGAGTCAAATTCAGGCGCTATTATTAGCTGTTTTAACTTGCATCAGTCTGTAATATTCACATTACAATTCTTTTTACAGCCTTTTTCATCTATTTAAACCACAATCTCTTGTTGGGTAGCACAGCTAGCTATGCTACCCAGCCATTTACAGCGTCGCTGCAAGTTCTTGTAAGCGATCGCTTCCATCGCGGAAGACGGGCCAACCATCCCCCACCAGCACTGCTTCTACCCGACTCAGTTGAGCCAACCTGCGAACAGAAGCAACAGCCTCCTCTCGATTCAGCAGCTTGTCATCTGGCAATATAGTTAAGCTACCTGCTTTGCGTGCCCTGACTAAATCTCCTGTAATCAAAGTTGTCTCCTCCAGTAACAGAGCCAATTCACCGGGCGTTTTAGAACCTTGGAGTTCAATCACCTTAAGTCCTGGTACAAATTCTTCACCATCAGACAGCCAGCGATCGCAATGTATGGGGAAAATGTCTTTTTCTGCCAGAGGGCCAGCTATCTTAGCATAAGTTTGATCGGCAATTTCTTTACTTGCCCTGACATGCTCAGAATTCGTCAGCACAATCCAAACTACACCACCGAGGGATTTCAGATGATTCCAATCATGGTTTGATAGGGCTACTGGGTCAATCAAGATGTTGCCATCTGGGCGAATCCAGGCAATCCCATTGAAATCAATATTTCTTGCCGGATTGAAATTAGACCAGCTATAGAGATCGGGACGGTGCAAAGATTTCATGATGATTCTGGATCAGTACTTCAATAATTGACTATTAATCTCAATAATTAAGTATATAGATTATAAGGTTGCATTCCCTCTGGATCTGGAATTTGAGTATACTACGATAAATCTATCGAGATTATGAATTTGATCGGGTTGACAGAAATTCCCGCCGAAGCGCAATCGAGATCAACGGAGGTATAGGAGTGAGTGAGATGCAGCGCCAAAAAATATCAGCGAAAGCAGACCAGTTTACAGAGTCGGTGATTCGAGAGATGACGCGGGTGGCACTGCAATACAGTGCAGTGAATCTGGCGCAGGGGTTCCCCGATTTTCCCTGTCCCTTGGAGTTGAAACAGGCAGCTTATGAGGCAATAGAGGCAGATGTCAACCAGTATGCCATTACTTGGGGCGATGTCTGGCGACAAGCCGCTGCGCGTCTACGCCCATTTCGTCAGGCGATCGCCAACAAAGTTCGTTGGTATCTCGGCTTAGATATCGATCCCGAAACCCAAATCACTGTCACCTGCGGTTCCACAGAAGCAATGGCAGCTGTGATGCTAGCGACAGTCGATCCCGGTGAGGAAGTAATTGTATTTGAGCCGTATTACGAAAACTACGGCCCCGATGCGATTTTAGCTGGTGCTAAACCCCGGTACGTGACACTGCATCCCCCCCATTGGACATTTGATGAAGCACAGTTGCGTCAAGCTTTCAATGCCAATACCAAAGCTATTATTATCAACACACCCCACAACCCTACCGGCAAAGTCTTCACCCGTGAAGAACTCACCCTAATTGCTGAACTTTGTCAAAAGTGGGATGTGTTAGCGTTCACTGACGAAATCTACGAACATATTCTCTATGACGGCACTCAACATATTGCCCTAGCGACCCTTCCCGGTATGGAAGAACGCACAATTACCATCAACGGTCTATCCAAAACTTATAGCGTCACTGGCTGGCGAGTCGGCTACATTTTGGCCAACCCCGAATTGACGGGAGCGATTCGCAAAGTCCATGATTTTCTCACCGTTGGCGCTCCTGCACCATTGCAACGAGCCGGAGTTGCCGCCATGCAACTGCCACCATCCTATTATGAAGAACTAGGCAAACTTTATCACCAGAAGCGAGAGTGCATTTTACAGATTCTAGATCAAGTTGGCATTCCCTATTTCGTTCCTAAAGGAGCCTATTACGTTCTTGCAGATATTTCCAAATTTGGCTACAAAACAGATATAGAATTCACTTACCATCTAATTAAAGAGATTGGTGTTGCCGTAGTTCCTGGTTCCAGCTTTTTCAGCCAACCAGAAAAAGGACATTCATTGATCAGATTTTGCTTCAGCAAAAGACCTGAGACATTACAATCAGCGAGCGATCGCTTACTCAAACTCCAAGCAACCCTACAACCCACATCCTAATACTAATTTCTTCTCTCTGCGCCTCTGTGATTCGTTTATCTTCAACATCCCAAATTTATCCAACATGAAAAACCCATAACACCTAATTTATATAACCTGATAAGGAGTAAATATGACCAGTTACGACAATATTTTGCAAGCAATTGGTAGAACTCCATTAGTCAGACTTAACAAAATTACCGAAGACATTCACTCAACTATTTATGCCAAAGTAGAATATCTCAATCCTGGCGGGAGTACCAAAGATAGAATTGCCCTCACCATGATTGAAGCCGCAGAAAAAACAGGTCAACTGCAACCGGGTGGCACTATTATTGAAGCTACCGCAGGTAATACTGGTGTGGGACTGGCATTAATTGCAGCAGTGAAAAAATATCGCTGTATTTTCGTCATGCCTGATAAAATGAGCCAGGATAAAATCAACCTACTCAAAGCTTATGGTGCTGAAGTAGTTGTTACTCCCACATCAGTACCGCCTGACTCGCCAGAAAGTTATAACGGTGTAGCGGAAAGACTCGCCAAAGAAATACCAGGAGCTTACAGACCAAATCAATTTGAAAACCCGAACAATCCGTTAGCACATTATTTGACTACAGGCCCAGAAATCTGGTCAGATAGTAATGGCAAAGTTGATGTTTTTGTTGCAGGTATGGGCACAGGTGGTACAATTTCAGGAGTTGCTAGATACCTGAAAGAGCAAAATCCAAATATAGTAATTGTTGGTGCAGATCCAGAGGGTTCAATTCTTTCTGGTGACACCCCTAAATCTTACAAAGTTGAAGGAATTGGTGAAGACTTTATTCCCAAGACATTTAATCGTCAATTAGTCGATGAAATGGTTCGGGTTAGTGATAAAGAATCTTTTAATATGGCTCGTCGTCTAGCACGAGAAGAAGGTTTATTAGTAGGTGGTTCCTGTGGTACAGCAGTAGCCGCAGCGCTCAAGTATGTAGCCAGATTAACAGAGCCGAAGTATATTGTAGCCCTATTACCAGATACCGGAAGAAACTACATTAATAAAATCTACTCTGATGCCTGGATGCAGGAAAATGGTTTTTGGGAAGGTGCAACAGTAAAAAGCATCAAAATTGGTGAAATTCTTGCTCAAAAAACAGATTTTCCTTCTCTAGTTGCTGTCAGTCCTCGTGATACCTTGAACAAAGCCACAAACTACCTACAAAAGCTGAATATTTCCCAGCTACCTGTGATTGATAATAATCATGTAGTAGGAAGCGTCAATGAAGCCTCTTTAATGAAATTTCTTCATGATGGTATCAACTTTTATAACCAGGAAGTTTCCGCAGTCATGGGTAAACCGCTGCCAATTCTTGATGAAGAAGTTGATGTTTCCGAAGCTTATCGAGTTCTTTTATCAGGAACTACAGGGATTATTATTACGCGGCATGATGTTCCCATTGGATTAATTACCAGAGCCGATTTAATCAAATATTGGATTAGTCAAAACCAAGAATAATCAAGGAAAAATCATGGAATTTGAGACTAGAGCAATTCATGAAGGTCAACAATCAGATCCACAAACAGGGGCTGTAATTGTTCCTATTTATTTGACTTCTACTTATGAACAAGAATCTATAGGTAAACACAAAGGATATGAATATTCTCGCACGGGAAACCCCACCCGTACTGCTTTAGAATCTGCTTTAGCTTCTCTTGAAAATGGGAAATTTGGTTTAGCATTTGCCTCTGGGTTGGCTGCAACTACCACAGTATTAAGTCTACTCAAAAGTGGCGATCATATTGTTGCTGGTGATGATTTGTATGGGGGCACTTATCGTTTGCTAGAAAAGGTTATAAAGAATTGGGGTGTGACAACTAGCTATGTAGATATTGATAACATCGCTGATTTTGAAACTGCCATTCTACCAAATACTAAGCTGATTTGGATTGAAACTCCTACCAACCCTTTGTTAAAAATTATTGATATTGCCGCACTGGCAAATGTTGCCCGTAAAAACAACATCATATTAGTAGTTGATAATACCTTTGCTAGTCCTTATTTTCAAACACCGTTAGATTTAGGTGCTGATATTGTAGTTCACAGCACTACCAAATATCTAGGGGGACACAGCGATATTATTGGTGGCGCAGTCATCACATCTAACGAGCAACTATACACCGGACTGAAGTTTTATCAAAATGCGATCGGGGCGATTCCTAGCCCTTTTGATAGTTGGTTAGTGCTGCGAGGTATTAAAACTCTGGCGGTGAGAATGCGAGAACATGAAAAAAACGCTTTATTTTTGGCTGAATTTTTAGAAAAGCATTCCAAAATTGAGCGAATTTATTATCCAGGATTACCCAGTCATGAACAGCATCAACTAGCAAAAGAGCAAATGTCTGGCTTTGGGGGGATGATTAGCTTGGAATTAAAAGGTGGTTTTGCTGAGGTTGAAAGATTCGCTTCCCGACTTAAGTTATTTTTGCTGGCTGAAAGTTTAGGAGGGGTGGAATCGCTGCTTTGCTATCCTACCAAAATGACTCACGGTTCTTTACCAGAAGCAGAAAGATTAAAACGCGGAATAAAGGATAATTTAGTCCGTCTTTCGGTAGGAATTGAACATCAGCAAGATTTGCAAGCTGATTTAGAAAATGCTCTAAGTTGAAAATTGGGCATGGGAAAAACCGATTTTCATTTGGCGTTGTAAACTTGATTTGTCGCCCTACTTTCACAGATAGCTTTGTTTCTGGTAGGGATTTAAAGCCAACCAGAAACATAATTACGAATTATGGATTACGAATTTTTAAGGGTGTCTATCTTCAAGTTAATAGAAGTTAATAAATGCTGGGTTAATAATATAAGTTCATAAATGCTTTATTTAGGCGTTTGTTAAAAAACATGACATTATTTTTGTTCCAGATTTAACTCTAACTTTTGATCCCTGACGGAAAATTAACTTGTTCAAGAAAACCCCACTTAAAAACGGGGGTTTATAAGCCTTAGTACGTAATAATTCCCAGAAAAACAACACTAAGCTAGTGTAGAATTCGTTCAAATTTCCGGTAATTATATCGGGATAGTAGGCTTATAAATTCCGAATTAAAAACCCCATTGACTCTTTAAAAAGATAGGACTAATGTTATGAGTAGTCCTTTTAAGGACAGTATTTATGCATCAAAAAATCAGGAGGTATTTGCGATGATGATGATGACGATGGCTGAAACCATGACTCCCGAAATGCAAACCTGCATGGAAGTTTGTATGGACTGTCACAAAATGTGCATGGAAACCATGACTTACTGCATGAGCAAAGGTGGTAAGCACATGGACAAGAGCATGATGAGCATGATGAGCATGATGCGCGATTGCTCTGAAATGTGCATGATGTGCATGAATATGATGATGAGTGGTTCTGAGTTCATGGAACGCACTTGTATGCTCTGTGCTGAAATGTGCGATCGCACTGCAATGGCTTGTGAGATGATGAGCGATGACGCGAAAATGATGGAATGTGCTGCTGCTTGCCGCAAGTGTGCAGAGTCTTGCAGAAGTATGCACATGATGCCTGCATAATTTCCCTACCTCGCAGAAGTTTCTCTGCAACCTAATATTCAAGCGCTCAGACTCTTCGGGGTCTGGGCGCTTGAAGTAAGGACTTCTAAAATTATCAGTTGATGCAAGTCTAAACCAATACTTTAATAATCATTAATATTACTTAAAATAGTTACGGGATTAGAAGCGATGCCTATGGCAACCCGTACCACTACCCTGCGGGAAGCGCAAGGCGCAACGTGGAAGCAAGCTACGCATAGCGTCTCCGACAGGAGAAGCGGGAACGCACTAAAAATAGTCTTATCCAGTACAATCTTGTCACCTTGGGATCTGTTGAAGTCACTAATGGTATTTAGACCAATAGCAGAGCCGTTAAAAGCAGCACTGGTATTATAAAGGAATCTGTCAGTATCCGCACCACCTGTCAGTAGATCATTACCTCCCCAGTTTCTTGCGCTTCATATCTAGCAAGCTTTTTGCCTTTTTATAAACATCGAATTCACGTTAATTTAATATTCTTTAATTAAAGTCCGTGATTTCACTGAGGACACCCATTAAGAGGGATGTTAGAGTCCCAGCAGATATCAAGCAGATATAACTACCTTATTATTTGAATCTCAGACCACATTTCATACTCAAACGCCTAGCACTATAAGGAATTGAAGGCATTAATTTTGTACCAATTGGATACACTATTAGGTCAAAAATTATGTCAAATTATCAATCAGTGGTTGCATCAGTTACGTCCTGCCTGCGGAATAACTCGGAAGATGAAGATTCAGGGAAAAGGTTTTGGCAACAATGGCAGCAATATCGAGATGATCTCTATCGTTGCTGTCTCAAGTGGATGGGTGGGAATCTGACTGATGCGGAAGATGCCCTGAGTCGGGCGATGCTCAAGGCTTGGGAGAAGGTGCAAAAGTATGCGGAGGAAATTGCTAATTTTAAGGCGTGGCTGACTCGACTGACTCATAATCTCTGCGTGGATATTCATCGAGAACGCGATCGCGGTGCGAATAGAGTTGAGAATATAGAAGTATACGCCTCTAGTGAGGAGCAAGGACTGGTTTCCTTTGAGGATACGCCAGAAATTGCAATGGAGACTGGCGAGAAAAGGATTGTGATTCGTCGTGCGATCGCTAATTTACCAACTAGGCTGCGCGAGACGTATATCCTGCACTTTGATCGAGAACTGTCTTATCACGAAATTGCCCAACAGCAAGAGATTTCCTACCAAAATGTCTGCAAGCGCATCTCCCAAGCGCGGGCTATTCTGCGAGAGGAGTTGAGGGGATATTTCATCGGGGAGGATGGGACTGATACGGATTTATCGGTTCCACCGACAGCAACGAAATCGGCAATTGGGGAAATGTCCGAGGAGAATGTGGGAGTTAAAGCGATCGTAGGCGAGACGGTGACATTATCTGTTGCGGTGGAGGAAGTGGAGAGTGTTGTTGGTGAGAAATCGATTGAGGTAGCGCGATCGGTGCAGCACTCTGACTCGGCTTCTGTTGTGGCGATCTCTGATGAGAAGTTAGAGGTCAAGAGAGATAGTTCTCGCTGCGTTGAGGCGGCGCTGTGTGAAAGTTGGTCTGTACCGATTTTGGCTTTGGCACAATTTGATAATGAAACTGGAAGTTGGGGGAATTCCTGTCTGGTGGTGCAGAGGATGCAACAACAGCTAGAGGTAGGGAAAGGATGGGGAGAATTTGTGCTACCTTCCCGCTCTCCTCCTTTGGATCGTTTTCCCTATTTTCAATCCTTTGTCAAGAATCTGTCGGGGATGATGAAAGTTCATTTCTTTTGAATCAATGGGATAAGAGCTAGAGGGGATGCCTTGCCCAAGGGATGCTACGCAAAGGGCAGGCTAGGCATCGTGGTTTATGAGAATGCCTGACCCAAGGTAGGCAATGAAGCAACTCGGCTTATGAGTCGAAAATTCTGAAATTCCACAATCGAACCGTCTTATTTATCAAGGAAATTGGAATGACGATAAATGCAATGGAGGGATTTCTATGGCAAACATTAATATAACGACGCTAGATGGTATTGATAGTCTACGCGTCAACACAGTTGCTCAGATGACACAAGTTAATCAGAATCACTGCGGAGCATATGCATTAGTAGCGGCGATTGGAGCATTTGGAAGATTTCCGGTACAAGTAGGAGGATTACCAATAGCTTACCAAAACGCTGGACCTTTCCCCGTCGCTAGAAATGCAGTGTTAATGCCTACAAACACTTACGCACAATTGGCCGCATTGGTATATCAAGTTGTTGGAATTCTAAACTTACTACCCAATCCCCTCGTTTTTCCAGTAACCCCAGAATTAGGAAATGGGCTTAACTTGTATAATTCGCCAGCAGCGATTGCCAGTGTGGCGATGCAGATAGGAGCGCCACTCCCTCAATTAACAGTTAGGGTGGACACCAGTGCTGCTGGGTTACAGCTATTACAGTTTTATCCAAACGAAGTGCAACGTTGTCAATGTGCTGTCGGTATGGCCAATGTGAACGAGACTGGGACAGCGGTATACGCTTTGCCTGCTCTAAACCAAACGCAAATAGTCTGTGTGCAGGCTAATCATAATTTACATTGGGTAGTGCGAGGATCGAACGGTCAGTGGTACGATCCAGGCACCGGGTTGATGAACAATCAATGGAATGTAGATGTTGTTAATAATACAATTATAGCCGGGATGAATGTTGTATATCAGTTTTCAGGAGTATGGTTGACGATCCAATGATAGATGATTTCATTGAATTTGATGGTTGTAATGTAGATTAGGGTAAAGATTTAGATGGAAATATAGCAATTCTCATATTGGTGAGGTACAGTCAATTTTTATCTCTTCTCCTGCGTAAAATAAGCTGGTGGGATAAAGTGTACCTCAGAAGTCTGAGAAACGCTATATTCATATGTAAATAGTTGAAGTAAAGGATGGCTTTTTGTTCGAGCTTGCAACAATTAAGAGGGGCGATCGCCCCTCTTAATCTATTAAAGGAAAATGATTGCTTAATTAGTAGCGTCTATTAATCAATAGCACAAAATGGTTTATCTTCTTGATGCTTGTTTCATCGGGTGCATCAGGTTATAAAAAAAAGCCTCTAACTCGAAAAATTCAGAAATTACTCTGTGAGATCGTCTTAATAATGAACATTCACAAAAAATGAGGAAACAAGTATGGTTAACTACCAGCTTAATATTCGCCTAGCAACTCAGGATGTACGAACGATAAATGGTGCTGGACAAAAGGTAGCAATCGTTAAGTCAGTTGGTAACACTAGTGGCACCCCAGTCATTTGGGTAGGTTTTGCTCCTTTTGAAAACAACCAAGTTTCATGGCAGAATCAATATGGTGTTTATGCATCGAGTACCCAGGTACAGAGCGGAGCCACGATCTTCAAAACTTCTGCTGTAAATCCGGCGAGTGCGAATACTTTTTATCCTTTTGTAAATGGTACATTCAACTCACCGAATCCTCCTGGTGGTGGGGATAATACCTATGGGATTAGTAATAACTATTCTCAACAGTTTACCTTCGGGATGGCGCAGTCAGTAACTGCTAATGGCAATACTTTTGACGCTAATCCCCTTAATGCTGTCCCAGTTCTGAGCAAGCAAAATGCAGTTTTTACACCAATTGAAATAGTCAAGGTCTTCTTGTTTGGTAATTTCGATAACGGTGTGATTATTAGCAATATTACAAGCAATGCTTTGATAGTAGATCTCACCAAGGACCCCAATCCTACCATTAAGTACGACCAGTCATCCGGTACATTCGTGATGGCATCTGCTTTAGCAACGGCATAATTATAGACATCTCCAGAAACTGAGGATGGACTCCTGACATTTTGGATTTCAGCATCTTTTTTGGAGATATCTTCTAGCAATCGGATGTTAAGTTGTAAAATAAATGATTGTGAAATCCTTATCTAGCAATTTTGTTTTATTTATATTGCTAGATATTTTTTGTATAAGCTAGTTGTCATAGTTGATAAACTAAATGTATACTGTAAGGTTTTTTATGGGGCAAGAGTTATACTCATATGTCAATAGTTGCTAGACTTCGATCGTTTATCGAATTACCTGCTCAAATCTATTACTGCTGTTATTGCCAAAAACAGGTTTTTATGGCAATTGCTAGTCTGGTCTTGTTCTTATTTTATATACAAGATAGTTCAAGTGCTGATTCACTCAAAGTAATAATTGATAAAAAAGATTTGCCACTTATTTATCAAGCTGGTCAAAGAGTTGTACTAATAAAAAAAGTATTTAATGGAGGATATAAGGTCGCCTGGGCAACGTTTGAGCCATTTGAAACAAATTTAGTGACATGGGATAGTGACTATTCTTTATACGCTTCTCCAACCCAACCTGTAGAAGGAATCAACCTTTCAGGATTATCGATAACTCAAGCACAAGCACAGAATAGATTTATATTTAAGAGTGATAGAACTTTTTCTGCTCCACAATCTAACCAGATGTTACTACCCAATCAATACATGATTTTAAACGATGTGCCTTATAATCAAGCGGAATCGTTAACTTTTGGCATGGCTCAAGCCTTTCAACTCAATAATTCTGAAAGACAAGCCCTGCCGCTAAATGCCGCTTTAGTGCCTGCCAAACAATTTGTAAAATTCATACCTGAAGATAAAGTTTTGATATTTTTGGCAAATAACATTATCAATGGCACTATCCATAATCAGGTAATTTTAGAGTCTGACTTGAGTAAAATTGCTTCAAAACAATTAGTTTCTGGTAGTGCAGAGAGTGTGGCTACCGAATTAGATTTTAGCACTAACAAGAAGCTCTCTGTTAAGTACTATCCCAACCAGGGGAAATTTATCCAACAATGATATTTGTCCTACAGGTTAATTGAATTGACCTCTAAGAATATAATCGCCTGAGCTTGTAATGCGATCGCATCTAATAGGACTTAGACAAAAAACACCCATAAAATAGCCTCAAATGTATACATAGAGACACTTTTACATCGTTTTACTTGTTCTCAGAGACGCTGATATTGAAAAAGGTGATGCCTGCGGCGGGCTACGCCTACGCATCGGTATCAGGGATTCGGTTACAATAATTAAAGAGCAAAAAGTAGGTGTAATTATCGTGCAAGCTATTTTTTGGAGTGTAGAAGAAGTCGCCCACAGAGCCAAACAACTTTACGAAATTTTCTCTAGATTTTGTTATCGATACTGGATTCAACGACCATCTTACTCTACCAGCACTCTTCAGTCAGTGCGATAAATCTTCTGTTATATTCCAGCACACTTGCAAGATTAGCTGACGGTAGCGAAGCTTTATTATCTATACATTTAGCAACAATTGTTTGGGACAATATAGAAAAAGTAGTCCCTATTTTAGCTTTGGGTTATAAACCTTTACTTGGAACTGCTTTGATGGGAGGATATCATTTAGAGATAGATTTTGAAGAGAATGGTTTGGTTTCGTTAGAAAAAATCCCACCCTCGATTTCATAGATTATTAACTATAAACTTCATCCATTAAAAAACCTGGAGTTTTGAATTATTCCGGTGCATCATTGCAACGCAAGGAAGCGATCGCATCCAACCCCGACGACATCCAACTTTATCATCAAGCACTAGGTCTGTTTTACCGTCGCGCTTTGCAGCTTCAACCGAGAATTTTCTGGAAATTAAGGATACACACGTTGGGCTTTGCCCCGCCGTAGGCATCGCTATACCAACATTAAAATCAGCTATCTCTTGCAAAAAATGGCAGAATATGAAGACATCGCCATTCTGACTTTTATTAACCTGTTGCATGAGGATAAAAGCGATCGCCCAAGGCAGTATTTCTTGAGCGCGTATCTTTAAAGCAAAGAAGTTGGATTGACTGGGGAAACCAAAGGATGAAAGTGACACTCCCCTGGCAGATTGCAGATGTCATGTATAAGATATTCAATTTTCAATCCCACACCCGACGCAAATTCAACACAAAACCCGGTAACACCGCTTCACCGGACAACTCAGTCGGATTCTCCAACACTTCCACTGCTAATCTCGGTCGATAAATTTCCACCCGTCGCTGCTGCGGATCAATTAACCAGCCCAGCAGAGCGCCATTGTCAATGTACTCCCTCATCTTAGCTTGCAAAGACCCATGCCGATCTGAGCTAGAGCGTAACTCTACAACAAAATCCGGGCAGATATTAGGAAACGTTCCTTTTTGTTCTGGAGTAAGTGCCTGCCAACGTTCTCGGCTCACCCAAGAGGTGTCGGGGGAGCGAGTCGCACCATTGGGTAAAATGAAGCCAGTCGAAGAGTCAAAGGCTTTACCCGGTTCGCCCGAATTACGCCACCACAAATACAACTCTCCAGAAATACTCCAATTGCGTTCTCCAGTTTCCCAGCCCGTTGGTGGGTTCACAATTAACTCTCCCTGTGCGGTTCTTTCCAGTGTCAAGTCTCGGTTGGCTGCTGCTAAAGCGGCAAACTGTTCCTGAGTGACGTACAACCCGATTGTCTTAGGCAACTCAATCAATAGGGTTTCGGTTTCTGGACTGGCGGGTGTCTGTACCATCTTGATTTCTTACACAATAGGGATTTAAGTGAAAGATGCCTACCCTATTAACTAACACATTCTACGCGCTTGTCTTCGCGATCGCCTTTTAGCCGATGGAATTCTTACTTCACAAGGAACTGGAGTTTGACGACTTTCAGGTTGTAATCTAACCCAACTCTCCACAAGCATTTTATGCAACGCCCCCTGTGACGTATATCTCTGCGTTCACTCCATCAAAATCAACCGCAGAGGATCTAAATGCACATACCAAGGAAAAGGTTGGTCTTTCATCGTCGCCCATTTTTCTTTGAAGACTTCAGCTTGCAGATGGTAATCTTGAGAATTCTTGCCAGCCGAATGTAGTTTGAGAAACAACGTCATCCGGTGGGGCGTTTCACTTGTTCGTACTAGCCAACAGGGAAAAGTATTTTCCTGTGATGAGTCGTTGGTGAAAATGAACTGATGGGCACGGATGCCGATGTGGGATAATTCGCTCTTGGCTGGTTCAATTACTTGAAGAGTACAACCCCAATCAGTCGCTTCTAGCTGTTGTGATGACTGGAGAACAATGCGGGAGAAGTTTTTGCATCCAGTGAGTTGAGCAACACTCACAGTAGCAGGATGCTGGAAAATCTCATGTTTACTACCATAATGAACGGCTCTACCATGCTCTAATACCAACAGATTTGGACAAATCCGATAAGCTTCTTCCATATTATGGGTGACAAATAGAGTCACACCTTGGTAGCCGGCTAGAGTTTCTGTCATTTGCTCCTCTAATTGACTACGTAGATGGGTGTCAAGTGCTGAAAACGGCTCATCCAAAAGCAATGCTTCCGGTTGACTTGCTAATGCTCTTGCCAAGGCTACCCGTTGTTGTTGACCCCCAGAAAGTTGGTGCGGATAGCGATCGCCTAATCCCTGCAACTGCATTGCTAACAATTGTTCTTCTACCTGCACTCTAATACTCCCAGCAGATAGTTTTTTGGGCAAGCCGAAAGCGATATTTTGCGCCACACTCATGTGCGGGAAGAGGGCGTAATTCTGCACTAAAAAACCGATGCGGCGATCGCGGCTGGGTAAATTAATTCTTTGTTCTGAGTCAAACAGGACTCTGCCATTTAAAACTATCCGCCCGATTGTGGGCGTTTCTATCCCCGCAAGGCAGCGTAAAATCATGCTTTTACCTGCTCCAGAACCCCCTAACAATCCCAAGGGTTGCTCATCTGTAGTGAAAGCAACTTTTAAATGAAAGCTAGGAAGGATTTTTTCAATGTTGACTAATAATCCGCCAGATTCAAAGCTAGAGTGCGGGTTGTAGAGAATTTCCCCCCCCGCTTCCCCTGCTCTCCTCACTCCCTGCTCCCTGCCCCCGCCTCCCCTCTTCTTTTCCCTCAACTCTTGCCAGAAGTTGACTGCAATAATTCCAGATAGAGAAATCACCATAATTGCGATCGCCCAAAACCAAGCCTCGTTCATTGCTCCCCCTTCCACAGCAAAATAAATCGCCATTGGGATTGTCTGCGTTTGTCCGGGAATGTTACCAGCCAGCATCAACGTCGCGCCGAATTCTCCCAAAGCACGGGCAAAAGCGAGCATTGTGGCGGCTACAATGCCGGGTAGTGCTAGGGGTAAACTGATCCGCCAAAAGATTGTGGCTTCGTTTGCACCAAGGGTTCTGGCTACTCGCAGCAGATTACCATCTATTTGTTCAAAGGCTCCCAATGCAGTTTTATACATTAAAGGGAAAGAAACTACGGTAGCTGCGATCGCTGCACCATACCAAGTAAAAACGATGCTGAAGTCAAAAGACTGCATGAGTTTCCCTACAGGGCCATTTTTGCCAAAAAATAGCAGCAACAGGAAGCCGACAACGGTGGGGGGCAAAATCAGTGGCGCAATAAAGATACCCTCAATCAACGATTTACCTTTGCCACGATATCCTAGCATCCAGTAGGCAGCAGCGATCCCCAAGAAGAAGGTGATAAATGTAGCGAGTAATGAAGTTTTGAGTGATATCCAAAGAGGCGATAAATCCAATGGCATAGTTGCGTAGGGAAGAATTAGCTCAACTAATTCCTAATTTACCAACTTTATTTCCAATATGTTGGGAAAAGTTGGTAAATTACATCAAAAACAGGATATTCATATTGGAAAATATGTTTTACTCACATCTTGTACCAATCTAAATTAGCCCTCTCCCGCCAGGAAATAAATTTCCTCTCTTATAGCCAAAGTCCACTCAAGCAGATTTAAGCTGTTGCTCAGTCTTCTAAAGAAGACTTTAGCTATTAGCCTCAAAATTAATTCTGAGGCGGTTATTGATAATAGTGCAATATTCAAAAATAAAAGCACAACATTGTTGTGCTTCTATAGATTATTTGTATTCAGTTAATTTTGACAATAAGAGAGTTTCTTAATTAGTCAAGTTGAGTACTGTAAGCACTAAAACCATAAGCCAAAGTTTCTTTTAAATTACCTGTTGGCTTGAGACTTCTGTTGATGGCATTAGCAAACGGCACTGGAATTCCTTTGATGGTTTCCGGCAAAATTGCATATTCTTCTGTTGGTTCCACAATGTATTGTGGACACTTAGTTTTGATGCCAGCAGTCGCTAACATTTCATTAATTTCAGCAGAAGAATATTGCTTGAGATAAACTGGATTTCTGACAAATGGGTTCAGCCTTCTGATAAAATTATGGATAATATGAGAAGGACAAGACTTGTTGTGAAAGGAATGATTAAAAACGAAAATTCCACCGGGTTTGAGTACACGAGATATGTCAGCCAACAAATTTCTTAATTGTGCATCTGGGATATGCATAAAGACGCAGTTAGAAATTACCAAATCTATAGAATTATCTTCTAAAGGCAATATTTCAGCAGAATTGCAAATCAAGTTAAATTCAGCTTCTGGGAAAAAATTATATTCTTGTTTAACCTTGATTAATCGCCGCAATAAAGGCTCAGAAATATCAATCCCATAATATTTTTCGCATCTCAGATTTTTCGCTTTAGAAAGATGTAAAGGTGCGCGACCATAACCAGAACCAATCTCCAGAATAGAGCCAACAGATTTATTCAATGGAAATTTGTTCCAAGTACCTCCAGGCGTGCCAGTTAGCAGAGTGTAATCTTGTTTGATAGGCGATGTATCTGCAATTTTTTCAATTTTTTGGGAACCATAATATGTTTTACCAATTGCGTCCCATGTTTTTTTATGTTGAGTATTATTCAATTGTTCATAGTCGCTAGGAAAATAAATGCCATCTCGTAATTCAAAGTCATTCAGACTGAATTTTGCATTTGTTAATTGAGTCATTAGGATTATTCCTCATAAATAGTTAAGTCTGTTTTCTGTTATACTCTTAACTCAGCATTAACCGCAAGTGATTTTTACTGAACCGCTTCCCCTTAGCCTTTCTTCAAAGTTTATAACTGTTTTGAATTCGATGGAATATAGTTTGTAGGGATACACAGCGGTGCATTGGTGTCAACTTAAGCCCAAACCCCTTTAGAACCTCGTTTCTAGCCTCCGGCTGGAAATGCTCTTTCATTGCGCTGCTGTCGCGAGCAAGGGAGGCGGAACCTCAAAATATGCATTCCCAGTCTCTGACTGGGAACGAGGTATAACTGTTTTGAATTCGATGGAATATAGTTCGTAGGGGCACATAGATGTGCGCCCAAAGCGCCTATTGCATCCAAAGGAAACGACCTAATTAGCTTAATAAACAAACCTCTAAGAAGTTTTACTACGCAAAACCGTCCCTCTGCGACTCGCAGAGGGACAGACTTTAACGAAAGTTCAAGGCAGGGAGAGGTTTGTCGAACTCACGTTACATTAGTTGATGGACTGCAACAATTGGAGGCTGTGATGGTAGAAGGGTCACAACAAAAACGGGTGGTAGTTGTAGGCGCTGGTTGGGCTGGTTTAGGAGCAACCTACCATTTGGCAAAACAAGGCTATGATGTGACACTTCTAGAAGCAGGCCCCTATCCCGGTGGATTGGTGGCAGGTTGGCAAACAGCCGCCGGAAAATCTGTTGAAGCTGGCATTCATGGCTTCTGGTATCCTTACAAAAATATTTTTTCCCTAATCAATGAATTAGAAATTAATCCTTTTACTACTTGGACTCGTTCTTCGCAATATTCGCCAGCAGGTTTGGAAGTTGAATCACCGATTTTTCAAAATTTACCACGACTCCCCTCTCCACTAGGAACTTTTCTCTACACTCAGTTTAAACGGCTGCCACTAATTGACCGCCTCAGTGCCCTGCCTTTACTTTATGCGGTTGTTGATTTTGACAATTCTGATGATGCGTGGCGGCGCTATGACTTTGTAACTGCCCGTGAATTGTTCAAAGACTTTAACGTTTCTGCACGGCTTTACCGCGAGGCTTTTGAACCAATGTTATTAGTGGGCTTGTTTGCCCCTGGTGAACAATGTTCAGCCGCAGCAACTTTAGGGATGCTTTACTTTTTTATTCTGGCTCATCAACCGGATTTTGACGTAGTTTGGTGTCGGGGAACTGTTGGAGAAAAAATATTTCGTCCTTGGGTGGAACGCATCGAAAAAGCTGGTGTGCGAGTGTTGCCCAAGCGCCGAGTTACAGACTTAATTGTTGATAATAATCATCGAGCCAAGGGTGTAGTTTGCGGTGATGAAGTAATTGAAGCAGATGCCGTGATTTTTGCGGTTGGGATCACGGGGATGAAGAAAATTGTCTCAACTAGCCCTAGTTTACAAAGCCGTGAAGAATTCCGTAATTTGAGCAATTTAGGAGCAATTGATGTTTTAGCAACGCGACTATGGTTTGACCGCAAAATTGATATTCCTCGTCCTTCTAATGCTTGTTTTGGATTCGACACAACTACAGGTTGGACGTTTTTTGATTTGAATGCTCTACATGATGAATATCGGGATGAGCCGGGAACGGTGATTGAAGCTGATTTTTATCACGCGAATCAGTTTCTCAGTTTGAGCGATGAGGAGATTTTAGCAATAGTTCAGGGTTATTTAGCAACTTGTGTGCCGGCGTTTAGGGAGGCAAAGATAATTGATAGCAGTGTAATTCGGCTACCTCAGGCCGTAACTCATTTTGCACCTGGTAGCTATCGTTATATGTTACCCGCTAAAACAAGTTTTGAGAATGTGTTTATGAGTGGGGATTGGATTGTCAACCGTCATGGTTCCTGGTCACAGGAAAAGGCTTATGTTACTGGTTTGGAGGCGGCGAATTTGGTGGTGTCTTATTTGGGAGAAGGTCAGCCATCTGAGATTTTAGCTGTAGAAGAGGATGAAGTGCATATCCAAGTGGCGCGATCGCTCAACCAAACCTGGCGCGACTTCGGTAAATCTATCCTACCTGACTTTTGGTTGCCGTAATCCGTAAGAACGCGAAGAGTTAATCATGAATTGTAATCTAAATTCGGTAAGCTAAAGAAAGCTATTGCTATACCATCCTTGTAATGTAAATCAAATCACATAAGCTTATGGAGCCAGACTCTTTACAAACCGAGGTGATTCTGACGCATCCGCGTGAGTCTCTCGGTAGAGTGCAACTTGATTGGACACCCCAACCCGGAAACTATCTCGATTTTCAAGGTAAAACCTATGCAGTTTTAGAGCGCCGCCATAGATACCAACTTAAAGCTGGGCGTTACCGTTTGCATAATATTGCCATTTACGTCCAGTCTGCTAAACGACCATCTGAGAAAAGTTTGGTAGCGGGACGTTGGGTAATCGGTGATGCCACCTGCTGCTACAATGCTCATTCAGAAATTATTCGCTGTGCAGTCAATCCAGATGGCCCTTGCAAATCTTGCCGCTTTTATGAAAAATTAGAAGTTACAACTTAGGAATTAGGAGTTAAAAGGTAGTTTCTCACTCTCCCCAAATAAAAATTCTGAATCACTTTCGTCAATCTTGGGACGGGTCAAAGTCAGAAATATTCCGACTAATACCATTGTTGCGCCAATAAAACTGCGAGTTGAAAAGGTTTCACCAAGTAGCAAAAATGCAAAAATTGCTCCAAATACAGGCTCTAAGGCAAAGAATAGTGCAGCTTTCTGGGCTGATATCCAGCGTTGTGCTACTGTCTGGAACAAAATAACTATGACAGTGCCAATTAGACCAAGATAAATCAGTACAGGGAAACTTGTTTTAATTGCCTCAAGTTGCTCACTTAGTTCGGGAATTGCCCACAATACGCCTAGCACTGCTACAACCCAAAGCTGGATTGTAACGAATGTCACAGGTGAGTACTGTGGCGATAACACCTCAAGCACAATAATATAAGCGGCATCGCTGAGGGCAGAACTCAACAACCAAAGGTCGCCAATCATAGGTGCCGCATTCTCCCAAGACATAACCCCAATTCCGACGAAAGCAAGCATTGCTGCTAGTGCAGTTCTGATAGATAAGCGCTTGCGAAACAGGATCTCAAACAGGTTTACAAAGACCATGTTGAGACTAAAGATAAATGAAGCTTGGTTTGCTGAGATAGTCTCCAATCCAATCGTTGCAGGAGCAAAGATACCGAAAAGTAACAGTCCCATGATTGCTCCGTCACGTACTAAGCTTACATTCAGATTACGAATAAACGGAGTAAGAATTATTGCCGCGATCGTAAAACGAATTGCAAATTGCGTGGCTGGCGAAAAGATAGTGGTTGCCTCCTTGACTACCGCAGGAATACTTCCGAAAATTAGTGTTGTAAAAATGATTAACATAACACCCAGAGCTTGTCTGTTAATTTCTGTGAATTTTTTTTCCATCAACTACTTTTACTAATAGAACTTATGTATTGAGAACTCAATATTGGGTATTCTTAATGTTGGATTTAACACCAAAAAATACCCCCATCCTTTCAGATGAAGGTAATGGAGTACATTTAAAATGGCTAAATTTACAGTTAAATTTTGGGTGGCTACAGCTATAACTTACGTAAGAATCGTTTTCCAGAATGTCCCAAGTAAACTCTTCTGAACCGACAAAATACATCATATCCAAGTTCCCTAACTCTCTTTGTAATGTCGTCAAGCAGAGATGAATTGGCATCAATGTACTCGCAAGCCGTACAGCATCTAGTTGCAACACGAAATTCAAGATTTTCTGGTTCTGTGCCGTAGATTTGCACAGGCCACCAAAAGCACTCAGATGGTTTTACGCCTTCTAAATGCAGCCTGCACAAATTCGTTTCGGTTAAGAACTGACAACAATCTTTTTGATCGTATAGGTAGAATCCATCGTGCTTAACACATCGGGACTCGAACTCATCAAGTTCATTTGGTGAGTTGTCAGTTAGCCATGAAACAATTGTTTTATGTTCGTCTTCAGGCAAGAACAACAGACCCGTTTTGCAGCAGCTAGCTTCAGCTAGCTGACAAGGACTAGTTAGTCTAAAGTTTACAGGATTAATGGGTGTTTTCATCTATCACCTTTACAAATAAATAAACTGTAATCGACTTAGCAAACTATTTTTAATTGTCGATATGTTTTTAATTGCTGATAGGTATCGAAAAAACCATGAGAAATATCAGTAACTTCTGAACATAAAACCTTATGAGCTTCAGGTAAATTGTACCAGGGTACAGTAGGACAGACATGATGAACGTGATGGTATCCGATGTTATGTCCAAAATAATTTATCAGAAAACTAACATTAGTTCGCGTTCCAGAGTCAGTGCCGTAGTGCTGGTCTATGCTTTGCCAGTAAAGAAAGGTACTGAAAGTCCATAGGAGGGGAACAAACCAGTACAACAATAAGATGTGGAAATTACCTGTCCAATAAAAGAGGGAAGCAACTGGCATCCAAAACAGAAGAACCTTCCGGTCAAAAAATCTGTTGTAATCTGCATTATGTGTCAAGAATTGGAATTCAAAACCAGCATATCCAATAATCGGCTTAACAAACCACAGGAAGAAAACGCTGTTTTGAGCATTTAAAAAGCCCAGGTTTTCATAAGATTGTACTTTAGAATATTCAGGTTTTCCAAAATACTTATGATGACGCGAATGTAGTTCTCGATATTTTAATACTGTAGTAAAAAAAGGAAGTGCATAGAGAAAATCCAAGTGATCGTTCCACGATCGCCTCGTAAAAAGATTGTAGTGAGAGGCTTCGTGTACGAGAGCTTCTCCTAACCCATACTGAAAAGCTCCGATGAGCCATATCGAAATAATATAGATCGGTAAACTATTTCCCCAAATGCTAAAAGCAGTAATGAGGACAATGCTACTCCAGTTTCTAAATATTACAAAGAAGCCTCTACGATCGCTGCGTTCAATAAAGTTTCTAGCTTTATTTACCATTACAAACCTTCTGGAATCGTTAAGTATATTATTTCACAGTTAGTGAATTTTAAATATGGCTGTTCTCATACCGTTTCTTTCTGAAGCTGCAATATATTTTTCCCCCCGGCTAATACTGTCCCCCCGATGCTTTGGCTACCGTGTACACACAAGTCATCAAATTACCAAAAACAAAAGAAAAACCTCACCCTGTCAAGAAAGGACATCCCTCTCCTTGGTAAGGCTACGGTGTACACACAAGTCCTAAAAACCTAGCTTGAATTAGGCTTGACTCGTTCCCATGCTCTGCATGAGGAATGCATTCATTGAGTCTCTGACTCAATATCTGACTGGAGGCAGCAGCCTCTAATCAACCATTCCTAGCTTTGCATGGGAACGAGAGAACAAGGAGAAATGAGAAATCGAGCTTTTTTCGACTTGTGTGTACACCGTAGCCTTGGTAAGGAGAGGGAAAGGTTTTGCATAGCATAAACCTGAGTGAGGTATTTCAGGGGCAATGTGCTGCGCTTAACCGTATGATCCCCTTAGGCAAGCCGGATAGCTACAAAGCCGAAAACTAATTACTGCTCCAATGGAGGAAAGGTGTGTCTTTTTTTCAATCATGCAACAAAGCTCTTTTAGGGGGAACATTAAAAGTTATTCTCCCTCATCTCTCTCAACTACCCGCACCAAAAACTTCTCCTACAGTTAAGCGGGTACCATTAACAAAATCCCATCCCGACTGGGGACGTTTCCCAGCTAGCTGAACCTCTCGCAACAGCAACAAACCTTCCCCAGTTTGGACGATCGCTCCAATTCCTTTGGCAATACTCACTACCTCTCCAGGTCTGTTTGATACATTTGACAAATCAGGCAATTTATGCAGTAATTCTTGTAATTCTGGTGGGAGATCGCGATCGCCTACAGAAGCAAGGGGAGCAGAAGCGGTGATTTTCAGCAGATTGTCACGAAAGGTAGCCGTACAGTTAGGGTAAAAGCCTCTAATTTGATTGTGTAATTGGATAGCGCTTTTTGACCAATCCAAACCATAATCTTGTTTTTGAATCAGAGGCGCATAAGTAGCTGCTAAATTATCTTGGGGAATTGGTTGAATTTCCTGACGTTTCAACTTCAACAGAGTTTCTATCAACAAATCCCCACCGATCCCAGCTAGTCTGTCGGCTAAATCTTGGGCATTATCCAGTAATCCAATCGGTGTAGTCGCTATTTCTAGCATTGCCCCAGTATCCATCCCCACATCCATTAACATAGTTGTGATCCCCGTTTCCCTCTCACCGTTATACAAACACCACTGAATCGGCGCTGCACCGCGATATTTGGGTAAAATCGAGCCATGCACATTAATGCAGCTCAACTTTGGCATATTTAGGATTTTTGACGATAAAATCTGCCCATAGGCGACAACAACAAACACGTCTGCGTCTAATTGTTTGAGTTGGGTTAAAGTTTCAGTATCTTTTTTCACCCGCTCAGGTTGCCATACTGGTAAGTTGTGAGCAGTAGCGATCGCTTTTACGGGTGTTGGCGTAAGTTTATTTCCGCGTTCCCGGCGTTTATCTGGTTGAGTAACAACTGCCAACACGTCAAACTCTGAATGATTCAATAACTTTTCCAGCGTGGGTACAGCAAATTGAGGTGTACCAAAAAATACAATTTTCATTAATAATTAATTGTTAATCGTTAGTCATTAGTTAATGGTAAATAATATCGGCTGTTTGGTGGTACAATATTTTCGGATTGGTGAAACCAAAGGCTGCTTGATTAACTTAATAGTTAAGTTGACAAGTGTAACAGCTAGTATCAACTGCATCTGCCCTTAGTGAGCCTCATCGTTTAGTGGTGTCTCGTCACGAGCCGCTAGAGCATCTACCGAGTAAATTTTGTTGTGTTCCCGATCGTTTCCCAAAATTGGCATTAAAATGCAGTTGGGTTTCTCAAAAACTATTGCGTCTTCTAGCTATTTTTGTAGTTTAGATTGCAATTTATAACTTTGGGTTGCTGACAGCAGTATTTTCTGAGTATGATTTATTATGCGTCCGCTTTCCCAGCTTCTCACGTAACGCCTCACGTTTACCATTATGAGGGTTTGCGCTGTTATATTTAGTGTGTAACCTGACTTGTTTGCTGCGGACTAGCGATCGCTAGTCTGATCCCCAGTAACTGAGTCATCTCATTTTTGTTTGCCAGCTTCATTAGCCTAAACTATACCTTTCTCCCTTAACTAATACCTGTTTTTGGTGTGGTTGGGTATAGCGACAGCAATACTATATATCGTGTAGTAATTACTGAGCTATGAGCATATTTACTATACTTGCATATTTTTGCAAAAAAATATTCAGTAACTGAGTAATAAAAGGTGTAGACAATGATACTTAATTGTTGTAAAACTCTGCAAACTTTGAAGAAATTATCTAGTCATTGCTTTTAGTTTCTTGTTATACATATAATTACTGCCTGCCCCATTGCTGCATAGGTATTGCTTCTCACATAGCAACCGCCCCTCTAGAGAGTCTACAAATGCTTAAACCCCTTTTGCTGTCAGGATGGTTCCGCGCGCAACCATTTCTCAATTACGTTGTCGTTGTGATACTGATTGCACCCTTGTTAGGGGCATCGGCTCACTCGACCCCAGTCAGATCCGAAGTAGCTAAACTGACTTCGATGACTGGAGAGGCTGACTCTGTATCAAAGGAAATAGCTGTAGTTAGGGAACCTGAGATCGCTGAAATATCAAAAACAGATCAAATCAACTCCTTAACAGAAGAATTTGACTCTGTGCCAACACAAAGTACTGCTGTCCAGGAACCGCAAGTATTACCCGCGGATGAAATAGAGTCTTTGCCTCAAGCAGATAGTTCTGTATCAAAGAGCGATTTAACTGTTCCTGATCCTTTGGCAGCAGTTGAACTCGCACCATTAACAGATGTTCCTGTTAGTCAGCTTAATTTAGTACGAAAACTCAAAGCTGCTAATGTCAAGTCTTTGAGAGGAGAAGAAAATTCTCTCACTAGAGAAAAGTCTTTTACTGAATCATTGACAGCAACTCAAGTAGCACCAACTCTTAGAGAATCACAACCAACCACAACGACGGAAATACGTGTTGTTGAACCACGTGATGAACCCCAAGCAGAACAAATAGATCCCATAGGCAGTCCTCATCCTATTCCTTGGAAATGGATCACAGCGACTCAAGAAGCAATTGGTTCCAAGGGGGGTTCTGGAGTGCGTCACTACCGCAGCGTACCCGTGGTTTCTCCAGATGGTAAATATGCTGTTTATAGTCGGGTGCAACTAGAAGTAAAACCCCAAATGTATAACAGTCGTGTCACCAGCGTTTTGTTTGTCCAAGATAGGCAAACCCAGAAGTTGTGGGTGATGGCTTCAACTACTGCTGTTAGCGATCCTTTATTAAAGGTAAAGGCTGTAAAGGCGGCGTCGTCAGAAGAAACTGATACGAACGGTAAAATTGGGGTATTAGTTCCGGTTAGCTGGTCGGAAAAAGGCGATCGCTTCTTAGCACGCAAGTTTGAAGGTATATTTAACACAGGCGATTCTACAGATAGTGCAGTGATTTGGGATCGGCAAAAAAATCACGCTAACACAGTTGCTCCTGCTTATGAGGAACAACATGAAAAAATTGCAGTGTTGTTAGGTTGGAGTAAAAGCCAACCAGATCATGTGCTATTTCGTGCAGGTGAATTGGGCGAGGAAAACTGGCCACTAATGCAAGTTGCTAATGATGGCAAGACTGTAACGACAACAGACAATGATCAGCCGATTACTTTTGGTAAAAAGGTTACAGAAATTTGGGCTGGGCCACAAGTAGCCTACCGATAGTTTATAGAAAACTTTACATTCTCCCGTTGTTGCCAGTGACGACAACGGGAGATTTTTTTGGCGCTGCATAAAATAGGAATAATTCTTGTGAGGTGTGAATCTTACCACTAGTGTCAACATTATGGTGCGGCGACTGGCATAAAAATTTGACTCTTCAAAATTTATAAAAGCATCAACCTGTACAGACTTTGTGTACAGGTTAAGGGAGAATGTACTTAATTCAATTTACAAGTAAAAACGGAACTTTTGATAGTTATGGTTTCTGCTAGTTATACTTACACACAAGCACGAGAAAAGCTGTCTGAACTGTGTCAGAAAGTTACTTCAGAACGCGATTTTGTAATCATTACACGTCGTAATGCTGAAAATGTAGCTTTAATAGCTGTTGATGAACTTTCTAGTATTCTAGAAAGTGCTCATCTTTTACGTTCTCCCCGTAACGCTGAACGTTTGCTAACAGCTTTAAATCGAGCTAAATCAGGAGTTGTGAAATCTCAAAGCTTGGATGATCTTAGTAAGGAGTTAGGATTTGACCAAAAAGAAGAACCTCAAAAACCAATCAAAACAAGAAATTCCAACAACTCCAAAGCAAAGAAAAACAGTATTTCAACCTGAATTTTTAGAAGACTTAAAATTTTGGTTGGAAAATGATCAACGAGTTACCCTTAAAGTTTTGGATCTTGTCAAAGAGACTTGTCGAGATCCTTTTAAGGGGAAAGGTAAGCCGGAACCTTTAAAATATTTAGATCCTAATACTTGGTCTCGCCGTTTAACACAAGAACATAGAATTGTATATCTTGTAAAAGATGATGAAATAAATTTTTTACAAGTTCGTTATCATTATTGACTATTAATTATCTCAAAATATAAGTAGCATTATTTAGTTTTGCGTAGCTTGCCGCCGTAGGCATCGGCCAACACTTCCAACACTCCAAAAATATTTACTTAATGAGAAGCCGTCCTCAATATCCTAGCTGCTGAGTCATAACTGGGTATGCAAAAATAGTACAAGTTAACCCACACTGCTAAGGGTCAAGCCGGTCAAGCCTGACAACATAAAACGGTTACGTGAGTTGATAAACAATTCTGAGGATGAGGAGTGAGGAATAGCGAATTTTCCTGATAAGTAGGTGCGTGGGAAAATTTATAACTATGTCATTGCGAGCGGAGCAAAGCGAAGTGAAGCAATCACAAGAGTTTCGAGCATTTTACATTTCGTTACATAGTTAGGTTTATTTGAGCTAACTTACTTATACTAACAGAAATCGCATATCCTCTATAGAATTTTTGTCTAGTTATGGTACAAGTGGTACTCTTTTTCTAATAGAAATAGGACAATTATCCGAATTAGAAACAATCCCGGTACACTCAGCAATACTCATAGCTTCATAACAAGCAGTAACTGTAGCGAATCGTATAATTTTTGACCTACATCGACTTTTAAAAGATCCTCTAAGATTAAAACTAATAAAGACTTATTTATCACCCCTTTCCCACTCAGGTATAGCACCTTTCACCCGGCGGATGGGCAAATTAGCAATTAAAGCTGTGGTTCGTTGGTTGCTTTCTAAGGAGAACTCCAAGCCCTCCGTCTCAATTTCGACATAGCGACAGACTACATCTAGGATTTCTTTCCGCATTTTTTCCAACGTTTGAGGATCTAAATCAGCGCGATCGTGAGCAATCACCAATTGCAGGCGACGTTTAACTTGAGTTCGACTGCTATCAGGACCGCGAGAAAAAAGTTTTTCTAGAAGTTCAATCATTACGAATAGGTCTGGCGCGGAGACTGGAAAAGTAAATTAAACAATCTTTGTCCACAACAACCTTCGTAGACGGGCGAAGATGCTGTCTTGGGACGAGTCGATCTCCAGAAATTCGACACTTTCCCCTTCTAATCTACGAGCAATGTTCTCAAAGGCTGTGGCAGCTAAAGAGGGATTTTCCGCTAACACTAAGGGTTCGCCGCGATTGGTAGATACAATAACACGCTCGTCGTCAGGGATTACCCCGATCAGGGGAATGGCGAGAAGTTCCTGAACATCTTGCACTGACATCATATCATTTGCCTGCACCATTGCGGGTCTGATGCGGTTAATTATTAAATGAACACGCTTGATACCTTGTGCTTCTAGTAACCCCACTACTCGGTCAGCATCACGAACTGAGGAAATTTCTGGCGTGCTGACAACTAGCGCTTCTTTTGCCGGCCCGATCGCATTTTTAAACCCATTTTCAATGCCGGCTGGGCTATCGATGATCACGTACTGATACTTTTGCGCTAGTGCATTCACCAATAACTTCATCTGTTCAGGTGTGACTGCATCTTTGGAGCGATTTTGGGCTGCCGGCAGGAGTACGAGATTGGGTTGGCGCTTATCTTTCACCAAGGCTTGTTCTAAGCGGCACTCTCTGGCCAAGACTTCTACCGCAGTATAGACGATGCGGTTTTCCAGCCCTAGCAGCAAATCCAAATTTCTCAGACCAAAATCCGCATCAACCAAAGCAACTTGACGCCCCATTTTGGCTAAAGCCATGCCCAGATTTGCTGAAACTGTGGTTTTACCCACTCCTCCTTTGCCGGAGGTAATCACTATAATGCGAGTCATGATAGAAATGCGGTCAATGAGGGTTCAGGAAATATAAAACAGTAAATTGCAGTATAAAGTATGAAGTATCGTATCAAGTATGAAGAAATATCTGGTCTCCCTGAGTCGGGCGAGGGATGAATATTTTTGATCGCGATGTGTGACGACAAGCCCTTCTCTACGAGAGGCTCAACGGGTTCGGGGGTGACGCTCGTTCGCCCTTGGCGTCTCCCCTTGGGAGAAGACTGCAACCCCCTCACCGCTTTGCGTCTACGCTCCGTTGTGTGAAATACACTTCGCTAGGGGAAAGGGATTAGAGTAGTGTATTCCATCTACATGAAAACCGCTATATTTTATCCTTCATATTTTAAGTAAATATTCAGAGCTACTGATTGATCTTAGTAAATTGGTTTCTAGAAAAATCACTAGCCCTAGCGATGCGAATCCCTTGAGGCATAATATGTGCCACTTCTGGAGAAAATTGCATCGGTAATTTTTCTGGTGCCCTAGCTACAGCATCTGCGATCCGCAATTGGGTAGGTTCCATTTGCAAAGCCATAATCAGACACTCACGATTGCCTCCGGCCCCAGCATGAGCGATTCCACGTAGACGACCCCAGATGATAATATCTCCATCTGCAATTACAATACCACCTGGATTTACATCTCCCAAGATAATTACTGTACCAGGATGACGAATTTCTACTCCAGAGCGGACTGTTGTTTCCAGATAGAGGGCATCTGCTTGGGGTGTAGCTGTTGCTTCTGACTCGGAAATCAGAGAAGTTACAGGCTGTAGTTGTTCTACAGAATACCCAGATGTCACAGCAGCGATCGCAGTTTGCCGACGACTCGTCGAGACAGATATTAGCCGGAGTTGAACCTCACTCAAAGCCTCGGCAAGTTCTTGCAGTTGTCTGGTATCTACTAGACGGTCTTGTGCCATTAGATGTACAGCTGTGTTAGATATACGGAAGCGATCGCCTGCATTCAAACGCTGCCTTATTTGTTGCCAAATATCAGACCAACTAAGTTCTGAGGCAGATACTTGAGATTCCGGGGGCAAAATTAATAATAGTCGTCCCTCCTTACTTTTTAACTGGACTTGAGTATTGTCATTTACCCGATGCCCTGGTAATGCTGGCTCATTGGGATTTAAATCAGTCAGGATAAAATCTGATGCCGGATCAGTATTTGACTCTACATCTGGTTTGGCAGTATTTGACTCTACATCTGGGTTAGCAGGATTTGACTCTACATCCGCAAGGACAGTATTTGATTTTAAATAAAGGAGGACAGAATTTAACTCCGCATCAGGGGGGATAGAATCTGACTCTACATCAGAAACAGTAGGATTTACCTCTACCTCAGAAAGGATAGAGTTTGCTTCTGCATTAGGAAGTGCAGAATTTGACTTGAGATCGGGAATCGCAGAATCAGAAGTCATGCAGTACTAGCCATAAGACAAGGGACACTCCGAATAATTACTAATATTAGATCAGTTGGAAAATCCAACAACATCGTCAGTTCAGAAAGTGCGGAGTATAACGAGTGCTGAGTAGTGAGTAATAGAGACAAAATTTTGCTTCTTTACTACCCGACAACAACAATTCTTATACTCCGCACTCAGCAAGAACTCTGTTCGGTGACTCGTGACTCAAGACTGTTTAGTCAACCTCTGATAAATTGTCCCCAAGGCATCAGCATCACCAACATTACCTGGAAACAGCACCACAGGCAAATCAGGAAACTGAGGATGATCGGATGGCGTTAACACCATTGAACAACCAGCTAAAATTTGACCGAGTAAACGGGCTGAAGTTAAAGCTAGTCCAGTACTCAAAACATCATTAGAGGTAATACCACCCTTGCTGATTAAGAATCCTATATCAGATGGTAAACCGCGCACAATATCCATCAATAAACCTGAAACTTTGGCCCCAAACTCCAATCGTGTCTTGACATCTTTAAAACTCAGTTCCTGACGGCTAGTATAAACCACTGGTGTTTTGCCAGCCTCATGTACCGCCCGTGTACTTTCCTGAATTTCAGTTAGCAATGCAGTAGATTGATTTGCTCCATCATCAAGTAATCGCGCTACATTCACTTCGATTCCCACTGTTCCTTCTACTTGCAACAGCGCCTCTAACTGTTGAGTAGTCTTTTTCACATGGGAACCAACAATCACCGCACCTGGTTTGCCTTGCCGCACATACTGAGCCATGTTTTCGGCGGCAATGGGTTGGGGTGGTAAAGCCGCTAAAGCCGTTAAAATACTTGCTGCACTGCGAAACAGAAAGCGTTTCCCTTGACTTGCTGCTGCTAATATATCTACTGCAAAGCGGTTGAGATCAGCTTGAGTTTCACCATCGACGACAACGCACTGATTACCACTCAGTTTTAGCAAGCGTTCCAAACTACCAGCGCGAATATCGTCCAGGAGAAACCTTTCTACAGCTTCGGCACTAATTCGTCCTTGAGTCTTTTCTTCGACATACTTGGGTAAGTAACTGTGATGGTAGCTGAAGACGGAATCACGGGCAAATTCGGTTTCATGGACTGGGGTGGTTACATCGCCAATAATCAAGTAATGCACGCTGTCACGGGTGATGCGTCCGCCGTCAAAAAATGCAGGTACGAGAAAATGAGCATCAAAGGGGCCTAGTTCTTGGGCGATCGCATCGGTTTCAATGGGATAATGTCCCCGCAAAGTAGAATCAGAACGGCTGACAATCAGAAAATCGTCAATACCTTCAGCATTCAAAGCAATTTTCAGGTTTTGGCAAACTTCTGTGGTGACAGATGCAGCTGACTCTGGCGTTAAGGATCTAGTGTTAGTCAGCACAAAGAAAATCGGCGAATCATCGTGCAACCCGGTGCGTAAAGTGTCCACATCCCAGCGCATTAGTAGCAAGCAGCTGTGGACTGTTTGAGAACCCGTCGGGTCATCATCTAGGACAATTATTTTGGGTTTGTTGCTCATTTAAGTTTTAAAAGTTTTAAAAGTTTTAGGCGAATATAATTCGCTACTACACAGGCAAAGTCCACCTCCGTGGACTAATACAGAATCAAGGGTTTTCTAACCTGCGGAGGCAGGTTTTGTCTGTATAGCCAAGCCAGTGCAGTCTTCTCCCAAAGGGAGAGGCTGGCGCCAAGGGGGTTTCCACGCCACTTGACGGCAGTTGCTTCAAGTCGGGAAACCCGCCCAACACACTGCCTCCTTTATGCAGGTGTTCCCGTCCACCGCAGTGGCTCCCCATGAGCAACTGGCGTGCGACTTCTAGTCGCCCAAGCTTTACAAACATCCTTTTAGCCTTTGTGCAATTTTCTGATTTCTGCTTGCACATCGATCGCAATTTGCAATGATTGATTTAGCAGTTGAGCATATTCGCCTGCTTGACTACTAACTTGTAAAGCTTGGAGACTGGCTAAATTATTGACAAATAACTCTTGGTTATTAGCAAGCAATTTTTTATTATCTCGCAAAATTCGTTCCGTTTTCAGAGCGCGGACTAAATCTTCTCTAATCAGTTGTAGGGCGGCGGTGACTTTATCTCGGTCATGGATACTGCTTTCTACGTTTCCTGATGCTGCCAATTGGTCATTAATATCTATGGCGCTAATCAGGTCATGATATTTATCAACTTCATCTAAAAGTATTGTCAGTCCTTCAGGAAAGGTCAATTGTCGCCAGAGCGATCGCCCAACTAATATCGGGATTGGCACTAGAATTAGTAAAAGAATTCCTAGTCGAATTGAAGATCCAATTGTCGGCAGAATAATCAACCCATAAACAAAGCCCACAATTATTGGGGTTAGCCCCAGCGTTACCAGCATTTCATTGAACAAAAACCCTAATCGCTTCTTGCCATCTCGCAGAACCGAGGGTCGAAAAACGTCTTCTGGATCGAACCCAGTCAAACGTCTCAGTTCTCCTTTGCTAATTTCCAAGCCTATTAAGTCCGGCTGCACGGCTGGATAACTCCTATGGAAGCCCAAGTTGCGTATTCATTTTAGTCGGGTTTGGTGTCTCTGTGCTGGTATTTATCCTCAGTGCCCTTTGATCACAAGGCGATCGCCTTAACAGTAAATTTAATTATTTTCTTTACTCAGATCGACTTAGGATAAACGCCAACTCAGTGTGACTCGCACTTGTCCATTAGGCAAACCTAACATTTTCCATGCACCATCTGGAAGTTCAGAGGCGATCGCATCCATCATTACTGTACTTCGCCCAACAAAAAAAGGCAGATAAATCAATGGCAGTTCAAGTAAAATTACTACTGACAATAATCTATTCTGCCCCGTGAACAACTAAGTATAAAAACTTAAGGATAAAGACCTCTGTCAGTCAGCGCCTGCGCCACTCTACCCACCCCCAGTGTGTAAGCTGCTAACCTTAAAGAAATTTGCCGTACTTTCGACTGGTGAATCACCCGATGGTAGGCATGTACCATCAAATGTTCCATTTCTCTGTTAACGCGCTCCTCATCCCAAAATACGTAAGAAAGACCCTGCACCCACTCCAAATAACTCACCACTACACCGCCAGCATTGGCCAAGATGTCCGGTAGCACTGTCACACCCCGCGCCTCTAACGCCAAGTTAGCCTCAAGAGTAACCGGCCCGTTAGCTGCTTCTGCAACAATTTGCGCCTGCACCTGATTCACATTTTCTTCAGTAATCTGATTTTCTAAAGCTGCTGGTATTAAGACATCGCAGGGTAAAGTTAATAAATCTGCATTGCTAATTGGTACAGATTCCGGGAAACCCATAATACTCTTGCGATTTTCAGCAGCATAGACTTTCAACTTGGGAATATCAAGACCAACTTCAGAAAATACTCCCCCAGCACCCGTTGAAACGGCGATGATTTTCGCGCCTGCTTCATATAGTAATTCTGCTGCGGCACTACCAACGTTACCGAAACCCTGAATCGCTACTCGCACTCCTACCAAGGATTTACCTTGATCTGCTAGTGCCTCACGGACAATAATCATCACACCACGTCCAGTTGCCATTTCTCGTCCCAGAGAACCACCAATAGAAAGCGGTTTCCCAGTTACAACTCCTGGTACAGCATGACCGACATTCACAGAGTAAGTGTCCATCATCCAAGCCATCTCACGGGCAGAAGTACCCATATCCGGTGCAGGGATATCTACGGCAGGCCCAATATCTTTAATCAACTCGCTGATATAACGGCGGCTGATTCGCTCTAATTCGCCAACACTGTAGCGTTTTGGATCTATGGGAATGCCACCCTTCGCACCACCGTAAGGAATACCTAACAAGGCACATTTCCAGGTCATTAGCATTGCCAGAGCAGATACTTCGCGCAATGTTACAGCCGGATGGTAACGAATTCCCCCCTTATAGGGGCCTAAAACATCAGAGTGCTGTACCCGGTGTCCAGCGAGAACCTGTATTTGCCCATCATCTAGTTTTACGGGAATGGAAACCGTGACAACCTTACGCGGGTGGCTGAGAATTTCCAGCAAACCCTGATTTAAATTTAATTCTTTAGCCGCCGCTTCTAAGTAGCTACAAGCTTGGTCAAATGGGCATATGTGCGCTGGAGAAGCAGGCTCTGGCAGCAACAGGGATTTTGAAATCATAAAATTATCTCCTAACCACGGTATCTTTACGAACCGGATATCATATATACTTAGCTTAATCCTTTTTTTAGGAAAATAGGAAATTTGTAGTTTTTGTTACAGTTTTATATTTTATATCCTGCTATGACTGCAAAGCAGTATGCGGACTAATGGACTAATACATTCTAGATAGCCTGCTTTCTTAGGGAATTCCAAAAAATAAATTATCCAATCTTGTGGGAGTGGCTCTCTAGCCTGCCCAGTTTATCGGACGGGCTTTTTGGCCATTGGTGTGAAGTTAAAGCCTCAGCCCAAATAAATGTCAAGTGACCTTGCGGCGTTGCGTCGGTGTCGCGCTCGTACAGCTTTGACAAATGTCCCTAGAGTTACTAGCTCAATCAACGTGATTCTATCTCTTCACTTGTTGGGACTGGGGAAGTTACCCGATGTCGAAAGTCTGGATTTCCTTGTTTCTTCCGTGGCTTACTCATGGTTTAACCATGAGTGTGTTAGTCACTTGACAAGTTTCTATTTTTCTTAACCTGACCCCAATGACCGAAAAGCTTACCCCACAAAAGTTAATTGGATATTTTTTATTTAGAAGTCCTTTATAGATCCTCAATGCTTAAAGTAAATCCAGCAGTAAAACATGAAGTTTTGTGAAACTATACGTAATTATTTTTAGTCAAGCTGAATCAACAATTGTACACATCTGTAGGAAATGGAAACAGTCATGAACCCTGAAACATTACAACAGTTACAAGACGAGATTCAACAGAAACTGCTTGAAAGCGTTAATAACGCTGGCTTATACAGTGTGCTTGAGAAGTACGGAGTATTAGATGATAGAGCTTTGATAGTTCAGTGGCAGTGCAATCTTGACCCAAATAAAATCAAATCTGGTGATGCAACTGAGAAACAGCAACCTAACGAATTATTGGCAGCAAAGCCAGGAGAAACAGGACAAGGAATTGTGCTAATGCAAAAATCATGGTGTATCCCTTGCCCTTCAACTGGCAGCCCTCTCGGTTGTAACTGCTAAATAATTTAGTAACGTACTATTTAGGGACTTCCAGTTAAAAAAACATCCCATCGGAGGGGCGCAAGACTTTGCGCCCCTACAAATGTACAAATAATTTTGGATAATTTATTTTTTGTCAGTCCCTTATCTCGGTGCGTTACGTCCAAAATATTAATTTTTGCTCTCTGCCATTTTATAGATCAGTTATTCCTATATATCATACTTAAGTTTGCTAAAGCAAAGAGGTGCAATATTAAGTATGAATAATCTTTGGTACCGCTTTAAAGGTCTAGGAATTGCAATAGGTGGTGCGGTAGTTTTGTCTACAAACTCTGCTATTGTTGCTCAAATAGACCATAATGGCAATGCACTTAATAATTATGGCGTTACACCACAAGACAATATCGAAATAATTCCAGGTAGCACCCAAGATGAAACTAATCTGTCTCAAAGTTTTAACTCATGGTGTATCCCTTGCCCTTCAACTGGCAGCCCTCTCGGCTGTAACTGCTAAATAATTTAGTCTTCGTACCATAAAGAGTTTATTCTAGTGAGTATAAAAATGCTGAACTTTGAATTTACTAGTTAGGCTACAGAGATAATCTCAAGTATTACTATACCTAATTAGCAAGGGGCAGTATTTTAATATACTCTTATTTTTTGGGTGCAAGTTAGTGATGTCTCAATACCGAAGCAGTTGGTGCTGGGAATTAGGGATAGTCAGTACTTTAGCAGTTGCTGGAGTGCTCACTTTCTTTGAGAGTTTTGCCTTAGCCCAAATACAAAAGGATGGCACGCTTGGCTCTGAAAGTTCAATCATTACACCAAAGCTAATCGATGGTCAGCCTATAGACCAGATTGATGGTGGGGCAGTTCGTGGTACAAACTTGTTCCACAGCTTTGAACAGTTTTCTGTCCCTGCGGGAACGACAGCCCACTTTAACAATGCAATAAATATTCAAAACATCATCAGTCGGGTGACAGGTAATTCTATTTCCAATATAGATGGCATTCTGAAAGCTAACGGCACAGCCAACCTGTTTCTGATTAATCCTAATGGCATTGTTTTTGGGCCCAATGCTTCTTTAAATATCGGCGGTTCATTTGTGGCTAGTACGGCGAGTAGCTTGAACTTTGCTGATGGTACAAAGTTTAGCGCTACATCTCCTCAAACTACACCCCTGCTGACAGTAAGTGTTCCCATTGGTTTACAATTCGGAGCAACTGCGGCTCCCATCCGTAATCAATCCCAAGCAGCACCAGATGGCGCAATTAATATCTTTGGACAAGGCGTTGGTCTACAGGTGCAGCAAGATAAAACCTTGGCACTTATAGGCGGTGATCTAACGCTAGAGGGGGGAAATATAACAGCAAAGGACGGAAGAGTTGAGTTAGGAAGCGTCGCTGCTAATAGTCTGGTCAGTTTAAGTCCAACGAACCAAGGTTGGGCATTTGGATATGAAGATGTTCAAAATTTCCAGAACATCGAACTGATAGATTTAACTAAAATTCCATCTACTGTAGATACTCATGGAGAAGGTCGCAGCAATATCCACATGCAAGGCAGATTTGTGCGGATAGCTGGCAGTTACGTAATTCTAGTTTATCCCTTGGAAGAGCAATCAGGAGGGAATTTGACAGTGAACGCCTCAGAGTCTGTAGTAGTTGAACAAGATGCCCAACTGTTTACTCAGAGTTTCTATACTGGAAACTCTGGAAACATAAATGTTACTACTAAAAAGTTGGTGGTCAGAGATGGAGCACAATTACAGGGGCAATTGACCATAAACGCCTCAGATTCTGTAGACCTAATCGGCGGCACCTCCATTCCTGTCTTTCAAGATGGTAGTGATTTAATATCCAGTGGATTATTTAGTGCAACTTATGGCGATAAAAACGCTGGTAACATAATAATTAATACTGGAAAGTTGCGTATCCAAGGAGGGGCAAGAATATCAACAAGCTCTGAGGGCACATATAGATATATTTTTAACCAACTTACACCAGTTACGGGAAACGCAGGAAACTTGACGGTAAACGCTTCTGAGTCGGTAGAACTAATTGGAACTTCACCAAATGGTTCTAAACTCAGTGGCTTGTTTTCTGGGACTCAAGGGCCTGGAGATGGTGGAAACTTGACCTTAACTACAGGGCAATTGATTATCAAAGATGGGGCTGCAATAACTGTGAGCAGCCAAGCTCTAAAAAATGTAATCTATGTCGGAGATCCAAATAATTTAGGGAAGGCAGGCGATTTAAATATAACCGCTCGCTCCATACTTCTGGACAACAAAGGAAAACTCACAGCTGAAACCGAGTCAGGTGGAGGCGGGAATATTACGCTACAGGTGCGGGACTTATTACTGATGCGCCGCGAAAGTAAAATAACCACTAACGCAGGTACGGCAGGGCTTGGTGGAGATGGCGGTAATATCACCATCAAAGCACCTAATGGCTTCCTCGTCGCTGCTCCCTTTGAAAACAGCGATATCACTGCCAATGCCTTCTCTGGCTTTGGTGGTAAAATCACAATCACCACTAAGAACATCTTTGGATTTGTGCCGCGCACTCGTGCAGACGTAGAGATATTTGACCCAGAAAAAATAAACCCGAATAACCTGCGAACAAGTGACATCACGGCATTTTCTCAGCAAAACCCTTCATTAAATGGCACAGTCCAAATCAACTCACCAGATGCTGACCCCAGCAAAGGATTAGTGGAACTGCCCGTAAATCTGGTTGAAGCTTCGCAGCAAGTTGTTGCTGGTTGTAATTCTGGTGGCAAAATAGCCAGGAGTTCATTTATTGCTACTGGGCGTGGAGGACTAGCACCCGATCCCACAGAGCCATTGATAGCTGATGCGGTGCTGGCAGATTGGATCACACTGGAGCCAGAGAGTCAGAATCGGGCTGAGGGTATCCAAAAAAAAGTAGTTGTTCACAAGCAGCGAAACACAGAAGGAAAATCACAGAAGGTTAATTATGTCAACATGCCGGCTCAAATTGTGGAAGCCCAAGGATGGGTAATGGATGCCAATGGGAACGTGGTTCTGGTTGCTCAAGTACCCACTGCGTCGCCTCATAACTCCTCACTCGTCGCTACATCTTGCGCTGGTAATTAAAAATTGAGATAAGTTAAACAGTCTTTGGATTAATGTTTAATTTTCGTAACTTTTGTCAGCGCGATCGCCCCTTCTACTAAACTCATCTGTGGGTGCGTTGGCGTAGCCCACCGTTCGCGTAGCGTCTCGCAGAGAAGGTATCCCTGATTTGCTATGACTTTCGCACAAGCGATCGCTCTTTATATTAAACTATGCTCTCAGTGCGATCGCTTTTTCGCTATGACCTTCATACAAGCGATCGCCCCTTGTAATTAACTAAGTGCGATCGCTGATTTGCTATGACCTTCACACAAGCGATCGCTCCTTCTATTAAACTCAGGTGTTGATGCGATCGCTGATTCACTATGATCTTCATGCAAGCGATCGCCCCTTCTACTCAACTCAGGTGTGGTGCGATCGCGGATTTGCGATGAACTCAGGTGTCAGTGCGATCGCCCCTTGGACTGAACTCAGGTGTGGGTGTGATCGCTTCTTCTACTAAAGCTAAACTCAGATGTGAGTGCGTTGGTGTGGTCTACAAAGGTATCGCAGATTCGATCATCCTCACAACGACACAAAGAACATATTTGATTTTCTGGCGGCATGAGAAAAATGAAACGGATAATGATAAGGCTTTAGCCTGTGGGCTTATCCAAACCGTAAGCAGCATGTGAAAGTTGAGGAGGTATCAATTACTCAATCCTGTTAAGCAATAAACGGTCAGTAGCCAGATTCATGAATGCTTTAAGGAAATCTAACAGAAATATATGAAGTTTTGTTACACAATGCGTAATTATAACTAGCCAAACTGAAGTCATAATTATGGGAGTTCGCAAAAGCTTTAGAAAATTAATGCTTTGGTGCCACTCTAAACTCTCTGTATCCTTGATTCTTTTGTTGCAAAAGTATACTAATCGAATTCAAGTTAATTTAGTACATCACAAGAGAAGTTCACGCATTTATCAATCTGCAAGGAGAGCAAAATTCATGGAATCTAAAATAGTACAGCCAACAGTTATAGATGCTCAAAAATTAGATTTGTTAAAAGACGAGATTAAACAAGAAATTAGTGAAAGACTGAAGAACTCTGACTTGAGCAAGCTACTCGAAAAGTACGGTATATCAGGAAATGACATTTTACAAGTTAAGTGCGATATTGACTTAACTAAAATTCAAATTAGAGATGCGAGTCCTTCACTATTAATGCCAGGTAAGCGTGTTGAAGTATGGGTTTGCTTGTGTAAGGGTGAGATGACTGATTGTCCTTGTCCAAAACCATAACAGTATTGTCAACTTAATAGTTATCACCTCAAATTATTGAGAATAAAATGAATATTATCACACTAATATAGCGGTTTAAAACTTGGGAAGCCACGTTTTGAAAGCTACTAACCCTGGCAACAAAATGAGTGTACTTAAATAGCTTAGTAAAGGCTATAAGCTGATATATTTGTTGCTAATTCCGTGATTTTTTCATTAAGCTTAATAAGCTAAATTTATCAGCTATTAAGTTGACAAAGCTATAGCAGAATGGGAGAGTCTTAGATGCTTAACTAAACTCTCTGTCTCGATCAGAATGATATATATAGCGCTCGTTGTGTAAGGTTTAATTTTTCATAGCATCACCATTGTTTAGCAACTGGTACTACTTTTGAGAGGTGCAATATCCGGTATGGTTAATCTTTGGGGCCAGTGTCAATGGCTAGGAGTTGCAATATATAGTGGAATAGCTTTCTCTAGCAACTCTGTTGTTGCTCAAATTATCCCAGACAGTACTTTACCTGATAATTCTCAAGTTACAACAATAGGTAATACCACAATTATTAACGGTGGAACCCTTGTTAAAGATAAAATCCGAGATATAAGTAATCTGTTCCACAGCTTTGAACAATTTTCTGTCCCCATTGGAAGTACAGCAAACTTCAACAACGCAGCAAATGTTCAGAACATTATTAGCCGAGTAACGGGTAGGTCTGTTTCTAATATTGAAGGCATTATTAAAGCTAATGGCCAAGCCAACTTGTTTTTGATTAATCCCAACGGGATTATCTTTGGTCCCAATGCTTCTTTAAACATCGGTGGTTCATTTTTTGCTAGTACGGCGAGTAGTCTGAACTTTGCTGATGGTACTAAGTTTAGTGCCCTAGATCCCCAAACCTCACCCCTGTTAAAAGTAAGTACTCCCATTGGTTTACAATTCGGAGCAACCGCAAAACCCATACGCAATCAATCCCAAGCTTCTAGTCCAGATGTCGCAATAACTAATATTTTTGAGCAACCTGTTGGTTTGCAAGTGAAACCGCTTAAAACCTTGGCACTTATAGGTGGTGATATAACCCTGGAGGGGGGAAATTTAACAGCAGCATCGGGACGAATTGAGCTCGGAAGTGTCGCTAGTAATAGTCTAGTCAGTCTCAGTCTCGAACCAATAAACCAAAGCTGGAGTTTGGGATATGAAGGTGTCCAGAATTTCCAGAACATTAACTTAATCGGGCGAATTACTAACGGTGAAGTGGTTGGATCTCAGGTAGATGCCAGTGGTGAGGGTGGTGGTAGTATTCAGGTACAGGGAAAGTCTGTAGAACTAAGTGGTCTTGGTGTGCGCCTAATAAGTCGAACTACAGGTGACCGAGATGGTAAAGAAATAACCATTAATGCCAGAAAATTAATTGTTCAGGATGGGGCACAACTAGCTACTTCTACTACAGGTAGGGGATCAGGGGGAAGTTTGACAGTCAACGCCTTGGAGTCTGTGGAGTTGATTCGTAGTAGAACTTTACTAGTTCCTGTGACCGGACTGTTTAGTACAACTTTTGGTGATGGAAATGCAGGTAAACTTACGATTAAAACTGGAAAGTTGCGTATCCAAGATGGGGCAGGGGTATCATCAGACTCCACTATGATCGACAATCAACCAGCTACAGGAAACGGAGGAGATTTAACTGTTGAGGCGTCTGAGTCTATAGAACTGGTTGGAGTCTCACAAAGAGGAATTGCCAGCAACTTGGGGGCTGGGACTCTAAGCTTTGGAAATGCCGGAAAAGTAACAATTACTACAGAGAAATTAATTGTCCGGGACGGGGCTGAAATAGTTGTGAGCAGTATAGGGGATGTAAGTAAAACAGGGAAAGCTGGTGATCTCAATATAACTGCTCGATCCGTCCTGCTCGACGGGGGAAAACTCACATCTAATAGTGAGTCAGGTCGGGGTGGTGATATTTCGCTACAGGTGCGGGACTTATTACTGATGCGCCGCAATAGTCAAATCTCCACTAATGCCGGGGGTGATAAAACTGGCGGTAAAATCACTATCTATGCACCAAATGGCTTCCTTGTCGCCGCTCCCTTAGAAAATAACGATGTCACCGCCAATGCCAACTTTGGCTCTGGTGGTAAAATCACAATCACCGCTAAGAACATTTTTGGTTTTGTGCAGCGCACCCGTGCAGACCTAGAGAAACTGTTGAACCCTAAAGAGCCACTAGTCCCAAGTAGGCTGCCAACAAGTGATATCACCGCATTTTCTCAGCAAAACCCTACATTAAATGGCACTGTACAAATCAACTCACCAGATGCTGACCCGAGTAAAGGATTAGTTGAATTGCCGGTAAATCTGGTTGATGCTTCCCAGCAAATTGCTGCTGGTTGTAATTCTGGTGGAAAAATAGCAAGAAGTTCATTTATTAGCACTGGACGTGGAGGACTAGTAGCCGATCCCACGCAGCCATTGATAGCTGATGATGCGGTGCTGGCAGATTGGATCACACTGAAGCCAGAGAGTAAGAATCGTGCTGGCGGTATTCATAAAAGAGCGGCTGTTCAGGCGCAGCGAAACACAGAAGAAAAATCACAGAAAGTTAATTCTGTCAATGAACCTACTCAAATTGTAGAAGCCCAAGGGTGGGTTATAGATGCCAATGGGAACGTGGTTCTGGTTGCTCAAGTACCCACTGCGTCGCCCCATAACTCCTCACTCACCGCTACATCTTGCGCTGCTCATTAGAATTTGAGAGAAGTGATCCAGTCTCTGGATTAACGTTCAATTCCCGTAACTTTGCAGCCATGCGCGATCGCTATTACTCCCCCGAACTTGTGATTTCATTGCCAGTAGCCTTATATAGAACCCATTTGAGATCTATTCCTGAAACTAAAAGCCTTGCAGCTAGCTGGTTTTATCCCTGTTATTGCAAAAAACAGTCTTGTTAAGCAGGCTCTATCATTGATCGCAAAGTAACGGCTTACTTCAAAGCCAAGCACCCCAGCAAAAGATGTCAAATGGGTTCTATAAGGGCATGAATTTAGAATTTGAGTGGGATAACCAAAAAAGCTAGTCTGAATCTAAACAAGCACCCCATCAGCTTTGAAGCGGCTAAGACAGTCTTCAATCACTCTCTAGCTTACATATTCGACGATGAATGGCACTCTATTGGTGAACGGCGGGAAATCATTATCGGACGTTACCAAGACAATCGCCTGTTATTGGTCTGTTTCACTGAAAAAGCAAACCTTATCCGTATCATTAGCGCACGTCTAGCAACCAAGAAAGAACCAAGATATTATGAAGAATTCACAGGCTTCTGAATCCCACAACAACGCTGACGATGACTTACTTCCAGAGTATAACTTTGACTATCGCAAACCCTTGCCTAACCGTTTTGCTAGTCAGCAAGAAAAAGCTTCTTTGACAGTTACTCTCGATGCTGATGTCGCTGAGATATTCAAAACATCAGAAGCTGTTAACAACGCTCTCCGTGCCTTACTCTCAGCAATTCCAAAGACTGAAAGATAAACTGCGTAGGCGCAGCCCCCCGTACACATAGTTTATTGCCTATTCTCTAATTCGTCTCTTCGATAGAATAAGAAGACCTTTAGCAAAAATTATGGTAGACATTAATGAATGTATCATTAACTCCAGAGCTTGAGCAGTTTATCCTAAGTCAAGTTGAAAGCGGTAAATACTCCTCGTCCGAAGAAGTAATTTTGGCAGCTATCAAGCTATTAGAAGTAGGAGAAAATATCTACAAGGGACGATTTGAGGAGTTAAAACGCTCGATTATGATTGGTGTTGAAGCTTCCGAACGAGGTGAGGTTGTTGATAGTGAAACAGTTTTCCAGCAACTGCAACAGAAGCTACAACAGCGTCGGCAACAAGCTAGTTAATGAGGAATATTTGCTCTTTTACTGTTCCGGCTAGCCGGGATATTGAGAATATTATCGATTTTATTGCTGATAGCAGTGGTTTGGATGCGGCGGATAGATTTCTCAATAAAATCAACGGTAAGTGTAATAATTTAGCAATGTTTCCCAGCATGGTGCGTAAGAGGTCTGAGCTTTTACCTTCATTGCGGAGCTTTCCAGTTGATGATTATTTAATATTTTATCGCCCAATTGAAACCGGCATCGAAATTCTGCGAGTGGTTAGTGGCTATCGTGATTTAGATGCGCTTTTTGATCAGCCAGACGATGAGTGAATGTCATATTGATAACCAACAAACCCAAACTTTATGCCCAGCGAGGGGAGTCGGGGGAAAATAACTCCTAACTCCTGTACAGACGCGATTAATCGCGTCTCTATTTTCTAACTCGTCTCCTGAATTTGCAAACGAATAGTGTGTTCAGTCGCACCACTAAGTTGCAATTCCATGATTTCACCACCCAGAGGTTCTAAGCAAGTGAGGAGCGATCGCAAGTTGGGTGTACTTGCACCTGTATCTACATATAATCGATCTGCTAAATTACCGATCCGTTTCCAAGTCATGTAAAGTTTAGCGATCGTTTGTTCAATCTGCGATGCTTGATTTACTAAATCAGCAGCAATGCTCAAACAGCCGACTCTTTGCGCTTCTTCTAAGGCAGTTTCAATATCAACATCTTCTTTCGTCAGCGCCTGAACTTGAGCCGCCCCTTTGAGATATTTCGCCAAGTTACGCGCTTCGGTAGTTACCTGTTTAAGGGTATCCACATCAGGGTTAGCAGCAATTTCCTTTTGGATAAACTTTTGGTGCGATTCTGGCAGTTTTTCCATTTCCTTCACCAGTGGGGCGATGTAGCGCGGGGGAAGGGTGTTATCTGCTGCTTTTTCCTTAACTGATTCGGGTAATAAATCTGAGGACATGGCTGTCCATTCATCGCTGAGTTGACGCACTTCCCGCCTAGTGATGCGATCGCCTTTTTGGGCGGCTTCACTCACCATCTGTTGCACTTCTGGAGATGCTTTGGAGGTTTCGACAAAAGCCCGTTTACTGAAGTTGTTCACAGAACTGGGGTCAAGTTTACCATCTTCGATAAGAGTATCGGCACTATTCGCCAGTTGAATCCAGGCATAAGCTTGACTTTTACTGATTTCCCGCTCTTTTAGCCATCGCAGAAAGCCAGTACCGCGTCCGTCACCACCGACTTTCTCTCTGTCGCGGATCGCCCGTAAAATTCGCCCCCGCCAGATTTCAGTTTGCAAATCAAAGCGATCGCATACCTGCCAAGCTATTTCTAGCTGCTGTTGAAAATCTGACTCTAGAATCTGTTCATCTTCTGGATCGGGCAGTTCAAAGCTGATATCTGCTGGCTGTAGTAAAGCAGCAGCAAGGTCGTTGATGGAGTCGGTGTCTTGCACGATTGATGACTAACTAGTAGATGCGGTCGGCTTATTATGCCACAATCTGTAGATTCTAACCTAAGAGGTGGTGCGGTATCTTGAATTACAGCAAAATAGTAGCAAGGGGTAAATTACCTCAGTAACTCAATTTTGGATTTTGGATTTTGGATTTTAGATTGAGCCACGTCGCATGAATGCATTGGCTTTCGAGCCAGAATTTTAGATTTGTTCTCGCATTTAAATTCGCAAGTCTCAGACCTTTTTAAATTTTGGATTTTGAATTATCCAATTCCATTATCCAAAATTTAAAATCTAAAATTCGGTGAGGTCTTTAATTAATCGAAGACAATAAAAATAAAACGATGAACCAGGTAGACTACCTCCGAATTAGCTTAATTGATCGCTGCAATTTTCGTTGTCAATACTGTATGCCAGAAGGAGTAGAACTGGACTATATTCTCAAGCAACAGCTATTGAGTGATGAAGAACTGCTCACCTTAATTCAAGAGATATTTATTCCAGTAGGCTTTAATCGGTTTCGTTTGACTGGGGGTGAACCCTTATTGCGTCCGCGTGTGGTGGATTTGGTTAGTGCGATCGCTTCTTTTCCCCAAACTCAAGACCTCTCAATGACCACCAACGGGTTTTTGCTGGCTCCGATGGCACAAAACCTCTACAATGCTGGTCTGCGACGAATTAATATTAGTCTAGACTCTCTTGATTCCGACATTTTTGACCAAATTATCGGTAATCAGGGGCGTTCTCGTTGGCAACAAGTTTGGCAGGGGATTCAAGCTGCCCATCGCGTCGGATTCGACCCCCTGAAGCTGAATGTGGTGGTGATTCCTGGCGTTAATGACCACGAAATTCTAGATTTAGCCGCCCTGACAATTGACAAACAGTGGCACGTTAGATTTATTGAATTTATGCCCATTGGTAATGTGCATTTGTTTGGCGATCGCGGTTGGGTATCTTCAGCCGAGTTACGGCAACAAATCCGCGATCGCTGGGGCTTGACAGAATCCCAAGTTCGTGGTGCTGGCCCTGCTGATGTCTTTCAAATTCCCGGTGCGAAGGGGACACTGGGATTTATTAGTCAGATGTCAGAATGTTTTTGCGATCGTTGTAACCGGATGCGCCTGAGTGCTGATGGCTGGCTGCGTCCTTGTTTATTGAATGAAACTGGTCAAATAGATTTAAAAACTGCTCTGCGTTCTGGTATCAGCACCGCTCAATTACAAGAGCAGGTGAGGGATTTACTCGGAATCAAGCCAGAAATTAACTTTAAAGAGCGCGATTCTGGCATTTTAGGTACATATACCCGTACCATGTCGCAAATTGGCGGATGAAAATAGTTAGGAGTTAAAAGTGAGGAGTTAGGAATTCTCGTCTTTCAACTCATAACTCATAACTCCTGTAGAGACGCGATTAATCGCGTCTCTACTTACGCTTGTCGTGAGTAGTATTCCACCACAAGTAGTTCATTAACTTGTAGTGCCACCCATTCACGTTCAATAACACTGTTGACTTTACCAACCAACTTAGCTTTGTCAAACTCCAAATGACTGGGGAGGTTGGCCAAACCGGGATATTGCAAGTTAGCTTCCACCAACTTCCGTGATTGTGCCCGATCCCTCACCGCAATTACTTCTCCAGGACGGCATTGGTAGCTGGCAATATTAACCACACGACCGTTAACAGTTACGTGACCGTGATTCACCAGTTGACGAGCTGCTGGGATAGTCGGGGCTATACCCAAACGGAAAACGGTATTATCCAAGCGCATTTCTAGCAATTGCAGCAGCACTTGTCCCGTAGAACCAGTAACACGTCTGGCTTTGCGTACATAGCGTAGCAATTGCTTTTCAGTCAAACCGTAGTTGAAGCGGAGCTTTTGCTTTTCCTCTAGACGGATAGCATACTCAGAGCGCTTCTTGCGGTTCTGACCATGCTGCCCTGGGGGGTAAGCGCGTCTGGCGCTTTTACGAGTCAATCCTGGTAAGTCGCCCAAGCGACGGACAATTCTGAGGCGTGGCCCTCTATATCGGGACATGAGTTTCCTTAATCTAATCCTGTTTAAACTTTACCCAAACATTCCATTTTGACATTCCACTGATTAGAAATCAGGGGATTCTTGCTTTTTTGAGGTTGCTTGCCTTGGTATGACGTATCCTACCAAAGTAGAGGCATCAACTTTTACGCCAGTTGCTTTAAGTCGGTAGAGCCGACACACTAGCTTCCAAGCCTGAATTCCGACGTGCCCCGCCGTACTCCTGCCAATAAGTTTTTTGTGTTTATTTAGTTTCGTAGGCAACTCAATCATCAGATTGGTTTACGCAGTATTCTTACTCTGAAACACTTTTTACGTTGCCTACTTATCTTTCAAACAGTTATACTAACACAATTTCCGGCATAATTAATTATATCTATACCTTGCTCACGCTGAAATTCTTTGATTGTAGAGGATTTTTAAAATATTTGAGTTAGCATAACCTTGGGTGTTTGGAGAATGGCAATGTCACACAGCAAAAAAGTGGTTAGTAGAGGTAAGAACAAACAAGCCAGTTCCACCTCCAGGAATTTAACAATACCAGTTTTAGCTATAGCTGGATGGTTGACAACGATCTTGCCTAATGTGGCTGTTGCTGCCTCTTACAGCAATGATTATAGTGTCTGTGCAGGTCGCCTTCTGAGCGTGAGTGTAACGGCAGAAGCGGCATCACAAGGTTGTGCAGCAGCACTGCGTCCAAGGGATTTGGCTGCTTGCGTGGTTAAAATCAACAAGGAAACCCAAATTGCCGCGACGGATGCGCTTTCTTCTTGTGAGAAGGCCCGGCGTCCTGAAGAGTTAGCTACCTGTGTAGTTGGCGTCAGCTTAAGTACCAAGGAAGCAGCTAATCCGGCAGTTTTAGATTACTGTGGTCGTAGTTTGTTGCCCGTGCGCTTTGGTCAGTGTGTGGTTGGCTTGCGTAGTCAAATGGACCTTCCCCCTACCCAGGCGTTGGATACTTGTATCAGTGCTAGTGATAGTGTTGTTGGTGCTTCATCTTCGTCTACACCGTCGACTATAATCCCTTCGGGATCAAGTCCAAGTATGGAGACTACCCCATTTCCAACGCAACCGATTGTTCCAAGGCAACCGATTATTCCAACGCAACCGATTATTCCAACGCAGCCAGGCACTAATTAAATTACAGTGCTTTTTAATTGACTGAGAATACAGGTTAATTAGTAGGGTGGGCATTAAAACGCCCACCCTACTAGTCTGTAAAGTTTCAATTCATGGGTAAGCAAGTTCGTAGTGAACAATTTAGTGCTTAGAAAATAAGGACTAAATTACTCACTACAAACCCTCAAAACTAGCTTGACAAAGTACTACTATGACTAAAGCAACAATATTTATATAAAACCCGTCATAATTGCCCTATGCTTGCAAATTGTGCAAACTAAATACTTACAATACAAAAGTCACAAAACTAATTGTGACTTTTGTACTAATAGTACAGTATTACAATGTAAATAGACCAACCATCCCCCTACTTTGAAGCAAGGGACAAAATCAGTGGAAAGCTTGTAAAGTAAGCTTTTGAATTTTGCGTAGTGCTACTAGTCCTCTCTTTCGCCAAAAGCTGTCTGTAAAATCACCGCAATACCTCCGTCTTGGTGATATTTATCTGCCCAGGCTCGGATAACTTCATCCAATTCTTCCATAGCCTGCTCCATTTTTTCTGGGAGGATATCAAGTTCTTCCAGTAAGCGCATGGCATTTCGTCGCCGTTCTGCCCAATTTTTCATCATGCGGAAATACCGAGCGGTATCTTCCACCATGATGTAAGTGCGTTCTTGATCGTCTGCTGGGGCATAAAAAGGACGGGTAAGAGCGTAGAAGGGCATTCCCCAAGGAGAATCAACGCGTGTTACCGTTCCTGAGTAGAGTAGACGGCGCTTGATATGCTCACCCAAGGCTTCACTCAAAGGCATTTGGTGTTCGGGTGGCAAGTCTTCTTGCGATCGCCTGTGCAAAAACTCAATCAAATCCAGAAACTCAAAAGAGCTAACTAACTGGGCATCAGGTAGATTACTTGGCAGTTTCTGCTCAATTTGTCTTTTTTCTTCGCTTGTCAGACTGCTACCAGGAACGCGCGATCGCCCCGGTTGCCAAGGATATTTTTCTAGCCAGACATAAGGCAATTGAATCAGATAGCGAGGTTCCTGAGAACCCAGCATCTTTAACAGTTTGCCTTCTGTTAGCGCCTGTCTGACTTCTTCTACAATAATTTTTACGCGTTTTGGTTCCAGGTGGTGCAAATGCCCTGTCATCCGCAGGTTTTGTCCCTGCTCCAGATAGGTCATGTAAATTGCACACTTTGCTGCCGTTGCGGCTGCGTCTAAAAATGCCCCATGCCTGTGCCCACTCGTCCGCATGGCACTAAAAGCCAGATAAAGCATGATCTGATCCATCGCACTGGGGTCAAGACGTTTGATCAGATCTATGTCGTTACTCATATTACAGACAATTGAATAGCACGTTTACACAGTTTTTAATCGAGTGAAAATCGGTAGTATACACCTGGCTGAAGGCAATGTCTTTACTTCAAACTATATTAGTATGCGATAACTATCAGATTGGTGGTAGCGCAAACTACCATTTTCGCATATTTTGTGGTACATAAGCAGATTCAGTGGTTGTTACTATAACTGTCTCTACATCTGACCGGAAAATTACAGACATTACCAAATCCAGCTTGACGGCGTTACTTCCCAAAAGTCAACTGTGTTGCAAGTAATCTACAAAGCCTTTAAGTTCTCTGAGCTTTTTCTCATCTTTTAAGAGCAACAACCTCAAGCTGCTTACACCTAATTATGGCACTATGCCGACTCGGAGTAAAAACTAGTTTGCGCGGTTCATCAGGGATATCTGTTACTCGAAAAAGATGGTTTTTTTCAGCTTTGGTGAATTCTTTGTAGTACACAGGTGACTAGAAATAATTAGGAGTAGTCTAAAAATAAATCGCCTACCAGGTGTAGCCATATTTAGAGGTTGAGCCACACGGCTCATTGTGAATTATCATCCCCTTCACAACCTCCAGTGATGTCTCGGCAGTATCAGCCGTTGGCTTGAGGGAAGATAGTAGACATCAAGTAGAGCAAATAATTCCAATTTCAAAACACCTGTTCTTTTTCAAATATCGTTCCCTATCATATCATTGTTTTTTAGATTGTGAATAAAATTATCTGTTTTTAGTTGTAAAAATAATGCGTATTTAAATAATTTATATCTTTGTTAAATCAAGGTTTGATGATATTTTCTGCTGACTCCTAAATCCAAGTCTAATTTACCTTTTTGCGTTGATGATTAGACACAAAACCCCGCGATTAATTCAGACTTAATCGCATAGCTATAAGGCTTTGTTGATCATGCTAATAACCTCAAGATGAGTTACTAGCCATACATATAATAAAACATATTGGATTCCATCTGATAATTATTTAGAGGTTTTTTCTCAATGAATTTATATTTCCTTCATGAAATAATTTTAAAATTTTATGATTTAACTAATTCATTGGCTACTTTAAAGTAGGTTTTTACCTCGCTGTTTTATCTCTTTGAGAGACTTGAATTGCGTAGATATAGCAATCCGATTTGATTTCTGAAATTATTTGCGTAGGCTGGGAGTAGGGAGTAGGGAGTAGGGAGTGGGGAGTAGGGAAGAAGCCTCTTTGAGTTGTACTGAGTTTTTTCAAAAATCAAATATGAGTCCTATAGTTTGTTGCTATAAAAGGAGGCGAATCCGCAGCAGACTACGATATAAGCTTCTTTCTCTAGGCGTCTGGGCGATCGCAGACCAAAATTGACTAGTACAGAACAACAGAAATAAAGATACCATCTCACCAAACACAAGAAGTCAGTGGACGTGACTAATTAAAGGTTTGTAGTAAGCGGCTCCAGCCCGATTTTAAAGGCTGAAGGCCTTACTATAAGACAATTTCATTAATTTTACATTGGGTAACATAGTTTAATTTATTCTTGCCCACTTACTTAATGTCCCACGCTTGAAAAACGGGTTACTCTAAAGATTTCTGCTACTTCTTTATCTCCTAGTTCCAAAACGTGCTGCAATGGTCTTAACTTCTTGCCAATTTCTTCTGTGAGCAATGACTCGTGCTCAATTGCTGGAGTCAGTACTACTCATACTGCTTATATATACGTGTTTTCCCTACCTGTATCAGGCTAAATCCATAAAAATATATTACAAGTCAAGTTATTCTGATTACTTCTTGTATACAAGTGTTATCCGCACCTGTATCAAGCTAAATCCATAAAATATAGAATATTAATCGCTTATAACTCAATACGCTTGGGTTAAAGCCAAAACCAAAACCTGCGTAGGTTGGGGAGCCACTGCGCCCTTGCGGTTTCCCGACTTGTACCCCTACGGGGAAGCAAGCTACGCGCAGCGTCTCCCTTAGGAGAAGCAAGTGGCGTTTGAGGAACGAAACCCAACATTTTTCGTGGTTTGTTGGGTTTCACTTCCCTACGGGACGCTGTTCGCGAACGTTCCCTTAACCCAAGCGTATTGGCTTATAACGGTTCTCGTACCCTGCCTTAAGCCGCTACGCATCTATGAATGAGGTACAAAGTAGGGGCACACAGCTAGCTGTGCGCCCCTGCTTCACGCAATTGAAAACTGCTATACAGTAGAGACGTTGTAATGCAACGTCTCTATACGCATCAAATATCCACTAAATCTGATTGACGCTGACTGCTCAGATTTTTTTATAGATATAGAAATTTAATATCTAAATATATAGAATACCTGCGATCGCATTAGTTTAGAGAAGTTACAAGTAGGCGTATTAGCGTCAGGATTCACGCTGAGAGTGATGGGAGGTAAAGTGGCTCCCACCACACCTAAACTGATTGAACTCGCCATTTAATTCGTGGGACTAGAGGGTTTAACCTGATTTCGCATTGTTTCAAAGCTGAAAGCCGCTGCGCCAAAGGTTACTAACAACACACCCAGAATTTGCACAATATCCAAATTTTCTTGAATGATTAACCCAGCAAAAATCACGGTTAAAACTGGGATGCTACCACCGATGATCGCTGATCGTGAGGCACCTAGTTTACTGATACCAACATTGTTCAGCAAATAGCCCGCAAGAGTCAGCACACCCAAAATAAATGCACTTAAAACCAGTTCCAGCATTTTAGAGGGGTCAACTACCAAGTTCCAACTGCTTGGTAAAGGTAGCATCAAGCAGATAAAGCTCAACAGTAACATGGTAGCGAAGTTAATTAAAGTAAGAGTCACAGGATGCAGTTTGCTAGCACAATGCCGCGTCAGAATTATGTAGGCAGCAAAAGCCACGCCCGAAAGAATGGCAGTGCTGCTTCCCATTGAAGTATTACCCATACCTGTGCTGGGAGAACCTCCCAAAACCAACAATTCACCGCAGCAAATCGCGGCGATCGCACTGATGCGGAATATGGTAGGGCGATCGCGAAACAGAAACCACGACAATAAACCACTAACCATTGGATAGACAAAGAACAGTGCGATCGCCATTCCAGTTGTGACTTGAGCGATCGCAATGTAGATTAGCACCTGAGACAAAAACAAAAAGCCCCCACTTACAATCGACAACAGCAAAATCTGCTTGGTAGCTGCATTAGTAGGTGTGGGATTTCCTCGGACTGAAGCGGCCAAGTTTTCTAAGTCTTGCCACAGTCTTGGATGCAATATAGGAGACAACAGTAGCATCAGTGGTACTACTACCATAAACCGGAGCGTCAAAATTAACAGAGTATTGCCCAAAGTCGGCGGCAGCAACCGCTCTACCTCTAATACTCCAAAAATCTGGGAACCTTCATGGAAAATTACCTTGATGGCTACGTTATAAAGTGACGATACCACTGCCGATAAGACAATCAACAAGAAACCGATTTGGAGCTGCGATAAGCCGGAGGAATTAGGCGATCGTGATTGTGGGGGTTTTGCTTCCGGCTGCGGCTCTAGCGCAGTGGTCGGTGAAGATTTAGCTTTGCTCTGTGACACGTTCCTGCGGAGAACAGAAATTGGTTCAGCAGCGTTTCTCTTTTGTGAAGATTGTATTACTCTCGGATGTAGCACGGATGCAGTCGGAGGCTCTGATGTAGTTTGATTTTCCGCTAAGTCCTCATTGAGGACAGAAATTGGTTCGGTGGCATTGTCCTTTGGTGGCGGAACTACAGCAGTAGGAGGCTCTGATTTCGTTTCCCTTTGGGACAAGTCTTTGCTGGGGACAGAAATTGGGTTCGTGGCGTTTTCTTTAACAACGGTCGGTTCTGATTTCGTTTCCCTTTGGGACAAGTCTTTGCTGGGGACAGAAATTGGGTTCGTGGCGTTTTCTCTACCAATGCTCGGCTCTGATTTCGTTTCCCTTTGGGACAAGTCTTTGCTGGGGACAGAAATTGGGTTCGCGGCGTTTTCTTTAACAACGGTCGGTTCTGATTTCGTTTCCCTTTGGAACAAGTCCTTGCTGGGGACAGAAATTGGGTTCGCGGCGTTTTCTCTACCAATGGTCGGCTCTGATTTCGTTTCCCTTTGGGACAAGTCTTTGCTGGGGACAGAAATTGGGTTCGCGGCGTTTTCTCTAACAACGGTCGGTTCTGATTTAGTTTCCCCTTGTGAAAATTTATTCGGGATCGGGGAAATTTGCTCAGAAGAATTTCTTACTACTTCGGCAAATGGTGGCGGGGATGTCTCAAAAGAACTGTTTTTCTCTGGCTCCGTAAACTGCAAAACAGTAGGTGTACCTGCTGTTGCTGGTTTGCGTGAAGTTTCTTCTATAGTTTTTTCTAGTTCTCCATGCAGGCGATTAACAAACTCCGCCAAAATCGTTTCCCCTTGCTGCTGCTGGCTGTACATCCGTGACAACTGTTGGGAAAGATTACTTTGATAGTTCTTCAGCTCCTGTTGCAGCGAGTTAAAGGTAACAGTAACGGTGTCATCCAGGCTGTCAAACATGTGTTCGACTTTTTCATTGATTTCACCTACTACATTGCTGCTTACTTCAGCGGACTTCAGCGCAGCTTGTTCGTAAGATTTGCCCTCTATGGTTTGGTTAGCTAAAGTTGCCAGAGAGGATTGCAGTTGTGAAGATATATGCTTTGCCAGAACTTCTGCCAGTTGACGAATTAACACTTGCTGCTCAGTGATTTGGCGCACTTGTTGTAAATGCTCTTTTTCCTCTACCAAGCTTTGAATGTCATCAGATAACCGATTTTTTTCTGACTGAAGCCGCTTTACGTCTTCCTGCAACCCTCTGAGGACATTCTGCTGAAGATTTTCTAAGTCTTCAACTACAGCCCAAAGAGCATTTTCTGCTGCTCTGGATAGCTCACCTCTGACTCTTGGGTTTTCTGGTTGCTTCTCGAATCGCCCCATTAGCTTCTAACCTCTAACACGTTGACGATAAAGCTGCTTCCGGTACACTTTATTGGCGCTCATCTTATTTCCTGTATTTTGTCAGATAAATTAAAAATTTTAACAGTACTTCCGCATTTCAACGTAATTCTGTCATACTGGACACAGGTTGGCAAAGCATCAAATTTGCCCCACTGCCTACTACACGGTCTTCTCTTCAGCATTGACAAGTATTTGGTCAGTTTAATTTCCATCAATAATATTCGCCAATGAGATTTTTACTTTTAAAGAAATCTCACTCCAAATAAATATTTATTGTTTTGCTGCCAATAGTAATTGGCAAATACTTGCAGATGCGTGCGCGTAGGCGCAAACCGACTTGTCGCCAGACACCGCCACCAAATTGTCTGACTTGCGAAACTAGCTGTAAATTCGTGTGGAATGTAACTTGTGTGACAGTTTACATCTCCATTTGGAGATTAAAGTATCCTTCTGTGGAAATTCAAAGTTACGCTATCCCCTGCACAACATTCTAATGAATGAGCAACAATTCTGCAAAAATACGCTTTTTTGGCGTTGTTGCAGTCTGTTGTTGCAGTCTAGGTTCTACTTTGAGTAGATGCAGTTGAGGAAAAAGTTAGGAAAATATTAATAATTCTTAGAGGAACAAAATCCGGGCGATGCTAAACATGGCAGCGCTAAGGCCAGCACTCATGGGGATTGTAATTAGCCATGCGGCGGCAATGCCTTTTAGTGTTTGGAACTTAATCGACTTGATATTTTGCACTAGTCCAATACCAACTACACCACCGACAAGAGCGTGGGAGGTGGAGACTGGTAAACCTAGCCGCGAGGCGATGAGGATGGTGGTAGCAGTCGCAAGTTCGGCACAAAATCCACTACTAGGTTGCAAGGCAATAATATTTTCGCCAATAGTGGCGATGACTTTTTTACCCCAGACAGCTAAACCACCAACAATACCAGCACCGCCAAGGATTAAAATCCAAAGGGGAATAGTGATACCATCTGTAGGGACGGTACCAGTGCGATTGATGTAGACGATCGCAGCTAAAGGAGCGATCGCATTTCCCAGATCATTAGAACCATGAGCAAAAGCTACAAAGCAAGCACTCAATAATTGGAATCGTCCGAATAAGCGCTCAACGGGATTAGGGAGTAGGGACTGGGGACTGGGGACTGGGGACTGGAGAGTGAGAAGTAGTTCTCCCGTCACTGCTTTATCTACCGTCTCTGCCAATTGTCGCCAACTAATGATTGTGAGTCCAACTGCTGCTACTGCACCGGTTAACAGTGGAATGTCGTAAGCAGGGATTGTAAAACCAACTTGCTTAATTACAAAATTGGTTAGCGGTTCAGTCAGCGATGGTAATACAATCACGCCAAATACACTTAGCAGTACAGTACTCAACCAGGGAATCCACTCTTGTAACTGCACTACTTGATTGGGTTGATCCAAAATCCAGTGCTTGATTTGACTGTAGAATAAAGCAGCGATCGCACCACTAATTAACGGTGTCAAAATCCAGCCAATAGTAATTAATTTAATTGATGACCAATCAATAGCATTTACTCCCAAAGCTACCCAACTAAATCCGGCGATCGCGCCAACAACGGCATGAGAAGATGAGACTGGTAAACCGCGTGATGTGGCAATTTGCAACCACACACCACAAGAAATTAGTACCGTTACCATCCCAACAACGAATATTTGGGGTGTAGCAGCGAATAAGCTGGGATTGGCAATTTTCGTTGCTAGAGTTTCCGTTACCTCATGCCCAAACAATACAGCACCCGTAAACTCTAATACCCCAGCAATTATTAGCGCTTGTTTGAGGGTGACAGCTTTGGAACCTACAGAGGTTCCCATTGCGTTCGCAACATCGTTTGCTCCGAGATTCCAGGCGACGTAGAAAGCTAGTAGGGCGACTGCAACTAGGGTAATAAGCATTTTTTTGAGGCTGATGGGGATAAGAGAAGCAGGACTTACGCAGTGAAAACCTAAAACCTCGATCCCCCCTTAAAAAGGCTACCGTGTACACACAAGTTGGATTACCCCCCTTAATCCCCCCTTGGAAAGGGGGAAAAAAGAAATCTAGTTCCCTCCTCTTTCCAAGGGGAGGGTTAGGGTGGGGTAAAATCCTGGTTAATCAGCTATTTCAGACTTGTGTGTACACCGTTAAAAAGGGGGGGGAACCAAAGAGCCAACTTTTTAAGGGGGTTGGGGGATCTCTTGTGCGTAAGTACTAGGGAAGAAGACGGACGCAAAGAATAATTTCCATGCGTCCCTATGCCTCCGTTATTTTACGGATAAATTAGGATTTTGTAAGTATCCGGTGTGGGTGCGATCGCAACTTCCACAGCTGCTGATAATTCTTTTAATGGATAGCGATCGCTAATCAATGCTAGTACATCAATCTGCTGATTAAATACAATATCAGCTGATAGACTCTGAAGCCGATAAGATGAACTATAACTACCGATCAAATCAATTTCTCGGCGGTAGAGGATATTCGGGTTGATGGGAATTTCCACCTCATCAGGGAATTCGGCGAAAAACAAGATTTTCCCACCTTTGCGGGTACAATCAAGTGCTTCAAAGAAGGCTTTCTCACTAGGAACAGCCAGCAGGGTAACATCAACACCCATTCCACCAGTTAGAGCATGGATTTTTGCTGGTAAATCGGCGTCACGAGCATCAAAAGCCGCCTCTGCACCGACACTCAAGGCTTTTTCAATTCTAGAGGGCAGTAAATCGGTAGCGATCGCTTTTGCTCCGAAATACTTTACCAACATAATGAACATTAACCCAATCGGCCCAGCACCAGTAACTAATACAGTTTGTCCTGGAGCAATTTGGGCTTTTTTCACAGCTTTCAAGCAGCAGTTAGTTGGTTCTACAAAACTCGCTTCTTCAAAACTGATGCGATCGGGGATGGGAATTAGCCCGCCGTTTTCCACAATATGTCCGGGAACTTTGACATAATCGGCAAAACCGCCACCACTAGCGTTAAAGCCTGCGGTTGTGGAGATGTTTTTGTAGACATCGCACATGGAGAAATTATCATTTAGGCAGTAGGCGCAACGCATACAGGGGATGTGGTGCATCACCGCTACCCGTTGCCCAACTTGCCAACCTTTAACATCATTGCCTAATGCTGCGATCGTGCCGGCAGTTTCATGTCCAAAAATGCGCGGCGGTTCATATAGTGGATAACGAATTTTTTTAATATCTGACTGACATAACCCCACAACCCGCACCTGTACCAGCACTTCATCTGGTTCCAGAGTTGGAACTGGGATATCTTCGTAAGACAGTTGATTAACGCCTCTAAATACCTGTGCTTTCACGTTGGTTTTTCCCGCTCAACGATACTAGATGTAACATTAGCAGTCAACGTTAGGCTATCAGTTTTGGGATTTCTGTGTTTTAGCTTGTTCTAATTGTTGCTCTAAACTTTGTTCAAAGATTTGGAATGCCTTGATATCCTCTGATGAGAGCTTTCCTTGAATTGTGCCATTCTGAAGCCGCAGAATCTCCCCTCGGTTGTCCTTAGCAGTAATTGTTAAAACTCCGCGATTCTGCCAGAGTCGATAGCGCTCTCCTTCAAAGTATCTACCACCATCTGGTGCTGCCTTGCCTAGCTTATCCAAGGCTTTTTTAGCAGTTTGGAAAACACTCTGGCTGTATTCATGCGATAAAACCTTACTGGCGAATATTGGTACTTCTTTGTTGAGCCGATCAAGTAGCTCGACAAAAGTCAGCGGTGGCTTTTTTAAATCTGGATACCATCGCTGTATTACTTGAAGTATGGAGTCTGGGTCAAGATCGTAAAGGTGAGTAAGAAAGGTATCCGGGTGTTGCGCTTCTATTTCCCAATGAGCCAGATCCTTGGCTTGAAAATGCTTGAGATTTGATGTGACAATTATATCAGCCTTAGCTGTGACAGCAGCAGCCAGAACATGGCGATCGCCAGGGTGATTTGTCATAATTTCAGCTAATCCATTTGGCACTTCCACCATTGCTTCTGGAAAGGCTGCTGTAATTCTCCCCTCCAACTTCATTGCTATCTCAACGGACATCTTCCCTGTCTTTACAAGGTTCCGAGTTGCACCATCAAGAATTTCCTGCGACCAATAAGGTAAATAACAACCAGCCCTAGCACAACGAAGTAGAATGTCACGCAGGTACATGGGGAACATAACACAAGAGTCTAAGAGAACAAACTGCTCAGGCATTTTGTTGGTTGAATTACTCCTATTCGTAGAATCCTGCTTCTTGGCTCATCTGAGTTAGCTCAGTTAAGAGTTGATCGCGCTTCACATCTCGCTGTTGTTTGTAATTCATTAAATCATCAAAACGAACCCGTCGATGTGAACCCACCTTAATGTGAGGAATTTCACCTTGTTCTAATAACTTGATGAGGTATGGACGTGATACGTTAAGATATTCGGCCGCTTGTTGTGTCGTCAATTCTTGTTGTTGAGGAATTATAGATATAGCCTTACCTGATGCCATTGCGTGGACAACTTGAAGCAGAACTCGATAAATCGGCTCAGGAATGTTAATTTTTTCTCCGTTAGCTCCTACCAGTTTCGCCTGAAAATCTTTAACGCTCAGTATGCGCTCCAGTTCTTTGATAGATTGAGCTTCTAGCTGTGGAGAGATTACAGTATCTAAAGACATATTCTGTCTTAACATCATATTTGTCTCCTACTATGTTATGGCGTTTGTCGTTAGCAATGCAATTTACACTGGCAATCTTATTCATTATATTAATAATCTACACTACATAAACGAAATATCCGAAAAAAATAAATTATCTTGTCTGATGCCAAAGTATCTGCGGAGAATAATGTCGAAACTCCAGCGAGGTGAGAAATGCTTAATCAAACCTATACAAACTTATACAGCTGATATCTCAATACGGTTCGGTTAAGGTTATTTGATGAAAATAATAGATCCCAAAGATGCGATAAATCGCCGTCAGGACGAACGATTATTGTAAAGACGGCGATTTATCGCGTCTTTACAATAATCAAACCTATACATCTGATATCTTAGTTGTCGCCGGAGGAACCGGAGTCACTGCGGCTGCTATCCAAGCGGCGCGACGGGGAGGCAAAACTATTCTACTGAGATAGTGTTCCGGCTTCCGTAACGCTGTATTATTTTTGAATATTTTCTCAAGATTTTCTCCGAGACGGTAGCAATGACTATTCGCCATGCGACTGAAACTGACTTGCCTGCAATTGTGGCAATTTATAATGCTGCAATTCCTAGCCGCATGGCAACTGCTGATTTAGAGCCAGTATCTTTGGAAAGTCGCCTTTCTTGGTTTAAAGAGCGATCGCCTTCACAACGCCCACTTTGGGTAATCGAAGTAGAGGGAGTAATTGCTGGATGGCTTAGTTTCCAATCCTTTTATGGGCGGCCTGCCTATAGTACGACTGCCGAAATTAGTATTTACATAGCCCCTCACTTTCATCGGTGTGGTTTGGGACGACAACTATTAGCACAAGCAATTAGCGAAAGTTCTAGTTTGGGTTTAAAGACCCTAGTATGCTTAATTTTTGCCCACAATCAACCTAGTTTAAAACTTTTTGAAACATTTGGTTTTCAACATTGGGGACATTTACCTAAAATTGCCGAAATTGACAGTGTTGAACGGGACTTAGTGATCATGGGACTGCGAATTATTGACACTCCCACGGCTTGAGAGGCTATTTATAAAGTAAAAATAAAATATTGTAGGGTGTGTTAGCGGAGGATAACGCACCTTGGATTGTTGATGGTGCGTTATCCTCCGCTAACACACCCTATAGATTTAAATTTATTAACATAGCTTGAAATATTTGCGCCGACTTACTTATTGATCCGATATTTGCTTCAGAACCCTAACTTAAAATCCCTTTTGATCTAGCCTGTTTCATCCAACTAGGAAATTCATTTAGCAGTCTTTCATACAGAACTTCTTTAGAAAGATTGAACCTACCACCTTTGTTTAATTCAATTTCCATTTTTAATACATCCTATAAATTAAATTTATGTGATTTATTTTACGCAAAAAAAAGGGAGTAGTACCAATGAATACTCCCTTTTGATTAACTAATGAGATAGCTACTAAGCGGCGTATCGGTCTACAAAATTTTGCAGCCCTGATTTATAACCAGCCCCGACAGCTTGGAATCTCCATTCCCCATCTTTTCGATAAAGCTTACCAAATTCAATTGCAGTTTCTGCGGAAGCTTCTTCCTCTAATTCGTACTTAGCAATTTGTTTTTCTGTGGCGTTGTCATAAATTCTGATAAACGAGTTTCTGACTTGCCCAAAGTTTTGCTTTCTTTGCTCTGCTTCATGTATAGTGACGACAAAAACTATTTCTTGAATTGAAGCATCAACTTTACTCAAATCAATCTGAATTGTTTCATCGTCCCCAACACCTTCTCCAGTTTTGCTATCTCCCTCATGTTTTACAGAACCATCTGGTGATTGTGAGTTGTTATAGAATACAAAGTATTTTTCGTTAGGAATTTTCCCGTTAGCACCTAACATAAATATAGAAGCATCAAGGTCAAAAACTGAACCTGTATCTGTAACGTTGACATCCCATCCTAAACCAATTCCAGCGTTTTTCAAGCTAGGTGCTTCTTTTGAAAGATTGATTCTTTCGCCTTTGCTGAGGTTAATTGACATAATGACTACCTATTTTTCTAAAATGAATTTTATTCAGAGTTTTTATTGAGTTGAGTCACTCAAGAGGTCGTTAAGCATAGACTCTCATAAGTCCCTCTAAGCCATTAACATTAATGCCGTTACCAATAGCTGTCATTTTCCACTCGTTATTGTGATTGTAAATTTCAGCCATGACCATCCCGGTCATTCCTTTGTATTCAGACCCAGATAAATGATACTTGGCAACTTCTTGATTGTTAGATGTATTAACCAGGCGCACAAAGGCATTTTGCACCTGTGCAAATTCTTGTTTACGAGCAATACAGTCGTAAATATTAACCGTAAAAACTAGTTTGACAATCTCTTTTGGGAGCCGAGTTAAATCTACAAGAATCTGCTCGTCATCACCTGCTCCTGCACCCGTGAGATTATCACCTAAATGGGTAATAGCTCCTGATTTGTGGGATAAATTACTAAAGTAAATAACGTTACTTGTATCTGTTATTTTGCCCTTTTGATCTAAACAGATTACAGAAGCATCTAAGTCGCAGTCTTGAGTATTACTGAAAGCCCCAAAAAAACCGCCGCCAGAACGTTTAGCTATATCCCAGCCTAGTCCGCACATCAGCTTTGTTAGCCCAGGAGCTTCTTTAGAAAGTGAGATACTTTGCCCTTTTTGTAGGTTGATTCCCATGTGATTATCTTGAATATATTCAGATTGCTAATGTTTTCAGCTATTTGATTAGGTAGCTGTTTATATCAGCATTTCTTCAGGGTTGGTTCTAGCTTTTGAACTTTGTTTTGTTAATATTCACTACTTTTGGTGCGTTCTGGTTGCTATGAACAATCATGATGCATTAAAGCAAGTAACACCCAATAAAGCTAGCAATTTTTATTGTGTAATCTCGGTTTTGTGTCAGAGCTAACTAATGAGTTTATCTATTTCAAGTTGAGTAATAACACGCCACGTAATTGAAGGCACATCATATTTGTTATGCGCTCTATCGTAGTCACCTTTAAAAAGCACTGTAATCAGTAAAAATACGTAATATTAAGAACTCTGGTATTTATGCCACATATTTTTCATTGGTAGTACTGAGATAATTGTCGTTATAAAGCAGACTGCAACTACGCTAAACTACTAAACATTATTGTCTTTGTGTTCATGCCCAAGTGATAGCTCGGAGTCTAGAGCCTTGTTGTCAATAAGTTACGGCAGAACTATACTGCGATCGCTTCAACTAGTTACCAGAGTAAGCAAATATAGAGACGCAAAATTTTGCATCTCTAAACATTTGTTAACAATGCTGCAACTGTGCTAGCAACACAACAATTTCATCAATAGCTTGGCGCACAACTGTTGTAGGTTGCTCCGATTGATTGACGATAATACTAAAAACCAACGGCTCATATTTAGGTGCATTCATATATCCAGATAGGGAAATCACACCCGTTAAAGTACCTGTTTTTGCTTGGACAATGCCCTCAGCAGATGTGTTTTCAAAGCGGCCCTTTAAGGTTCCACTTTTACCCGCCACGGGTAAAGATGCGCGATACACATATGCTGCTGGTGTTCTTGCTATTCCTCGCAAAGTTTGTACAAAAGCTTCTGGTGTCACTAAGTCACGACGGGATAAACCCGAACCATCCACTAAAACATAATTTGCTGGATCAACTCCCAATTGAGTTAAACTCGCTTTGACAACTTCCAAACCTACATCAGCGCTAGTCTGATTTTTCACTCTGGTTTTTTTCACAGCTAATGCTCTCAGAAGTGCTTCAGCATAAAGATTATTACTATTCTGAAGAGTTTCCATTAATAATTCAGATAAAGGTGGCGACTCTACAAATGCTATTTCCTGTTGATTAACACCACCACTTACTACTAATGTTTGTCCCAAGGGAATTTTTTCTGTTGCCAAAGCAGTACGGAAGCGCCGTAAGAAGTAATAATTAGGGTCAACTACAGGCAAATCAATTAAAGATGGTTCAGAATTTGTTGTCAGTTGTCCTTGAATTCGTAATACTGTTCCTGATAATTCGCGGGTAACGTTGACGTAGGTTGGTTGATTTTGGGCAACAGTTACTGACTGATTAATTGTCCGCCATTGTTTCGCCTCACCAGCATCAATCCACACCACTTGTAAAGATTTACCTACAGCCTGCGGTACAAGTTTTAAGCTAAAAATATTTTGATTTAGAATAAAGCTGCTGACTGGTGCGCCATAGTCTGACTGCACATCTTCCCATTGCCAGCTGGGGTTAACAATATCACCTTGAATATAACTATCATCAGCTATCAATCGCTGAATTTGAGTAATACCTTTCTGTTTTAGCTGCTGTGCCAATTTTTGCAGTTGAGTATCACTTAAGCTGGGATCTCCTCTACCGACAACACGTAAAACACCGTTACCATTCTGATAAATAGAGGTGCGAATCCGAAAATTAGCACCCAACTGCTGCAATGCAGCTGCTGTTGTCAACAACTTGAGGTTAGACGCAGGAGTAAAATATTTCTGAGCATCCCGACTGTAAAGAGTTGGCCCCGTTGATAGGGGTTGCACCAAAATTCCCCAGCGCCCCCGACTAAATAAAGGACGATTGATTACAGCATCGATCGCTGTTCCCAGTTGGGTAGAGCAAATTGATTTTGTGGTAGTTGTTGGTGCAACTGGAGTTTGTGCTTTAGCTACTGGCTGGGTAACACCAATTTGAGTACCCAAAAACAGCAGCATTAAGCCAAGAGAAATTTTTCTGGTCATCACATAGTTCTTAAAACTACTTGATGATAATACCTTTATGTGGCATTTTTTTAACGTCAGTTCGACGGGAGGAAATTAAGACTTTTATTCTTCCTCTTCATCTTCTTCATCTTCATCTTCATCTTCATCTTCCCCGAACACTCCGTCTATAAGTTCTTGTGCTCGCTCGTCTGAAATCTTTAAGGCTTCCTGAAGCTCAGAGATATAATCTTGTTCACTTTCGGGTACTTCTTCGTCAATCCCCACCACTAAGATAGCTGCGATGTATGCAGCTTCACGATAACCTTTATTAGATAAGGATTCGATGGACTGGGCGATTAAATTTTCTGGTTCTTCTTCTTCAATCAAGCTGACAACTTTTTCGGTCAACTCTTCAAAGTCTTCGTCAGAGTAATCTTCAAATAAACCAACCCGGCTGAGAAATTCACTTAAAGCATATTCTTCTGTTGAAGAAATGCCTTCACCGTCAGCAGCTGCGGAAAAGAGTCCAATAACTGCGATCGCAACTTCTGGTTGTAGAGCAACTGAACTGGTACTACGGCCTTTGGGCAACTTGCGTTTAGACATAATTATCCTTTAAAAGTTACGTGAGATTTCAGGAAGTAAAAAGCTTCCTAAAATTTAGGATTCCCAAAAGAATGCAGAAAAACACATTGGTATGAATCTTTTTTTCATAAAAAATACGCAGAGAATACATTTCTCTGCGTATAAAAACGGTTAAACTGCCCGGAATTATCAAAAAGCGTTACAACTTTGTCCCACACTCAGCGCAGAAGTTGTGAGTAGGAGCATTTTTGGCGCTACAGTGGCTACAATAAACTGCTTCTACTGCGGCTTTCGGTGGTTGCTTCTGCAAGCCGACCATTTGAGCGTTGCTCTTGCCAGGGATTACCATTGGATAGCAGTTTTCGTCTCTGGTGACGTGGACATTCACGATTACCGGACCATTATGTGCCAGCATTTCGGCGATCGCATCTTTCAATTCACTGCGATCGCTGATTACCATGCCTTTAATCCCATAGGCTTTTGCCAATAACTCTACGTCTGGCATCCCTACTTCCATGTTGGAGCATGAGTAACGCTCACCATAGAAGGCTTGCTGCCACTGGCGCACCATCCCTTGCCAGCCGTTATTGATAATTAATGTCTTGACATTTATCCCATACTGTGCAAGTGTACCAAGTTCCTGCAAACACATTTGGAAACTGGCATCACCGCTAATACAGATAACTTCTTCATCAGGAAACGCTACTTTAGCGCCCATTGCCGCAGGTAAGCCAAAACCCATTGTTCCTAAACCAGCACTAGAAATCCAGCGCCTTGGGCCATTCTTCAGGAATTGCGCCGCCCACATTTGATGCTGTCCGACATCTGTGGTGTAGAAAGCGTGGGGTGCTTGGCGACTGACTTCTACGATCACTTCTTGGGGGGAAATGCTGTCGGGATGGTGCGGCACTATTAGAGGATACTCTTCGCGCCAACGGTTAACTAGATTTAGCCACTCTTGGTTTTGATTAGGTGTAGCTTTGACGCCTGTTTCTTTGCATCGACGCAACAAGTCTACTAAGACGTTCCGCACATCGCCAACGATGGGCACTTCGGGAACGCGGTTTTTGCCGACTTCTGCCGGATCGATGTCGATGTGAATTACTTTGGCACGGGAAGCGAATTCGTCTAACTTGCCTGTAACGCGATCGTCAAATCTAGCCCCAACGCAAATCAGCAAGTCACAATCACTGACAGCAAAGTTAGCGTAAGCAGTGCCGTGCATCCCCAACATTCCCAAAGCTAGGGGATGATGTTCGTCAAATGCCCCGATCCCCATTAAGGTTGTGGTGACAGGGATATTGAATAATTCAGCTAGTTCTTTTACTTCTTCATGGGCACCAGCTGCGATCGCACCACCACCGACATACAATAGCGGCCGGCGACTTTCAGCAATCAACTGGATCGCGGCATTAATTTGCCGGGGATTTCCCTTCACCGTGGGACGATAACCGCGTAACTTCACTGAACCTGGTTTTACAGGCACATAGTCAAATTCTTCTAAAGCTACATCTTTGGGGACATCAATCAAAACTGGCCCCGGACGCCCAGTGCTAGCGATGTGGAAAGCTTCGGCGACAATTCGCGCCATATCTTTGGGGTCACGCACTACATAGGAGTGCTTCACAATCGGTAGGGTAATCCCGTAAATATCAGTTTCCTGAAAGGCATCTGTACCAATCGACGGACGTGCTACCTGTCCTGTTACCACAACCATCGGGATCGAATCCATGTAAGCTGTGGCGATGCCTGTCACCAAGTTAGTTGCTCCTGGGCCAGAAGTGCCAAAGCATACTCCTACTTTCCCCGTGGCACGGGCGTAACCATCAGCAGCGTGGGCTGCACCTTGCTCGTGTCTCACGAGAATGTGCTTCATAGCGCCAGTTGCTTGCACCTTATACAGGTCGTCGTAAATTGGGAGAATTGCCCCACCAGGATAACCGAAAATATAATCAACGCCGTGGCGATGAAGGCTGTCAAGCAGAGCAAAACCGCCAGATGCACGTTTGGGCACCACTGGCGGGCTAGAAGTACGGGACTGTTTGTGATTCTCGGTTTGGGGGAGACTAATTTGGTCAAGCGATCGCACGGTCAAACCTCAGACTATAGCTAAAGTTAATGCTGAATTCTGTAGTTAAGATTTCATTTTAATTGAAAACTTCAATCAAAATCTTATAAATTTTTATATTAAATATAAAGCTAGACTATTAGCCTACATTAATTAAATTACGTCTTGCAAGACATTGCGGGTATTTTTCCAAGCCCAAACACCAACAACTACGACAACAATACTCATTCCCACAAGCACAATTCGCAAGCCCAGAGCATCAGTTAATGGCCCAGTAATCGCCAGAGGTAACGCCAGAGCGATGTTGACGGCATGATTTTGAAAGCCAAATACTTTACCGTGCATGGTAGGTGGTGTTTGCTGTTGAATTAAAGTTTGCATGGGTACGCCAATTAGGGCAGCACCTACACCCAAAAATGCACAGAGTCCTAGCGCCAGTAATAAGTTGTGCGTAAAAGTGAACACCCCTAAAACTAGTGCCATCATCAAAAATCCAATTAAAGGTAGGGGCTTGTGATGCAATTTCTCACCCCAATGACCTAAAATCGCCGCACCAGATACCATACCTACCCCTGCTGCTGCCAAGAAAAAGCCAAACTGTTTTTCTTTTAGACCAAACTCCTCGGCTAATCGAATCGTCAGCACTGTTAAGGCTGCAAACACACAATATAAAGTTGTCAGTTGCAGCATGGCGTTCAAGATCAAAGGGTTTTTCTTGAGATAGCGTAGGCTCTCGGTGAATTCAGCCCAAGGGTTATTTGATGCCCGATGTTCCCTTGGTCGTTTGGGTTCTTTAAACTTAATTGGCTGGATGATTGCAGCCGATAATATGTATAATCCACCAACCACAAGCTCTTGACCGTATTCTTGTCCCATCAAGCTTTTCGCCAAACTTAAAATCGGCTCTCCGATCGCAAAGCCAACAATTAAAGCTCCCATCATCGTGCTGGTAAACAGCGCATTGGCTGCCAACAAATTTTCTCGCTTCACCAACAAGGGAATCGCTGCTTGTTCTGCTGGTGCAAAAAACTGCGTCACCGTGGAAATAGCAAAAGTCAGGATTAACAGAATCACAAACTGTCGTGGTAACAAGGGAAGACATAGCGTCAATATTCCCCGCACGACATCTGATCCGACCATAATCAGCTTTTTTGGGAAGCGGTCAACAAAGATACCACCAGCAGAACCGAACAAAATTGCTGGTATTGTAAACGACAGCATCAAGGTTGAGTACATCGAGTTTTGTGCCAACCCAGCAAGCGGTGGGTAGTTCTCCAGCAGAGCAATCAGCAAAACGAAGAAGACCTTATCTGCTAACTGGGACAGCACTTGCCCAATCCACAGGAGCATAAAACCACGGTTTTTTAGCAGTGCGCCAAACCCGTTATTAACAGTAGCAGGTTCAGTTGGAAACATCAGATACTTTCTTTGGGTAGATGGGGCATTGGGCATTGGGCATGGGGCATGGGGCATGGGGCATGGGGCATTGGGCATTGGGCAGAGAGGAGAATAAATGCTGACTCCAAACTCCTAACTTCAAACTCCTCACTCCTCACTCATAACTCATAACTCCTGCTTACCAACTCTATTGTCCGGACTAATTTGCTTCATAGCGCTTTAACAGCATAAGCAAAAACTCAGCTGCTGTGAGATGACCTTTGGGTGGAATAATCTCAATGGAGGAATCTACCCAGCAGCCTTGTACAGTTTGGGGCGATCGCCAGATTGACAAATGATCAACTGCTGGCTGTGCATAAAAGTTATTTTGCCCACTACCTAGCAAACAAGAACTCCAATGGGTGAAATAATCATGGCTCATCCGATGAATAGGGAAATTAGCCTGTAGTGGTACTCCCCATCCATCTATAGCAATAAACGCTTTGACACGACCACCCAAGAGTTGCCACAAACACGCTGCCCCTATTGCCCCAACTACGCCAGCACTAAAGCTAATAAATATAATTGGCGATTTTAGAGAGTTGGTCAAGCGATCACGCAAAAACTGCAAGATATGAAATGCTGATAAAACCAAAACATCTTTACCCGGATAAACCAGTATATTTACGTAATTAAGAGCGATCGCGCCATTAGAAATTATATCTATTAATTCGACTTTAAAGCTTTCAGTTAAGTCTGGCTCATGAATTCCAGGGCAAATAATTATACTCATCTCTATATTCAGAAAATTGGGCATTGCAAGTAAATCTTTATGCCTGCATGGTCGGATCTATATCGTACTAGCAGCTTTTAGTATTAATAACTTAAATCTGCTGTGGCGGTCTATTAGCGAAGGACACGTTCGCAGAGCGTCTCGTTGGCGCAGCCTCTCCTAGAGAAGAAAAAACAAGAAAAAAATGAAGTTTTCATAAATAATTTAGGATTGCTATATCACCTTATTTTTACTGAGTAAATTATAGCTGCTTCACATAGTTTACCGAAAGAATACTATTTAAACGATTCATTAATTTAAGTTATAAATATTATTAGATTAACTCTATCAATCAAATGTTTAACTTTGTAATTACTTTGACGGTTTTATTGTTGATTATTTTTATTATTTTATATAATAGTTTAATTCATAAAAAGAACCAAGTTGATAATGCATTTTCTAGCGTTGATGTAATTCTGCAAAAAAGAAGCGATTTGATACCTAGACTTGTTACCTTAGCTCAAATGTATATGCAATTTGAGCAAAAAATATTGATAGAAATTAGCAGGCTCAGAAGTAGAGCAACTTCAAAAAACTTAAGTGATAATAGTCGAGTTGCTATAGAAGACCAAATTTCGACAATATTAAACAAAATTATAGTAGTAGTGGAAGCATATCCCGAATTAAAAACAAACGGTCATTTTATGCAATTACAATATTCATTGAATGAAGTAGAAGAACAACTTTCCGCCGCGAGAAGATTTTATAACTCTGCCGTAACTGAATATAATAATGCAGTAGAAATGTTTCCGACAAATATTATAGCCTCGTGGATGAAATATCAATCAAAGTTGCAGTTCAAAGCTAATCTAGAAGCAAGAAATAATATAAATATTGAAATAAACCATAAGTAAGTTTAAAAATATGTCAAAATTTAATTCTGCACAAAATCAGGAATTATTAAACGGAATAGCTAAACTATTAGAATATAAAAATTATACTTTAGCACTTCGGCGATTAGAAATTTTTTTCCAAAATAATATAGAACCGAATACAAAAGAATATTTGTATGCACGAGTATTGCTTTTAGACGCATACCTCTACAATGGACGCTTTGATCAAGCAATTAACTTATGCCAAGAATTGAGCAACAGTAAACATCAAACGACTCAGATATTAACACAGTACTATCTTGCCGAAATATTTCCAGAAGCTAAACCTACAGAACAAAAATCATCACTAAATTCAACTAAAACTTCACTCACTCCTACACAGGAGGATGAACTTATAAATACTGGGTATGAAGCCCTTACTAAAAAACGCTACCAAAAAGCAATTCCAGCTTTAAAAGTTTTTTGTCAAGCGGCTTCTCCAGCTACAAAAAAATATTTGCAAGCACACAAATGGCTGATAAAAGCATATCAAGAGAATGGGCAAATTAATCAAGCGATCGCTCTTTGTCAGCAACTCCTGATTAATGAACACGAACCAATGAGAAAATGGGCAAGGCAACTTTTATTTACAGACCTATTTATAGATAATATTGATGTGTCTGCGACTCTACCAAACTCCACCGAATCACAAGTTAAGCTACAACCACCAAGCGAAACCTTGCCAGAAAAACCCGAACCACCTATTGAAAAGTTTACCCCAAAGACATTAAAGGAATTCAAAGTATTTTGTCAGCAAAATCTATTGAGCGAATTAAAAGAATTTGAATCTCGTAGAAAACAAGTTTTATTATCTATTTTTGCCGCTCATCTACTTTTTTTATCTCTTGTAATTGCACTAGTTAGGTTCTTTCCAGTTATATCTCCTTTTCTTAAAGTTTCTACTGAAAATAGTGTCCCTTTTCAAATTGGATCGGTAACAATATTTATACCATTTCTATTTATATTTTTGTTTTTCAATTATTTATTGGTTTTTTTATTCCTTTGTTGGATTTGGATAATTTTTTATAGTGCAGCATTTGAAACATTTTCTATCCCATACAAATCAAAAGTACCCGAAAAAATATTCACTTTTATTGATGAAAAACGAAGATTAAGGTATATACATCATTCTTCAGCTATAGATATCAAAAATATTACAGATAGCTTTGACCACAGCCAACTGTTTCAAGGAATTATAAAATCAAATAATATTATACAAGATGATTATATTTATGGCAGAATCAATGGTGTTGATATCCACTTTTCTAATATTCGCGCCGAATCAGAATTAAAACACTTTTGGACAAATCCTTTAGATTTTCCATCAGTTGAAATTTTGCGATCAGAAACCATTTACTCAAGTTTGTATTTGTTGTATTTTCTCACTATTATCCCACCATTTACATTTTATGTATGTTTTTTAGTTTTTAGATTACTAAAAATAATTCCATATATATTTGGCAGTATTTTACAAGGTAAAAACATTGAATATAAAAAATTTGAAGCTGAAGTTTTTAGAAATAAAGTTATCCGTGCAAGTGTAGTCTTTAAAGGATTATTTTTTAAGGCTAAATTTAACAAAATTTTGCGAAGTGTTACGATTATTCAACCAAAAATTATCAATACTAATATTCATGCTCTTAATCATGCTAAAAAACAGGTAATCAAATTAGAAGATCCAGAATTTGCTAAATTTTTTACTGTTTATGGTGATGACCAAATAGAAGCACGTTATGTCTTATCTACTTATTTAATGGATAGAATAGTTAACTTTCGCAAGAAAACTAATAGAAATATTTATATTTCCTTTGTTTATGACATGATATACATAGCCATTGAAGAAGCAGTAGAAAATAATATATTTGACCCTAATCTCTATAAAAGTGCGTTAAGCTTTGCGCCTTTAAGAGAATATTTTGAAACTCTCAACTTGATGTTGGGGATTGTTGAAGACTTAAATCTTGATAGAGGCATTTGGCACAAACCTGCACCGAATTAATTTCATTGAAAATGCAACTTTTCAGCATCTTAACCGCTTTCGCTATTCCAGCGATATAGCCATTTTCAATTGGATGAGGTACGTAGATAGACCTAACCCCCTAAGAGGTTGTTTGAAAAGTGGTTGGCTGTGATTTTAGGCACTTATTGATCCCCCCTAACCCACGCCAGTCGCTCCACTTGGGGAGACCCCAAGACCGCGCTGGCTCCCCTTAAAAAGGGGGGAATTGGAATCAAAGTTCCCCAATTTATCGGGGAATTTAGAAGGATCTAAAACGTTTTGCTACCGACAAGAGGACTTTTCAAACATCCTCTAACCTCCTTACCGACGCGGGAAGGGGGAAGAATTCAAAGCCTCTCTCCTAAAAGAAAAGAGGTCAAAACTGTACCTCACCCAACCGATAACCGCTATATACAGATGGCGCATTGATTCAATTTTCCATGCTCAATACCCAATGCCCCACGGAAGTCTTGTATGTCTTTTGATGTATTCTTTTTATTTTTGCACCTATCCTATCCCCCTGGATGGGATAATATGTTACTAGTAGGGAAAATGTGCAAACTATTCCCTAACTTTCTATCTCTCTGCACTCTGGTTATATTGAGGAACTCATTGTGGTTGCCACGCCGGAAAAAGTACAACACACCCACGAGCAATTATCAGGTAAAGACCGTGTAGCCGTACTGCTTATGGGCTACGGCGAAGTCGAAAGCTACGAAGATTTCGCCAACTATAACGAACAGGCTTTAAATCTACTGACAGCAAAATTCGCACCAGTACCAACCTGGATTTATCCCCCCCTAGCAAAACTTTTGGCGCTATTTGACCGCCATGAGTGGGGACACACACACCACGATTTTATCTCCCCACACAATGCCATCTTTGAACAGCAGCGGGCTGGGATCGAGAAGCATTTACAAGAAAAATGGGGCGATAATGTCCAAGTTTTCAAGGCTTTTAACTTTTGCGCCCCTTTCCTACCCAATCAAGTCTTGGCAGAAATCAAAAACCAAGGCTTCGATAAGCTGCTAATCTACCCACTGCTGGTTGTTGATTCTATCTTTACTAGTGGTATTGCGATCGAGCAAGTTAACAACGCTCTCGTTGAGTTAACTGATGGTGAAGAACACTGGGTTAAAGGACAGCGCTACATTCCTTCTTTCTTCAACGAGCCAGCCTACATTGATTTGATGGCTCATCTGGTTGAGGAGAAAATTGCTGAGTTAGCCGCAGCTTATCTACCTTCTCAAATCGGTATTGTGTTAATGAATCATGGCTGTCCCCACAAAGCCAAAGGTTTTACTTCTGGGATTGCCGAAAGTGAAGCAATGTACGATTTAGTTCGGGATAAGTTGATTAATCGTTATCCCTTAATCTCAGTGGGTTGGCTCAATCATGATACACCTTTAATTGATTGGACACAGCCAAACGCCGAGCAAGCTGCAAATAACCTGATTCAATTAGGTGCGAAAGTAGTGATATTTATGCCAATTGGCTTTGCTACAGAAAACCACGAAACTTTATTGGATGTACACCATATCATCCATACTTTAGAAAAACAGCATCCTGGTACGAACTACGTGCAAATGGCTTGCGTCAACGACCATCCAGAATTTTTGGCTATGGCGGCCCAATGGGCTGATGCTCATATTGCACAGTTACTGTCAGACCAAACTTTGGCAGTCAATCCTCAACTAGCTGGGGATCACCATCACCACCATCATCATTAACAGGACTTACGCAAACAATGGCCTAAACCCTGATTTTCAAGTAGGGGCAATTCATGAATTGCCCCTACCGCGTATAGTTTTGGGTAAGTCCTAATTAAGTAAAGTTCGAGTTTTGTTTTGTAGGGTGGGCATTGCTTTGCATACGTGTCAACTTAACGTGAAAGCCAGTCTAGAAGCAGCTTTTATAGATTATCTCGTTCCCCGTTTCCGACTGGGAATGCTAATGGGGGGGCTGCTACCTCAAGACTGGCGGCAGAGCCGCAATGAGAATGATTTCCAGCCAGAGACTGGAAACGAGGCTTTAAAGGGGTTTGGGCTTAAGTTGACACCAATGCTAGCTTTGCCCACCCTACAACTAATTTACGCCCCGCAGTTTGCGAGTATTATCAACTAAACTCTGAGCAAATTCATCAAATCTTTGAGAGAGTTTCTCATCTACTAGCTTGCCTTCAGGACTGAATGCACCCCAAGCTTGCCCGATCGCAATTTGTTCGGGAATCACCCAACCATGTACCCAACGAATAATTAACCGTAGCTCATTTAAAGCATTACTATTAGACTGACCACCCAAGACGCTAATTAGTCCTGTCACTTTATCCGACAGTTGCTCAAAGCTCATTAAATCCAGAGCATTTTTTAGGACACCACTAACCCCACCATGATACTCAGGTGTTGCTAAAATTAATCCATCGGCGCGACTGACTGTATCTTGCAACCGCTGAACATCTGGATACTCTGGATACTCCTTTGCGCCAGTACAAAACGGTAGCTGCAATTGCCGCAAATCGAGAATTTCTACCTCTGCACCCACAGCTTCAACCCTTTGCACTGCTACTTGTAAAGCAAGCTGGGTATAGGAGTTGGGTCTTAAACTACCACCAATGCCAACAATTTTGACCATAATTAACCCACAAACTATTAATTAGCTACTATCACCAGATTTTTTAAAAAGCGGAATCGTTATGACTATGTTTATTTTAGCGATTTGTGTCGGAATGTGTCAAATTGATATCAAGGGGACTGGGGGCTGGGGATGAGGAAGTGAGGGAGAATAATTAATAGTAATAGCCAATAGCCAATACCCAATACCAAATGCCAAATGCCCAATACCCAGTACCCAATACCCAATACCCAGTCCCCACTCTCTTCTGTGGAAGTTAGACTAGATAAGAAAAGTGTAATTTCCAGTTATTACAATTTTTGGTAGAAGAATAGGCATAAAACCATAGCTCAACTTGTGCCAGCAGACAAAGGGTAATTATTATGACAAATTTGGGAAAAAAAGCATTGATAAAAGGGCAGTCTTCAAAGGGCGTTGCTTGGGTTGGTGCAATCGCTGCTAGTTTGATTATGTTGCCAGGAATTTTCGGGAGTACTCCCGTCTTGGCACAAAAAGCAGAGAGTACCTCTCTAAACTATGGCGACTTGCTCAAGAAAGCGAACGCGGGAGAAATCCAAAAAGTAGAGCTTGACGAAACCGAACAGATCGCAAAAGTTTATCTCAAGGGGCAAAAGGATGATACACCACCGCAACAGGTGAGACTTCTGGCGCAAAACACAGAGTTAATTAACATTCTCAAAGAGAAGAAAGTTGATTTTGGCGAAGTTTCCTCTGCTAACAGTCGAGCTGCTGTTGGACTGTTGATCAATCTCATGTGGATTTTGCCACTGCTGGCTTTAATGCTTTTGTTCCTCCGTCGCTCTACTAATGCTTCTAGCCAAGCGATGAATTTCGGCAAATCCAGAGCTCGCTTCCAAATGGAGGCAAAAACTGGAGTGAAATTTGAAGATGTAGCCGGGGTTGAAGAAGCTAAAGAAGAACTTGAAGAAGTTGTTACTTTCCTCAAACAGCCAGAAAGATTTACCGCTGTAGGCGCACGGATTCCCAAAGGAGTGCTGTTAATTGGCCCCCCTGGTACTGGTAAAACTCTACTAGCAAAAGCGATCGCAGGTGAAGCAGGTGTACCATTTTTCAGTATTTCCGGTTCGGAATTCGTGGAAATGTTCGTCGGTGTGGGTGCATCCCGTGTGCGCGACCTCTTCAAAAAAGCCAAAGATAATGCTCCTTGCCTAATATTTATCGATGAAATTGACGCAGTAGGTAGACAACGGGGCGCTGGTATCGGTGGCGGTAACGACGAGCGCGAACAAACCCTCAACCAACTGCTCACCGAAATGGATGGTTTTGAAGGGAACACAGGCATTATTATTATTGCTGCCACTAACCGCCCAGATGTCCTAGATGCAGCGCTGCTCAGACCAGGACGCTTTGACAGACAAGTGATGGTCGATCCACCGGATCTTAAAGGGCGACTGGAAATTTTGCAAGTCCACGCGCGGAATAAAAAAATTGATCCTAGCGTATCATTAGAAGCGATCGCTCGCCGCACTCCTGGTTTTACTGGCGCAGACTTAGCCAACTTACTCAACGAAGCTGCCATTCTGACTGCTAGGAGGCGCAAAGAAGCTGTCACCATTTTAGAAGTTGATGCTGCTATAGATCGAGTCGTTGCAGGTATGGAAGGTACTGCCTTAGTAGACAGCAAGAGCAAGCGCTTGATTGCCTATCATGAAGTTGGACATGCTTTAGTGGGCACATTGCTCAAAGACCATGACCCTGTGCAGAAAGTTACACTCATCCCACGGGGACAAGCACTAGGATTAACTTGGTTTACTCCCAACGAAGAACAGGGGTTAGTTTCGCGTTCCCAACTCAAAGCCCGGATTGCTGCTACTTTGGGTGGTCGCGCCGCCGAGGAAATTGTTTTTGGGAAGCCAGAAGTGACCACAGGTGCAGGGAATGACCTGCAACAGGTGACAGGGATGGCACGGCAGATGGTAACACGGTTCGGTATGTCAGAATTAGGCCCATTGTCCTTAGAAAATCAGAGTGCAGAGGTCTTTTTGGGACGCGACTGGATGAATAAATCAGACTATTCTGAGGAAATTGCCGCCAAAATTGATGCACAAGTACGCGAAATTGTCAACAGTTCTTACATCAAGGCAAAAGAACTGTTACAAGAAAACCGCATAGTTTTGGAACGTTTAGTAGATTTGCTAGCAGAACAGGAGACTATTGAAGGTGATTTATTCCGCAAAATTGTTGCTGATAATACCCAGGTAGCCGATGCAAAATTGGCTGTACCTCATTAGGGAAGAGATAAAAGTCAATAGTCTATCAACTTTAGACTAGTACAGTGTGGCGTCAGTTTGCCTACCTTTAACAAGGGATTTTGTCCGATCGCAATTTGTTCGGGAATCACCCAACCATGTACCCAACGAATAATTGCCCCTTGTTAGCTAGCTGGATTTACGCCGTGGTGTACTAATGAAAATCTAAAAGCTCAGATTCCCAACTTACTTAAAAAGTCGGGAATCTTCTTGTACAAAAATCAGAAAGCTACCTAGCTTTCCCAACAACTAGCACACATAAAGTCTTGCCACTGTAGAGCTTAGGCTATTGTATTATATATACCCAAGCAATGTACTACAAGTGGAAATGGACATCATGAAACATAGATTTTGGGCAAGCTATCTGCTTGCTGCTTTAGCATTTCTCCCCTTCGAGCCTGTAATCACTACTCAGGTTTTGGCAACAGAGTCGGTTTACCAACTGGCACAAGCCAAATCTGCTTACACCCAATATATGCAACTTGGCTATAATGAGACCAGACGGAGAAACTATCGAAAAGCTTTAGGATATTTTCAGCAAGCAGAGCGATCGCGTCCTGGAGATAGGTATGCTACTACTGCAATTAGAAATGTTACAGGTTACATTCAACGCGGTAGAAATCGTATTGCCTTCGTCCCAGGTAGACCTGGTAGGGTAAGGTCAGCAGGAACACGAGGAAGTTGCTTTCAAACTGGACAATATCTCATCCCCCTGACACCAACAGATAAGGAAGCTCAACGAACCACAGCAGAGCGTCCCACATTCTTTTTCTATGTTCCTCAAACCTCTACAACAGTACAAGCACTAGAATTTGTTTTGGGTGATGATGATACCGATTTGTATAAGGGAACTTTTAAACCTGTTGGGCAAAATGGTATTGTTAGTATAAATTTACCTGCCGATCAACCATCTCTACAAATCGGTAAAACGTATAATTGGACTTTTTCAATGACTTGTGATATTAGCAACCCTGATAAATCCTCGTATATAAAAGGTCAGATAGTGCGATCGCAAGATGAAAACCTGTCCCTTCAGCTAAAGCAACCAAACACAGACTTGGATCGTGCAGTTCTATTTGCAACGGCTGGATTTTGGGAAGATGCTCTGAGAACTTTAGCTAATTTACGCCGCCAGCGTCCTAATGATCCTGAAGTTCAGAAATATTGGGAAGATTTATTGAATTCAGTAGATATTAAAGAAGTTGTAAACAAGCCTTTATTGCCTTGTTGTACTGTGCAGAAATAAATTAACAATTACTTAAAAACCCGGTTTTGATAAATAAGCTGGGTTTTTTACCCTTCAATTTAAAATTAAGCGTTCGCAAATAGCTACCTAAACTTATACAAAGCGGAGTCTGAATATAGCAATACAGTTCAGGATATCTGTTGAGGAAAACAGGAGCAAACTAATAACTCTTGACTCCTTGTTAAAAATAGGCAAACTTCCGCCACAGTATACTAGTCGCTTTCGATTCTCTTTTATCTCCGTAGACTGACAGTATTAACATTGCATAGTACACAGCCTCATGTGATGTATGCAACGTCCTTTTTTCCTGCCTGCTGCGATCGAATGAGGGGACGGTTGCTCTGAGACAGATGCTTCTTAAGGGCAGCAGACATATTACATAGAGAACTCCAACAAATAAACTATCTAATTTTGTGGGGTGGAGAGAAGTCTGAGCGTCTCGCCCATCCCATAAGAAATAGTTGGATATTTTTTTAATTGGAATTTCCATAGTGAGCAATCAATCAGTTTGCAATACTTAATGTTCGAGAAGCTAATAATTAGTATTTCATGGTATTGTGTTTTTCAGCACATATTTTTTTGTATCCATCGTGTAAACTCTATCTGCGGAGTAAGATTGCTACATAAATTTATGGTAATTCGAGCGCCAAGCAGCAGTATCCCTAATTCTGCTGTGGTATTAATCTTATTTACAGTTCGGTTATTTCATTCCTTGTAGAGCAATTAGTAGGCAACGGAAGCGCAAGTTTAGTTGCTGCCAAAGTATTCCATTATTACATTCAGTGTTTAGCAAGAGGTGAATACCTGAGAGCCAGACACGAGTACCTTAAAGCTTTATGGGGAAAGGATTTTATCGTGCCATCAGAGTATTTTTTGGGTGGATGTCAGAGGTTGAAAGGAAACATGCTGTTGTCTTTTCATTAGACTTCTTGCCTAAATCAATAAATTTGAACCCCACCCCGCCAAAGCTACGCTTTGTCTCCCTGCCCCTAATCCCCAGAGGGGGCCCCGAGTTACCCGCTCTTCGAGAGGGGATTAAGGCTAGGGTGTTTGGGACTTTTGCAAGAGGTCTATTAGACACTTGCCACATAGCCATTCGGGTTTGACCAATTAAGCAGTTAGGAATTAACCAAGCGATCGCTGACGTTACATGAAAAGCCATTAGCTATACGCAAATCAGCAATCATACCATAGACAAGAAAAAAGTATATGAACACAACACGCAAGTTTCGTTTAGGTGCATTCATTCAAGCCACCGGTCATCACATATCCTCTTGGCGACACCCCGATGCCCAAGCAGATGCTGGATTGAATTTCGAGCATTACAAGGAAATTACCGAGACTGCCCAACGCGGCTTGTTCGATGCAGTTTTTTTGGCAGATAGCCCAGGAGTCTGGGGTGGCGCTCCAGAAGCTCAGTATCGCAACGGTAAAATCGCCCATTTTGAGCCGGTCACTCTCTTCTCGGCTTTGTCCTCTGTTACCCAAAATATTGGCTTCATTTCCACCGCCTCAACTACCTATGAAGAACCCTACACCCTGGCCCGGAAGTTTGCCTCGCTGGACTATTTGAGTAAGGGTCGAGCAGGGTGGAATGTAGTCACCACAGGGAATGAGAATGCTGCACGTAATTTCGGGCTTGAGCATCACCCGGAACATAGCCAGCGTTATGAACGCGCCGAAGAGTTTGTGGAAGTGGTGAAAGGACTGTGGGATAGTTGGGAAGACGATGCTTTCATCCGTGACAAAGAATCTGGAATCTATTTCGACCCAGATAAACTACATACACTCAACCACAAGGGCAAATATTTCTCCGTAAAAGGCCCTTTGAACGTCGGTCGTCCGCCCCAAGGCTACCCGGTGATTGTTCAGGCTGGAGCCTCCGAATCGGGACGGGACTTGGCCGCACGCACTGCCGAGGTGATTTTTACCGCCAATCAAACCCTAGCTGATGCCCAAGAATTTTATGCTGACATAAAAGGTAGGCTGGCACAATATGGGCGATCGCCAGACGATCTAAAAATCATGCCTGGGGCTTTCCCAATCATTGGCCGTACCGAATCAGAAGCTCAAGAAAAGTACGAATTCCTGCAATCACTGATTCATCCCGATGTCGCCTGGGGGATTTTAAAGAACTATTACAAAGGTGTGGAACTGTCGAAATATTCTTTAGATGATTTGGCTCCCGAACTGCCCAGCGACACCAACACTAACAAAAGTCGTCTCAAACTAGTCAGAGATTTGGCGACTCGTGGGACTCTCACATTGCGCCAGTTGTATCTCTCCCTTGCCACCGCACGAGGACATCGCACCATACTTGGTACTCCCGAAACCATTGCCGACCAGTTAGAAGAATGGTTCAACAACGGTGCGGCAGATGGCTTTAATATCATGCCGCCAATCCTCCCCACAGGATTAGATGACTTCGTTAACCTAGTCGTTCCCGTCTTGCAAAAACGCGGATTGTTCCGTACCGAATACGAGGGCAGTACCTTGCGGGAAAACCTGGGATTGCGTCGTCCGGGCAATGGTTTTGCCGCTAAACAAGTGAACAAGAACTTAGTAGTAGCGTAAATAAATTTTTCACAGATGTTTAAGCCATACCTTTTAAACTGCACCTTCTGTAGATCGCCGCCCTACGGAACTTGAAAATCTTAGACGCGATATTAGACGCGATAAATCGCGTCTCTACAAAAACCCTGTAATTTTTTTAAGGAAAAAAACATGACTGAATATAGCCGATTAAAGACCTCACGCTCCGCCGCAATCAGAGCAACCCTTGATTATCCGGTAATCGACACCGACGTTCACACCAATGATTTCACCCCAGCTTTTGAGGATTACATCGCCAAGTACGGCGGCGTGAAACTCGTAGACGAACTACGTAAAACCGAAGCCTCCCGTCTTAACTCCAAGAGCAACGGTAAAGACTGGTATCAACAAACTCCAGAAGAACGTCAATACAACCGCACAATCCGATCGCCTTGGTGGGCCAGAGTTACCAAAAATACGCTGGATCTCGCCACTTACACCCTCCCCGGACTCCTCTATGAGCGTCAGGCGGAGCAAGGATCAGACTATTCGGTGCTGTTTCCAAATAATGTCCTAGCACCGGCTGGAGCAAGTGCAGAGAACCGTCAGGCACTGCAACGGGCTGTCAATCACTATCATGCTGATATCTACCGGAAATATAGCGATCGCCTGACACCGGTAGCTGGCATTCCCTTAACTACTCCCCAAGAAGGCATTGAGGAGCTAGAATTTGCCGTAAAAACACTTGGGTTAAAGGTTATTAATATCACTGGAGGTGTGAAGCGACCGATTAAAGCGATCGCTGATAAGTATCCAGCCGATAAATTCCCCGAAATCGCCAAGTATGCCTCTTATATCGACTTTTACGGACTAGATAGTGAATACGACTACGATCCCTTCTGGGCCAAAGTCGTTGAACTAGGCGTACCCGTCACCACCCATTACGGCAGTCAGGGTTGGACTGGACGCTCCTCCATCAGTAACTACATGAACAACCATATCGGCCACTTCGGCGATGGTTCGCAAGCATTTGCCAAGGCACTATTCTTCGGCGGTGTTACCAAGCGTTTTCCGCAGTTGCGTGTAGCGATGCTGGAAGGTGGCGCAGATTGGGGTGCCCACGTCTACATTCATTTAGTAGATCGCTTCTCCAAGCGCAATCTAAAGGCGCTGCAAAACTACAATCCAGCATTGACGAATGCTGATGAGCTATTTGAAATATTTGAACACTACGGTGCGGAAATTACTCAAGGGTATTCCCTCGACAAGGACGAATTGACCAAGAGTGTACTGGGAGCTTCATTCAGCCGTCATAGCCGGGCGCCAATTGGTAGCGAATTGGACGATTTTGCAGCAGCAGGCATTGAAACAATTGAAGACATCCGCGATCGCTGGGTGAATAGTTTCTTCTTTGGTTCCGAGTCCGACGATCGCACGATCGCTGCGGCATTCAACGACAAAGCCAATCCCTTGGGAGTCAAGATCAACGCGATTTATTCCTCCGATGTTGGTCACTGGGATGTGCCAGATTTGACTTCCCCACTGGCTGAAAGCTGGGATTTGGTGCAAGAAGGCGTTATTTCCGAAGCTGACTTCAGATCCTATGTATTCGCTAATCCCTACAAGTTTTACACCCAAGCTAACCCCGAATTCTTCAAGGGTACTGCGATCGAATCCAAAGTAGGTAACACCGAATTTAAGCAAGTAGATAAGAACTTAGTAGTGGCGTGACCGATAAAAGACGAGATGAGGGAGATGAGGGAGAAACATGAAAATTATTCCTCGTCATCCCCCTCATTTTCAAAGCGTTTCAGCCTGGGAGATCGATATGACGATAACGACTGACCCTGATATTGAGGCTCGTGAGGCGCTACGCCTAATCGGCCCCGATCCTGATAACTGGATACCCGACCGCCCAGGCGTGGATCACAACGTTACAGTTGTGGGTGGCAGTGGTAGCGGCAGCACCTTTGCATTTGCACTGAGACGCGCCAGCATCGGCGGCGTAACAGTGATCGACGCGGCTGACGACGAGGCCCATGCTGGCGTGTGGCTCAATCGAGCGCGGATGAATAAGCTACGCACACCGAAGAACTTACCCGGACCTGAGCTGGGCATCCCGGCGCTGTCGTTCCAGGCTTGGTATGAGGCGCGGCACGGTGTCGAGGCTTACGCAGCGATCGACCGCATCCCCCGCTTGGTGTGGGCCGAGTACCTCAGTTGGTATCGGCAGTTTTTGGGTATCCCGGTTCGATACCGGACGCGGCTGGTGCGGATCGAGCCAGTAGAAGGTTTCTTTCGTCTGCACCTTGAGGTGAACGGTGTCCCACAGGTGGAAACCACGCGCAAGATTATCTTTGCTAACGGTGTGGCTGGCACTGGTGGTCCCTACGTGCCATCGGTGCTAGCTGTTCTGCCACGTACCCTGTATGCACACACCGCCGATGCCATCGACTTCAGGGCGCTACGCGGCAAGACCGTGGCGGTGCTGGGCGCTGCGGCCTCGGCTTTCGATGCCGCAGGGGTGGCACTCGAATCGGGAGCAAAGGCGGTGCATCTGTTTGCGCGGCGGCCAGCGATCGCATCGCTGCCAGTAAATCGCGTGCGTGGGTATCCCGGCGCATACGACAACTATCCAGAACTGCCCGATGCAGCTCGCTGGTTTCAGGCTTGGCGCTTTCGTCAAGTTGGTTCTACGCCCCCAGCCGACGCAATTGAACGGGCGATCGCATTCCCGAACTTCCACCTGCACTTGTCAGCGACGTGGAGATCAGCACATGAGCAGGGCGGGCGCATCGTCGCGCAGGTGAACGATGATGTTTTCGAGTTCGATTTTGCGATCGCAGGTACAGGCTATTTCGTTGATCCGACAAAGCGGCCTGAACTAGCCGACTTTGCACATCAGATTGCACTTTGGCGCGATCGCTACGAGCCACCAGCCGACCAGCGTGACGACGATCTAGGTACGCACCCTTATCTTGGCAGCGCCCACGAATACCAGGAAAAAGTACCCGGCAGCGCACCCTACCTGAAGGATATCCACGTCTTCAACCCGGCAGGCTTTGTGAGCTTCGGCTTGCCAATCGGCGACGTACCCAGCATTCGGCGCGACGTGCCGGCGGTGGTGGCACGCATCAGCCACGACTTGTTCTTCGCCGACTGGGCGCTACACGAGGCACGCATCACAGGCGACAATATCGCCCCGGACTTCCATGCTTCACTGTACACCGCCGCAGTGTGGAAACAGCCGATCAAGGCTGCGTTAGCTGATTCTGCCTAGTACGCGTGGGAGCAAGAATTTTAGATTTTAGATTTTAGATTGAAATTTAATCCAAAATTTAAAATCCAAAATCCAAAATTGAATTGCCCAATGCCGAATATAAATTATGAGTCAAGACTATGCCTATCGAACAACGTCACGACACCAAGAATGGTTCCTTGCCTTATCTTTTCTCGCCTGTTTCTGACAATGCCAAGCAACCTGCACCCTTAGTGCTTTTTTTGCACGGAGGACGCGATCGCGGAACAGATTTAAACGTGCTACTGAAATGGGGTCTACCTCGTTTCGTAGATTTATCCGACTCTTTACCTTATGTCTTCGCCGCACCCCAGATTCTGGCTGAACAGACTTGGGCAGATCGAGCGGATGATGTGCTTGCTTTGCTTGATGAACTGATCGCTTCCCAACCTGTTGATCCAGCGCGGGTGATATTAGCCGGGTTCAGTTTAGGCTCGGCGGGGATCTGGCATATAGCTGCTTTGCATCCCGATCGCTTCGCAGGTCTAGTACCTGTGTCTGGACGTGTACCCAAAACATTAGAAGAAAGCGAACTAGCTGCACTCAAAGACATTCCCGTTCAGATATTCCAAGGTGGACAAGACAAAAATCTGCCGATTGAGGATACAGAGAATTTTGTTGAGCGCTTACGCAAAGTCGGGGGGAAAGTCGATTTGACAGTGCTGCCGGAAGGCGATCATTTTATTGCAGATGCAGTATACGGCGATCCGAAGTTGCAACAGTGGCTGGTTTCCCTGAGCCGTCGTGAAACTTCTGTAGTCGCTTAAGGAAAGCAAAATGTCCAAAAACTAACTTGCAATATTCCGTGGGGTAGGCATCTTGCCTGCCTAACATAACAATATCAAAACTGGGAAGGTTGGTTAAATTGGTTCACGCCTTAAAAAATGCCGACATCGTTATTTTATTGGTTAATCATGGCTTAGTACAGTTTTGCGTAAAAGCGTAGCATTGTTAATGCAAGCCGATGTATTAACAATGCAAGCCGATGTATTAACAATGCAAGCCGACGCATTAACAATGCAAGCCGATGCATTAACAATGCAAGCCGATGTATTAACAATGCAGGGTATGCCTTTCCTTAATTCGGTACGAATTAAGGAAAGGCTGTACTTAGTTGATGTGTCCTACAGGCTTTTAGTTCTGCGATCGCATTCTATTTAAAAATTTCAACACTTTCTCAATCAACAACATCTCTATGACCTTACCAACTACCAATCTCGGTAAAACTGGATTGACTGTTTCGCGCCTCTGTCTCGGCACCATGACCTTTGGATTGCAGACCGATGAAGAAACTTCCAGGCACATCCTCGACACCGCAGCCGATGGCGGAATCAACTTTTTGGATACAGCCGACGTTTATCCCCTCGGTGGCGGGCTTGCCACTGCTGGGCGTACCGAGGAAATCGTTGGGCGCTGGCTGAAAGGCAAACGCGAACATTTTATTTTGGCTACCAAGTGCGTTGGTCGAGTTGGCCCTGCACCTTGGGATCAGGGGGCTTCGCGTAAACATATTCTAGATGCGATCGATGCTTCGTTGCGGCGTTTGGGAACCGATTATATCGACCTGTACCAATTGCACTCCGACGATGCATCAACCCCCCTCGATGAGACTCTGGAAGCGCTGGATGCAGTAGTTCGTGCTGGTAAAGTCCGCTACATCGGGGTTTCCAACTTCTTAGCCTACCGACTCGCCCGCGCCTTGGGCCGCGCCGAGACGCGCAATTTAACTAGGTTCATCTCAATTCAGCCCCGCTACAACCTATTATTCCGCGAAATTGAGCGAGAACTATTGCCCCTAGCGAAAGAAGAAGGACTGGGTGTAATTTCTTACAATCCTTTGGCGGGTGGTCTGCTCACCGGCAAACATATTCTTGCTCAAGGTCCGACATCAGGCACCCGTTTCACGTTAGGTGCTGCCGCAGAACGTTATCAAGATCGCTACTGGCACGATCGCGAGTTCAATACTGTCGAGGCTTTAGGCACAGTAGCGGATCTCGCCGGATTTTCTCTCACCACCCTAGCGGTGGCTTGGGTTTTATCTAATCCGATTATCACTGCCCCGATCATTGGCGCAAGCCGCCCAGAACAACTTGCTGACTCTCTGAAGGCAGTAGAACTAAAACTCGACGACAGTTTGAAACAAAAGTTAGACGACCTAACCGCCGAATACCGAAGGGGAGATTCTCTTCGTTAGTTTCAACTGATTTTCATAATTACGAATTGGTATTAGATGGTTGTAAACCGGGAGATTTAAGCATATCAACGCCTAGAGTTTTTGGAAATGACAACCAGAATTTCTTTAAATCAGAAATATCTCATGGATAAAATAGCTATGATTAAACGCCGTCGTTTTCTTCATTTTGCTACTTCAGGGCTATGTGGCTTTTCTATGGCATATCTGTTAGGAAGTTGTAGCGAACAAAGCCAACAGTCTTCTTTAATAAACACTACTAATGCCAGTGAAAATTCCCTTGGGATAAAAACTAAAGTTCTCCGCATGGGATATCAGAGTGCGGGGGATCTTTTCAGAAATCGGAAAGTTTTAGAGAAACGCTTGGAACCGATGGGGATTAAGGTAGAATGGGCGCAATTTGTCCAAGGACCTCAACTTATGGAAGGGATGCGCGCGGGAAAAGTTGATGTGGGATCAGTGGGAGAAACGCCACCAATTTTTGCCCAAGTGGCTGGATCAGACCTGGTTTATGTAGTCGGTACACAAAGAAACCAAAGTACAGGGAAAAGTAGTGTTATTGGCGTTCCGCCGGAGTCTCCGCTTCAGAAGTTTGAGGATATCAAGGGTCAAGAAGTTTACTTTCAAAAAGGCTCGGCATCACACTACTTTATTATCAGAGCGTTGCAGTCAATCGGCTTGACCGTTAAAGATATTAAAATCAAAAATCTGGCGACTATCGAGGCACGGGATGCTTTTCTCGAAGGTAAAATTCCAGTTTGGATGACATCAGATCCGCACTATGCGATCGCTCAAAAGATGGGTCGAATTCGAGTCCTCAAAGATTCTGTTGGGCTAGATTCTCCTGGTGCCTACTATATTGCTGACAGGAAGTTTGCCGAAGAAAATCTTGGCTTGCTAAAAATTATCATTGAGGAACTTAATAAGCTCGACAAGTGGGCAGAGGCAAATCGAGGCGAAGTTGCCAAATTGATGATCACTGAACAAAAGCTCGATGTGGATGTGGTAGAAAGGGTGATGTCTCGTCGTACTTTCGTAGGACGTAGAGGACTCAGCCCCGCACTAATCAAAGAACAACAGCGTGTGGCAGATTTGTTCTTTCAAGAGGGTGTAATACCAAAGAAAATTAATATTCAGGATGCGTTACTACCGCCTGATATCTATAATGCGATCACACCGCCAGAAATTATGATCTAGTGATGTATAGCAGGGAACAGGCTTGAAAGTCTTTTGGTAATTTGTTTTCTCATTAGTTCATGTCCTAATCTACCTGGTAACTGCTATAAGTCTTGCTAAAGGATACGCATCAAGCTTTTAATTTGCATAATCTTGGGTAGTATCTTGCCCAGCCACAAAAAAAGTTTTACTTCTAGCTTATGTGCAAATTCAATGTCCAAAAGCTTATTAATTAAACGAGTAAGTAAGTCGGCTATAACCAAACAGCAAAAGTTTTTAAAGAGTGCTGCCAGAAGTCCTTAATACCACCGGACGGCTTATACAGTCGTCCGTTTTCATCTTTCAAAAAAACTCAAATGATGTTAGTGGATCAACTTTCATGACGAAAAAGGCCAGACAATCCAAATCCTTTCAACGTGCTGCTGATGCACCAAACCTGCCATCAACTCCATTCAGGTTCATTTTGTATTTCGTTAACCAGTTCCTGTGGTGGTATGTGTTAATGGTGATCCTGGAGGTGATACACGCAACCTGTGGCATTATGTTGCCTTATGCCATTGGCCAGATCATCCGGGGCGTGACAAAATCAACGGGTGACGGCAAGCCCATTTTTGATGCTATGAGGGAACCCCTGATGCTGTTCACCGCTTTGAGTGTGGGTGAAGTGATATTCGGGCGATCAGCTGGACTCTTGCAAACCATCCTCCATCCGATTCACCGACAGCACATCGTCCGATCGCTATATGCCTACTTGCAACACCATTCACATCGTTACATGAGCAGCAGTTTTTCCGGGGCATTGGCACATCGGATTAGCGAAACTTCTCTGGGTGTTACTCAGACGATGCAAATGATGATTACTGAATTTATGCCAGTAATCGTTGTGTATACCGTCGCCACGACAATACTGTATCGCGCCTATCCTCCACTGGCTGCACTCGTGGGAATATGGGCAGTTCTCTTCATTAGTATTTCGTTCTGGTTGGCAACTCGCTGCCGAATTTACTCCCGGAAAGCCGCAGCCGCCAGAAGTGAGACAACTGGCATCATCGTAGATGCGGTAACAAATCTCACCAGCAGCCGATTGTTTGCTCGCTTGGGTTTTGAACGACGCTATTTGAATGAGCAATTAAGCCGCGAAATCAAAGAGGTAAGAAATTCCAATTGGTATTCGGAGCGAATTCGCTGGTTTCAGTTCATCTCAGCAGCCATTCTGAAAATTAGCACCCTGTATTACTCGCTTTCCCTCTGGAGTCAAGGGAAGATCGCTACTGCTGATTTCGTTGTGGCAACCAGTCTGTCGTTGTTGATCATCAGTGAAGCCCGCAATTTAAGTAAACGCTTTCTAGAATTTTTTGAACATATCGGTAATGTTGCTAATGGCGTTTTCATCATTGTTCAACCCCACGAGTTGGTCGATCGCGATCGCGCGATCGCACACCCAATTACCCAAGGTAAGATTGAATTTCGCCGCGTGAATTTCAACTACACAGATGAGAAGAAAGTTTTTAACAACCTTTCTGTCACCATCCTACCGGGACAGCGTGTCGGACTGGTGGGCTTCTCTGGTTCTGGAAAATCCAGCTTTGTCAATCTGATTCTGCGTTTGTTTGACCCACAATCTGGACAGATTATCATTGATGGGGTCGATATTCGAGACATGACTCAGGATGCTTTACACGCTCAAATTAGCTTGATTCCCCAAGATCCGTCTCTGTTCCATCGCACGCTGCTAGAAAATATTCGTTACGGACGCTTAGATGCAACCGATGAGGAAGTGTTCGAGGCGGCGCGAAAGGCTAATGCTCACGATTTCATCATCCAAAGTCAGGATAGTTACAATTCTCTGGTGGGCGAACGTGGTGTTAAGTTATCTGGAGGGCAAAGACAGCGCATTGCGATTGCGCGGGTAATTCTCAAAGATGCGCCGATCCTGATTTTGGATGAAGCCACCTCTAGCCTTGATTCAATCACCGAAAAAGCGATCCAAGATACCCTCGACTTAGCAATGAATGGGAAAACGGTCATCGTAGTAGCTCATCGACTATCTACCATCGTCCATCTAGACCGGATTCTAGTGTTCGACAAAGGTCGCATTATCGAAGATGGTTCCCACACCAAACTGCTAGCACTCGGCGGCGCTTACCACAGGTTATGGAAAATGCAGGCAGGTGGATTTCTACCGGAAAATCTTGGTGAGGAACGCATACATGAAGTTCGCACTAGTACAGATAACGTTCAAAAGGGAATGATTGCTTGACATTTGCCACAACTTGAGGGTTATTTACAAATTTAATTCAAAGATTGTGCGGGAAAGGTAATTGAAGTAGGGTGTGTTATGCCGGAGACTAACGCACCCTGAGTTGTCAAAAGGCAAAATGAAGAAAAATGTTCTCAGAGCAACTAAATTGATTTATGGGGATTGTTTTTTTTACTTTTCACTTCGCCAACAGTGTCGATTGCTCATTTGACCCCACTTATTACCACTATGACTTCAGATACCCAACCTATTTTTGATACCCTGGCTGACGAAAAATCTGCCATTGACTGGAATCGTTTGCTGGTCGAAATCTTAACTGCTTTCGACTGCTCTACAGGTACTATCCATATCCTAGATGGGGAAAGTCAGTTATTGCACCTAAAGGCTTACCAAGGCATTCCAGAATTCCTGTTGCCTAAAATGACGGTAATTCCCATCGGCAAAGGAATGGCCGGTGTCGCCGCCGAACGTAAGCTACCCGTACAAATTTGCAACCTGCAAACTGATGAACAAGGGGTAGTCAGACCCTCGGCAAAAGAAACCGAGGTAAAAGGCTCTATCACAGTGCCACTTATGCTGAATGGCCAATTGCATGGAACCTTGGGCATTGCCAAGCTGCTTCCCTACGAATTTACTCCCAAGCAGGAAGATACGCTGATGGAGATTGGAGAAGCAATTAGCCGGAAAATTGTCAGTTTACAGGAGTAGTTTAAAACAAAGTTAGAGATTGAGTAGATTAGCTTATGCAAGCCAACACATTAACAAGGCGGCCAGCACATTTACAATGCAGGTTTGCGATCGCAGTTTGCCTTAAAATTCGTGGATAATTTGGTTTACCGCTCACTGTGGAGACTCATCAAATATAAATTACAGTGTAGTCATAGCATCTGCCCTTCCAGTTTTCAGTGGGCGTGAACACGAAAACTCATAAAGTAGTTAGGTTCGGTTTTCGCTCCTTCACATCCGATTAAGAATCTCTGCTTAACTTCCCTAGCATTAACTTTTCTCGGTGAATATCCACGAGACTTTACCTTTCTTCTAGGCATGAGAGTTGATTAGATGATTCAAATTTCCGATATACGGAATTGCACCATTAAGTGAAGCAAAGGTTTAGGTACAAGAAAATTACTTCAGATTTCAGCAATTTCCAAAGCTTTTTGGTACAGTATTCTAGAAAATCTACATAACGAGAATAGGCGATCGCTAATTGCAATTGCCAGTTTATTACTCAGAACCAAGAATGCAGTTGCTATGATCAAACGCCTCCTTGTGGTCGAGTCTCCCGGAAAAGTCAAAAAACTCAGTCAAATTCTGGGTTCAGATTGGAAAGTTCTCGCTAGTTGTGGTCACATCCGAGAACTCAGCAATGAAGGCGACGATTCCTTGGGCTTTGTCATGGACGGCAATAATGTCCGGTGCAATTACGTCCCGCGTGACCAACGAGCGAAAGAAATAATCCAGAAGCTCAAGTCTGCGGTGAGGCAGGTTGATGAAGTTATTTTAGCAACTGACCCAGATCGGGAAGGGGAGACGATCGCTTGGCATCTCAAAGAAACGCTGGGTTTAAGAGAACCGAAACGAGTAATTTATACTGAGATTACAGCATCGGCGGTGCAAAGTGCGATCGCTAATCCTAGAAAGCTAGACCAAAACTTAATCGGTGCTGGGCTATGCCGAGATTGTCTAGATAAGTTGGTAGGTTATAAGGGTAGCCCTTTAGTTTGGGCATTGAATAACGGCGCTAAGAGTGTTGGCAGAGTCCAAAGCGCGACATTGCACCTAATTTGTCAGCGAGAAAACGAAATTCTGGCTTTTGTCCCCCAAGATTACTGGAGTGTCTGGGTAGATTATGCTGAAGGATTTCGGGCTTTTTACAAAGGGACGGTCGATTCTGCAAAAGATGCACCAGACCAAGAAACTGAAACTCACGATGATGCGAAGGTAGGTAATAGTACAGAAACACCGGAGTCTAAGCGTGTTCTTTCGGAAGCAGAGGCTACACGTTTAGTTGAAGAAGCACAGCGACATCCTCATCAGCTGATTCATTTTGAAGGAAAAATCGTTAACCGCCAGCCACCGCCACCATTTACAACTTCCAGCCTTCAGCAAGCAGCCGGTTCAAAGCTGAGGTTTGCTCCTGACAAAACTATGGTTGTTGCCCAAAAGCTTTATGAGGCAGGGTTAATTACATATATGCGAACAGACTCAGTAATGCTGAGTCCAGAATTTTGTGCCAGCGCCCGTAAATGGTTGGAGCAAAACGATCCGCAGAATGTACCGCAGCAAGTCGCCAAGCATCGTAGTAGCAAATCGGCTCAAGAAGCACATGAGGCGATTCGTCCAACGGATGTATTTCGTCCCTCAGTTCAATTGCGCTTAGAACTTCCTGATGATCAGTTTAATCTGTATGTGATGATCTGGAAACGGTCAATTGCCTCTCAGTGTCGTGCTGCCCAATTGCGTAAAACTTTGGTGATTAGTCAGTCTGGTTCCTTACTGTGGTCAGCTAGAGGGCAAGTGATTGAATTTTACGGTTATGCCCGGTACTGGAACAATCTCAGCAAGGATAGTGTTTTACCTTCATTACAACAGGGACAAGCATTGAAACTGGAGAATGCTGGACATGAGCAAAAGCAGACTCAGCCACCACCCCGTTATAGTGAACCAAAATTAGTGCAACTGATGGAACGTAAAGGAATTGGTCGCCCAAGTACTTATGCTCCTACTGTTGCTACTTTAAAAAAACGCAATTATGTGGAGTTGAAAAAAGACCATCTGCAACCGACAGCGTTAGGGTTAGAAGTTGATGCATTTTTGCTCAAAGCACTGCCAGATTTATTAGAGGCGGAATTCACAGCGAAAATGGAGGATGCTCTTGATGCAATTTCTGAAGGAAAAAACTCTTGGCAGCATTATTTAACTAGTTGGAATCAGAATTATTTTGTACCAGCGCTTTCCAAAGCTAAAACTGTAGTTGCAAGTTGCTCAACAGGTAAAGCTAATGTGATAAGCGAGCGCAAATATGAAACTTCCAAGACTCGATGCCCTGAATGCAAAAATTTCCTCGCAAAAATTCCGAGTACTAAGGTTAAAAAGAAATATTTCCTCAAATGCACAACAGGATGTGAAAATGTAGTGTTGTTTTGGAGCGACTTTAATAAAACTTGGCAGCCACCACAAACGAAAGCAGTCCAAGCTGAGAATCAACAAAAACCTCCTATCAAGGTTACGGCATATCCCTGTCCGGTATGTAAGAAACCTCTAGAGGAGTACAGTTATATCAAAGATGGGCAGAGTAAGACAATGTTGCGATGTTCTGACCCGCGATCGCGTCAGGATACTAAACATAAAGATGTGGCTTATTTCAGTACACAAAATGGGTGGTGGAGTCCTAAGTTTGGGGAGATATCAAAAACTTAAATCATTTTAGCTAGTAGTATTACAGGTAACTACATTTAGTCTTTTAGCTCCTCAGTTTCTTTAAAAATATCCTCATCATCTTCAATTTCATCAGATTCCTCTTCGTCCTCTTCCGAAGAGTCAAGTAAATCTCGAACTTCAGCAAAGGAGTCATCTGATTCAGAAGATTCCTTTATCTGCTCATCAATAAAATCAACTTTAGGTAATATCACATGAAAATCTTTTCTCCAAGTTGAAATCGAAGCTTCATTCCAGTTAACCTCACTACTGACATCTTTTTGAGTACGTTTTATCAAATCTCTCACGCCTTCAGAAGAATTAGAGAATATCATTCTGACAAGTTCTATACATTTCTCAAATCCAGATCCTTTAGTGATTATGGTTAGGTTTTCATTTGACTCCACTAGAACATGAGACCAATGAGATTGATCTCGGCTAAAAAAGCCATCTCTATCCATTTTAGTAATACTAAGCGATACGGCATCAAGAATCGCTGGAATATGGTACTCTACTCTTAACTTTCCAAGCAAGAATCTTGAAACAGCGAAAAAAAGAATTTTTTGTCCTAGAAGAGTATAAAGAACGCTGGAATCTCGTAATTTCTTTATACTTGCTTTTTGACTTGCACTTAATCGAGGTTGCTCCGGTTGAATAGGAAGATTTATACCTACGTAGCTAATCTGTGATACCCAATCCTTGAATGGCTGAAGTTCAGTAAAAAACCACTTAAGCAATGCTTTTGTGCCTATTTCAGTAAGTTTAGGATGAGACTCATAATAATCATCTAGAGCTTTATTACGCTCACTTTTTCGCTGAACTCGTTCAGAGAAGCTCCAACTGCCTTGAATTTCATCAGCAAATCTAATATTTTCAACTGCATCACTGTGATCAAGAGTTGTTATAAAGTACCTAACATTACCAAATATACCAGTAATTGCCTTATATTCAATAGTCTCTGGAGACTGATTATCTAATTCCATTTTCTAACTCCTCTGTGTATTAAACTTAGGCTGACATAGTTGAATCAACAAGCTTTCCAACTCTCCAGAAATATTCTTTGGGCAAGGGAAACAAACGAATAAAAACTCATCATTGGATCTTAAGTTTGCGTACTTTGAGAAAAACCCATCATCTCGCTCCAAATGCTGAATAAATCTATCTCTTAAGTTGTTTGCAGTGCCAATATAATCTGGACGCTGGAGAATGCTACATGAGATTAGGAGATTTTTTAAAATTCTTCGTTCTTTAGGTTGAGAAACAGCTTTGAGAAATTGATCCATTTTTTTAGACAAACCAACTGACTCTCCACAAGTATTGACAATAAACTTACTTCTATTATCTTCCTCAGAAAACTTTGTTTTAAATACCGTATTTTTAATACGAGTATCTATATGGTCAGATAATTTATTTTCTAAAAAATCAAATGCATGATAGAAAGCATAAATACCTGACGTTTCAGGAAGATAATCTGCTGCGGATATAGTTGCTGTTACTACAGTAAAGTTCTTGAAAAAGTTGTCGTGGACTGTTTCTTCCATAGATAGAAATCACAAAAAATTTAGATCAGAAAGCTCCGTTCCATGATCATGAGCAAAAAGCTATCCCTTTCCTCAACATCTGATATTCAAGACGGCATCTACTCACGCCTGAAGAACAAGAGTACATCTCAAAGAAAACCATGCTCCTAAAACAGAATACAGACTGTTTAGAGGTTACGATGTGTACTTTAGCAAAAGTGGAGAACAGCTAGAAGCTGGTGAATATGAGTCTATGTATTTTTAACACACTTGACTAACTTTAGCCGCAAGTTCGGCGGGGTTCATCTGCTCGTAGTGTTCAAAGGGTTGGTGAATCCAGGGGTTGTTAGGCAGATAATCAACATAATAATCGGGTGCTATAACTGAACAAGCTTTATACCAAAGAACGGCGGTGCGAATTTCCTCAATTGGAAAATCAATATTTTGCTTGAGCCAAGGTATAGTCTGTTCCAGTGTGATCCCAGAGTCTACTAAGTCATCTACTAGGAGAATGCGCGAACCTAGCTTTTCGGCGGTCATTGTCAAGTGGCGGGAGAAAATTAAATTACTTCTTTCTTGCTTTCCAGCGCCACTGTAAGATGAGGTTGCTAAAATTGCCATTGGTTGCTGGTATATCCGGGAAAGAATATCTCCAACTCGTAGTCCTCCTCTAGCAAGACAGATAATCTGGTTGAATTCCCAACTGGATTGATAAATCTGAATAGCCAGTTGTTCAATTTTTTGGTGATAATCTGACCAAGAAACATAAAGGTCTGGCATAAGTCTAACGGGAGTGGTAGATAGCTAGTATTGAAGGCGATGTCTACGACGGCCCACGCCTACGCAGATTTTTTATTTTAGTATGAGTGCAAAGTTTTATGAATGATTCTGCTACTGATGGCGATGCCCAACGAGATATTCTCAGTGAAAAACTCGATTTAAAAACAAAGCTGGCTTACGGTGCAGGGGATTTAGGCCCAGCAATTACTGCAAATATCTCCGTCTTTTATCTGCTGTTCTTCTTTACCAATATCGCTGGTATCCCTGCGGGTTTAGCTGGCAGCATTTTGATGATTAGTAAAATCTGGGATGGGGTAAACGATCCGCTTATTGGGTTCCTGAGTGATAAAACGAAATCTCGTCGCTGGGGTCGTCGTCTTCCTTGGATGTTTTATGGAGCAATTCCCTTTGGAATTTTCTTTTTCTTGCAGTGGATTGTACCGCAATTTAGTGCAAATCAGAGTGATAATGTTTGGCCGTTATTCTGGTATTACGTAATTATTGGGGTGCTATCTCAGTCCTTTTTCACAGTTGTGAATTTGCCTTATACGGCAATGACTCCAGAACTAACTCAAGATTACGACGAACGCACCAGCCTAAACACCTTTCGATTTACATTTTCCATTGGTGGTAGCATTCTGTCGTTGATTTTAGCGCAAATTGTTTTTTCCCAAATTACCGATCGCCAACAACGATATCTCGTTTTAGCAGCAATTTGTACGGTAATTTCGATTTTAGGATTATATTGGTGCGTTTTTGGAGTCCGCGATCGCATCCGGGCTTTTGAGGCCAAACGCATCCTAGCCGAGGAACCTGCATCTCTCCCCTTCTTGGAACAGCTAAAAATTGTCTTTAGCAACCGACCTTTTCTATTTGTTATTGGTATATATCTTTTTTCTTGGCTAGGTGTGCAGATTACAGCCAGCATCATTCCCTATTTTGTAGTCTATTGTATGGGTCTTAAAGAATCAGATGTGCCCACACTGCTGATTGCAGTCCAAGGAACCGCCCTACTGATGCTATTTGTCTGGGGGGCGCTGAGTAAAAAAGTTGGGAAAAAAGTTGTTTATTTTCTGGGAATGAGTTTGTGGATTATAGCTGCTGCCGGACTATTTTTTTTACAGCCCGGTCAAATAGTTTTGATGTATGTGATGGCTGTGATGGCGGGTGTTGGCGTATCCACAGCTTATCTAATTCCCTGGTCGATGATTCCAGATGTGATTGAATTAGATGAACTCCAAACCGGACAACGCAGAGAAGGCATTTTTTATGGCTTCATGGTTTTGCTACAAAAATTTGGTTTAGCTTTCGGGCTGTTTTTAGTAGGAAATACTTTACAAGCATCGGGTTTCAAAGCATCTTTAGCCGGAAGTCCACTACCCATCCAACCGGAATCGGCACTGTTGGCTATTCGTATTGCCGTTGGCCCTATACCTACAGTTTGTTTGATTCTTGGCTTAGTTTTAACGTATTTTTACCCAATTACCCGCGAGATGCACGCAGAAATTATGCTGAAACTCAAAGAACGGCAAGAGAAGAAAGGAGTTTAACTAATTCGTAATTCGTAATTTGTAATGACGCTCGTTCGCCTTTGGCGTCTCCCTTTGGGAGAAGAATCGCTACCGCTTCTCTACGAGACGCTCCGCGAACGCTAACGTAATTCGTAGGCAAATTTACTCCGCGCTTCTAAAATCGCTACTAAACGAGAAATACTTATTTTGTCGTTGGTTCTTAACCTTGGTTGCGATCAAGAGTAATTTAGATGCGTTTGCCCTGGAGGACTGTGTTATTAAAATTATTTAAATAAATTTAAAACTTAAAAGCCAGGATAAAATTTTAACTCATCACTTAATCTTAATAGCTCTTTTGCTACATCTGTTTCATCATTTGCTATATTAGTCATCCCAGTCCTCATATATTTACGTTCAAAGATATTAAAATTTGGAATTGTATCTAAAATAATAGGCTTTTCTTTAAAAATATTAGCTCTCTTCTCTCCCGTAACATAATAAATCTTGTAATTATCATTCCCATAAATCTCTGTATTTTGGATATAAAATTTTTGCCAAAGTATAGTAATAATTTTATCTGTTTGAGGAAGTTGATTATAATTAAAAAATCTATTATTTTGGTACGACTTGAGCTTTCCTTTTACAATACACAAAGCTAGCCCCCAATTGTCTTCATTATCAATCCATGATTTTCTAGTTGAAAATCCACATTCATAAATATCTAAAGAATTATCCCAATCATCATTTTCTAGATTCCAAACTTGAAGAATTATCTTTTTTTTGCTATTTTTCTTTGTAGTTGACATATATAAGTAATTTTATCGCTGTAAAAATATACTACAAAAATAACTCAATATATTATTAAATAGTCTCGGTATTTGTACTAAATAACTGCGGGGTTTTGTAGCCTGGTTTTTTGTTATTTTAAAACAAAAAGCCTGAGATTATTTATACATCATAAGAACTCACGAAGATAAACAAAACGCTTCATATAGGACTCCGATTGGATTGAAGAAAACATACTGAGGCTGAAAAGCCGATTTTATAAGGGTTTTATCTGAAATCTTGTTCAAAAATCAGATATGAGTCCTATAGACTGCGGGAAGTGGAAAAGCTTAAATCCTATCTCCAAACTTGAATGTGGCATTGATACTATAAAAATTAAGACTCTTAAGAAAGTGTTTAGTCTTTAATCTCATCCACCAATTAGAGGAATCACTGACACTATTTTCTCAGCTTCATCTACCGTTATTTGCGCTAGCCCAAACTGTTCAATTACCGCTGCATTCGTCGTCAAATGTCTACTCACCTCAGCCACCCGGTATTGACTTTCCTGTGAAGCTAAAGCAGCTGGCAATAATAACTGATCTGCTAAATGTTCATCCACTGCTGCACCGGTTTGATGAAACTCAAGTAGTTGCTGACAAGCCATCTCTGCAACTGTCTCCGCCGACATGCGTAATCGCCCAAACCCACCAAAGCCAGTCAAGCTGTTCTGATACTCAGCAGTTAAAAAAATACCCGCCCCCGGTGCCACACCTTTTTCTCGCAAAGTCTGTACACGAACTTTCAAATGGGCTGACCGTAACAAATTTTCGGCACGATTTGCCATTCGTTGCGGAATATGGGAAGGCAATTCCGTCACCACTGCGAGTCCTCGCACCTGTTGTAAATCTCCACGTTCCAGCAAGTTGATGCCGCCGAGTTGACTACCACCACTCACCTGCAACTCTACCTCTCCCCCACCTTGGGGAAACCACCCCCAAGCGCCTAACTTTACTTGGGCCTCTACACCCATGCGTTGCAATATCGGCAAATAAACTTGCTCAATATACGTCACTGTCGGGCTAAAGTTTACATGAGTTCCACCCTTTAGTGTTACCTGGGAATTGCCGGATGCTAGTGCCAGAGGTAAGAGAATTGTCTGTAAAACTAGAGCGATCGCACCCGCAGAACCACCTTGTTGTGCTTTACTAACATCAAAGGTATAAATTCCAGCTTGCACTGCACTACCTGGGATGAATTCCAGCAGCATTGAACCCAAAGCATCACCCCGTAGTTGGGCATTACAAATTCTCGCCGCAGCCCGAACGGCTGTTAAATGTTGTGCTGCTAATCCTGGCTTTTTGCGTCCGGCGCGAATGCCTGTAATTCGTATGGGTTCGCCAGTGATGGCCGCTAGACTTAAGGAAGTGCGAAGAACTTGTCCGCCTCCCTCTCCGTAGGAACCGTCAATTTCAATCATGGGCGATTTTGGGATGTTGGATTTTGGGTTATCCCCACGGATTTTGAAATCAAAACACAAATTATAGACGCCTAGTAGCTAGCTTTTTGGAGGCAGGTTACACAAATATACACAGAAAGTTCTGATATGTGTTTCTGTAGTTTGCTAATTTTGAATTTGGAATTGAAGAACCTTGCTTTTACCGGGATTCATCAATCCATAGGGGTCAACTATTTCTTTAAATTTTAACTGCTCAGGATCAATAACTTTTCTGCCGCTGTCTTCAATAATATACGTATAAGGATTGGCAATACTCACACCCTGTTCTTCTTAGTACTAAAGCTACGGGGAGAACCTGTAATGATGTTTGAGCGCGATCGCCCAAGTCGTTTTGCCATTCTACCACGTCACGGTGACAACAGTAATATCCGCTGGTTTGAAAGTCCCTCTTGCTACGTCTTCCATACCCTCAACGCTTACGAAGACGGAGATGAAGTGGTGCTTATTGCCTGTCGCATGAGTTCTACTACTGTTTTGAGTTCTGATGATTCGCAACCCGACCCAGAAGGAAATATCCCGCGCTTGCATCGCTGGCGGTTTAATCTCAACACGGGGACAGTGCGTGAGGAAATGTTGGACGATGTAGCTTCAGAATTTCCCCGCGTCAACGAAAATTTATTGGGGCGACAAACCCGATATGGCTACACTAACAAAAAATTATTTTTCCCTATACCCCCCAGCGTAGTCAATTACACAAATTGTTCTATATGATTTGTGAGTTCCATAAGCAACACCAGACACTTTAAAAGCACCGTTAAAAATGTTTTTTCTATGACCGCGATCGCGCACACCATCATCAATAATTAACTGCATGACGATATCTTGGGCGGTGTTTGGGCCATAACTGATATTTTCGCCTGCGGTTGTTTGCCATCTACCATAGCGGTTGATGCGAGTAAAGGGGTTGCTACCATCGCTACCATCATGACCTGTGACACCTTTTGGGCCTTGGTCTTTAACGTGGTCTTTTGCTGCTAAAGACATACCTTTAGAGGCATTCAACGCTCCTACAGGACGTGCAGATTTCAAAAATGCGATCGCCTCATTGACTGCTTTGACTCCTTCTTGAGTTCGCAAATAGCTATTATTAGAAATTTTGACTCGGTTCCCCTCAAAGCGCTTTCTATAGTTTTCCATAATCGGGAGGTATGCTTTGGGATTTGTTCGTACCTTATTTGTTTCAACAATTACCTGTTGTTCCAACGGTGAAAGGTAACTCGCCTTTGCTAATAAAGTCGGACTGGCTGGTTGAACTACAGCTGGGTTAGAGTTTGCCACAGATGGGTTAGATTGCAACAGTTGATTTGAGCAGCCGAATATTAGGGTAATCGGCAAAAATACCCAAAATTTTATGCGATGCATTCATTACCTCACAATTTTTCTATGGATTAATTTAGTGAATTAGAATAAGTAAGAATTTTCAACACACACAGAAGTTTGTAGACGCTTCTTTATTCGGAATTTTAGAAGCGGCTTGTTGTCAGACATCAGAACTTGGATCAGTTCCCTAAGAAGAACGGAAATGAGCGAACCAACTGTATAGATAACGCTGCAATCGTCTTTGTTCCTTGAGTGTTAAAAATTGATTACTTAATACCTGTTGTAACCTATATAACACTAAACGTAAAGCGCAACAGCTGATTACGCAAATAAAAACTTTGCATATTTGCGTTTTACAGAAAAACGCAGAGTTTATATAATGTCCGCTCAAATAGCTATCATTGCGATCGTTCGTTCTCAGCATTTTCGCTATTTAGGGAAACAAGCCCCAAAAAAACCTTGCGATCGCGTCGTTTCACTCGCAATGACATATTCTCGCATTACACTTTGAGAAACCACCGTTGTCGATACATCAGAACACCAACAACCCACCACAATAACACGGTGACTATGGCAAACAACAGGGAACCATTCAGCGCCCCCGCCCAAGATACGAAATAATTCTGGTAAATCCAATTGTAGGTACTGGGAGCATCTTTGCCTGTGCCGATAGTGGTTTTCACTAAGATTTTAATCAACAAAACCGATGGAACGAAAAGTGCGATCGCATTTAAGCCCATAATTTCAAAAGGTTTACTCCAGCGACGATTCAGCCGGACTTCGATGAGTTCATAACAAGCTGCTAGCAAAAGTAACGCCCAACCACTGGTGAAGACTACATAAGAACTTGTCCACAGCTTTTTGTTGATGGGGAATGTCCACCCCCACACCCAACCGATAATTAAGCAACCAAGTCCAAATAATCCTAAACCTATACTTGTACGTGACTGTACAGGTTGGCTGCGTATCCATTGTCCAGTGAAGTAGCCAGCGAGGACGCTTACGATCGCCGGAATAGTACCGAAAAGTCCCTCTGGATCTCCCATAAAGTTGAAACCATCACCTTTGTATAAATGTGCTTTGGCAATAATCAGGCGGTCAATATAAGCGCCAAAGTTACCTTCCCGCGCCAGAACTCCCGCACCATATTCTGGTACTGGTACATACATCATCGTTAGCCAGTAGCCAATGAGTAATACTGCTGCAAGTATCCATTGACCTTTACGCGGCAGGTTGAGAACAGCTACGGAAGCCAGCAGATAGGTAAGGCTGATGCGTTGCAAGACTCCCATAATGCGGATACTACTCAAATCAAAAGTCCAAACACCTTGATTCCAAAAGCCATTTAGTAGCAATCCCAAGGCAAAGAGAATGGCGGCGCGGCGTAAGATGCGCCAGTAAACAGCTGAGGTTGGTTTTTTATTACCTTCGGTATACTTTGACAGCGAGAAAGTCATCGCTACACCGACAATGAACAGAAAGAAGGGAAATACCAAGTCAGTTGGTGTGCAACCGTGCCAATCGGCATGGGCTAAGGGAGGATATACATTATCTGCAACTCCCGCCATATTGACGAGAATCATTCCGGCGATGGTAATGCCGCGAAAAACATCCAGTGAAGTCAGGCGCATAAGCGGAATTTTATGTTAGATGAGTATCTAAACTACCCCGCTTGATGCAGGTAATCAAGCAAAATTTATAGACTTGGATACAAGGTAAAATTTTATTAAGTCATTACCAACACTCGCTATGCCAATCAAAGTTGGAGATACCGCTCCTAATTTCACTTTACCTGCCCAAAACGGCTCAACAATTAGCCTCCAAGATTTTCGCGGCAAAAAAGCTGTTGTCCTATATTTTTACCCCAAGGATGACACACCCGGATGTACGGCTGAATCTTGCGCCTTTCGCGATCAGTATGAAGTGTTCAAAACCACTGGTGCTGAAGTTGTCGGCGTGAGTGCTGACTCCAGCGAATCTCACCAACGATTTGCTGCGAAATACAATCTACCTTTTACCTTATTAACTGACAAAGGCGACCAAGTGCGGAAGCTATATGGCGCAACAGCGGCTTTTGGCTTGTTCCCTGGTCGCGTTACTTACGTCATTGACCAACAGGGAGTTGTGCAATACGTGTTTGATTCAATGTTTAACTTTAAAGGTCATGTTGAGGAAGCGCTGAAAACTTTGCAACAACTTGCGGCTAAGTAGGAGTTAGGAGTTAGGAGTTAGGAGTTATTTTTACCCTATCTCTCCACTCCCTACTCCCTACTCCCTACTCCCTACTCCCTATTTATTCGAGTGCGACTTTTCCGGCATGACAATATTAGCGTGGGTTGACTTGCCATTCTTGCCGTTAGTATGGCCGTTACTATTGCGGGGATGGATCACACCATAACCGCCGTGGTTGCGTTCGTAAATTACATTAATCTCTCCAGTTTCAGAATTGCGGAACATATAAAAGTCGTGTCCCACGAGTTGCAGTTGTTCTAAGGCTTCTGTAAGGGTCATCGGCGGCATGGAAAAATATTTGGTGCGAACCACTTCGTTGGGCAATTCCGGGGTGCGATCGCCAATTAAATCCGTGACTACCGACTCTGCAACAACAACTTCTGTTGGTTGCACCTGAGTTTTCTGGTCTTGACGCCGTTCTTTATATTTCCGCAGTTGACGAGCAATTTTATCTGCAACTAAGTCAATGCTGGCATAGAGGTTTTCGCTGCTTTCCTCAGCACGGATAACGCTACCATTAGCATAAATAGTTACTTCAGCCGCTTGTCTAGTATTAATTCGGGGATTACGGGCTACGCTAAGATGCACATCCACTTCATTTGTAATGCTCTGAAAGTGACTAACTGATTTTTCAATCTTTTGATGTACATACTCACGAATTGCATCGGTGATTTCAATATTTTTGCTGTGGATGACAAGCTTCATGTAAACTCTCCCGCTGAATATTTAGATGTGTGAATTTGCTTTGTATGAAAAGAAGTTGCGGTAAGGTCTATTACTCCCGCCAAAACAAATTGTGAACTATATTGTATGTACTGCTGGTAAGCTGTCTCTAACCTAGCTGCATCTGAGTTGTTATCAAGTATACCCTTGATTTACCTCCTCATCTCTGCGCTGATATCCAATTGGATATCCACTTAGAACTCTTGGGTGAGGAAATCTGAGTCGTAGCTCCCGTGACTACCTTCTCCTTTAAAGGAACGCTTACAGAACTGTTGATAGTTGCTCCTTCTGTGTTCGATTGAGGTTTGCTCACTGTTAATCAAGAACACGAGTATTTCTAGAAGTTGATCTTGTTTGTATTTCAAACAAGATTATTTAGAGTCATCAGCCAGTCCATTCGTTCTTATTGTCTTGGCATGATGCTTATTGCAGAGAATTCCTCCTAAAACCTATTGAGGTTGTATATTCAAGCTAGCACTTTGTATTTTCTAATGCATGTTCCCTTGACTTTCCTTTAAAATCCTTTGCAAAGCTTAACAATTGTTGACTCAAATCCTGTAACTTGAAATATATTTCGTTCCTAATCCCAATTGATTTTTGGCATGATCCATAGTGATGAACCACACAAAAAGCGTTGTTTGCTGTATAACCAAGGATTAATGCCTTACTTAGAAGCTCATGGATGGCAGCGATCGCTCCTCACTGAGCGCATTCATGACCCCAGTCTAGATGATGTGTTAATTTTACTAGAACATCCTCCTGTCTACACTCTGGGGCAAGGAAGCAACTTAGATTTTCTCAAATTTGATATTGACAAAGGTCAATATGATGTGCATAGAGTTGAACGCGGCGGCGAGGTTACTTACCATTGTCCCGGTCAACTGGTGGGATATCCAATTTTAAATCTGCAAAGTTATCGTAAAGACCTTCATTGGTACTTACGGCAACTCGAAGAAGTAATAATTCGCGTATTGGCAGTTTATGGGTTGCAGGGAGAAAGAATTCCGGCTTTTACTGGCGTTTGGTTAGAAGGGCGAAAAGTTGCGGCTATTGGGATTAAAGTTAGCCGTTGGATTACTATGCACGGCTTTGCATTAAATGTTTGTCCTGATATGACAGGCTTTGAGCGCATTGTACCCTGCGGTATTTCTGATAAACCTGTAGGCAGTTTAGCCAAATTGATTCCAGGAATCACTTGCCAAGAAGTGCGTTTTTATCTAGCACAGTCCTTTGCGGAAGTCTTTGACGTGGAATTAGTAGAGTCGCAGCCTGAAGGATTTTTTGCGTCTGAGTAAATTAAGCTTGTAATTATGTAATAAATACTATAGCAGTCCTATTTAAATTGTGAGACACTGATGAGAGGAGTCCATATTTAATAGTATCAAAATAACTATTTAACTGCGGTTGTCAAAGCTAGAATCTGATTATTTACAAATTGCTATACTAATTTTTTACGGCTGTCAAGTACAACTTTGCGCGTGAATTACCCAAATAATCTCCAGGTATATGCCCCATCGTTAACGTTTCTGAGAGAACGTGATTGGACAGCTTTGATAGAGCTATTTGATAGAGACGACGGTGATGAAATTGAAGCCGACATCAGCTGTAGTTTGTTTTGGCTGATACCTGAACCTTGTTGGGAAGATGATCCCTTTGATTTCTTGCGCGAGTACCTTTAAATAGTGCTGAGTGATGAGTTTAAAAGAAGTCTTTAATTTATAACTCCTAACTTTTCACTCCAAACTCCAAACTTCTAACTCCTAACTCCTAACTCCTAACTCCAAACTCCAAACTCCAAACTCCAAACTCCTAACTATCTGCTGTTGAGGCGACTGAGGAAAATACGTAGGCGATCGCTTTGGGGATTGGTCAGAACTTCATAGGCTGTCCCTTGTTCTGTGACAATACCTTGATCTAAAAATATCACCTGATGGGCTACTTCTTTTGCAAATTGCATTTCATGGGTGACAACCACCATTGTCATCCCTTCTGCTGCCAATTGCTGCATGACTTGCAAAACCTCGCCGACGAGTTCGGGATCTAGGGCGCTGGTGGGTTCGTCAAATAGCATGATTTGGGGATTCATACATAAGCTACGGGCGATCGCTACTCGTTGCTTTTGTCCGCCAGAAAGTTGTTCGGGATAAGCAGAGGCTTTGTCATGTAAGCCAACTTTTTCTAAATACAATCTCGCTAGTTGAACGCTTTCCTTCGGTGTTTTACCCAATACTTTGCGCGGTGCGAGTGTCATATTTTCCAGGACGCTGAGATGAGGAAACAGGTTGAACTGTTGAAAAACCATGCCTACTTGTGTTCGTAGTTGCCGCAGTTGGCTATAGTTGAGAGTGGGTCGGGATAAGTTGATCCCGTTGATTATTAAACGCCCGTTGTTAATGGTTTCTAGGCGGTTGAAGCAGCGTAGTAGGGTACTTTTACCACAGCCGGAGGAACCGATAACTGCAACGACTTCTCCCCGGTTGATTTCGCCTGTGATTCCTTTGAGGACTTTTAGGGAACCAAAGTTTTTTTCGATATTGTCAAAAATAATCGCGGAGGTGGTATTGTTCATTACTTGTGTCAAGCTGCTCTAAAGTTGATTGTAGTGTAGACGCGCAGCAGTCCTAAAAAACGCCTCAGAATTCATTCTGAGGCTAATAGCTAAAGTCTTCTAAAGAAGACTAAGTAAGGGTTTTAGTCCAATACACTTGGGTTAAGGCTAAAAACTAAAACTGGCGTAGGTTGGGGAGCCAGTGCGTTGCGGGGGTTCCAAGAGTTGTAGCAACTGGCGTTTGAGGAACGAAACCCAACATTATCAAGGTTTTGTTGGGTAACGCTTACGCTCAACCCAACCTACTATTCTTCTTAACCCAAGCTATTGGGTTTTAGTCTACTTCAGTAGACTTTAGCTATTAGCCAAGAAATTTATTTCTTGGCGGGACATTGGACAGTTGCATATATATAACTTGAACGAACCGCAGAGGCGCACAGGGCGCAGAGAGGGAAAGAAAATAATATGGCTAAATTTAGTTTTATCCGTTGGCTGCGCTTATCTCTAGTTATAAGTTTTAGCTGTTTGTTACTAGCTGGCTGTGGGGTGAATCCTACTGCGGGGAAAACTCTGCGGGTTGCTACGGAACCAGCGTTTCCACCTTTTGAGTTTCAAGGAAAAGGTGGTGAGTTACAGGGTTTTTCCATTGATTTGATGAATGCGATTGCAGTTGCAGCTAACTTTAAAGTGGATTTTCAAAGTCTGCCTTTTGATGGCATTATCCCAGCTTTGCAAGCCAAAACGGTAGATGCGGCAATTAGTTCGATCACGATTACAGAGGAGAGGGCGAAGACAATTTCTTTTTCCCGTCCTTATTTTAAGGCTGGGTTAGCGATCGCCATCCGTGCAGATAATCAAAATATTACTGGTTTTGACAGTCTCAAAAATAAAAAAATTGCGGTACAAATTGGTACAACTGGGGCTGCAAAAGCTAAGAGTATTCCTGGAGTACAAATTCGCAGTTTTGATTCAGCACCTTTAGCCCTGCAAGAATTGTTCAATGGTAATGTGGATGCAGTAATCAATGATGCCCCAGTGACTTTATATGCTATTAATACGGGCAATCTCAAGGGAATTAAAATAGTACAGCAATTGCTGACGGAGGAGTTTTACGGGATTGCTACAGCTAAAAATTCGCCAAATTTGGCATTAATAAACAACGGTTTGGATAGGGTGCTGAAAAATGGTACTTATTCCCAAATTTATCGAAAATGGTTTAAAATCGAACCGCCATCATTACCAGTTAAATCACCATTTGAGAATCAGACTAACGCTGGCACGCCTAAAATCTTAACTTCAATTGGCGTGATTTTGCAGGCTTTTCCGACTCTATTACAGGGAGCTTTGGTAACGTTGCAATTGACCATACTTTCTGTAGTGTTTGGTTTAATTGGGGGTTCCCTCATTGGAATTATACGCCTTTCTGATGTTGCACCTGTGCGTTGGATGGCGAGGGCGTATGTGGATTTTTTCCGGGGAACGCCTTTGTTGCTGCAAATTTTTATGATTTACTTTGGATTACCTGCAATTTTGCAAGAACTTGGTTTGACATTTACTTTTGATCGCCTAACTGCTGGGGTAATTGCTTTAAGTTTGAATAGCGCCGCATACATTGCCGAAGTTGTCCGTGCTGGGATTCAATCGATTGAACCAGGACAAGCAGAAGCAGCACAATCATTAGGTTTGAGTTCTGTGCAAATAATGAGTTATGTAATTTTTCCCCAAGCTTTCCGGCGGATGATTCCACCTTTAGGTAATGAGTTTATCAGTTTATTGAAAGATACAAGCTTAGTTTCTGTGATTGGGTTTGAAGAATTGGTACGTAAAGGACAGTTAATTATCGCCGATAACTATCGCGCCTTTGAAATTTACGTGGGTGTAGCTGTGATTTATTTGTGCTTGACGTTACTTTTTTCACAAGCGTTTAGTCGCTTAGAAGTGTGGATGAATCCGGTTAAACGGCGCAGAAAGTACGATAGCTAATAATTTTTCAGTGATTTTTACGACTTACTTTAAACTTCTAGCAGATCCTCACGAATTACAATTTTTGCAAAAGGTTGACTGCTACAATAATATCTATTGGCAAGCTGACGATCCGGCAACTGGAAAATCTTTCTCTTCAGTTTCGCAAGCTGATGTAGATATGTGGATTGAACACACACCGAGGACTAATAGAGATAAACTAGATAAAATATAAATTAAAAATTAGTCACAACAACAAAATAAGCATTGACGAAATGAAGTTTTGATAACTGTCATAACAACTTAAAGATTTTTTTTATAGTCAACTTAAAGCAGAATACATAGATGCGGATAATTGGACATATCAACTACAAAAGGTACTAACCATGAGTTCCCGCGCACTGCTGTTAGTAAATCGTCATGCCCGTCAAGGGCAAAAAGGTCTGTTGGAAGCGATTCAATATCTGAAGACACTCGGCTTTGATTTAACTGAGGAGTCTACAGAAGACCCCAAACATCTTGCTGAAGTTATACTTCGTTATCAGCATCAAGTTGACTTGGTAATCATTGGTGGAGGAGATGGGACTCTCAATGCCGCAGTAGATGCTTTAGTTGATACTCAGTTGCCCTTGGGAATCTTGCCTCTGGGAACTGCCAACGATCTAGCGAGGACTTTGGGAATCCCGAATTCCCTCAGCGAAGCTTGCAAAATTATTGCCTATGGAAATTTACACCGCATCGATTTAGGTTGGGTGAACGGTAAGCACTTTTTTAACGTTGCCAGTTTGGGACTGAGTGTAAAAATTACCCAGCGACTTACCAAAGAAGTCAAACGCCGTTGGGGAATATTTGCTTATGCCACCACTGCATTGCAAGTGATTTGGGAAGCTAGACCTTTTACTGCGGAGATTGTGATTAATGGTGAATCAGTTCGCGTGAAAACAGTGCAAATTGCTGTGGGTAACGGCCGCTATTACGGCGGTGGTCTGGCAGTAGCTGACGATGCGACAATAGATGACCAAAGGCTAGACCTTTATAGCTTAGAGATTAAACATTGGTGGCAGATTATACTATTACTTCCGGCGATGCGACAAGGGCGACATATACATTGGCAGAGTGTACGTTCTCTTCAAGGTCAAGAAATAGAGGTGTCTACTCGCAAACTGCGTCCTATCAATACAGATGGTGAAATCACTACCTACACACCTGCTCATTTTCGGGTTATACCTAAAGCTATAGCTGTTTTAGTACCGCCAGAAATCAGGAGTTAGAAATTATTCAATTTTAGATTTTAGATTTTCCTTCAATCCAAAATCCAAAATCCAAAATTCAAAATCTAAAATTGATTGATTTCTCCCTCTGCTAAAAATGTGGGAACTCGCATCAACTCACGCCAAATGCATCTGAGATTTTCTCAAGATATAAAGTCCCTGTTGCAACGCCTAGCTGAACAACCGCTGACTCTAGGCGATATTCTGGCAGAAACCTCAGAACGAGGGTTCTGTCTGGTAATTACATTATTAGTTTTGCCCTTTTTATTTCCTATGCCACCGGGATTAACTGGCCCTTTTGGTGGTGCTTGTTTACTGTTGTCAGCGCAAATGGTTTTAGGGAAGCGATCGCCTTGGCTACCGAAAAGAATCGCTAACTACAAATTTCCTCGTCCCTTCGCCCAGTTGCTTTTGCAAAATTTGGGACGTCTTACCAAAGTGTTACAGAAAATCACCCGTCCCCGATTGGCAAAAATAGCCCAGAATCCTTTGATTTGGCGAATTAATGGGTTTTGTATCTCTTTGTTAACAGTATTACTAATATTACCAATTCCGTTTACAAATCCTATCCCCACTGTAGGTATTTTGCTTTTGACTGTTGCCACCATCGAATCTGACGGTTTATTAATTTGCATCGGCTACGGCATTACTGTCCTGATTACCTTGCTGTTTGGATTTCTTGGTTATGCAGTATGGTTAGCTCCCAGTTTGCTGCCATCTATATTTAAATAATAAAAGCCCCCAGCTTTTAGCTGAAGGCTGTAATTTATTAGGGTGCATCTACCATTTATTAATCCGCTTTATTAATTGCCATATCCGGGAAGATTTAACTTGTATACAAAGTTATTTGATTCGCACATTAAAAAATATCAGCAATAAAAAAGCCTTCAACTAAAAGTTGAGGGCTGTAATTAATTAAGGTGCATCTACCATTTATTAATCCGCTTTATTGATTGCCATATCCGGGAAAATTAGACTTATAAGCAAATTTATTTTATTTCCAAATTAAAAAATATCAGTAATAAAAAAAGCCCCCAACTAAAAGCTGAGGGCTATGATTTAATTAAGGTGCATCTACTATTTATATATCCGCCTTAGTTATTGCTGCATCAGGAAGAATTAAAAAAAAATGGATGGCTGTGGAATTGATTTCCTTTAGCTACAAAGGTATTACTAGTCTTAACGAGGATAACCTGCGGTTTTTGACTAGGTAATCATTGACAAACTTCACAGTAATTTTACAATCACCCCGAATTATCCTTGGATACGCAAAGTTTCTGTTAATATCTCTGATGGGATATCCGCAATAGTACGAATTTAGTTTATTAGTTGGGTATATGACTATGAAAGTTAGACGCACCCAACTCGATGAAGCGATCGCAGTTTCTATTAGCCCTTGCTAGTCTTAGTATTGTCGGAGGAAGCTTTTTTCTGAGAACAAATTTTAGCAGTACTAGAGAACCTAAAATAATAACTGATACATCACGCTACAAAGAAATTCGTAATCAACTATGGTCTAATAATCACCAAGTCAAGTATTTTCCTAATGAGATACCCACTTATGCCGAAAGCGTTCGCATTGCTTACTCTCCCGAATTTTCGCAAGGAAGTAGTTTTTTTCAAATTAGGCTGAAAGAGCCACCAAACAAGATAGAAAAACTACTTTCACAATACAGAAGTAGTGCAAAGCACAAATATAGGGGTGGTAATACAAACGACCACATAAACCAACCTAACGGTGTGCCGACAACTTTCTTCTACACCAGTGACTCTCCTACGGAATCTTTTCCAGCTACTTATGAAATATTGGTATTAAATACAGACGACAAAGGTAGACCTGGCTTCAAGTGGAATCATGGAGATAGTTACGGCGTCGCTATTAATAGTTCAGCCTCAGAAATTATTTATTGGTATGAAAAATGGTAATTAACAATTCAAAATGAATTTGAATTGTCATCACAACAATTATTATTTGGGACACCCTACTTAAAAAAAAAGACACGAAGTAGTGATAGTTATGCTTTAAGAAACTCCACAACAAGAATGATCTAATGGCTAGGCTGATTTAGCAAAAATTTACACAACCCATTTTTTAAGATTGGGAAGATGGTAAATCTGTGTTTCAACTTCTGTTTTGGAAAGTTATCTACCCTTCTCCTGAAGCAGACAGTGCGCGTAGCTTGCTTGTATTGTAGGGGTACGAAAAGGCAAAGCGATCGCTCCACGCCAGTTCGCCTAAGTCGGTAAACCCTTGACGCTCGATTACTCGCTACCGCTAACACCAAGCAACTGGCTCGACTTTCCACTGAATTTCCATTCAAATCTTAAGAGTCGCCAATTCCTAATCCTCAGTCTCCAATTTAAAGGTTTTTGTCACCTCTTAGCAAATACCTTCTTAATAATTATTGTATAGAAAACACTCAGTATATTCAGTTTTGTTATACAGAAACCCATCTCCCTGGTACAGTTAATAGTGTTGTGTTCTCACCATAAGTTAAGCCAGAGAGGTGTGCAAAATGAAAAATCTAGTAAATAGTCTCCTCGATGAACGAACAAAATCGACTATTAGATCATCTGAACTATATCAAGCTTTATACAATAAAATGCATTCCAGTAAGCTAGCAGTTGCAGGCAAAAGGCTTGATATTTGTGCCAATGAAATTGCTATTTATCTGCTTCAGTCTGGTAAAGAAAAATATGTATTGCGTGATAAAATTTGTCTTGAAATTGGAAGTGGATGGTTACTGACTCATTCGTTAGTATTTTACCTTCTCGGAGCAAAAAAGGTTTATGCAACGGATATTTACCCGTTATTACAACCCGAAAATATTTTAAAAGCCGTGTGTAAGTCTGTAGATTGGAGTATCTTAGATAGTCTATCTACATTTGAAGATCGTGAGATTATCCACTTACGTTTAAAAAAACTGCTTTCATTAAAAAAGTTATCCGTAGAAGTCTTACAAGACTTGGGTATAGAATACATTGCTCCAATTAATTTGTCTGAAAAAGTGCCTAGTAAAGAAAAAATAGATTTCATATTTTCAAAATCTGTGTTAGAGCATGTGCCAGTTGATGATGTTGTGCCACTTTTAGAAAATCTTGTCAGTAACCTATCTGAGGATGGCTTTATGTTTCATCTCATTCATTTACTGGATCACAAAAATTTAAGTGAAAGACCATTTGATTTCTTTGTTTATCAACAAGAAGCCTACTCAAAAGAATTACAATCAAGGTGGGGTAATCGAATTCGACGAAGCCAATGGAAGCAGATATTTTCTAACCTTAAGCACTTGAACTCTAAATTTGTATTTGAGTGGTCGTGTAAGGACGGAGAATTACCAGAAAAAATCGATTCGTCTATTCAATATACAGATGAAGAAGATTTAAGAATCTCCCATATCGGTGTAGTTGGAGAATTCATATAGCTTCCGAAAGTCAAGTGTTAGGGAAGGAGAAATCTGAGTGGAGGTTTCCTCCACTCAGATTTCAGTTCTATGTGCTGCTTTTCCCCTTTTGGATATATCACTTTGGGTAGTTAAAACTTATAGCCAGCATAGCTAAGATTTATAAGGTGCTTAAAACTATCTTAATATGTAGAATGCCAACTGCTTTGATTACTGGTGCCTCTAGTGGTATTGGTAAAGCTTTTGCCCAGGAACTAGCTGCACGCAAGACAAATCTTGTACTCGTTGCTCGATCCGAAGAGAAACTAAGCCAATTAGCTAAACAACTACAAGAAGAACACAAAATTCAAGTAGACGTTATAGTTAAAGACCTCACAGAACCTAATGCAGCATCTGCTGTATTTGATGTCACTAAAGCAAAGGGATTAAGCATTGACTTATTAATCAACAATGCTGGTTTTGGTTACTATGGCGACTTTGCTGAAGGGGATGGAGAAAAACAAGTCAAAATCGTACAATTAAACATTTTGGCATTGGTAGATTTAACCCATAAATTTCTACCTTTGATGCGGCAACGCCGTTCTGGAAGTATTATTAACGTATCCTCTATTACCGCATTTCAACCGATACCATACCTTTCTGTTTATGCTGCCAGTAAAGCTTTTATTCTCAGCTTTAGTGAAGCACTGTGGGCAGAAAATCGTCAATATGGTGTCCGTATTTTAGTCACTTGTCCAGGGCCAATTGAAACAAACTTTTTTGCAGAAGCTAATTTTCCTCCAGCGCTGGCAAGCAGTACAGATAAACTATATTCTTCAGAAAAAGTGGTTCGGGAATCTTTAGAGGCTTTAGAAAAAGGCTATCCAACCGTTATTAGTTCTGATACTAGCACTCAAATTAGAAGCAAATTATCTCGGCTTGTACCGCGCAAACTTCTGCTGAATATGTTAGCAAAACACTTTGGAGCCTAAGTATATAGTTAGGAGTTAAAGAAAGTGGTGAACTTAAAACTCCTAACTTAATATGGCTCTTCAGTACTTGTTATGCCAAACTAATAAATAAAATGCCAATTTAATAAGCATCTGACTCTAAAATTTTCAAAGCTTCTAAATCCATAA
>NZ_JBALCY010000030.1:0-51270 GCF_036917655.1 Nostoc sp.
CTCTCAAGTCAATGATGCTCTCATTGCTTACTTCTATTATTCCCTCTGAGTCTGCCTTACAGAAATGTTAAGAAAGATGTGACTAATGGATAGCCCGCTCTTCGAGAGGGGAGACAAAGCACAGCTTTGGCGGGGTGGGGTTCTTCGGGTTTAATAAGTAATCAAGCGGACATGATATGACAATTGACAAAGGATAAACGACAAATAACAATGAATGCATTTAGAGTGGGAGTTGCTGGCCCCGTGGGTTCAGGGAAGACGGCTTTGGTGGATGCTTTGTGCAAGGGATTGCGTGAGCAGTATCAGATTGCGGTGGTGACAAATGATATTTATACTCAAGAGGATGCTCAATTTTTAGTGCGTTCTCAGGCATTGGCAAGGGATCGCATTTTGGGTGTAGAGACTGGCGGTTGTCCTCACACTGCCATCCGCGAAGATGCTTCAATGAATTTGGCGGCAATTGAACAGTTAGAGGAACGTTTTATCGATTTAGATTTGGTATTTTTGGAAAGTGGCGGCGATAATTTGGCTGCTACTTTTAGTCCAGAATTGGTGGATTTAACAATTTACGTCATCGATGTTGCCGCTGGTGATAAAATTCCCCGCAAGGGTGGCCCCGGCATTACTAAGTCTGATTTGTTGGTGATTAACAAAACTGACCTAGCACCCTATGTTGGTGCAGATTTAAGTGTGATGGAACGAGATGCAAAAAAAATGCGCGGCGATAAACCCTTTATTTTTACTAATTTAAAAACTCAGTCAGGACTTGCAGATGTAATTAACTTTGTTTGCACAAATATCTGTTAAAAAGAAAATCAGAATGAGGCTGCCAGGGCGAATGGAATTCGCGGCTAGACAAACTAAGTCCGCCTGCGCGGACTAAAGAAAAGTTGAGGGCTTGAAACCCACGGAGGTGGGTTTTGCCTCGTGTAGACGCGGTTTATAACCGCCCTTTTAACTATAAAGCCCGTAGATGACGACTTCGCACCCGTTCAGAACTACCAGTAGGAATCGCCGCAATTAATTTTTGCGTGTATTCCTCTTTGGGTTCCAGGTAAATACTTTCGGCTGTCCCTTCTTCAACAATTTGACCGCTATTCATGACTAAAATGCGATCGCTCATAAATTTCACTACACTTAAATCGTGAGAAATAAAAATATAAGTAAGCTGAAAGTCTGACTGTAACTCTTTAAGAAGATTTAATACCTGCGCTTGTACTGAAACATCCAGCGCTGAAACTGATTCATCGCAGATGATAAACTTAGGATTTAATGCCAAAGAACGGGCTATGCAAATCCGTTGGCGTTGACCCCCAGAAAACTGATGAGGATAGCGGTTAATCGCATCTGCACTCAACCCCACCCGTTCTAGGAGTTCGGCTACTCGCTGGCGTCGTTGTTGCTTGCTCTTACCAACAGAGTGAATTAGCAACGGTTCCATCACCGCGTCCCCAACCTTCATCCGTGGATCAAGAGAACTAAAAGGATTTTGGAAGACTATTTGCATTTCCCGCCGCAGTTTTTGCAACGGTTCTCCTTTGAGGCTAGTAATATCTTGTTTCTCAAAGATAATCTGACCACTCATCGGTTCAATTAATCGCAGCAAGGTTCTGCCAAGGGTGGTTTTACCGCAACCAGATTCTCCCACCAAACCTAGTGTTTCCCCTGGTTTGACATCAAAAGAAACGCCATTAACTGCCATATTGTAGCGTTTTGTCCCACCAAACACCCCGCGCACCGGAAAACCAACTTTCAGATTGCGGATTTGCAGCAGGGGTTCCTTCTGATTGAAGTTTGCCAATCTTGCAGCAATCTCTTCGGTGGTGATTTCTGTGGGTTGTGCGGGTTCTTTCGCCTGAATTACTACTTGTCCCGTTGGTGTCTCTTCTGCACTCATGTAATCAGAAACGGTGAGTAATTTTTGAGGACGGCGGTCAAGTGAGGGGCGGCAAGCGATCAAACCTTTAGTATATGGATGCTGGGGACTGCTAAAAATTTGCTCAGAAGTACCAGATTCGACAACTTTACCTTTATACATTACCGCTACTTCGTCAGCAATTTCCGAAATTAGCCCCAAGTCGTGGGTGATGAAAATCATTGCCATGTCACGGCTTTGTTGCAATTCTCGAATTAACTCCAAAATAGTCGCTTGCACCGTCACATCCAAGGCTGTGGTTGGTTCATCGGCAATTAAGATTAATGGGTTGCAAGAAATTGCCATTGCAATCATTACCCGTTGCAACTGACCCCCAGAAAGTTGATGAGGGTAGCGTTCTAGCATGGCTTCTTTGTGTTCTTTAACCAACTGTGGCAACTTTGATGGATCTGGTTTCGATGAATTGCTGTTGGTTTGGTGCCAAGTTTCGATATACTGCTGTTGTATCTCCTCATCGCTCGGTAGAAGTTTTACCTCTTGCAGACCTGCGATCGCAATTTGTCGTGCTTGGGATGCAGACACATTTTGATGGCGCATAATCGCTTCTATTAGCTGAAACCCGATGTTATAAACCGGATTGAGCGAACTCATCGGTTCTTGAAAAATCATGGCGATATCGCCACCCCGATGTAGCTGCATTTGCTCAGAAGGCAATTTTACTAAATCGATGGCGTTAGCATTCTCCTGCGGACGAAACCAGATTTCACCGCCAGTAACTATACCCGGAGTTTGCAACAAACCCATTACAGCTAGGGCTGTCACTGATTTACCACTTCCCGACTCTCCTACTATTCCTAGAGTCTCGCCTCGATGCAGCGCAAAGGAAATACCATCCAAAGCTCTAACGACATTGCCATCACTGGAAAATTCAACTTGGAGATTGCGAACCTCTAGGACAGTTTCTCTCATAGGAGTTGGGTATGAATATTAACTTAAAATTATTTGGATTTTAACAATAGTTTTGATGTATGTGTCGGGAAATTTGGTTTTTACACTCCTTGGCAGTTTTTCACTGCTTAGACCTCAAGCACATTTGAATCTAAATTGAATTTACTACAACTTGGAGTAGGGAAGGACAGCGCAAGGCGACAAGCCTGACGGCATAGCTTCTCTAAGAGACGCTGCGCGAAGGCTTACCCCATTGACAAAAACCATTACCATCGAGAGATTTTCTACGTTGTTTGATTTGCTTCCAACCAGTTAAGTAAATCCTCAATGGCTGTAAAATCCAACAAAGCCTCGCCAAGTGATTCTAATTGCTCTAACAATACCTTTGCCAATTTAAGAGGGTGAGTTCATAATGCTTGGACGATTAACTGCCATATCTGCTGAGGTTTGGCAAAAACAATAACTCCTAAAAATCCCTTTAAGGTTTCCCGCAAGGTTTTTTTAACGTATTGTCCGCAGTGTAAAGGTTCTGAGAGTCCAACCTACCTTGTAAGCTGAACGCTTATGTATGGGTAATTTTGTCCGGTTTTGCCAAAATTTTTGTAGGCTCTTATTTTGGCAAAGGTATTGCTCTAAAGAAAGGGTTTGAATGCACCCCCGAACCCCTTCTGGTAACTTTCCTACCCGTCTTTGTAGTAGCCGTAGGACGAGAGTTTCTCCTTTAACTCTGCTCTTGGAATAGCCATGCGTCTTTGCTAAAAGGGGCGAGATCAGCCTCGCCCATCCAGTCTCTATTTATGATGTTGAGCATCGTAAAGGGCACGCTTAGTCGCGTTGAGTGCAACATCGATATGATAAAGCGAACGATGTTGCAAGCCCTGGGCTGTTAGATCGTCTTCCTCACGCCTCACATCGGAATGCACTTTCTTCAATATTTCTTCTGCCTTATGTAAGCGTCCAGGATGATTATTGGGGACATCGACATTTGGATGATCGTGGATGTCTTTGCCATCATCAATAGATGCCTTCTTAATGTCGTTAATAGCGTAATCTATCTGCCCAATAGCAACATCTTCTTGTCCACTAACGGCAGCATCGCCTGGGCGATGTTCCAGCAACCACCGTGCAGTGCGTAAATCAGTGAGTGCGTGCAGGTAATAAGGATGCTTCCCTGGCAAGTCAGCATACGCAGATCCCGAAGTCATCAAGAGACTGTTACCTAGAATGACTGCTACTAGTCCTGTGAAGATAGTAATCGAAGGAACTTTATGGTTACTCATATTTGTGAATGGTGAATTCAAAAGTTGTCTACATTATTTAGACTTCCTGGTTTCACAAAAGGTTTAATTAGATTTACGTCAATGTGATGTAGTTAATATGTCAATCTTGTGCCTCGTGCCCTCTGCCTGATTGGGAAGGAGTCATGTAATAATTTTGACTAAAATGCTGGGAAACTTTTATCCAGAAAAGCAGATGGCGTGCGACTCATGCTCAATCTCAAATCCGAAATCCCAAATTGAGTCACTCACCTTCATTCAAGGGAACGCGAGCCGCGTCTCATAGAGAGGAAAGCATCCAAGCGAACGCTCATATGTTTGCTCGGTAGCGATCGCTTACCAAATACAAGCGATCTCGTAGCGTCTCGTTGGTGCAGCCTCTCGTAGAGAAGAGAGGAAATCTACCAAATAACAATGACATAATGGCTATTTCAAGGCAACCCCCAATACCGTATCATTAATGGCATCCGCGACTTTGAGCTAAGAGCGATCACCCACGCTACCTTTAAGGTTTGTAAAACAAATAACGGTCATTTTACTGCTAATGCTACTGCAAAATTTACTCTATCTACTCTGACTCAATATAGAAATACAGTAAAAATTCGCAGTCCGCTTTTCTAGATACCGGGAATGAATTTTTCCCGACGACGGGAATTTTATGGCGATCGCACAAATGAACTGTGATTGGACTGCGGTGGGAACAGCATTTGACGCGAATCGCTGCGAGGTTTCTGTACAAGCTGGTGAGTAAGTCTGCGGAAACAAGAACCCCACTCCTAAGAATTTGCTTTTAGAAGTGGGGGGGGTGGTAAAAACTTTTGCAAGGATGACTAAAAAAAATAGCACATCCTCAAGGATGGCTATTTGTAGAAATTGTCTAATCGTAATGTTAGTTAGCAAACTGAATAGACGCTCAACTACCAACTTTAGAAGGGAATATCATCTGGATCTGGTTCTTCCTGTTTCACTGCTGGATAAGTAGCCCGCTCATAATTTGTGGGTTGAGGTACGGGTTCGTAACTTGTCGCTTGGGGAGTAACGCCAACAGGATTTGTCGCCGGGGTAGGCGCTGGACGTGCTGACTCGTAAGTGGGAACGTCTTTCTGTGGAGGACGAGATGCTGAAGATGCCTGTGGTGGAGACGTTTCAGTGAATGATGGAGTTACGGTTGCTGAAGGTAATGGATCGGTATTAAAACTACCTCCAACAGATTGAATTTGTTGCACCGTCAATTCAGCGCGTTTTTCTTTAAAACCTTCTTGACGCTCAACAGTATTCATGGTTAAACGTCCTACCAAGATGACGCGATCGCCTTGGTGGTAGTTTTGCTGAATTTCTGTCGCTAAATTCCCCCAGCCGACAACTTTCAGGGTGGCTGGCGGATCTTCTGGTTTCAGGGAATTGGGAAACTGCACCAGCATTTCCGTAACTCCCAGATTATCGGCTGTATAGCGGAGTTGCGGCTCGTTAATAATTTCCGCCATCAAAACGCAGCTGTTCATTAAAATTACTCCTGACTGCAAAAAGTGCTGATTGAAAAAGAGGGGGTTTTTCTATGTAGTGCCAATTAATATCTAGATATGTTTAATTGTTTGCATTTTTTAATAATGCCTGAGTTTTTAGTCCTTTCTAGCATAAAAGCCAAGCGATCGCTTTGAACAGCATTGAGTATGCCGATCGCCACCTTCGCCTGACTAAATGAGCATTTAATTCTGTATGGAGTAGTATGATTGTACCACCCATTCATCAAATAGAAAAAATTATTGGCAAAAATTAAGTCTTGATGTGAGATGGAAAAACACCGAAGGCGATCAACCTTGCTGGAAGGTCGCGCAAGATGGGTAAGCGCAAAAATGCAGGTGGTACAAAGGTGCTATTTGAGGTGAGAACCGGGGCAAATACCCGCTTTTGGATAAAAGTTTGAAACGCCTGAATGATGCGTGTGGGCAACTCCCGTTGACGCTGTACTTTTGCTAGGTCGCTAAGTTGTACTTGTCGCTTCTTGAGCGGTTTGCTGAGTACATTCGCCGCGACTACAGCATCTTGAATCGCGTAGTTAATGCCAACTCCACCAACTGGAGACATTATATGAGCTGCATCACCGATGAGTAGCATTCCCGGATGATACCAGCGTTTTACAAGGCTGGACTCGACTGAGAGATAAGCTATTTGTGACCAATCATCTAAATTTTGGATGCGTTGCTGGAATTCTGGCACCACTTCGACTACAGATTTTTTTAATTCCTCCAAACCCGCAGCCCGTAGTTGTTGATAGCCTCCTTTAGGAATAACATAGCCAACTTGCCACTCATCGCCACGGTCAAGCATCGCTATGATGTGACCTTGACCAAATCGCCCCATTCCCCCCTCTGGGTCTTCTGGCTGACGCGGTAAGCGAAACCAAAGGATATCCATTGGCGGCGAGGTTTCGATTGATTCAAACTCACCCAGGTGGCGCAAACGTGAGTGGCGACCGTCTGCACCCACTGTTAGTATTGCCCGGATTTCATGCCAGCCACCGCCTCCCCGATAGCGGACACCTTGAATCACGCCATTTTCCGCAATTAATTCCTGTACATTCGCACCCATCACCAGCTGAAAACTAGGATATTTTTGGGCTTCTTGGGTGATGAACTCCAGGAATTTCACCTGGGGAAGCATCGTAATGTAGGGGTAGCGGGTTTTCAAATGACTAAAATCTGCCAAAGTGACAGTATCTTGAGGAGTTTGAAACCTAATTTGGCGCATCTTCGCATGAGGGAGTTCTAGCAAGCGATCGCTAAGTCCCAATTCCTCCATAATTTCCATCACCGACGGATGAATCGTATCGCCGCGAAAATCGCGATCAAAGTCTTTGTGTGCTTCCAGCAGCATCACAGAAATGCCTTGACGCGCTAACAACAGCGCCAAAACTGCTCCTGCCGGGCCTCCACCCACAATGCAACAATCTGTGGTTTGTCCGTCTACAATTTCATGGACAGGGTTAACGCTTGGGTCTTGGGAAAGATTTTTAGGTACATCGGTAGTCATAACAACACCTCCTGACAGCCCTAAGATTCAGAATAGTTTGCTTTTGATGATGCAAGCTGTTTTTTTAACTTTTCGTATTTACATAGAACCGACATTCCGCACCCCTGACTGTCACAATCGGTTTTTTCGTATTTTCATTTATATTTTATGTTGTATTTAATACAAAAATCATCAAATCAGGATTGCGATGTCTATGACGGGCTGTGACGCTCGTGACGCTGCGCCATCGCCCCCTTCTCCCAAAGGGAGAGGCTAGCGCCTGCCGTCGGATGCCCGAACGCAAGAGCGTCTCCTTTAGGAGAAGGCTGTAGGGAGAAGACTCGCTCTAAGCGTTCGCGTAGTTTGCTTCCCCGTAGGGGTACGCTATCGGTGTCGCGCATCGACAAAACCTCAAAAGCTGAAAATTCGTAGTGTGACACTTTAGGGTGCGGAATGTGGGATAGAAACCTCACATCTACTTGAAGGTAGATATAGGAGCTTCACTAGTATTAAACACTAAGTTTAAATTGATAGGTTGAGAGGGGGACACGGGACAAATATTCATTCTTCGCGTCACTATGTCTTTCTCTGATTGCGTCGCTCCCTACTCATGATTTGTTGATTGATAGCCGACTATTATGGCATCTAGCTAATTCTATATCCTCCAAATTTTGCCGCCTCTGAATTTAATTCAATACCTGCTTTATTCACCTAGATAACTCAGGCTACGTCGCCAGAATGCCTATTTCTCTCGTTCTGATTAGATTCATAATTGAAGCTTAATTGCAATCAATTTAGAATTAACAATGCTGAAGAAAGCCTTAACCTAAATTTGTACTAACTTTAACTCAACCTTTGCTTAGGTTGTATGCCTTAGTAAGAAGATTGTGTAGTAACTATGGCAAAATACGGTATTTACATCGGATTTTAGATGTATTGCTGCCATTAACCCAGAGCTAGAAGTCAAATTGGAGGTTCTTACTAGTTGCTGTTGACTGTCTTAAGGATCGGAGATTTATGAAACTGCAACTGACCCAATTACATATACTCTGAGCCAAATTAACTGGAGCGTAGACCCATGAGACGCACAGTACTGCTTGTATAGCACAAAACAGGTGTCTACGCCGACAGCATGACATTTGCATATTTTCTGTGGAGTTTTCTTAACTATTCTTGAGGAGTACAAATGCTTGAGGCTATCGCTGTTGCTTGGTTATTACTGTTTTTTGGCGATTTTCTCTCTACATTCTTTTACCACGTACCCGAGCACGTTTTTGGTAGCCTTCATTTAAAAACGCACCACTCCTGGAAGAAGGACTTCCGCCACTACGCTATTTTGACTTTTAATCCCCAGGTTCTTTTAGATGGTATCTTGGGAGCTTTGCCTTATGTACTTATAGCAGTAGTCCTGTGGTCTTTCTCTCCCATCGGCGTGATCTCTGGATTACTGCTTGGTCAGTTTCATGTATGGTGGAGACACATAAGTGTACTGGGTTGGCAAACTTCAAAGCCTGTAAAAATTTTATGCCAAATTCTATTTATTACTACTCCTGAGAGACACTGGTTACATCATCACAAAACTAATTTAGGTTTCGGTGATATTTTCAGCTTCTTTGAACAACCTGCACAAATGTGGTTACGCTGGCTTCGGCTACTCAGACTTCGTTTTCGCTACTCTCGGATCTAATTGAAGCTACTGCTTACCTAAATACGTTTTAAAAGTACCAAAATCGGCTGCGATCGCAGCCGATTTTGGTACACTATTCTATTATTTCGCCAGATAGGGGATTATTCCAGTCTCAGAAATGCGCTCACTTAGATACTCAAAAAAGCTGATTCCCAATTTCCGAGTAGTAGCAACAAGAGACATGAATTGACCATAGATTTAAATCTATGCTTTTCTCTAATTATGAAAGCTTTACTTATAGTTTTTCGAGAACTCATCAAAAAGTAAGCGAGTTATACGGACGGAAGAACGCCTCTGGTAAGGAGTTTAAAGGTATTTGCTACCGCTCAACTTCGCTGTTATATCGCCAAACTTTTTGGGAAAACTAGTCTTAATTAGTAAATTATTATATTACTAGATTTTTATGACAATTCCTCTATTTTTCGGAGATGCTAGGCGTAGCTTGCTTATGCGAAGTGGTACGGATAGCTACGCTAACGCAACCATTCAGATTCTCGGCTATCTCATCACCAAAGAGATTGACTTTGAGGGTCGCATCTTGGTCTATCGTTCAGTTCGCTATGCTGATAAATTCCCCATTGCCATCAAACAGTCTAGGGAAGCATTTACACGCAATTTGGACGAAATCCTCAACCTGCCGTGCGCTCAAGCCGCGTCTCTAGAAAATGCAGGACTTTATCAACAAAAACGATCGCAACTGGTACAAAGTGAGAAAATGTCTGTCTTGGGAGACTTAGCCGCAGAGGTGGCAGATAAAATTAATAACCCGGTTGGCTTGAATGCGGTCAATTTGCAACCTGCTGCTTATGAGGTGTTTCATGTCCGCAGTTAGCCTGAGAAAGATTCTCAACAGAAAAGAGTTGCCCTCTCTCCTTCATAACTTAGTCTACCAGCTCAACATGGCGATTGATGTTGAACTGTTAGACGGCACGAAACTAATTAGCATTGGGGAGCAAACTGGGAAAAACCGATATCCAATCGAGGTGCCAGGAGAAATCATCGGTTGGGTTGTTGGGGGAGAACAGGTAACTCTACTTGCGACTTTGCTCTCATTTCTGGCAAAGCAGGAAGCTGAGAAGAAAGAACTGGCTATAGAATTGCTGGAGCGATACCAAGAAATTGATTTGTTTGAGGATATCTCGACTAAACTCACAACAAGTTTAGATACGCGACAGATTGCCCAACTTGTGCTTCAGGAATTGAGTCAATTAATAGAATCCTCTGCGGGGATGATTCTGCTCCTCGGTCCAGATGCAACTACATTTGAAATCATTGCCGAATTTGGAGTGTTTTTTGACCACAGTCAGCCGGAACCGGGTAAGGGAATTATTGGCAAGATTGTGCAATCCAACCGAGCAGAACTCGTCAATGATGTCCAAGGCGATCCTCGGTTAGAAGGGCAAAAAAACGTTAGCGCCCTGATTTGTGTACCGTTACGAGCCAAGGAGCGGGTACTGGGAGCGATCGCTATTGGAACCTCCAAAACTGACTCATACAAGGCTAAACACCTGAAACTTGTGAGTATCTTTGCCTCTCAAACTGCGATCGCCATTGACAAAGCTGTAATTTACGAGCATAGCACTCAAGTAGCCATCCAGGCAAAAGCCCAGACACATAAGCTTCAGCAAGCTCTCAATGAATTGCAATTAGCCCAAACTCAGTTGATCCAAAGCGAAAAAATGTCCAGTCTAGGGCAACTCATTGCCGGAGTTGCCCACGAAATCAACAACCCGGTTAACTTTATTTGCGGCAATTTAAAATATGTTGCCGAATACGCCAATGACTTGTTGCACCTGGTGCAAGAGTATCAGAAATTCCTACCTGTTGCTCCTTTGGAGTTGGAATCAGAGCTAGACAAAATCGATCTGGAATTTATCATGGAGGATCTTCCCAAACTGCTGAATTCGATGAAGGTGGGCACTGATCGCATTGTGGAAATTGTGCAATCTCTGAAAAACTTCTCCCGCCATGACGAAGCCGAAATGAAAGCCGTCAACATCCACGATGGCATCGACGGAACGCTGATGATTCTTCACCATCGCCTGAAAGCAGATGCTTGTCGTCCGGCAATTGAAATTATGAAAGACTATGGCAAATTTCCCCTAATTGAATGCTACCCCGGACAGTTGAATCAGGTATTTATGAACATCCTGGCAAATGCCATTGATGCTCTAGAGGAGGGAATGGTCAATAAAAAAATATCTCCCCCTACTGCCCAAATCACTATTCGGACTGAAATCCTCGACAACCAGTTTGTAGTGATTCGCATTGCCGACAACGGCCCAGGCATGAAGGAGGATGTGATTCGACGCATTTACGATCCCTTCTTCACCACCAAAGAAATTGGCAAGGGAACCGGATTGGGTATGGCAATCAGTTACCAAATTATTGTGAACAGACACCGGGGATTTCTCAAGTGCCGTTCTGCGCCAGGTGAAGGGACAGAATTCTGGATTCAGATTCCCATGAATTGTGCAGTGGTGGACGCTGCTGAAGAACAGAATAGCACCTTTGCCTCGCCAACTCCCACTGCCGATGCCGACGGCTTCATTCCATCAACAACTCCAATGCTCAAACCGACGGATTTGCTAATCCGCCATAATCAACTGATTCAGCGACTTTCAGAGCAGAGTCCAAACCTGGGAGCTGCATCACCAGAGCAAATTTACCAGATGTTTCAACGTAACCCAATTTCCTTAAAGCTTTACGCCACTTTGTTGTCGTGGTTCAGTTGTCCTAACCATACCCACATCGACCACTAAAGAAACTTCAATCATGTTTAATCAACTTGATGAATCCAACCGTCAGCTATTTGAACAATGCCCCACTGGGCTGGCACTGTGCCGAACAGATGGGACGCTAATTGATATTAACCCCGCTTATGCTGCTATTTTAGGGCGCACTGTTCTAGAAACCTTGAATCTCACCTACTGGCAGATTACCCCAGAAAAATATGCTGCCACGGAGCAATCTAGCCTAGAAGACTTGCAACGAACTGGTCGCTATGGGCCTTATGAGAAGGAGTACATCCACAAAGACGGGCACTTGGTTCCAGTCAGGTTATCTGGACTGATGATTGAGAAAGATGGAGAGCAACTGATCTGGTCTAGTGTGGAGAACATTAGCGACCTTCGAGATGCCCAGCAGAAACGCCAACATACTGAACAAATCTTGAAACAGAGTGAAACCCGATACCGCTCTCTGGTGACAGCTACTGCACAAATTGTCTGGGTATGTACACCAGATGGAATTTGCTTTGAACTGGCAAGCTGGATAGCCTATACAGGTCAAAGTCTAGCGGAAGCTGAGAATGGGGGCTGGATTGATGCTGTTCATCCTGACGATCGCGCCTATACCGCAGAAGTATGGAGTGCTGCTGTGGTAAACCGGAGCATGTATCAAATTGAATACCGAATTCGTGGCCAGGATGGCAACTATCGCTACTTTTGGGTCTGGGGTGCCCCCGTCCTAAAAGAAGACGGCAGCGTTCGGGAGTGGATTGGCACCTGCACTGATATTCACGATCGCAAGCTGGCAGAAACCGAAAATCAGCGTCTTAAAGAACGATATCGCTCGTTAATAACTGCTACTTCACAGCTTGTCTGGGGAGCTACCCCAGAAGGACTAGGAATAAGCAGTCAAATGCTCACCTGGATGGCCTATACGGGGCAGAGCAAAGCTGAAGTTGAGGGTTGGGGCTGGATTGATCCAATTCACCCCGATGACCGTGCCCACTCCACAGAAGCTTGGAATGCTGCTGTGGCGAACCGAAGTATCCACCAAACCGAATATCGACTGCGTGGCAAGGATGGCACATACCGCTACTTCTCTGTCTGTGGTACCCCCGTCTTAGAAGCAGACGGCAGCATCCGCGAGTGGATTGGCACCTGCACCGATATTCACGATCGCAAGCTAGGAGAACAAACTCTGCAACAGAACGAGCAACGGTTTCGCTCTCTGGTAACTGCCAGCTGCCAAATTGTCTGGGTGGCTACACCTGAAGGACTGGGGGTGAGCAGTGAAATGCCTACCTGGTTAGCATACACAGGTCAGAGTGCAGATGAAATCGAGGGTTGGGGCTGGCTTGATCCGATTCACCCCGATGACCGTACCCACACAGCCCTGGCCTGGACTACTGCTGTGGCAAATCACAATCTTTTTCAAACTGAATACCGGATGCGTGGCAAAGACGGCAAGTACCGCCATTTTGCTGTGTGCGGTACCCCCGTCTTGGAAGCAGACGGTAGCATCCGGGAATGGATTGGTACCTGCACCAATATTGACGATCGCAAACTAGCAGAAGCCGAAAATCAGCGTCTCATGGATATGTTAAATCATTCCAGCGATGCGATTATTGTCCGCGACATGAGCGACAAAATTTTGTACTGGAATCAAGGTGCAGAAACGCTCTACGGTTGGACACGTGAGGAAGTGAAAGACCAATGCATTCACGCTTTTATTAAAAAAACCTTTCTCAAGCCAAAGGAAGAAATTATCGCAGAGTTATTACAGCAAGGTAATTGGGAAGGAGAAGTGGAACATCTTACCCATGATGGCAAATTGATTATCGTCCAGAGCCGATGGACGCTGCAACGGGACATCGACCATCAGCCCTGCGCGGTGCTGGAAATCAATACCGACATCACTGCCCGCAAACAAGCAGAAATCGCTCTGCGGCAACTCAATCAAGAACTGGAAGGCAGAGTTGTAGAGCGGACGGCTGCCCTGCAAAATACCCTAGCAGAAGCGCAGGGATTAAATGCCATTTTAGATAACTTAGCAGATGGTTTATTAGTGGCAGACACCGCAGGACAAATCACCCACTTCAATCCTGCCTTTTTAGCCATGTATGGATTGACAGCTACCGCCCTCAACGGTCACTACCAGGAACTGCCGATATCTGGTTTAGCAGGACTAATTGCACAAACTCAGTCCCATCCCAAAGAAGTATTTTCTGCCGAAGTTGCCCTGACGAAAGAACGCATTGGTCAGGCAGTGGCGACCGCCATTTTCAAAAAGACGGCAGATCAAGAACCCGCTGCCTGCTTCGGTTCGGCGCTGCTGATTCGGGATGTGACGGCAGAAAAGGAAATCGACCAAATGAAGACCGACTTCATCTCCACAGTTTCCCATGAACTGCGGACGCCACTAACTTCTGTCCTCGGTTTTGCATCGATCATTCAAGAAAAGCTGGAAACCGATGTCTTCCCAATGATTTCTACCGAAGACCGCAAGCTTCAGAAAACCATCAAGCGGATAGGTGACAATCTCAACATTATTGTGTCGGAAGCAGAACGGCTGACATCTTTGATTAACGATGTCCTGGACATCGCCAAGATGGAAGCAGGTAAGGTGGAATGGCAGATGCAGCCCCTTGATGCCAGCGAATTACTCGATTGGGCAACCAATTCTACCGCCGGGTTATTTGAAACCAATGGCTTGCAGTTGGTGTGCGAGATTGAACCTGGACTGCCTCAGATATTAGGCGATCGCAATCGTCTACTGCAAGTTTTAATCAACCTGATTTCCAATGCCGTTAAATTCACTGAATCCGGTTCTGTGATCTGCCGGGTTAAACAAGAGAACGAAGGTGTTTGCATCAGCGTCATCGACACAGGCGTTGGTATTACACCTGAAGATCAGCCAAAAGTGTTTGAGAAATTCCGCCAAGTTGGCGACACTCTCACCGACAAACCCAAAGGCACAGGGTTAGGACTGCCCATCTGTAAACAAATCGTCGATCATCACGGCGGTAGAATTTGGGTTGAGAGTGAACCAGGGAATGGCAGCATATTCTCATTCATTATTCCCACCTACGTCAGCGATCAAAAAAGTACTGCTAATCTGAATCTGGATACCCTAGTCAAACAACTCAAAGAACACGTCATCACGACAAACCCTGTGGTCAACCAAAGCCGTAAAACCATCTTGGTTGTAGATGATGACGCTAACATTCGGGAACTGCTCCGTCAACAACTGGAAAACGAAGGCTACAAAGTTCGGGAAGCAAAGGACGGCGTGGATGCAATTCATCAAATTAAAACAGCCCGTCCCGATCTGATTCTCTTGGACGTAATGATGCCTCAAATCAACGGCTTTGATGTGGCAGCCGTTCTCAAAAATGATCCTCAGACCGCAGATATTCCGATCATTATTCTGTCAATTATTGAAAATAAAGAACGGGGCTACCACATTGGCATTGATCGCTATCTTACCAAGCCCATTGACACAGAGAAACTCCTCAATGAAATTGGCTCACTGCTTTACCAAGGCACTTCTAGTAAAAAGGTATTGGTTGTAGATAAAAACGCATCAGCCTTAAAAACCTTATCGGATGTACTGCAAGCTCAAGGATACAGCGTGATTGAAGCCTCCGATCCGCAAGAATGCATCAAGAAAGCCCTGTCAGCGAAACCTGACATGATCATCATCGATTCTATTTTCTCTCAAGAAGCCGATTTGGTGAAAACCCTACGGTTTGAGAAGGAGTTGGAAAATGTATTTTTTATTATGCTATCTGAACAGTAATTCCTATGACCCTTAATTTGATTTTGGTTAAAGGTTATATCATATTTGCCAGATTACCCATAATAAAAGAACCCCACCCCCAACCCCTCCCCGCAAGCAGGGAGGGGAGACAAAGCATTATTAACAATTCAAAATTCACGCATTCAAAATTCAAACATTTTAGACATTTTCAGACGTTCGCGTAGCGTCTCGCAGAGAAGAGGAGTGCGGTCTTGGGGTCTCCCCATCGCTTTTAGCGTCTCCCCTTGGGAGAAGAGGAGCAACTCCGGGGGATTTAAACCCCGACTGAAACTGGGGCTACCTTTATGGTTGGGGTCTTAAACCCTTTTATTTACGATAATAATTCGCCAGAACAAAAAAATACAAGTATTTTTGTAAACAAACTTAATTTAAGAGTTACCAAGAAGAATGCTAAAAAACTCTGAATTCTTGAAAATCGCTGAACAAGGAATCCTCAAACAATTCCTGATCGCTTTCTTACCACTGTCTGTCCTGGTTGGGGGGGTGCTGATGATCATTCACCAGGCAGAGAGTAAAGCTGAACGGGGCGCAATTTCCATCAACGAAACCCGTAACGTTGATATGCAAACTAAAATAGCTGCTAGAGACTTTAATTTAATTAAGTCTGACTTGATGTTTCTGACTACCCAAAATGAGCTACAGTTCATGCTCAACCGACCTGTGGATGCAACTAAAACACTGGAGTTGAGGCAGGCGATCGCTAAAGAGTATTTTTCCATGTCTGAGCAGAAGCAACTTTATGACCAGATTCGCTTTCTGGACACAACTGGCAAAGAAATTGTCAGAGTCAACTTGAATCAAGGTCAGCCCAGTATTGTCCCTGACGAAAAACTGCAAGTCCAGGCAAAGCGTTACTGGTTTAAGGACACCTTACCCCTGAAATCAGGCGAGGTCTTTGTTTCGCCCCTGGATCTAAATATTGAGCGGGGCAAGATTGAACAACCGCTCAAACCAATGATCCGTTTTGGCACTCCTGTATTTGATTCTCAGGGGCAAAAACGCGGCATCGTTGTGCTGAACTATTTAGGTGAGAAATTTATCCAGAATCTGCAAAAAGAAAACTCGACAACTTTAGGCGAAACGCTGCTACTCAATGCTGATGGTTACTGGCTTAAAGGACTAAAGCCAGAGAATGAGTGGGGCTTTATGTACGAAGACCGCAAAGACCAGACCTTTGCAAAAGCCTTTCCTAATGTCTGGCAGCAAATAGGCACAACAGAGTCGGGACAGTTTCAAACAGCTGATGGGTTATTCACCTTCAAAACCCTGTATCCGCTACTGGAAGTTCAAAAAGCTCAATCCAGCACGGGGGCGACCCGTGCCTTCGATTCCAGTCAAGGGAAGGTGGATGCCAAATCTTACCATTGGAAAATTGTGACTCTTGTCCCCTCTGCGATCTTAAATGCGCGATCGCAAAGTTCTTTTCATCGACTCCTATTTTTCGACATTATTTTGACTGCGTTGATTGGGGAGGGTTCCTGGCTGTTGGCCTTATCCCACTTACGACGGCAACAGGCAGACACAGAACTGCAAGCAACATTTGCTGACCTGACTGCGATTATTGACAATCTAGCAGATGGGTTATTGGTAACTAACACCATCGGCCAAATTACCCGCTTTAACCCAGCGCTGCTAAAAATGTTCCAGCTTGGCGACATTGACATCAAAGGAAAAGACTGCGGAGAAATTTCTCAAGCTAAAATCGCCGATTTGGTAAAGCAGACCCACAAACAGTCCAGAGAGATATTCACTGCTGAGATTAATTTAGCAGCAGACCGGGTTGGTCAAGCTCTAGCAACCACCATTTTCAAAGAAGCCTCTAAAGATCAGGCGGCGATGTGGCTAGGTTCGGTAATTCTGATTCGGGATGTGACGGCAGAAAAGGAAATTGACCAAATGAAGACCGACTTCATCTCCACAGTTTCCCACGAACTGCGGACGCCACTAACTTCTGTCCTCGGTTTTGCATCGATCATTCAAGAAAAGCTGGAAACCGATGTCTTCCCAATGATTTCTACCGAAGACCGCAAGCTTCAGAAAACCATCAAGCGGATAGGTGACAATCTCAACATTATTGTGTCGGAAGCAGAACGGCTGACATCTTTGATTAACGATGTCCTGGACATCGCCAAGATGGAAGCAGGTAAGGTGGAATGGCAGATGCAGCCCCTTGATGCCAGCGAATTACTCGATTGGGCAACCAATTCTACCGCCGGGTTATTTGAAACCAATGGCTTGCAGTTGGTGTGCGAGATTGAACCTGGACTGCCTCAGATATTAGGCGATCGCAATCGTCTACTGCAAGTTTTGATCAACCTGATTTCCAATGCCGTTAAATTCACTGAATCTGGTTCTGTGATCTGCCGGGTTAAACAAGAGAACGAAGGTGTTTGCATCAGCGTCATCGACACAGGCGTTGGCATCATACCTGAAGATCAGCCAAAAGTGTTTGAGAAATTCCGTCAAGTTGGCGACACCCTCACCGACAAACCCAAAGGCACAGGGCTAGGACTGCCCATCTGTAAACAAATCATCGATCATCACGGTGGTAGAATCTGGGTTGAGAGTGAACCAGGTAAGGGTAGCACATTCTCATTCATCATTCCTACTGCTGAGAGCGATCGCAAAACCAGTAGCAGTCTGAATCTGGATGCGCTAGTCAAACAACTCAAAGAACACGTCATCACCACAAACCCTGTGCTGAACCAAAACAGCAAAACCATTCTGGTAGTGGATGATGACGCTAACATTCGGGAATTGCTTCGTCAACAACTGGAAAGCGAAGGCTATAATGTTCGGGAAGCGAAAGACGGCGTGGATGCGATTCATCAAATCAAAATAGCCCGTCCCGACCTGATTCTCTTGGATGTAATGATGCCCCAAATCAACGGCTTTGATGTGGCAGCCGTCCTCAAAAATGATCCCCAGACCGCAGACATTCCGATCATTATTCTGTCGATTCTTGAAAACAAGGAACGGGGCTACCACATTGGCATTGATCGCTATCTTACCAAGCCCATTGACCCAGAAAAACTTCTCAAGGAAATTGGCTCATTGCTTTCCCAAGGTACTTCCAGTAAAAAGGTATTGGTTGTGGATAAAAATGCCTCAACCTTAAAAACCCTATCGGATGTACTACAAACTCAGGGATACAGCGTGATTCAAGCCTCCGATCCGCAAGAAGGTATCAATAAAGCTCGATCAGCCAAACCTGACATGATCATCATCGATTCTATTTTCTCTCAAGAAGCCGACATGGTGAAAGCCCTACGCTTTGAGAAAGACTTGGAGAATGTATTCTTCATCGTCCTGTGCGATCGCTAATCGAATTTTAGATTTTAACTTTTGGATAATGGAATTGAAATTCAAAATCCCAAATTTCAAAAGGTCTGAACGCAAGAGCGTCTCCTTGGCGCACAGCCTCTCGTAGAGAAGAGTTTCCCCCGAATTTAAACGCGATAATAAATCTAAAATCCAAAATCTAAAATTAAATGACAGAGAGCTAATGACTTGATTGCTATGAGTCAATCTAAAATCTAAAATCTAAAATCCAAAATTGTATGACCCAGAAAATTCTGATTGTTGACGATGAACCCAATATCTTGATTTTGATGGAGCAAGCCCTAGAAGCATTAGAAGATGAGGGCGTTGAACTCCTAACTGCCAGAAATGGAGAAGAAGCTCTCGAAACTATTAAAACTGAAAAACCAAATCTAGTTTTTCTCGATGTGATGATGCCTAAAATGAATGGTCTGCAAGTCTGCCACATTGTTAAACACGACCTGCAAATGACTGATGTCTACATTGTGATCTTGACAGCTAAGGGGCAGGAATTTGATAAACAAAAAGGAATTGAGGTTGGTGCAGACTTGTATCTAACTAAACCATTTCGCCCCAAAGAAGTACTTGAAAAATCAAAGCAGGTGTTGGGCTTTTCAGGAAAGTCCTGAATGCTTTTCACCGAATTTACGATGTTTAAATTTTGTCAAATGGAATTGAAGATTCAAACATCGTAAATTGAATGCATGTCTCTTAAAAAAGCGAATTTAAACGTAAGTCCTATTCTATTATCCAAACATCGTAAATTAAATGACTTGCCCCTGACTTGATTGCTATGAGTCAATCTAAAATCTAAAATCTAAAATCCAAAATTGATTGACCTGCGATCGCAGTATTTGGAACAATCGGCACAAATCTGGTTACGCTTCGTTGATAGATCAACGGTTCACAGTACTCATATCAGGATAGCGCTCACCAGCTGCTACACCTTTTGGTGCAACTGCTTCCAGTCGATTCAACTCTTGTTGAGTCAGGGTAATTTCGGTAGCTGCAACATTCTCCTCTAAGTAGGTACGGCGTTTTGTACCAGGAATTGGGACAATATCTTCTCCTTGAGCAAATAGCCATGCTAGTGCAAGTTGACTGGAAGTTACTCCTTTTTCGGTGGCGATCGCTTTGACTTGCTCGACTAATTGTAGGTTCTTATAAAAATTCTCACCTTGAAAGCGAGGAGCATTTCGGCGATAGTCATCAGGTGCCAGATCATCAGGGCTGGTGATTGCACCTGATAAAAACCCTCTTCCTAATGGGCTATAGGGAACAAACCCAATTCCTAATTCCCGCACAGTAGGTAAAATTTCATCCTCTGGCTCTCGACTCCAAAGAGAGTATTCTGTTTGCAGTGCTGCAATGGGGTGAACTGCCACAGCCCGCCGAATTGTGGCGGGAGCAGCCTCTGAAAGCCCCAAATAACGAACTTTTCCCAGCTTAACTAACTCTGCCATTGCTCCTACAGTATCCTCAATGGGTACAGTTGGATCTACCCGATGTTGATAATAGAGGTCAATCACTTCCACTCCCAGACGTTTTAGTGAGGCATCGCAAGCTTGATGGACATATTCGGGTTTGCCACTAATCCCTTTCCAACCACCATCTTCAGTGCGGACATTGCCAAATTTGGTTGCTAATACTACTTGATCTCGGCGATCTTTAATTGCTTTGCCTACTAGTTGCTCATTAGTAAACGGCCCATACATATCAGCAGTATCAAGAAAATTAACTCCAAGTTCTAAGGCTCGATGAATTGTAGCGATCGCCTCAATTTCATCACGACCACTATAGAACTCAGACATTCCCATGCAACCAAGTCCGATAGTTGAAACTTCTAACCCAAATTTCCCTAGCTTTCTGGTTCTCATCAAATAATCTCCTAGTCACTAATTGGTCAGAAATAATTAGGTCTTTCAGCATTATCCCTTTCCCTATTACTAAGTCATCTACACTTAGAAGTATTTCCTGAGAAAACTAGTTAAAAAATATGAATGAGAGAGATATCGTGTTTATATGTTTCATTTGTATCTACGTAGATTTTTATTTTAATCCACTGATAATTGATTTTTATCTACACATTATAAATTTGAGAGAATCCGAACTCCTTTCTTAAGCATAGTTTCTTTTAGATACTGATATAGAAGATCATCATCAACTAGCAAGCCCTGTTTAGTTTTCGTGTTTACAATTAAATATCTTGGTTCTTTTTCTGAAGGTGAGGCATTGAATTTCAAGAGTGCCCAATCAGAGTCCAAGCCATCCCATAGATATGAAAATTCTTCTAAGTTGGTGTTCATATCCAATACCTCTTTCTTTAGTATTAGATCCTCCCCTCCCACATTTAAAAAGAAGGGTTGGAGGAATAATCTAGTGCGATCACAGCTTCTTTTTGTCCGCTATTTATTTGACCAAAATTTACGATTTTTGACTTACACTGAGTTTTTCTTTTCAATCAATACAACTCTAAAATTTCTAATTCTGGTGAGAGTGGAAAGCCAAATTTTTCATGATAATGAGGAAACTTTAGTAAGAATAGACACAAAGGTTTATTGCGATAAAAAGCTTTTAGCTTAAATAGGCGAACATCAAAACCTTCCTTTTGTGCTTCTTGTGATTCAGAAAAGCTTCCAGGGAAAATTTCATCAAAATGAACTTCAAATTTTCTTGCAGTTTCCAAGAAAGGTTTGCCAATAAATTTAGCGCCATTGTCATAGGCAGGGTTAGGTATTGATTTCCTGTACTCGCTTTCGTCGAATCCAGCCTTTAAAATGAATTCAAAAAATCCGTTAAATATCTTGAGATTCTCACTTGTATTAAAGTCTTGCCAGCCCTTAATCAAACTATCTTGAAGTTCTTGAAAAAGGTTAAGTATAAATTGAGTTTCTACAGAATTGAGTTCAGCAGTATATAGTTCCATCTTTCCTCTTATGAAGTATTATTTATTCACCAAAAATCAACTCACTCCCATATATTCAGAGTGAATAAGCCAAAACACGATTGCAATCTCAATCAAAAAACTGAGAGCGCTTAGTCAAACGAAAATATAGGGTTTTTAATAAACCTCCATTCAGGTACTTACTACTAATTAATTATTCTCAACAGGTTTTTTCTTTGCGGATAATGCAATCCTCAAAGCTGACTAAATTTCCTTTATAACCTGTAGAATTTATGAAGCTATGTGCCAAAAGCCTGTGTATTTATACTGCCATAAAAATTTGATATAAGTCAAGAAGAATTAGTAATAAATTAAAAAAATACTGAATATTACTATTGACAAGTTTATATTCATCTATAATTTATATTTGTCAAAGCAATTTTGTGCTCAAAATACGGATATAGCGTTTCCTAATGACATGAAGTACATCATAGCCCCCTATCGAAGAGCGGGGAGGGGGTTGGGGGTGGGGTTCTTGTACCTCACTCAAGTGATAACCGCTATAACACAGATGTCTTCCTTCAGTCTCAGCCCCGATCTTCTATGAATAATTGGGCAGAGAACAGGGGCAACAGGGCGAAAATTCCTCTCCACTGCACCCTTTCTCCCACCCTTAGAGTCTCTTCAGCGCCTGCCCCCTGCTTGTTCAATCAGAAGGTAATTCTGGGAAACCTTAATATGTGAGAGCAAGAGGCTTTTGCCAGAAGGAACTAGAATTAGGAAACACCTCGCTGGGTTCTTCTGACTTTTGAAATTAGGAGTGCATGTGTGCCAAAATCCCCTAAATTTTTGCTGATTGGATCAACCGAGACTTACAGCGGTAAATCTGCAACTGTTCTGGGTTTGTCTCATCAGCTACAGCAAAAAGGACTGGATATTACCTACGGTAAACCGCTCGGTACGTGTTTGAATTCGTCTAGTGGAACCGTAATTGAGGAAGATGTCCAATTCATCGCTCTTAGCCTCAATTTGCCGGAAAACCGTGTTGCACCTACAATGCTGGCTTTGGATGAACTAAATGTGCAAAAGCGCTTACGAGGGGAAGACAAAACCGATTATCAGCAGTCCCTGATACAGCAATATTTGCAAATGTCGCAAGGAGATTTGGTGTTATTGGAGGGGCCTGGTGATTTCTCCGAAGGCAATTTGTTTAACTTGTCTTTGCTGCAAATGGCTGAAGTATTGGATGCTGCTGTGCTGTTAGTAACCCGCTATAAATCGTTACTTTCGGTTGAGGCGCTATTGGCTGCTAAAGGGCGTGTGGGCGATCGCTTGATTGGAGTTGTGATCAATGATATCCCACTCACCCAACTAGAAGCGGTTGACACCCTTTTGCGCCCATTTTTGGAATACCAGGGTATTCCGGTGCTAGCAATGCTGCCGAACAGCGATTTGCTCCGCAGTGTGAGTGTTGGCGAACTAGTCAAGCAGTTAAAGGCTGATGTTCTCTGTCGCAACGATCGCCTAGATTTGTTGGTGGAAAGTCTGGCTATTGGAGCGATGAATGTCAACTCCGCTGTCAAGTATTTCCGCAAACGCCGGAATATGGCAGTGGTAACAGGAGGCGATCGCGTGGAAATTCAGCAAGCCGCTTTGGAAACTTCTACCCAATGTTTAATTCTCACCGGGCAACTACCACCGCCGCCATTCATTCTCAGTCGCGCTGAAGAACTAGAAATCCCCATTTTATCTGTTGACTTAGACACCCTCACCACTGTAGAAATTGTTGACCGCACTTTCGGGCAAGTCCGCCTGCACGAGCCGATTAAAGTTGAGTGCATTCGCCAGTTAATGTCTGAGCATTTTGACATTGACCGCTTGTTATCTAAACTGGGTTTAACTCCCGCAACAGCATTGTCTTAGGCTCATCAACTCAAACAATTGAAGAGCATCAATGCTCAGTCATCAGTTAGAGGGCTGTGCTATTGGCGAAGGCACAGCTGGCTCGCTGTCACCTCCCAGGCGACGGCGTGCTGTTTCTTTCCGCCCCATAGCTGGGACGTGCTTAGTTGCAGCAGCTAATCCAAATACAGGCATATTCCCGTAAACCGCCTCATACTTTCCCGGTTCAATTAAATAAGTTTCGTGCCAAATGCCAACACTGCCATCAGTACCAATGGCTTGATTAAACCTTTGCCAAGCTTTTAGATGTGCATCAGCCGGATTTCTGGCAAAACGCTCCAAATCTTCAAACGATCGCCAATACTGAATCAGTCCCACTCCTCGCCAGTAAACAAAAGTTTCTCCCCCTAAAAACCCTTTTTCGGGATTCTGGTAAAGGCTTCGTAGCATGGGCGACATCGCCGTTGCAGTCGGAATCCATTTGGAGAAAGCGAATAATTTATTAATTCGCATCCCAATCAAAAACACAACAAAGGGTTCATTAATCTCGGCTGTAAATCTTCCTGGTATTACTTGAGGCATCTATTACTACTCAATGTTGTTTCAGTTTATTATGCAACTAATTGCATATAAATATTATTATGCAATTAGTTGCATATGTCAAGTAGTGAATTAAAAATTATGGCATTAGCGCACGCAATATTAGCTGCTCTCGTTGACGCCCCTTGTAGTGGGTATGATTTAGCAAAACGATTCGATGGCTCTGTAGGCTTTTTCTGGTCAGCAAGTCACCAGCAGATTTATCGAGAGTTGTCAAAGCTAGAAGATCAAGCATGGATCAGTTCTGAGTCGATTGTCCAAGCAGGACGCCCAGATAAAAAGCTCTACAGAGTTACAGACTTGGGAGAACAGCAGCTCAAAGAGTGGATTGCTCAACCTTGTGAACCCACACCGATTAAAGATGATTTGCTTGTTAAAATTTTTGCTGGCCATATTGCTTCTAACCAGATGATCTTGGCAGAGCTAGAGCGTCACCAAAAAGCCCACCTAAAAAAATTATCTACATACAAGGATTTAGAACAAGAATGCTTTCAGAATCCGCAAGAACTCCCAGAATCAGCAAAATTTCAGTATTTGACTCTCCTGAATGGCATTACTTATGAAACACATTGGCTGGCTTGGTGTGACCAAGTTATCCAAACAATCGAAAAATTGTAGCAATGTCTAACTCAGGTTCGCCTCGTACCTACACGCTGTTTGGTAAAATATCTGGGTCGTTTAATCGGATTATGTCCATCTTTGACCCAATCAACAGACCTTATTAACCTCGATACATTAGCGCAAGAACTGGCGACAATACAGCAAACGGGTTCTAAAAGAATCGCATTGCTGGGTTCTCGTCATGTCCCGATTACGCATCAGAATCTTATTGAAATGATGACATATGCCCTAGTTTTATCGGGTAATCGAATCATCACTTCTGGTGCTACAGGGACAAATTCAGCGGCCATCAAGGGAGCAACGCGGGCTGATGCAAATTTGTTGACGGTGATTCTACCCCAAAGCCTGGAACGCCAGCCTTTGGAATCGCGCCAGCAACTAGAACAGGTAATGCATCTAGTCGAAAATCCCAGTAATGATAATCTGTCCCTGGCTGAGGCTAGTTACTTGTGCAACAAGGAAATTGTCTCTCGTTGCCAGCAACTGATCTGCTTTGCGTTTCACGACAGTCGCACCCTGTTGCAAACTTGTCAAGATGCAGAAGAACAAAGAAAAGTGGTAACGCTTTTCTACTTTGATTAGTCATTTGTCATTTGTCCTTTGTCTTTTATATTTGATAATGACTAATGACTGATGACCCTTACGGGTGACGCTCGTGCCGACGTTCGATGACTCGCTAACGCCAGTCACTCATGGGGGAAACCCCCAGACGCTCTGGTGCGATCGCTTAGAGCGAATTCACGTAGCGTCTCTAAGAGTTGCTATGCCCGCGCAGCGTGTCGCAGACAAGCCTCTGGTTCGTGTTAGCGTCTCTAAAGGAGAAGAGAAGGGTTTACGCTGCGCTATCGCCCTTGGGAGAAGACAGTGCTAGCTCACTGATGACTAATAAGTAATGATAATTTTTTTGTACTCGATCGCTGCTGCTGGCGTTCTGATTTACTTGCCATTTTTGGTGGTAGCTTATGCCCGTGTGCGTATTGGGTATGAAATGTTTTCTACTCCTCGTGCTATGTTTAATAAATTGCCACCATCCGCCCAACCAGCTACTTGGGCACATCAGAACACCTTTGAAGCATTTATGGTATTTGCCGTAGCCGCATTAATGGCATACGTAAGTGGTGTAAATTCTTCTACAGCACAAGTGGCTGTGTAGACGCAAAGCGGCTTGTCGTCAGACATCGCCTTTGTGGTGGCCCGTTTGCTATACTCAATTTTCTATATTTTGAATATACCCCTTTTGTGTTAGCGTAGCTCCTCTGATAGAGGCTCGCTGATGTTTGGCATTGGCTCCCTTGGCTCTGCCACTCTCATCTTCTTGAGCATCATCCAAGAACCTATCCCACTATTCAAAAAACCCCTACTTCTTTTCGTAAAATGTGCTTGAAAACCTTGATTTTTCGTTTTCGGTTCTCAATAAGCTTAAGCTTTGTAGCACAAATATTATTAGTGGGATAGGTTCAAGCTACTAATTAAGTGGGGAGTGAGGAGTGGGAACTGGGAAAAAGTTTTCCCAATACCCAATCTAAAATCCAAAATCTAAAATCTAAAATGTTTTATGGCTTCTACTTTTTCCTTTGACATTGTGAGCGACTTTGACCGACAAGAGTTAGTTAACGCTGTCGATCAAGTTATCCGAGACATCAAAGGTCGTTACGACCTCAAAGACACTCAAACTACTGTCGAGTTAGTCGAAGAAAGCATTAACGTTAGTACTGACAGCGAGTTTACCTTAGATTCTCTACACGACATTCTGCGGGAAAAGGCCGCCAAGCGTAACCTCTCCCAAAAAATCTTTGATTTTGGCAAAGTTGAATCAGCCAGTGGTAATCGCGTGCGTCAAGAAATCAAACTCAAAAAAGGCATCAGTCAGGAAATCGCCAAACAAATTTCCAAATTGATTCGCGACGAATTCAAAAAGGTACAAGCTTCAATCCAAGGGGATGCTGTGCGGGTTTCTGCCAAATCTAAAGATGACTTACAAGTTGTCATGCAGCGACTCAAACAAGAAGACTACCCGGTGGCTTTGCAATTTACAAATTATCGTTAAAAATTACCTCGTTTACCTCGTTCCCAGTCTCAGACTGGGAATGCCTATTTTGAGGCTCCGCCTCCCTTACTCGCGGCAGAACCGCAATGAAAGAGCATTTCCAGCCGGAGGCTAGAAACGAGGTTTTAAATGGGTTTTGGCTTAATTTGACACCAATGCACATCTGTGCATTCCTACGAACAATTTGTATTTCACTGCATTGAAAACAGCTATAGTCAAGCCCGTCCGCCAATACTTTTTTCAAATGCCGGACGCTCAGATAACTGCTTCATATAGTTCAACACCGCTGGGTAGGGGCTGAGGTCTAGCTTCAGTATCATGGGAATATAATTCAGAACAGACCCTACTGCCACATCAGCAACAGTGAACTCATTGCCGAGTAAAAAAGGTTGCCTACTGAAAATTTCATTTAACGGAGTCAACAAGCGGGGCATTTCTCGTTCCCGATTTTCTTCCCCAAAAATCCCTGGAGCGAGGGTAGCATTGGCAAACAACACCCATTGGGAAAATACAGCACGTTCCTCTAGTGAAAGTGCAGTTTTACCATACTTATCGGCAAGATACAGCAAAATTGCCCCAGATTCCCAAAGTTGAAAATTACCATCAACAATTCCTGGAACTTTACCAATTGGGTTAATTGCCAAATATTCAGGCTGGAGATGTTCACCCGCCTGCATATCGAGCTTGACGAATTCGTAAGGAACTTTTATTTCCTCTAAATACCAGTGGACAATTGAGGCTCGACTACGAGCGCTGCCGTAAAGTTTTAGCATAATTTCTTAAAGAACTTTGTGAGTGTGAGAATGCTGTTTAACATTGTCTTCTTTAGTGACAACTCTAGCGGCATTTAACACCCGCTTGCGCTCAATGGAATACTTAAATTCAGTGTAATTTGTACCTAAGGGAATCAGGGATTTTGCAGATTCACGACGCTTGTAGGTACGAGCTGCTGCAAATGCCCGTGGCACAAATTCTTCTCCAAACTGAGCCGACTCTGGGAAGCCATCTGGCATCAGTTGTGAATCGCCATCCAGCACAGTTCCCAAAGTTGTTGCATGAGCCAGCTTATAGGAGGTAGGGATGCCCTTTAAAAGGGCTTCCAAAGCCGCAGAGGGAATCGGTTCTATAACTTCGATTTGATAAACTTCTCCATCTTCTTTGACGAAGCAGGTTGCCAAGCCGATAACAATGTAATCATCGGTTGCTAAATCAGGGGCATTGGGATAGGAAATTGCGGTTGTCATCGGAAAATTTCTCAAAACTTAAAAATTAAATCTAGAAACTGGGGATTGCGGATTGGGGATTAGGGATTAGGGATTGGGGATTAGGGATTGGGATTAAAATTATTCTTTCCTAGTACCCAGTCCCCAGTCCCCAGTCCCCAGTCCCCAGTCCCCGTGTCCTCTTTTCTAATGAACGGCTTGTTGGCATTCTACCAATTTGTCGCTCTTACTACTTGATTAGTCTTTAAGATTGACATCTACTATTTCTGGAATTCACCTTGGGGGTGAAGTATTCATGATTAGGTTTGAGGAGCAATTGTTTATTTAGGGCGTAGATTTCTCTTGTGCGACTAGGTTTAAGTTCTCTCTTGAGATGGCTTTCATGTAACCCTAAATACTTTAAAAATATACATAGTGGTAAAACCACTAATAGGCAAAAACTAGAACTTGATTCCAAAAAGCACGGATTTAATGTAGGTAAAGATGAATATTCACTCATTTTTAGCTGACGGCGACCAGCAAAGTAACAAATATAAATTTGTTGCAAATATTACACATAAAGCCCAAAAACATCGGAAAAATGACAGTGGCGAATCTGCTTTAGGGGAAAGCTACTTACGCTCTTTTGCTTTGAAGTCGGCTCAACAAGGAGATTATACTGAGGCGATCGCACTTTTAACCCAACTAATTTCCCGCCATCCGCACAATGCCGTTGATTACAACAACCGGGGGCTAATTTATTTTCAAAGTGGCGAAAGGCAAAAAGCGCTTTACGACTATAACACCGCCCTCAAACTTAATCCCTATTTGGCTAGTGCTTATAATAACCGAGCAAATTACTACGCTGCTTGTGGAGAATTAGCAGTAGCACTTGCCGACTACGATCAAGCGATTGATTTGAATCCTCGCCATGTCCGGGCGTGGATTAACCGAGGCATTACCTGGCGTGACTTGGGGCAATATGAGGAGGCAATTGAGAATTTTGAGGTAGCACTGCTTTTCGGTCAACTAGAAGGTCATATCTGGGGTGAACGCGGCAGGACTTACCATCTTTGGGGCGACTGGAATTGGGCGATCGCTGATTATCGTCGCGCCCTCACTCAACTGCCCTCTATCGACAATACTAAGGATCTTGCTGGTTATCGCTTGCGTTTACAACTCGAAAATTGGCTAAATGAGTTGCTATCTGAATCAGCGTCCTAATTGGTAGATTAGTCCTTCTGGAGGATTCAAAATTCAAAATATTAAATTTTGAATTGGAGTTTAGTGACGCTGTATCGCTAATGACTAATAGATGATAACTACATAGCTATTCAAAAATTAGCTATTAACCATTATTTATTAGCAATAATATAAATTAACACCCGGTTTATCCGTAGCCTGAATCACAAGAAACCTGAATAATCCCAAATTCGCTATTTGTCTTAGGGTGATGACTCAGTTTGTTCATCTTCTCGGCGATCCTGATTCATCAACACGATCCGACGCTGGCTGGGATCAAATCGATATCCTTGTTCTTGTCTAATACTTTTAGCTTGTTGCGGATCGAAGTTACGGCTAAATTCCGTCTGCAAAGCATTCACATGTCCTTCCATCAGCTTGACTTCAGTACTAATTTCTCGCAACTTTTCTTGCTGTAACCAATGATAAGGCAAAAGTTGTGCTAAAGCAGATGCTGCAACGGCTGTAATGGCAAGATTAACTGCTATTTTGGCTGTGCTTTCCAGTGCCATCACCTGGTAAGAACGTTGACGAAGATGCCGCTTTGGTCGAGGAGTGACCCGGCGTTTTTGTATAGGTTGTAACGGTGGTCTGGAGGGTTGAATCGCGTTCATGATGCTAAAAAATAACCTCGCTGAGTGAAGGGAAGCACTGTAAAAGCGCTCTGGCACTAATTACTGCTTGATTTAGCTGTCATATTACTTCATTTTTTTGAAATAGCTACAAGTGTTGCACCAGTTAAAAAATAACCTGGCTTACGTAAGTGCAAGGTTTCTAGCTACTTATGGCATAAAGCCACAAGCGTCTAGAAATTGCACCCCGTTATGCCAGGATTATTAGCTTTTTAACTGTGTCACATCGGAGCGTTATTTGTAAAGTTCTGTGGCTAATCGCCAAGCTAGAACTCCTGGAATCAGCGCCACAACTAGAGCGATGTAGACTTGAGTATCCGAGATGGAAGATATCTGAGCGATGTACAGAGTATCTAAGATAGGCATGGCTGAAAACCTCCTAACCTGAATAGATTTTGAACAGTTCGTTTACTACTTTTCCTTGTTTTGCCAGAATTGTGGAATATCTTGTTACAAGATGCAACAAAAGCAGTTATTAGTCAGTAGTTCTTAGTTATTCTCCATTAAAAAAATTTATAAAAATATGAATTTGTATTTGGGTATCGACTTCGGCACATCTGGCGCCCGCGGTGTGGTGATTGACGAGGAAGCCTCTTCTATTCAGGCTGAGGTGCGATATCCCTTCCAGGATTCACCAGTCGCCGTTACGCCAAAAATTTGGCAAGAGGCTTTGTTTGTGCTGGTGGAACAAATACCTGACCAATTGCGGCGAGAAATTAAAGCGATCGCAATTAATGGGACTTCTTCCACCGTCTTGCTGGTAGATGCTGCTGGCAATCCAACAGATGCACCATTGCTGTATAACGATGCGCGGGGATCATTGGTGCTAGAGCATTTGAGGAGTATCGCACCCCCCAATCATACTGTGTTGAGTGCCACCTCCAGCCTAGCCAAACTGATGTGGATGAGGCAATTACCCTCGTTTAGTGAAGCTAGATATTTCCTGCATCAAGCAGATTGGCTGGGGTTTCTCCTACATGGACAGTTGGGGATTAGCGATTACCATAATGCTTTAAAGCTGGGTTATGACGTGGAAGAGTTGAAATACCCAGAATGGCTAGAAAAGCTGCAAATACCGATTCAGCTACCCAAAGTTTTAACTCCTGGGACTCCCATTGCCGAATTGCGCCCTGAAATTGCGGATAAGTTCGGTTTCCGCCGTGATTGTCTGGTGTGTGCTGGCACCACTGATAGTATTGCCGCTTTTCTTGCCAGTGGGGCAAAATTACCTGGTGAAGCCGTGACTTCCCTTGGTTCAACATTGGTACTAAAGTTATTAAGTCGTACCCGTGTAGAAGATGCCAGATATGGGATTTACAGCCATCGCCTGGGTGATTTGTGGCTGACTGGGGGTGCTTCTAATACTGGAGGTGCAGTACTTAAGCAATTTTTCACAAACGGTGAGTTAGAAAGCCTTAGCCGTGAGATTGATGGATCAAAAGCCAGCGAGTTAGATTATTATCCGTTGTTGAAGGTAGGCGATCGCTTTCCCATTAATGATCCTAATTTAGCCCCACGTTTGGAACCACGCCCAGATCATCCAGTGGAATTTTTGCATGGGTTGTTAGAAAGTATTGCCCGCATAGAAGCGCGAGGGTATGAATTATTACAGCAAATGGCCGCAGACAAGTTGAGCCGGGTTTATACTGCTGGCGGTGGCGCGGCGAATGATACTTGGACTACAATTAGGGCGCGTCATTTGCAGATTCCTCTAGTAGCGTCAGTATACACAGAAGCTGCTTACGGGACGGCGCTGTTAGCGATGGGTGAACAAGAGTAATTTTGTAACTATCTTTTCGTAGATATCTTTTAAATCAGTATCTATCCCAGTGACAATCGCCATATCTCGGCCCATACTGGGATGATTAGATACCGGACTATAGATTCCAGGTTCATTATCTGGGCAGCTATTCGGGGATGGGTGCTTCGCCACAAGCGAATGTCATCTATCCCCTTTATTAATTGTCGGTGTGAATTCTAAGGTGATTAGTAGAAAAGAAAAAGGTTTTTTAAAAAAATTTGACCTGTGCGATCGAGATTATCATCCAGGGAAAAGGTGAGGCTACGGACTTGGATTTGATCACTTTTAATATCTAATGGCTGTGTCAAGTTTTTGGGATATATCAAAAAGGCTTGCTTACATTTTGTTGTGTTGGCGTAGCTGATCATTTGATGAATATCTGTATATCCTGCCTGTTCAGGGGCTTTATACTTTGTATCTAAAACTGCTATTGTTTTGCCAGTAGCAGCATCACCCAGTAATATATCTATACGGAAGTGTCGATTCTGACTAATTTCTATTGGATGTTGCTGTTTGAAAAAATAACCTTCTGGCGTGTTTTTCTGAAGCCATTCAGCCACAAAAAGTTCATATAAATGTGCCATATCGACGAGAAAGGGTAGGGTTTTATAATTTCCCCTCTCATGACTGGGACTAATATTTTCTAAAAAGAATCGGCATAAATTATGTAATAGTTGATAGTCTTGATTGAGGCGATTGTACTGTCTTCCAATACAGTCTTCTGCACTACAAGGTTGCAGCGTTATTAATCCTTGTAGAGCGTGATAAGCTTTTCGTATTATTGGTGATACTCTTTCTGAGCATAAACTGCTACGACCAATGATATAAAGTGTCCATGCCAGTATCTGATTTTCTTTAACATCAGCCGTATGTTCTTCGTAATCGCATTTAAGTTTAACATTCCACGGCTTTTGAATTACCTGTTGCACATCTAGCCTTCCCCGCACATAAGAAAGCTGCTGTGTTTTAGGCAAGTAAGTACGATATAATCCTTTGCGACACCGCTCTAAAACTTTATGGGCTAATATTTGAGCCAGATTATTATAAAAGTCTTCTAGAGATTCACAATCCATCAGCCCTTCGAGAAAGCGAAAACCTTTTAAATTGTAGGCATATTCCAGCATTCCGAAGAGGTTTTGGATAGGCACTTTCGGATTTATTTTTAGATGCAATTCAGGAGTTACAGGAATGTAACCTACCCATCCTTTAGCTTGAAGTTTCCAATCTTCTCTAGTTTTATAAGTAGGAAATTCTATATCTACTTGTGTTTTATATTTATCATATAACTCGACCCCGGCTGAATGGGGTATTTCATCACGCTGAAATAATTTATTTTCGTATTCCGTAAGTTCAATAATTCTTGGTTGTGCTGGGTTTATATCCATAGTTTATTCTTGATTTCATCCCAGCGAAACTCATCTACTTTTTTTAGCTGGTTAAAAAAGTACTCTTCTAAATATGGCTCAATTTCCATGCGCCATATATCTTCTATGTCTTCACGTAAATTGTCTGTTAAAAAGAATGAAATACCAATTTCGTAGTTTTTATCTGCGATCGCTTGATTTAATTGCTGTAAAATCTTAATTAATCCCTCTACTCTAAAACCTGCTTTCAGGTGATACCGTCGCAGCACATCATAGTTTGGACGAAGTTCAATAAACGCAAAGCGGCGGCGTAGCGCATGGTCTATATTGGCAATAGACCTATCTGCTGTATTCATTGTGCCAATAATGCGGACATTTTTCGGGATGCGAAACATATTACCGCCAGCTAGTGGAATTTCTCTATCTCTGTACTCAAGTAAGTACATTAATTCACCAAAAACCTGTGCAAGATTAGCACGGTTTATTTCATCAATAATTAGAACACAAGTATCTTCACGAGACTCAGCTTTTTTACAAAATTCTAAAAATCTTCCTGGAACCAGTGGATATACTAATATTCCATTTTGACTTTGAGGACGAATGCCTTGAATGAAATCTTCATAAGAATATGCTGGATGAAATTGCACCAGTTCTGAGAAACCGTCACCACAACCGATTAAGTATTGAGCAAGTTTTTCCGCAATATAAGTTTTTCCTGTTCCAGGTGAACCATATAAAATTGCTTGACATTTACGATTAATTGTGCATATCCAAGGTTCTAAGTCTGCTTGTATATAGCCAATATCTTGAGCAAAGTTATTTAAGCTATAATTAGGATTATTGGGATTTATATATTTACTAATAGATGGTATTAGTTCATTAGATACTGCTAGCCATAAAAAAGGGAGATAATCTTGAAACCATTGATTAAAATCATCAATTAAATCTTTCCAAGAAGCGTTTAATATTTAATCTTTTTTCCAAGACAAGCTATTATCATCTACAAAGCACAAATCATGAAATATACGTATATTTTTCGCAACTATTTTGGACATTATTAGAGGGTTAATAGCTCCAATAGCTTGGGCTAAAATTTCACCTGTTTCATATACAAATTCTATTCTTATACCTAGCGCTGTCATCTCTATATATAAAGTTGAAAATATATCTAAATGCCTATATAAGCGAGGTGTATTATAATAACTGAACGGTTCTTTTTTTACTTTTATTACTCCATGAGACTTATTAAAAGCAATTTTGTTTGGTATTTGCTGATGTATTAAATTACAAAAATCATTAAATGGTTGTTCTACTTTTTCCCTAAAATCTTTGTGTTCTTGAGAGTTGTAAATATTATTACAGCTATTAAAATATTTTTCTTGGTAGTTTTTCATCAGTTCAAAAGAATTGAAATCAGAAAATTTATTTGAGTTTTGGCTACTATCCATTATTTTTCATTTAAAAGATAATGTTTTCTCTTAATCCGCTACTATATCACCTGATGCTGCTGCCAAATTTACAAGTGGTACTAAAACAGCTATATAGCCTAACATCGCTAAGGTAATGGGTGTATTGAGGCGATCGCATTGATGGTAAAAGAACACCAAATTGTGGGTTGAAAATAACCGGATGCTGCGGCGCTACAGTGTAGAAGCTAATGACAGCAAGCGGAACACGGAGACAAAAAAGTGCAAATAACTAAGCGCAACGTTGAGTTAAGAGTAGATGGTAGTTTGATGCGTGTTTATGTAGCGGCTCCCAAAGCAGCAGGAAAATACCCTGGTATTGTGTTCTACAGTGATATTTATCAGTTAGGCGATGCAATGATTCGTCTAGCTAACTACTTAGCAGGATACGGCTATGTAGTAGCAGCCCCAGAAATTTTTCACCGAATTGAGCCAGTTGGTTTAGTGATTGAACCAGACGATCTGGGACGGATGCGGGGTAATGACGATGCTCGTCGAACCTCCGTAGCTGATTATGATGCCGATTGCCTTGCTGTGATTGAATTTCTGAAAGGAGAGAGTGCGGTTTCTCCAAATCAAATAGGCACTCTCGGCTTTTGTATTGGTGGACATTTAGCTTTCCGCGCGGCATTTAAAAGCGAAATTCGGGCTTGTGTCTGCTGTTACCCGACTGGCATTCCCAGTGGTAAACTGGGTAAAGAGGTAGCCGATACAATTGAGCGGGTAAGTGAAATCAAAGGCGAGATGCTAATGGTATTTGGTACTCTTGATCCTCATATCCCAGAGAGCGATCGCCAAACCATAATAAAATCAATTGAGAATGCTAACATACCTCACCAAGTCTTCTTGTATGAAGCAGAACATACATTCATGCGCGACGACGGTTATCGTTATGATTCTAATGCTACCACCGCTGCTTGGTCTGAAATAGTAACTTTCTTAGAGCGCATATTTGCAGACTGAAAACTCCTATTATTGCTTTCTTCGCTTGATTAGGGTATCTTTAGATAATAGGTGATTACAAGCCAACAAAGTGCTTATGACGGGCTAAGGATGGGTTTTTATGGTAGCAATCGACACTTCAATTAAGCTATCTGAGTTTTCTTTCATGTCTAAGGATGAAAGCAAAGAGCGTGTAAATGCTTTGTTTCAAGCTGCAATCATTCCGACTCCTGAGCAAAAGCAAGCTTGGATAAAGCAAGTTAATGATGAGATTCAAGAATATGAATTTCGGTATAAAATGTCTTCAGAAGATATGCTTCAGGCTTTAAAGACTGGTGAAGCATTAAAATTCTCCGAAATCTGTAGTTGGTTAATGCTTCTGAAGACTAGAGGTCAGATTGAAAAGAAATACGGGTATTCACGATCCAAATAGATTTTTTTCGTATCAAGAAATTCATAGAACTGTTATGAATCAATTTCTTGATACTGGCTTTGTCGTGGAAGATGCTCTTGTATTTAGTCGCTGGCAAGGTTTCGATGATGAATTTAATGAAATCCCTCAAATTCGCCTAAATGGAGAAATAGGTTGTTTAGGCAGAATTTTAATAACTGTAGACAAGTACTTAAATATTTTAGAAGGGTCTGGAGATAATGCTGTTGTTCAGACCTTTTCTTATGCTTATAACGCATCAATTCAGGGGCATGGCAATATTTTTCGCTACGACAACCAAGATGATATTTTCATGTTTAATCTTGGACATGCTGATGAGCATCATAAGCATTTGTTTAATTGGCGAGTTGCTGACCAGTTAGGTAATGTTATTTGGGTAGGATATGAAGGATGGCCAAAATTGGATCAAATCATCAGAGAGGCTGAGTCTTGGTATTGGGAAAATCGTTCTGAGTTATTTTTCCCTGAACAGTCCGCTCAAATAGGTAAGGGAAGATTCGCAGCTTTTCCCATAAGTGACTTACAAAAATTTCCGCCTTCGCTTGACAGTTAGTAGCCCCTTAATTTTGAGTTGTCTGCAACGCCAACAAACCAGCACCGTAAGCAGGTTCATACCTCGGAAAAATCACCTTTACTTCAGGAAACTTCTTAACAATTGATGCTGTAAATCTTTCATGCATCTTGCATCTACCGCGCCACACACTTCCTGTTGTGACTACTTCTAAAACTGAGTCAGAACTAAAAATTGCATCAATTACTGTAGATGTAGCTTTTGCTAATTCTTTGACAGCATTATCAATTATCATATTCGCTACTATATCACCCGACGCTGCTGCCAAATCTACAATTGGTGCTAAAGCAGCTATCTGTTTAACTCCCCATCCTCGCCGATATACTACTTCTATTAAATCTTCTATATTTTCCAAGTCAAGATGCTGTTTGAAACCCTCTACCAAACTTGTTGACATCTCCCGTCTATCATAAGATTTTAATGCTGCATTCATCCCTGCGATCGCAATTTTATAGGCGCTACCTTCATCTCCTAAAATATAACCCCAGCCGCCGACTCGCTTGGTATGTCCCTGATGATTTCGCCCGAAAACTATCGAACCAGTACCTGCTGCAACCACAATTCCTACAGGCTGACCAATTCCGCCAACTAAAGCAATTAAAGCATCGTTAACAATTATAATATTCGCTGGCTGTAATGCCCAAGTAATAGACAAAAATTTGTTCTTCTGCAACTCTTGTACTAAACCTTTGACGACTTCGATATCTGCTGCACGACCTACACCTGCTAAACCCAGACATATCGCATCAATATTCACAGTATTTGTAATTATTGTTGCCTCAACCGCATTGTGAACTGCTAATTGAATAGATTGTAAAGTTGCTTCAATACCTATACTCTGATAATTAGATGGGCCCGCTTCACCACGACCTAGCACTTGACGCAAATCATCCATTAAGACACAAACAGTCTTGCTACCGCCGCCATCTATTCCCAAAACATAATTCATGAACTGTAATAATGTTAATTATTTTGGCGTTTCGGTTCTTCTTTTAAAGGTATAAAAAACAGAGCAATCATCCCAGGAATAGTTAACAAACAAACCAAGGCAAAAAATAATGGATAGCCAAAAGTTTTTTGCAGATAACCGCTAATTAAACCGGGTAACATCATTCCTAAAGCCATAATGCCAGTAGAGATAGCAAAATGAGAAGTTTTATATTCGCCTTGGCAAATATACATTAAATAAACACTAAAAGCTGTAAATCCAAACCTATACCCAAATTGTTCTAAAGAAACTAAGGGATATACTAATGTTAGCGAAGGTTTGGTGTAAGCCATATACACATAAAATATATCAGGCAAGTTTAACGCCAAAGCCATAGGAAACAGACACTTTTTTAATCCATATTTAGAAATTAGCAAGCCTCCTAAAATTCCTCCACAAATCAGGGAAATTACTCCAAATGTCCCGTAAACTAATCCGACATCTGATGTTGATAGCCCTAAGCCCCCTACTTCTGGTTTATCCAATAAAAATAAAGAGGCTATCTTCACAAGCATTGCTTCACCAAGTCTGTAGAGTAAGATAAATGCTAAAATATTTATAATTTTATCCTGAGCAAAATATGAGCTAATAATTGACCAAAAGGGTATATTTTCCCTAGCTTGTATTTGCTGTTGGTTATCTGATTCAGGTAAGGGTAAAATTAGGCGGTGGGAAATAAACAGGATTGCTAAAATTAAAGCTGAGAAGCCAATAGCTATAGTCCAGCTTAAAGGAATATTATTGAGAGATACTTCAAGCTGACCTGCTAAGACTACTAATATTCCAGAGCCAAAAATGACAGCCATTCTATAAAACAGTGAGCGAATGCCGACAAAGAAGGCTTGTTGTTCAGGAGATAAAGCCAGCAGATAAAAGCCATCTGTAGCAATGTCATAAGTTGCAGAAATAAATGCTCCTATTGTTAATGTTGCGAGGGAGATGAAAAAGAAATTTGACAGTTGTAAGGAGAAGGCTATTAAACATAAGCAGCAGAACATGGCAAATTGGGTATAAAGTATCCATTTGCGTTTGGTAGAATAAGTATCGACAATTGGGCCCCAAAACATTTTGATGACCCAAGGGAGATAGAGAAAACTTGTCCACAAGGCAATTTGAGTATTATCTATTCCGAGTTTTTTGTAAAAGATTACGGAAACTGTGTTGATGATGACGTAAGGTATACCGGAGGTGAAATATAGGGTGGGTATGTATGTCCAGGGTGAACAGTTGGTGGTTTGAGGATTCATGTTTGCCTCTAATTATCGATGCTGTTAAAATTAGCATCCAATAGGACACCAATAGGATAAGTTATCTGTAATTTCCCCTTCAGAAAGGCGCATTCCTACACCTCCAGATATAAACTTGTCATTACCATTGTTATATAGCCATGCTCCCCAAACCTGAGTCATTGACTTGCCATCAATTTCTAGTTTAGGAAACTCTAATAACTCTTGATACACATAAGTTTGTTGTGTATACCAAGGGTCATTATTACTACTACGCACAGAGATATTTCCTGAATTAACTGCAAATCCTCCTTCACCTTCTCTTCCTAAAATAGGTTTGGCAAAGTATGAATTACCTATTGCTGTTGCATTCAGTGATGTTTTAGGAAAATATTCCCAGACTGCCCCAGCATCTTTGTCAGAAAAAAAGTCATATCCCAAATCTGTAATTAGGGCAAATACACTCTTTGGTTGCAGTGCAAAAGCAGAACCAAAGTTCACAATCACAATTTTATTCTCAAAAATTAATTGTTCTAGAGCCGGCCATAATCTTTCACCTTTTTCATCAGTATCATGGATTAGCCATTCCACTGGATACCACATAAAGAGTATATCTATTGGTTTTTGTGTTCTCTGGTCAAATAGATATTCACCATCTTTGATGCCAAGATATTCTAAGGGTAAAATGGTACTTTTAGACTCCAAGTAATTGCTCAACCATCGCATAGTACCTAAATCTTCCGCATTATTCAAAGCTGTAAATGCCACGCGACAGTCTGTAATTGGTTTACGTAAATTTAAGGCGGCTCTATTTACATGCTGATTGAGTGTTATTTTTAAGATTTTTTGAGAATCTAAATCTGGTTTTTGCAATCCAAAATGTCTGGCGACTTTGTTATTGCCGTCCGTACATTCAAACCAAAAACTAGGAGTTTGGGGATTAGTTTCTACTACCTTTTTTATCCCCATTTCTTGATTCCAGCACCAGTCAAGACGCATACAAAATGGTGCAAGGAAGTCATATTTAACTAACTTGATGGTAGCTTCAGGAAATCCATAGTAAAGTAGTGTATCCTCATCAAGAGTGTGGATAATTTCCCACACTTGGGTTAAAACACTACCGACTAATTCCGATGCTTGCTGAATTTCTTGTATCGTCTGCGGTAAAACTTGATGGCAATAATAAAGAGCGTAAGGTGTTTCTTGGTCAGTTAGAGGTATACCTGTTCCTTCTTCAATAGGAACAAAGTTGTACCAACCCATTTTCATCGACTGAAATAGACGCTTTCGTTGAGGACTGTTGAAAATATTCATAACTCTCTTATCCACCCGCATGACCACCGCGACCGAAACTACCAAAACCACTACGGCCCTTGAAAGAACCGCTGGAAGTACCGACCTCCGATAAATTACCAGAACCGGATCTTCTAATGCTACTACCACCAGAGTAACCACTTGATCTGCCGCTACTATTAGATGAGGGTGGACAGTTATCGGGTTTTTGTTTAGGCTTCGGCGACGTTGTGGAGATGCAATCTGACTGTCTTGCTTCTGGGCTTGTCGCACAAGAAGCAAGTAGCGATACAGTCATAACGAGCACGATGAGTTGAAATAAACCTGGTTTCAATTTCATGAGTTTTTCTGGATGAATATACAGATGTCAGTTACGGAATTTATCCAAGATAACTACAAGGGTTAAGAATAGATTTCGCATTTCCAGATTTTTTAAGGGGTACATCCACGATTTCGAGAATTGCAAAACAAACCCTCTCCAACCCTGTGGCAAAATTTATTAGAGTCCTTCCATAGTTAGTTTTCCCGCATGACCGCAACTATTCCCAATCTCCCTAGTCTTTATGACCCTTTTTCCACTGAAGCCAAGTGGCAAAAATTCTGGGAAGACAACCAAGTTTACAAAGCTGACCCCAACAAAGGCGGCGAACCTTATTGCATCGTCATTCCACCGCCGAATGTCACCGGCAGCTTACACATGGGTCACGCTTTTGAAAGTGCGTTGATTGATACCCTCGTCCGCTACCACCGGATGCAGGGACGCAATACCCTGTGGCTACCCGGAACTGACCACGCTAGCATTGCTGTGCATAGTATGCTGGAAAAGCAACTCAAGACAGAGGGTAAAACTCGCTACGAGTTGGGGCGCGAGAAGTTCTTAGAACGCGCTTGGCAATGGAAGGCGGAGTCTGAGGGAACGATTCTAAATCAGCTACGACGCTTGGGTGTCTCGGTGGACTGGTCACGGGAAAGGTTTACTCTGGATGAAGGTTTATCCAAAGCTGTTGTCGAGGCATTTACTCGCCTCTACGAGGAAGGCTTAATTTATCGTGGTGAATATTTAGTTAACTGGTGTCCCGCTTCTCAGTCGGCTGTGTCTGACGTGGAAGTTGAAAATCAAGAAGTTAATGGGAATCTCTGGTATTTCCGCTATCCCCTCACCGATGGTTCCGGTTTTGTAGAGGTGGCGACAACTCGACCAGAAACGATGCTGGGCGATACGGCTGTAGCAGTTAATCCCAATGACGATCGCTACAAACATCTCATCGGCAAAACTTTAACTCTGCCCATTCTACAACGAGAAATTCCCATTATTGGCGATGAATTTGTTGACCCTACTTTCGGCACAGGTTGCGTGAAAATAACTCCCGCCCATGACCCGAACGATTTTGACATGGGTAAGCGTCACAATCTGCCGTTGATCAACATTATGAATAAAGACGGCACTCTCAACGCCAATGCTGGAGAGTTTCAAGGACAAGACCGCTTTGTTGCTAGAAAGAATGTGGTTTCTCGCCTCGAAGCAGATGGCTTTTTGGTGAAGATAGAAGATTATAAGCATACCGTTCCCTACAGCGATCGCGGTAAAGTACCTATTGAACCTCTCCTTTCAACTCAGTGGTTTGTCAAAATTCGCCCCCTAGCTGACAAAACTCTCGAATTCCTCGACCAGCAAACTTCTCCAGAGTTTGTCCCCCAACGCTGGACAAAGGTCTATCGTGATTGGCTAGTAAAACTCACTGATTGGTGTATATCTCGTCAATTATGGTGGGGACACCGAATTCCTGCTTGGTACGCTGTCAGTGAAACGGGTGGGCAAATTACCGATAACACGCCGTTTGTCGTGGCGAAATCGGAAACTGAAGCTTGGGAGAAAGCTAAAGCACAATTTGGTGAAAATGTCAACTTAGAACAAGACCCTGATGTACTAGATACTTGGTTTTCTTCTGGACTCTGGCCGTTTTCGACCTTGGGCTGGCCAGAACAAACTCAGGATTTAGCAACTTACTACCCGACTACAACTTTGGTGACAGGCTTTGACATCATCTTTTTCTGGGTAGCCAGAATGACAATGATGGCTAGTCATTTTACCGGGCAAATGCCTTTCCAAACAGTTTACATCCACGGTTTAGTGCTGGATGAGAAAGGTCAGAAGATGGGAAAGAGCAAAGGTAATGGCATTGACCCGTTGTTATTAATTGACAAATATGGTACTGATGCACTGCGGTATGCCTTAATTAGGGAAGTTGCTGGTGCTGGACAAAATATCCGCCTAGAATACGATCGCAAAAAGGATGAATCAGCATCGGTGGAGGCGTCTCGCAACTTTACTAATAAGTTGTGGAATGCTGCCCGGTTTGTAATGATGAATTTGGATGGACAGACACCGCAACAATTGGGGAACCCAGTAGCCACAGAATTGAGCGATCGCTGGATTCTCTCGCGGTATCATCAAGTTGTCAAAGAAACCACCAATTACATCGATAATTACGGTTTAGGGGAAGCAGCTAAGGGACTGTACGAGTTTATTTGGGGTGATTTCTGCGATCAGTATATTGAACTGGTAAAATCCAGATTGCAAGCAGATGCTGACCCCGCGTCGCGGCGGGTAGCACAGCAAACCCTCGGCTACGTGCTGGAAGGGATTATGAAACTACTTCATCCCTTTATGCCTCATATTACCGAGGAAATTTGGCAGACTCTCACCCAACAACCAGCAGATTTACCGCAAACTTTACCATTACAAATCTATCCCCAGGTGGATGCAAACTTGATTGATTCAGCATTAGAAGAACAGTTTGAATTGCTGATTGGCACTATCCGCACAATTCGGAATTTGCGGGCTGAGGCGGATATTAAACCAGGGGTAAAAGTAACAGCGAATTTGCAAACTGAAAGTGATAAAGAGCGGGAAATTCTCACTGCTGGACAGTCTTATATTAAAGATTTGGCTAAGGTTGAGACTTTAACCATTACTGACAAGCAAGAAAACCAAACTGTTGCTGCTAAAAAACCTCAAAGGGGTTTGAAGACAATTGGCTTAATTATTGTGGCCATTGTCTTTGGTAGATTGGGTTTAGCTGTGGGATATGCGATTGATGACACTCCCATCGTCGGTACTTTTTTTGAACTAGTTGGTTTTGGTTACACAGCTTGGTTTGTTAGTCAAAATTTACTAACGGCTGAAGCGAGACTTAGGTTATGGAGACAGTTTTTCCCGCAGAGAGAATTAGAACAATCACAAGAACCAGAAAATGCGATCGCTGGTGTGATTGGTACAATACAAGTGCTAATTCCTCTGGACGGCGTAGTGGATATTGAAGCTGTGCGTGCGAAACTAGAGAAAAGCCTGAGCAAAGCGGAAGCGGAAGTTCAATCCCTGAGTACCAGATTAAACAATCCTAGTTTTGTGGATAGAGCTAGAGCTGACGTGGTACAGGGAGCGCGGGATGCTTTAGCAGAAGCACAGAAGCAAGCAGAAATTTTGCGCGATCGCCTTCAGGCGTTGCCGTAGGCATCGCCTGCGTGGCTTCGGATAACTGTAATGGGTAATAGGAGTGTCAATAATTCCCAATTACCCATTAGCAATTAAGAAGATCCAAATATGAATTCTGGCACTTATTTTTTTATTAAATTTTTTTAATTTTTAATTTTTAATTTTGAATTGGAGCGAAGCGACTCTCATGCTATATCTAGCCCAGGTGCGTAAAAACGATTTTTTAGAGCAGCACCAGTTACGCTTGTTGGCGCGTCAAGAAGCTGATAACTTGTGGGCGATAATTCCAGAAGAAGCTTTTATTCTGCTAGGGAAGGGAAAGATCATGAGTGAAAACTTGCTTGTTTTAGTAGAACTTTCCCCTACAGGCGACATTGAAAAATTAGAAGAAGCCACCAACTGGGTACTCCATCTGGTACAAAACTATCTCACCATCGGCATTACCCCAGAATTTTTGCAGCACGAAGCCGAGCGAGCAGAACATTGGCGACAATCCCTGACGTTGCAAAACCAAGACTTAGCACGACGTTCCTTGGAATTGGAAGCTCGTCGTGAACAAATTCAAGCCTTAGAAGAAAGCCTCAAACGCGAGAAAAACGGTTATCCGCAAGAGGAAAGTTAAAAGTTTGCAATTATATTGCCCATAAAGCCACATCACCCCAAAGGCAGGTAGGGACGCGAAATTTCGCGTCCCTACGTAGGTTGATGCTAGGTTAATTGTCTTAGCAAAGTTAGGCAATCACAGTAATATTTGCATTAGTAAGCAATGCGTTATTCGATAACTGGGCTATTTGAACTTGTGCTGTACCACCCAATCCATCTTTATCAAAGAATAAGTTACCCGTACTTTGATTGTAGATGAAGCGATCGCTTGCTGCTGTAGCGATCGTACCAAGTCGGAACAATCCCGGATCGAGTGTCGTATCCTGAGCTTGGCTCAGTCCAAATTCCGCCTTAGAAATGAAGATAGTATCATCTCCAACAGTAAAATCAGTTATTGTATCATAGCCTCCAGTGCGGGTATCAGTCAGATATAAGCTATCTCGACCAGTTCCACCAGTCAGCGTATCTTTACCAACTCCACCATAGAGGCTATCATCACCTATACCGCCTACTAAGCTGTCATTACCGGAATTACCAAAGAGGCGATCGTTACCATCTCCTCCGCTCAAGGTGTTAGCACCAGTATTTCCCGTCAGGATGTTATTAAGGCTGTTACCAGTACCAGCGATTGCTCCGGTTCCAGTCAGGGTCAAGTTCTCCAGGTTATCTCCCAACTGCCAAGTAACTGAAGAGTTGACTAAATCTGTGCCTGCATTTAAGCCTTCAGTAATAATATCGCTGAGGTTGTCTACGGTGTAAATGTCATTACCATCTCCACCATTGAGACTATCAATGCCTGTACCTCCATCCAAGGTGTCATCGCCTATACCGCCTAACAAGGTGTCATTGCCTGAGCTACCAAAGAGGCTATCGTTACCATCTCCTCCGGTCAAGATATTCGCAGCAGCATTTCCAATCAGGATGTTATCAAGGCTGTTTCCAGTACCAATTGTCGCACTTCCAGTCAGGGTTAAGTTCTCCAGGTTATCTCCCAATGTCCAACTTACCGAAGATTTAACTAAATCTGTGCCTGCATTTAAGCCTTCAGTAATAGTATCGCTGAGGTTGTCTACGGTGTAAATGTCATTGCCGGCTCCACCATTGAGATTATCAATCCCTGTACCTCCATCCAAGGTGTCATCTCCTGCACCGCCCAATAAGGTGTCATTCCCTGTACCACCAAAGAGGCTATCGTTACCATCTCCTCCGCTCAAGATGTTAGCACCAGTATTTCCAATCAGTACGTTATCAAGGTTGTTACCAGTACCATTAATTACCCCGCTTCCAGTCAGGGTCAAGTTCTCCACGTTATCTGCCAACACAAAACTCACCGAAGACTTAACTAAATCTGTGCCTGCATTCAAGCCTTCAGTAATAGTATCGTTCAGGTTGTCTACGGTGTAAACATCATTGCCTGCTCCACCATTGAGACTATCAATCCCTGCACCTCCATCCAAGGTATCATCGCCTGCACCGCCCAACAAGGTGTCATTACCTGAGCTACCAAAGAGGCTATCGTTACCATCTCCTCCGCTCAAGATGTTAGCACCAGTATTTCCAATCAGTATGTTCTTAAGGCTATTACCAGTACCATTGATTGCGTCGGTTCCGGTCAGGGTCAAGTTCTCCACGTTATCTGCCAACACAAAACTCACCGAAGACTTAACTAAATCTGTGCCTGCATTTAAGCCTTCAGTAATTGTATCGCTGGGGTTATCTACGATGTAAATATCATTGCCGATTCCACCATTAAGACTATCTGCTCCTAAACCTCCATCCAAGGTGTCATTACCTGCACCGCCCAACAAGGTGTCATTCCCTGCACCACCAATGAGATTATCGTTACCATCTCCTCCGCTCAAGATGTTAGCACCAGTATTTCCAGTCAAGATATTATTAAGGCTGTTACCAGTACCATTAATTGTGTCGGTTCCACTTAAGGTCAAATTCTCCAGGTTATTTCCCAACACCCAACTCACCGAAGACTTGACTAAATCTGTGCCTGCATTTAAGCCTTCAGTAATAGTGTCGCCGATGCTGTCCACAATATAAGTGTCATTGCCTTTACCACCAATGAGAGAGTCACTTCCTGCACCACCATCCAATAAATCATTTCCATCGCCGCCATCAAGGGTGTCGTTATCACCTAGTCCTTGGAGCGTGTCATTACCCTGCAATCCAGAGATAATATCCCTGCTTTCCGTACCAGTCAGGTTATTTATACCTGATGTGCCATTAATTACATTAATGTCAACTTGACTAATAGTCAAGTTGACGGAGGCAGTACTACTGCCTCCGTGCCCATCACTTATGGTGTAAGTGAAGCCGTCAGAGCCATAATAGTTTTGGGCAGGGGTATAAGTGTAAGTACTGTTGCCGTTGTTAACTAAGCTTCCTTGGCTAGGTTGAGTAAACCCAGTAATGCTTAATACATCATTGACATCCACATCTGTATCATTGCTCAACAGAGTAGTAGCGCTAATGATAATGGGTGTGTTTTTGTTTGTGGTGATGCTGTCGTTAGCAGCGAGGGGAGCATCATTGGTATTAGCCACTGTCAGTACAAAAACATCGCTGACAGTTGCTGTTCCATCACTGGCGATAACTTTGATGTTGAGGCTACCAACGTTGTCATTTGTGGGAGTACCACTGAATATGGTGCCGTTGAAGGTCAACCAACTGGGAATTGGATTACCATTTTCCAGGGTGGCGCTGTAGGTGAGGTTATCTCCTGCATCAGCATCAGCAAAGGTGTTTGCTGGTAGGCTGAAGTTAAAGGTGGTGTCTTCTGTCGCTATTTGGTCAGCAATGGGGTTGGTAACGACTGGGGCATCATTCACCGCCGTAATATTAATATTGCGGGTAACGGCGGTACTATTAGCAGTCCCATCATTGACGACAAAGCTGACGGTACGAGGTGTGCTACTAGGGTTATTACTGCTGTTGGTATAAGTAATAGAACGCAGTGCGGTTTGATAATTAGCAACGCTGGAACTGCCAGTTAAGGCTAAGACACCTGTGTTGCTGTTGTAGCTGCCCGTAATCCCGTTTTGATTGGTGAAGGCGAGGGTATCTTGAGTAGAAATGAAACCACTGTTAATGCTGACGGCGGCACTAATTAGGTTAGCGGAGTCTACATCGCTGACGGTGATGCCTGAGTCAATAGCTGTAGTGGCGTTCTCGGTGTATGCCAGAGCAGAGTTGGTGGCAGTAGCAACGGGCGCATCATTCACTGCCGTAATATTAATATTGCGGGTAAGGGAGGTACTATTAGCAGCCCCATCATTAACTATAAAGCTGACGGTACGAGGTGTGAGAGTGGGGTTGTCGCTGCTGTTGGTATAAGTAACGGAACGCAGTGCGGTTTGATAATTAGCAACGGTGGAACTGCCAGTTAAGGTTAAGACACCTGTGCTGCTGTCGTAGCTGCCCGTAATCCCATTTTGGTTGATGAAGGCGAGGGTATCTTGAGTAGAGGCGAAACCACTGGTAATGGTGACGGTGGCACTAGCCAGGTTGGGGGAGTCTACATCACTGACGGTGATGGCTGAGTCGATGGCTGTAGTGGTGTTTTCGGTGTATGCCAGGGCAGAGGCAGAAGCAGAGGTGATTGTCGGGGGAACCCCAATGTTGGTGTTTAATTGGGCATATACCCCATTGCCAGACCCGTCTTGACCATCGCTAGTCCAGGAAATTACAAAGTCCCCCCCTGCATCCATCGCTACTGTAGGGTTAGATTGACTGTTGGTGATGTAGGTATTGACCTTATATTCGCCCCCTTGAGGCACCCCAGCACTGTTGTAGCGTTGGGCATATATCCCATTACTAGACCCGTCCTGACCATTGCTAGTCCAGGAAATGACAAAGTTCCCATCTGCATCTATCGCTACTGTGGGGTTAGATTGATTGCCAGTGGTGTAGGTATTGACCTTAAATTCGTTTCCTTGAGCTAGCCCGGTACTGTTGTAGCGTTGAGCATATATCCCATAGCCAGACCCGTCCTGACCATCGCTTTGCCAGGAAATGACAAAGTCCCCCGTTCCATCTATCGCTACTGTGGGGTTATATTGAAAGCTGCTGGTGTAGGTATTGACCTTAAATTCGTTCCCTTGAGCCACCCCGGCACTGTTGTAACGTTGGGCATATATCCCATAGCCATCCCCATCCTGATAATAGCTTTGCCAGGAAATAACAAAGTCCCCTGCTGCATCCATCGCTACTGTGGAGTTAGATTGATAGCCGCTGGTATGGGTATTAACCTGAAATTCGCCCCCTTGAGCCACCCCAGCACTGTTGTAGCGTTGAGCATATATCCCATAGCCATCCCCATCCTGACCATTGCTTTGCCAGGAAATGACAAAGTCCCCTGCTGCATCCATCGCTACTCTGGGGTTATTTTGAGTGCTGTTGGTATAGGTATTTACCTTAAATTCGTCCCCTTGAGCCACCCCGGTACTGTTGTAGCGTTGGGCATATATCCCATCGCTAGACCCGTCTTGACCAGAGCTAATCCAGGAAATGACAAAGTCCCCATCTGCATCTATCGCGACTGTGGAGTTAGATTGATTACCACTGGTGTAAGTATTGATTTGAGATTCGTTCCCTTGAGCTACCCCGGCACTGTTGTAGCGTTGGGCATATATCCCATTGTTAGAACCGTCCTGACCATTGCTAGTCCAGGAAATAACAAAGTCCCCAGCTGCATCTATCGCTACTGTGGAGTTAGATTGATTGCCGTCGGTGGTGGTATTGACTTGGAATTCAGTCATGAAAAAACCTCTGAAAAAAAGTAAAAATTTGATTTCAACAATTACGCTTTGATTAGGCAGACTCTTTAGTCATTAGGAATCACTGCACTCGGTCGCAGCCAGTAATTCAACTCTGGTGCAGTAAATGCTTGGCGGATTTCTTTACGTTCTTGATTTAAAACCATCGGACGCTGTACATCAGGGAGAAACTGCACATCATAAAGTTCTTGACAGCCTGTCGTGAACTTCAGCATCCCTACTTGCTGTCCATTTCGTAAATCCACGACTGCCACACCACAGAGCAACCGCTCAAACCGTTGGGCAATGGGCAACCCCCCAAAAATATGCCGTTCCCGAATCTGGCAAAGTCCGACTAGGGCGTAATACCCCACGCAGCACAACCCCCGCAGAAATCCAGGGAGTACACAGACTACCTGTTTGTCCCCTGATTCTGGATGAATGCGCCATATTTCCCCAGCACCAGAGTTGAGTAGCCACAAAAACCCGTCATGCCAGATTGGGGAATGGGGCATTGATAATCCATCTACAATAATTTCATTGCTCTCTACTTCCACAACGACCCCACCGTTGGCTTTACCTGGTCGCCACCCGCCGACGGTATCTGTCGCACCGAGGGCAGTCACATACTTGGGGTTGCCATCCACCATCGCCAACCCATTGAGGTGGCAGCGGTCTTCTGGCACTACTTCGGAAATAAATTTGGGATGCCAGCGCGGTACAAAGCTAAAGTCTGGACTCAAGGCAGAAAGGCAGGAAAAGCGGGTGTTGACAATCCACAGCCCTTCCCTGCCAAATTCCAGGTCGTGAATGTTGAGGTCGCCTGTGAAGTATGCCATCCGTGGCAGGTAGAGTGCATCGTAGCGTCCGGGCTGGTCTTCTAAAAACTCATAGGCTAATGCGGGGGCATTGGCTAATAAACAGACTTCGTGATGGGTAGCCAGTGCTAGACGTGAACCATGAACTGCCAACCCCATTGGTTTGGAAAATTGGCGTAACAGCATAGTAATTTGTTGCCCATTCCAGCCCACAACTGCCAGTTTCCCTGCTTGGTAGGTGGTGATGGCAATTGAGCCTCCGGCTTGACTTAGCCAGGAGATAAATCCCTGATCGGCATCACACTGAATTAAGTTATTCTCTTCTGAGGCAGTAGTGGTAGAGGTGGCTAACATAAATAAGTTGAATTATCAAATTTTGTTGGGGAAACTTGGACTTAGTTGAGTACTAAAATAGTCAGTGGCTCTAGCCCTTAAAATTAAGCGATAAATCGCTCACTACGAACCTCTCAGAATTAATGAGACAGACCACTAAGCGTTCATTGTCAATAAACAAACGTGTATCAGGAACAGCACCCAAAGGAATCGCCCCCAGATAATAGGTCGCGCCCCCATAAGGCTAGATCGTCCCTAACTTTATAGACATTTTGAACTTAGTTTTTTTTATAATGTCTTAGTGCTAAGTTTTATTGTGGGATCTTACTGTTATAATAATGACTATTTTCTTAAATAAAAACTGTACATATACTGAATATAAAACTTGGTCAAAACTTCAATAATTTGCAACCTGGATCAGCAGACTTAGTTCGTATAGTCGCGAAGCTCATCGTTAGGCTTGAGAAAGTGCGTAGGTGTAGCCTGTCGTAGACATCGCCAGCCTCTGTATTAAATCTTGAGCCAAAATACGTATAAATGCGATTCTTACGCTCGAAATGAGTAGAGGTAAAAGTAGCAAGGCTGACACGAGCCGCCAAGCAAGGCGTGAAATTCCTGCTAAAAAAGGATTATAAAAATAAAATTGCTATTTGACCCGAAATTACCCAAAAAAGCTTTTTTTTGGTGTGTCATTTGAAGTGTACGGCGGAGGTAGGATGAGACAACAAGAGTATGGTGTGACAGTATGGTTCACTGGTCTGAGTGGTGCAGGTAAAACTACTATCTGTCAATTCGTGGAGAAGGAACTGCGGATACAGGGATACAGAGTTGAAGTTCTGGATGGCGATGCGGTACGTCAAAATCTATGCAAAGGGTTGGGTTTCAGTAAAGAGGATCGAGAAGAGAATATTCGGCGCATTGGCTTTGTGGCTCATCTTCTTGCCAGAAATAATGTAATTGTATTGGTTTCAGCCATTTCACCGTACCGTGAAATTCGGGAAGAAGTGCGCCAAAGTATTCCATCTTTCATTGAAGTTTACGTCAATGCATCATTAGAAGTTTGTGAACAGCGAGACGTAAAAGGGTTATATAAAAAAGCCAGATCCGGGGAGATTAAGCACTTCACTGGTATTGATGATCCTTATGAAATACCACTCTGTCCTGAAGTCGAATGCAAAACTAACCAAGAAAGCGTTGCCCAAAGTGCGACTAAGGTCTTAGAAAAGCTGGAAGAGTTGGGTTATATAGTTGCTAGAGTGATTGACACTAGTAAACTCAACGAGGTTGTCACCAACCCCGTTGGTCTTCAAAACCGTGCATGAAACTTTCGCTTCACACGGCTCCTCAATGATTCG
>NZ_JBALCY010000031.1:0-50115 GCF_036917655.1 Nostoc sp.
AATAGCTGCGATGCTTTTAGTAAGTTTTTAATACAATTTTTAATCTTATTTTACGGGCATAGCTAATAATTTGGCATAGCAAGTACTGAAGAACCACTGAATTAGAGGTGGGCTATGTGGTTTTGGGAAAAAGAATCGGTTGAGTACGAGGTATTTAAGAAATACGAACGAGCGCTGGTAACTATCGGTGTGAATTTTACCGATGTGGAAGTCCAAGACGTTCTTGAAGGTTGTTCGTATGATTTAGAGGATGCGTTGCGAAGTGCAATTGAATATGCACTGTGGTTGCGTGAACATGAGAAAGATATTTTCCCGAATGCCTTATTAATTCGTGCGCTACAGGATAATTGGAAGCCGAAAGCATGGCGTGATGAATATTTAGAAAGGGAGATGTTTGAATCGCCTGGGCAACGGTGGTGGAATGCCGCAGCTTCTATGTGGGGACGCGATGTGCGTAATCTATTGGTTGTTGATGTATTTTATGACGAAGGTAGAGAATTTATCAAATTCAGCAACGGTAAAGAAATACTAGTAAAAACTGCATGGGTGTGGGGATGGGAACGATTGCTTGAATATGCCAGCCCAATATCTGTTTAACGATAATGACTTTTTTTGTTGCCTTTGGAGAATGCGGCACACTCCCAAACTATTTAACTGGAGAAAGAGACATCATCTGCGACAATTTGTTGAGCAGGGCTATTTCTAAGTAACTCTCACTACCTCTCGATCGCCACATCCCGATGCTGGTGGATCTCGATAAACGCTTCCAAGTTATGGATATGTTCGGTAAGAATTACCGTCAAATTCTGTCGCTGGCCTCGCCGCCAACTTCCCCGACTATCAAAGTGAGGATAGTATGCACATATTTACTTCAGCATTCGAGGAGCGGGGCCACGAGTGGTATCCAATCCTGACACACGAGGTAGGGTAATGGTTTTGCCTGTTTGTGCGGCTTGGTAAATTAACGCTATCAGTTTTTGGTCTTGCAAACCTTCTTCACCAGGAGTATGGGGTTGCTTATTCTGAATCACACAATCTGCCATGTGATCAATTTCTAAAGCGAACTGATTCTTCTCGCCCATCCGCACTTCGCTGACATTTTCTGCCATGCTGTTAGTTGGCGATTTACGTGAAATCATCATCCGCAAACCGTTGTAAGAGAATGCCGGATCGAGTTGTCCCCAAGCATCAGAGCCGAAGATGCGAAACCGCCGCGCTTCGTGAAAGCCGTAGCTAGTGGAGCAAATCGCTAGCACTCCACTGGGAAACCGCAGCTGGAAAGTAACACTTTCTTCCACCTCTTTGAAACGCGCATCGCCAGGAGTGCTGAAGGTTTGGGCGCTAATTGCGATTGGTTCTTCTCCCGTCAAATAGCGAGTCGCATTCAAGCAATAAATTCCCACATCCGGTAAACAGCCACCTCCAGCTAGAGCGTGTTTCAACCGCCACTGGTTTAAGTCACCACCCTGGTTTTGTCCGTTGTCTGCCTGAATCACCTTCACAGTTCCCAATTCTTTGCTGCGGATTATCTGAATCATGGCGCGATGGTGCGGCTCATATTGGCAGCGATAAGCAATCATCAGCTTGCGATCGGCTTGTTTGCACGCGTCGATCATCTGTTGAGCATCTTCAACCGTGGTTGCCATTGGCTTCTCACACAAGATATGCTTCCCGGCTTTGGCACCACGCACCGTATATTCCCGGTGCATACTGTTGGGCAGCACAATATAAATCACATCAACGTCTGAATTGTTGCGGAGATTGTCGTAATTTTGATAGTTGTAAACGTTCTGCGGTTTGATGCCATACTGTTGGGCAACTTGATTCGCTTTGGCAGCATCGCCACTAACTAATGCAGTTGGCTTTGCTAGTTTACATTCTGCAAACGCAGGCATGATTTCTTCCAATGTCAGTCTGCCCAGTCCAACGATCGCAAATCCCAAGCGTCGCTCTGGAGGCAATGCAGTCGGAGGCCCACCCGTATCCACTTCGGTCTGTGCTGAGATGGAGGGAAACTGAATCTGAGGCGGCAGAGTTCCTCCGTGTGGTGTGGCTTGCTCAGTCGGTTGTTGGGCAGCAACCTGTTCACCCATACTACCAAGTGCGGCGGCTGAAATGGCTCCTAATCCAGCAGTAGTCAGAATCTGACGACGAGAAAATTCCCCTTTAAACAATTCAGGCATCGTGGTTCCTTAATGATTAAATTTTGGACTGATATCAAGTCCGCTTAATAACCGTCATTGTGACCGTTCGCTACTTAGTACAGCATTTCATTAATTCCTAGCAAATTAAATTTGGCAGTCCGTTGCAATGCCAGTGCGTCGGCTGCAATGTTAATGCGTCCCCCTGCAATGCCAATGTATTCCGATACAATGTTAATGGGTCGGCTGCATTGTTAATGCGTCCCCTTACAATGCCAATGCATCCCTTTGCAATGCCAATGCATCCCGATACAATGCCAATGCGTCGGCTGCATTAAAAACGCTACCCTTTTACGCAAAACTGTACTTAACGTTTTCGCAGGGTAGGGAAGCAATCCCAAAAACCCTGCGATTGTGTCATTTAACTCGCAATTGACTAATTACCTGTGATTTACCGGACATCATATTACGGGGTAGTAGTTGGAGTTGGGGTGCTAGTTGAAGTTGGGGTGCTAGTTGAAGTTGGAGTGCTAGTTGGAGTTGGGGTACTAGTTGAAGTTCCAGGATTAACAATGGAACGAACCTGTTGCAGGTGTTCTTGGAGGGTTGGTAGCGCTTGAGCCGCAAATGCTTTCACGTCTGGATCTTGTCCTTGTTGAGCTTCACTTTGAAATGCAGCGACATCCTTTTCATGATCTTGAAGCATCTGATTCAGATATTGGCGATCAAAGTTAGTACCAGAAAGCTTGGATAAGCGTTGCTTGACTTGTTGATTTTTGCTGCCGATACTAGTTGGCAGCGTGACACCTTTTTGAGTCGCCAACTGTTTGAGTTGATTGTTCACCTGGGTGTGATCTTGAACCATACGCTGTCCATACTGTTTTACTGCATCACTAGTTCCATGTTGTGATGCCAGTTGTCCTAGTTGGACTTCTGCTAAACCACCTTGAGCTGCTTCAGTCATGAACTTTCTGTCTGAAGAACTGAGGCTATTTTGCCCTGATGCAGTTGGGGACACAGTTGGAGATGGATTCTCTGTCGTTTGTACAGGCACAGCAGATGGAGCTTCCGATGTATTCTGGTCATGCGGAGTAGTTGGTGTGCAACCAGTCGCCAGAGATAAGGCGATCGCTACTATACCAGTAGAGAATATTTTGAAGTTGGACATAATCAATGCTCTCCTTAGATAAAGCTATATTTTGCAACAGAGAATGAAAAACAAACGCGATCGCCCAATTGGGTACAATCAGTAATGCGATGACGAGTTGAAATCACGAACCAGAAACAAAGCCGATTAATGTGAACTAGATGCCGTCGGTGTGAATTGTGCAAACAGATTTAACTCCAGGTTTTATTTAATAATTTGCAGTTATGATTCAACAGTTACTCCTGCTTCTAACTCCAAAGCTTTGATTAATGCCGATGCATTTTCTTCCCCCCATCCTTGATTAACTGCTGTTTTAATGGTTTCTCTGACAATTGCAGCCGCAGGCATTGGAGAATTTAAATCTTGGGCAAATCGGGCGATCAAATTGGCATCTTTGAGCAAATGCTTTAACGCAAAACTCGGCGTGAAATCGCGATTCACCAGCATTTTGCCTATGCCGTCAAAAATCGGAGAGCGAAAATCTACCACATGCAGCACATCAAGAACGTCTTGTGAATTCAGTCCGGCTTTGGTTGCCAGAATTAGCGCTTCTCCTAACGCTTCGATTTGGGTTGCCACAATCGAGTTACCGATGAGTTTCATCGATGCGCCTTTGCCAGTGTCGCCCAGATAATGGATCGTTTTGCTCAAGGGCTCCAAAATTGGTTTAACTTGCTCAAATATCTCCCGTTTGCCACCAACGACAATCCATAATCCCCCAGATGCGGATTCGTTTTTACTGCCGAAAACGGGAGCATCAAGAAATTCGACGTGCTTTTCGGCATAGGCTGCGGCTTCTTTGCGGGACGTGTCAGGATGAACTGTACTCATGTCGATCGCAATTTGTCCCGATCGCACGTTCGATAAAATGCCATCTTGCCCAAAGACAACTTCTTCAACCACATTATCATTCGAGAGCGAGTACATAATTGCCTCGGCATTTTCTACAGCTTGTGCAGGTGTTTGTGCTTGTGTTGCACCCTGTTCAACTAGAGGCTTACAAGACTCTGGGCTGCGATTCCAAACCGTGACTTCGTAGCCCGCTTTCAGCAAGTTGGTTGCCATCCCACTGCCCATGATGCCGAGTCCTAAATATGCAATGCGTTTCATAATGATGTTTTAAATGGTGTCTTACTTCAAGGAAATAGCGATACTTTTGGCACAGACAAAGTGTGTCAAAGTCAACCGATTTGTACTCTCCCTTCACATCATCGAAGCTTTGAGGATAAATTCATCTTCCAATCGATAGACTCCGCAGCATTCAAGACCGGCATAGCAGTAAATACCCCTGGCTTTTTGTGAAAATGCATCGACTCAAGTGACACAAGAATTGATTTTGAGAGGATGTGCATAACGCATCAACTCAATCTATCTACACCTGCAAAATTGCGTAGGCGTAGCCCGTCGTAGACATCGCTGTTTGCATAAAAACACAGTTGAATATAGTATTAATCTTTACCCCAGAAAAGCTGGATTCATCGCTGTAGTGTCATTTTGGTTTGTGGTCTTATATCGTTCGTACAGCCCTTTAGCCGCTGCCTCACGGGTACGCGCTAACAGTGCTGTAACTTGTGCCTGATCCATTGGCTTAAACGTGCGAACTGCCTCAAACGCTTGGTCTAAAATTCTCATGCTATCGATACCCGTAATTACAACTGAGGTTGGCAAATTCATTGCGTAGTGCAGGCAGTCAATCGCACTGACAGTGTTGCTTCTGAGAATGTAAGACTCCCCGATCGATTTCATTCCCAGCACACCAATGTTGTTTTTTACCAGCACAGGTAAAACCTGATGTTCAAAACTTCTAAAATGGGCATCCATCACATTCAATGGCATCTGTACGGTGTCAAAGCGGAAACCATTTTGTGTGGCAGTTTCCAGCATCTGAAGGTGAATCAGGGGATTCTTGTGTCCTGTGAAACCGATATAGCGAATTTTGCCCGCTTTCTGCGCTTCGACAACTGCTTCCATCGAACCGCCAGGAGCAAAGACGCGATCGGGGTCTTCAAAGCGCAGTATTTCATGATGCTGCACTAAATCAATGTGATCTACCTGCAAATCTTTGAGCGATTCATCAATCTGCATCTTGGCAGCACCTTTGGTGCGACCATCAATTTTCGTCATTAGGAAGACCTTTTGACGATAGCCCTCCTTAAGAGCATTTCCCATCCAACGGTGGCTACGTCCGTTGTGATAGTCCCAAGAGTTATCCATAAAGTTGATGCCGCGATCGATGGCACTGCGGATCAGCTTGATACTTTCTTGCTCCTCTTCAATTTTTCCAATGTGAAAGCCACCCAAGCCAATTACAGATACTTGTTCTCCGGTGCGTCCGAGGTTGCGATACAACATTTCGCCGCGTCGAGTTGGAGTGGGTGAACTTTGGGTTAGCAGTTGAGTCTTTTCATCAACAGGTTCTGTTTGAGCTAGGAGCGGCTGCAAAAATCCTTCCGAAACTGCAAGTCCTGCCGCCACTAATCCCGAAGCAGAAGCAGTTTTCAACAAGCTGCGTCTACTGATTTCCATAATTGTCTCCTACAAGCAACAACAGGAATGAGCCGTATAGTAGCACGACTATCTGGCACAGGGACTCTAACTAAGGTGTGTTTTGAAACATACTTCGTAAGAGGCATTCACAATGCAAGCCGATGCATTCCCAATCTAAGTTGATGCATTCCCAATCTAAGTTGATGTATTCACAATGCAAGTCGATGCATTCACAATGCAAGTCGATGCATTCCCAATGCAAGCCGATGTATTCCCAATGCAAGCCGATGCATTAGGAATTTCTAAGAAATCATCGAAGCAGAACGAACCACAGAGGCCCAGAGGGCACGGAGAAATGAAGAGGAGAGAGGATTGTTGTAGAAGATTTTTGGATGTTTTTTAATTTGGAAGTCCCTTAAGAATGCAAGCCGATGCGTTGCAAAAGGCGAATAGAATTCGCTACTACACAAACGAAGTTCACCTTTCCTGCGGAACGCTACGCGAACGTGGACTAAGAGAAAATCAAAGATTTTTAACCCACGGAGGTGGGTTTTGTCTGTCTAGCCGCGACTTCTAGTCGCCAGGGCTTTATATCACTGGTAGTTTTTTGGTTGTAATGGGTACATTAGATGTACACTATACGACTGTATATATCTATGACTATCCAAGATACAACACGCCGTTTGCGCCCTCAAAGCATCAGTCAAGATATTAGCTCATTTCACGGTTTGCAAACCGTCAGCACTTACAACACAACTCGTGCTGATGCCTCGGCTGCAAACTTACAGGAAGTTTATCAGGCGATGTTGATTTCTCAACAAACTGAAACCGAGAAACTAGCTTTATACCGTGCTGCTTCTGATGCTGCCCGATTAGGAGAATGGGAATTTCATAATGCTGTATTAGCTATGAAAGAAGTTGTGCGTGGGCAATATGGCTCAGATAGCGATCAAGCTCAAGCTGTGGGACTGAAGAAAAAATCAGACCGCAAGCGTCCTTCTCGCAAAAAGCCAGTTGCGATCGCCAGTTAATCAACTTAATTGGGTTTGGAAACGAGCGATCGCCAATTGTATGATTGAGCTTTCATCGTTTCGGCAATGCCTACGGCTGGCTACGCCTACGCATTTGCAATATTCGGCGTTGCAGTTGATGAGAGATGCGATCGCACGATTCCTTAAAGCTCAACGGCAGCAATTAAGGGACTGACAAAAAATAAATTATCCAAAATTATTTATCCGTTTGTAGGGGATCTTGTCCTTGCGCCCCTACGATGGGATGTTTTTTTAACTGGAAGTCCCTAATCTGTTATCTCATATCTTGCATTTGCTGATTGCTCGGACGCTCCAGCTCCAAATCTTCCCAAGAAACTGGATCTTCTACAGGTTCCAGGTGAGTTGTAACGTGGGTTGAAGGCAGCACCCGAAGAATAGTAAGCTCAATTACCTCGCACAAATCATGCCCTTGTTGCACTGTCCAAGATCCAGGCACAAGAACATGAAAGGAAACAAAGCGGAGGGTTCCAGCAGTGCGGGTTCGCAAGGCATGGAACTGAATGTCCTGATGTTTGTACTCGTCAAGGATGCTCTTAATTACGTCAATTTCTTTTTTAGGCAAAGCTGCATCCAGTAACGCGCTACTAGTTTCCCGCAGCAAACGAAATCCTGTCCAAGTAATATTTGCTGCTACTATCAGTGCGACAATAGGATCAAGCACGAGAGCGCCTGTTACTTTGACGAGCAAGATTCCAACTACCACACCACCCGAAGTCACTACATCGGTAAATAGGTGGTGAGCATCAGCCCTCAGTGTAATGGAACGCAATCTTCGCCCTGCCCGTAGCAAGATAAAGGCAACAACACCGTTGATTGTGGTTGCAAATAGGGAGAGTGCCAACCCCAATCCCAGCTGTGTTAACGGTTCTGGATGCAACAAGTGTCCCCAAGCTTCAACAGCAATGCTAATGGCTGCCACTATAATCAACGCACCTTCTGCACCACTGGAGAAGTATTCGGCTTTAGAATGCCCAAAGGCGTGTTCGGTATCGGCTGGTTTATCAGCATAGGTCAATGCCCATACAGCGACCAATGCTGCCACAAGATTTACAATTGATTCAATAGCATCTGAAAGCAAACCTACTGACCCGGTTAGCAAGTAAGCGCCAAACTTTAGGGCAATAGTAACGATTGCTGCTGCAATTGACACGAAAGCGTAGGAGCGGGCTGTTCGACTACTCATCTCGGTCACGGAGGTAACTACAGTGATTCCGAACTAAGAGTACCAAATTTGACTTTAATCGTCATCAGCCCTGAGACTTCTACTGATTGGTAAAAGAAACTACAGGATATCATTGCCATCGCCGAAGTGTGATTGAGCTTTCATCGTTTCGGCGATCGCAAATCTATCTAAAGCAGCTTGTCTAATGTAATTGGCAAATCACGTCCGCGCTTACCTGTGGCATGATAAACAGCGTTAGCGATCGCCGCCGCAGTTCCGGTAATCCCAATTTCACCAATTCCTTTGACACCAAGCGGGTTGATATGTGGATCGTGTTCATCAACAAACAACACCTCAATATGAGGAACGTCTGCATTGACTGGTACGTGATATTCAGCTAAATCGGCGTTGACAACATGCCCCGATGAGGGGCTGTTACCGTGTGTTCCATTAACGCCATACTGATACCCAGGGTTAGCGCATCTCAAATGCTATTGGATTTCGTGACCAATGATTGCTATCTACGCACTCGTCGAAGTATTTTTACTCAAAGCTTCTGCTTTCCTTTTTGCATTCACTTTGGGATATTTGCTTAGGACAGGAGTGATTACATCTATTTTTTCCGAAAATGGTATTGACATGGATGCATTAGAGCTAATCTCTTTTGTTTGAGGCTTGTCCTCTATGGTAGCTTCCCATGAGTAGTTGCAGATTTTACTGTGAAGTAGTGTACCTAGTGTTACATTAATTACAAAGGCAAAGGAATCTACAAAGATTATGTCCACAGCCCGATTAATCATGAGTCCCTCTTGAGCTAAATTGAGCTTCAAGTGATAGTTGAAGTAGACTACACCAGGCATTATGCCTTTTCCAGAAATCTACCGAAAACGGCATTGCAATTTGGGTTCGGTAGCTTGATTGCATATAAAAGAGGGAAAACTGAAAATAGTTGGAAATAACGCGATCGCACAAGCAGCAAAGCTTACCCTATGGTGAAATCTGGGCAATTCGCATTTTTCCATCTGTACGTGTCAATGCCACAGACTAACATACCGTCCCCATACTCGACCCCATGATAATTAGAGCAACTAGCCCTTTCAAGGTGGGTAAAAATTTTGGTCAATAAATTCCTCTTTAAGCTCTTTACTCTGTGTCATCTGCGCCTAATAAGGTTAAAAAAATTACTTTTAAACCGCATAAGTACAGAGAGCGATGAGAAAAAATAAGAGATTTTACGAGTCACCTTCAAAGGGCTAATTTCTAAAAAGCTGCCTGCAAGTAACGGCATCCATCTTTCTACTTTGATGATGAATGGTGGCATAATATATCTCTCTAATCAAGCCATGTTAATCACGCTAAACCACAACTCATTACCAGAATATTCAGCATTTAATTAAATCTTTATCTGCTCTTTAATTAGATTTAATCGGAAAATTATCCAGCATTTCTTTCAGTTATATTTTTATCTCAATAAATAAAAATGTATGTTTACAAATAGTTTAGATTAGCACTTATGAGCCTTAAATAACAGATGCTTATTCTCATCACCAAGATGTTACAGTTTGTCACTACAATCGGAGAATTTTTTGGGATAATTGAAAAGATAATAACTTTACTTTCTGGCATTTCGCAATTATGAACCCTAACCTTAAAGAGATATCCCCAAATTTGCCCCGGCGTCAAATTATCAAAACTGCTCTCACCTTTGTGGCTGGTTTAACTGCGACATCACTGGTATCTTTTTTGATTCCCAAATCCACAAAGCCAGCACAAGCAATTGTTGTGCAACGACCAAATGAGTTTGAACTTAAGGGCGAAGATACTGACATTCAGTATTCAATTCTCAATGGAGTTCCACAGCTTGATTACAGAACTCAAAACATTTCCACTCATTTCAGTGGTAACGAAATTCAGACATTAGCTACTGATATCGGTACACTACTGACGGTAATTATTAGCAAGCCACCAAACCCTAATTTAGGAGGAAATAGAGTCAAACTGAGCTTACTCTTACCAATTATCAACCTAGCTATCGGGACTAAAGAAGCTCCTGTCCAAACCGAAGCCATTTTAACTACTGAAAAAACATCAGGATTTATCCGTACTCCTCTGTTTGGACAATTACAGTCATATCAGACTCTCGTACTCAAGGGAACCGCTAGATACCGCTAGATACGGCAAGTCAGGAGACATCACTCCTTAAGAAATATCTAGCAGCCAACTCAATCATCAGTATGTTCAACTTAGTTACAGTCAGCCGTCTCTGTGACAACTGACAAATACAGTAGTGCCTCTGTACCACGACTGATTCGAGGCACCCAATCTTTCAGATTTGAGTGTTGGCTCTGATACCCATGTTTCACTTCGTTACACGGCAAGGGTGCGGAGGGAAAAGCTCTTTTATGAATACAGTGGAGAGCGATCGCTTGCGGCATTTTGTTCGCGATCGCTCTTTTGGTATGGGTTGTGAATATCTCCAAAATATTAAAACGCCTTTTCGTACCGTATTGCAATCCAAATCTGACCAAAATCTCTAATTTCTATGCTGGTTCCATATATTTAGATCAGCGGGAAACCAAGAGCTTTAGCTTTCGTTTATAAGAGGTAATGAGAAGATTGGGAGCGATCGCTTTAACGATAAAATCTTAGAGCGCCAAAGTGAAAACTTGTTTTCACGAAGCCATCAACAGATTGCTCAAGAAACAAAATATTAAGCCGTTTTGGTTCTATCTTCCGATTGTGATTCTTTCGTTTCCGGCATTTTCAGCCAAAACCATAGAAGTCCGATGGCAGCGATTACGCCTAGTGTGATAAAACCAATCTTATAACCAGCTGCTTTGACAATCACCATATAGCTAATTGCAACGGCTAGGGTAGCGATCGCAATCAGTAACCGTTTGTGACCGGAGGCATCAACTAGCGCACCCGTTGGCGTTTGTGCCAGAATTCCAGCAATGCTTGTGGCCGATAGAGCAATACCCACTTGGGCAGGATTCCAATGACGATCTGCGGCTAAGAAAATTGCCAAGTAAGGTTCAAAAACATCTCGCACATCGCCCAAGGAAAGGTTGAGCCGATCCAGACTACGAACAGATGTGCTTTTAGAATTACCCAAGGAATGTTTATAACGACCAAAAAGCAGGTTATTAATCTTGCGTTTAAGTTTTTGCATAAATCTGCTTTGGTCTGATTTGTTACTATTAAAATAAAAATATTAATAATATGTAATATTATTGGTCTCATTCTTCAGACTGATTATTAATAAAAAAATTAACTAAAATAGATGATTTCGTAGTCTGAAATTTGACGTTAGCAAAAAGATATGAAGACTATATAAAGACTATGCCTTGATTAGTAAAGCTTTTAGTAAGAGCAGACAGACGGTAATTTTTGATAGCTTCTGTTGGGAGAGTTTTAATTACCACTAATCATACTGTAGGTAGATTCCAAATAAATGAGAAAATATCGAAAATAGAGTTACAAATATTAATAATTTTCGACTGTAGATGAATATACTGTGTCGTTGTTCCTGGAGATGGAAAAATGGTTTTTATGGAAAGTAAGCGCTTGTTTTTCGTTGCTGACTTTCCATCTGTACAACTTGATAAAGACTTTTCTCAACCTTTAGTCAAAATACCGCCGTCACCGCATTGTGAAGTTTGTGTAATTGTTCCAGTTCGCAATGAAGCTCAGACGTTGGCAGCAACCCTTACTGCCTTAATACATCAAGTTGATCTAGAAGGACAGCTTTTAGATCCCAGACGCTACGAAATAATTTTGTTAGCAAATAATTGTAGTGATGATTCAGCAGATATAGCCCGGACTTTCGCTCAACAACATCCAGATATAGTACTGCATGTAGTTGAAAAAACTCTGCCTCCTGCGGAAGCATATATTGGTCGAGTCCGTCAGATTTTGATGGATGAAGCATACCGCCGTTTGTGTAGCTTAGGACGTACAAGGGGGGTAATTGCTTCAACTGATGGAGACTCGCAGGTAAGCCCAACTTGGATTGCTGCCAACCTATACGAAATTAACTGTGGTGCTGATGCTGTAGGTGGGCGAATTCTTGTTGAACGCGCTGGTCGTGCTGATTTAGACCCTTACGCCAGAGCTTGCTATCTGCGTGAAGTAGGCTACCGCTATTTAATTACCGAATTAGAAACTTATCTTGATCCCGACCCTTATGACAGCTTTCCCCGCCATTATCAACACTATGGGGCAAGTTTGGCAGTAACAGCAGAAATGTATGCACTCGCAGGAGGCTTACCGGCAGTGCGGACTCCTGAAGATGTAGCTTTTTACCGTGCCTTAGTACGGGTAAATGCCCGTTTTCGTCACAGTTCCCTAGTGCGGGTAGTAACTTCGGCAAGACAAATCGGACGTACCAATGTTGGTTTAGCAAATCAACTGAGTAAATGGATAGAAATGGGAAGGCAACAGCAACCATTTGTAGTCGAGCCAGCAGGGGCTATCGAAACTCGTTTTGTTGCACGTCGCCAATTACGAGTGATGTGGGGGTGCGCTCTCAATGGCTATCAGCCAAGTCATCACGGCGTCGTCTCCTTGGCAGAGATGCTGGGAGTTTCAAGCCAATGGCTTGTGCAGAAATTGAGCCAACCTTATACCTTTGGTCAGTTGTTTGAACAAGTCGAAGAACGCCAGCAGTCAGAAGAAACTTGGGCTTCGCGCTGGAAATACGTGGAAATTGAACAAGCAATTGGAGATTTGCGTTTGCGTCTTGAGAGTTTGCGTCAGTAATTGCTAAGAGGTTATATCATGTCCGCCAAATTACTACCCATAATAAAAGAACCCCACCCCCAACCCCTCCCCGCTCTTCGGGAGGGGGCTATGATGTACCTCATGTGATTAGGAAACGCTATATTAGCTCTCGTTATTACTGAACAGGTACTAAGTAAGTGGGTCAAATTAAATATAAAACCTCACCCTGCCTCCGGCTTCCCTCTCCTTACTAAGAGGATGTTTGAAAAGTCATGATTGATGTATCAAATATTTTTTTACCCCACCCTAACCCTCCCCTTATAAAGGGGAGGGAACTGGATTTTCTTGTTTCCCCCCAATATATCGGGGGGATTAAGGGGGGTAAGAATGTGATTAAAAGCACAATATACCACTTTTGAAACATCCTCTAAGGAGAGGGATTGAGGGTGAGGTTTGATCTTATATTTAATTACGTCTACCTACTTAACAAGAAGCTATTACCCTACAGTAGGGTAATGCTTCCAAAGTGGTTTCTTCTAAAAGTTAAAATCTAAACACCAAAAAATAAGGTAGGTTTTATTTCTTAAACTCGCTCGAATAAATCAAGTCGATATTCTTCCTCCCGTTGACCTTTTAAATGCCGCAGTTTATTTGGGGCCAATTCAAAAAACGAGTTATGAACTTCATCCCCACTCAAGGGATAATCACGGGCATAGAGTGTCCAATGAACTAATAATAAATGTCCTCCAGGTTCCAGGTGTTCTAAAATGCACTGTTGGGATTTTTTCAGGTCTTCCCAGCTCCAGTAATAGCCAACTTCTGAGACTAGGGTCAAATCAAACATCTGATCAGGATATTCCTCTGGGACACGCATAATCTGGAAGTTGACATTGGAGAGATGCTGACAACGCTCTTTTGCTCTATTCTGCGCCAGTTCTGATACATCAACTGAGAATAATCTGTCACAACGCGCTTGTAGCTTCTCAGTTAAAACGCCAATGGAACCACCGATTTCAAAGGCAGACCGATAGCGCTCTTTGGGTAAAGCTGCGATCGTGGCAGCATATTTGTTAGCTTCGTATTCCCTCGTCTCAAACTTCCACGGGTCGGGGTCTTCGCTGTAGAGTTTATCGAAGTAGCTGGGTGGTAAGGAGTCTGATTGTAACGGGTTCATTGGATTTCCTCTATATAAACTTCCCAAGGATGAGTAAAGTTTGCTAACATTTCGGCACTCAGGCGAAAGCCTTCTGGGTCATCATCAATTAAGTCTGTAATTTGGGAAAGATAAGCAGCGATCGCTTGCTGTTTCAACTCCACCACCGTGCTAATATTTAACCGCCAAGTTGTCACCTTAAGAGATGTGGGCAGACTCTCCCGTTGCTCTGAGTCCCAATCCCAAATCGGATACTCAATCAATCGGGGGGATAAGCGCAAATCATCCAGTGCTGCATGAATTAACTTCCACGTCGCTCGGTGGTCTGCGTGAGGGTCATATCGCCACGGTAAAAAGATAATTTCTGGGGCGATTTCTGTGATATAAGCACGACAACTCGCTACTGCACTTTGATATTGTGTTGGAATTGACCCATCCTGCATTCTCAAGAAGGTGACGTCATTAATCTCAACACCCAATAATTTCAATGCTGATAGCGTTTCCGCTTCCCGTAAATCCCGGAGTTTATCTGCCGGATATTTCTGGGAACGAGGGTGTGAAAGAGTACCATCACTGATAACTAAAACTTGCACATGACAATTTAAAGACCGTAACAGAGCGATCGCACCCCCACAACCTAATGTTTCATCATCAGGATGGGGTGCAACGATTAGCGCCCGACTACAAGCGATCTCGTGAACTGAACGCCAGGGCAAAACGCTAGGATTGTTTAGTGGTAATCCAATCAAGCCGAACTTATTCATCATTCCAAAGCATTGAAGCAGGATTACTTTGCTGCAAGACATACTGACCGACATTTGCCAAGGCCGCATCAAAAGCCGGTTGACGCAGATATAGAGTCAAATCTCGGATAATGCGTTCCATCGGATTTGGTGGTAATAAGCCGCGAGTCCCAACAGAACGTTGACACAAATGCATTACATCAATGCAAATTTGCTCAATTGCTGTCCTCACCATGTTTGCATAAGCTACGAGTTGATCTGCTTGCGGGTGGGGATCTGTAGGATTGCCACCAAATACAGGCGCATAGGCTGCTACCTGATCCGCAGCCCCCCGCAGCCAGAGATTACCACTTTCAATGGCGATCGCCATTTTGCCAAGCCGTTCCCGTTGATATGGATCATTTGTATATTCCAACTTTTGGAGATACTGGCGAGTCAGGTTAAACAATGCTTCTGCCCCACCTAATTGCACAGCAGCAAACCGAATCACCCCAACAGACAACCAAGGTTGGCGAAAGTAATCTCCTGGTTGGCCAATTAAAGCGCTCTGATCCAACTCTACACCGCTAAAATCCACTTTGTAACTAGCAGTAGCTCGCATCCCAGAAGGTTGCCACCAAGATGGATCACTAACTGTTGTCACTTCCTCCATCGGCACAATGCATATTTGCCAACCGCCGTCTGGCAATACTCCATTCACGAAAGGACGTTCAACATAGCCTGCACCAGTACAAAACGTTTTAGAACCTTCTAGGCGATAACGTCCATTCTCAAAAGGAATTACCTTGACACCATCAGAGGCTTCAGCATTCCAAACGCCAAATATTTTCTGGCGATCGCGGGCATCACGAGCGTAACTTGTGATTTGTTCTACAGTACCAAAGGTTTGAATCAGTTGCAGGGCGTTGATATGTCCTTCATAAATTCGGCCAACTGCCAGATTGCCATGCCCTATCTGCTTTAATAGGATCAAAAGCTCGTAAGTAACATTAGCATCTATTCCTGCACCCCATCCGCCTAATTCTTTTGCCAATGGTGCAGCTAACAACCCAGCCTTAGCAATCAGATCGAACTCCTGCTTAGGAAAAGCACTATTGCAATCTATAGCACTGGCATTGTTTGCACAATAATCAGCAATTTCCTTAGCATGTTTTAGATCCAGAGCAATGTTGGAATCATGCCATTTTGGGGTGACGACATTCTTTGATAGTTGGATGCTAATAGCTGACTCCTTTTTGTAATATTTCTTTATATACTATCGATATTAATGAAATTAAGTAGATTAATACCTCTATCTTTTGTGTGATTCTATACTCAATAAAAAGGGAGAAAATTAAAATACCTCTAATATCGTGTCCGGCTAAAGACTTATCATTAAGGCTGCAAGGGGGCAGGGAGTTCTTAGCAGGGGGAGAAAGAGCAGCGCGGGCGGCAGTTGAGTTAGCACTAGCATCGGGTGTTTTTCATAATTACCAATTACAAGAAGCAACCAAACTAGCCACTATCTCAACTAGTTCTTCTGGAGCAATCGGTTTAGATACATGAGTGTCAAAGCCAGCTTCCAAGGCACGGATACGAGCCTCACTATCAGCATAGGCTGTTAAAGCAATAGCCGGGACTCGTCCACTATTCTTTGGTTTGAGCGCCCGGATTTTGGAGATGAAACTGTAGCCATCCTCCCCAGGCAACCCAATATCACAAACTAAAACATCGGGTTGCAATTCGGACAAGACTTTGCGTGCCGCTGCTGCTGATGTCACTGCTATAACTTTTGCTCCATCCATTTCCAACACAGTAGTAATGAAAAAGCGAGTATCATCATCATCCTCAACTACCAGGATATCTAAATCAGCAAGAGTTCCAGAAGGTTGCATAATAAACGACATTTTATCCTTACTTGCTGTGACTTTTACCCCATTTAGAGCTTCTTTTAGAGCAGATTTTTGGTTCACAAAAGTAGATTGATGTCCTCTGAGTGTTGATGAGATACCAAAGCAGGCTCTTTTAACAAAAAATGATTCAACACCATAATTCCAAAAATATAGCTTGGTGACTACTACCGCTTTATCCATTTTCCTACTGCAAGGCCACTTCGCACAAATGGAATTTAAGCGTGATTAGGAAGTCTCCAATCATCTCGATTATCTATCCACTAGCCAACATCAGCACGGCTTCTGATTTTCAAAGGGAGTGTGGATGGTTTGAGCGATCGCATCCAAGAACTATTTGACCAACTCACACTTGAACAGGTGATGTCTGTCTCTTCTTATAACTTTATCCTAGAAGCACTTTTCTATGCGGCTTCACATGAAATTGGTTTTAGTCCTCTTCTGTCACTTTCGGCAGAGAGTAATCTCAAATCCCTATTTTTACGTCTTTTGGCAACAAGGAAAGTTAAATGACAAAATATGAATGCACCAAAATATTAAATATTATTAAGCATTGGATAGAGCCGAAAATGTTGGAAGGCTCCTATTTTAAGGGCAGCAAAATTACCACCAATAATTATAAAATTTATAGTGCGATACCTTCTCTACGAGATGTACTCGCGTTCGCTAACGCACTCTTTCAACAGATACACAAATGCGATCGCTTTGTAGGGCAGGCATTACGCCTGCCTTTAAGTTTTGGGTGTTCTGACAAATACGATACTGCTCGCCGATAAATGCAAATGAAAACCACTTATGCAAAAGACTGCATAAGCTGCGCTCACAAAAAGCAATAATAATTTATTTTCCCTATTCCCTACTCCCCATTCCCTATTGTCAAGACAGGTTTATAAATTTGGACTTTTGAATTAACTACAGGAGTAGACTACTTCGCTTGAATTGGTGTTAGGGCTACACCTTGATAATAATGTCCCAAAATTTGCAGGTGGTTCACTCCTTGCCGAGCTAGATTGTACGCGCCCCACTGACTCATACCTAAACCATGACCAAAGCCAAGCCCTTGCAGTACAAAACTACCATCGGCTCCCTTGGTGACAGTAAAGCGGGTACTTTTTAACTTCAGGGCTGTCCGCACTTCCTCACCCTGTAGCACCTTCGTACCCCTGTTGCCGACAATTTTCAAGACTTTAACACTGCGGAAAGGCGAGTATGTCTCTGGAATCATATCCTTGACATTGCCCACCTCAGGAAATTTCGCGCTAATTTCAGTAGGTGAGAAGGTTTTCACCCAACTACACTCGCGGATATTTTGATCGTAGTCTTGAACAGCACGTAGATAAGGCTCGTTGCTTCCCCAAACGTCTTCCACGTTTTCGGTATGTCCTCCAGAACAAGCGTGGAAAACTGAGAGAATAATCCGGTTTTTGTAAGTTAGTACCTGCCCTAGTGTGGAATCGACTGCGGCGTAAGTAGAAGGAGCTTCACTGATTACACCTTTGTAAATTTGCCAACGATCCGGGGTATTGCCTAAATCGTAAACGGGATTATTCCGTTGTTTTTCTCGTTCGTAGAGGGCATAAGTACGGGCTGCGATCGCCTGGGCTTTTAAAGCTTCTTGGGGCCAGCTAGCATCCATTTCGCCACCGAGAACGCTGTAGAGATATTCTTGGTCATCAACCCAGTTAACAGCGGTTAAGCCTTTTTCTGTGGGAACAACCAGAGTTCTGCCGCGATACCAGCGATCGTTTATATAAACAAATCCTTTACCTGTTGGCTCAATCCAAAATAAACCAGACTGCCACTTATCTAAAGCAACTCCGCCAGGAATGGCTTGGGCATAATATGCACTCATCGCTGGTAACTGTCCGAGAGTCCGGCCGGTACTATCCTTGACGATCCCAGTGGTGGAACTGCCGACTTTTACCTGATTAACCCCTCTTTCAATTGCCACGCGCAGAATTACAGACGCTTGGGCTGGGGCAACCAAAGCAATCCACAAGAGGACACTTACCCACCAATGACGGACTTTAATCTGGGAAAATAAAAAGCCTAAGTAAAGTTGGAATTTCATGCTGGTCATCTAATCACACTAGTATTTAATTGACGCTCTGGATTATGGCGTCTACTACTTTAAGATGAGACACTTCTCCAACGCAGGAGGTTGCCACCTCCTACTAATTATGCATTTTGCTTTAGCTATAAGGTAGAAATCAGTTAATCTTGACACTTTATCTTGGCAAAAGTGTCTACCTCTGGTATTAGCGATCGCGCTTACCGGAAGTTGCCATCCGTGGTTCATCCTACAAATATCAGCGCGGTTGCATTTGAAAACCGCTTAAAAGAGGACACGGGAACACAGGTTTTAAGAGCGTTGCCCTTCGGGTGACGCTACCCACAGTCGCTAACAAACTCGACGGAAACCGTCTTCCTGGCCACGTTTCCCACTCTTTGCCTCTTCTTCAGTCTACGATGCCAAGACCTTTTGAGAATTGCTCACTTCATTAGCGATAATTCCGATTAAATTCAACTTACTCAAAATTTCTGTAGCTTGAGTCAGTTCAGTTCGGGTCACTTTCCCCATGCGTTCTACCATTACGATACCATTACAAAAAGATGCCACAATCCTGGCATCAACTGTGCCTAAAATAGACGGAGCATCTATCAGTACTAAGTCATATGTTTGCTCAAACAATTCTATTAGTTCTTTCATCCGTTGAGAACTAAGCAACTTCACCGTGTCTTCTGGTTCCGGCCCAGCAGTCAAAATATCAATGGAGGGGTGAATGGGCTGAATGTATTCTTGAAAATGAGTAGTTGTCTCATCAACTAATAACAGAGATAGTCCCCAATCATTGGATAGTCCCAGTATTTTGTGCAGGCTGGGATGATGTAGGTTAGCATCAATTACTAATACCCGTCGATGCATTCGGATAGCACTAGCTACAAGCCCTAATACTAAGGTTGTCTTTCCTTCGCCTGGTAATGCTGAAGTCAACATCAGCGACTTGAAAGGCAAGGGATATTTTAATATTTGAATATTTTGGTAGATCATGTCCAGCGTTTCATGGACGGGCAATCTAGTAGTGGCTTCTACTACAGAGTCATCTGAACTGCGCCGCCCATTCCAAGGCAGTCCCAGCCGTCGCTTTTTTACACCACGCAACGGGAGTTTTGGTACTGATCCTAGTACACGGAGGTTTGTCAGTTTCTTTAAATCTCCCGCACAATAAATAGCGTCATTAAACTTTTCCAAAATTAGGGCTGCTAAGATACCTAAAATTGGCCCAATTACCACTCCCCCAACCAAAAGTAATAATCTGTTGTTTCCCATATAATTACCCAGAGTAGGTTCTGCCAAAACTTGCCAGTTATATCCTTCCTGAGCAATTTTTAGTCCCAAGGACTGTTGCGCCTGGAGCAGTTGTTCAAGGGTTTTGTGACTAGTTTCTACCTTTGGCAACAGACGGTTATACTCTGCTATTAAGCTTGGGTATTTGTTTAGATCAGAACGGAGTCGCTGTTCTGACTCGGCGAGATTCTTTTCATTGGCAGTTAGTCCTAATACAGTTGTCTGCACGAGAATAAACTCGTCTACTAGCGTTGGATCAACTCCTACCATTTGCCCTTTAAAGAGCGGCTCTCCCTTACTGCTAGTAGTAATAGCTTTCACCTCTTGTCGTAATAGCGACAGTTGACTTTGGCGTTGCTGCTTTAGCTTTTGTACCGATGGGTAATCGTCTGTATAGCGCAGCCGCTCCTTAGCCAATGCTAGTTCAGTCTTTTGAATTTCACTCAATAGTGCTTGGTAGCTGCTTGAGTGATTTAAACGAGAAGAAATTAGTTCATTCTGCTGGGACGAAGACGCTATTTGTTGCTCTAGGTTATCGTAGCGAGCGTTTACATCTTGAAGGTTGGCACGAGTTGTTTGTAACTGTTGTTGAATATCGGCTAGAGATTCTAACAGGATTTTACTTTGGACTTCAGGATTGAGTAATTTATGTTTCTTGCGAAACTGTTCCAAATTTTTATCAGCTTTACTCACCTCTTTTTTTATCTCAGGTAGGCGAGCGTTTATAAAACCCAGTCCCTGATTCAGACGTTCTTTTTGTTGCTCTTTGTTGTAGTTTTGATAGACTTGCTGTAGAGATTGAAGTACTTTTTGTGCTTTGAGTGGATCGTCATCATTGAAGGAAACTTTAAATACTTGACTAAAAACTTTATTAGCTCCTATGCCTCCCTCTTGTGGAGCCACTTCTAGAGATGCTTTTTTGTTCGGTTCTGTTTGACCATTGATATCCTCTAAGGTAATATCAGGATAATCAGAATGAAGTAAATCTACTGCTTTCTGAAGCAACTTAGAACTCAGCATGAGTTTCATCTGAGTAGTGGAATCAAGAACTTGAGAATTGGAATCAGCAACCTGAGTATCTGCCTCTACTGGGATATTATTTGACTGTGCCCCTTGAGATAAATTAGAACTCACCAATATCTGCATATTGCTCTGGTAAGTAGGTTTGGCAATGGCAGCCAGGAGGCTAGTAGCTGATATAACTACACAAGAAACTCCCAAGATCAGAAAGCGGCGGCGAAGCAAAATAGTAGATAGTTGTCTGATGTCAACTGCGCGTTGTGCTGAAGTAGTAACCTGTTGCTCTTGATTCAGACTAGTCTTAACCACTATCAAACTCCTCTAATATCAAAACACTATATTTATTGGGAAGATTTCTGAGAAATGTGATTTTTTTACACCAATAGCCGCAATAGTATACTTAATTTTTCTTCCAACAATGACAAGCTCACTTGGCACAAGATTATGCCAACTGGCGCTTTCATGTTCATCAATTCATGCATATCAATTCTTAATCAGTGTTGGAAGAATAAATTTTCGATAAATATTTTATTTAAGGAAGAAAAATCTTGACGAAAAATTAATTATTTTTCCTAAGTATTGAAGTAAAAAATTCTCTGAGCTACAACATTACTATATGTTAAAGTTATTTTGATAACTTGTAATATAAAAAACACATTAAGAAAAATATTTAAACCATACTATTTGTATATTTTTGATACACTTAGTCAACTGTAAATTATTGGTTAATTAGTTGACTTCCTCTTAAAACTAAACTGCCGTCTATTTGCTGGCCTTATGAGTGGGACTACTAAACTCCAAAATAGAGACTAGTTTATTCTAGATTTTAGATTAGAAGAGTTCAATAGGAAATCTAAAATCTTTCTTGGAAAGTTCTGATGCCTGCGGCGGGCTGTGCCAACGAGTCTGCGAACGTGGGAAACCTCCACACCCTGCCAGAAGCCGCAGAAGCGTCTACAGACTTTCCGCAAAATCCAAAATTTAAACGCCTACCTTGGTTAACTCTACTTCCCGTCGTCTAGGTACTTCATGAATCATGAAATCGTAAGCCATATCAGTACGGGGAAAAATAGCACGGGCTTCCTGAAGGAGATCCTTCAATTCCAAGGTATTGCCAGGAGCATAGCGGGGACTGAAATGACTCATAATCAGTCGATGTGCCCCAGCAGCTAAAGCTGTTTGCGCTGCCATTGTGGTTGTGGAATGCAATCGCTGAAAAGCCATGTCTGCATCTTGATGGGCAAAGGTCGCTTCGTGAATTAATACATCTGCATCATGAGCTAATTCCACTGCACCATCACAATAAATTGTGTCTGTACAATAGGCAATCTTTCGACCAATTTCTGTAGGGCCGCATAATTGGGTGCCATCAATTACCCGTCCGTCGGCAAGCGTAACTGTTTCACCGCGCTTGAGTTGACCATAAATCCGACCAGGAGGAATTTGCAACGCCTTGGCTTTTTCTATATCAAAGCGTCCTGCTCGGTCTTTTTCAGCTACGCGGTAGCCGAAAGCTGTAATGCGGTGATGCAAATTACCGCAGCTAACGGTGAAGTCATCGTCTTCATAAATTACCCCTGGACGGATGGCATGGACTTTAATGGGATAAGAAAAGTGCGTGTAGGAGTAACGTGAGGCGGCTTGAATGTAATCATTTAATCCAGGTGGGCCATAGATATCAATTCGTTGCACATTGCCAGCCAAGCCGCAAGTAGCAAGAAGCCCCATTAAGCCAAAGATGTGGTCGCCGTGCATATGAGTGATAAAAATTCGGGAGAGCTGACTAATTTTCAGTTCACTCCGCATAATTTGATGCTGAGTACCTTCGCCACAGTCGAATAACCACAGCTCTGCCCTTTGGGGTAATCTCAGGGCGACACTGGAAACATTGCGCGATCGCGTGGGTACACCGGAACTCGTCCCTAAGAATGTTATCTGCACAGCGTTCTTTAGTCTTCCTATTGCTCAATTTCCAGCTCTAATTTCTATAGTGACACGGTTCACGAGCAAAATACTTTTCAGAGGAAGTCGCCTTTTTGAACCCAACACTTGGGATGTGGAGACAATCAGAGTACAAGAAGACAAAGTAGAGCAAGATTAGACCAGCCATAGTAAACTTTGGAAAAATCTCCCTTGGCGCAAGTTCCAGATTAAATAGAGAGGTGTGGCGAGTAATACCGCCCATTGATTCTACGAAATGAATTTTCTAGAAAAAGCTAAAAACTAGACTAGGCAAGAAATACAGATGATCCGACCGCGTAAGGTCTTTGCTCAACATTGGCTCAAAAGTGAAAAGGCGCTAGACGCAATTATTCAAGCAGCAGATTGTACACAAAGCGATCGCTCCGCCAATGCTAAGGGCGATCGCATCTTGGAAATTGGGCCCGGAACCGGGATTCTGACTCGTCGTTTACTACCCCTAGCGCAATCTCTGGTTGCAGTTGAAATAGACCGCGACTTATGCGAACTATTGGCAAAGCAACTAGGTAAGACTGAAAATTTCTTATTGCTGCAAGGCGATTTTCTCACCCTGGATTTACCATCTCATCTACTAGCTTTTCCCAATTTCCAAAAGCCAAATAAAGTAGTAGCCAATATTCCCTACAACATCACAGGGCCAATCATTGAGAAACTATTGGGTACGATCGCTAACCCTAACCCTGAACCATTTGACTCAATAGTGTTACTCGTACAAAAAGAAGTAGCAGAAAGGTTGTATGCTAAACCAGGGTCAAAAGCCTTTGGGGCGTTGAGCGTGCGAGTCCAGTATTTGGCTGAATGTGAGTTAATTTGCACCGTTCCCGCCGCCGCATTCCATCCACCGCCAAAAGTTGATTCAGCAGTGGTGCGATTGCGTCCCCGGAAAATAGAAATACCCGCACTTAATCCCCGACAGTTAGAGAATTTCTTAAAGTTGGGATTTGGTGCCAAGCGCAAAATGTTACGAAATAATTTGCAATCTGTTATAGAACGCGATCGCCTGACCCACTTACTGGAACAATTAAAAATAAATCCCCAAGCCAGAGCCGAAGATATCAGCGTTCAGCAATGGGTGATCCTAGCAAATCAGTTAGGAGTAGAGACGCGATTAATCGCGTCTGTAGAGGAGTGAGGAGTTAAGAGTGAATATGTAGATGATTGCTTTGATTCAAAACCCAAAATTCACCGATTCCCAACTAGCAACCCATAACCCCTAACTTCTAACTTGCAAAATGCGTTCCTACAGCCTAATTGCCCCTGCTAAAATCAACTTGTATCTGGAAATCATTGGCAATCGTCCTGACGGCTATCATGAGTTAGCCATGATACTTCAAAGTATCGGACTTGCAGACCAAATTGATGTGCGTTCCATTAGCAATGACAGCATCCGCGTTCATTGCAACCACCCACAAGTACCGACAGATAAAAGTAATCTAGCATACCGAGCCGCAGAATTAATGGCAAGGCAATTTCCTGAAGCCTTTGCTAAATATGGGGGCGTGGAGATTACCCTCAACAAGCAGATTCCTGTAGCTGCTGGGTTGGCTGGGGGTTCGACAAATGCAGCAGCTGTGTTGGTGGGGATAGATTTACTGTGGAAATTGGGATTAACTCAGTCAGAATTAGAGGAGTTGGGAGGTACACTCGGTTCAGATGTACCATTTTGTGTAGCGGGTGGAACTGCGATCGCCACAGGTAGGGGTGAGCAACTTTCTCCCCTGCCGAGTTTAGATAATATATATGTAGTATTGGGGAAATACCGCAGTCTGGAAGTTTCCACGCCTTGGGCATACAAAACCTATCGACAGCAGTTTGGTAATTCTTATATTAGAGATAGCGACAACTTGGTAGCGCGTGCTAACGCAGTTCATTCAGGAGCAATAGTAAAAGCTATCCTGGATAAAGATGCAGGAGAAATTGCCCAAAAACTGCACAATGATTTAGAGCGCGTGGTATTGCCAGCCTATCCCCAAGTCTTGCAACTGCGAGAAGTGTTTGCAAATCAGGAAGGCGTTTTAGGAACAATGATGTCTGGTTCTGGGCCGACAGTATTTGCTCTTTTTGAGTCTCAACAGCAGGCAGAACTAGTTTTGCTGCAAGTAAGGAAAGCAATTCTTGATGAAGACTTAGAATTGTTTGTAACTCGGACAATCACACATGGGATTAAAGTGGCATCGTCTGTTTAAATAATTCTTTTTCGTTAATCAAACATCGGGAATAGACAAGAATTATCCTAATAGCCCAATCCAAAATCTAAAATCTAAAATGGTATGAGTGACCAAAATTTAACACCACAAACGGATACTAAAATAGAGGCAGCAGCGAGTCCGTTACGCTGTTTTACTGGGGCGGTAATTTCTGGAGGAATGGGATATGCAGTGTATTCGCTGATGATTGCGATCGCTACAAATTTCGCTACTAAACCTATCCATTCAATTAATCCATTGGTAATTAAGATTTCTACTGCTGTTCGGACTCTGGTTGTTGGTGTAGTTGCTTTAGGAAGCGGAATATTTGGTATAGTAGCAATTGGTTTGTTGGCTTTGGGAGTGCAATTATTAGTGCAGCAGTTGACCAAACAAAAAAGTAGTGAAAACTAGTAATTTGTTTTTAATGGTCAAAGAAGTTTATCGGCGCAATTTATCTTGCTGCTATTATCTGGCTTAATTGATGACACGCCCTAACTGACGACTACGCCCATAGGCTAATGCCACAACTAAACCAATTACAGCCAATAAAGTCAAAATGGTGTGCAAATCACCTTGTTGCAAGCTAAATCCTAACCATCCCCAAGAAAACAAGGAAATAATTTCGAGTAAACTTAACAATACATCGACTTTACTATTTTGCTGTCGTCGAGACAATTCTTTAAACTTTACAGGGCGGGAATTCCACAGACTGAGAGTTGCTGCACAAGTAGTACCAACGAAAAAAACCACCATCGGTATAAACCACGGTTTCCCGTTGACTATCAAAACAATAAACAGTGGTGATATCAATAACCAGATCGGAATTAATGCTGCCAACAACTTCAATTGATGCAGCTTTAAACTATTTACTGGTGAAGATTTGAGCAAATCTGGTGCTTCTTCCCCAGAAACGCAAATTCGCATTAAATTTGATGTCAAAGCTTCTGCAAACACTAAACTCATCCCTAAAATAGCACCATTGTTATGTTGTCGTAATATACTCAAAAATGAGAATATGAGGACAAATATTTGCAGAAATAGGCGGGAAATTAAATAAGGATTGCGCCGCATAATCCGCCATTCTTTGAGTAAAGCAACACGATTCAAACCACCAATAAGGCGAGTCGCTTGGGTAGGGCGCAGTTGACGGTGTTCACTTGTAATTTCCTGCTGTGTACCTGCAATAAAATAACGATGTAAAACTTCCACCGTTAACCACGTCAAACTGATACTAATTAACAACACTAACCCTACTGACACGGGATCAAAGAAAATAGCCCTTGCAGGAAACCAAACCCAACTATCTGCACTCAAAAAGTTTCCTTTTGCTAACCAATGTTCTAACCTAAACCAAATTGATCCCGTGTTTCCATCCGTTTTTTTCAGGAGATTAGGTAACTGAGAACTCAAATATATAGTGATGATAAATAAAGCTGTAAGAACTTGAGCAAAAGTCCGCGTCCGTTTTGCACCGATAACACGAACTAGTGCTAAAACAAATAACATTGCTAAACTTGTAGCACTTAAGCTAAGACCAATCAAAGCCGGGTAAAGCCCTAAAAGTTGAGGAATACCGAGTAATAAAGCGATTAAACTTAGAGGAACTACAAATAAACAACCACTGAAAAAAGTTTGCAGGGCAATTCTTAACACTTGACTCGCAAAAATCACTTGACTCGAAATTGGTGATGACACGAGTAAATCTAAATCCCCGCGTTCAAATAACCCCATCAAGCTACTTCTCATCGCTTGGATAAAGCTATAGTAAAACCCGAACAACCAAACAACTACTGCTATCCAAATAGCAGAATCTGGTATGGTATTAAATGATATCGCACCTCGAATATTACCAAATGTAACCCATAACCAAGTTAAATAAACACTACCCAAAAGTGCAAAAATACTGAAAAAAAATATTACTACAGGTCTAACAATAATTTCACGCCACCACAAACTTAATTCGTAGCCCAAAAGCCAAGGTAATGTCCCTACTTTCATCTTGCACCTTCAACATTCTTATCTTGAGTTAATTCTAAAAAGACCCTCTCCAAACTACCGCCTACTTCACCACTTTGAGTTCTAAGTTCATCTAAAGTACCTTCGGCAACTAAATACCCATGATTAATAATCCCAATTCGCTGCGCCATCCGCTCGGCAATTTCCATAATGTGAGTAGTTAAAATTACCACACCACCTTCGTTTACATACTCGGCGAGCATATTTTTGACTAAGCGGGCTGCGGCTGCATCTAATCCTGTTAACGGTTCGTCTAAGATAATAATTCTCGGCTGATGAATTAATGCCCCTGCTAAAGCAAGTTTTTGCTTCATCCCTCGCGAAAAAGTTTCACAAAAATCTCCTCTGTTGTCCCACAAATTTAATTGTGTGAGGAGTTCTTCGGCAGAAGATTGAGCTTTAGAAGGAGGAATTCCCCAAAGTCCGGCGATAAACTCTAAATACTCTATCGGACGTAACTTGTTGTAGAGTAGAGGTTCTTCAGGTAGGTATGCTAAAAGTTGCTTTGCTTTTTGAGGCGATCGCCGGATACTATGTCCTAAGATCATAATATCCCCGTTATCTGGTTGTAGTAACCCTGCAATCATTCGGAGAGTAGTAGTTTTTCCTGCACCGTTGGGACCTAAAAGAGCATAAAATGAACCTTCCGCAATCTGCAAGCTGAGATTGTTCACAGCTTGGTGAGAACCATAATTCTTGGTAAGTTCGGAAAGTTGAAGTGCGATTTTCATATGTTGTGATTATGCTTAATTCAAACGAAGCAGAACCTTTTATTGAGGAGATTATGCGAGCGATCGCCCAAGAATATCAATGCCCAGAAGTATTTCCAAAAGAGAAAGGCGTTATTGAGTTGGCCGATGTTACCGCCTATACAGAAATGCATACAATTGGCATATTTCTGGCGTGATTTCATGACGACGAATTTCTTTAACAACACGCTCAATTTCTACTGATGGTGTCTCTAATTCCATGACGATAATCATTGCTTTAAATCTTCTAAAAATATTGCAATCATTTGTTTAGTTAGAGTTCCTAAGTTTGAGAATATTGTTTATCGAACCATCAAATATCAATCAGTCTAGTTTTTTAGTTTTATGAACCTATCCCACTAATAATATTTGTGCTACAAAGCTTAAGCTTATTGAGAACCGAAAACGAAAAATCAAGGTTTTCAAGCACATTTTACGAAAAGAAGTAGGGGTTTTTTGAATAGTGGGATAGGTTCATGCAAGATACGATAAATTCTATATTTCACATTCCGCCCTTCAAAATGTCATACCTTAATGCTTCAATATATTTCACAAAAAACACTTATTTTATTAAGTATTAATACTTATACTTTCTCGGCTTTTAGCGTAGGCGTAGCCCGTCGTAGACATCATTATTCAACTACAATTAGCCCCAAAACTGTAATATCAGCGTGCTACGAAATGTGGGTTGTAATTCGGTATATAGTATAACCCTCGACTTTAACAGATTCCAGGTTGACACTTTATAGACTGGCTCAAGATTCACAAATTTATGCGGAATTGATACCAGAGGCACTGAAGTTGATAGCAGCAACATCACTTATAAGCAGAATTATGAACACAACTAAGAGATATTTTTTACCCCTTATTTTTCTGACAATGATTGTCAGCCTCAGCAGTTGTAGTTCTAACCCCACTGCGGGTAATATTGACAGCAAAACGCCATCCCCTACCCCAACACCGACGAATAGCGTATCGTCTCAGACTCCCAGCCAAATTTCTAGCGTAGCTCAGTTGAGAGAAAAATCTCCCAATCAAGAATCTCCTAAGGAAAATACGCCTTCTTCATCAATTTCTAAAGCTGCCACTAGCAAAACTACCAACGTCACACTATACACAAGTGATACTCAATGTCAAAAACTAATTCCCGAAAAGGTTTCAGTACCAGCCGAGGAACCAGTAAAAAATGTAGTGGGTAAAATCATAGATAAACGAGATACAAGCGACTTTAGCTTGTCTGGGTATCGTGTCAACATCAAAAATGGCATTGCTACAGTTGATTTGCGAATCTCTCCTGATTCAAAGCGGCAAATAACTTCTCTTTCTAGTTGTGAACAGTTTGCTCTGTTTGGCAGTGTCCGCAAAACCCTAACGAGTAATGCCCAATGGAATATTAAAGAGGTTCGCTTCACCGAGCGAGGTGAGGACATTGTTCTTTAGTTAAATATGAGAGTAAGTGCCGTGATCAGCTAGCTAAAAAAATTTCCTAATCTGAACAGCCACAGCACTTATACATCAGCAGTTGCCAAAACAGTATATGTTCTAGCCAATTGAAAACAGCTGTAAATAGTGGTATAGTTCGTTTTAGCCCCAAGTTATGGCAGCAATTCGCGGGTGTAATTCAGTGGTAGAATCTCACTTTCCCAAGGTGATCGTCGTGGGTTCGAGTCCCATCGCCCGCTTTAAAATCAGAACCTAAGCTACTTATATAATTGCTCCGGGTAGTACACTCGCTTATGAGTTTGTTGAGTCAGACTTCACTAGGCGTCTAGAGCCTGCGGACATCGTTACTACACTGGATATATAGCAATCCGATTTGATTTCTGAAATTATTTGCGTAGGCTGGGAGTAGGGAGTAGGGAGTGGGGAGTAGGGAAGAAGCCTCTTTGAGTTGTACTGAGTTTTTTCAAAAATCAAATATGAGTCCTATACTACAGGTTGCTGATAAAGCCCCGACGTTCAATAGACTGATATTTCTATTGGGAATTTTAGGCAGCAGGGAGTCTAAATTTGAGACCATACTTTGTCGAGGCAATTGCGATCGCTTTTTCGAGATCGGCGGAATTAATAGCTCCCAACTTAATAGTATTATCAGCAGTTTTTTAACAATTTACGCACAAGCATCTAATATTATGTCCGCTTGATTACTTATTAAACCCGGAGAACCCCACCCCGCCAAAGCTGTGCTTTGTCTCCCTGCCCCTAATCCCCAGAGGGGGCCCCGAGTTCCCCGCAGGCTCTTAGGGGTTGGGGGTGGGGTTCTTTTATTATGGGTAATTTGGCGGACATGATATAAGTACTCGCTAATTGATGACAGCTAATGGTAAAAACAATTAGCGATTCGCAATTAGCACTATGGCAAATTTTCTCCAACCGCCAAGGTTACGCATTGGTGAAGACACTGAAGAAGAACGACGCGCCACTTGGCTAGAACTTTTTTATGATTTGGTTTTTGTAGTTGCAGTTTCTCAACTCGCCCACAATCTCAACGAGGATATCTCTCTATCAGGATTATTTGGGTTTGTAGTTTTATTTATACCAGTTTGGTGGTCATGGATTGGCACCACATTCTATGCCAACCGCTTTGACAGCGATGATGTGGGACATCGGCTGCTGATTGGTATACAAATGCTGACAGCAGCAGCAATGGCTATTAACATCCACCACGGTTTGGGTGAGAATTCCCCTGGTTTTGCCATTTCTTATGCTCTCGGTCGGGCTGTGCTTGTAATAGAGTATGTCCGGGCTGGAAGACATATCCCTTCAGCGCGTCCTTTGACCACTCGCTACGCTGTTGGTTTTGCGATCGCAGCCTTCTTCTGGTTAATATCAGCATCTGTACCCATTCCTTGGCGATTTGGACTTTGGACATTGGGAATCATCATTGACTTTGCCACACCCTTAATAGGACGTAAGTTTCAGATCGGGTTACTCCCCCACGCCTCCCACTTACCGGAACGTTTTGGGCTGTTCACCATTATTGTCTTGGGCGAAGCAGTAATTGCGGTGGTCAATGGTGTTTCTGAGCAAAAATGGGATACTTTAACCGTGATTTCCGCCGTGTTTGGTCTAATTATCGCTTTTAGCTGGTGGTGGGTCTATTTTGATAATCTGGGTGGCACACCCATTCAGATGGCACGAACACATGGAAAAGTTGGTGTTGTCAATCTCTGGCTCTACACCCATTTACCGCTAGTAATTGGGATTACTGCTGCTGGAGTTGGCGTAGAACAAATCCTGTTGAGTGAGGCAACTTTAGCACTACCCGATTCCCAGCGATGGCTCATCTGTGGTTCAGTAGCCTTATGCTCCCTAGCTGTCAGCATTCTCCACAGATTTGGGGTGATCCGTTATTGCAAAATTCGTTCCCAGTATCGACTTGGGGGTGCAGTTGTGCTGGTAGCGATCGCCATCTTAGGCAAAGGTTTGTTACCTGTTGCAATCATTGCCCTTGTAGCTGTAGTTTCTGCTGGGCAAGTAGTTCAAGATTTGTATCAGAGTCGTCCCACTACCCGCTTGGTTGACCCAGATATCTAGCTTATAGCGTATTAGTGGCGCACAGATGTGCGCCACTAATACGTATCCGCGTAATTTAAATATCAGGCATTTTTTGAGACGCATCTATCCTATGGAGGAATTTATACTAAATATAAATAAATATTTATATAGTTATTTAAAGATAATGTAATCTCAGCATTCAAACCCGACGCTGTAATGCTGAGAACTCAACGCGTTACCGTCTATCAGAGGTGACAGAACCAAAGGAGGAATGTCAAGATTAGGAGATGTACCTTTGGGTAGTGAAGTCAAGTGGCTGAAATATTTATTAATATTATTAATAGCAAGTGTAAATTCAGCGTCAGGAGTCAGAAAAAATTCTTAATGGCAGGTATTTCGTATCAATCAGCTAATTTCTCAGCAACGGAACACAAGATCATGAAAGACCGAGAACCATCAGACTCTAAGGAATTCGTCGGAAATCTCAAGAATGGGATTTGGCTGTTTGGACTGTCATCCTGGGTATTTGGCATTACCGATCGCAGTATTGCTTCATTTGCAGATGGTTATCTATCGGCTTTGGATTTGACGCAACTATTCACGGCGGCTACGTTCTTTGTGGCGTGGCTATTTTTGAAACCGACATCCAGAGTTTAAGATTAGGTGACTGGTTGAGTATCGAGTCAATCTTCCCGCTAGTTATGTGAAGATTCGGAAAGTTATCTAAAGGAGAACACTTTTGATCGCCATAAGGGGTGCTACACAGAATGTATCGATGCTTTTGCATTCATAACAATCGGGGTAATTCTGTAAAATCTCAGAATTACCCTGATTTCTAGTTTTCACTAAATAACCCAAGTTGCTAGTTATGGAAGACGGTAACAGAAGATAAATAGATAATTTTTTAACCTAACTTACGAGGAGAATCAGGATCTACACCGAGTTCGCGCAACCTTTGTGCCAGTATTTGGGCGCGTTCTTCCGGCGTTAATGAAGAGTGCTGAGTTCCGAGTTCCCAGTGCTGAGTTAAAAGACCGCCCACAAGGGGCGGGGTATCAACCAACTCAGGAATACAAAGATTCCGCCACGCCACAAGCTCTACTTGGCTACAAGCCAAGACCGCAGTGGCTCCACAAGGGGCGGGGCTTTTACCATAGGGCAAAGATACTGAGTATTATTCTTACTCAGCACTCAGCACTCAGCACTCAGTACTGAGTATGGTAAACGTCGTTCTTGCTCGTTATACCAGTACAGCCACTCTCGCGTGATACCCTGATATGTTCCTCGTTCTATGCCAATTCCCAAACCTACCTCTGGTAGCCAAACAGGTTCTTAAATTGTAGCTAGATTGTATCTTTTTCCTTTTGAAGTCAGAGTTCTAGCTTTTTTGATTTGGGTGTATCCAGAAAAATTTTTCTAATTTTCCGGAATTGATTCTGCTCAAGTGGTAGTCTTTATCAGACAAGCGATTTATACTGAAACTTTATAACGAAACCTTCGGGGTATATAACCCCATATCAAAAGCCCGGTCATCAAGACCGGGCTTTTGATAAGGAATTAAAAAAAATTGGGGTAACTCTGGAAAATCCCAGAATTACCCCGAATTTTAAAAGTTAGAAGTTAGGAATCGTTCCTAACTCCTAACTCCTAACTCCTAATTAAGTTAGGCAAACGCAGCGGTTGTCACATCGTTATTCGATAGAATTTCTTGCAACTCTTCGGCGTCAACCGTTTCTTTATCAACCAACATTTGCGCTATCTGCTCTAAAATGTGGCGGTTACGCACCAAGACTTCTTTAGCGCGTGTATAGGCTACATCCACAAGTTTGCGGACTTCTTCATCAATAGCGGCGGCGGTTTCTTCAGAGAAATCACGCTCTGACATAATATCCCGTCCCAGGAACATGTTACCTTGTTGACGACCAAGGGCAACTGGGCCTAAGCGATCGCTCATCCCAAATCGGGTGATCATCTGACGCGCAACCCGTGCTACTTGTTGGAGGTCATTAGAAGCACCAGTGGTCACTTCTTCTTCACCAAAGATTAATTCTTCAGCAATCCGACCACCCAAAGCCACAGCCATCTGATTTTCCAGATAAGCGCGGCTGTACAAACCAGTGTCCATCCGGTCTTCGCTGGGGGTAAACCAAGTTAAACCACCTGCGCGACCACGAGGAATAATGCTAATCTTCTGCACAGGATCATAGTCTGGCATCAAAGCACCAACCAAGGCGTGACCAGCTTCGTGATATGCCACCAAGGTTTTGCGCTTTTCGCTCATTACCCGGTCTTTCTTCTCTGGCCCAGCTAATACGCGATCGATCGCGTCGTTGATTTCATCCATCGAAATTTCAGTCAAATTCCGGCGTGCTGCCAGAATTGCGGCTTCATTCAACAGGTTTGATAAATCTGCGCCAGTAAATCCAGGGGTACGACGGGCGATTTTATCCAAGTCCACATCTTTCGCCAAGGTTTTGCCACGGGCGTGAACCTTGAGAATTTCGCTGCGTCCGGCATAATCGGGACGGTCTACCACAACTTGACGGTCAAAGCGACCCGGACGCAACAGTGCTGCATCTAGGACATCAGGACGGTTAGTAGCGGCAATAATGATGATGCCAGTGTTGCCTTCAAAGCCGTCCATTTCGGTGAGCAACTGATTGAGGGTTTGTTCCCGCTCATCGTTACCACCACCTAAACCGGCACCCCGTTGACGACCTACAGCGTCAATTTCATCGATGAAGACGATACAAGGAGCATTGGTCTTAGCTTGTTCAAACAAATCGCGGACGCGGGATGCACCCACACCTACGAACATTTCCACAAATTCCGAACCGGAGATCGAGAAGAAGGGTACACCTGCTTCACCAGCTACAGCACGAGCGAGGAGGGTTTTACCTGTACCAGGAGGGCCAACTAACAGTACACCTTTAGGAATTTTTGCACCAACGGCGGTAAAGCGGTCGGCGTTTTTCAGAAAGTCTACGACTTCGTTTAATTCCAACTTGGCTTGGTCAATACCAGCAACATCGCCAAAAGTCACCTGAGTTTGTGGTTCCATTTGGACTCTGGCTTTGGATTTGCCAAAGTTCATCGCTTGGCTGCCTGGGCCACTTTGAGCGCGACGTAGCAAGAAGAATAAGCCAACCAAAAGCAATACAGGGAAAAATAAGCTGCTTAGTGCTTTAAACCAAAATCCTTCATCGGTTTGGGGCAAAACAGAAATATCAACGCCTTTTGAAGTCAGAGTATTGATCAGGTCTGGATCGTTGACTAAGGTCACAATCTTTTTATTTGGGTCATATTTGGGTGTAACCAGTGCTGTAGAGCGATCTGCACTCAAACTGACTTTTTCTACTTTGCCTTGTTGAATTTCTTGAATAAAGCGACTGTATCGCCATATCTCTCTGCTTTGGGGTTGTTTGTCAAAGAATGCTGTTCCCAGCGCAATGACGACAATAAACAGCAGCGCGTACAGCCCTGCATTTCTCCATCTTTTATTCACTAAGGTCTATCCTCCTGTATTTTTCGCGCCATCGCGTAGCGTCTCTGTTCGGAGAGGTCATTATTAAGAATTATGTTAACTTATCTTAAGTGTAACAAAGTGGCGTAGCTATCATGCTAGAAAAAGCTCCCTGATTTGCTGAAAACTAGGATGGTAGGGATTATATTGTAGCGATCCTGTGGGCTGATGAACGGTATGAATAGGAATAATTTCAACCACACTATTAGTGTAGGCGATCGCTTCAAATCTCTGGACTAACTCGACGCTCCAAGTTTCTTCCTGTACTGGCTGCTGGTGGTTTTGCAACCAGTTTACAAGTTGCGATCGCAAAATTCCTGGCAAAATTCCTGCATTTATTGGCGGCGTCCACCAACTGCGATCGCACCATCCCCAAAGGTTGCCTGTGCTGGTTTCTAGCCAATTTCCTTGGGCATCGACTAATATTGCTTCTTGAGCATCTAAGCTAGTTCTTGCCAGCCAAGCACTCAAATAGTTTCCGGTTTTATGAGAGGGGAGAGAGCGATAAAATTCAGGGCTAGCAAGGGCGCACTTAATACCATGATTTTGTTTTTCTGTCAAATCCTCTGGTAAGAATCTGCCAGTTATCCATTCCCGTCCATCAGGAAAGAGGGTAATTCTGAGAATGGGGAAGTGTGAGAGGAGAATTTGGGCACCTTGACGCACACGATTCCAGTCTGGTTGCTGCCAACCAAAAGCTTGTATTGAGAAAAGTAAGCGATCGCAGTGTGAGAGCCAATTAGTTAAACTACTATCTAGGGAGTTCTGATAAACCCGCAATGTTGTAAAAACAGTCGCCCCATAAAGTAAACCTGGATCGTTAATGTCTAACTCTAGGGTTTGGGAGTGAATTAATTTGCCGTCATACCAAAAAATATTATTTGTCACAACCAAATTGCTTGTTGCTACAACTCCATTGAAAAGTGATGACTTGTAATGCTCATACGCTGCATGAGATAAAACCTGTGAGCTGCAAATCGCTGAACACCAGAATCTAGACTCAGGTGTTCACACTGATGATTTTTTGCATATTCAATTAGCCACTGAAATAACTGTTGACCATAACCTTGTGACCGCTTCAATTCATCAACAACTAAGTCATCAATATATAAAAACTTTCCTGATGCTAAACACGTAGAAATGCGAAATCCAGCCACTGCCACAGCTTGCTCCTCTACTTCCATGAACGCAAGTTTATATCCTTCTTTCATTTGATATAGAACTTGTTCTACAAACTTAGCCTGCTCAAGGTGACGACCCAACTGGGAGATAACAGGAAAACACCCTAATATTTGAAAGTCAGATTCTGCTAATTGTATTGACATCACTATTGCTCCTAATGATATTGCTTGTGTTCATCTTACTTTCCAAAGCTATCGAGAGGTTCGCCATTTCAAAAAATTTTATTTTTTTTGCTGTTAAATGCTATGAATAAAAATTTAATCCTTTGGGGGAAATAGAATTTTATTAGTACCTTCAGGAGTTGTAATTACTTTTCCTCCCAAAGCTTCAATTTCCTTAATTGCTCGTTTTTGAGTTCTCTCATCAACATGATTATTTAAAACCATTGCCCAGGTAGAAATTTGAGCATATTTACTGTTAGGATTTCGACTCAGAAATTCCGCAGTTTTCTGGGAAGTATTAGCTACAAGCTGACTCTCTGGATCTGAAAAGTTACTAGCCCAATTTGCCGCCATTGCAAAAGACTGTTGGGCAGCTTGAGCATTGCCTAAAAATAATAACTCATCAATTCCTTTATAACGCCACACGTAATAAGACTTTTCGGGAACTGAGGGAGATAGTGATTTTAAGCCTTTCTCTGACAGTGCGATCGCGCGTTCTGGCATGGCAGCATACAATGAAGTACTAATAGAAAGACTTTGATAGACGGCTAAAAATCGCGGGTCACGTTCTAAAATGACTTCAAAATATTCTGGACTTAAACTGTAACCTGTCTTATCGCGAACTTCATCATCTCCAAAGTACTGTAAAAATTTGAGATATGCCAAATCTGCAATAAAATTATCATAACCAAAAGTAGGCATTTTTTTGAGAAAATTAAGACGGAGATTTTCTGTTTTAATGTCTTTATTTAGAGTTTCTAACGAGGCAGTTTGTTTGCTAATTAGCAGTTTTTGCAGTCGAGGAAATTGAAGTAAGCCAAGTCCTAATATACATAGACAAGCTACTAAGGGTGTAACAAAAGCTTTACGCGACAACAACATATTCTTCTTGCCTTTCTCAGTATAGTCACATCATTGTATACATAGTGGCATAGAAAAAGTTGGCCAGCATCTGCGCGTCAATACAAAGATGATCCAGATTAAATCAGACTTTCTAAGAGGATGTCTGAAAAGTTTTTTTGTATACACCTAACCCTTGGAGATCCCCCTAAATCCCCCGATAAATTGGGGGACTTTGAGACTCTTATTCCCCCTTTTTTAAGGGGAGCCAGCGCTCCACTTGGGGTCTCCCCAAGTGGAGCGACTGGCGTGGGTTAGGGGAGATCAACAAATTTTTGATACTTCTCAGACATCCTCTAATTACGAATTACGTATTATGAACTTTTTTCACCAGCTGCCAACATTGTTGAGCGATCGCCCAATCTTCTTGAGTATGAATAACTAATACTCGCACTGCTGAGTCAGTTGTAGCAATATCTTCATCTACTGGTTGCTGCTGATTTTTCTCAAGATCAAGTTTCAATCCCAAAAAACCAAAGGCTTCACAGGCAGCTTGGCGAATTTGCGGAGAGTGTTCACCCACACCTGCTGTGAACACCAAAGCATCTAATCCGCCCAAACTGGTAAGCATTGCACCGATCGCAGAACGCAAGCGATGTACGTAGATATCCCAGGCCAGTTGAGCGCGGGAATTACCTTGAGCAATCGCTTCTCTCACCTCACGCATATCGCTAGATACACCCGAAATTCCCTTTAACCCAGAAGCTTTATTTAATATATCATCCAACTTTTCGACGGAGTAATTGCAGTATCGCAACAGATAAATCAGAATCCCCGGATCAACTGAACCAGAACGGCTACCCATCATCAATCCTTCTACGGGCGTGAATCCCATAGTGGTATCAATACTGCGGCCATTTTTAATCGCTGCTAAAGAGCAGCCATTGCCCAGATGACAGGTAATTAACCGCTCAGGTGGAACATCTTGACCGAGAATTTGGGTCGCACGTTGAGAACAGTATTGGTGACTGATACCATGAAACCCATAGCGACGGATACCTTGCTCTACCCACTCATAGGGGCCGGGATAGATTGCTGCTGCATCGGGTAGAGTGGCATGAAATCCGGTATCAAAGACTGCTACTTGGGTGACATCTTTTAAGATTTTTTCAATTACTTCTATGCCTTCCAAAGCAACTGGATTATGGGCTGGAGCGAGGTTAGATAGACGTGCGATCGCCTTTTTGACATCCTCCGTAATTACCACAGTATCTCGATAATCCTGTCCACCATGTACTATCCGATGCCCCACCAAATCGATTTCTGACAACTGATCAATTACCTTGGTAGCACCATCGCTAAGTGTATGTAGCATATAGGTGAGGTGTGCCTGTGGGGAATCACCAGAGATTGATTTTTGCAGCGTTGCACCCGTAGCAGTTTTCACCTCAATTTCTGCCACACTCCGATCTTGAGTCCAGTTGATTTTGCCTTCCCAAAGGGGTTGGGCTGCTTGGGTGGAGAGAGCCTCATCTGCAATCTCATACAGACAACTTTTTTGGGTACTCGATCCGGCATTCAGCACCAATATCTTCATAAGACAACATAAAAACATGACCTACTTTGATCATGTCACTAAATGTAGCCTCATGCTTCTAGCCTATAGGCATAATATGGGTAGAGGAAATTCCTCTAAGTAAAGCTGCGTTGCCTCTCTCAAGCTAGCAATTGCCTGTTCGATTGTCTCTCCCTGATCAACCGTACCAACTTCGGGACACTCAGCTATATACATGTCGTCCTCTTTATAAATGAAGACTGCAAAGCTGCGAGTTTTCATCCTACTGTATCCTCAACACTTTTTATAGCAAGCATAGCATCACCACTCCCTCACTTTTAAAACATCCTCTAATCAAAGTTTTCCGAAAGTAACTGTTTAGCTGGGTACTCAGAAGGGAAATTTGACATATATTCTTTAAAAACTTTAAATATTTTTATTAGTTTATTATCAAAATCTTTATTGATATGAAATAATTCATTGTTATTCAGATACCCAAGCGTAACTGCTTCCAATCCAAAAGCAATTGCTTCTCGATCCCACACTAATTCATTTGGATTAGCAATTACACTTTCAATGTCTTCAATAATTTTTAATACCATCTCAATATTAGAATTTCCATTATCCCAATAGCCAGAAAGAAAATTTATGAATGATTTTTTTTGAGCGAGTGTACAAGTAGTGAGCAATGATAATAAATGGGTGTCAACAGAATATCGATTTGAAATAGATCGTAAAATTCGTCCTAATTTCCACGAACGCTCAAAGCCATATTCAAATGAAGATGGAGATTTTAATGTATCTAATAAACATTGAATTACAGCATCGTGAGAGTAGTCATTCAAAAAAGTATCGATTTGATTTTCATGTAAATCAAAAATTTCCCGATGTAAGAAATCTTTTATCTTTTGATTTGAATTCATAATTTAATATTTCACTCCTACATTTAGTCCTGCTTCAGCTTGAGCTTTACTTGTAGCTTGTCTAAGTTCTAAATCACCTAGTCCTGGGTCATAATACCTCGCTCTGTGATAATCCAATCCAGTAGCACTATCCCTTTAGCATCACCCTTTCTCTATAAAGATCGCCGTCATGTACATCCATCAGTGGAGCGATCGCTTTCAGCAACCATAAAAATAAAAGTATTTGTCTTGCAAATACGATCGCTGCTAATTCAACAACGTAATCTCATACTACTAAAGTTTTATTCTGGCTAACTCGGCAAATTATTAACCCGTATCAAATCCAATTGCCGTTCAAATATTTCATCAATGGGTAACATTTGACCATCAACAGTCATAAATTTATGGTCTTTTGTTGCCCGAATCAATGAACCATCTTCCAAACAATACTCAAACACCTCTTGTTGTCCGCGATCGTGCCACTGTGCCACAGGTTGCGTGTAAATATTTCCATTATTATCAACGCTATATACAGTACATTCAATGCGTTTTTCTACAATTTCTCCAATCGGCAACAATCCATATTCTACTGTCAATATTTCAGTTTCATAGGTTAAACAATATTCAGCAAACTTCAACATTTGCTCAAATAATTCATCGGCAACTTTTTTCTGAACGCCATTTTTCGCTGCGCCATCCACGAATTTTTCTCGCTGCTTTTGCATCTCAGAAACTTTCTTTTTACCCATCGCCCGACGCAGCAGGTCAGCTTGTCCTAAGGTATATCCAGCCATATCCTGAGCAATTTTCATGATTTGCTCTTGATAGACCATAATTCCATAGGTTTCGTCTAATATTGGTTCCAGAATGGTGTGTTGATAATCAATGTTTTCTCGCCCGTGTTTGCGGTTAATAAACTTCGGAATTAGTCCCGCATCTAATGGCCCCGGTCGATAAAGTGCCAAAATTGAAGAAATATCTTCTATATTAGAAGGCTTCAAATCTCGGACTATCTGACGCATCCCAGAAGATTCTAATTGAAATATCCCTTCTAACTCACCTGCTTCTAATAGTTCATAGGTTTTTTGGACATCTTTTGGCAGAGTAGTATGTTCACCTTTAGCTAATATCTTCTGTGCTTTTCTTTCCTGGCGAGGAATTTCATCAGGGTCAATACGATATCCTCTAGTTTCTTGAATTAAATCAACGGTTTTTTGAATCAGCGTCAGGTTCCGTAAACCCAGAAAATCCATTTTCAACAAACCCATTGATTCCAGGTCTTCCATGAAATACTGGGTAATCACTGAACCGTCATTATTCTTCTGTAGTGGGACAATTTCATCAAGTGGATCGGCAGAAATTACCACACCTGCTGCATGAACACCAAAAGTTTTGTTAGTTCCTTCAATTCGCATCGCCATATCAAGCCAATGGCGCACATGTGGTTCTTTATCATATTTCTCTTTAAACTGTGGTTCTGGGGTTTCATTAGAAATCATTACCTTGAGTTTTGTTGGTTTCCCCCGCACTACAGGAATTAATTTCGCCATTTTGTCTGCTTCCCCATAGGGAATATTCAAGACTCTGGCGACATCTTTCAAAACTGCTTTAGAAGTTAGGCGGTTAAAAGTAATAATTTGGGCAACTCTATCTGCACCATATTTATCAGTTACATATTCAATAACTTTATCCCGTTGTTCAATACAGAAATCCGTATCAATATCAGGCATTGATTTCCGTTCTGGGTTCAAGAAACGCTCAAAGAGTAGCCCATGATGTACAGGGTCAATATTAGTAATTCGCATCGCATAGGCAACTAATGAACCAGCCGCCGAACCACGACCTGGCCCCACAGGAATGTTATTATCTCTAGCAAATTTGATGTAGTCCCATACAACTAAAAAGTATTTGGAAAAACCCATCTGCTGAATCATTTTCAGTTCGTATTCCAATCTTTCTTTATAGACGGAATCGACTTCCTGGCGAGATTTACGATTTAATCGTTCTAAAAGTCCGCTCCATGCAACATCTTCGGCGTAAGTGTCAGCAGTGTGACCAGAGGGAATTGGGGGTGTAGGAATCTGAGGCTCACCCATAATATGGTAAGGCTCAACTTTATCAGCGACTTCTTCAGTAGTGGCGATCGCTTCGGTAATCACATCATCCGGTAAATGGTCACGAAATAGCTGCTGCATCTCCTCACCAGATTTGAGATACTCTGTGCCGCTATAACGCATCCGCTTATCTTCGATAATTAGCTTGCCAGTCTGAATACATAGCAAAGCATCGTGGGCTTCAACGTCAAAACAAGAAATAAAATGGGAATCATTAGTAGCAACAAATTTAATCCCTAGTTCCCGCGCAATTTTGACTATTTCAACATTAACAATTCGGTCTTCTTGGGAACCGTGGTCTTGAATTTCTAAATAATAATCATCACCAAATACATCTTTATACCACTGAGCCACTTTCCGAGCTGCATCTGGTCTACCGCTGAGAATCGCTTGGGGAACTTCTCCACCCAAACAAGCACTGGTGACAATCAAGCCTTCATGATATTGTTTTAGTAAATCTTTATTAATACAAGGACGAGAAAAAATTCCTTTTCCTTGAACACCTTTGAGGTGAGAAATTGTGGTTAATTTAACTAAATTTTTGTAACCTTTGGTATTTTTAGCTAAAACGACTTGATGATATTTGGGACGGCGTTCTTGTTTTTCAATATCGCCGTTAATTACATACATTTCATTGCCGATAATCGGCTTAATATTTTGACTACGGCAGATTTTGATCAATTCAACCGCGCCATACATGACGCCATGATCAGTCAAGGCGATCGCTTTCATCCCCAGTGCGATCGCTTGATCCACCAACTCTGGTAGCTGACTTGCCCCATCGAGCAGACTGTAGTCACTGTGAATATGTAAAGGGACAAAAGACATAAGCATCTCCAACCACAAGCCAAGACAACTCTAGGGGACTACCTTGTGGTATACCCTTTCGAGCTAGATTTTGCAAAGCAACGGAATCTTAGATTAACAGTTTTTACCCAAAATTAAAGCTGTTCTTTTTCTGGAATTATCACTATCATTAGTGTTGTTTTAATAGTTACAGCAGTTAACCAGTATCTAGCCAATGAGTCAAACAGAGAGTACTACTTCGCCTGAAACCAAAGCTAGCCCTTGGTGGCAGCGTATCCCTCTCACTTTACAAATTGTCATCGCCTTAGTAGCCGCAGTCAGCGTCGGAATTGCCCTTGGTGCGGGGAATCCCAATCCCAGCAATGCCGTCTTAATCAACAATTTAGCAATTCCGGCTGAATTGGTGTTAAAGGCTCTCCGTGCCTTGGCTACACCTCTGATTCTGGTAGCGGTGCTGCATACCTTGATGACTACCAACATCCCTGGAACAGCCGGACGGCGGTTGGCAGTGCTACTTTTAACTAATACTACCGTAGCTATTTTAGTGGGACTTTTCGTAGCAAATCTTCTGCATCCGGGGACTTGGGGCAATGTAGCCACCTCAACGAGTACAGAAATAACTCCTCAGAATCTTGATCCTTGGGGAATACTCAAAGATGCTGTACCGGAATCTGTCCTCAAGCCATTAGTTGATAATAATGTCATCCAATTAATTGTGATTGCCCTGAGTTTTGGGATTATCCTGCGGGGATTAAAATCTGAACAAATTGCCCAAGATAAGAACGGATACCAGTCGATAGAGGATGTGATCGGGATTTTATTTGAAGCGGTAGTCGGTGTCCTCAACTGGGTAATTGCCTTAGTGCCTTTCGCAGTTTTTGGGATTGTTGCCAAAACCGTTGCTATGCAAGGATTTACACCGTTTAAATCTTTGGGTGCATTTATCGTGGCGGTGCTGTTAGCGCTGGTATTGCAAGCGTGCTACTACCTAATTAGAGTAAAATTTGGTTCTTGGGTACACCCGTTAAAATTTCTAGCTGGTGGTTCTGATGCCTTTTTGACAGCTTTCTCAACTTCTTCCTCTGCGGCGGCAATGCCCATAACCTTTGAGGTTTTGCAAACAAAAGTCGGTTTAAGGGAATCTTCTGCTGCCTTGGGGGCATTAGTCGGGGCAAATTTCAATAATGATGGTACTGCCCTCTATGAAGCAATGTCTGCGTTGTATATTTCCCAACTAATTGGACAACATCTGAGTTTAGGACAGCAGTTAATTGTCATCCTTACCTCGATTTTTGCATCTGTAGGTGCGGCGAATATTCCTAATGCTGGACTGGTAACAATGACACTGGTGTTCACTTCTGTAGGCTTACCTACCCAGTACATCGCTTTGCTAGTTACTGTAGACTGGTTTCTAGATCGCTGCCGCACCGCGATTAATGTCATGGGAGACATGACTGTCAGTGCTTTACTTGACGGCAAAAAGCCACATTCTGTAGACGAGGCTTAGTTTGCTACCTTTTAGTTGAGTGCAGCAGCTTTTCAGATATCTAATGCTGTTGAGGCCCTTTGGCGTCACATTCTTTAGTCCAGCAGCGTTCTAGAAGTTGAAGACGCCAGATCAATGCAAAGCGTTGAGGATTCAATACTAATTTAGGATCGCGACTAAATAAAGGCTGGTTCAGATACTGCCAAAGGGGAAATTTAGTTTTGGTGTGTTTTGGAGTCATAAGAACAACAAAATATTATAAAAGTTTAGTGGCAATAGTTGGCATTTTGTCTAGCAACTGCCTGATACTGTTTTTCTAGTTAAAGACTACACTGGGTTTTTGCACTTGTCTTGGTGGCAATTGCGGAATTTCAGTAAGTGAATTTATGTTGTTTCCGTTTTAATACTTAAATTCGCGCACCATTTTTTTGATTGCACATCCTGTGAAAAGTCATACCATTTCACCACATTCCTGCTACAGATACGTTGGTAAGGGCGTACATCTGTCATGAGTGTCAACTTAAGCCCAAACCCCTTTAAAACCTCGTTAAGAGCTTCTGGCTGGAAATGCTTCTCATTGGGCTGCTGCCGTCATTACCGTCACTAACAGTGTAAATAAAGCTGTCAGTGCCTTTGTAGTTGGCATTAGGAGTGTAAACGAAGTAGTCGTCGCTAGTATTATCAGGATCTAAGCCTTAATCTGATTCCCATCAAAAAACATTGCCGCAATTATCACGTTGTAATAATTTCCGCATCACCGAAAGTTCAGACGACAATCTTCATCATGCCCGTAGACCCAAAGAGATAGGCCAGCGCGGTCTTCTCCCTTGGCTCTAGCCTCTCCCAAAGGGAGAACTACGGTGTACACACAAGTCGAAAAAAGCTCAATTTCCCATTATTCTCTCGTTTATCTCGTTCCCATGCAAAGCTAGGAATGCCTGATTAGGGGCTGCTGCCTCCAGTCAGATATTGAGTCTCTGACTCAATGAATGCATTCCCAGTCGAAGACTGGGAACGAGGAAACGAAGAAAGTTTTATCAAGCTAGGTTTTTAGGACTTGTGTGTACACCGTAGCAAAGGGAGAAGGGGAGACGATGCCGCGCATAGCGCAGCGTAAAGCCAACTCTTAGAGAGGCTGCACCAATGGCATGGCTTCGCTTAGAGCGAGTCCGCGAGCGTCAGGGGGTCTTCCCCATGAGCGACTGGCGCACCCGGAGGGCTTGTCACCAGACATCGCCTTCAACAGGTCGTCAGTGATAGTATAAATGGTAATTATTTTCTAAACGCATATACCCCTCCAAATTTTCCGACTGGAGGGGATTTTGTTGCTTAACTGACATCCAGCGTAGGCGTAGCCCGCCGCAGGCATCGCTCTCCCTCATAACTAGCAACTTGGGTTAGTAAATGACCAGAATTGGTCAAAACAATGCAATTCTTTGTGACACTCCCTAGCTTCTCAAAGACAGGACTTTTCAAATTACTCTGAGCTAATTGTTCTATATCCGAGGTAACTAGTTCAAGGAGGCAGGAGGTAAGAAAGGTTAGAATATCAGCCTTTGCGTTATTTCTAACTTTATAGTTATTTTTGCCTTGATGTACTACTTGGATGTGTCCAAGATCCTTTCCCGCACTAATTTCTTACCTCTTCGATTCCACCATAATGGTAATTTTAGGCATTTTGGGGAGTCGAAATATTAGTTTGTTCCGATGCTGGGCGGGGAAAATTTGGCAAATCAATGCCGCTGTGACTAGCATTGCGAGTTTTGAGTGCTAAACGGTAACTCACACTTTGCAGTTCTGCTTGTAGTTGGCGGTTTTCCCGTTGTAGCATTGCTACCTTTTCTCTCACTGGCGTCATCCGCTCCTCAAACTTCCGACGGTAAATTTGAGGCAACTCTTGTACTACTTGCTCCAACATGCGACTGCGATCGGTGAGTTCTTGAACTGACTGTCGCAATTGGTAAATTTCGGAGTCACGAGTTGTAATTTGCTCTTGGTAGAACGCCACCTGCTGCTCCACAGCTTGGAGTTGTTCTTGCAAAGCCTGTAACTGGGTCAGATCGCGCTCAAGCTCCGGCTGCTGGGGCATAAAACTAGTGTTACCCTTTACCAGCCGGAAGAGTTCTTGAGATAGTTGTTGCACTAGTTGATCGCGAAGTTGCAACTCTTGGCGTAGCTGCGATACTTCCGTAGAGAGAACTTGAATATTGGGTGTATCAGATTGGTTCACAGTAGCTTACAGCTCCCATTCAGAATCTTGTCCACTCTTAGGTATAACTGCGGAAGTACTACCTTTGGCAAGTATTTGTTAATTTAGCATTCCCAGACAAGTCACTAAAAAAGAAAAAGACAAAATTTTACTGATTGGGGATTGGGGATTGGGGATTGGGTACTGGGTACTGGGGATTAGAAAAACTCTTCCTTATCTGCCTAGTCCTTAGTCCCTAGTCCCTAGTCCCTTAGACCGTTGCAGCTACTTTAGTGGGCTTTTCCTTTTCTTCTTTAGGAGGTTTTTCCTCTGCAATATCCTGCTTAACTGTCAGATAGCGAATCACTTCTTCACTCAAGCGCATGGCGCGTTCAAAGGGGGCGATCGCAGTTGCAGGCGCACTGTAGTTTAATTGGATGTAGATACCATCGCGGTGTTTTTTGATTTCATAAGCGAGACGACGCTTACCACGATTTTGAATATGGATATCCTGGGCGCCTTGGTCGCGAAGCAAATTCTGATATTTAGTAATTGCTTGCTCTGCCTGTTCGTCTCCCAGGTCAGGACGGAGAATGTACATTGTTTCGTAATTTGTAGTCATATTTTTCAGTTTCCTCATGGACAAAAATGGCTGCTGATGTTAATTTATACCTGATTTAGATTTAAAATATCAGTATTAATCAACATCTGAAGCAACAAGGAACTATAATCTTACCAGTTTTCAATTTGAATCATTAGCCAAATCGCCGAAGTTTGGATTTTTTGGATGTCCAATTATGAAAACTAGGTCGGGATACGACCCCGATATTTCTTTAGCAAGATTAATTAAGCTATCAGCTTCGCCAAGGGGTATCTTTCCCTAAGGGCATTTATAGCGATCGCTTTTTTGCTCAAGGCTCAATCGGTTTGCTAAAAAGCTAACTGAGAATTGCTACCCGCTCACAGTTTCTAATCGCAGATAAAAGGATATTCATCAAGGTTATGGCGCAGCGCTATGTGCGAATTCAAAATCAAGAAGGACAGATTTACTATGGGATACTACAACTATCCCTCAACGTCCAGGTGCTAGATGCTCCGCCCTGGTTACAAGGACAAGCCACTGATTTAACTTTGACACCAGAAAATTACCAAATTCTGGCTCCCTGCGCTCCCTCAAAAATTGTGGCGGTGGGTAAGAATTATGCAGATCATGCAGCCGAAATGGGAACTCCAGTCCCTTCTGAGCCACTAATCTTTCTCAAGCCACCTACGTCTATCATTCCGTCTGAGAGGGAAATTAAGTATCCTCCCCAGTCAGAAAGAGTTGACTACGAAGGAGAGTTAGCATTAGTGATTGGCGATTACGCATTTGAATGTACACCAGAGGTAGCCCAAACCAAAATTTGGGGCTACACCATTGCCAATGACGTAACAGCGCGGGATTTACAAAAACGGGATGGTCAATGGACACGAGCCAAAGGTTTTGATACTTTCTGTCCCTTGGGGCCTTGGATTGTGCGGGAATTAAATCCAGGAGCGAGATTGCAGACTTTTTTGAATGACGACGCCAATCCAGTCCAATCTGCCTGTATCGATCAGATGGTGTTTTCCCCCGATGTTTTAGTTTCCTATATCAGTCAGATTATGACGCTACTACCCGGTGATTTGGTGCTTACGGGTACGCCGGAGGGTGTAAGTCCATTGCATCCAGGCGATCGGGTCCGCGTAGAAATTGAAGGTATTGGTCGCCTGGAAAACATCGTAGTGGCCCGTTAACTTCTAACGCACTTGCATATACACTGCATCAGAAATCGCCGGAATTTCCGCATAACGCCCGCTTACAGACTGGATGACTGAATATGCAACTGCTCCCACGATGCCAATAAAAATCGTGGTGGATAAGGTTTGGATTGCAAAACCACCAACGGGAACTAGTCCCACAACATCAGTCAGGATGCTAAACAAAAAGATAATGATGTCCAAAAGGATTGCTTGCATGGTGTTGAAACGAATAAAGTGACTAATTTTTTCGTTTCTGACTACCAGCAAAAATAAAGCAAAGAAAATAATCATTCCTGCATAACGCACGCCGTAGTAAATTCTCAACAATGGCAGAAGCGGCAGAAACAGCAGTTGTAGCGGTGGAAACTCTGAGAGCAAATATCTACCAAATACAAAAACCTCAATTAGAGGAAGCAAGTAAGGCAAGCAAGCAAAAATCCGATCTGAAACCGTTGTAGACCCGCGCCAAGACATTATGCGTTCTCCTGTGGTTAAATTTCTATAGTTACTTGAGCTTAGGATAACGCAGTTGCCTGGTCTTGCTGGCAAATTCAACTATTCTATATAGGCGATGCGAAAGCCCATCATACACTCATACTGGTCTGGCTGCTGTTGAGTAAGTTTGCGAATGGCTTGACCACAGCGCAGTTGACCTCCACGCCAACGGGGTTGACCGCTCCCGTCAGCGAGTAAACAAGACTGGCAAACTTGCTCAGGGGCAAGGATTTGCTCGTCCATTAAAATGACTAGCATCGAATCCCTCCTGTAAATCCTCATTGTCACCCACATTTCACTCAGGTGAGGACACGCTTCATCTGTGGCTCTTTAGACCTCTTGCAAAAGTCCCTAACACCACACCCCCAACCCCTCCCCGCTCTTCGGGAGGGGTTGGGGGTGGGGTTCTTAATTTTTGATTTATGCAAGAGGTCTTTTGAACCGCTTCAGGTAGGTTGAGCGCATTTTGCTTTTGTTAAGTGTTGTGATTTGCGATGGCGCTTTGCGCCCGGTGTGGGCGATCGCAGAGTCCACTAAGAGCCACATCCTACCTCTTTGTAGCAAAAATGTGGTCAATCACAATTCAATAAAAATTGTCAAGTGAATGTTAATTTATTGTATGTTGTGTCTATTGCAAATTGGACATCTTAGTAAAATATAATACAAAATTCTTCGCACTAAGGTTGAGCAGAGACTACCAACGGTATTCATCGCATCCCTGTTAATTTAGCACTGGAGAGTTTCAAACTTAATATTTAGGAAACAACAAAAGCTTTACGCACAAGCAACACGGCGACCCATTGAAATTCCCTTGACGCGACTAGTTAAAGTGCGAAAATTAAAGTAAGTAAAACTGAGTTAACTTGATAGCCATTTAAGTGATGCATTTATAAAATACTGAGGTAAACTTGCAAGCAAGGTAATACACAATATAACTGTGCGGCTCGTCGGTCTGGGCATCACTCACAATGGAACACTGGCAATTTCTGATACAGAAACAAGGCGCTCGCTCGTGGCATATCCTAGAATCGCCAAATTTGGAAATTTTGGAAGGGCAGTATAGAGTTTTGGCTCGTTCTAACCTTCCGAATACAAACGTGGAAGTGCGGGTAACTCACTCTTCAACCCAGGAAGTTCAACCAACGCGGCGAATTTTCAAGCGATCGCGTCGCACTAACTCAGAAGGCTTAATAGCGGTAATTCCTTTTACCTACTTCCAGCAAGGAGTTTGGGAGTTGCGCTGTTGCGGCGATTTAATGTCGGATCTGTTTGGTAAATCTTGGCAATACGGTGTCCAACTTCAAGTATTGTCCCAGGAAGCAGAAGGTGAGCAAGGGGAGCAGGGGGGACAGGGGGAGAATGTAGAATCAAATTCACCTGATCAGCCAAATACTGTATCTGGAAACTTGGAATCTACTGCCCCAGCAGAACCCACAGTTACCTTAGATGAAGCGATCGCTGTTTCTACAGAACTGGCAATTACTACATACAGCAACCCCGCTACCACTGTTCTGCCAGATGAATGGAACTTGGAATCTATTACCCCAGCAGAACCCGCAATTACGTTAGATGAAGCGATCGCTGTTTCTACAGAACTGGCAATTACTACATACAGCAACCCCGATACCATTGTTGTGCCAGATGAATGGAACTTGGAATCTACTGCCCCAGCAGAACCCACAGTTACCTTAGATGAAGCGATCGCTGTTTCTACAGAACTGGCAATTACTACATACAGCAACCCCGCTACCACTGTTCTGCCAGATGAATGGAACTTGGAATC
>NZ_JBALCY010000032.1:0-151719 GCF_036917655.1 Nostoc sp.
AAGGAAACTACAGTACACAACGTGTTAAATTTAACTCAAATAGCTCTCTTTAACTTTTCGTTACATACTTATAAATTTTCCCGCCGACTTACTTACTACAGAAATCAAAGAATGGTTGATTTCTTATTTAGCAGATTTGCTAGAAATTGAACCAGAGCAAATAAATGTAGAAACTACTTTTGCCCGTTATGGTTTAGATTCATCTGTAGCGGTAGTTTTAACTGGAGATTTAGAAACTTTGCTCGGAAAAGACCTAGATTTAAGGGTAATTTGGGATTACCCCACGATCGCATCTCTTTCACAACATTTAAGCGAGTAATTGAATCCTGTGCTACTGGTTGATAAATATTAGACATCTTGCATAAATATATTTATGCAAAAATGGGGGAAAGGGTTTTGAGTCCTTTTCCCTTTTCCCCTTAATCTTTTCCCTAACTTATGCAAGAAGTTGATTGAGCTTAAGTGAAAATATATATTGAATTGTTCTCGCTGACTTACTTAGTAAGATGACGCAAGTTTCCCTCGCAGACCTAATAGCTGGCGCACGGGCTGGCCTTTTAGTGAGTTTTCCCACAGATACTGTTCCTGCACTTGCGGCGATGCCAGAAAAAGCCGGGTTAATTTTTGCGGCCAAGCAACGCAGTCAGGATAAACCTTTGATTTTGATGGCTGCTAGTGCTGAAGATTTGTGGCTGTATGTCAAAGGTAATGAGAATGAGTATAAAGTTTGGCAAGAACTAGCAGATAAATATTGGCCAGGAGGGCTGACATTAGTTTTGCCAGCGAGCGATCGCCTACCAAAAGTTATGAACCCCATCGATCCAACTACAATTGGTATCCGAGTCCCAAACAGTGCGATCGCTCAAACTATTTTGACGCAAACAGGCCCTCTTGCCACCACTAGCGCCAATTTTTCTGGTCAGCCGCCTTTGCAAAGGATCGCAGAAATTGAGGTTCAGTTTCCCAAGGTTTTGACTCTAGCAACGACAGAATATCAGAGTGAAATACCGGGGATGGGTGTACCTTCCACCGTTGCTAAATGGACAGGGATAAATTGGCAAATTTTACGGCAAGGTGCGATAAAGTTAGAGATTTCGACTGATAACCAGATATAGGTAGCTATAATATTGTTTTCCTGATTTGAACAACAGATAAATCCGAAACTTTAGTTTGCGCTGTTGTGGTCAATTAACTTTTTTAATAATTGCCAGATTATGAATTGGAGCAACTGGATATATCTAGGAGCAGGAATAGCACTAGGTATGGTTTTCCGTCAGTTATTTGCGCGATCGTCAAATGTTTCATCTAGCTCATCCCCAGTAGCGCCATTAGATCAACAGGATATGCCACCAATAGTGCAACAGCTACAGCAAACGCAGCTGGCATACCAAATGGCAAGGGAAATGAGCCAGTTTAAAGCGGGTTTTTTGGTGCGGACTAGCCATGAATTGCGATCGCCCCTCAATGGTTTGATTGGCTTACATCAGTTAATTTTGTCGGATCTGTGTGAAGATCCAGCTGAAGAACGAGAATTTATTGCCCAAGCTCACGAGCGAACACTGAAACTGCTCAAGCTGATGGATGAAATTCTCACCGTTGCCAGAACTGAACACGGTACCAATAAATTAGATATTCAGCCCAGACCGTTAGCCCAAATTTTACAGGAGGTTCATAACTTAACTTATATGCTGGCGGCAAATCGCAATTTTCCCTTGCAATTGTTACCCGCCGATCCAGAAATTTATGTTTTGGCAGATTACCTCTGGCTCCGCCAAATATTGATAAGTTTAATAGACACTGCTATTACTCAAATGGAGGAAGGCAGCATCTGTATTTCCAGCAGCACCCTACCTACAAATAATTTTGTAAACATTTGGCTGGATGTACCAACTCATGCTTTTCCCTGGAGCGAGCCGATTGATTTGCTCAAATATGAAGATCAGCCGACCCAGATTGACCAAAAGACCGCTGCTCTTTCCCCAGGAATGAGGTTATTAATCAATCAGACTTTAGTCAAAGTTATGGGAGGAAAGTTAGAAATCCTGCCCTCGACCATTGCGAAGGAACCACATCAGCAGCTTACCAGACTACAAATCTCTATCCCCCTAGTGATTCCTGAAGCTGAACTTCTGTAGCAGGAAGAAAAGCACGATTAGGTAGGTTGTGTAACACCATCGTAGTGGTGGTGTTGGGTTGAAAACCGATCTTTTCGTAGAAACCCTGCTGGTGAGTAGTCATCAGGTAAACGCGCTCAACCCACCTCATGCGGGGATGACTCAAAACAGTTTTCACTAAATTGCTTCCCAGCCCACTACTTTGATACTCTGGATGAATCACAACATCCCAAATCGTGGCGCGATATATGCCATCAGATGTTGCCCTCGCAAAGCCAATGAGTCGATCGCGATCACAGACGGAAATTACTGGCTCACTATTGGCAATCGCTATACCTAAATCCTTAATACTGCGGCCTTTTGCCCAGAAAGCTGAAACGTTTAACAGTTCTTGGAGTTGGTAAAGGTCAATTTCAGACTTGCAATCGCTAAATTGAATCTGAGATTCGTTCATGTATGGCATCGACTTTTGGCAGTATCTTTGTATAGTTAAGTCATATTTTGCTATAAATTGCTGTACGTGTATATGTATATGCAACGAGAAAGAAAATTTAATGACAAACCCACTTCCACAGAGGATGAGTAGGCCCCTGTTGACGTATCCGATAAACTTGTTTTTCTAAACGTTGTTTTTCCGGCTGTGGTAGTCCGAGTAAAATATTACGACTTTGCCAAACTAAAACGGCAGCAGTCATCCCAAGACAAAAGGCTAGACCGAAGGTAGATAATGGATGGTAGAAGAGTGCAAATCTCACTGCCACCCAGGTAAAATATTGTTGCCACAGAGAAATTTCTGTACGTAGACCCCACAAGGAAACAGGCACAATTGTCAGCCACAAACAGCCCACAAAGAGCCACCTGCTATATACTGTCAGCTGATGGAGCCTTTGTACTTGTTGAGCAAACGATGGGTCAGATTTCTCAAAGTCTGGGACAGTAGTTAATGGTTCTTCCGGTTGATCCATAGGGGAATAAAATTGCAAAGCATAGATGAGCAATTCAAAATGCTTTAACCTAATTGTGAAATGCACACAAGTTTAACTATCCTGAGAACTGGCAGATGTATCAATTGGCTCTGCGTTCTCCACCACCTGGTATTGACTCCTGCGCTCTCGCCACCAAGCAAGGAGAGTACTGGCGATGAAAATACTGGAATATGCACCCATTGTGAATCCAATAATTAAGGCAAGGGCGAAGTTTCTCAGGGTTTCGCCGCCAAATAGGAATAAGGAAAACAATGTTAGCAAAACGGTTAACGTGGTATTAATTGATCGCGTTAAAGTTTGATTGATTGCATCATCAACAACTTTGTCAATGTGATCGTTAGGATGTAGATTCAGTATTTCCCGAATGCGATCGTAGATGACCACGGTATCTGTCACCGAGAAACCAGTAATAGTCAAAATAGCAACGACGAAAAGGCTATCAACTTCAATACCTGCTACTAATCCCAAGATGGAGAAAGCACCCAACGTAATCAAAACATCATGGAACAAGGCAATAATTGCGATTACGGCATAGTCCAGCTGGAACCGCACACTCAAATAAATAACGATTCCAGCGAAGGAGACAAGCAGAGCTAATAACCCTTGGGAAAATAGCTCACGACCAAGTGTCGGGCCAACGGTGTCAATTTGAGTGGCTTTCGGGTTGAAGGCTCCAATTTTTTCACTCAAAGCTGTTTGCAACTGGGTGCGTTGATCGACATTTAATGTCTTTGTGCGAATGGATATTCCCTGTTGTTTTTGACCAACAACTTGGATGCTACTATTATTTAGTTTCTGAGCGTCAACTACTTCCCTGACATCAGAGATTTCAATCGGTTGAGTGCAGTTGTTTGGTTGTGTACAATCGCGTTCAAATTGTAGTCGCGTACCACCAACAAAATCTAAACTGGGACGTAGCGGTGCGCCTAGTTGTTGCCAAGAAATCACCATCGCCACCATGCTAATGATCATCAGGGTGGCAGAAATTGCCCACCAAAATCTCCGACGTTTGATGACACTAAATTTCATGACTGCACCTCCGCACCAGACTTAATTGACGTTGAGAGATTGGGACAAAACAACTCTGGCTTACGCAAGTTGGGAAATTGCAATGTTAGGAACAGCAGTGTGCGACTACAAGTAATGGCAGTAAACAGATTCACCAGTAACCCTAGCGCCAATGTCAAAGCAAAGCCTTTAACTAAACCTGCTCCTAACCAAAACAGTGCTGCACAAGAAATCAATGATGTGACATGACTATCTAAAATGCTAGACCAAGCTCGGTAGAACCCTGACTCTACAGAACGATATAAAGTTTTACCAGCACGTAGTTCTTCACGGGTGCGCTCAAAAATCAATACGTTAGCGTCAACTGCCATACCAATACTAAGGATAAACCCAGCAATACCGGGGAGAGTTAATGTAATGCCTAGCAAAGCGAAGGTGGCATAGGTCAATAGCGCATAGATAATCAAAGAAAAGTCGGCAATTAACCCTGGTAGTCGGTAGTAAACTAACATGAAAATCAATACTAACAGCAATCCGCCAATACCAGCGTAAATACTGCGTTGAATACTATCTTTACCTAAAGTTGCCCCGACGGTACGGTTTTCAACTATTTCTACTGGTACGGGTAATGCCCCACCGCGTAGTTGCACGCCTAAGTCATTGGCTTGTTGTGCGGTAAACCGTCCTGTAATTACGGCAGAGCCACCACTAATACCTGCGGCGGCAAATTCTATACCTACGGTAGGAGCGCTGATCAATTCATTGTCTAGAAAAACACCAATGCTACGCCCAGTACCGGCAAGATTTTTTGTCAAATTGGCAAAGAGTTCACCACCCTTTTGGTCGAAGCGAATGGTAACATGCCAGTTGTTACCTTGAGTGGGTTCACCATAGGCATCCTTGAGGTATTTGCCAATTAGCGGTGGATTGGTGCTTTCAAACAATTCTGCGATCGCTTGATTATTTTTTTGTAAATCTTCTTGATTCTTAGCAATTGCTGCTTTGTCGGTACTCTTTCTTAACTCTTCTTGCTTGGCTTTCAATTCGGCTCTAGATGCTTGGAAAGCAAAAAGTTGGGTTTCTGTATTCGGCTTTTGAGTCCGAAATTCTAACTGCGCCGTCCCCCCTAGCACCCGTTCGGCTTGCTCTGGATCGTTGACCCCTGGCAGTTGTACCAATATTTTATCTGAGCTGACTGTTTGGATCACTGGCTCAGAAACACCCAAACCATTAATCCGACCTTCGACAACTTTCTTTACACCTTCCAATTCGCGGTCAGTGATTTTGGGAATTTCTGGTGATGGTTTCACCTGAATTGTGAGCTGTGAGCCTCCGCGCAAGTCCAGTCCAAGGGGTATCGGAATTGTAGCAATCACCGTTATCGCGGCGATTATCAGGACTAAAATCAAAATTAATAGCGATCGCTGTCTTTGCATACCATAACTCGCAACTGACAAAGGCTATAATAGCGCTCTTTTATGGAGTTATGAGTAAGTATTGGGGACTGGGGATCGGGGATTGGGGATTGGGCATGAGTTATTCTCCTAGTACCCAGTCCCCAGTCCTTAGACTCGCAAAGCTACCATTTTTTCCACAGCTTCTACTATTTGCTCTGGTTGGATGATTGTTAGTCGTTCCAGATTGCCGTTGTAAGGCGTGGGGATATCTTGGGAAGAAAGCCGTAGTACTGGCGCATCCAATTCATCAAATAAGCGATCGTTAATTGAAGCGATGACTTCTGCTCCAATGCCCGCAGTTCGCATGGATTCTTCCACAACAATGACTTTATGGGTTTTCCGTATTGATGCACCAATAGTATCAAAATCTAATGGCTTGAGCGAGATTAAATCAATAACTTCTGGATCATAACCTTGTTTTTCAAGTGTTTTTACCGCTTGCAGCACATGATGCCGCATCCGAGAATAAGTGATAATTGTGACATCCTTTCCTGGGCGCACAACCTCTGCTTTATCTAGGGGTAGTAAATATTCTTCTTCTGGTAAATCTTCTTTCAAGTTGTAAAGCAGAACGTGTTCAAAGAACAATACAGGGTTATCATCGCGGATAGCGGATTTTAGTAGTCCTTTGGCGTTTCTTGGTGTGGAACAGGCAACAATCTTCAACCCTGGCACAGCTTGGAAATAGGTTTCTAGTCGCTGGGAATGTTCTGCTCCTAGCTGCCGTCCCACACCCCCAGGGCCGCGAATTACCATCGGAATTTTAAAGTTACCGCCAGAAGTATAGCGCAGCATCCCAGCGTTGTTGGCGATTTGGTTAAAGGCGAGTAGTAAAAAGCCCATATTCATGCCTTCGATTATGGGACGCAACCCAGTCATCGCTGCTCCTACTGCCATTCCAGTAAAGCTATTTTCAGCAATGGGAGTGTCTAGAATGCGGAGTTCGCCATATTTTTGGTACAGGTCTTTGGTAACTTTATAGGAACCGCCGTAGTGTCCTACATCTTCACCGAGAACGAATACGCTGGAGTCACGTGCCATTTCTTCATCAATGGCTTCCCGCAAGGCGTTGAAGAATAGTGTTTCTGCCATTTAGACCTTTAGTACGATTATGGTTTTAGAATTTTATCGTGCTGCTGTCGCAAATACGGTGAGCGATCGCACTAGTTAGAGATTAGGTTGTTTAAACGAAGCGCCCCAAGCATAGAGCGAGTAATTGCCATAACTATATCAAAGCTATTTAATTTAAATTTTAGAGGTTTTATGAGCGATCGCCTCTCACTCTGGCAAAGGAGGGAATATTCTATTTATGTAATATCACGCAAACAATCTGCATAAAATGTGTTTAGACAACTTCACTGTTGACAGATACCAACTTAACTCAAGTCACGCTAGAGGAAAAAATCTGTTATGGCAATAATTTAAATATGCCTACTGTAGAACAATTGAAAACGTTGTTTATTTTAAGTTTTTGGGCTACTAAAATGTATTTACCTGTGTTTTTAGTGCGAATCGATCAACGAACAAAAAATATTGTAATTCTCGCTGGTGAAGAAAACGAAATTATAATTTACCTAAACGGGAAGTGGAGATATGTATGAGTAAGCCAGACTTTATGACAATGCCCCGTGCCCAATTGCGTCAATATATCCTTGACCACAGAGAAGATGATGAAGCCTTTCAAACTTATTTAGATAGATTCACCTCTGAAGACGCTGTAATCTTTTCTGCACCACAGTCAATAGATGATTTAGAAAACTTCCCAGAGTTGCATCAACAGAACCTAGAAAGACTACGAAAGCAAGCTTAAGCCTTCGCAACCCTCCAACAATATTTTATAACTTGGCGTTGATAACCTCATCAAATTACCCAAAACAAAAGAAAAACCTCACCCTGTCCTATCTTTAATCCCTCTCCTTACTAAGAGGATGTTTGAAAAGTCATGATTGATGTATCAAATGTTATTACCCCACCCTAACCCTCCCCTTATAAAGGGGAGGGAACCGGATTTTTTTATTGTTTCCCCCCTTTATAAGGGGGGATTAAGGGGGGTAATAATTCGATTAAAAGCACAACAAACCACTTTTCAAACAACCTCTAAGGAGAGGGACAGGTTTTGCGGGAGCAAAACCAGGGTGAGGTTCTTTTATTATCGGCAATTCAGCAGACATCATATAACCCTATCTAATTTCCCCGCGAAGCCTCCTCGATGGTAGAAATTTTCACCGCATAATTGATGATATCTTGTCCAGTCTGGAGATTTTTTCCTTCACCATTATTCAGAGCCACAATATAAGGGTCGCCACCAATTACGCCAACAATGGGACTACCGGAAGAACCAGCAGCAGTGGCGCAATCATGTAACAAAAAACCATCTTCCTCCCTGACAATACCGCATCCAGCCTGATAACTTGCCGTCCATCCCGGCCCGACAGGGAGGAGAATAAAGTATATGTCTACCTATACTGCCTAACTACAAGCAATTCTTTGTGTACGTCCCAGCTAAATGCCCCAAATAAAAGGATAAAATCGAATCAGACTCAAATATGAAAATTATGAACACAGCTATTATTGCCAAAGTAACGGCTGATGGAAAGCTAGAAATTCCTCCAGAAGTGTTGGCAACAGCTTCAGCCCTCTACTGAATATGAAGTCTCCGTTACGGAAGATGAGATAGTTTTCAAAAAAAACTTATAACCGATTAACACTAAAAAAATTAAGACAACAAGTGAAAGAGGCTGGTTCAGATCCAAATCAACCAACGCTTGAAGAAATCAGTCAAATAGTCAAAGAAGTTAGACAAGAACTTTGGACTGACAAATGAGGGTTGTAGTTGATGTCAATATTTGGATTTCAGCATTACTGTGGGAATAGATTAAGTTTTAGCGTTGTTGTATGAAGGTGTCTCCTGATATGTCATATAGTGATTTTACTTTAGAGAAAATTAAACAGAATTTTCAAATAAATACTATTGAGAAAACTGATATTTTTGCTAATATATCTGAGATAGAATCCAGTTATTTATTAAAAGAAATTCTTCAATATAATTTACCTATAGCTATTGCTAGCAATAGTGAAAAAGCTCGCTCTGAGATGATTATTTCTCCGATTTTACTAGATTTGAGACGACAATTAAATGACCAGATAAATTTGTTTTCTGGTGTTGAATTCAATGTTGATACGGCACAAGGTTTAAATGGAATCTGTGATTTTCTAATTACCCATTCTCCAGAAAGACTAATTATCACTGCACCAGTCATTATTATTGTGGAAGCTAAAAAAGAAAACATTACTGCTGGTTTAGGACAATGTGTAGCCGAAATGTTAGCAGCCAGAATATTTAACGAACGAGCAGGTAATGAAAATTTGATAATTTATGGAACTGTCACAACTGGAAGTATTTGGCAGTTTTTAAAATTAGAAGGGCAATCTATCCAGATAGATTTAAGTGAATATTATCTTAAAGATGTCAATAAAATTTTAGGAATATTAGCTAGTGCTGTACGCTGAAAAAAATTATAATTACTCACTTCGCACTTCTTTTACAATCTTGCTAATTTATTCAAGAGTAGGTTGATTGGGGTCAGGGCCTAATTCCTCAATTCGGCGAAACCATTCTTTTATGTCTAACTCTTTCTGTATTTTTTTTAAAACAATAGAGTTTTCTATCAGAAAAACCTGATATTCGTCGCCAGGACGAAGTTGTGCTTTTATTTCATCTGGCAGTTCTATTTCACCTTTTGGCATTACTTTGATCACAAAATCCATAATATTTCGATTAATGACAGAGTTGTTTCAATACTAGCCAAAATACAACAATCTCACGCCCAAACACCAAAACACAGAGAAAAACTTTGCGCCTTCGCGCCTTTGCGTGAGATTTATTAAATTCTTACCCTTCAATCGCCCACCTTACTTTAACCATCGCGCCGCATCTTTGGCATGGTAAGTCAAAATCAAGTCAGCGCCAGCGCGTTTAAACCCAGTTAAAGTTTCCATAACCACCCGCTCTTCATCAATCCAACCATTGAGAGCCGCAGCTTTTACCATCGCATACTCACCAGAAACATTGTAAGCCGCAACTGGTAAGTTACTCGCTTCCTTCACCCGCCAGATAATGTCCATGTATGCCAAGGCTGGCTTAACCATGAGCATATCAGCCCCTTCAGCAATATCCAATTCAATCTCTTTAAGGGCTTCGCGGGCGTTACCTGGGTCCATTTGATAAGTTCTTCTGTCCCCAAATTGCGGTGTCGAGTCTGCTGCATCCCGAAATGGGCCATAATAACCCGAAGCATACTTAGCAGCATAAGACATAATCGGCGTATCTTGAAATCCGGCTTCATCCAAACCCACACGAATTGCTTGGACAAAGCCATCCATCATCCCCGAAGGCGCGATGATATCAGCACCGGCTTTCGCTTGAGAAACTGCTGTTTTTTTCAACAATTCCAGAGTTGGGTCATTTAAAACTCGTCCTGTTAAATCACCAACTTGCAGATAACCACAATGACCGTGACTGGTGTACTCACACAAACAAGTATCAGCAATTACAATCAAATCTGGTACTGCTGCTTTTACCGCCGTTGCTGCTTTTTGGACAATTCCGCAATCATGCCAAGCGCCAGTGGCATCTACATCTTTATCAGCCGGGATACCAAATAGAATAATCGAAGGAATTCCTAAGTCATAAACTTCTTTTGCTTCTTCGACAATTTTATCTACCGAAAGTTGGTAGACTCCGGGCATCGATTTCACCTCGTTAGCGATTCCCTCACCTGGTACGGCAAATAGTGGGTAAATTAAATCGCTTGTTGTCAAAACGGTTTCACGAACCATCCGGCGCAGTTGGGGATGGGTACGCAGACGACGGGGGCGATGTATAGGAAACATAAAATTTTATGATGAAAAACAACGCAAATGGACACAAAACAAAGCGTCACAAAAGCAGGCTAAAACTTTCCTGCCGTCGGACAGACTACAAACAGTGCTTAACTGTCCTTTGCCCTACTCTCAATCAAGTTGTAGGGCAATTTTGTATTCTACAGCTTGCTTGCATCTATCCGACGGACTAGAAAAAAAACAACATAGTAAGCAATTAAAAATTCAAAATGGTAAGATCGTCTGTTGGCAAAATCCTGACAAATTGAGGGTTGAAATTTAAACGGATAGGCGCTTCTCTACGAGACGCACTCGCGAATGCCTTCCCGCAGGGTAGGGGCGCAGAGGTAAACGCTGAGGCACGCAGAGAGTTCGCTACGAATTAATCAAATGTTGTACTTGGAAGCAAATAATTAACAATGCCCAATACAACTCTTGGAGAGGCTGCGCCAACGGCTTCTTTACGAGACGCACTCGCGTTTGCTCAGTACAAGTGCCCAATGTTAATTTGTGCTAAAAAACTCGGAAAATATAGGGATAACGGAAGGGTATATCAGGGTTGTTAAAAACTCCAATGAGCGCCCAAATTGTTAATCCCCAGTGCAATATATATCCCAGAGCGGCTAGTGGGCCCAGCAATAATAGAGGTAACACTAACCAACCGAATAGAAAAAACAGCGCTCCCAGAATCCCTCCATAAAGCCAGACATTAAAGTGGAAATTGATGGATTCTTTGGCGTTTTCTTTAACAACAGGATCATCAGATACGAGCAGTATGGCAATAGGTATACCTACAGATACCACCGTTGTGCTGAAAAAAATCGCTCCATGAGACAGGGCAGATAGAAGCTTTCGCTTGTCTGTGTCGTACATTGCTTTCTCCTATTTAGTCAGATTGTTGGTTATACTACGACCCTATCACGAGCATCGTTGTCTTAAGATTAAAAGACTTGCCAGAGTCAAAAAAAATTAAGCTAGCTAACAAACAAATACACTTATGTCTACTGAACTTCAGTCTGAACTTATTCAAGCAGTTGAACTTCGCCGCAACTTTGCGATTATATCTCACCCCGATGCGGGTAAAACTACACTTACAGAAAAGCTACTCCTATACGGGGGTGCAATTCACGAAGCTGGGGCGGTTAAGGCGCGACGGGCACAGCGTAAGGCTACCTCTGACTGGATGGCGATGGAGCAACAACGGGGTATTTCTATTACCTCCACAGTGTTGCAATTTGAATACCGAAATTGTCAAATAAATTTATTAGACACTCCCGGACACCAAGATTTCAGTGAAGATACTTATCGTACCCTCGCCGCCGCCGATAATGCAGTGATGCTGATTGATGCAGCAAAAGGTTTGGAACCCCAAACCCGCAAATTGTTTGAAGTGTGTAAGTTGCGGGGTATCCCGATCTTTACATTTATCAACAAGCTCGATCGCCCAGGAAGAGAACCTCTAGAACTGTTGGATGAAATTGAGCAAGAACTGGGATTGCAAACCTATGCGGTAAACTGGCCGATTGGTATGGGCGATCGCTTTAAAGGTGTTTTTGACCGCCACAAGCAACAAATTCACCTGTTTGAACGCAGCGCCCACGGCAGCCGAGAAGCCCTTGATACAATAGTGGAATTAGGTGATCCGAGAATAGAAGAGCAGCTAGAACAAAGCCTGTACTACCAACTGAAAAATGATTTGGAACTGTTAGATGGAGTTGGGCCAGAGTTAGATTTACAGTTGGTACACGAAGGCAAAATGACCCCTGTGTTCTTTGGTAGCGCCATGACTAACTTTGGGGTAGAGTTATTCCTCAAGTATTTCCTCGACTATGCCCTGAAACCCGGTTCTCACTACAGCAGTGTTGGCGAAGTTGCCCCTACATACCCAGAGTTTTCGGGGTTTGTCTTCAAACTGCAAGCGAACATGGACCCGAAACACCGCGATCGCGTCGCATTTATCCGGGTTTGCACTGGTAAGTTTGAAAAAGATATGATGGTGAATCACGCCCGCATCGGTAAACTCATCCGTCTGTCTCGCCCGCAAAAACTCTTTGCCCAAGAGCGAGAATCGATTGATGTGGCTTATCCTGGGGATGTGATCGGTTTGAATAATCCCGGTGTTTTTGCGATCGGGGATACAATTTACACGGGGCAAAAGCTCGAATATGAGGGAATTCCGTATTTCTCGCCGGAACTGTTTGCGTCTCTGAGGAATCCCAACCCCTCGAAGTCTAAACAATTCCAAAAAGGCGTCGCGGAATTGCGAGAAGAAGGTGCTGTGCAAATTATGTATTCAACTGATGAAGCCAAACGCGATCCAATTTTGGCGGCGGTGGGTCAGTTGCAATTCGAGGTGGTGCAATTTCGCTTACAAAATGAGTATGGCGTAGAAACCCTACTAGAGGTATTGCCCTACAGTGTCGCCCGTTGGGTTGAGGGTGGTTGGGAAGCATTAGAAAAGGTGGGACGGATATTCAATACCACTACAGTTAAAGACAGTATGGGACGCCCAGTGTTGCTATTCCGCAATGAATGGAATTGTCAACAGTTACTAGGCGACCATCCAGAGTTAAAATTAAGCGCGATCGCTCCAGTATTTTCTAGTCAACAACCAGTGGAGGAATAATTCACTTGACTACGAATTTTAGATTTTAGATTTTAGACTTTAGATTTTTTGGTTTATGTCTCGATGCCACTTGACGGCAGTTGCTTCTCCCAAGGGGAGACGCTGCGCGAACAAGTCGGGAAACCCGCTGTTAGCGCCTGCCTCCTTTATGTCGGGGAACCCCTCCACCGCAGTGGCTCCCCTTAGTGGGCGGAACAAATCCAAAATGCTCAATTTAAAATCCTCAAGCCTCGTACCCAAGAGGCACGGGGTCAATCCAAAATCCAAAATCCAAAATCCAAAATCCAAAATTGGTTGACAAGCAAAACTTGAGCGCGGTTGAGTTCCACGGCATCCGAGGTTCGCGCTTTTGCACAAACGTGGATCACTTAGAAGAGATTGGAGTGCCAGAATTTGTATGCCTTCACATGCCAAACCGTCTTTGGAGGCTGGTTTAGTTGCCCTCAAGCAGGGAAATTACCAAACAGCGATCGCCCAACTAGAACCGATTGCTAGCAGCCAAAGCAATGCGACTGCTAGCTTACAAGCCCAGGTTGGTTTAGTGATGGCTTATGCTCGGACTGGCGAAGTTCCCAAAGCGATCGCTATTTCCCAGAATCTCATTGAGAGTAACAATCCGCAAGTTCAAGAGTGGGCAACACGCGCTCTCGAACACCTGACAAAACGTAAAAAACCTGATCAAGAATCAAAAAATATCGAAACTGGATTTGTTGCTTTTGAGAATTCAACCCCAGATTCAACCCCAGATTCAACCCCGGAAACTCCTACATTAGAGGAAAAGCCAAATGATCAAGTAATAGAAACCAAAAGCGACGAAACTCCGCCGATGGTGCCACTAACTAGACTCAAAGCTACAGTAGCGACACCACTACCACCACCGGCTGCACCCCTAAACGGTTTCATGGGTTCTGTTACCCGCACCCAAGCTAAATTATTCGGTGTTATTTATTGGCGGCAAGCACAACGCGCCAGAGCTTGGCAACCCCTACGGAAAGCGAAATTAATTCCGTTGCGGCTACTGTCAGCAGGAACTTTCATCGCCTTGTTTTGGGTGATGCGAGAAATCCTGAAGTTAGCAATGGGATTGATAAACCAGACTTTAGTCAAACTACCTTATCTGGAGCCGTTGCAGCTTTTATACCGCGACCCTACTAAATTGTTGCTAATAGTATTGGTGATTTTGATCGGAGTATCACCTTGGTTGCTGGATCTGCTACTGGCGAACTTGTATGGTCAGCGAAAATTTCCTAAAGATGTATTGAATACTCATAGCCGCGAAGCCGTCCGGGTGTTACAACGTTGTTGTCAACAACGGCACTGGCCGTTACCCAAACTGCGGATTTTACCAATGGCTGCACCAATTATCCTGACCTATGGTAGTTTACCAGGTAATGCCAGGATTGTTGTGAGTCAAGGGCTATTAGAGCAACTAGCAGATGATGAAATCGCCACTATTTACGCCACGCAGCTAGGGCATATTGCTCACTGGGATTTTGCTGTGATGTCTTTGTTGCTGCTGGTGACACTACCAATCCATCAGCTATATCAGCAAGTGTCCCAGCTGGGAGACAAAATATCAGGGAAAATTTGGCGCTGGCCGGTGACAATTCTGGCTAGTCTCGTTTATGGAGTTTGGTGTTTGCTGACTGGGACTGCATTGTGGTTGTCGCGGTTGCGGCTTTATTATAGCGATCGCGTCGCCGCCGAAATTACTGGTAATCCCAATGCCCTGATTCGTGCCTTACTCAAAATTGCCATTGGCATTGCAGCTGATATCGAAAAACAAGAACACACCAGTTGGCAGTTGGAAAGCTTAAATCTTCTGACACCAGTTAGCCACCAACAGAGCCTTTCTTTGGGTACTATTGCGAGTAATTTATCTTTTGAATCCTTTTTGAAGTGGGATACTGCCAATCCCTATCGCCGATGGTTTACGATTAATAATAGCCATCCCTTAATGGGCGATCGCATCGAACGCCTCTGCCAAATAGCCCGTCACTGGCATCTAGACACCGAACTACATTTTGCAAGCGTTCCATCAAAAGTTAAGCGTCAGTCTTTTCTATTACAAATCGCTCCCTGGTTGGGAATTCCTCTAGGGGTTCTATTCGCAGCTTTGGTCTGGCTAACCTGGCAACTAGCATTTGCACTCAAGTTTTTAAATCTAAAGTGGATATATGAAGATTGGTCTTTCATTACAGGCTGCCTTCTGATTGGCTTTAGCATCGGTACAGTGATGCGGATTAATCCTTTCTTCCCCGATATTAAACCTGCCACCGTGCAAACTGACGACTACCTACCCACCCTATTAGCTGACCCTTCTGCCTTACCGATTGACAGCATCAGTGTGCGGATTGTGGGCAAACTATTAGGTCGTCAAGGCACTAGCAACTCCCTAGCGCAAGATTTAATCCTCCAATCCAGCGCGGGTTTGGTGAAATTACACCACATTTCTTGGCTAGGACAGTCACTCAATCACCAGGATTTGATTGGTCGGCAAATTATCGTCACAGGTTGGTTCCGGCGAGGAGCAACACCTTGGATCGATATCCAAACCCTGGAAACTCAAAGTGGTAAAACCATTCATAGCCCTCATCCCATTTGGTCTATTTTTTTGGCAGTTGCAGCACAGGCTTGGGGTGCATACGTTTTTCTTACTGGTTAGTCAGTAGTCATTGGGCATTGGGCAAATTGGAATGTAAACAAAAGTTGCAGGTTTTCTTTATAAGTGTTACATTTATTCACACAAACAAGAGCAGCCGACGTAACTCAGCACCACAGCTTAGTTGTGAATTCTGATACTTTTTCCCCCGCTCCATACCTTTTATCCTTCCAACACAGCAGCAAATTAACCAGCCACTGACTGGTTTTTGTTTCAAAACATGCTCCCTTGAATAAAAAAATGTCTTTTATGTTACGATACAGTAATACTAACGTCGGAAATGTATGCGCTAAACTAGCTACGTAGAAAATACCGTGGTAATGTAAGGAATGGTATTTGATTCTGCGAAAAAGGGCATAGAAGAAAGCGTGTACTTTAGCAGGCACTAGGCTATTAAATTTACAATTCTTAGAATTAAGGTGTTATTAGCTCACCATAGTGTGAGCCTTTAGATTAAACAAGCTTGATCCCGACGAAAAACTGTATTGTTGTATAGGTTGACAGTTTTGAGCAGAAAAATTGGTTGATGGCAGTCTTGGTCAATAGCATCTATTTAAAAGTTAAAGCCAAGTGATTGTTTTCTTGCCTTGCCATATTCATTTAACTCTGGAGGTATAGTTCATGTCCGTTCGCCTATATATAGGTAATTTGCCTAAAGAAGAAATAGATCGTCAAGATCTGCAAGCAGTTTTTGCAGCAGAAGGTGATGCTGTAACTACTAAATTAATTAAAGACCGCAAAACTGGCAAATGCCGTGGTTTCGGTTTTCTTACCGTCAACAATGACGAACAAGCTGACGAAATCATTGAAAAGTATAATGGTCAGATGTTCAAAGACACTGCCATTAAGCTAGAGAAGGCATTACCTCGGACAAAGGGTGAAGAGGGCGACGAGCAAGCTCCTAAACCAGTTAGTCTTGCTGCTAGTAGTACTCCCACTCCTAGCCCTAATAGAGAAGGTAGCCGTCGGGAGAAAAGCTCTAAGAAGCCTCGTCGTGGCGGCAGTGGCGGCGGTGGTTCTCGTGAAAGCAGCACCACAACCACCGATTCAGACGCTATTCGTCCAGATCCTCGCTGGGCTTCGGAATTAGAAAAGCTGAAGCAGATGCTAGCTGCACAAACTACGAATTAATCCTTAAGGTAGAGAAATTAAAAATTAAAAGTCAGAATTTTTTTTGATTTTTAATTTTTAATTGTTGATTATCACCTAGCTGCTTAGTTAAAAGTTACTTGCAGCTATTTTTGTAAGTGCGTAGGCGCAGCCAGCACTTCGGCACCTTTCGGCTTCTCTACGAGACGCTGCGCGAACGCTCAAGGCAAGAAGCTCAGTGACCACCGTAAGCATCCCGTAGTCAAATCAAACGACACATAAATTTCACTCATTCCCCATACTTACGTAATAGCAGGAAGTCTATACTAATACAGCAGGAACTTCTATAGAGTTGCTGTTAAAGCCTGCTTATAAAAAAATTAAGTTTTTGTGATTAGGCGCATTAAAAAACCTGACCGATGTGAATGCGATGCCTAGGTTGGGCTACGCCTACGCAGTAATTATCTGGATTTGACAAGTTATAGCCAATAATGGCTAGCTTTATATTGCCAAGTGAACGGTCGGCGCGTAGGCGTAGCCCGGCGTAGGCATCGCTCCAAAGATAATCTACACTCAAGGTAAGACCGATCATTTGCAGCTTCTGTTATGTCCTCAACTCTAGATTCTTTGCCACCTGCGCTCGCTAAAATTGTCCAGCGCTTTCAACGCGCTTCCGAACCGAAGCGACGCTACGAACAGCTAATCTGGTATGCTCAGAAGCTAAATGAGTTCCCAGAAGCGGAAAAATTACCCGAAAATAAAGTTCCTGGTTGCGTGTCTCAAGTTTATATCACAGCAGCCTTGGATGATGGGAAGGTTGTGTTTCAGGGCGATTCCGATTCCCAGTTAACCAAAGGATTAGTAGGGCTTCTGGTTGAAGGATTGGATGGACTAACGCCAACTGAGATTGTCCAACTTACCCCAGATTTTATTCAAGCAACAGGTTTAAACGTTAGTCTTACACCTTCTCGTGCTAATGGATTTTACAACATTTTTAAAACCATGCAAAAAAAAGCATTGGAATGTAAGCTAGGTTTGCCTAACTAAACAGATAATTGCAAATAAATATCAAGAGTTAAGAGTTTTGAATTCCTAACTCTTAACTCCTAACTCCTCACTCTTAATAATAAATTTAGTCGAATGTCAACAAATTTATTATCTACCTCTGCTGCTATTGGCTTTGGTGGAGTAGTTCAAGAATATCTCTGGAATTGGGAAAATCAGCAATTGCGCGTTGTTTATGAAACCCTCGGTAAAGGTTCACCGCTATTGCTACTACCAGCTTTCAGCACTGTTTCGACGCGCTTGGAAATGGGCGAACTTGCCAGGTTACTAGCTCCCAATTTTCAAGTTGTAGCCATAGATTGGCCTGGATTTGGAGAATCTTCTCGCCCTAGTTTGAATTATCGACCGGAAATATATCAGCAATTTCTGGAAGATTTTGTCAAAGCTATTTTTAATATTCCCATTACTGCGATCGCGGCTGGTCATGCTGCTAGTTACGTTTTACAATTAGCTGTGAAACAACAGGCTGCTTTCTCAAGAATTTTATTGTTAGCTCCTACTTGGCGTGGCCCTTTGCCGACAATGGGGGCAAGTCAGCAAATAGCTGGCATTGTGAGAGAATTAGTGCGATCGCCTATACTTGGTCAAGCTCTCTACAAACTCAACACTACCCAATCTTTCTTAAGTTTTATGTACCGCCGTCATGTGTTTACTGACGCGGCTAAAATTACACCCAGTTTCATTGAGAAGAAGTGGCACACGACTCAACAACCAGGAGCGCGATTTGCATCTGCTGCCTTTGTAACTGGTAATCTCGATGCTGTACACGAACAATCTGATTTTTTGGAACTTGTGCAGTCTTTAACCGTACCGCTCATGGTAGTAATTGGGGAATCTAGCCCGTCCAAATCACGAGAAGAAATGAACGCTTTGGTAGCCTTAGCAGGTGTGAGAAGCGTTGTTATTCCTGGTTCTCTGGGACTTCATGAAGAATACCCAGCAGTTGTTTTAGAAGCAGTTCAAGACTTTTTGTTATCCCCAGAAAATTAATTCCTCACTTCTCCATCAAAGTATAATTTTCTTATTATTGATAATAATTATTATAGCTTCTCCGGCATTGTCAAGGTACTAACCTGCAACTTCCGAGAAGTTTGTAGATCCTTCTGCGGCGACTCTACGAGTTCTCCAAAGGAGTAGGTTTGCTTGTATGCAATATTCCTAAGCTGATGTGCAGCTAAATTGTATAACACGAAAACGTAAAATTATTGTAGTGCGGGCATCTTGCCCGCGTCGCATATACAAATTAAATACGCAACAGCTTATCAGGCTACGCTAATATCATGTTCCCTTGATTGCTTATTAAACTTCAAGAACCCCACCCCGCCAAAGCTACGCTTTGTCTCCCCTCCGCGCAAGCGAGGAGGGGATTAAGCAGAGAGGTCAATACTGTTCGGTTAAGGCAAGAGACGCGATAAATCGCCGTCTTTACAATAATCAGTCCTTCGTCCTGACGGCGATTTATCGCGTCTTTGGGATCTATTATTTTCATCAAATAACCTTAACCGAACCGTATTGGGAGAGGGGCGCGATGACTGTGGGAATCATAAATAATTACCCAGACATGATATAACTTGTGAATATTTATTACTTATTACAGATGCAAAAAAATAAAATCTTTTTTATTAAATTATGTGATTATTTTGCTGAAAACCAAAATAAGAGCAAGTTCGCACAAAAATATAAAAAGATTTATCATAGGCGATAATGATTATCCATAAGGTGAGACAAGAGGAATTTAGAGTATGGTGGCTGACGTAATCAACAATTCAGTTCCCGTTACTGTTCTTACAGGCTATTTGGGAGCAGGTAAAACGACTCTACTCAATCACATCCTCACCTACGAACACGGCAAAAAAGTTGCTGTGATTGTCAATGAATTTGGGGAAGTGGGTATTGATAATCAATTGATTATCGATGCAGATGAAGAAATTTTTGAAATGAACAATGGCTGTATCTGTTGTACAGTGCGCGGCGATTTAATTCGGATTATTGGCAATTTGATGAAGCGGCGCGATAAATTTGACCATTTAGTAATTGAAACGACTGGATTAGCCGATCCTGCACCAGTGATTCAGACATTTTTTGTGGATGAAGATTTGCAAAGCCAACTGTCTTTAGATGCGGTGGTGACAGTCGTAGATGCCAAGCATATTTGGCAGCACTGGGATGCAGACGAAGCCCAAGAACAGATTGCTTTTGCGGATGTAATTTTACTTAATAAAACAGATTTGGTAGCGCCAGAAGAGTTGGATGAATTAGAAAAACGGATTCGGGCGATGAATGCGATCGCAAAAATCTACCGGACTCAAAATTCTGAACTAGGAATGGATGCTTTATTAGGTGTAAAAGCCTTTGATTTAGACCGTGCATTAGAAATTGATCCAGATTTCTTAGGCGAAGATGCCCACGTACATGATGAAACTGTCTTTTCTGTGGCTTTAGTAGAAGCAGGTGCAGTCGATGGAGAAAAATTAAACACTTGGATTTCGGAGTTACTGCGTACCCAAGGCCCAGATATCTTTCGGATGAAAGGCATTTTAAATATTGCTGGAGAAGATAATCGATTTGTGTTTCAAGGGGTGCATATGATATTTGATGGCAAACCCGATCGCCCTTGGAAACCAAGTGAAACCCCTAAAAACGAACTGGTATTCATCGGTCGCAATCTTGATGCAGCCCAACTCAAGCAAGATTTTCTCGCTTGTCTAGCATAATTTAGGGAGTGGGGAGTAGGGAGTAGGGAGTAGGAAATTCCCCATTCCCCATTCCCCACAAAGTAGTCTTTTTCAAATTCCTGAATCCATTGACGTAGGAAATTCCCCATTCCCCATTCCCCATTCCCCACTCCCCACTCCCCCTTTACAAATATGAACTCCACAACCAGCAAATCTAAGGAATTTGAACAACACTATTCGGGGACACTTTCAGATTATGTAACTGCGATCGCTTGGTCGCCACAAGGTAAAACTTTAGCAGCAACTTCCGCCGCCGGGGAAGTAGTTCTGTGGAATGATGGTGAATTCACAACCTTACAAACTGCTAACGGTAAATCAGTAGACTGTCTTGCATTTTCCCCAGATGGAAAATTTTTAGCCGTTGGTGGACAGGATGGACAAGTAAAAATTTGGCGCGGTACTGAATTAATCGCCACCCTAGAAAATGCCCCCGCATGGGTGGACAAGCTAGCTTGGAATTACACCAGTAACCAACTGGCTTTTAGTTTAGGGCGTTACGTCCAAGTCTGGGATGCAGATACTCATGAAATTGTCGTGACGCTGAATTTCGACAACTCTTCAGTATTGGGTATAGATTGGCGCATTGACGGACAGTATTTAGCCATTAGTGGTTATAAGGGAGTCAAGATTTGGCATAGTCAAAATTGGGATGAAGAACCATACAACCTAGATATGACTACTGTCAGTTTAGCTATGGCTTGGTCGCCCGATGGCAAATTCCTGGCTTCTGGCAATATGGATCGTAGTGTCACCGTTTTAGAATGGAACAACCCCGACCCTTGGGTGATGCGTGGCTTCCCTGGTAAAATTCGCCAATTGGCATGGTCAGAAGCTATGACTAAAGTAGGTGCGCCGATACTGGCATCTTCCAGTGTTGAAGGTATTGTGGTGTGGGAAAAACTAGAGGATGATTCCTTAGGTTGGGAAGCGCGAGTATTAACTAATCATGTCGGTGTAATCAATGCGATCGCCTTTGCACCCAAAAGCTTCTTTCTCGCTTCTGCTGCTGCTGACGGCTGGTTGTGTTTGTGGAACCAAGCCAAGGAAGTATCCCAAATTATCACAGGTGTCTCAGCAGGCTTTTCTAGCCTAGCTTGGCATACCCAAGGCAAGTTACTGGCCGCAGGCGGTGAGAAAGGCGAATTAGTTATTTGGTCAAAGGTTTTGCGGGGTCAAGGATTTGGGCGCAGTTAAACAATATCAGTACTTAAAGTTGAACCCCGGCAATTTATTGGTTATGCTGTATCAGCAAAAGTATCTTTGTGTGAATTATGAACATAATCAAACTGATTTTACTTGCCTGTCCTGCGCTTCTGGCATTTATGCTGCTGATAGTCAATCCAGCACACGCATCCAACCTTAAATCTGCATATGCTACACAAATTATTACGGTAGCATCTACACAACAAATTACTGATTTAGGAACACCAAAGTTGATTCAAACATCTAATCCGATTATTGATCAACTTGGTTGCAATTGTGCAAACTGTGTTCAGTCTAAATTTCAGTCGCTACAAGGCAAACTGCCATCAGTCGGTTTTTAATAAAGTTAGAAGTTATGAATATTGTAGGGGTACAGCAATGCTCATTGGTGTCAACTTAGCGTGAAAGCCTGCCTAGAACCAGCTTTTAGATTGTCTCGTTCCCAGTCTCCGACTGGGAATGCCGTTCTAGAGGCTCCGCCTCCCTTGCTGGCGGCAGAGCCACCAGGAGCAGCATTTCCAGCCAGAGGCTGGAAACGAGATTTGAAAAGACTTTTAGCTTAAGTTGACACGTATGAGCAATGCTGTGCCCTTATTAATTTTAATGTAAGTTCAACAAACCTCTCCCTGCCTTGAACTTTCGTTCAAGTCTGTCCCTCTCCGACTCGGAGAGGGACGGTTTTGTGTAGTAAAACCAGGGAGAGGTTTCAATATTTACGCTAATTAGGCGATTACTAGATGAACTGTCGAACTCACGTTAATTTTATGTAACCAAGTATTCGCTAAAGGTCACGCCTGAAAAACGAGGTAGGAAAGCTGTTAGGTGAATCCCTAGATACTGAGAAACCTGCTGGTAAGCTAGTGAAGTTGGTGCAATCGCGTAGCGTGCTGTAGGCGATCGCAATCTATGCTAAAGCTGTTAAGCTCTTGAACAAAAGAGCTAGTCTCTTAATTAGAAAACTTGCTAGAGTGAACAGAGTTAGCCTTAATGTCTAATCGCCAAAACCTATACATCTCATGGATTTTGCTAATATTGCATCCCAGCTAAACGCTGGAACGATTTTGCCAGAGGGGATTGTTATTCTCACCCTCTTGGGGGTTTTGATTGTTGATTTGATTTTGGGGCGTACATCCGCACGCTGGATTGGATATCTAGCGATCGCAGGTTTATTTGCTTCGATTATCGCCCTATATTTTCAATGGGACTCTCCTAATCCCATCGGTTTTACCGGTAGCTTTAATGGTGATGACCTGAGTATCGTCTTTCGCGGGATTATTGCCTTGTCTGCGGTTGCGACTATACTGATGTCAATTCGCTACGTTGAGCAGAGCGGCACCGCTTTAGCCGAATTCATCGCTATTTTGCTGAGTGCTACTTTAGGAGGGATGTTTTTATCCGGGGCTAGTGAGTTGGTGATGATTTTTATCTCCCTAGAAACCCTGAGTATTTCCTCTTACTTGTTGACAGGTTATACCAAGCGCGACCCCCGATCCAATGAAGCTGCGCTGAAATACTTGTTAATTGGAGCTTCCAGTACGGCAATATTTTTGTACGGTGTATCACTGCTGTATGGACTATCTGGAGGAGAAACTGAACTAAGTGCGATCGCTAATGGCATTGCCACAGCGAAAGTCGGTCAATCTTTAGGTTTAGTGATTGCCCTGGTTTTTGCGATCGCAGGTATTGGCTTCAAAATCTCCGCTGCACCCTTCCACCAGTGGACACCAGACGTTTACGAAGGCGCTCCCACCCCAGTAATCGCCTTTTTATCTGTCGGTTCCAAAGCCGCTGGGTTTGCCCTCGCCATCCGCTTGCTGACAACAGCCTTCCCCCTTGTTGCTGACGAGTGGAGGTTTGTCTTCACTGCTCTGGCCGTTCTCAGTATGATCTTGGGTAACGTAGTCGCTCTAGCCCAAACCAGCATGAAACGGATGCTAGCTTATTCATCCATTGCCCAAGCTGGGTTTGTGATGATTGGCTTGATTGCTAGTACACAGGCAGGGTACGCCAGTATGATATTTTACTTACTGGTTTACCTGTTCATGAACCTATGCGGCTTTACCTGCATCATCCTGTTCTCACTGCGGACAGGAACTGACCAGATTGCCGAATACTCTGGCTTATATCAAAAAGACCCACTCCTAACACTGGGGTTGAGTATCGCCCTGCTTTCCTTGGGTGGTATTCCACCATTAGCTGGGTTTTTCGGCAAGATTTACTTATTCTGGGCTGGTTGGCAAGCAGGACTTTATTGGTTAGTATTGCTGGGCTTAGTTACCAGCGTCGTCTCCATCTACTACTACATTCGCGTAGTTAAGATGATGGTAGTCAAAGAACCCCATGAAATGTCCGACGCGGTGAAGAATTATCCACAAGTGCGTTGGGATTTGCCTGGGCTGAGACCTTTGCAAGTCGGGTTGGTGGTAACATTAATTGCCACTACCATAGCAGGGATTTTGTCAAATCCACTGTTTACATTGGCTAACAATTCTATCTCCAATACCCCCATTTTGCAAGCAACAATCAACAGTAGTGTAAAAGCACAAAATTTACTGCTTTTGCCAAAGTTAGATTCGGTTAGTCAGTCTCAACCCTCAGTTGATTCTACTGCGAAGATTTAATAACCCGAATCTCAACCAAAGTTTGTACTCAAAGAAACGCCTGTTTGCTAATAAGCAGACAGGCGTTTATTATATCTTTTAACTGAAAATTATATTTACAACTTATATTTAAGTCTAATAGAGATTGCTATAGAAATCATAAATTATTTTTTCAGCAAGCCCTAAGTAATTTTGTAGGGTGTGTTAGCAGAGCATAACGCACCAAAAGCTTGGAATGAATGATGCGTTACGCTATCGCTAACACACCCTACGGATATTTCAAAAATTAAATATTAGCCCTATATAAATAAAACTATTCCTAATAGATCATCGTTATCTTGATTTTTGGCAAAAATACTAAAGTAGTAATTAAACTTTATGAAACTGAGCTAATAGGTATCTTAATTACAAATTCTGCACCTTTTCCTGGAGCAGAAAAACAGCTAAGTTGTCCGTTATGTTTTTCAACTATAATCTGATAGCTTATATATAGCCCTAGTCCAGTACCTTTGCCCACAGCTTTAGTGGTGAAAAACGGATCAAATAGCTTTGAGCGAACTTGTTCATTTATCCCCAAACCATTATCAGCAATACTAACCGCTATCCATTTTTCATCGATTACCTCAGTTTTAATTTGAATTTGGGGATTATTCTTTGCGAGTTTTTGATTGTCAGTAGTTTGTGAATTGACTGCTGACCACTGACCATTGATTGCCGACACCTCCAGTGCATCGATCGCATTAGCAAGAATATTCATAAACACTTGGTTGAGTTGACCAGGGGAACAAGTTACATTCGGCAGTTGACTATATTTTTTGATGACTTTGATTTCTGGATACTCATGTTTAGCTTGCAGGCGATGCTCCAAAATCATTAAAGTACTATCAATTCCTTCATGGATATTAACTTCCTTAAGTTCTGCTTCATCCAGTCGGGAAAAGCTACGTAGTGATTTAACAATTTCCTGAATGCGTTCTGTTCCTACTGCCATTGACTGAAAGAGTTTAGTTATATCTTGAATCAGAAAATCTAAATCTATTTCTTCTACTTGCTCTTGGATTTCTGGAGGAGTATCTGGACAAAGTTGTTGATAAATTTGCACCAATTTCAGTAAATCCTGAGTGTATTTATGGGCATGGTGAAGGTTCCCATAAATAAAACTCACGGGGTTATTAATTTCATGGGCAATACCAGCGACCATCTGACCTAAACTAGACATTTTCTCAGCTTGGATAAGCTGAGTTTGGGTAAGTTGCAGTTGGTTTAGTGTTTCTTGTAAAGCAGTTGTACGTTCCTCAACCCGAATTTCTAGCTCTTGATTCGCTTCCCGGAGCGCTGACTCCGCCTGTTTACGTCTCTGAACTTCTTTTGCTAACTGATCGATTTTCTCGTTCAGGAGAACGAAATTACTGCTGGCTAAAGTTCTATTTTCCAAGCGTAAGAGAATTAAAGCTGAAGATTCAGGAGACCAAGGTTGAATAACGGCTCCTTGACTACGACATATTAACGTTTGTGCATCATTCTTTCGTAAAGTTAAGGAGCCAATAACCATTGCCCTGCTACTAGAACAGGCTTGCAGATACTTTACAATATCGTTGGTAGACTCAGTTACAAGTTCAAAGAGCATTCTTCCCCGCAGTTCCTGACGGCGTAACCCCAACATATCTGCAACTGGTTGATTGGTAGCTAACAACTGACCCTCTCCACTCACCAGGAGTAAAGGTTCTGGGAAAACTCTGGCAAATTCAAGAAATTGTTCAGGAGTCATAGGGCTTTCAATTTCAGGGTTCGACTCTACTTTACATATCTGCACTCAAGCTTGTATTCTGGGGTTGGTTTAGTGCTGAAGGCTTTAGACAGATTCTAGTCCTTTAAAGTATTCTCGACCTTCTGCATCTTCTGCCTCTTCTGTAAGTTTTAAGTAAACAATAACTCTACATCCAGGATCACCCTTTGCTATAGTCTCTTGCAATTCTACTTTCGCATATCCCAGATTATTAGCTGCGATCGTCCCAAAGACGTTTGAAGTCATCATGCACATGGCAGGGCGATTAAGTACTTTTTCGCCAAATGGGCAGACGCGGTTGCCAAAGACAATTTTTTCATCATTCTGCTCAATGACATAAAAATCGCCCTGGATTCGTCTTTTTAAATCAACCAAGACATCAGCTACCTGCTTACGAGAAAGGTTGGAGACTTCCAGGGCAGATTTGTAATCTTGGTTGAGCTGCTTACCCATCCTTTCACCAACTACACTAATAAATCCAGAAGCTTCTTCTAAGCCAACTATGTCCTGCAAAGTGCCAGATAGTTCTCTGATTAATGTACGTAAAAATATATCGCGCTCTAAAGAAAGATTAAGCGTAGCTATTGAGTGGCTAAGTGCATTGGTCATAAATTTTGAGGACACAATTTTGTAACTACAGTTCTAGAGTTCCCCAAAATGCCTCTAAAGTAACTGCTTAATCTCTTTCTTCAGATAATTTAATGCTTGCTTTTGTTTCTAACGAATTGGTAGTGTTGATCACAAATTCTACACCTTGTCATTCCGACAGTTCCCGATTTTGCAAAGTCTATTTTAGCTTACGTCCGCATTATCACCCCACGCATAAATCCGCTTGTTCACAATCAGGATAAAAGTTTCCTGTTTTCCATAAATAAATTTTGTTGCTCTGAAACCGTCACTGCTTATAGAGAATCTGGATCGTTACTGTGACCTACTACTGTCTTAAACATAAATTTATATTTATTGAGAATCATCTATCTACAGGATTAGAGTTCCTAACTTGTCAGAAACATTTTGCTGATGTATTAATTCCCTATGAAAAGGCTAGGGTAGCCTACTCCTACTTTTGAACAAGCTATGCATAGCGTCAATCACAGGAGAAAAAAATTTCCAAGATGTCTATAACACGACTTACTATGATTCTTAAATGGGAAGCTTAATGATAAACTCTGAACCTTGTCCTAGTCCTGAATTTACCTCTATAGTTCCTCCATGTTTTTCCACAACAATTTGACGGGCTATTGATAATCCTAATCCTGTGCCTTGACCCACAGGCTTGGTGGTGAATAAATAGTCAAATATTTTTTGCTGGACATCAGCCGACATTCCCGCGCCATTATCTTTAATGCGAATCAAGATATGATTTTTATCTTCAGTAAGAGTAGTTTGAATCAAAACTTGATTGGGATTTGCTTCAATTTCAATATAGGTGCGTCCTGTATTAGACTCCTCTAAAGCATCAATAGCATTAGCTAATAAATTCATAAATACCTGATTTAGTTGTCCGATAAAGCATTCTAATTCTGGCAAATTATCGTAATATTTAATTACTTGAATATCGGGTCGATCCTCGGATGCTTTTAAGCGGTGTTTGAGAATCATGATTGTACTGTCGATGCCATCATGAATGTTGCAAGAAATTTTGCGATCGCTATCTGAACGAGAAAAGGTTCTCAGACTGGTACTAATGTTGCGAATGCGCTGAACACCCTCTTTCATTGAGGAAATTAAATTAGGTAGATCAGAAAGCATATACTTCAAATCTATGGCTGCAATTTCCTCTTGAATTTCTGGAACCGGATTAGGATAGTGCAGCTGATAGAGATCAATGAGGTTAATCATGTCTTGGAAATATACTGAAGCGTGTCCAAGATTTCCATGAATGAAACCAACTGGATTATTAATTTCATGAGCAACTCCTGCTACTAATTGACCAAGGGCGGACATTTTTTCTGTCTGTACAAGCTGAAGTTGAGACTCTTGTAGGTCTTTTAATGCCCTAGACAGCGCTGCTGTCCTTTCTGCAACTCGCTTTTCTAAAGTTTTTGTCAGATTTCGTAATTGAAGATGGGTTTTAATTCTAGCTAATAATTCTTCTTCATGAAAGGGTTTGGTGATGTAATCAACTGCTCCTATACTTAAACCCTTTACTTTACTATCATTATCAGAATTTGCCGTCATAAAAATTACGGGTATATCACAAGTAGCCGAATTCTCTTTCAGCCTTTTACAGGTTTCAAATCCATCTATACCCGGCATCATTACATCTAATAAAATCAAATCAGGTATCCTAGATTCAACCTGTTTAAGTGCCCTTTCACCATCATTTTCTGTAGTAACTTTAAAGCCGACATTAGTTAATATCTCAAAGACAAATTCTAAATTAGTAGTAGTATCATCTACTACTAATATTAAACTATCTTCTGGTACATTAAGCGTTTTTGTATCTGGCGTATAATTCATGTATTTAAATTAATTTCCCTCCTTGTTAGTTGTTCTCTATTCGCCCTGCGATCGCAGCTTAGTCACCTCTATTTTATTGGCAGACTGACTGACAAATTTCTCGTCTGACAATTCTATAGTTCCCAAAAACTCTGATAACAGCAACATTCTCACACTAAATTGCCCACAGCTTTTCGCTGGGGCGATCGCTATAGTATGGACATCAACCATCAATTTTCACTTTCACCAGAGTTGAACATCCTCTTTCATGAAGGCGATCGCTCTTAAATTAGTCATTATTACCCTTGTCTTTTTAGAAAATTAGCGTTAGTTCTGAATAATCTTGCTGATGCTTACTACTAATTTTGTCAGTTTGTAATCTGTATTTATAGTGAACACAAATATCCATAAATATTTTTCTAAGATAATCTGAAATCCATATATTTTCGGATATCTTTTTAAAAAATATAATGAACAATTGCTGATTAAGGCGGGTAATATTTACATCCTTTGAAACATTACCACTAGTGATGTAAAGCTAGTTTACTGGCTGTGCAAGAATGATGTGACTAGGAATTAAATTAAAAAACTATCTCTCTTAAATCCTTAATAACTTCATGAAGTCTATTTATTATGAAAGAAATCACTATTCCTGATTTATACTGCCCATTTCCAACCCAGATAAATAAACATGTAGATGTTTTGCAAGAGTATGCTTTTGAATGGGTACTGCGCTTCAACCTTCTGGCAGATGAATCGTCTTATCAGCGTTTCTCCAAGGCAAATTTTTTTTTACTAGCTGCGGGTACTTACCCTTCCTGCCAGCTTGAAGAACTGAAGATTGCAAATGACTTATTGAGCTGGTTATTTATTTGGGATGACCAATGCGATTTGTCAGATTTAGGAAAACAACCTGAACTACTAAAGGGTTTTCATAATAGATTTTTGGAAATATTAAATGGGGAAGAACTTACGAATCAAGATGTACCTCTCGCTCATGCCTTAAGTAACTTAAGATATCGGATACTCGAAAGAGGAAACACGAAATGGTTTCATCACTTCCTCCGTAGCTTTAAAGGCTACTTCCAAGGATGTGTCGAGGAAGCAACTAATCGTATCCAGGGAGTTGTACCTGATATTGACATTTATATGGCGATACGTATATTAGCTGGAGGGGTGGAACCTGTTATCGAATTGATTGAATTTTGCGACCATTTAATAATTCCTGATTTTGTCCGAGAACACGACATCGTGAAAAAACTAAAACTGATGGCAACTAAGGTTCTTTGCTGGGGTAACGATATTTTCTCGGCACTCAGGGAAATGGCAGATGGCGACGTTCATAATTTAGTGTTGGTACTGCATTATCAACAGAAGTTGCCTCTGGAACAAGCAATTAAGCGTGCTGCCGAAATCCACGATCAAGACGTGCGAACTATGATGATTTTAGAAGCATCTATTCCCACTTTTGGAGAAGAAATAGATGCTGAACTCGCAAAATATATATCAGGATTGCATAGCTGGATAAGTGCCAACCTCGATTGGTGTGCTCAAACTACTCGCTATCAGACTGCTGAAAAGCTAGAGGTAATTAAATCTTAAAAGAATTACAACTGTTCTAAGCTAAGTAGGAAACTGTCGCGCATTTTACTTGTACTTTTTGCAGCTTGTAGTTCTTACAGTGGAGCATTTGAACATAAAAATTAAATAGCCAAGAGCTTATTACTCGAAAAGTGAAGGTGGAAAATTAGCACAATTTCAAAATGAAACATTAAATGCAACTACCTAATCCTCTCAAAACCCCCTCTTTGCTACAAAAGCTTCAGTGGGTTACTGACCCTGTTAGCTATATGGAAAATGCAGCTCAACAGTATCCCGATATTTTTACTGGTAAGATAATCGGTTTTGGTGACACAGTAGTCTTTGTGAACCATCCCCAGGCAATCCAGGAAATTTTAACTAATGATAGAAAGAAGTTTATTGCTGTTGGTGATGCGAACAAAATTCTGGAACCCTTAGTAGGGAAACATTCACTCTCCTTACTGGAGGGGACTAGTCACAAACAACAGCGTCAACTCGTGATGCCTGCTTTTCATGGAGAGCGAATGCAAGCCTATGGTCAGCAGATTTGTAGTCTGACTGCAAAAGTTTTTAGTCAGTTACCACTTGATCAGCCCTTTTCTGCTCGAAATTTAACACAGGAGATATCACTACAAGTCATCTTACAGGTTGTCTTTGGTTTGGATGAGGGAGAAAGATTTCAACAACTTAAGCGTCTAATGCTATTGCTATTGGATCTTTTTCGCTCGCCCTTTACTTCTAGTTTATTCTTTTTCTCATTCTTGCAAAAGGATTTAGGAACTTGGAGTCCTTGGGGAAAATTTCTGCGCGATCGTCAACAAATTGATGAATTGATCTATGCTGAAATTGCGGAACGTAGGCAGCAACTCGATCCAAAATCCATCGATATACTCTCCTTGCTTATGTCAGCGCAGGATGACGCTGGTCAATTAATGACGGATCTAGAGTTGCGCGATCAGTTGATGACCTTGATGCTTGCAGGATATGAAACTACGGCAACAGCAATGGCTTGGGGATTGTACTGGATTCACCAAAAGCCCCTAGTCCTTGAAAAACTACTTGATGAACTCGATACCCTTGGTGATTTGCCAGATCCAATAAGCATTTATCGACTGCCATATCTCACAGCTGTCTGCAATGAAACTTTGCGAATCCATCCTGTTTTCATGTTCTCGTTCCCCAGAGTGGTGCAAGAACCCATTAAACTACTGCGACACCCTTTAGAGCCTGGGACTGTACTGCTTCCCTGTATTTATCTCACTCATCAGCGTGAGGATTTATATCCTCAACCGAAGGAGTTTCAACCAGAGCGCTTTATTGAGAGCCAATTTTCTCCCTATGAATTTCTACCTTTTGGTGGCGGTGTCCGTCGTTGTATTGGCGAGGCTTTGGCTCTATTTCAAATGAAGCTAGTATTAGCAACCGTTTTGTCACGCTATCATTTGGCGCTAGTTGATCAGCGTCCAGAGCGACCTCAGCGTCGAGGTTTTACCCTTGCGCCTTCCAGTGGAGTCAAGATGGTAATTACAGGACGACGTGCGCGTCAAGAGTCTTTAGTTAATATGACAACTACACCCGTATCCTAGAGCATCGATTCAGGAATCGAAAACCTAACCCCTCAGCCTCCCTCCCTACAAAGGTTGGGGAGAGGTTCTTCCAGGATTACTGAATTGGTGTTCTAGTAGCTTGTCAGAGTTGTTTTGATGAGTCTTAGAGGATGTTTCAAAAGTGGTATATTGTGCTTTTAATCACATTCTTACCCTCCTTAATCCCCCCGATATATTGGGGGGAAACAAGAAAATCCAGTTCCCTCCCCTTTATAAGGGGAGGGTTAGGGTGGGGTAAAAAAATATTTGATACATCAATCATGACTTTTCAAACATCCTCTTAGAAATCACCCAGTTTTTAGAATTGTAGGTTGGGTAGAGCAAAGCAAAACTCGACAAACTTCCAAATGTTAGGTTTCGCTTTATTTAACCCAACTTTGTATTTTAAAAGAAGTGTTACTAGTCTAGATATCTGACTGTAGCATCGGGATCTCAATCACGAACTCAGTTCCCCCTCCTAATGAGGACTCACAGGTTAAACTACCCTTGTGTTTGTCCACAATAATTTGATAGCTAATCGATAACCCTAACCCCGTACCACTTCCTACCAACTTGGTAGTAAAAAATGGGTCAAATATTTTCTGCTGCACCGCTTTTGTCATACCAGAACCGTTATCGGCAATCCGAATTATCGCCGTATTAGAATCTGTTAGTTCAGTAAAGATGTGAATTTGTCCTACCCTATGAGAAGCTGCTGACGCGTCTATGTCCTTTGTTATTTGTTCTTTGTCATTTACCAATGATGGATGACCAATGAAAAATGAATCTTCTAAAGCATCAATTGCATTACTCAGGATATTCATAAATACCTGATTGAGTTGACCAGGATAACAAATAACTTCCGGTAAATTTCCGTATTGTTTGATGACTTCAATTTCCGGAAAATTGCTCTTTTCTTTAAGTCGGTACTGCAAAATCATTAAGGTGTTGTCTATTCCCTCATGTACATCTACAGGCTTCATCTCAGATTCATCTAGACGAGAAAAGTTGCGTAAGCCCAAAACAATATTCCGGATACGCGAACTCCCGACTTTCATTGAATCTAGAATCTTTGGCAAGTCTTCTGCTAGGAAATCTATGTCAATCTCCTCAGCTTTCTCCTCAATTAAAGGCGAAGGACGAGGATATTCTTGCTGATAAACAACTACCAGATGCAACAAGTCTTGGACATACTCACTAGCATGATTAATATTTCCATGAATAAAGTTAATAGGGTTATTGATTTCATGGGCAATTCCCGCCACCATTTGTCCCAAAGAAGACATTTTTTCACTTTGGATCAATTGGATCTGGGTACGTTGTAATTCCTGTAGAGCTTCTTCTAAACAGTGATTTTTGTTGTTAAGTTGCTGTGTTCTGTCCTGGACTTTTTCTTCTAGAGTATGATTATATTCCTCTAAGCTTTCTTTAGCTTGCGCCAAATTTTTATAGAGGATAGCATTTTCTAGGGATATTGCTGCTTGAGTGGTGAGGAGTTTGAGAACTTCTACGCGATCGCGTGTAAATGCTCCTGTCGTCAGATGATTTTCTAGATAAAGAATTCCAATTAATTTACCTTGATTTAGAAGAGGTATAGACAACAAACTCTTAGGTTCTTCACTAATAATGTAGCTATCACCTGCTAGAAAAGAAACAGCCATTGCATCATCAATAACTAAGATTTCTCTGGAGCGCTTAACGTAGTTAATCAAAGTAATCGGAACATCATAGCTTGACTCAAGGTAAGTTGATGGAAACTCTGTGTAGGTTTGCTCAAAAGTTGAACTTGAACAAACAGCCGTGACAGTTAATGCTAAGTTATCACCTTCGCTTAAAATCAAAGCACATTTAGAGGCTCCTGCATTCTCCATCACAACTTTCATTAAAGTAGAAAGTAGTCGTTCAAGCTCGATTTCACCAGAGAGGGCTTGAGATGCTTTAATGAATGCGGCTAAATCCAGAGAGTTAGAAATACTTGTCTTCGAGCCAATAAGAGTTTGTTGATTACTCAGGGTAGATAAAGATGATATAGATCTGTTATTGAAAGAAGTGCTTTCCTCGCTGGAATTGATACTTACTTTTTCTTGCTGAAATATGGGAGCAAGTAATTGGGGATAGCTTTTTGCCAAATCGTCAACCTTGGCTAACGCTCCCCAGCGAACGTAGCAATAATAGGCATCAGTTAGGTAAGTTTGGGCAATCTTATCTTTGTCCCATTCTAGATAAAATTTAGCTGCAAGTTCGTTAGCCAGAGCTTCTTCGTTGATATACTCATGTTTTTTCGCGAGGGAGATAGCACGATCATACGATTCCATTGCTTCAATATATTGATCTCCAATTCGATGCCGTTCAGCCTCTACAAGATAATATTTGTGTAAATAATTCATGGGGGCATGATGCGCCCATTTTTGCATCTTGTCCTGATTGGCTTGTACTTTATCGAGAATAAGCTTTTGTTCAGAAGCAGATGCCTCAGAATACACCGCAAGTCTAGCCAGTGAATCGTAAAAATGGAAAAGAGGAAAAACTAGCTGTCCTATACCACCATCTAAATACTTTTCTGCCAAAGTAGCATTTTCAACTGCTTGAGGGAACTCATGAAATGAGTAACATAATTGCAATTTATTGTAATATAAATATAAAAGTCCTATAACATCATTGGTTTGAAGATGAAGCGGCTGTATTATCTCCTCATTATATGCTTTCCCGACTAAATAACAGGGATTTATAACATTTCCCAGCCAGTTTAAAATACTCTGCTGATATATGCTATTCCAGTTAAATATTGTTTCTTGCTTAATTTGTCTGATGGCATTGCTGTAAGTTGCTATATCCCGTTCCACCTCTGTCAGTTCTCTACCGATGAAATATGTAGAGTAGCAATAATTGTTAAGACAATAGGCTGCATGTTCTAAATCCCCAGTTTCTAGCCCGGCAGAGTAAGCCTCAAGCAAAGGTTTTAATATTTCCCTGGTATGCTCCTTCCAATGCCAGATAGCTGTATAGAATACCATCATGATCTTAGTTTTAACTTCTTTAACATTGAATTTAACTAAAAGGCTCAAAGCTAATTTGCCAAATTGATAGCCAGATTCAATATCTCCCACTACCCCGCAGAGAATTACCCCGTAAGCAACATACGCATAAGCAGACGAGGAAGTATTACCATATTTGAGCGATAAATTGATTTGTTTAATAACAATCAGCGGAAACAGTTCAGGAGTGACTGAATAGCTAACAGCAGTTACAGCTGATAGGATACGCATAGCTGCTATCTGCTGCGCTTCTGTCATCTCTGGTAGGTTCATTAAGTCATCAATGCGCCTACCATTCAGATTTAATGCTAATTCCGCCATTGCTAGCTGAATATCAGACTGGCCTGGATTCTCAGGAAACTCCACTCCCAAAAGTTTCAAAAAGGTTAGGGCTGTATTTACAGCCTTCAGTGCTTGGTTCTGCGCCCCATAAGCCTGAATTTTGACTTCATAAACTTTCACTTTTTCTAGCAGTGTTTTACGTACCAACACCACCTCTGCTAATTCCTCCATGTGTTCAAAATTGCCAGCCAGGTATGCTGCCTCTGTCGCAGTCTCATATAAAGCAAGGGTGAGATGATGTTTCGTCTCCCAACTATCACCTGCCAGCAGTTGGATGCCGGTAGTTAAATATTTAACCGCAGTTGGATAAGCTGTTGATGCTAAAGCTTTACGTCCAGCAATTAAATTCATCTGGCCCAGTTCATCTCGTTTAGCTTGAGGAGAGATGAATTCCACTGCGATATTAAACTGATTGACAAGCTCAAAAATCTTTTCTTCCTGTTCTGCAACTGAAATATTGTTCAATAACAGTAGCCCAATTTTTAAGTGAATTGGTTTTTTTTGTTTTTCGGGAATCAAAGAATAAGCGGCTTGCTGCACTCGGTCATGGACAAATTTATATTTAGGCAACTGTAAATTAGAAATTGGGAATTGTGTAGATTCTATTCCATGAACGATAAATTCTTGATTAGTATTATCTTTGGGAAAGATGTTATAATTCTCAGTCTGTGGTAAAACTAGCCCATCAAGTAATGCTTGCCACAAATCTGATGCTGTATCTACTACAGATTTTTCATTGACGATCGCCAGAGTTTTTAAGTCAAATTGATTCCCAATACAGGCAGCAAGTTTCAGAACTTTTTGGGTATATATTGGCAATTTTTCTATTTGCAGCGCGATAAATTCTACTACATCATCTGTGAGAGCTAATTCTTTGACTTTTGAAATATCATACTGCCAATGACCAGCGTCAAAGTTTAATACAATTAGCCCATCATCGTGTAAAGACTTAAGAAATTGGACAGAAAAGAAGGGATTGCCTTTAGTTTTGGCAAACACCATCTGCGTGAGAGGAACAGCAATTAATTCAGGACAATGAAGGGTATCAGCAATTAGATGATTTAAATCGCCCTGATTTAAGGGTTTAAGAGTGATCGTATTAATGATTGCTTTTGCTTTTTTAATCTCCTGTAGTGTCAAATAAAGCGGATGTGCCTTGGAAACTTCATTATCTCGATACGAAGCAACTAACAAGAAACCCCCCTTAGTTTCACGCATCTGTTCTGTCTCTCCTGAAAGAGAAGACAACGTGCTTTCACACATTAATAACTGAATTAATTTCAAAGATGCCGTATCTGCCCATTGCAAGTCATCCAGAAAGATAACCAGGGGATGTTCTTTCGTGGTGAAGATTTGGATGAATTTTTGAAACAATAAATTGAAACGATTTTGGGCAGCACCGCCAGAGAGTTCTGTAACCGGAGGTTGCTTGCCAATAATCTGTTCCAGTTCAGGAATTACATCAATAATCACCTGAGTTTGTGTACCCAATTCCCGTATAACTTTGGCTTTCCACTGTTGAATCTGGGCATCAGTTTCCGAGAGCAGTTGCCCGATTAAGTCCCGAAAAGCTTGCACCAATCCTGACAAGGGAATGTCACGTTGAAACTGGTCAAATTTTCCTTTGATGAAATAACTACGCTGCCGCACAATAGGTTTGTGAACTTCATTGACCACAGCAGTTTTGCCAATGCCAGAGAAACCTGCGACTAATATCATTTCTGTTGCCCCCTCTGTCACACGCTTAAAAGCAGCGAGTAGGGTCTCAACTTCACTTTGGCGGCCATAGAGTTTTTCGGGGATTACGAAACGGTCTGAGATGTCCCTCACACCTAGTTCAAAGGGTGCAATATTTCCTATTTCTTGCCACTGGCTTTGACACACCTCCAAGTCACGTTTTAACCCTAAAGCACTTTGATAGCGGTCTTCGGCATTTTTTGCCATCAGCTTGCTGATAATGTCAGACAAAATTGGCGGAATATCGGAGTTAATCCGACTGGCTTTTAGCGGTTGTTTGGCAATGTGAGAGTAAACTAACTCCATCGGATCTTTAGTGGTGAAGGGTAACTGTCCGGTGAGGAGTTGAAAGAAGGTGACACCGAGGGAATAAAAATCAGTGCGGTAGTCAATACCTCGGTTCATTCTTCCGGTTTGTTCTGGGGAAATGTAAGCTAGCGTCCCTTCTAAGATGTTGGGATTCGTGATAAATTGAATTTCTCTTGGCAGGAGGGTGGCAATACTAAAGTCGATGAGTTTTATTTCATCTGTGGTAGGGTTTATTAGGATGTTGGCAGGCTTGATGTCTTTGTGAATGATGCGATCGCGATGCAGTCCTTCAAGGGTAGAAACAATTTCAATAGCTATGTGGAAAAACTCATTGAGGGAAACCCTATTTTCCTCTTTCCCCTTGTCCTCCAGTCGCCAGTCTTGGAGGGAAATGCCGCCAAAATCTTCCATCACTAGGATGTAGCTGTTACGGTAGTTTTCTAGGCTATAGGTTTTGACTATGCCAGGAAGATCGAGGTTTTTGGTGATGATATATTGATTGCGGAACTGGGCGATTTCCGCGAACGTAGGATATTCATTCCGCATCAATTTGAGAACGACTGATTTTTGGTCTTGTTCTCTAATGCCCCGATAAACTAGGGTTTTACTGCCTAAGTAGATTTGCTCAGTGATGCGATAGCCAGGAAACGCATATAATCCATCTAATACTACTAACATTGCGGACTATGCTCATAATTCTTGTTTCTATGGTTTAGTATTCCCTTGCGAAGACTATCAATATCACGAAATAGGATTTTTTTGTTTAACTTGTATTATAAAATATGATTTTTTACTAAATATCTGAGCTTTAACTATTAATTCCGTAAAGGCTAATTTGGGTATAAATAAATAAGGCTACCAAGGATATTGCTACCAAATTTCTCTGGTAAATATTTGCTCTTGCTGCTTTCGATCTGTGGACTAGCTATCAACTTTCGGCGCAAATTTGGTATGTAGCAGACCAAATAATAAAAAAGCCTGCCGTTATCCTTAACTTAAGGGCAAACTGTGGCAGGTTTAGTGGGTCTAGGGCTGCTTTGCTAGACTAACAACTGAGTTCAACCCCTTCTCCTGCAAAGACGTTATGCGTAGCTTGCTTCACCGTAGAAGTACGGGGAATTTAAAATTCAAAATTCAAAAATTATGGAGGTGCAGATAATCGCTAGTTATTTTTTCCTGTTTTTGAATTTTGTTATCAATGATGATTTGTCAACATAAGTATTTTTGAACTAACTATTTTTACCCGCTTTTAATCGGACACCCGTTATTAAAGACGGGGTATTTTCGGCTGCGATAATAATAACAAGCACAAATGCTACTTGATTTTTTGTTTAATAAAAGTCACAACCTGAGTTAGCTGTTTCTTCAAACCATCAATTTCTGCTTGCATTTTGACCATTTTCTCATTCAACGCATTAATTTCTGCGTTAGAGGCTCCTCCGGCACTAGGGGTTGCGATCGCAGTATTTGCAGCAGTAGGAGTTGCGATCGCAGTATTTGCAGCAGTAGGGACTCCTACCGTAGCAGTATTTGCGACGCTAGGGACTGCTACCGTAGCAGTTGCAACTCCAGAAATTGCAACTGTGCCATTTTTAACACTAACTGCTGCTCCTACTGGAACTAGTTCTGGGCGCGGCTGTTTCGCCTTGGTCATCGCTAACTTAATTGCGCTAATTAGTTGCTTCTGATCAAAAGGCTTGCCCAGAAATTCAAAATATTCAAAGGGTTCTGTGATTTTCTCCGTCACCTCTTCCTTGCGACCAGACATGATCACCAAAGGAATTTTCCTTAACTCCGGATCGGCTTGAACTTTCTGGAAAACCTCCCAGCCACTCATTTTAGGCAACAGGAAATCCAGCATAATCAGGCTGAGTTTTTCCTGAAGGATAAAATTTAGTCCTTCCAAACCGTCTTTTGCTTCTAGTACCTCAAAATTGCCCGGAGGCAACATTTCTCGTACTTTTACCCTGACAACTGTAGTGTCATCGATAACTAAAATCTTGTTGCTTGCCACGACTGTTTGCTCTAACAGAAACTTTAAGTGTAAATAGCGGCTTTGCCGATTGTCCTTGAGAATCCTCCCACTATATACAAAATTTCTAGCAATTGGGGGATAGTATATTTCGGTATAAATAACATTGCTAGAGGTGTTTTGCAAAACTTTTGCTTACGCTCTTTTCGATTTATGTCATGGTGATATTTAAGGCTTTAGCTTTGATCTGGGGCATAAGGACATGGAGACACGGTGACTTCATTAAGAGCATTCCCGCCTCTCCCCCTCCCTGCGTCTATTCTTATCTATCATTTGTTTATTGACAGGCCACTACTCTATATCCGCATCTTGCTTGGATGTCTATGATTTCGTCACAACAAGCCGAACTAAAGTCTGAAATTACGGCAATGCCTAGCTGGTTACGTCGCCCGATTGGCAAAGCCAGTGAAATCTCTACCGTACAACGCATTATTAAGCAGCGCCAAATTCACACGATTTGCGAAGAAGGACGTTGTCCCAACCGAGGAGAGTGCTATGCCCAAAAAACTGCAACTTTCTTACTAATGGGGCCTACTTGTACACGCTCTTGTGCTTTCTGTCAAGTAGATAAAGGTCATACACCAATGCCTCTTGATTTAGAGGAACCCCAAAAGGTAGCACAGGCGGTGCAGCTTTTAGGATTGCGTTATGTGGTGCTGACTTCTGTAGCCCGTGATGACTTGCCCGATCAGGGTGCAGGGCACTTTGTGAAGACGATCGCGACTATCCGCCAATTGAACCCAGAGACTCAAATTGAAGTGCTGACCCCAGATTTTTGGGGTGGTGCTGGTGTAGGGAAGTCAGGTCAACGCCAGCGGATAGCGATGATTGTAAAAGCCAAACCAGCTTGTTTTAATCACAATATTGAGACAGTGGAACGGTTAACTGGGCCAGTGCGGCGGGGAGCCAAGTACGATCGCTCACTATCAGTACTGGCTATGGTCAAAGAAATCGATCCGACAATTCCCACCAAATCAGGTTTGATGCTGGGACACGGAGAAACGCTTGATGAAGTCGTTGAAGCAATGGCTGCTCTAAGGGCTGTGGGGTGCGATCGCTTGACTATCGGGCAGTATATGCGTCCATCTTTAGAACATCTGCCAGTCCAAAAATATTGGACTCCAGAGGAATTTGATCAACTCGGCAGATTAGCATGGGAAATGGGATTTAACCATGTCCGTTCTGGGCCTCTGGTTCGCAGTTCCTACCATGCTGGAGAGGAGGGAGTGGGGAGTGGGGAGTAGGGAGTGGGGGAGCAGAGGAGCAAGGGAAGAAAAAATAACCAATGCCCCATGCCCCACGCCCCATGCCCTATGCCCCATGCCCAATTCCCAACTTCACACAAATATTCTTAAAGAATTTGGATATTTGGTACACCAGTTTGGTATTTCTTAAAAAGTCCTGATATTAGGAGAACCGCATTATGACTGCTAAAGCTAAAAATTCCCCAGTTGCCGACAGTGGAGCTAAACCTCCCTACGCCTATCGCACAGGCTGGGCACTGTTCTTGTTAGCTATCAATTTCCTGGTAGCAGCCTACTATTTCCACATTATTGAATAGTTAGAAGTGGAATGGTGCTGCTCAAATCGTTCCTTTGAATAAACCTTTGGGACGAATGAGCAGCACCAAAATCATGATCAACAGTGCTACACCTTGTTTATACTGTGAACCCAGCCAAGGAGTGCTAACTTCCTGGACGATGCCAATAATAAAAGCTGCTGCGATCGCACCGTAAGGGTTGCCAATCCCACCAAGAATCACTGAGGCAAATAATGGTAAAATTAGAAACCATCCCATATTCGGGCGCACGGCTGTAATTAACCCATACATACTTCCGCCCAATGAGGTAAGAGTGCCAGCAATTAGCCAAGTCCAGAAAATTACTCGGTCAACATTGATACCTGAAACCCTGGCTAAGTCCAGATCATCAGCAACTGCTCGCATCGCCTTACCAATTTTGGTATTTTGCAGCAGGTAATGCAGTGCCAAAATTGCTAGCACCGCCAACCCCAATACCAATAATTGATTTTGCGGCACCTTTAAACCCAAAATATCTAAAGCTGGGGTAACAGGTAAATCATAATTTTGGTTCCTGCCACCCCAGATAAAAATAATGCCGTTGCGAAGAAATAAGGCAAGTCCGATAGAAATAATAATCAGCGTAGTGGAAGTAGCCCGGATAGAGCGCATCTTTGACCACAGTAACTTTTCCGATAACAGCATTGCTGCTACTGTTCCCGCCGCCGCCAGAATCATCGACAGCCAAATATTGACTCCAATAGTGTTTATCAGCCAGGTCAGATAGGCTCCCAAAGTTAGAAAGTCACCATGAGCAAAATTCGATAACCGTAAAATTCCATAGGTAAGAGTGAGTCCGACTGCGGCTAGAGCAATAATGCTCCCTACCGCAATCCCATTAACGATTAGTTGGGCGAATTGTGTATCCATAAGTCTTACAGTTGCTTTAAAAATTTTAGGTCGGTGGTTAATACAATAATTTTTTTGGTCTAGCTGCTAAACTCGACATCATAAGTTATGGTTTATAACAACATAGGTTATGGTTTATAAATAAAAAAGAATTGTCCGCTAATATACATAAAATCCTGTTCGGATTTTTATGCGAAGCTAAACTTGTTCAGCGGTCTAGTTGACCATGCAGCAGTATTCAAGCTTACCAGACCAAAACTCACAGATAGATGCAACGCCAAAACTTTTGACAACAATTCAGCAACTTCGCGCCAAGTTGTGGCTGGAGAGCAGCTTGAACCAGTTGCAAAGTCGCCTTAATGATTGCCTGCTTTCTGCTTGTAACACTGTCCCACAGGCAGGAGCCGCACAAGCGGAAATTTTCCAAACTGTAGTTAACGAAATTGATAGTGCTGTGAACAGCAGTAATTTGGCGCTCACAGATTGCGCCATAGGCATTGCTCTGTTTCAACCACAAGAAACTGTTGCCACTGTTTGCTATGTTTCTTGTTCTCTATCGCCAAACTCACAACCTCTATTTCTAGAAGTGCTAACAGCAGGAAAAAAGCTGCTGTTGAGATTGCAAGAGGTTATAGAACTCGAAGATTTGCAGCAGCTTGAAAATCAACAATCACCGAGCGCTTGGCGGTTAGCTGATGATTCTGGCAGCGTCATAGGCTGGCTAATTATCGCCGCAGCGCCCCTAAGCTCTGATCGTGAGTCGCTCATAGAATCACAAGCTCAACTCAGATCACAATTGATGGCAAGGTCTGCCAAGCATTGTACTACAGCCTTGTTACAACTTAGACACATCCTATCTTGGCAGCAACGGTATCAACAGTTAAGTAACTCTAATCAAGAATTTGAGCGCACCAATCAACTCAAAAATCAGTTTCTGGCAAACACCAGTCATGAAATTCGCACACCCCTTAGTTCTATTATTGGGTTTACCCACCTGCTTTTAGCCCAAGGGTTCAAACCAACTAAAGAACGCCAGCAAGAATATTTAAATATCATTCAGTCTAGCGGCAAGCACTTGCTAGCTCTGATTAATGATATTTTGGATCTTTCTAAAATTGAAGCAAACCAACTGGAAGTACGGTGGGAAACAGTAGATGTGTCACTGCTGTGTGACAATGTTTTAGCACTGGTGAAAGAGAAAGCGGCTAATAAGGGTTTGAAATTGTGCCTAGAACTTGAACCCGATATTACAACCCTAGTAGCTGACTCCTTACGACTCAAGCAAATGCTGTTAAATTTACTCTTCAACGCCCTAAAGTTTACTAGTAAAGGAAGTGTTGGCTTACAGGTTGCTTCCAAAGGTGTATTTGTGCATTTTACAGTTTGGGATACTGGCACTGGCATTTCCCAAGAAGACCAAGTTCAACTGTTTCAACCCTATTTTCAAATTGCCAAGGCTGTAGCTGATGGTGTTGAAGGTACTGGTTTGGGTTTAGCAGTGACTCAAAAACTCGCCGAAATTCACGGTGGTTCCGTGAAAGTGGAATCTGAAGTAGATTACGGCTCCCGTTTTACCCTCGTACTTCCCCTTAAGCAAGAGGCGGGAGATGAGGGAGATGAGGGAGCAGGGGAAGCAGGGGAAGCAAAAATTTATTCATTTCCTCTGCTTTTCATACCTAGTTCCTGTGTAGATATTTTGCTGGTAGAAAATGATTTACCTAACGCCGATTTGATGCAAATTTATTTACGTAAATTGGGATATCAGGTGACTTGGGTCAAAAATGCTGCCGAGATGTGGGAAGCTCTAACTGTGTTAGAGCCAGCGGTGATTTTAATGGATGTTTATCTGGCAGATGGAAATGGTCTTAACTTGGTGCAACAACTGCGAGAACATGGGCAATATAAAACGATTCCAGTAATTGTTCAAACAGCAATGGCAATGAAAGGCGATCGCGAAACTTGTTTAGCAGCTGGAGTGGATGAGTATATTTCTAAACCGATTGATTTACCACTTTTAGCGAGTTTGGTGGCCAAGTACAGCAAAGCATCAATAACGGGAGAAATAGAGGAGTAGGGGAGCAGAGGGAAATACTACAATGGTATTTATTGGGTGCTATAGGGTTTTGGCAGGATTGGGAAATGATGCTGACAGAAAAATTTGAGCAATTAAGAGCTTTATTTAGAGAAATGGAGCAGGCGTTGATTGCCTACTCTGGAGGCGTTGATAGCACTTTGGTTGCCAAAATTGCTTATGATGTCTTGGGCGATCGCGCTTTGGCTGTCACGGCTGTTTCTGCTTCGCTATTGCCAGAAGAGTTGGAAGATGCCAAAATTCAAGCCGCAACTATTGGGATTCCTCATAAAATTGTCCAGACTCACGAGATGGAAAATCCCAATTACACCTCTAACCCTGTTAACCGCTGTTATTTTTGCAAAAGTGAGTTGCACGACACTCTTAAACCTTTAGCTTTACAGTTGGGTTATCCCTATGTAGTAGATGGGGTGAATGCCGATGATTTGCATGATTATCGCCCAGGAATTCAGGCGGCTAAGGAAAGAGGGGCGCGATCGCCTTTAGCAGAAGTCGGTGTCACCAAAGTTGAAGTTCGCCAACTTTCGCAACAACTCGGTTTACCTTGGTGGGATAAACCTGCTCAACCTTGCCTCAGTTCCCGGTTTCCTTACGGTGAAGAGATTACTGTGGCTAAGTTGCAACGAGTCGGCAGAGCAGAAATTTTCTTAAGAAAGCTGGGTTGGCAGAATTTGCGCGTGCGTTCAGAAGGCGATACAGCACGCATTGAATTACCACCAGAACAAATTAAAGAGTTTGTGTTGACTAACGATTTACAAACATTAGTTTCCGCATTTCAAGATTTTGGATTTATCTACGTAACCTTAGATTTAGAAGGTTATCGCAGTGGTAAGTTGAATCAGGTTTTGAATCGGGAAGCCTTGGGCGTTAAAGTATAGGATTTTAGTTGTATAGAGATAGAGTTTATATTTATTTACCTTCTATAGAAACTAGAAAGCAACCGTTAATTCTCCAGATATTATCGGGCTGTTTTTCCATAAAATATAAAGCCCTCAAGGGAACTCCATCAGGAGCAAGTAGCAGCACTGGCTGAGTTATGCTTCCCTGGATGGTTGTTATCTTCTCAAAAAAGACAGAGCGAGGACGGTATACTGCTGGGTAGCTTGTCTTGACCATCTGTATAAAATTTTCTGGGGTTCCAAATTGCGCCTGAATTGCCGGACTAGCGAAGGCAAAAGCGCCTTGAGCGTCATCCTTTTTAAAGGCTGCCAATTGGTGTTCAATTACAGAACGTATGTTGATGGAATCAGTATCAGGAACTTCCATAAATCTAAAAATTGCGATCGCTAGAAGCATCGGCGTTAACGTCGAGCGATCGCTCAATTCTGGTGCTGAGTGAGTTTGTATTCTATCTGCTGTAGTGCCGATCGCCACACATCATATCCCTCTTGAGACAGGTGCAACCCATCTGTGGTCAACTCTGGGCGCAAATTGCCTTCCATATCCGTAAACCAGCTATAGACATTTAGATAATTAGCGTTTTCTTGCTTGGCAATCAGGGTTAGTTGGATGTTGATGTGACGAATGCGGCTATTGGGAATTTTTGGTAGGCGAGTAGGCAAAATTGATTGGATAATAATTTGAGCTTGGGGGTGAGTCTGTCGTAAACGCCGGACAATCCGGCGATAATTACGCAAAATTGTTTCATCACTAGCGCCTTTTCGTAAGTCGTTAATCCCAGCCATGATGTAAATCACATCCGGCCGCGTTGCCGAAAATGCTCCCAATCTTTTTAAAACGCCACTGGAAGTATCTCCAGATATGCCTTGATTCAGCCACAATTTCCCAGTAGGCAGTTTTTCTCTCGGAAACCACATGCTCAAAGAATCACCAACTAAGATACTTAGATGATTTGCACCTTGACCTTGAGCGATCGCTCTAGCTTCTAAAGCTAATAAACTTTTCCAGTCGTCATAAGTTAGTTGACGTTTCTTGATCGACTCCCACAATGATTGCAAATTATCACTATCTACGCGTGTATAAATCTGACCTGTTTTCAGAGCCGCCAATCTTTGGTAGTAAAGTTGATTCCCAGATGTCAGTGAGAGGCTAGTTGCTTGGGTGCTGGGGTTGAGTGATGACTCTGTTGGGGCTGGTAATACCTGACTGCTGAATTCTGGTACGCTAGGGACGTTTTTCTCACCTACTGTTGGCTGCGAATGCGAACTTTTTAGGAGTTGGAACGCTTGGCCGCTAAGTTCTGGTAAGGAAAGATCAACGCTCTTGATAATTTTTGTACTGACTATTGTCTGCGAACCCTGTTTTAAATCCCACAGGAATCTAGAACTTTCTGGGAGGACAATTGACAGATGTGGAAGAGCCGATGCTGGTATTGCTAATCCTGTTAACAAGCCTGCTGCCAACAGATAACGGTCCCTCATCGCTTTCTCTCTCCTCTACTCACTGCTTTTCCCTATGACAGCATTAGTTGCTTGTAGTCAGGAAAATTTTACTTCGGTTAAGTTATTATTCTTATTTACACTGTATAGTTCTGTAAAGCGTGTTCACGAGATTATATTTGACAATTTACGATCTCTTTAAAGTACGGTTTTCTCGGTGGTATACAAGTCTTATTTGTGAGAATACTTCTACTGAAAGTACTGTTTTCATCAGCCGACCATTTTAAATAACTCAGTTTTCACCAATATTGCAAGTGTTTGTAAACTCGGCGATTAGTGAGTTATTTTTGAGTATCTCAGGACAGAGGTTTTTGCTTTTATTTCAGGTTCCCAGATTTCAGTAAATTGTGCGATCGCATGAGAGTTTGCTAGAGCCAGAGGCGATGTCTTACGACAAGCCGTTTCTGTACTAGACGCTCCGCGAACATGTCTGTGCTTTTTAATTTCTCATATGAAATTGAGCGGTGCAAATGCATCAGTTATCAAATATGGGATTAGTCAGATTAAAGATTCGAGAACTAGCATAAGAGCAAGGATGGACATTAAAAGAAGTTTCTGACTGTTCTGGGGTAATTTACAGCACAGTTAGAAGTTCTGCCCGTCGTCCAGGAATGACAACAGTTGACTTTACTGCTATCCACAAATTAGATCGCACCTTTGATGTGACGATTGAAGACTTAGTAGAAATTCTAGAGTGAATAGCCAAAAGTTTAACTGTTGAGAATATTGATATCATACGATGTGTGTCCTCAATGAGCAAGCATCAGGTTTGCCATACTCAGAATTTGAGAACTCACTAAAAAAAGAGGTTTGACCCTTAATCAAACAGGTTTAGGATAACTCTGGAATCATCTACAGTGATCGCAGACACTATACCCGTTATGCTGGAATGACAAAAGTTACATTTATTTTCATTAAAAAGTAGACTCTTACGTTTGATGCCATTATTGAGGATTTGATATAAATTGTCCAGTAGTCTGATCATGTCCTGCACTTAGAAGCGTTGTACTCTATATACGTAATTTAAAATTTATGTTTACTCATTGAAGTATGAGTTGAAACACATTTAAATTAAGTTTTCTCTCTAGAGAATAACCTCATTGAAAGTGCTAATATTTAGGCTGAATCATTAGTGTTTTCCTTTTCTTCTGTGGCAAGAGCTAGTACAGCAATTGGTGTCAGTCCCATTATTAAGCAGATTGTGCAAAAGCAGGCACATTCGACACGTTTAACCCTGAAAGAAGTTATTCTTATGGGGATGTTAGCTATTGAAAAACTAGATGATCAAGGTCGTCAAGAGCTAGCGGATCAAGTTCATCAAATGCAGGTGAATGGAGAAATTTAATTGAGTAGTTATGAGTTACGAGTGAGGAGTTATAAATTTTAACTCCTCACTCCTGACTCTTGACTCTTCACTTAATTTGGTTATTTGCTAAATCGATAACGACTTCCCATTACATAATTTTCATTAATTTCAAAAGATATCCATCGGCGTTGCAGAGTCTGTGCAACAAAGCCGGTTGTATTAGAACCTGCAAATGGATCTAAAACCATATCACCTTCATCAGTTAAGAATTTGATGAAGAACTCGGCGAACCCTTGAGGAAAACGTGCTGGATGGGGTCTAATTTCTGCTGTTTTGCAGCGTCGTAAATAAGCGCTATTAGATTCAGTATTAGCAATTTCTAGCAAATTTGGTGGAATTGCACCCTGGTTATCCTTTTGGAATTTATCCGAAATATCATGTCCACTAGGACGTATTTTTGGTTTATAGCCATTTTTGAGTAACTGTTTCATACTTTGGCTATAGGGCTTTAAAACTTTTCTGTTATCTGCTTTAGGATTCGGTGTTTTAGACAACCACCAAACTGTATTTACTGAGTCTTTCACACGAATCCGCCTGATTGTCACCCACTCAGCAGGGGTTGGCAGTCGAGCCGGATTATAGTGGTAGAATTCTTGAGCAAGAAAGAAACCTACTTCTTTGCATAATCTAACTAAAAGTTCGTATTGGTAGATACTCCGCACGGGATTACCAGGTAGGTAAGCGCCACCTAAATCTAGTACTAATGAGCCATTATCTGCCAGTACTCTTTTAAATTCATAGGCAAAAGGTAGAAACCACTCAATATATTTTTCAGCAGTTTCATTACCGTATTCTTTTTTTCGTGTCAGAGCAAATGGGGGTGAGGTGATAATTAAATTAATCCTATTATCATCAATGAATTTAATAAGTTTAAGGCTATCACCTAAATATGCTGCTCCGTTCTGCTGGGTATAAGAGGGATTAAAAATTATTGCTTTTGGTGGCGTTATTGGTTCTTCTTGCAAGAGTTATAAGATTATCTCGTTTTTTATAGTTATAACTTGTTTTGGTATTGTTAAAGTATTTAATTTTAAAAGTTATTTTTTTAACGCAGAGGGACACAGAGGAAAGTGCAAAGTAACGCCGAGGAGTATATTAACTTTCGGTACGCTTTGTGATCGCAAAGCGTCTCCGACACATGACATATATTTGGATTTTGAGTAATGCCTTCTTGCCAGTTTGTCATGGTTAGGCGATCGCACTTTTAATATTTAAAAAAAAATCCCCCACCTTGCGGCAGGGGATTTTTATTACTTACCTACAAAACTAGTAGCCGAATTAACCGAACTTACCAGCAGTAGAAGCAATCAAGAATGCTGCGTAAGTAACGATGTAGCCAACAGTGAAGTGAGCTAGACCAACTACACGAGCTTGAACAATCGACAGAGCCACGGGCTTATCTTTCCAGCGAACTAGGTTAGCTAGAGGAGTGCGTTCGTGTGCCCAAACAAGGGTTTCAATCAACTCTTGCCAGTAACCTCTCCAGGAGATTAAGAACATGAAGCCAGTAGCCCAAACTAGGTGTCCAAATAGGAACATCCAAGCCCAGACAGACAGGTTATTCACGCCGTAAGGGTTGTAACCGTTAATCAACTGAGCAGAGTTAGCCCAGAGGTAATCGCGGAACCAGCCCATGAGATATGTAGAGTTCTCATTGAACTGAGCTACGTTGCCTTGCCAAATACCTAGATGTTTCCAATGCCAGTAGAACGTAACCCAACCAAGGGTGTTCAGCATCCAGAATGTAGCGAGGTAGAAGGAATCCCAAGCTGAGATGTCACAAGTACCGCCACGACCGGGGCCGTCACAAGGGAAGGCATAGCCGAAGTCCTTTTTATCGGGCATCAGCTTAGAACCACGGGCATCCAAAGCACCTTTGACCAAGATCAAGGTGGTGGTGTGCAGACCCAAAGCGATCGCATGGTGTACCAAGAAGTCGCCAGGGCCAATGGTCAAGAACAGGGAGTTAGTACCAGCGTTGATGGCATCTAACCAGCCTGGTAGCCAAACGTTAGCGTAGTTGGGCCATGCTGTGTAAGCAATACTATCGGGGTTAGATAGCAAAGTATCTAAACCGTACAGTACTTTACCGTTAGCAGCTTGGACGAATTGAGCAAATACTGGCTCAATCAAGATTTGCTTTTCAGGAGTACCAAAAGCAACTACTACGTCGTTGTGTACGTACAGACCAAGGGTGTGGAAGCCCAAGAAAAGGGATACCCAGCTGAGGTGGGAAATAATCGCTTCTTTGTGCTGCAACACACGCTCAAGGACGTTACCCTTGTTTTGCTCTGGGTCGTAATCACGTACCCAGAATATTGCTCCGTGGGCAAAAGCACCAAGCATCAGGAATCCAGCAATATACTGGTGATGCGTGTACAACGCTGCCTGGGTTGTGTAGTCCTTCGCAATAAATGCGTAGGAAGGCATGGAGTACATGTGCTGCGCTACCAGGGAAGTAACAACACCTAGCGCTGCTAAGTGCCAACCCAATTGGAAGTGCAGGGAGTTGTTGTAGGTGTCGTAGATACCTTGGTGAGGTAGGTTGAACGGGCCTTCAACAGGAATACCAAAGAAATTCTTGGCATTCAAGGCTTCTTTGAGACTGTGACCAATCCCAAAGTTTGTCCGGTACATGTGACCGGCAATGATGAATAGAACTGCGATCGCTAGGTGGTGGTGAGCTATGTCAGTCAGCCACAAAGCTTCTGTCTGAGGATGGAAGCCACCCAAGAAACTCAGAATTGCAGTCCCGGCACCTTGCGATGTCCCGAATATATGTCCAGGAGTGTCAGGGTTTTGAGAGTAAACACCCCAATTGCCTGTAAAGAATGGTGTCAAACCGGCTGGGTGGGGTGGGGTACTCAAGAAGTTATCCCAACCTACGTGCTGACCGCGAGCTTCGGGGACAGCAACGTGAATTAAGTGACCAGCCCATGCCAAAGAACTAACACCAAACAAACCTGCTAAGTGGTGGTTTAGACGATGTTCAGCGCTCTTAAACCATGCCAAGCTGGGACGGTACTTGGGTTGCAAGTGCAGCCAACCAGCGAACAAGAATACAGCTGCGAATAACAGCAAGAACACTGAACCGTTATACAGTTCGCCGTTCGTCCGCATTCCGATGGTATACCACCAATGGTAGAGACCAGAGTAGGTAATGTTTACCGGATTGCTAGCGCCAGCTTGCGTAAAAGCTTCGATCGCTGGTTTACCGAAGTGGGGGTCCCAAATCGCATGGGCGATGGGACGGATGTGAAGGGGATCTTTAATCCACTGTTCAAAGTTACCTTGCCAGGCTACGTGGAACAGGAGGCTGGATGCCCACAGGAAGATGATTGCCAAGTGACCGAAGTGAGTTGCGAAAATCTTTTGGTAAAGATTTTCTTCCGTCATGCCATCATGGGTTTCAAAATCGTTGCCTGTAGCGATCGCATACCATATCCGACGAGTCGTCGGGTCCTGTGCGAGATCCTGGCTAAATTTCGGAAATTTTGTCGCCATAGGTTTAATAAATCCTCTGACCTTTAGCCATCAAGTATCAGCTTTACAGGAGTTAGGAGTTAGGAGTTAGGAGTTAGGAGTTAAATATTTTTTATTAACTCAGCACTCAGCACTCATAACTCATAACTCAATGGGGCTGATTTCTACCCTACTGAAAGGATATGTGCATGGAAGAACGCCCAAGTTGTGGCAATTCCTCCCAAGAGGTAGTGAGCTACCCCGACAGCCCGACCCTGAATAATGCTCAGAGCGCGAGGCTGAATTGCTGGAGCTACCTTCAGTTTGTTATGCGCCCAAACTATGGACTCAATTAGTTCTTGCCAGTAGCCGCGACCACTGAACAGGAACATCAAGCTGAATGCCCAGACAAAGTGAGCGCCTAAGAAGAGTAGACCATAGGCAGATAGCGCACTGCCATAGGAATTGATGACTTGTGTAGCTTGTGCCCACAGGAAGTCTCGCAACCAACCGTTGATGGTGATGGCGCTTTGGGCAAAGTTACCACCAGTGATGTGAGTCACATTCCCGGCTGCATCTACGGTTCCCCAGACATCTGATTGCATCTTCCAGCTGAAGTGGAAAATTACAATCGATATGGAGTTGTACATCCAGAAAAGTCCGAGGAATACGTGATCCCAACCAGACACTTGACAGGTACCGCCACGACCAGGCCCGTCGCAGGGGAAGCGGAAGCCCAGGTTAGCTTTGTCTGGAATCAGACGAGAGCTACGGGCGTATAGCACACCTTTGAGCAGAATTAGGACGGTGACGTGAATGGTGAAGGCGTGAATGTGGTGAATTAGGAAGTCCGCCGTGCCCAAAGCAATGGGCATCATCGCCACTTTACCGCCAACAGCCAAGATACCGCCGCCAAAGGCATAGCTAACTGGTTCTAGGGCATTAGGTGCAGTTGTACCAGGAGCCAATGTGTGGATATTTTGTATCCACTGGGCAAATACTGGCTGCAATTGAATCCCTGTATCAGAGAACAAGTCTTGAGGACGACCCAATGCCCGCATTGTGTCGTTGTGGATGTAAAGTCCAAAGCTATGGAAGCCGAGGAAAATAGACACCCAGTTGAGATGAGAAATAATCGCATCCCGGTGACGAATTACCCGATCCAGCACGTTGTTTTGGTTCACAACTGGATCGTAATCCCGCACCATGAAGATTGCAGCGTGAGCCGCTCCACCCACAATCAAGAAGCCACCGATCCACATATGGTGAGTGAATATGCACAACTGTGTAGCGTAGTCAGTTGCCAAGTATGGATAGGGGGGCATCGCGTACATGTGATGCGCGATGATGATGGTCAGCGAACCCAAGAAGGCCAGGTTAGTAGCCAACTGAGCGTGCCAAGATGTGGTCAGGTTTTCGTAGAGACCTTTGTGACCTTCACCGGTGAAAGGACCTTTGTGGTTTTCTAGGATCTCTTTAATGCTGTGACCAATACCCCAGTTGGTGCGGTACTGATGACCAGCAATGATAAACAGAACTGCGATCGCTAAGTGGTGATGAGCAATATCAGTCATCCACAAGCCGCCTGTTACCGGGTTCAGACCGCCCTTGAAGGTGAGGATGTCAGCATACTGACCCCAGTTCAAGGTGAAGAAAGGTGCTAAACCAGCAGCAAAGCTAGGGTACAGTTCGGTCAACAAGTCTTTGTTCAAGATGAACTCGTGGGGCAAGGGGATGTCTTTGAGAGCAACGCCTGCATCCAAAAGCTTGTTGGTCGGATTGGACACATGGATTAAGTGACCTGCCCATCCCAAGGAACCACAACCTAGCAATATTTGCAAGTGGTGATTCAGCATCGACTCCACATTCTGGAACCATTCCAGTTTGGGAGCGCGTTTGTGGTAGTGGAACCAGCCGGCAAATAGGAATAAGCCTGCTAATACCAAGCCACCGATCGCAGTTACATAAAGCTGGAAGGAGTTTGTAATCCCCCAGCCACGCCATACTTGGAACAAACCGGAGGTGATTTGAATACCGTGGAAACCACCGCCAACATCACCGTTTAAAATGTCTTGTCCCACAATAGGCCAAACGACTTGGGCGCTAGGCTTAACGTTCAACGGGTCCGTTAGCCAAGCTTCGTAGTTGGAAAACTTGGCGCCGTGGAAAATCATCCCGCTCAACCAAACCATCACTACAGCTAGGTGGCCGAAGTGGGCTGAGAATATCTTGCGGGAGATGTCTTCTAAATCGCTTGTATGTGTATCAAAATCATGGGCGAGTGCGTGCAGGTTCCAAATCCATGTGGTGGTTTTGGGACCTCTGGCTAAGGATCTGTCAAAGTGCCCAGGTTTTGCCCATGCCTCGAATGAGGTTGGAACCGGGTCGTTATCGACGATTACTCTTGCCTTTTTTTCCTCTCGCTCCGGAGGACTTATTGTCATTTGACCTCCTCTCTTGATAAGGAATGAGGAATCATGAATACCACAAAGTGAACCATTACCGCATACTCAGAATTTTACTGAAGCCGCGATCAAGACCCTATGTGGAGAGTTGTTTCTCGTTGAATTATAGAGTCTTCACCTGCACTTTGTTAGAGATATTTTAACAATAATTCAAACTTGCTGGAATATTGCTGGAATTCCTGCCTGATCTGGCTTTTAACTTCAAACTATTTGTCTAAAAGTCAATAGATTATCCATTTAATTTACAAAGAATAACAATTCGTAAATTTTATGGTTTTGCTGTATACGGTCGGCGTTCCAGCTTTTGCTGCTATTACTCATGAACATTTGTGTCATATTTCAATTTTTATAAGTAAAAAGCTGTAAAAGATATGACTTATTTTAAAATTTCCTGAGATACACAGAAAAACTTATGGGATGTGAGGCAGATTTCACCTTTTGGGCTATAGTTCCCTATGGACAGTTTGAGCCAAAATAATCTGTCAATTGTCGAAGACTATCACTGGGTGCAACGCATGAACTCGTGGCAGAAAAGGGTGTTAGAGAAGCTTCTCCCTGAGAGGTTGCCGATTCTTAGGTGGGTAATGACATTGGTGCTGGTATTAAGCTTGACCAGTTGTGGCGAGAAAGTCGGTAGCCAGGAAGTATCTACTGGCTATAGAGAAAACCCTGCACAGATTTCTCAAATTTCAAAGCAATTTTCGGAAGTTTCCCCACCATCTGTTATCCAAGAACTGCGGACAATTTTGGAAGTTTATCAGCCACAAGTGACAATTGTTACTCCACAATCTGATGAAGTTTTTCAAGACAACAAAGTCACAGCCAGTTTTCAGGTTAAGGATCTACCAATATTTAAAGACCCACAATTACAACTGGGGCCGCATCTACACGTAATTTTGGATAACCAACCTTATATACCTATTTACGACCTGAATCAGCCTTTGGTTTTGCCAGACTTGTCCCCAGGTACTCATACCCTGCGCGTCTTTGCCTCCCGTCCTTGGCATGAAAGCTTTAAGAATGAAGGCGCTTATGCCCAAACAACATTTCACGTCTTCACCAAAACCGACGACAACAACCCAGATCCTAAATTACCGCTGCTAACTTACAGCCGTCCTCAAAGCAGCTACGGAGCAGAACCAATCTTACTGGACTTTTACCTAACTAACGCTCCTCTGCACCTCGTCGGGAAGGAAAACGCTAACGACGAATTTAGTGATTGGCGCATCCGCTCCACAATTAATGGTGAAAGCTTTATTTTTGATCGCTGGCAAGCAGTCTATCTCAAAGGCTTCCGTCCAGGAAAAAACTGGGTAAAACTGGAATTTCTCGATAATCAGGGAAATCCTCTCAAAAATGCCTTTAATACCACAGTCAGACTGATTGACTTCCAGCCAAAGGGTAAAGACACTTTGTCGAAAATTGTGAGAGGAGAACTTACAGCAGATGAGGTGCGCCCCATTGTAGACCAGAATTATAGACTCACACCTACACCGTCTGTTGAAAAAACACCCCAAATCCAACCGAAGCTAGAAAAACAGCCCATTCCTGAAACTGAAGTTCCAAAAGAATCCAAAACACAGCCAGAACAACCAAAATTGCAAGTTCCAACGGCTGCACCATCTCCCACCTTGTCCCCGACACCACCAGAAATAATTACGCCAACACCAGAACCACAGCCAGAGGTAACGCCGACTCCTGAATCAACGCCCTTACCTGAAAAAGTTGCGCCTCAGCCAACAAAACCTAAATTTGGCGGATTTTTTAACCGTCAGACGGGCAAGACGCCTACTCCACAAGTAACAGTTGCACCATCTCCCAGTTTGCCATCCACGCTGCCAGAGATTATCGAGTCTCCTGCACCAGAAATAATTACGCCAACACTAGAACCACAGCCAGAGGTAACGCCAACTCCTGAATCAACGTCGTTACCTGAAAAATTTGCGCCTCAGCCAACAAAACCTAGATTTGGCGGATTTTTTAACCGTCGGGCGGGTAAAGTCCCCACTTCAGAAGCACCAATTGCACCATCTCCTAATTTGCCTTCTACATTGCCAGAGATTATTGAGTCTCCGACACCAGAAATAATTACGCCAACACCACAACCACAGCCAGAGGTAACGCCAACTCCTGAATCAACGCCGTTACCTGAAAAAGTTGTGCCTCAGCCAACAAAACCTAGATTTGGCGGATTTTTTAACCGTCAGACGAGCAAGACACCTACTCCAAAAGTAACAATTGCACCATCTCCTAGTTTGCCTTCTACATTGCCAGAGATTATTGAGTCTCCAGCGCCAGAAATAATTACGCCAACTCCTGAATCAACACCTTTACCTAAAACAACAGATCGCGATCCAGAAAAACCAGAATTAACCAAAAACACTCAACTGCAACTCTTGCGCTAAAGCCTCAACAAATGCGATCGCACCTACAGGATTTCCGATATTATCCAACCCAGGACTGTAACAAGCGATCGCACCGGAACCTGGTACTATTGCTACAAGTCCACCACCTATTCCTGATTTCATTGGTAGACCAATCCTGACTGCAAACTTGGCAGAAGCTTCATAAAGTCCACAAATTGACATCACAGCATTGACAATTCGGCGATTTTGTGATTTTACCAAGCCATTTTCACAAGCTAGGAGTTTTCCTAACAGGGCTAAATCTTCAACTCGCCCAGAGATACAGCATATTTGCTCGTAGGTGTCAAGTGCTGTTTCCAGATTTTTTAAATGGCCAGCTTCGGCGAGATAATTAGCGAACGCTTGATTGGCTTTTGAGCGGGTTAATCGTACAGAAGCCAGCATGACTTCATCTAACTTTAGTTGGCAACCTGCTAATTGGTTGAGCCATTGACAAAATAAAAAAGTGCGATCGCTTGCGTCCTTTCCTGGTAATTTATCAGCGAGGGTAATTGCCCCACTATTAATCATCGGGTTACGGGGATGGCCGCGATCGGCAATAAGTTGTTCTAAAGAATTGAAGGGTGCATCCGAAGGTTCAACGCCAACCCACCCAAAAACTGTTTCTGCTCCTAGATGTTCTAGCAGATAAAGTAGAGAAAATGTCTTAATAACGCTCATTAGCGGGAAGACACAAGTTGTATCCCCAAAGCTGATAGTTTTCCCCGATTCACAGCAGATATGAACTGCAAACCAAGCAGGATCAGCCAAAGCTAATTGCGGAATGCGATCGGTAATTTGTCCCTGTTTAGCCTGGATTTTAGCTTGTTTTACCCAAGCTGATAATTCCGTAGTAGTTAATTTTTCAAGTTCTTTCACAACAGATACAGTCACGTTAAATTACTTATAGTCAATAAGCACAATGCTTACATTTCTTAATTACGAATTACGTTAGCGAGTCCTTGAGCGTCATTACAAATTACGAATTACCATGATTCCCCGTGTCAGAGCGCCAGAATTACCACAAAATTACTCTTGGTTCAATACCGACAAACCCTTGTCTCTCAAACAACTTAAAGGTAGAGTCGTAATTTTAGACTTTTGGACATACTGCTGTATTAATTGTCTGCATATTTTGCCAAACCTGAAATATTTAGAGCATAAATATAAAGATAGCTTGACTGTTATTGGTGTCCACTCTGCCAAATTTGACAACGAAAAGGAAACAGAAAATATTCGCCAAGCTATCCTGCGCTACGACATTGAACACCCAGTTATAGTTGACAGCAATTTTCGAGTTTGGGAAGAATATGCTGTACGTGCTTGGCCTACGTTAATAATTATTGATCCAGAAGGTTACGTGATTGGCCAGATTTCTGGTGAAGGAAACTGTGACTCTTTAGACGAGTTGATTCAAAAGTTAATTCAGCAACACCAGCAGAAAGGCACGATTAATTTTCAAGAACTCAGCTTGATTTTAGAAAAACAGCGCCAACCATTAATTACACCCCTAGCTTTTCCTGGTAAAGTCTTAGCTACCAAAGCGGGTTTGTTTATCGCTGACTCTGGACATCACCGCCTGATTATGAGTAGCTTTGATGGAGAAATTCTGCACTTAATTGGTACTGGAAAATCAGGTTTAACTGATGGTGCTTTTCACGAAGCGCAATTTTTTGCACCACAGGGAATGGCATTTGATGCCGAAAATCAGATTCTTTATATTGCTGATACAGAGAATCATACCCTGCGGCGAGTTGATTTAAAGCGTCAAGTAGTGGAAGCGATCGCAGGAACTGGTAAACAAAGCCGCAATATTCATCCTCATGGCGGTGCTGGTTTAGAAACTGCACTAAATTCTCCTTGGGATTTAGTGAAAGTGGGAAATACCTTGTTTATTGCAATGGCTGGCCCCCATCAAATCTGGGAAATGGATTTAGAAACTGGCATCATTAAAACTTATGCTGGTACTGGTGCAGAAGGTTGTGTTGATGGTTCACTTACCGAATCTGCCTTTGCTCAACCTAGCGGTATCACCACCGATGGAAAAGAATTATATATCGCTGACAGTGAAGTTAGTTCAATTCGTGGTGTTGAAATTGTAGAACCTTATCAAGTGCGAACCGTTTGCGGTAGTGGGGGTTTATTTGGCTTTGGTGACGTTGATGGACAAGGTGAAGATGTCCGTTTACAACACTGTTTAGGAGTGGAATATGCTGAGAATTTTTTGTGGGTGGCGGATACATATAATCATAAAATTAAATTAGTTAGTCTGAGTGGGAATTGTCAAACAGTTTTGGGAGATGGTTTTGCGGGTTTACAAGATGGACAAGGTAAGAATAGCCGATTTTTTGAACCTTCGGGATTAAGTGCTATGGATTCATATCTATATATTGCTGATACTAATAATCATGCCATCCGCCGCGTAGATTTAAATACTCTTGAGGTGACAAGGGTAAATTTTACCAATTTGTGTACGCCAAATGTTTGTATTCCGCCTAATTTGTAGAATGATTACCTCACGCAGAGACACAGAGCTTTTCTTTGCGCCTTTGCGTGGGATTTTAAAGAGAATAAGTTCAATAGTGCTACTGTAGATCAAAGTTTGAAAGGGAGAGATTCAAATTTTTCATCCATAATTATAAATTTATCTGCCTTGATCCCTTTAGGTGTGTCAAACAGGAAATCTACAGAACGAGCTTCACCTGGAGAGAAGGGTTTACTTAGCAATTGAACATCATATTTGTACTCCCTCTCTTTAGAATCGTATTTGTTGCCTTTTGAGTCAACTAATTTTGAGAATGAAAGACTGAACCATGCATTATCCTCTCGTTGTCTTTTGCTACTTGTGTTTTTAACGGTTACAGAAACCACTGTCCAAACTTCAGCTGCTTCGTATGTGCTGTACTTCCCTTGAATTTTCTGTCCTGCATATTTAACGCCTGTGACGTTAACTTCCCAACCTTTGCGATTAACTTTACCACTAACTGCTTTTGAAAGTGGTTCAATGTTAGTAGTATCGGCGGCATTTGCTTGAGATGACGAAGGCTCTAATTTGGCTTGTTGCGAAGGTGTACAGGCAGAAATGATAAGTAACAATGCTGCAATAGATAGATATTTGAATTTATTCATGGTTGCACTCTGGTTATATATCCAAACCTCTTTAAGTCTTTTGAGAGGTTTGTTATTATAGTTCCCAAAAAGTGACCAACCTTAACAAATGATAAAATTTGAGTTTTTCTAAATCTAGGGGTAGGTTGGGTTGAGGAACGAAACCCAACACCAAGAATCTTTGATTTTGTTGGGTAACACGAATGTTCAACCCAACCTACAAATCTTTGATTTTTTCATAATAATAAAAGAGCGTTATCTTTATCATCCTGAATATCAGTATTATCACTAAATTGATGTTGACAATTGCGGATTAAAATAGTTGATTAGTTTAAATTATCACATGGGCACTTCCTAAATTACATTGATTACTAGGATTAACATGAACAAGATATGCCAACTATTAGACTTTGATGCTGATGTTTTGTTATTTAATAAAGATACGTATATCGTTAGCAGATTCAAAGAATTGATATCTGAAAACTTTAGACACAAACTTTATACAAAATCAGATAATGTTAATGTCACTGTTTCAGGAATTTTTCAAAAGTTATGCATAAACGAAGTAAGTTTTCTAGTTGAAGATGTCACATGGCAATCTTCTAGTGAAGGCATAAACTGTCAAGTTTTCAAAGTTGGCTCTACAGACTGGCAAGCAGGGAAACTTAGAATAAAAGTATCTACAGAAATTATCTCCATTATTTCTCCATTAACTCAGAAGGCAGCTCATAAGGCAGCTGAAAAACTGAACATTACTGTAGTGTTAGAATTTTATCCTGATAATTCTAACGAACCCGAATCACCTTTAGATGATATTCGTAAAATGATACAAGTAACATGAATACTATCCTCCACATCACCAAACGCGAAGAATGGGAAGACGCGAAAATACTCGGTAGCTATTGCGCTGATTCGCTAGAGACTGAAGGCTTTATCCACTGTTCAAAATCAACGCAAATACTCAAAGTTGCAAAGAGATTTTTTGATAATCAAAAAGAATTGGTACTACTGTTTATTGATTCTGATCAAGTCCAAGCTGAAATTCGCTATGAACCTGCTGAAATAGGCGAATTATTTCCTCATATTTATGGTGAGTTAAATATTGATGCTGTGTATCAGGTGATTGATTTTGAAGCTGGGGAAGATGGTTTATTTGAGTTGCCGCAAGAAGTTATAAATTTAGAATAACGTAGACGCTTCGGCTTGCCGCAGGCTACCGCAGAGGCGCAGAGGACGCGGAGGAGGAGAGATGAGAAGTGAAGGGTTTGATGTAAGTTTTGACTGTGTAAACGCGGTTTCTAACCGCCCAACTAAAAGGATTCCGCGCTTTACTTAAAGAATGGGGAATTAATCTAGAGCAATTGTGACCGAATTTAATTTACAAATCCAAGAAAATAGCGATCGCTTGTCAACTCCACTGGAGGATGCAGCGTCTAGCTTACTTTCCTCCAGTAATACAATACACTGCGTCAACACTAAAGGCGATCGCCTTGACCGTTACCTTTCCCAAGAATTACCAGATTTATCCCGTTCCCGCATCCAACAGTTAATCGAACAGGGTAACGTCCAACTTAACGATAAAGTTTGCACATCTAAGAAGATCAATGTCAAGGTAGGCGATCGCATCACTCTCGAAATACCAGAAGTCCAACCCTTAGAACTGCTAGCAGAAGATATCCCCTTAGATATCCTCTACGAAGACGACCAGTTACTTATTCTCAACAAACCCGCAGGCTTGGTTGTCCATCCTGCGCCCGGTCATCCAGATGGCACTTTGGTAAATGCCCTGTTGGCACACTGTCCCAATTTACCAGGAATTGGGGGAGTCCAACGTCCGGGAATCGTCCATCGATTGGATAAGGATACTACGGGTGCGATCGCGATCGCTAAAACAGATATTGCCCATCATCACCTACAAGCACAACTCAAAGCTAAAACTGCACGGCGAGAATATTTAGGCGTAGTTTACGGTGCGCCAAAAACTGAAAGTGGCATCATCGACTTGCCCATTGGTCGCCATCCCCAAGACCGCAAGAAAATGGCAATCATACCCGTTGAACAAGGCGGCCGATCTGCCGTAACTCATTGGCAAGTACTAGAACGCCTCGGTAACTTCACCTTAATTCACTTTCAATTAGAAACTGGACGCACCCATCAAATTCGCGTCCACAGTGCCAAAATGGGTCATCCCATTGTCGGCGACCCAGTTTATAGTTCCGGTCATTCAGTGGGGGTAAATTTGCCTGGTCAAGCACTGCACGCTTGGCGATTAAAATTGCAGCATCCCGTATCTGGGGAGTTGATTGAGGTGACAGCTACTCCTCCCACCCACTTTACAAAACTTTTGGAGATGTTAAAAAGACGAACTGTACTTTAAGCTCATCCTACGTCTGAAAGCAGCACCATTTTACAGACATCAGGCATTGATAAAAAAACCATGCCCAATGCCCAATGCCCAATTCCCAATTCCCATTAACAACTAGCGTGCATCAGACATGGGATAGAGTCTGTTTCACTAGTTATATCTAAATGAAACTCCTACATAACCCACGACTTATGCACGCTATAAAATGATCAAATGGATGTACTAGCCAGCCACCGACCAAAAATCGTTATTTAATTCCTGCCAGTTGCCGATAAGGTACAGACTTTTCGATATCGATGTTGAATGACGAGATCCTTTGTGGCGCATTGCCAGTTGCATTGACGCTTTGTGCCATAGACAAGAATAGAGCTGGATCGCCAGCTTTGGGCTTTTGCTCTTGTGGAAGGAATCTGCGTACTTCGACCTGCCAAATGATTTGGGGGAAACCTAGTTTAGCACGGTGGTAATCTTCGTATCGAGGAGATTTGATGTTAAATGGCAACTCACCTTCAGATTGGGATGGCAGTATCCTACGGCGTTGATAGGGAACTGTGGAGTATCCAAAATTGCTCAGGTACTCTTCAGTGTTGAGAACTTCATCAATAAAGCCTCTAATACCCTTGGTAGCGACTACAATTGACCAGGCGATTTTTTCCCGCTCGTTATATGGGTCGCGTCCCAGAACGCGCTGGATTACTTGCTCAACAAAGCGATAATTATTGTTGAGGTCGTAGAAGCTCTTCTTAAAGGTATTGGAAAGCACCAACCCACGAATAAAGTCCCGCACTGTAATTTGTCCATTACGGAGTTGGGACTCTAGATATATTTCGCGATCGGCAGCAAAGGCATAAAAGAAAAGTTGACGATATGCTGCTTCGATCAGATCACCTAAATCTGACGGGGACAGTATATTGTCTGTAGTAAAAATCCTGGGCTGTTCATCACCCGGTACTTCATATGCAGCTACACGCTGGTTTTGGCTTGAAGGGTCATATGTTAATAGAGGAATTGCCACTCTTAGGCCTCCGTATTCTTAATTAAAGTTAACAACTTTAAATCATATATTAAGGGAGTAGTTGGATCAGAATCTGAGGTTCTGATAAAATTTCACGAAACTTAACTAAGGATAATTTAACTATTCATAGTAAAAATGATTAGCCGCCTCGATTCAAGCCATAGCTAATCAATAAAAAGAGTGGGGCTTTTTGCTCTAATACTTGTAAATATACTAAAAACATTGTTCACATATTTCAGATTAGAAGATTCAGTTTCACCTTTTTGAACGGAAGCAATAATTTTTAACATTTAGCAAAAGAAATTAATGATAAATGGGGCATTGGGCATTGGGCATTGGGTATTGGTTATTAATTCTTCTCCCTTATCTTCCCCTGCCCCCTGCCCCCTGCCCCCTGCCCCCTTCAGCGACCTATCCAAAATTCCAGGGGATCTAAGGTTGACTTACAGTGAGGCCAACTACGCAAAGTTGCTTCCATCCCTGCCTCCCAATTGGGTGGTTCCAATCCCAGTCCTAAACATAGATGAGATAGGATGCTAGCAAACTGCTGATTGTGACCAAAGTCTCCTAGATGGGCATGGGCGTATTCATGAACGACTACACCAAACCAGTCTCTAGGTGCAATTCGACCGACATCTACCAAAATGGTGATTGGGTTTGTGAGAATGTTGCACAACCCATCTATGCCGAAGGATTGAGCTATGGGTACTGCAAAAATTTGGATCTGGCGACGCTCTTGGGGATGAAAGCACTCATGACAAACTTCTAGATAGGCGTTGATCTGAGCGTTAACGGTGTTAATATTCTCGCCGATCCAAGTGCAAATGGGGATGCGATCGCGCAGGTTATCAAACACATCCACCATCCCCGGTTCTAGGGCAAGTCCCTGTACCCGATGCAGATAATCTCGGCCACGAGTAAAAGCATCGCTCTGCTTGAGATCATTCACCAGCCTAAAACGGAATAAAACTGTCTTTTTTCTAGAACATCCTGCCCAAGTCTTTCTGTTACTTCTTCTGTGCTGGAAACCTCAACAGAAGTTTCAATGCGGCTTTCAGTACAAAACGATGCAGTGCTGAAGCCACCAAACCGTTTGACTGTACTGGTTCGCAGTCGCATGTTTGGGCTGGCGAACCAGAATCGCTCAATGGAACTCATTGTTTCGTATTCGGTTGTCAACACTAGTCCATCTTCATCATCCATGTGAAAAAGACCGACTACAGGCACAATTTCGGCGTAGCCTCTTTCGCGCAGTAATTTGCCAGCTCTAGGGTTATCGCCATCAGGGACGATGGCAAATATGGTTTTCCCCTGATGGTTTTCTTCACCCTCTCTATCCCAAGCCATTGTGCCTAGCCAACGCACACGCGATCCACCTACTGAAAGGCTGGGGTCAATTTCATGATACTGGCACAGTTCAATGATTTCTGGATGATTGGCTTCCAGAGTTTCTACCTGTATATCCGATTCTCCCGTCTCTGAGCGCTTGAAGGCCAGATGATGAGTTGCCCGTTGCGATCGCCACTTACCAGCACTTAGTTGAAAAAATTCCATTGCGTCTATCAATCTTCTGACTCCTACTTATTACTCCTGCGGATGATGTTTTACGGGTTTCTTTCTTTTTAGAGTTGTTGGTATATAAACATTCTAAACATTACAGCGATTAGCGGTCAGCTTCAAGAAACTCCCTACAGAGGGTGAGGTACACGTTTTGTTATCCAATTGTAAACTTTTATGAGTGTAATTCTTTATAGCTTGACAACGTAGACAGTTTAATGCGTCAGTGCTAAACTAGTGTAAAGCGATGTTTACGATGGGCTAGGCCTACGCGTTCACACTAGCAGTAACAACAAATACCCTTCGATTCAGTCAATCAGAGGAGTGGCTCATGGACTTCCCAATCGAACTAAGCTTAGAGCAACAGTTTCGCTTAAAGAACTTGAAAGACCAGGTACAGAATTTGAGTCAAGAAGAGGCTCAGGAATTCTTGTTAGAAGTTTTACGGCAGATGATGGTGAAAGATAATTTGGTCAAACATCTCCTAAAACAAGCTTAATCAAGTAAAAAACAAGATTTTTTCCTTAAGACTTACGCAGTGGCAGAGTTCCAGTGAAACGGGTAAGTCTTAATTTTTTGGGCACTTGTACTGAGCATCTCGGCTTCTCTACGAGACGCTACGCGAACGCTCGATGGAGTCGGCGTCGAAGTAGCAAAGCCGAGGTAAGCCGTTAGCGCAGCCTCTCCAAGAGTTGTATTGGGCATTAAGTATTTCCAAGATAAATATTACAGATTATTACTTTGTCTCTCATAGTAAAGACTAGGGTACTAGTGATCCCCTATGTTTTTGTTTGGCTACTCGCAGTTAATCCTGATCGAGAACATGCCAAAAATAATATCCGCCATTTGTGAATATTAAGGAGAACTCATGGTTCTTGATGCTTTTTCCAGAGCTGTAATTGCAGCTGATGCCAAAACCGCTCCTATCGGTGGTGCTGACTTGGCAGCCCTTAAGTCTTTCATTGCTGAAGGCAACAAGCGCCTTGATGCAGTGAATGCGATCGCCAGCAATGCTAGCTGTGCGGTTTCTGATGCGATCGCTGGGATTGCTTGTGAAAATACAGGTTTGCTTCAAGCTGGTGGTAACTTGTACCCCACTCGCCGGATGGCTGCTTGCCTGCGTGATGCTGAAATCGTTCTGCGCTATGTAACCTATGCGCTGTTGGCTGGTGATTCTTCCGTATTGGATGATCGTGCTTTGAACGGTCTGAAAGAAACCTACACAGCTTTGGGCGTACCCACCACCTCTTCTATCCGGGCTTTCCAAATCCTGAAGGCTATCAGCGTCGCTCACATTACCAACACCAACACTGAAGCTAACGCTGGTAAAAAGTTCCGCAAACTGGAAGTTGTTCAAGGCGACTGCTCTGCTCTAGCTGCTGAAGCTGCTAGCTACTTCGATCGCGTTATTTCTGCTCTGAGCTAACAACTCATGCCTAAAGGCTATTAGCCAAGCAAACTGAAATTAAAACTCGATCAAATCTAATCTGGAGTATAAAAAGCAATGAAATCAGTTATCACTACGGTTATTGGATCTGCTGATGCAGCAGGTCGTTTTCCAACCACCTCTGATTTAGAATCCGTTCAAGGTAGCATTCAGCGTGCTACTGCTCGTCTAGAAGCTGCTGAAAAGCTAGCTACTGGTATCGATAACGTAGCTAAAGAAGCTTATGATGCTGCCTTCAAGAAATATCCTTACCTAACCCAAGAAGGTGAAGCTGGCGCTACCCAAGTCAAGAAAGACAAGTGCCTCCGCGACATCAAGCACTACCTACGCTTGATCAACTACAGCTTAGTTGTGGGCGGTACTGGCCCTCTGGATGAGTGGGGTATTGCAGGTGCTCGTGAAGTTTATCGCTCTTTGGGTCTGCCCACAGCTCCTTACGTTACCGCGTTGACTTACACTCGCGATCGCGCTTGCTCTCCTCGCGACTTGTCTCCTCAAGCGTTGGTTGAGTTCCGCGCTCTTCTCGACTACGTAATCAACTCCCTTTCATAGTAATAGGGATTGACTAGACGTAGACGAGCGATCGTTATACTCTAAAACTCAGGGACTCTCAGTCTGTTGCTTTGCCTATATCAGGTTGAGTAATTGACCAAGAGTCCCTCTGTTTTATTGTAAGTAACTCCTGTGAAAAATTCAAAATTAAACCGTTAGGCAAATAAACATTGCATATTTATTCATAAGGGTCGTCGTTTATCGTTGGCCAATTGTATTTAAATTGGTGATTTGGGATTTTCATTTTACTAAACCTATGACAACAGATTCTCTATTTGAACAATTGAAACACCCCAACCCCAATCTGCGGGAACGAGCCATGTGGGAACTGGCTGATGTCCGTGATGAAAATACCATTCCTCGGCTGATGGGTATTTTGGATGAGGAAAATGTTACCTACCGTCGAGCTGCGGTAAAGGCACTAGGTGCTATTGGTACAGATGCAGTACCGCCACTGGTAGAGTCATTAGTAAATAGCGATAATGCGACCATTCGGGGTAGTTGTGCTAAGGCCCTGGCACAGGTTGCTGCCAACCATCCCGATGTTCCCTTCCCGACTGAGGGATTACAGGGATTAAAAACAGCGCTCAATGATCCAAATGCCGTTGTTTATATTGCATCAGTCATGGCGCTGGGTGAGATTGGTTCTCCTGCCTTTGAGATTTTGACTGAAGCTTTGAAAACAATAGATAATGTTGCGCTGGCTGTGGCGATCGTCAATGCACTCGGTTCGATGGGTGATATCCGAGGGGTGGAAGTGCTGACAGCATTAACTAATGATGAAACTGCCGATCCGTATGTTCGTGAATCAGCAGTGAGTGCTTTGCCGCGATTAGATCAAGTGATTAACTATAAGAGAGGATAGCGATCGCATTCACACCATATCCAAAAAATAGTTAATCACCAAACCCACACTTTCTTATTGCACTGAAATAATTTAGGTATTGGACTCTAACTGTCTCTCAATTTGAGAAATCGCCAACTTGATCACTGCCTGAACCCCCGCTTCACCTTCCTCGGTTAATGCGGCTTGCAGGGGTTCTAAGGAAGTGCGATCGCCAATTTTCATCAATGCCAGAGCCGCCGCTTTTCGAGTTTCGCAATCGGTATGATGCAGTAACTCCACCAGATTAGGAATCGCTGGTTGATAAGCCAGACTGCCCAAAGCAGATGCCGCTTCACACCGCACCATTTGGGATGAATCAGTAAGAGCGTTCACCAGAATGTGAAATGCTCCTTCTTCAGTGCCTTCTTGAGCAATTTTAGCGATCGCACCTACCACCGCAGCCCGAACATCAGCCGAGTCTGAGTTAATTTCTCGATATAAATGCTCCTTCGCTTCTGCTCCAATAAATCCCAATGCCCATACCGCATGTCCTTTGGCACTTTCTGGATACTCGGTTGACGCTAAGATTTTCAGCAATGCTGGCACAGCTGCCTTACCTATTTTGGCAAGCCCTCCCACCGACGAGGTTTTGACCACTGTATCTTCATCATTTAAGAGAGCGTTAACCAAGGTGGGAACTGCGATCGGATCAGCGATCAGTGTCAGGGTTTTGGCGCTAGCTCTGCGTACAACTGGGTTTGGGTGATTTGCCACAGCTTGCATCAATAAAGGGGTCGCTGGTTTACCGATTTTACCCAACACCTCCGCAAAACTCAACCTAACCATCCCCCGTGAGTCTCCCATACTCTCAATCATCTGCTTGAGTAGCTCTTGGTCATCAGGGTTGAAGGTATTTAAGCCTAATTGCTCACTGACTGCTGCTAGTATTGCATCAGTTTCTGCCTGAGACAGATTTAACGAATCCTCCCCGGATTGAGTTTTGGAGTTGAGCATGTGACTTATAGCTAAATTATCAAGATAGATTACTAGTTGCTGACTCTCAGAGCAGCCTGTTGATTACGGAGTTCCTCAAGGGCAGAATCAATCTTGGTAAGTTCAGGCTCTAGTTTTGCCATAACATTTACTCTCATCAACTTAGCCCGTTTTGCTGTTTCTGTAGTTTCTTGGACTAGACGTTCTCGATATAGCTCAAGTTCTGCAATAACTTCTGCTACATCTTGAGCGCTTGGGTTATCGGTTGTTGTGAGTTCTGATGCTTCATCCATAACTTTTGTTTCCTAAATGCGTGTTTATATAAATGATGTGCAGTCAGTGTTCGACTATCGTTTGTATTTGATTATTTGCTAGACAAATGCATATATTATGATCTTCTCAGATCACGTTACCACTGGTAAAGCTTTTTGACGGAAATCTTCAAAAGTCGTACCCAACTACAGCCTTTGATCTAAGTTCTGATAAGTCTTTTAGGCTTTTTTGAATGAAAGTGCGACGCCGAATAGCCCTTCGTAGATATCGCGCGTTCAAATACAGCCATTATCCTGACTGGTTCCCAGCCTAGAGGCTGGGAACCGCTCCTGGGAGGCTCCGCCTCCAGTGGGTTGATGAGAGGCAATACAAGACTTTGGGCTTATCTTAGTGCCATTCGATTTAGACAGTGAGGGCGATGCCAACGACGTTCCACCTTCGAGACGGAACTGAGCAAAGTGCAGCAGGACTTGAGTACCTTCCTAATAAAGATTGAGGCGTGGGCTAATAGGATCAGGTTTCCAGAACCTAGCAAGCTATCGTCTAAGTTTGACGAATGCTTTGCTATTTCACGTAAATGGTCAAAGGAATAGTTACTAACTGCGGAAATAATTCTTAATTCGTAATTTGTAATTGAATTCTTAACTACGAATTACGAATTACGAATTATTTTAAGAGGTTTCCTCAAGTGGGAAAATATCTCCCCGCAAGTAGGACTCAAAGTTTTTCTTAAAGTATTGAATGCTCGTCACATTCGGTTCATCGCTTTCTGTTGGCGTGAATTCATAAATTGGTACTTTTTCCCTCACCAGCTTAACCAAACTAGGATGAAGCTGCTCAAAAGAATCTACTCTAAATATTGTGGTTTCAAATCTTAATTTAGCTGGATGAGCATATCCTAACTTCATCCAGGGCAACCAAGGACAGTCCCTTGCCCACTTAGCAGAAGGGACTTCAGTTGCATCGGGTCGGCAAGTATTTGATATAAAGTACTCAACTCCCTTAAACTTTTCTCCAGGGCAATAGTCTGAATATTTGCTATCTCCTGCTAAGGGATGCGGATATTCTAAAGGAATTTCCATGACAGAGGTAATATATCCCTTGCCTTTGGGTATGACAACTTTTTTTGGTTTGACTGAGCCTTGGACAATGCGGTTAGCAATGTGGACTACTGGTACTGGTTGACTTGCTGTTGGTGACTTCCAAAAGTGCAGAATCTCTTGCGTATCTGGGTCACAAAATAAACCCAACTCTCTATTGATGCGATACCCGACTTCGCCGGACTCAGGATCGGGCTTGAGAAATACTTTGGTAGCATTCATGCCAATAATAGAGAACAATTTTTCTTTTGGCTTGTCTTGTGTTTCTTGCCACCAAATTTCCCCAGACCAGTTGTAATAAATCTGTAACCCATGATTTTTTCTGTAAAAATCGAGGTTATTAAATTCGTAGTCATCTAAGTAATCACTCATATCTGTTTCTATCATCCTTAAATGGCTGCGTACACGCATACTCCTACGGAGAAGCAAGCGACGCGGAGCGTCTCGTAGAGAAGCGGCTTGACGTTAGACATCGCAACTCTCACTCAGTAGCTCAGTAAGCGGATTTTATTTTATTTTGGTCTAAACTCCAACCTAACTAGCAACTGCATTTTTTGGTGGTTTAATCCTCAAACATAATTTATCGCTATTTCCCAGTCCCCTGTCACTAGTACGATAGTAAACGTGACCTCTGAGCAATTATCCAAGAGCCATTAACAGATCAATGGATAAACGTTTTTTTAAAATGTTTGGGCTAACAGAAGATCAAGCGATCGCAATTATCGATACACCATTAGAACAACTCGAAGACGCTTCTGATAAGTATATTGCTGTTTCCCATCTAATTAACTTCCCCACAGAGCAATCGATCGCGGCTTTAGTGCGGGCGATTGAAACCAGTAATCCTGATGAGTTAGACCACCGGATTGTTCGACGCAAGGCTGTAGAAAGTCTGGGGCGATTGCAGGCCGAATCAGCTTTACCTGTAATTCGGCAGTGCCTCAAAGATGATGATATTTATACTGTTGAAAATACTGTGTGGGCGATCGGGGAAATCGGGACTAAAGATCCAGAAATTCTCGAAGAGGTGGCGCAACTGCTCGATAAACCTGGTCAAATCTATCGAGTAATTATTCACACCCTTGCTAATGCTGACTATCAGCCGTCTTTAGAACGTGTAAATAAATTTACCCAAGCTGAGGATGAACCTACCCGTAGTGCAGCGATCGCTACAGTTTGTCGTTTCACCGGTGACTACTCGCAAATCACTGAGGTGATGTCGCTGCTACAAAGTTCCAGCGTTAATGCACGGCGCGGTTGCATTCAAGACCTGATTGATTCACGCTACTACAAAGCCATCCCAGAAATTGCCCGTTGTCCTGTATCTCTGGTGTTTCGGTTGCGAGGATTGCGGATGCTTTTGGATGCAGGCATCCCCAGTGGTGAAATTACCTTTACAGAAATTCAACCTTACTTAGAGCAAGTACTGTACGATCATCCCAACGAACTTGATTTAGTACATGAGTATGACGCGACCCCTGTACTAAATTTTGTGATTAACGAACTCTACGAAACCGATTTTGGACGCTGCTATTTAGCGACAAAAACTTTACTAGATATTTATCCACAAGAAGCACCCCAAGCACTTCTAGCAACTTATTTGGACAAGGCATATAACGATTATGGCGCTCATTATCATGTCATGAAACTTTTCGGCTGGCTGAAATATGTTCCCGCCTACGATTTGTTAATAGAAAACCTGCACAACCGCGAACCTCAGTTTCAGAAATCCCGTGCAGCTTGTGCGATCGCTCTTGGTGAATTGGGTGATTCACGAGCAATTACTGAACTCAAAATTTGCCTCAATACGCCAATTTGGGATTTAAAATATGCTTGTTTATTGGCGCTAGACCGTTTAGGAGACTCGTCCGGTCGGGAAATTTGCACTCATGATGCTGACTGGTTAATTAAGGCGAAAGCGACCAGTACTCAATAGACCTCTTGCAAAAGTCCTAAACACCCCAGCCTTAATCCCCTTTCGAAGAGCGGGGAGGGGGGACAAAGCGTAGCTTTGGCGGGGTGGGGTTCTTATTTTTGATTTATGCAAGAAGTCTAATAGTTAGGAGTTAAGAGTTATATCAATCTTAGATAATTGTCGATGCAATGGCATTGTTAGTCGATGCATTGGCATTGTCAGTCGATGCATTGGCATTGTCAGTCGATGCATTGGCATTGTCAGTCGATGTATTGGCATTGCAGGTCAAGAGACTTGTGTGTATACAAAAGTCTCTCTGGACGCAATTTACGGTTGATCGAATAACTTAAGAAAACCTCACCCTGGTTCTGCTACGCAAAACCTGTCCCTCTCCTTGGTAAGGAGAGGGATTAAAGTCAGGACAGGGTGAGGTTTTTGCTTTGGGTAATTGGATGACTTGTGTGTATAAGGTAGCTCTGGTTTTAATACGCAAAATGTTTCCCTCTCCGAGTCGGAGAGGGACAGACTTGAACTTTAGTTTAAGGCAGGGAAAGGTTCATGGAATTCACGAGTCACAAAGATTAGAGGCATACATCTGTCATAGGTGTCAACTTAAGCAAAAAGCCTTTTCAAATCTCGTTTCCAGCCAGAGGCTGGAAATGCTGCTCTTGGCGGCAGAGCCGCCAGCAAGGGAGGCGGAGCCTCTAGAACGGCGTTCCCAGTCGGAGACTGGGAACGAGACAATCTAAAAGCTAGTTCTAGGCAGGTTTTTACCTTAAGTTGACACCAATGTACATCTGTACACCCCTACTAGCGGTTTAGGACTTGCTACTGGTAACTGCCTCGTTTAACACTGACTTTAGTTCTGGTGTCTCCTCTTCTTCTGGCAAACCGTAAATTGACCTGTACAACTTCACGTACTGCTTGGCAGATTGATACCAACTAAAATCTTGACTCATGCCGCGTTTTTGTAGTTCTTGCCATTGCGGTTTGAAACGGAAGCCTTCCCAAGCCCGAATCATACAGGTGAAAAGGTCTAGCGGTTCATAGCGGTCAAAGCAATAACCAGTACCTGCGGCATTTTCGGGGTCATGATGGGTTACAGTGTCAACTAATCCACCTGTGCGGCGGACAATGGGTACAGAACCGTAGCGCAAAGCCATCATTTGACTAATACCGCAAGGTTCAAAACGACTAGGCATCAAGAAGGCATCAGTACCAGCGTAGATCCGGCGAGACAGGGCATCGTTATACAGTAGGTAAGTTGCCATGCGTCCGGGAAAGCGGGATGCTAATTGCCACATCTGAGTTTCATAGTAGCGATCGCCTGTCCCTAACAACACAAACTGTGCATCTGTATAAGATAGGAAGCGATCGAGGATTTGCAATATCAAATCAATACCTTTTTGTTCCACTAATCGGGTTACAATCCCAATTAAAAAGGCTTTGGAGTTGACTTCTAACCCTAGTTCTTCTTGCAAAGCAATTTTGTTTGCCTTGCGTTTATCTAAAGTATCAGCAGTGAAGGTTTGGGCAATGTATTTGTCATCTTCTGGATTATAAACCTCAGTATCAATACCGTTGATAATCCCAGATAATTTACCGCTAATAAAGGACAGCAAACCTTCTAATGTTTCACCGTAAGTCGGTGTCTTGATTTGCTCGGCATAGGTGGGCGAAACTGTATTTACTTTATTAGCAAATTGCACCGCCGCCGCCATGACGTTGTGTCCTTGCATATACCAGGGACACCAAGTAATTCTCTCCAAATACCAACGCCACGGCCCTTGATAAGCCAGATTATGAATGGTAAACAATGTGGTGATATCAGGATCTTGGTGCATCCACACAGGAATCATCCCCGTATGCCAATCGTGACAGTGCATAATTTCCGGTTTCCAGTAATTCCAGGCAAACTCGGCTGCACCATTGGCAAACAAGGTGAACCGCCAGTCTTCACCATCTCCAGAATAAATGTGGCGGGGTAAGAAAGAGGGATGTCCAAATAAGTACAAGGGAACATCAGTACCAGGCAGAATGCTTTCATAAACAGCAAATTCCTGGAACATCGCAGATCCCCGCCAAATGGGTTCTTTGGGAATTTCCATTTTGTCTGGCAGGAAACCATAGTAAGGCAAGAATATCCGCACATCATGCCCCATTTCTCTCAAGAATTTGGGTAATGCCCCGACAACATCACCCATTCCTCCTACTTTGGCAATGGGCGCTGCCTCTGCTGCAACAAATAGAATCCGCATGGTAATTTTTGCTTCCCTGAGTCTATATTGTCAAATTAACTCTATGATCGATTCCGACCAACGCAATTTGTCGCGTCTGGCACATCTTTGATGCAACGGCGATCAATTATTATCTAATCACATCGGCTTGCCCAATTGCTTAGGAACCGCGCTGAATCACCGCAAAAATTTCTGACAAAATTTCTTGCGCTCCCTGTTGCCGCAACAGTTCTGCTAGTTCTATGCCTAGTGCTTCGGCATTGTTGGCAATCCCAGTGACGGTATCTTTTACGAACTTTTGACCATCTACACTGGCGACTATCCCTGTTAAGATCAAATTCTCACCAGATATTTCTGTATTTACACCAATAGGTACTTGACAGCCGCCCTCTAGAGAGCGGAGAAAAGATCGTTCGGCGAGACAGCGATCGCGTGTTTGGGGATGTTCGATCGCTTTGAGTAGAGATAGCAATTCACTATCATCAGTCCGACATTCTATACCCAAGGCTCCTTGTCCAACGGCGTGGAGGGAGATTTCATTGGGGATAATTTGATGAATGCGATCGCTCATTTCCAATCTCTCCAACCCTGCTGCTGCCAAAATCAAAGCATCGTATTCGCCTGCATCCAGTTTTGCCAACCGTGTAATCAAGTTTCCCCGCACATCTTTAAATGTAAAGTGGGGGAAGTGGTGGCGTAACTGTGCTAATCGCCGCAGCGAAGATGTACCGATTACCGCACCCTCTGGTAAAGTATCGATTTGTTTATCTTTATGCTTTTCATGCACAACTAATGCATCTGCTGGGTTTTCCCGTTCAGTAATTGCGGCCAGTGTTAACCCTTCTGGTAAGTGAGTCGGCAGATCCTTGAGGGAATGAACGGCAAAATCAATCTCCTGATTGAGCATTCCGACTTCAAGTTCTTTAGTAAAAAGTCCTTTATCGCCAATCTTAGCTAATGCTACATCCAGGATTTTGTCGCCTTGGGTAGACATGGTATGGACTTCAAAGGTGATATCAGGAAAGCTTTTCTGGAGTTGCTCTTGTACCCAGTAGGTCTGAACCAGAGCTAGTTGGCTTTTGCGTGAACCAATCCGAATAGTGCGTGGAGGACTAGAAACAACTGAAGTCATAAAACAATATATCGTCTCGCAAGCGAGAATTCACTTTCATCTAGACTACCGTAGTCAGGGACACATACGAATTTTGGGTTTTGGATTTTGGATTTTAGATTACAATTCTTTACCAAAAGCTTGCTTCAGGAATCTCAAATTATAGATAGGGAGTACTCACAAGGAGTTTTCATTGCTCCTTGTGAGTACAGCCTCAAAGAGAGACATTGCCTTTAGTTAACTCTTGAGTCCGTTGTTGAACGCGGTGTTTTAATTCAGCGTTGAGTGTTTGTAGCTGTTTGTAAAGTTTTGACTGTTGGATAGCGATCGCAACCTGGGTAGCAAGTTGCTTCATCAACTCAATTTGCCAAGATTATTATATGCGGGTGCGATCGCACTGATGGGCAATCAATGATTCTCAAAGCCAATTCCCTTAAATGCGGTTATAACAAATGAATCTATAGCTCCAGCGATGTACTACATAGCGCGTTTATTCTTTGATAAACAGCTTACAGTTATCAACAATGGTGGTTTTACATTTCAATCAGAGCAAAATTTACAGATAGGTGATAAGGCATTTATTGTAAATTTGTATTCTAAAAACCATTCAATACCTGGAACTATGCCTGTTTGGCAAGGAGTCAGATTTAAAATTTGTGATCCTCACTTTCAAATAGCTGTTCCAAAAATTAATGGCGATATGAGTTACGCTTTGGCTTGGTCAGTTGATTCACCTGGAATGCAGCCGAAGCTTAGAGGAGTTATTCTAACTGTCTCAAATAATCAAGCGAAAATTTTAGATGTTTGATGAAGGGCAACTTGATAAATAAATTGTAGCGAATGATTGACTTGAACAAAGAATTAAGCCTTAACCCAAGCGTATTGCTCTATAAATAATCGCCTTGTTGTATCCAGCCAGTGGCGAAGATTGATAAACTAGATGCAGGACTTTCGGAATAACAGAAGTCATGAGTGTTGCAAAATCGGCATCCCTAACCCTAGAGGAGTTTCTGAAGTTACCAGAAACAAAGCCTGCCAGTATTTATATTGATGGTGGGATTATCCAGAAACCAATGCCTAAAACCCGCCACTCCCGACTTCAGACTAAGTTGATTAATGGAATTAATGAAGTCACAGAGGATAGGCAAATCGCTTATGCTTTTCCAGAGTTGCGTTGTACTTTTGGTGGTCGGTCAATTGTTCCAGATGTAGCGGTTATTCGTTGGCAACAAATTGAATTTGACGATAACGGGGAACCTGTAGATGATGTGCTAATTGCTCCGAACTGGACGATTGAAATTCTCTCTCCAGATCAAAGTTCCAATCGAGTTACAAACAATATTTTGCACTGCCTAAAATATGGTTGTCAGTTGGGATGGTTGATTGATCCTGATGACCGCTCAGTTCTTGTATTTAAACCAGATCAACAACCAGAATTTTGTCATAGAGAAGATAGTTTGACTGTTCTAGATGGTATTGATTTAAAGTTGACAGTAGAACAGGTATTTGGCTGGTTAAAGATGAAAGCAGAGTGAGCAAGCCATGTTAAAATTATCTGTAAATAATCGGATTAATGGATTTTTTAGTTTCTATCTCTAAATGTTAACAATCGAACTTACTGATATAGCCAAATCTGAAAATGCTTGTGGGTAAATTGTACCTCTAGTTAATGTTGTTTTTGAGGTATACTCTCCATCTTGAGGATCTCGAAATACTACAACTTGTCGCTTTCTCAGATTAACTACCCAATATTCAGGAATATCTACTTCAGCATAGACTTTGGTTTTTATTTGTAAGTCCTTATCTAAGCTGGAATCAGAATATTCGATCAACCAAAAGATATTTTCAGGGTAGGGATGATGTTCTAAATATTCACGTCCCAATCTTTTTACAATAGCAATATCAGGCTCAGGTTCAGAGTTGTTAGGAAGCGTAATCGGTTTACTGGGGCGAACTGTGGCGCGATTGCCTAAAAGTTGAATCAGGTACTCCCCAGCTTCACTGCTGAAGTAGGCATGAGGTTCTCCTTCCGGTGACATTTCTACTATTTCTCCCTTTAGAAGTTCCATATGCCGATCATCTAGGATACCTGCCGCGATCATGCGGTGATATTCATCTATTGTCCACTTCGCTGTAGTTACGGTCATAGAGACACTTTTTTATCGTATTTTACCTCAATCGTAACGCAATCATAGAAACCGGTAGATATCAAAAAAAATTAACAATTTTTATCAAATTAAGGGTCGGCTTTGAGATATTCCTGTAATTGTTGGGTACGCAATTTGGTGGAATTTTCTAGACAACCAAAATAAATCGTTGGGGCAATACTTCCTCCCTCGTATCTGCTTCTCTCAAACTCACAATTGGTATCTCGAAACTTAATCCATGCGAACTGTGCAGTAATCAATTTCTGTTTCCTAGAGCTTTCTAACGTAGGTAGCAATTGTTGATAAACTCGATTCAGTTTTTTATCTGCATTCTGATAAGATAACTTCGTGCATTCATTAATTGCTGTTTGAGTTTGAGGATTATTGCAGTTGAGCTTTTGAACTAAGCGCATCTCTGGTAAATCAGGCGTCGTGCCTGCTATTGTCATGGTGGGGGTATCTAAACTGCTGAGAGTTAGCATACTTGCCAAAACTAGTAATAATTGACGCATGGCAAAATTTTTTATTGTTTAAGTATAGACAAAAGATACCAAAATATGCATCAGCATAGGGATGTTTCGACGCAGAAGATTTTAAACTTATTACAAAGGGTAAACCAGCCGCCAGATGGAAGTCGAAATTTACCAACAATGCTAAAAATAATTTGGTATTTTAGTGATCTAAGTTTAGCTTTTATATTTTATGAATCGTTCCGCCTGCCTCATCTTCAATCCAGTTGCGGGTCAGGGTGACCCAGATTTAGAACTGGCAGAAATTCGGGCAATATTAGAGCCAGAGATTGACCTAGATATTTATCTCACAACTGAAGAAATCGACGCTGACGAACTCGCCTATGCAGCGGTAGCGAGGGGTGTAGATGCAATCATTGCTTCGGGGGGAGATGGCACCCTCTCAGCGGCGGCAGCGGCTGTAGTGGGTACTGAGATTCCATTTGGGATCATTTCCAGAGGAACAGCAAACGCTTTTGCCACAGCTTTAGGAATTCCTGACACGATCGCAGCGGCATGTCAGACAATTTTACAGGGAGGAATCCGCAGTGTAGACGTAGCCTATTGCAACGATCGGCCAATGGTACTCTTAGCAGGTATTGGCTTTGAAGCTGAAACTGTAGAATTGGCAGACCGGGACGCAAAAAATCGCTTTGGGATGATGGCCTACGTTTTGGCAGGAATCCAGCAACTGAGAAACTTAAAAATTTTTGATGTTGAAATTGAAACTGAAGACAAGATAATTAAAACTAGTGCCTGTGCAGTAACAGTCGCAAATGCCGCGCCTCCCACTTCGGTTTTGGCTCAGGGGCCAGCAGGTCTGATTTATGATGATGGGTTACTAGATTTAACGATTGTAGCTCCAGCTAACAAGGCAGGAGCGATTGCAGCTACATTTCATCTATTTCAAACGGCTTCTACAGGTAACGCCGTAGAACGGGATGATATTGGCTTCCTGCGAGCCAAACAATTTAAAATTACGACTAACCCACCGCAAAAGGTTGTTTTAGATGGTGAAATAGTGGGTACAACACCAGTAGAAATTAAGTGTGTTCCAGCAGGCTTGAGAATTTTTGTGCCATTAGTAGAAGAAGTTGAGCCTACCGAAAAACTAGAAGGACTCCCTAATTTGACTATTGAGATGAAAGACACAATAGAGGAGTGAGGGCATTGGGCATTGGGCAATTCAATTTTGGATTTTGGATTTTAAATTTTGGATTAAATTTCAATCTAAAATCTAAAATCTAAAATTCTTGCTCCCCCTGCTCCCTCATCTTCCCTGCAATTCAAGACTCAGGAGTAGATTGCATTGAAACTTGTATCTGATCCAGCGATCGCTAACAAAATTAGTAAAATGAATCAGCGGGTACGATGGCAAGATCCGTTAATTGTGGAACGGAACATCGACCAAACTCGGCTAGTGTTGGAGGATGGTCAAGCAGATAATCCTGATTTCTCATTTTTAGTTGTAGGTGATAGTGGTTCCGGCAAACACCGGGGACACAATCCCCAGCGACAGGTGGCTGAACTCATGCTGCCTCATCACAACGAATCCCGTTTTATGCTGCACATGGGGGATGTGATCTATTTAGTCGGGTCGAGTGAATACTACCACCAGAACTTCATCCAGCCTTACCGAGAGTTTATCTTGGGCGGAGAACATCCCAAAAAGATTGCCTATGATCAGATGATTTTTAAGCTGCCCATTCTACCAGTACCGGGAAATCATGATTACTATAACTTGCCGATTTTATTGAGCTTGGCATCCCTAACAACATTACCGATTCGTGGCCTGTTGCGATCGCGGTTAGACCTAGATGTGGGCTTGCATGGCTCAGGAACCGGTGACGCCTACGCACGGGCATTTCTCGACTATCTGAAGGCGTTTCAGCTTCCAGGAGAGTTAAATCATCATTTAGATCAGTACTACACAGGTAAGACAGATACAGGTCGTTGTCTTAAGTATGAACCTGGGCATTTTACCCGCCTTCCCAATCGCTACTACACTTTTCGTTATGGCGGTATTGATTTCTTTGCCTTGGATTCTAATACATTTAACGATCCACCACCGCTACCTAAAACAAAAAAAGGTGACGCCGATCGCAAACTCTTAGAAAAACGCCGTGAAGATTTAGAGCAAGAAAAGCAGCAAATCATTGAAACCTCAGCCAAGCTTCGTCCCGAAAACCCCAGCGAAGCCGACCAATTAGACGACTTCCACGCCAAGCTGTCACAAATTGAAGAAATTATTGTTGATATCGATAAGCAACTAGCCACTAATAAAACACTGCTGACTGATATTGAACAACTGGAGTGGCTCAAGCAAAGATTAATTGAATCTTGGAATACTGGCGAAGTTCGGGGAAGGGTAATTTATTTCCATCATCCTCCCTATGTAACTGAAGCGACAAAGTGGCAACAAGCCCAAACTCTGATCATTCGCGATCGCCTCCGTGGTGTGTTGGATGCGGTAGCTGAAGAAATAGGTTCCCGAACTCAGGGGCGTCCTTTGGTCGATTTGGTATTAAACGGTCACGCGCACTGCTTGGAACACCTTGAGACAATGGATACCGGACACGCTGATTCGCATATCCACTGGATTGTTTGTGGCGGTAGTGGGTTTAGTTTGCGACGCCAGCGGATTGAGGGAGCAGATTTGATGGAGACTTTTGGGAATGAAAATAGATTAGTGGCGCGATCGCATCTCTTCATTGGTCGCAACGGTCAAGGTTTTCAGAAACGACGACCTTATTCAGGTTTACGCATTGACGTTAAAGGCGATAGACAGCCTAAGTTTATTGTCCGTCCTTTGGTTGCCGAATGGCATCAGCGGCAATGGCATAATCGTGAACTTGAGCCGTTGATTATCTAGTAACATACTTCTCGAAATATTAGCCCATATACACAAGTAGAGACGCAATCATTACGTCTCTACAAACCAGCTATTTCGCCTTCTTACGTGTAATTGCACCCAGCAAAAGGATAGTTGTTAATTAAATTATTCCTGGCCCTCTACCGCGGCTGTCACCCTTTTCGGTCAACTTGCCTTCCTCGTCCTGATTAATTTCTCCAAGTTCTTCAATACGTGCTGCCTTTTCTTCTGCTGCTTGTTTGCGTGCATCACCAGGTACTTCGTAGTACATTTCCGGTTCAACTGCATAGTTGTTAGACAAACCTTCTTTGTCCACGGTATAGCCGTCAGTGGTGCGTATACTTTCTGGATCAGTTTGGTCATCCGTAGGTGCATCTGCCTCCCCTTCTTCTGTGGGGAGTTTTTTGTACTTATCTCCTTCTCTTTCCATTCGAGCAGCAGTTTCAGCTGGGATAATCCCGCGATCGTATGTATCTACTTCAGCCCGATCAGATGAATCTATACCTTTATTAACTCCTTCATTAGCCATAAATTATGTCCTCGTTAAAGAATCTATTAAATAACTTCAAAAACCAGATTAGGCTGTTTTTCATCTCTGAGCTACTATCTTGAGAAGTGATTTTAAATTAAATATAATGTTATGTTCTCTATCTTTGGATGTATCTAAAAGACTAATTTTAAGTCCGGTTAAATACTTATGATTCACATTCGTTCGGTAAAACAAGGGTTTTGGCTGAAGTTGACACTGACACCAATGAACATTATTGTGCCTTTACTGGGTTTTGCATCCAAAATAGGATAATTACAAAATTCCCGACTTTTGAGATAAGTCGGGAATGTAAACCTTTGGATTGTATATATTTAATTAGCGAACTATACCAACTACTGTGCTGAGGCTAGTTTAATGTGGAAATTTATTCGCCCACAAATTGGCTTTTCAGAAATTGAATTTCATCGGCTAATTCTTGCCGAGTTGAAGCCTTAAGTAAATAACGGAAAATGAACCATGTAGCGTAACTAATTCCAATTAACTCAAAAGTCGGTGATAGTAGTGGAATATGATTGATTGCATCCAAGACTGCTAGTACTATCTTGGCTGTAACAATCGCCGTCAAAATTAAAGCAACAGTTGTTAGAGGCTGCTTGTAGTCCTTAAAAAAGCTAATTAAATATTCCGGCAGTTGCTCTAAAAATTGAGAAACTTGTCTGCTAATTTGCTGCCATTGAGATTCAGGTTCACGTGCTGGTGGTAACTTGGGTAAGTTTGTAGTATCTGTACCTTCAAGTGCTAGTGTAGCTTGTGATAAGGAAGCATTGATAGATTCACGTTGCTGTTCTTCAGTTTCCATAGTTTTTATTTTCGGTGACTACAAAGAGGTTGTATAACTGAACTGAGCATCAATAAATATAATTATTAAGGTCGTCAGTTGGAAATTTTTAGTGGTCAGTAATTAAGTATAACTGACCACTAAAACTGAGCAGGGGCATCTAAATTTATTTATACCTACCAACTCAGTTAGATTTATTGTTAGCTGCCTTATTTGCTTGGTTTTGGTGCGGCAACAGTTGCTTTAACAACTACAGTTTTGACACCTTTAATTTGTTTAGCTAAAGGTTCAATTTTAGCCAACTCCTTCTGATTGTTAACAGTTCCTGCGACAGTGACAGTCCCATCGTCTGCGGCATCAACTGTTAGTTGACCCTTGGGTATATTAGCCTCTAACTTAGAGCGAACTTCACTTTTTAAGTCACCGGCAGCTCTTTTTGTATCGCCACCAGTGGTATTATTGCGTTGTTCGCGGGCGCGAATATCCTCATTTAGTTGTCTTCTGCGGACATCACTTTGTGCATCTTGTTGAGCGGCTTGTGTTGCTTTTGCGGTTGGTGTTTGGGGAGCTTCATTAGGATTATTGGGTGCAGATTCACTTGTTTTAGAAGCGTTATCACAAGCAGCAACACCAAAAACTAAAAGGCCACTAATTAAGAAAGGAGTTAGCTTTTGCATATTGTTGAATTCGGAATCGGAAAGTGAAATTTGTTGATATTTACGGCAGAAGTGAGGAGCAGGTTTTTTAGTCAGTCAGGAGCAAAGTTTTCAAATTCTTGCTTCTGCAATTTTGTGGAATTATGTGTGAGTGACGACTACCTTAGCTTAGAGTGTTTCATCACGACGGTCAACAATGACTACGGCAGGATCGTCTATATTAGCGGATGTTGAGTAATTGGTGCGATCGCTATTAATAACTGGTGTGTCGTGATCTGTTACTCTGTCCAAACCTGGGCGATATTCACCAAGATCAGTGCCATCATAGATAGCAAATTCTTCAATACCTCGACGTTTGAGAATAGCTTCAGCTTGGTGGATTTCACCTTCCGTACCATCGATAATTACTAAGTAGTCGCCTTTTTGGAAGCGATCGCCATAAACTCGCGCCCTGTCTTCAGGAATTCCCAAACCAACGAGTCCGCCTACAATACCCCCAGCGGCTGCACCGATCGCACCACCAGCCACTGTTGATGCTAAAGCTGTTGCTACTGCGCCACCTGCAATCACAGGCCCGATTCCAGGAATCGCTAAAGTCCCAAGACCAACTAATAAACCAGTCAAACCGCCTACGACTCCGCCTGTAGCTGCTCCAGCTTTTACGCCTTCGTCTGCTTTATTACCTGTACCGACGTTTCTATCTACATCTACACCAGCGATCCCTTGACCGTTTGTATCCTTGGCAATGATGGAGACTGTACTTAAGGGAAAACCCGCATCTCGTAATTCTGTAAGTGCTGCTTCTGCATCTCGACGATGAGAAAATACCCCAATTGCCCGTCTAGCAACACCGCTATGAGCCGCAGTAGGAGTTGGAGTGACATAACCAGTGCCAGCAGGAGTTGGAGTGACATAACCAGTGCTTGCATTTCTAGCATCTGGATTATCGTAAATGCCAAACTCTTCCACACCCTGCTGACGTAGAATTGCTTCTGCTCTGGCGACTTCTGTATCTGTACCATCTACGATAACTAGATAGTGTCCCCGCCTCACGCGTTCGTCGTAAACTCTAGCTCGTTCTTCGGGAATTCCTAAACCAATCAATGCACCAAGCAAACTGCCAGCTACTGCACCAATACCAGCTCCAGTGAGGGTGGTAGCTAGGGTGGTTGCTGCGGCTCCAGCTAGCATAATTGGCCCGATTCCAGGAATTGCCAAAGTCCCAAGACCAACTAATAAGCCAGTCAATCCGCCCAAAGCAGTGCCTGTAACTGCCCCAAGTTTAGCGCCTTCGTCAGATTTATCACCGACGCGATCGCGTACTTCAGCGCCAGCAATATCATCTTTGTCTCCATCCTGCGTAATGACAGAGACTCTATCCATGTCAAACCCGGTCTTTTTCAATTCATGTAGGGCATGTTCAACATCTCGGCGATTAGAAAATACACCTACACCACGTTTATTATGTACACCTACAACCATTATTTTTTCTCCTCAGCACAAATCAATTATTTACTAATTTATAGCTCGTAACACCCCTTATTAATACATGCTTATGTTGATTTTTCATCAATCGTTTGGAATAAATTTTATCTCTATCATTAGATATAGGTGCTTTGAGCTAAGGCTAAGTTAATAAAAAATCTGAAAGTATCAAATAAATTATGTTTTATAAAAATTAGATATTAACTATTTTTTTCTCTGTCAAAAGTTTGTCTAAATATGAGTTTTAAAATTAACCAAATTTATCCGAAAAAACTATCTATATCTACTTAGATGTAATCCTTAGTATAAATACACAACTATATATAGGTTTAAACTTCAGGGTAAATCTGCTTTATTTCGATATTTTGCCCTCACCCAATTTTCGATCGAGAGTGAGGGTAACTAGAGAACTCTTGCCAGCGCTAGCTTCTACCTGAGATTAACACCAATAGATATTCTTCCCCACAGTTTGAAACTGTACCTCACCTGTTTAAAAACTGCCGTATCTGTGGATGCATTTTTCTAAAATTTACTTTTCTTAATAAGATTTTATTTTAATTGCATTAGATTATCACAAAATCACTAACTTCTACCTACATTATTTTTTTAGTTAAAAAGTATTAAATTTATTTATTTTTTGTAATATATGACTTTTGGTAAATAAACTTATTACCTAAGAAAGTATCAGATTATATAACTAATAACTAAATTGATAAGTAAGCCATTTCATAAATGGATATTTATTTAATTGAGTGCAAGTGAGAAAATCCTATGTTTCAAGGTGTTTTAACTGTTTGGGGATGGAACGGGCTGCCTTTTGGATTAGGGCCGATAACTTTAGCTCAGGAAGTACTAACTCCAGAAGAAGCATCAGTTCTTTTTTCTGGGCCTAAATTCTTGGTGGCATTGCTAGCTGGAATTTCGATGGCATTTGCCTTTCAATTGTTATTCACAAGCTTTTCAGTTGCTATCGGAATTTCATCTTGGGAAATTGACTCAGATTCCGATGATGACTCAGAAAGTTTAGGTAGGACAATTCGTAAAGTTCAAGCTAAAGTTGGTTCTTGGGTATTGATAACCGCTAGCATTGCATTATTTTTTGCTTGTTTTCTAGCAGTGAAACTTAGCTTAATCGAAAGTGCATTTTTAGGAGCAATTATCGGTGTAGTCATCTGGTCTACCTATTTCTCACTGGTAATTTGGTTGGGTTCATCGGCGGTAGGTTCTTTAATTGGTTCTATCGCTAATACTGTCACTTCTGGTTTTCAAGCTCTGATGGGTACAGCAACTGCTGGCATTGGTGCTAATACTGCGAAAAAACAGTTAGTTTCTACCGCTGAAGATATTACAGCCGCAGTTCGGCGGGAATTAACTTCAGGTTTTGATCCTGAAGGTATTAAAAATACGCTCCAAAGTTCTTTAGGTTCTCTGCAATTACCAAAGCTGGATATCAAAGAAGTTCGTAATCAATTTGACCAGCTTCTTAAAGATACAGATTTGCAATCTGTTGCTAACAGCGACCTATTGCAAAACATTAATCGCCAAACATTTGTTGATTTAATTAGCAGCCGCGCAGATTTCTCAAAAGAAGATATCAATGGCATTGCTGACCAATTTCAAGGTGCTTGGCAACAAGCTTTGAATCGCAAAAATCCTACAGAACAAGTAATAAATTTACTTAAGTCTGCTACTCCCGAAGAACTGAATTCCGAGCAATTGGGTGAACGGCTTCAAGAACTGGTTACAGTTGGAGGGGGTAATGGCGATGGTGTGATCAAGCAAGCTATTCGATATGGTTTGAGCGCCGCTGCACCAGCATTACTGGATCGGGTAAACCTTTCCAATATCGATGTGAATAAAATTACAACTCAGTTGCAAAAGCTGAAAGAAAAAGTTAAAGATGTCGATGTCGCTCAAATCACAGAAGAACTACAAAAGCTTAGAGAACAAGCAACTGAGCAAGTATCTGCAAGATTGCCAATATCACTCGAAAACACAATTAAGGCAGATGTAGAAGACTACATATTGAATTCGTTTCCTTGGCACTTTAACCGAATTACACTAATAGATGAATTTAAAGAAGTCATCTATGACGTAAATGCAGATCCGACAACTGTGAGACGGGAGTTGGAAGAAATAAATCAAGAATATTTCACCAACTTGCTGAAGCGGCGGGATGATATTAATGAAGCCAGGGTAAAAGAAATTGCCGAACAAATGGAAAGCGATCGCCTGGAAGTTTTAGAAACTGTAAAACAGGCCCAAACGCGAGAAAAAGGGCAAGATTTCCGCAACCGTATCGAAGATTATCTGCGTTCGACGGGGAAAGAAGAACTCAATCCTGAAGGTATTGAACGGGACTTTGCCAAGTTATTGGAAGATCCGAAAGCTGGCTTTGAAGATTTAAGTAGCCGCTTCGGGCAATTTGACCGCGACACTTTTGTAAAATTGCTTCAACAGCGTCAAGATATCAGTGAAGAAGAAGCTAATAATATTGTTAGTCAACTCGAACACAACCGCGATAATATCTTGAATCGTGCTAGAGAAGTGCAAGAACAAGCAAAAGCGAAAGCTGATGAACTGCGCCAAAGAGTTGAAGACTATTTGCGGAATACTAACAAAGACGAACTCAATCCTGAAGGGATCAAACGTGATTTTAAAGTCTTACTAGACGATCCGCAAGCCGGAATTAGTCTTTTGCGATCGCGCTTATCCCAATTTGACCGCGATACACTGGTACAATTGCTCAGTCAGCGTCAAGATTTGAGCCAAGAACAGGTAAACCAAACTCTCGATCAGCTAGAAGCAGTCCGAGATAGTATTTTGCAAGCACCGCAGCAGGCGAAAGAACAGTACGAAAAAACTACAAAAGCGATCGCCGAATATCTCCGCAATACCAACTTGGAAGAACTTAATCCCGAAGGTATTAGAAGCGATTTGGAAAAATTACTCGATGATCCTAAAGCTGGAGCCTTAGCGCTGCGCGATCGCTTGTCCCATGTTGATCGAGAAACCTTGGTTAAACTCGTGAGTCAGCGCGGAGACTTGAGCCAAGAGCAAGTTAATCAGATCATTGATCGCGCTCAAGATGCGATTGGTGATATTTTGAGAGCGCCACGACGTTTAGCCAAGCGTACTGCTCAACAAGCTCTAGATTTTGAAGCCAATCTTGAAGAATACCTGCGTAATACTAACAAAGAAGAACTCAACCCAGAAGGAATCAAACGCGATTTGCAATTGCTGCTGTCTTCTCCTCGCGCTGGAATTGGGAATTTAAGCGATCGCGCCTCGAAATTTGATCGTTCGACAATTGTGTCCCTGTTATCTCAACGCGAAGATATCTCAGAAGAGGAAGCTAACCGGATTGTCGATCAAATTGAGTCGGTTCGCAGTTCCATTGTCGAACAATTCCAGCAGATCCAGCAAAAAGTGCAATCAGTGCTTGATGGAGTTTTTGCCAAAGTTCGCAACTATCTCAACTCGCTGGATCGTTCGGAACTCAATTATGAAGGAATTAAGCAAGACTTTGCTAAAGTGTTCGACGATCCGCAAGCTGGATTTGAAGCATTGCGCGATCGCCTCAGTCAATTTGATCGTGACACCTTAGTTGCTGTTATCAGTTCTCGTGAGGATATTTCTCAGGAGGATGCTAACCGGATCATCAACCAAATAGAAGCGGCGCGGGATGGCGTACTGCAACGAGCCGAACGCATCCAGCAAGAAACACAAAAACGCCTGAAAGCAATTCAAGAGCAAGCTAAAAAACAAGCCCAAGAAACCAAAAAAACCGTTGCAAATGCTGCTTGGTGGTTATTTGGGACAGCTATCATTTCTCTTGCAGCCAGTGCGATTGGTGGTGCGATCGCTGTCACTGGGATAACTCTACCTGGGTAAAATATCTCTGTCATCAGGAATTTTGAGAAAATACAAAGTGGTATTCAGTCTTTACAAATGAATGCCACTTTTTCTTATAAATAAAACAAACGACCCCCCAGAGTAAGTAGGTTGGTGCTATTAAAAGTGACTATGTAAACTTTTGTAAAGGTTATCAAATATGCTTCAGTTAAGCTTATTTGCTCGTTTATATACTTTTACATAGTTTGGTTTTTCCCCACCAACTTACTTACTATCACGACCTTGTTATTCAGATACAGATTAAAAAACCCTATCTTAATCAAGGTTTTCAGATTTTGTTCTGACGAGAGTAAAAACTTATGGTTAATTATTCTTTCTTATAGATAGAAAAAAGTAGGCTTGAGGGTTATATCATAGTCTTGTGATTCTGAATACAGTAAAAACGTCCTAAAAGTGATGCAATTCCGTACGATAAAATCTGCTTGTTCCCTAGCAGCCTAGTACTGGAACCATTGAATACATAAGGCACAAGGATATAATATGACTCTTGGCACAATTTTGATGCCAACATCATCAATACATCCAGTGCTTATCAAGTCTTCAGACTTAACAGCAAAGACCTGTTCCAATCAGGTGTAGTTCAGTTATATCTTCCCACTCGTTATTTTTCCATCTTGTTTCTCGGCGTTGCTGAATAAAAGTGTGAAATTCAAAAATTCAATGTTTGAAACTGTTTCCTTTGGGCCTTTGGGGGAAACGAAATTCATACTATTAATCAGCAACGCCGTTTTCTGATGGGGAAGTAACGAGGTAATTTTTTTACCCTCTAAGTTTAGGAGAAGCTCATTATGGCAACTATCACCGGTCTCGATGGTATCGATTTAGGTAGTCTTTTCGGCAGTGGCGGCATCACTACCGTGAACACCAATGGCGGCAGCAATATCCTTAACACTGGTAGTGGTAACAAAACCATTAACGGCACTAGTGGCAACGATGTCCTTCTTTTTGGTAGTGGCAACGATAGCGTTAATGGCGGATTGGGCGACGATGTCATTAACGCCGGCGATGGCAACAATACCCTTAACGGTGGTAATGGCAACGATGTCCTTAGCGCTGGTAGTGGCAAAGATAGCCTCATTGGCGGTAGTGGTAACGATGTCATTAGCGGTGGTGGTGGCAACGATATCCTTAAGGGTGATGATGGCAACGATACCCTTAACGGCGGTACTGGCAACGATACCCTTATTGGCGGTAATGGCAATGACAGACTCGTTGGCGCTAGTGGGACTGATATTCTCACTGGGGGAGCAGGTAACGATATTTTCAAGTTCAACTTAGTTTCAGATAGTCCTGCTGGTTCTTCACGGGATGTTATCACTGACTTTGTTGGAAACGGAAAGTTGGCAGGTGATCAAATAGATCTATATACCATCGACGCCAACTCCACTATAGCGGGCAACCAAGCCTTCACTTTCATTGGCGCTAACGCATTCACTGCACCCGGTCAGCTCCGTTATTCAGGAGGTATTCTTCAAGCTAACACTGGTGGAAATCTGTCGCCTGAGTTTGAGGTTAAGCTTGCAGGAGCACCACAAGTAGTGGCAAGCGACATTATCCTTTAATTTAAGAGACCTGCCTTGAAAATAAGGCAGGAGGCAGAATTCTGATAATTGAACAGTCGCGGGGAGAGGTAAGTTAAACTTGCCTCTCCCTTTTATAGTGATTATTATGCAAATTGATTTCTAACTTAACAGCAATTTCTCATGCTCGATCGCGCCGCGTATACATGAGAAAATCAGGTAATACAATCGCAATACAAGCGATGATGCCAGGGAAGGAAAAAAGATGTCAGAGAATTTAAGAAGCCAAATTGTGACGCAAGGGGTGCAGCGATCGCCTAATCGAGCTATGCTGCGGGCAGTTGGTTTTAAAGATGAAGATTTCAATAAAGCTATTGTCGGTATTGCCAATGGCTACAGTACGATCACTCCCTGTAATATGGGGATAAATCAATTGGCACAAAGGGCAGAGGTTGGGATTAAAACCGCCGGGGCAATGCCGCAAGTGTTTGGCACGATTACCATTAGCGACGGGATTTCGATGGGAACTGAAGGGATGAAATATTCCCTAGTGTCGCGGGAAGTCATTGCCGATTCCATTGAAACCGCCTGTACTGGACAAAGTATGGATGGTGTGCTAGCGATTGGCGGTTGTGATAAGAATATGCCAGGGGCAATGCTGGCGATCGCGCGGATGAATATCCCGGCTATCTTTGTTTACGGTGGCACCATTAAACCCGGTCACTACAACGGACGCGATTTAACTGTTGTCAGTTCTTTTGAAGCTGTTGGTCAATACAGTGCGGGAAAAATTGACGAAAAGGAACTATTAGAAGTTGAAAGTCGGGCTTGTCCTGGCGCTGGTTCCTGTGGGGGAATGTTCACAGCCAACACCATGTCTTCAGCATTTGAAGCGCTGGGGATGAGTTTGCCCTATTCCTCAACAATGGCGGCAGAAGATGCCGAAAAAGCCGACAGCACGGAAAAATCAGCGTTTGTGTTAGTCGAAGCTATCCGCAAACAAATCTTGCCCCGGCAAATTATCACCCGCAAATCTATAGAGAATGCCATTTCTGTGATTATGGCGGTAGGTGGTTCGACGAATGCAGTATTGCATTTCTTAGCGATCGCCCGCGCCGCTGATGTAGAGTTAACCCTGGATGACTTTGAAACTATCCGTGCCCGTGTTCCTGTTTTGTGTGATTTAAAACCAAGTGGTAAATATGTAGCTACAGATTTGCACAAAGCTGGTGGCATTCCGCAAGTAATGAAAATGCTACTTGTGCATGATTTATTACACGCTGATAGCCTCACCATCAGCGGTCAAACAATTGCAGAGATATTAGCAGATATCCCAGAAGAACCATCCGCCAACCAAGATGTGATTCGGACTTGGAATAACCCGATGTATCCCCAAGGACATTTAGCTATTCTTAGAGGTAATCTGGCAACGGAAGGGGCTGTCGCCAAAATTACCGGCGTGAAAAAACCAGTAATTACCGGTCCCGCACGGGTGTTTGAATCGGAAGAAGCCTGTTTAAATGCAATTTTGGCCGGGAAGATTCAAGCTGGTGATATTCTAGTCATCCGCTACGAAGGGCCGAAGGGCGGCCCTGGAATGCGAGAAATGTTGGCTCCCACCTCAGCAATTATCGGTGCTGGTTTAGGTGATGCTGTGGGATTAATTACCGATGGGCGCTTTTCTGGCGGTACTTACGGCATGGTGGTTGGTCATGTTGCTCCAGAAGCGGCAGTTGGTGGTGCGATCGCTCTTGTAGAAGAAGGCGATAGTATTACTATTGATGCACCTGCACGCCTCTTGCAGTTGAATATATCTGAAGAAGAATTGGCTCGTCGTCGTGCCAACTGGCAACCTCCCGCTCCGCGTTACACTAAAGGCGTATTGGCGAAATATGCCAAATTGGTATCTTCTAGCAGTATTGGTGCTGTGACAGACTTAGACTTGTTTTAATTAACCTGATCATGATGTGAACTACCTACACTGTACCATCAGGTCAGTGTAGGCCAACCAATTCATTCAAAGTGCGGAATACAGGATATAGCTGCGTACATGGATTATTGGAAGCTAGATGCTATGCGATCGCAGCTTATACTGCTACTTACCGCTTTTTCTTCATCTTTATCTTTGTGATGCCAGTAGCTTTTTTAACTCCTGTACCAGTGCAAGTGATGCTGGGTCTTAATGAAGTTTGCTGACTGATAGGTGCAGCAATATTGGCAGTGGGATTGTTTTTGTTTCCACCTGGTTTTGGCGATTTGCTTTGCTATTTTATACTAGTGCTTCGAGTTAGAGAGGAGCGGTACTCGTATTCCTAGTAATTTTACTTAAACTTTATGAGTTTTTATAAAAATCTTGAAGAAGTTTCAGGAAATTTACATAGCAGCTATGATGTCAATAGAGAAATCACGGAAATATAGTTGACAGTCAACTGCTTAAAACCGAAAAGGGTACAAAATGAGTTTTGAATCTAACGTCAAACTGACGATCGCTCTTTCTAATCCAGACTTAGATGCAGAAGAGCAAGAACGGGAAACGCGAAATCTGCTGCGAGAAATCAAAGATTTAGATGTGGAAAGTGCTGAACTCGTAGTAGTTACAGAAATACCCAAAGAAGCCAAGTCTGTTGGCGGTTTTCTGGTGGGAGTGTTGCAGACAGAGGTGAGCCTTGCCAATTTTAAGAAATTGTTGGGATTTTTGGGCGATCGCTTGGGTAACAAAACCATTGAATTGGAAGTCGAAGCTAACGGCAAAAAACTCAAAGTTAAAGCTAGCAGTCAGAAAGAATTAGCCGCGGCCATTGAACAAGCTCAAAAGTTTGTCACAGGTAACTAAGAAATTCCACCAGTAAGGAAGAATAAAGAGATGGCGAAAGTAGCACTGCTAATAGGAGTCAGTGAGTATGAACCTGGTCTTACTCCATTGCCTGCGGCGGCAAAAGATGTGGAGGCAATGCAGCGAGTTTTGTTGCACCCAGAGATTGGCGGTTTTGATGAGGTAACACTGCTGATAAATCCTCAACGGCATAAGATGGAGGAAGCCATAGAAACTTTGTTTGACAATCGTCAAAAAGATGACCTCGTGCTGTTATTTTTCTCTGGTCATGGCATTAAAGATGAGAGTGGTAAGCTTTACTTCGCTACCCGCAACACTAGCAAAACATTACTTAAGTCCACAACAGTTCCAGCTAACTTTGTGCATGACGTTATGAGCAATAGCCGCTCTAAACGCGAGGTAGTCATTCTTGATTGTTGCTTTAGTGGTGCTTTTGCCGAGGGTATGCTAGCAAGAGATGATGGTTTTGTGGATGTCAAGAACCAATTGGGTGGAGAAGGACGGGCTGTTCTTACATCTTCGACTTCAACCCAATATTCTTTTGAACAGCAAGGAGCAGATACTTCAACTTACACCCGTTACATAGTTGAGGGTCTGGAGACTGGTGTAGCAGATCAGGATGAAGATGGTTGGATTTCTGTTGATGAATTGCATGAATATGCTGCCAAGAAGGTGCAAGAAAGTACGCCAGCGATGAAACCGGAGATTTATCCTATCAGAGGAGGCCACAAAATTAAACTTGCGAAAGCACCAAGCAATGATCCCATGCTTACATATCGTCGAGAAGTTGAGTTTTGGGTGGAGGCGGGTAACGGTGAAATTTATGTTGCTGGTCGCACTGCATTGGATGCATTACAAGAGACGCTGCAACTTTCACATGAACACGCTGCTGCAATTGAAACTCAGGTTTTAGCACCTATCGAAAACAAAAAGATAAAATTGCAGCGATATGAGCTAGCGTTCAGTGACGAGATTAAAAAAGAGTTTCCTTTGAGCGATAGAACTCGCGCTAATTTGAAACGTGTTCAGCAAAACTTAGGACTTAGAGATGAAGATATAGCTTTAATCGAAGCTCCTATAATTATTGCCCATCTGGCACTTAGCCGTACGTCTCCGTCAGATGGCACGCATTCGGGTTCGGATCACGAAAATAGCAACTTGAAATACTGTATAGGAGCTTGTCTTATCGGAATAATTGGGTTATTACTTGGACGAAATTCAGTATATTTTTTTACGCATAAAAATGTATCTACACTTGCAGTAACATCTACCTGTACTAAAGAGACGTATAGCTTGAATGACAGAATTAGCTTGGGTGAAGAAATTCTATTAAAACAAGATACGAACCCAGATAAAGAAGCTGGAGTGCAAGCATTTTTCAATGGTGATTGTCCGCTTGCTATTGATAAGTTCAATTCATCCCGTCAAGCTAATCCTACAGACCCAGAAACATTGATTTACTTGAATAACGCTAAGGCTCGTCAGCAAGCAGAACACGTTAAAATTGCTGTGAGCGTACCCATTGGTACAAACCCAAATGTAGCAAAAGAGATATTACGCGGTGTGGCTCAAGCTCAAGATGAAGTGAATAACAGTGGTGATATTAATCGCAAAGCTTTAGAGGTAGCGATCGCTAATGATGATAATGATCCAAGTGAAGCTGTACAGCTTGCCAGTCGTTTTGTCAAAGATGCCAGCATCTTTGCCGTCGTAGGACATAATTCTAGTAATGCTTCCATCTCCGCAGCCCCAGTGTATCAAAAAGGTGGGTTAGTGATGATATCTCCCACCAGTTATGCCCAAAATCTTACCAGTATTGGCAATTATATCTTCCGCACTGCTCCTAGTGTTAAATCCATAGCAGATAGCGTTTCTAATTACGCTATTACAAGAGCGGGCAAAACCAATTTTCTTATCTGTGTTGATTACCAAGGGATGGATAATCAATCGTTTAACAATGAGTTTGTTAAAGCGATAAAGGCTGCTGGCGGTCAGATTAATTCTACAGAGTGCGATATTTCTGCCCGTGACTTTAACCCTAGTGCTGTCATTTCTCAAGCTGTACGTAGCGGTGCTAATGCCTTGGTGTTAGGTCTTTATGTAGACAAAATAAAGCAAGGTCTAGCGGTGGTACAATCTAATCAAGGGGAGTTGACTGTATTTGGTAGTCCTACACTTTTCACTGACGAAACCTTAAAGGAGGGCAGAGGTATCAACGGACTGATAATCTCTGCACCTTGGTATCCAGCAGCATTTCCTAATAACATCTTTCCGCAAAAAGCCCAAAAACTTTGGGGTGCAACTGTGAATTGGCGAACAGCTACGGCTTATGATGCAACTTTGGCGATCATCGCAGGTTTACAACGAACCAACAAACGCGATGAATTGCAAAAGGTGCTGCACAGTCCAGATTTTTCAGTCGATGGTGCAACGGAAAAGATTCAGTTTTTAGCATCAGGCGATCGCAAAAACAATCCCATTTTCTTAGTCAAAATTCAACAAAAACCTGGCACTGATAAATATGAGTTTGTGCCGATTAAACCTTAATTTTGCAGCTTTACTTAATAGCGATGCCTACGGCGGTAAACTACGCACTGACTCATTCTGATATTTAAAAATAGCGATCGCATCCCATATTTAACTTATAGCAACTCGATAAATTCATCAACACTCAGCCCAACCTGTCTAATAATTGCTCGTAAAGTTCTTTTATCTAATTCTTGATGATTGGGAACAACGACTTCAGCAAATGGCTCATGCCGACGTACAATAATATGGCTTTCACGTTGTCGTAAAATATAAAAACCAGCCTTTCCCAAAGCTTTAATGCACTCTTGACCAGAAACGAGCGGTAACTTCCTTATACATCGACCAAAACAGTTTCCAGATGATCTTCTGGAATAGGCCGACCTTCTTCTTTTAAAACCTCAATATATAGTTCTATAGCTTCCTTGATGTTGGCAACAACTTCTTCTTTGGTCTTCCCTTGGCTGATACAAGCAGGTAAACTAGGACATTCAGCTACCCAGTAAGCATCTTCTCCTGGATAAATAATTACTTGCCGTTTCATCTATTACTCCTACAAAATAAGTCTTAGAGGATGTTTGAAAAGTCTCCGGTTGTATCCCCTCGATTATCGGGGGAAACCTTCTCAAAGTCCTCCTTTTTAAGGAGGATTTAGGAGGATCTAAAATCTAGTCACGAATGTGCGGTTTGCAGAAATCAAAAAAGCTAAAATATCTCACAACATATCTGGATTTTCCCCTAGTTCTCTTAATCTAGCCGCTAAACGAGCCGCCTGTGCAACTGCGGCTTCCTCTCTTGCAGCAGCAACTTCTGCTAGTGCAACCGCTGCATCCGCTTGTGCAATTGCGGCTTCTTCTGGTAACAAAACCAAATTTCCAGCCACATCGTAAAACCGCAACCATACTGCTGTTTCTCTGTCTATTGTTCCCTCACTCGTCCCCAACCAGAAACTTAAACGCTTACACCATAGCCACCCACGCTCATTTGGTGTCAAAGGCTGATATTGCTGATTATCATCTAAATGCCACCCCTGCAAAGAATTAGGGTCAAAAGGATCATAGACAAAATAATCTGAGGTGCGAAAAGTTTGTTCGTAAAGGTTTTTCTTAATACCTTTGTCTATTGCTGCGGTAGATGGTGACATTAATTCTACGATTACATCAGGATAACGACCATTTTCTTCCCAGACTACCCAACCTTGTCTTGAGTTATTACCGTCAACATTCAGCACCGCAAAGAAATCTGGGCCTCGGAAATCACGGTTACGAACTTGGGTGCTGCTGTAATAAATAAACATATTGCCCCCAGTGAAGAAATCATTGCGATCAGCCCAAGCTTGTTGCAATGACCGAATCAGGACATTCATAGCAATCCGGTGGCGATTTGATTCCAAGGGTTCACCATCATCAAAAATTAAATCTGTAGGGGGCATGGGGGGTTCCCAGTCCACAATGGCTGCTGGATTTTTCTCAGTAGTCATGAGCGATCGCCTTTCTCAGAAAGCCTTAGATTTCTATCATAATCTGCTGAGAGCTTGTTGAATTAAGGCGTACAGATTACAAATGGTTATAAATTATTCTTCACACAATCTCGAAAATTACGCATAGCTTGACTTCTCCCAATTGTTAAACACTGCTGAACATACTCATTGACTAATTCAACAATTGGAATATTAGAAAAATTAGGACTATATTCAGATTTTATATATTTTCCCTTTAACAAATAAATTTCTAACCCTTGTTGTGTATGTCGCCAAAGTTCAGGAACTCCCAAAATTTCATAATTTTCAAATCGATTCCGAGAAGTAATATCAATTTCGATTGCTAAATCTGGTGGTGGGTCTATATTTAAATCAATGCGATTTTTTCCAATGATAGCAGCTTGATTTTGAATATAAAAACTGGTATCTGGTTCTACTGCTTGCCGCATTCGCTCATTTTTAAGTGTTGTGGAACCAAAAGGTTCAAAATCAATTTGGAGTTTATCTAATAAAATTCTTACTAACTCACCAATATATTCTTTATCTTTTTCGTGTTCTGGTAGAGAAACCATAATTTCTAACCAGCCATGACTATAAGAAATACGTGCAGCACGCTTCTCTCCCATTTCTTCTAAAATATTTTCTAACTGCTGCCAACTAATATCTTGGAGTAACATTTGTTGACCAGGTTTAACGATGATTTGTTGCAGTTTTAAAAGCATATCACCTCAGAGAGTTGATGTAGTATTGATTGTGTATAAGAAAGTTAACTAATTAAACATAAAACGCTCTGGAGAAGATTCCCGACTTCTGTGAGAAGTCGGGAATCTGGGTATTATGTTTATTTCTACGCACTGACTTAGCAGATTGAATTTACGAATCAACTTTCTTAAAGCATATCGCCTTTGAGCATGAGTAGGGCGCAGCTTACAGTTATTGCAGCAATCATGTTTGCATCGGCAACGTAATCACAAACTCAGTCCCCTGTCCCATTACGGAATTTACATCGATCGCACCGCCATGTCCTTCCACCACAATTTGACGAGCGATCGCTAATCCCAATCCTGTGCCTTTTCCTACAGGCTTGGTGGTGAATAAATGGTCAAATACTCGTTGCTTCACCTCCAGTGACATCCCTACCCCATTGTCGGCAATCTTAATCAAAACATACTGACCTGAGTCTGCTACACAGGTTTGAATGGTGATGCAATTGGGGTTGGCTAGAATGGCTTCCAGACCTTGCTCTGTATTGTATTGTTCAAGTGCATCAATGGCATTTGCTAACAAGTTCATAAACACCTGATTAAGTTGTCCAGCAAAGCATTCCACTAGGGGTAGTTTGCCATAATTCTTGACCACCTCAATTGCCGGACGGTTTTCGTTAGCTTTTAAACGGTGTCTGAGAATCAGAATAGTGCTATCAATGCCTTCGTGAATATCAAAGGGAACTTTATAATCTTTATCTGCTCTGGAGAAGGTTCGCAGACTAATGCTGATACTGCGGATACGATTAACGCCCAGTTTCATCGAGTCCAGCAATTTAGGCAAATCTTCGCGTAAATAATTCAGGTCGATGGCATCAATTTCATCTTCAATGTCTGAGCCGGGATTGGGAAACTTCTGTTGATAAAGCTTAATTAGTCCAAACAAGTCTTTAATATAATCTTTGGCTGGTTCTAAGTTGCCGGCAATGAAGCCGACAGGATTGTTGATTTCATGGGCAACACCTGCCACTAGATTACCAAGGGCAGACATTTTTTCACCTTGCACTAATTGCAATTGCATCGTTTGGAGTTCTTGCAAAGCTTGTTCTAATTGTTGCTTTTGCTGTTGCAGCAATTGTTGTGCTTGCTGGCGTTCGGTGATGTCTTCAGATGTGCCAAGGATGCCAAAAACGTTTCCCTCTTTATCTTTTAGGGGAATTTTATTTGTATTCGACCAGATTTTTTTTCCGTCTGCTTTCTGCACGGTTTCGATAATATTGAGTTCAGCTTGTCCAGACTCCATAATGCGGCGATCGCACTCTACAAAAGAATCTGATTCCTCACGAGTCCAAGAAAATTCGTAATCTGTTTTACCGATTACATTTTCAAGCACTCCATTCTCATAAATTTGAGCAAATTTCTGGTTACAGCCTAAATAAACACTATTACGATCTTTCCAGAAAACAGACTGGGGGATATTGTCAATAATTAACCGCAAGAATTGTTCCGTCTGTCCCAGGTTTTTTAGAGTATCTTGTGCTTGTTGATAAAGTCGGGCGTTTTCCAGGCAGATTGCAGCTTGAATACATAACAGATTGAGAATTTCGACGCGATCGCTTGTAAACGCCCCAGTAGTAAGATTGTTTTCTAAATATAAAATCCCCAACAGTTTGCCTTGATACAGAATCGGCGTACACAGCAAGCTTTTGGGTTGCTGACGAATTATGTAGGGGTCGGCTATCAGCACTGAATGCAGTGTTGTATCAAGGATGACGGTAGGTTGCAGGTTGCGTTTGACGGTGTAAATTAGGCTATGGGGAACGTCTGCGCTATCTTCCACAAAAATGGACTGTAGCACGGTTGATTGTTGCCCAACTTGAGCGATCGCCTCAACTACCAATCTACCTTCTTTGAGCAGTAGTAATGCACACTTATCTGCTCCAGCATTTTCGATCACCACTTGCAGTAGCTTCGTAAGTAATTTATCCAGTTCAATTTCACTGGAGAGAGTCTGAGAGGCTTTGAGAACTGTTGCTAAATCTAGCATTACTGATGCACTACTGCTAGATGTTACTGATTTATTAATGCTTGGGTGCAAGGTAGCAATGCTATCAATATTTGTGATCGTCTCATTGGGCGTGAGTGGCGAGCGCGTCTGTTGTAAGATGGGGGCTAACAGTTGTGGATAACGCTGTTCTAGGTCATCGACTTTGGCTTTAGCGCCCCAACGAGTGTAGCAATAGTAAGCATTAATCAAATACTCTTGGGCAATGCGTTCTTTGCCCCATTCTAAATAAAACTTGGCTGCGAGTTCGTTGGCAAGAGCTTCTTCGTTGACGTATTCGTTTTCTTTAGCTTTAGCAATGGCGCGATCGTATGACTCGATTGCATCCATATAATTGCCAGAAATTCTTGCCATTTCAGCAGATAATAATAGATATCGATGCAGAAAGTTTTTTGGGCAATTATTCGCCCAGATTTTCTGGGTTTGTTGATGCTCTTGAATAATTTCCCAATACTGCTTTTTCTTCTCTAATGTCGCATTGGGATATAGGGCTACCAAACTGAGTGGATAATAGAAATGATACTGAATAATTGGAAAGAAACCAGAGTTACAGCCAAGGGTTTTCTCAGCTTCTTCTGCTGCTTTAACGGCATCTGCATAGCGACCATAAAGGTACGACAATTGGATTTTGAGAAAGCAGTACCAATTAATTCCATGCTCAAAGTTATTTTTCTGTCTCCAAACTTCTATATAGGGAATATCTTCGCCATTGCGATCATCTAATAAATCGGTGTTTTTAGATATACCTTGTAAATTTAGTAAAAACTGCCGCTGTAAAGTAAATGCATACAGCATATTGACATCATTCACCTGCTGCACGTAGCTCAGATATTTCTCCGTTTCCGTATAGACATCTGAGAGGCGATCGCCCTTAATTAACATCGCCCAAATCAGAAACGAAACCGCCCAAACACCAAACACCAAATTTCCAGTTTCTTGACTTACTTGGAATGATTGTTGAGAAATTTGCAAATTCGTTTTTAAATGCTGATTATAGGGATTTATCGTATGTGCAAAGATATTATTAGTCTTAGGGATAAATTCACTGCTATTAAAGTGGTGATCGAGTTTTAGTGCTAATGTACCGAACTCATATGCAGTTTGATAACTACCTTGATTTGCCAGACTCATTCCATACAGACAGTAAGCAAAACCAGAGCTTTCTGAATTGCCATACTTCAACGATAAACTAATCATTAATAGAGGAATCAAGCAAGTAAGGTTTTGATCTCCTCCCATATAAGCTGCTGCCCAAAGGTCGGCTAAAAGACCCATGCAGACTTTCTTATGTGGATCTATCATCTCAGGCAGATCGAAAAAATCTGCTGGGCGAATTTCTGCAAGTTTAGCTTTTAATTCTTTAAGTTCAGTTTCGATAGCAGTTTGCTGTTCTTCATAAGTGACTGGCAGATGCATCCCCATGATGCTCAAACCTTTCAGCCCAGCTTCAAAGCCAGCTTCAATATTTTCACCCTGAGTCATTTTCAGGTACATCTGAATTCTATAAATATCTGCCTGTTGAAACTTATCTTTACTATGATTTAATGCAAAATTAAATAATCTCTCTGCTTGCTCAAAATTGCCAGTTAAATATTCGCACTCCGCAGATTCTCGATATAATGTGAATGTGAGTTTATAGTTACTTTCCCAGCTTTGCTCTATTAGCAATTCTCTACCTAATGTGAAATATTTAACGGCTGATCTATAAGCAGTAGAAGCTTTGGCTTTTTTACCAGCAATTAAATTTAGTTGAGCAAGTTCAATTTTTTGGGATTGTTCATTAATTATGTCAATTCCCTCATTTAACTGATTAACAATATCAAAAATGCTGGTTTCAAGTGCTGACGGCGATGTATTGTTTAAGAGTAATTGCCCAATTTTTAGATGAGTAGCTTTTCTTTGAGATTCAGGAATCAGGGAATAGGCAGCTTGCTGAACACGGTCATGGAGGAATCGGTAACTTGACAGTTGACCAGAAGTATCTGCTTGAGCAAGAGCAATAGTTATATTATTACTTTCCTGATGATAGAACTTGTAGACTTCATTGGTAGGAATAATCAACCCATCTTGTACAGCTTTCCAAAAATCTGCGGCTGTTTCCCCGTAGGATTTTTCATAGACGATCGCTAATGTCGCTAAATCAAATTGGTTTCCCACACAAGCCGCTAATTTCAAAACTTCTTGAGTTTCTGTTGACAACTTTTGAAGTTGAAGTGCCATAAACTCTACTACATCATCGGTAAGAGCGAGCGATCGCACCTCAGCAATATCACATTCCCAATAACCACCCTCAAAATTAAATGTAATTAGTTGATCTTGATGTAGCGCTTTGAGAAACTGGGTACTGAAGAAAGGATTGCCTTTGGTTTTGCTCAATATTAACTCTGTTAACAGTGCGGCTAACGCTAAGGAGCAGCTCAATGTATCTGCAACCAAATGATTGATAGAAATCTGATCAAGGGGAGCTAAGGTAATCGTATTAACTGTAACGCCTAACTTCTGAATCTCTTCCAAAGTCAGCATCAGCGGATGTGCTAGGTTGACTTCGTTATCTCGATAAGCACCAATTAACAGTAGATAGCCGATGTCAGCTTCGCTCATTAACAAGTGGATTAACTTTAAAGAAGCAGAATCTGCCCATTGCAAATCATCAATAAAGATTACTAATGGATGTTCTGGTGCAGTGAAGACTTGAGTGAACTTCAAAAACAGCAAATTAAAGCGATTTTGGGCTGCACTCCCAGAGAGTTCCGGCGCAGGAGGCTGTTTACCAATCATCCTTTCCAGTTCTGGAATCACCTCAATCATCACTTGTCCGTTCTCACCCAAAGCAGAGAGAATTTTGTACTTCCACTGCTCAAATTGAGCGTCAGTTTCACTCAGCAGTTGCCCGATTAAGTCTCGAAAGGCTTGCACAAAGGCAGAGAAGGGGATGTTGCGCCCGAACTGGTCAAATTTACCTTTAATGAAGTAACCCCGTTGTCGCACAATTGGCTTGTGGACTTCGTTAACCACAGCAGTTTTGCCAATCCCAGAGAAGCCTGCTACCAACATAATTTCAGTGCTTCCCTGACTGACTCCCTCAAAAGCATCCAGTAAACTTTGAACTTCGGCTTGGCGACCGTAAAGTTTTTCTGGGATGATGAAGCGATCGCAAATATCCCGTTCACCTAATTTAAAGGATTTAATCGAGCCAATTTCCGGCAATTGAGACAAACATTTTTCTAAATCAAATTTCAGCCCTAATGCACTCTGATAGCGGTCTTCAGCATTTTTCGCCATCAACTTCATTACAATGTCATAAAGGACTTGGGGAATCTCCTTATTTTTGAATTGATCCGGTTGCTTGGCAATATGACAGTGAACCAACTCCATCGGATCATTAGACTGGAAGGGTAGCTGTCCGGTAAGCAGTTCAAAGAAGGTAACGCCGAGGGAGTAATAATCACTGCGATAGTCAATTGTGCGATTCATCCGCCCGGTTTGTTCCGGGGAAACGTAGGCGAGAGTCCCTTCTAAGACATTAGGACTGTGAATTTCGCGGGTTTCTTGAGGTAAAAGAGAGGCAATGCTAAAGTCAATCAACTTGACTTGCTTGGTTTGGGGATTAATCAGGATGTTGGCAGGCTTGATGTCTTTGTGGATAACCCGATAGCGATAGAGTCCGTCAAGAATATTGCTCAGAGCGATCGCAATATCTAAGAACTCTGTCAAAGTATATTGGTTGCTCTCCATTTTTTTATTCATCCAATCTCGGAGAGAAATGCCGCCAAAATCCTCCATCACCAAAGCATAGCTGTTGCGGTAAGGTTCCAAGCTGTAGGGACGCACAATACCAGGTAGGTCAATATTTTTGGCAATGGTGTACTGGTTGCGGAAGTGGAGCAGTTGGCTGAAGTTAGGATACTCTTGGTGGAGCAGTTTGATAATCACCGGAAGTTCATCAATCTCTCGAATTGCCCGGTAAACCAGGGTTCTAAAGCTTGTATAAAGTTGTTCACTAATTTGATAGCCTGGAATTTGGATGATCGGCTCAACTGCTGTATTCATTTGTATCAACTCTTCTTGAAGCTCAACTTATTATTAAAATAGGACTCACGTATTGGCATAAATAACTAAATATGGGTAGAGATTTTCAGGCATTCAAGTTTGATTTTTTCACTATTAGCCAGTGATGTCTACGGTTTTTGCTAGCCTAGCCTATTACTCGACCAACCCAAAAATGACGGGTGAAGGCAGGCAGGGGAAGCAGGGGGAGAAAAGAATTTGATTTTCTTACCATAAACCCCGCAAAGTTTCTCTGGTAGACTACTACGCTAGTGATCTAAAGATCGTGGACAATAGTCTGAAACAACCGAATCTGGTTAAACACATGAAAGTCATTTTGTCCAGCGCGTAAGTCCTATAAAAGTATTTTTCCCAACAGTTAGCTTTTTTTAACAGTCACTGAAGTTTTGCAACTCTTCCAGCTTGGAGTGGTAAAGTTACCACAAACGTTGTCTCCTCTTTTGGTATAGAATTGACTGCGATCGCGCCGAAATTCTGCCACTGATGCAGACATTGTTCCAAGTCGTGTTTAAGTCCCATTAAGTGGACTTGGGCTATTAGCGAATCGCACTTCGATTCGGAGGCAGGCTAGTTGCCTGATCGAAAATGCTGCAAGATTTCCGGTAAAATCAAGTTCTGAGGACTGTGGATTTGGGAGAAATTTGGGGTGCTTACACTTGGCGTTAACATTGATCACATCGCCACCATCCGGCAAGCACGGCGGACGGTAGAACCAGACCCCGTGGCGGCGGCAGTGCTGGCAGAATTAGGGGGTGCAGATGGGATTACGGTGCATCTGCGCGAAGATCGGCGGCATATCCAAGACAGGGATGTGCTACTGTTGCGGCAAACAGTGCGATCGCATCTTAACTTAGAAATGGCCGCTACAGATGAAATGCTAGCGATCGCTCTCGATATCAAACCAGATTACGTGACTTTAGTCCCCGAAAAGCGCGAAGAAGTCACAACAGAAGGCGGACTAGATATTATCGGTCAAATTGCTAGAATAGGTGAGATAGTTGATAAATTGCAAAGCGCTAGCATTCCAGTTAGTTTATTTATCGACGCCGAACCAACACAAATCGAAGCATCTGTCAAGGTGCAAGCGCAGTTTATTGAATTGCACACCGGACAATATGCTGAGGCTAAGGATGAAACAAATCGCCAGCGAGAACTAGCCATATTAGCGAAAGGGTGTGAACAAGCGATACAAGCTGGATTGCGAGTCAACGCTGGTCATGGACTTACCTACTGGAACGTCTATCCGGTGGCTGCGCTTCCAGGCATGGAAGAACTGAACATCGGTCATACCATCATCAGTCGGGCTGTATTAGTAGGTATAGAAAGGGCAGTCCGCGAGATGAAACAAGCGATAAGAGGTCATGGGGCATAGGGCAATTCAATTTTGGATTTTGGATTAAATTTCAATCTAAAATCCAAAATCTAAAATCTAAAATTCTTGCTCCCCACTCCCGTGTCTTAAAAGCTACGGTGTACACACAAGTCCTAAAAACCTAGCTTGATTAGGCTTGACTCGTTCCCATGCTCTGCATGAGGAATGCATTCATTGAGTCTCTGACTCAATATCTGACTGGAGGCAGCAGCCTCTAATCAACCATTCCCATGCTCTGCATGGGAACGAGAGAACAAGGAGAAATGAGAAATCGAGCTTTTTTCGACTTGTGTGTACACCGTAGGTCTTAAAAGAGGGGTTGTCACTGCGAAATCTAGAAATTGGGATCAAATCTTCAGCAAAAACTTCTATGAGCGCAACACAATCTAACGACCTGCCGCTTTGGGTACAGGATCGGGATCAGGTGATAGCAGAAAGCACTGGTGTCGAGTGGCGCTATCAGACACCGCCTGATTATTCCCGTTCAAAAGAGAATCTTGCCCAAGAAAGTATCTACAATCACCTTGAAGGTACACTGGAAGCGATCGTGCAAAACTTGGTGCGAACCTTAGAGATGGAGGTATCCTTCAAAGCTAACCCGCAAGAGTGGTTATCTATTGTGAATGACAAGTTTCGTGTGAGTAGCAATGGCGGAGTAGAATACACAGCAGCAGATTTATCAGCCCAAGGTACTTACAATTTATTTATGGCTGATTCAGAACATTACAAGGCTTCAGAAGAAACCTTTGAATCATCCGCAAAACTCTTCCAAACAACATTTCCCCAAGGATTTCCTTGGGAAGTGGTGGAAGTTTACTCAGGGCCACCAAATGTCACATTCAAATGGCGGCATTGGGGACATTTTAACGGAGAATACAAAGACCATGCACCGACTGGAGAGACAGTAGAAATTATCGGCATAAGCATTGCCAAAGTTACCGATGACTTGAAGGTTATTTCCTTAGAACACTACTTTGACAATAGTCTGTTCTTGGAAAAGCTAACATCTGGTGGCAAACACACAAAAGGTGAAAACCAGGGAAGTGCTTGTCCGTTCAGTTCTTGGTTCAAGAAATTCCAAAAAAGTTAGTTCGTAAGGGTACAGTGTTACATCTGTACCCTTAAATTATTCACATAGCAACCAAAGGATGAAAATGCAAACATACTATTACGTTTTGGCTAGTCAACGCTTTCTTCTCCAAGAAGAACCGATACACGAAGTTATCAAAGAACGCACTCGTCACTACCACGAACAAGAAAAACAAATAGATTTTTGGTTGGTTGAGCAACCAGCTTTCTTGGAAACACCGCAGTTTACAGAGCTAAAGGCGAAGTGTCCTCAACCAGCAGTAGCGATTATTTCCACTAATCCCCAATTTATTACTTGGTTAAAACTGCGTTTAGAGTACGTCATCACTGGAGAATTTCAAGCTCCTTCTGAAACAATACCGGACGCTTTGGCATCGCTTGCTACTGTTTCCTAATTTGGGCATTGGGTATTGGTTAGGGAAGAGGTTACAAGTGACAGGTAATAGAGAATAATCTATCCCTTGTAACCTGTACCCCATTCCCTTCTTAAGTCCCCAATCCTTAATCCCTAATTTTATTTAGGAATAAAAAAATATATTTTTTTACACTAATTTTATCCCCATACTGAAGTCGCTAGGTTTTCAGCTTTTTTCTTATAAAATCTTTTAAGACACCTTGATTTACATAATCTAACTTTTGTGCATAGATTTCAGACTTTACCAAGTGTTTTAGGATTAGCGATGTCTACGACGACCTTCGCTTACATAGGGTTGATTGGTGGCATGAGTTCTGTCTTTGCCCAACAAGCCATTCCCCTTTGTCAACCACCAAAGGCGGGTGAGTATCTTTTATTGGTAGTCAGTCCCACAGCAAATAATCAAAAGCAGTTGCGTAGTGCCTTACCACCTGAACTTAAGACCATCACCTGCAAATATCTCAACGAAACTGTGACGCGAGTCGGGGGCTTTAACAAAATTGATGATGCCAATCGCTGGGCGAGATATGTCAGCAATATTGTTGGCTTGTCTGCCATAATTACCACTCGACCAACAACGCCAGATGTGCAGGCACAGCAACAGCCACCTCAGCAGACAGTCAGCTATAATCCTCAAGCCTTAGGAGAGGGTTATGCAGTGCTGGTAGATTATTACAATCGTCCAGAACTAGTCACTAGTGTGCAGCAAGCAGTAGGAGGTAATGTAGGTTTTGTTTCTTATGGACAACGCCCTTACTTGTTGGCAGTTTATACCACTAACCAAACTGAAGCATACAACACATTGCAGAAGCTGAACAATGGCGGTTTTGTTGCCAGCATAGTAGATAGTCGTAAGGTGATTCTGCTGCGCTCAACTGTGCGGTTATAGTGATATTAAGTTTGCTGGCATACTGATGCGAACTACCAGGGTGGTAATTTGTCAACTGACCGAATTTTAGATTTTAAATTTTGGATTTTAAATTCAAAATTTAAAATTTAAAAAGGTTTAAATTGAACATATTTATTTGTGGAACAAATCCAAAATCCTCAGAGCTAGTGAATTTATTCGTGGGGTAAATCTAAAATCCAAAATCCAAAATTGGTTGACAAATTACCAGTTACCAATAATAAATAGACGCTAAAACAAAGATTCATTGCCGTAGCTTAATAAGCAGACCTAGATAACCAATAGATGGTTATACCCAAAGCTGACCCAGCTATTACCTGAACTGGTGTATGTCCGAGTAATTCCTTCAGACGGTCTTGGCTAAAGTCTGGTTTTTCATGAAATAATTCATCAATCATTTGATTAAGGATACGAGCTTGCTTACCAGCCGCTTGGCGAACTCCGGCTGCATCATACATGACGATGATGGCAAAAATCATCGCAACGGCAAAATCAGGAGATGCCCAACCCAGTGTTTGCCCTACACCAGCAGCTAAAGCTGTAACTAAAGCTGAATGGGCACTGGGCATACCTCCGGTTGTCACCAAAACACGCACATTCAGTTTGCGATGTTTGATGATCTCGATTACGAGCTTTAGTGCTTGAGCAATTAAACAAGCTACCAGAGCAACCAGCAGCACCCGGTTGTCTAAAATGTTGCCTATGTCCTGCATGGTATTTTGGTTAGGTTAGTAAATATTAGCAGCAGTTGTTGGTTGAGGAAACATTTAGATTCAACCCAAAATCGAAAATTAACCTAGTACATCACCGCGGAAACAGACCAATTATTCAAAATAGCCCAAAAGCTTACCTGATAAGCTTTTGGAATTTTGAATGAGTGAATTTTGAATTCCGCTGGGCGGTGTAGTACAGCATTGGATAAATAAACCACCCATTCCAAATCAATGAAACGCTTGCGGGATAAGAATTCCTAACTCCGCAAAGCGGTACTAGTTATTGCGGGTGGTAATAAAATGAGCGATCGCTTGGAGTGGTTTGGCTCTCTCTCCAAATGGTTCTAATTCCACACAAGCTGCTTTAACTAGCTCTTGGGCTTTTGAGCGAGATTCCTCAAGCCCCCAAAGGCTGGGATAGGTAACTTTCTTCGCTTTTTGGTCTTTACCAGCTGTTTTACCTAATTGCTCTTGAGTAGCAGTGATATCCAGAATATCATCGATGATTTGGAATGCTAGCCCAATATTTTGAGCATAACGGGTCAGTCGCTGCACATCTTCCGGTGATGCCCCAGTTATGATCCCGCCACAAACTACGCAAGCTTCCAAAAGAGCGGCTGTTTTGTGTTGATGAATGAAATTTAGCGTTTCTAAGGAAATATCTGATTTACCTTCCGACTCTAAATCGACAACTTGACCGCCAACCAAACCAGCTGCCCCTAGCGCCCGACCAAGACGGGCAATCACCTGCAAGACTTGCTCTCTCTTAACGCTTTGGGGGGTTTCAATGGCAACAAACTCAAAAGCGAGAGCCAACAAGCCATCCCCAGCTAAAATCGCCACATCTTCGCCATAGACTTTATGATTCGTCAGCTTCCCACGACGGTAATCGTCATTATCCATCGCTGGGAGGTCGTCATGAATCAATGACATTGTGTGGATCATCTCCACAGCACAAGCCGTTGGCATGGCCATTTCGATAGTTCCACCCATCATTTCACAGGTAGCAAGGCAAAGAATGGGACGTACACGCTTGCCTCCAGCTAATAACGAGTAGCGCATCGCCTCATAAATCTTTTCTGGATAAATGATGGGGATAGCCTGATCCAAAGCATTATCACAAAGCTTTTGTCGCTCTTTGAGATAGACTGCTAAGTTAAACGTGGCTTCCTCTGGTGGTGTCTTTTGAACGTTATCAGTTGCTACCATTCTTAAATTCCTGACATTTTGGGATTTTTGTCTTACACGTCACAATTTTAAGGTGCTGTGGGGCTGAAAAAATGAAGAATTAGGAGTTAGGAGTTAGGAGTTAGGAGTTGGGAGTTAGGAGTTGGGATTAATAACTCTTAACTTTTAACTCATCACTTCTCATTCCTCACTCTCTTTCTTCTTTTGCTGCTCTAGAATAGCTGGCAAATGTATTTTGCAACAAGATGGCGACAGTCATCGGGCCAACACCACCAGGAACGGGGGTAATAAATCCTGCCACCCTAGCGGTTGATTCAAAGTTGACATCGCCAATTAAGCGACTTTTGCCACTAGCATCGGTGACGCGATTCATTCCCACATCTACCACAACAGCGCCCGGTTTCACCATATCAGCAGTGATCAGTCCGGGACGACCTGCTGCTGCAATTAGAATATCAGCATTTTGGGTGATGGTTTTGAGATTATGCGATCGCGAGTGAGCGATCGTGACTGTGGCATCAGCTTCTAGGAGCATCAGCGCCATTGGTTTACCGACCAAAATACTGCGTCCCACTACTACTGCCTGTTTTCCCTGCAAGGGAATCTCATATTCTTGTAACAGTCGCATCACACCGGCTGGGGTGCAGCTGCGTAAACCGGTTTCTCCCCGTACTAGTCGCCCCAAGTTAACTGGGTGCAGTCCATCAGCATCTTTATCGGGATCAATTTGATGTAGCAGAGCCACAGCATCCAAGTGGTTAGGTAAGGGCAGCTGCACAAGAATGCCATCCACCCGTTCATCGTGGTTGAGCGCAGTTATGACCTCTTCTAACTCCTCAAAGGTCGTTTGGGCAGAAAAATGCTTACCAAAAGAAGTGATCCCAACTTTAGCGCAAGCTTTTTCTTTATTACGTACATAAGCAGCTGACGCTGGATTATCGCCAACCATCAGCACCGCTAAACCAGGGGGTCGCCCAATTTTGGGTTGTAATAATGTGATGGCAATAGAAAGTTCTTGCTGAATTTTTGCTGCTATTGCTTTACCATCAAGGAGTTTGGCAGTTTTTGTTTCCATGAAAATTCCCAGCTATATTCGCCTTTTGTCAAAATTCAGCCGCTTCTGGTCTAGGCGGAGTCAACAGTCCAAAATCCAGAGTGAAAATATTGATTCTTGACTATTGACTTTTAACTATTATTGTGTACCTGTTTGATGTCGTAGCGTTTTTCTCACAGTAAATCCATAATGTTTATTTTCTCAGATCAACGACGTTATCTGAAGAATATAAAAATTATGGATGAAATCGGAACATTTTTTGCTCAGTTGAGAGCGTGTTTCTGCAACCGAAGAAAACATTATAGATGGGAACTGACCTAATGAAACTGGCGACAAAGCAAACAGTAGCGCAAAAATTTGCTCAATCGGTGGCTTTCATGGAACAAGCCAGAAATTTCTCCTTTTCGTTCTTGTCCGGACACAGCATTGTTCCCTACCGCCTGGGGTTGATTTTTTTCTTGGTGGTGGGACTTTGTAGTTGTGGTAGTTTGCCTTCGTCTGGGTTGAATGGGGTTAACTTAAAAATTGGCACCAATGTCACCCCAATTCGAGAAATTAAACTAAAACAAGACAATCAGGCTATAGTTTACATCCAAGGTCAGGTGGAAAAGCAAGCTCCTCTGATGAAGCAGTGGGCTTATCAAATTAATGACTCGACGGGCAAAATTTGGGTTGTTACCAATCAAAAGAATCTGGCCAAGGGGGCACAAGTGGTGATTAAGGGTAAAGTTCGCTACCGAAGTATCCCCTTAGCTGGTAAAGAATTGGGGGAAGTTTATCTAGAAGAAGAGTAATCAGCAATTAAAAATGAATATATGAATAATCAACCGGTGCATGTAGCGATCGCAATTCTTTACCAAAATAACAAGTTTCTCATGCAACTGCGCGACAACATCCCCGGTATTCTCTACCCTGGTTACTGGGGGATATTTGGCGGTCATATCGAACCTGGTGAAACGCCAGAAGTAGCAGTGAAGCGAGAAATTTTAGAAGAAATCGGCTATGATTTACCACCATTTGTTGAATTTGGCTGTTATACCGACCAAAGAGTTGTCCGTCATGTCTTTCATGCACCACTCTTGGTGGAATTAAATCAACTGGTTTTGAATGAAGGTTGGGATATGGGGTTATTGACTCCAGAAGATATTCATCAAGGTAACTGTTATTCGCAAAACGCTGGCGAAGTGCGACCTTTAGGGAATGTGCATCAGCGAATTATCTTGGATTTTATCGACAAAAAGCAACAGCCATAAGTATCAAAGTAACGGACGCGATCGCTAATTGTGTGATTACTAAAAAAGCGATCGCCTAGCTCCAATGGGGCGTTAACAAAGTGATCCACTACACATTGCTTACCATTGGGTACAAATCCATATGTATATCCCGAAAAGAGGGAAGGAGGTAACAAATGACGGGTCAGCCTCACATTGCTCACGAGGCATTCAAGCAATTCGAGCGCGATAAATTTTCACTGGTGGCCCAAGGATACGATCAAGCGATCTGATATGCGCTCAAATAACCTTCATTGCAACTGTTCGCTGAGAATAACCAAGATGATTTCAGCTTGATTTTAGACTTTTGATGAATTGTGTTAAAAGTGCGATCGCTGTACTCTAGATGTGTGAACCAGCAAATATTCATCCACCTACTGCTTGGGGATCAGGAGAAAAAAATGAGAGAACATGTAAGCCAGTCCAAAAAAGCTACTACTGCTTCCTTCTCAATACCATCTCTGAAACACCGCATACCCGGCTTTGGTTTAGATTCCTCACAAGCTTCACCCCAAGCAGTTCCATTGGTGCAACCACTTCATAAACCTCTGACGCACGACATTAGTCGAATGTCACTGCATCGTCCCCAAGCAAAACTTTCAATTAGCCAGCCTGGGGATAAATATGAACAGGAAGCTGATAGCGTAGCACAGCAGGTAATGCAAAGAATGGGGCAGCCTGTAAATCGTCAGTCTATCCAACGAGAAGCATTGCCAGAAGAGGAAGAATTGCAGATGAAACCGATGGCAAATTTCATCACGCCTTTAGTGCAACGTCAAGAAATGCCAGAGGAAGAAGAAGAATTACAAATGAAATCTCTGGACAATAACACACTTCAACGACAAGAAGCGCCAGAGGATGAAGAAGAATTACAAATGAAGCCGATGGTGCAGCGTCAGGCTCTTATGGCTGCTGCGCCAGACATAGAAGCGTCGATTAACCAAGCAAGGGGTGGGGGACAGGCGATGGCGGAGAATATTCGCCATCCGATGGAACGGGCGTTTGGCGCTGATTTCAGTGGGGTGAAGGTTCACACGGATAGTCAGTCTGACCAGTTGAATCGGTCAATTCAGGCGCGGGCTTTCACGACGGGACATGATGTGTTCTTTCGGCAGGGAGAATATAATCCTGGGAGTCGCGGGGGACAGGAGTTGTTGGCGCATGAGTTGACCCATGTTGTGCAGCAAAATGGGGGGGCGGTGCAGCGAACCAACCGACCAACGATATATAAACATCTGGGCGAAGTCCAGAGGAAGCCAGAAAAAAAAGAAGGAAAAGAGGGTGGGACGCATGTAGACGATTTAACAGGGGTGGAGTTGGAGGAATTGGATCTTGGGGAGTTTATGGTTCTCACTGGTTCGCTGAAGGGAACGAAGGTGCGATATGAATCGGAAGAAAAATATTACTACACCGAGAATGCGGACTTTGAGCAAACAGAAGTACAGTTGGGAGAAGGAAAGGGAGGAGCGAAGGAAGAGAAGAAGGAAGAGGAAGTAGAGCTTGTGGATCCGAACAAATTCGTTCTGAATCTGAGGGATGACCTCCAGGAGTATAGTAGAGTCGAATCGATAGAGATGCTAATACAAAAACTAAATGAGAAAGCAAAAAATGAGGAGTTGAAAGTTTACGAGAAAGACCGGGCGGCAGATACATTGAAGAGGGTGCTTGACCTAAGCAACTCACCTGCTGATTCATGGCCAGCGATCAAGGTATCCGGACAAACGGTTGATCAGGGAAACCACCGGATTTTGGTGGCGATAATTCGCAAAGAGAAGATAAAGGTAAAGAAATAAAGGTACACAGAAACAACTGCATAGAATACAACCGAGCAAGTATAAGACATTTATCCGCCAAATTGGGGGAGAATTGAAATTCCAGAAATGCTTAACAGTATTTGGGATATTTAGAAGAGTTGGGGTGTGGTGTGGTGCGGTGCGTTACGCTTTGCTAACGCACCCTACATAGCTTCAGAGAAGGCAGAAGTTGCTATAGATTGCGCGAAACACCCAAACGTGAAGGCGGAAGTTACTTCAGGAAAGGCAGTAGTGCAATCGCATCTCTTTTAGGTTGGGCAAATGGACATAATTCATGATGAAATTGTCAAATAATCATAAATTGCCCACCCTACCCCTCTTGTAGTGCGATCGCCGATCTTGTAGGGTGGTTAGCGGTGAGAGTACGGCATCAACCAAACCCCAATCGAAGCGATTAGAACCTATTATTTTCCCAATAACTCAAAGAACGTTTCCTTGTTAATACCAATATCCTGAATCATACCCATTAGAGTTCCTTGTTTTAGGTCTTTTCCCGAATGAATAGGAATCACAACCCTTTGTCCATGACTTCAATAACTTACTGAAACAATGATGTTCCAGAAACATTGCTCATTTTTTAACTGTTTTTGACACGACACTTGTAAGGGCGCTTTGCCTATGGCGACCGTAGGCGATACCCGATACTCCCCATACTATAGATATATATTTCCCGAAAATTTAGACTTTGGGTAAATTGCTTGATGAGTGCGATCGCTGTACTCTAGATGTTGGTATCAGCAAAATATTCATCCACCTACTGCTTGGCCATCAGGAGAAAAAAATGAGAGAACGCATAGGCCAGCCCAAAAAAGCTACCACTGCTTCCTTCTCAATACCTACACTCAAACAACCGATACGCGGCTTTGGTTTAGAGTCCTTTGGTGCTTCATCTCAAGCGGCGAGTGAGGTGCGGTTTAACAAACCTCTAGGGCACGACATTAGCCGAATATCACTGCGCCCACAAACAAAACTCACAGTTAACCAGCCAGGAGATGTTTACGAGCAGGAAGCTGATAGAGTAGCAGGGCAGGTAATGCAGACGATGAACGAACCTGTAAATAAACAATCTGTGCAACGGGAAGAATTGCCAGAGGAAGAAGAATTACAAATGAAATCCCTGCCGGATTCCAATATTTCACTGCAACGGGAAGAATTGCCAGAAGAGGAAGAATTACAAATGAAGCCCCTTACTGCTTCGCCTCAAGCAGTTACTGGGGTGCAACCCTCAAACAAACCTCTTACCCACGACATTAGTCGAATGTCACTGCGTTTACAAACAAGACTCACAGTTAACCAGCCAGGAGACGTTTACGAGCAGGAAGCTGATAGAGCAGCACAGCAGGTAATGCAGAGGATGAGCGAGCCAGGAAATCGCCAGTCTATCCAAAGGGAAGCATTGCCAGAGGAGGAAGAATTACAAATGAAATCCCTGGCAAATTCCATTACTCCTGTGGTGCAGCGTAAAGGTGGTGGAGTAGCAGCTACCTCCGACCTGGAAACCTCAATCCAACAGGCACGTGGAGGTGGACAGCCACTCTCAGACGATATCCGCCAACCAATGGAACAGGCGTTTGGCACTGACTTCAGCGGTGTGAAAATCCACACAGATAACCGCTCTGATCAGCTCAACCAATCTGTCGAAGCGCGTGCTTTCACCACAGGACAGGATATCTTCTTCCGTCAAGGAGAATATAGTCCAGGGAGTCATGGAGGGAAGGAATTACTTGCCCATGAATTAACTCACGTTGTCCAACAAAATGGTAGTGCGCTTGGGCGTAAATCGCTTCCTGACGAGGGGATTAAAAAAAACAAGATACAAGCTGAAGCCCTTCTTAACTCCCCTTCTGAGTATCCATCAGTAATCCAGCGTAACCCTTTTAAAAAGGTTAAAAAATTCTTTTCCAAAGACGGTGGCAATATAGATAACGGTGGCAATGAAATACAAGAAATACAGGTGAACGGGGAGGACTGGAAAAAATACATGGAGTTAGATATCCTGACGATGCAGCCTAGCGATATCATAACGGACAGGCAATTTGGGCATAATTTATATATAAATATCAGATGGTACAACAAATCGCAGAAAAGATTGCGCCTTATGACACCGCCACCACTGGAATATTTTGAGGAAATAACAAAGATCACGACAGACAGCGGCGGCAATAGGACTACGGAAACAGAATCGGTTGATCAGTACGCAAAGAGTCCAAATTCTAATACTTTCCGTAGCTACGTACGGGGAACTAAGGACATGATTGTAGATCCAGGTAAGTCGCTCACGGCAATATTTCTTGATCCGCCGCAGATCACAATAACACAAGGGTATAAATCCCGCACAGTTAAGTTCAAAATCGGGTTACAGGGGTCGCAACAGTGGCTAATGGGTGTGCAGCGACTAACGTGCGATAATAACAAGATAATAGAGCATGAGTTTATCCCAACAATACTTAGGGCTGGCTAAGAGGATGTTTGAAAAGTCCTCTTGTCGGTAGTAAAACGTTTTAGATCCTCCTAAATCCCCCGATAAATTGGGGGACTTTGATTCCAATTCTCTCCTTTTTAAGTGGGGTTAGAGGGGATCAATAAGTGCCTAAAATCACAGCCAACCACTTTTCAAACAACCTCTAAGAACCACGGCACAGTTGTTATAGAAAACTTAAATGTGTCTGGTCTGCGATCGCCTGTTTTTTAGGATACAACGAGTTTGAAAACACGCCCTAGCCTGTGGACTAGTTAACTCCGACGTTGCTAGGGTGAAGCAGGAAGTAAATTTCAAAGCCCTAGTAGTTATCTGAAATAGAAAAGTCTGGTTTAGGCAGCTTTGCATAAGTTTTATGTAAGGGTAGTTAATCAGCCATTATTCATAGTGATACCGACAAGTCAGAAAATCAATCTGAGCGTTTCCCACCCGATATACAAGCCGATGCTCTAAATCAATTCGCCGCGACCAAATATCTGCATCCATATATTTCAAAGCTTCCGATTTACCATACTCAGTACTGAGTGCTGAGTGCTGAGTGCTGAGTGCTGAGTAAGAAGAGTACTCAGTAATTTTGCCTTATGGTAAAAGCCCTGCCCCTTGTGGAGCCACTGCGGTCTTGGCTTGTAGCCAAGAGGAGTAAGTGGCGTGGCGGAATCTTTCTATTCCTGAGTTGGTTGATACCCCGCCCCTTCCTTGTGGGCGGTCTTTTAACTCAGCACTGGGAACTCGGAACTCAGCACTCTTCATTAATACCCTCAAATGGGTCTTGCATTACAGCCGTAACCAAATCTAATATTTTCGATGCTTTATGGAAATCTTGCTTAAACCACCAAGCTAAATCTTCTTTGAATTTAGAACTAAAACCACGACTTCGATTAACAATAACTGGTTTAATTTCACCAGGTTCAGCTTTATTTTTCTTCTTCTTGCTCAATCCCCAACTCCTGCTGAAGTTCTGCGATCGCTTGAGGTTGGATTTTGCCAGTTTTTGACTCTTCTATTGCATCCAGTAAACGACGCGCATTAGTAGGCGATCGCAAAAGATAAACCGTCTCAAGCAAACTCACCAAATCTGACTCAGCAATCAAGGCTACATTTTCAGCATCACGGCGGTTGATAATATACACCTGATGTTTTCTACTACCAGTTCTAACAACTTAAAAAAGTCATTTCTCGCATCGGTTGGGGATGTGATTTTGTAAGGCAACATTAGTTGATGTACATAATTATGTACATATATTATCAACTATTAATCATCTAGCAAAAATTCTACTGACCTTGAGGAAGCGGTGTCTAACGACAAGCCCTCCGGGTTCGGGGGTTCGCAAGACGCTCGTTCGCCTTTGGTGTCTCCCCTTCTCCCAAAGGGAGAGGCTAGCGCCAAGGGAGAGGAGAAGACTGCGACCCCCTCACCGCTACGCGTCTGTGCCAAAATTGAAGGGTAGTTGATAACCCAATACGCTTGGGTTAAAGCCAAAAACCTTAACCTACAATTATCCTTAACCCAAGCGTATTGGTTGATAACCTACCAACTACCCCATGAAATCTGACAGCTTTTAGCAAACCTAATCCATTAGCTAAAGCTTTTTAATTACACAACATATACAGTGAAATTAACTAGATTATCCTGACCAAATCGCACTGAATCGCCATTAATCAGGCGATATTGCATACCAGGAGTAAGGGGATTGTTGTTTAAATAAATACCATTCGTACTCATATCAACAATCATGTATGCATTTTGCGACCAGTCCCAATCGACTCGCGCATGACGACGAGAAACTATTCCTTCATTGGGGATGCCGGTCAAGTCAATTTCTGGCGGCGCTATTCCTGGACTCTGACTGCGGCGACCAATATAACCTCCTTCCCCAACGAGGTTAAATTCTCTTCCCGTGGTATGAATCAGCTTTAAAACTGGCGCTCTTTGAGGCGGGGGAGTATAAACAGGCGGTGTTGGTGGATAAGAAACCCGTGGCTGATAGACTGTTGAATAATCAACAGGAGCTTGTTGGGGAACTTGGTAGTTAGGTTGGTCTGTTGGTGGCCGCTGATACTGAACAGGTGGTTGTTGACTAGGTGGTTGTTGACTAGGCGGTTGTTGACTAGGTGGTTGTTGACTAGGTTGTTGTTGATTGGGCGGTGGTTGACTAGGTTGTTGTGGTGTAGGGGAAACTACATTACCTATAGGAGTGGAACACCAGGGACAAACCTTAGCATTGTTAGGCAGGGCGCGGTTAAAATATTCGCAACTGGGATTAGGGCACCGATTTGCAGGCATAGGAATTTATATCATCAGGCATAGGTTGTAAAGCTACAAGACCTACTTTACTAAGTAAACACTGACCCTGACGAGTGGTTAGCATCTGGGCAAATGTAGAACCACCAGGCAGGCGGCTGCTGTCTTTAGGGTACACTACAAAAATAGGGTATCCCAAAGGGTAGCTTTGGAAAGTTGTGACATCAACATAATAATCATCATGTTGACACAAATCATCTGAGGGATTAATTGAGCGGCGATCGCGCCGTTGAAACAGAGGTTGAATAGCCGACTTTTTGCCATCTGCGATCGCTAGCGGATAGCCAGTACACTGACTCGAAGTTTTACTGATAATGCCAAAACTAATAATACCAGTGGTTCGCCCTTCTAGAGTCTCGCTGCGGATCTGATTTTGGGTTTTTGTTGTATCAAGTTTAGTAACCTTCGCTTTAAATAAAGCTTCGTCTTGAGGGGCGTTTTTGAGAACTATTTCTTGAAATTTACTGATTGCTTCCGGTTCAGTTGGGGCAAAAGGTTTCAAAGTCAGATTTGGAAGTTTGGGACTAATTTGCTGCCAATTAGTAATTTTACCTGTGTAAATTTGACGCAATTGCTCAAGACTTATTTGCCCCCCAAGAGCATTAGCAAGATTTGAGTCTCTCTTATTAAATGCTACAAAAACAAGTAACCCATCATAAGCAACTGGTTTCTTAGCAAGTTTATCTGTAATCTGATCTACTAAACTAGTAATTGCAAAATCTTTTTTGTTTGTTTGGACTTCTTCGATACTTTTAATCGGATTATTTACATTTGATGACAAAACAGATTCATAGTTAAATGTTGCTGTTGCATCTGACTTTGGTCTGGTCAATAAATCTCCTAAACGACTGTTGTCTACTGGTTGTGTTAAAACATAACTCCATGTACTGTCTTTTTCTCCTGTGTAAGTAAATTGTCCAGAAGGAACGTTGGGGACTTCTGAGAAATTCCGCAGAAGTCCAGACCATTGTATATATTGATTAGGACTATCTGTTTTCTTACCCCAAAGCCAATACCAAATTCCCCCGCCAAGTAGTAATAAAGCCAGAATTACTAGCAGAATTAAGGGCATTGGCAAACGCTTTTCTCTTTCTTGAGAAGCTGGCGAACGCACTGAACTTTTGGCCTGATCTTCTTTGGGTAGTTCCAGCAGTGCTTGACGAGCCACTTCCGCACTCTCGAAAGCAGTTTCCAGCCCCATTAAACGATAAATAAACTGCTTTAAATGGCTATCGGTATCTGGCCATTGTTGATTATCTCTAGGATCGAGAGGCTGGTTAGATGAAAAATTAGTTGTCCGTCCTGCCCATAAAGAAAAGGCTACCAATCCTAATGATTTTAAATCTTGCTCAGGTCTGGCGGGGGCGGGTTGAGCAATAATCGGTGGAATAAATAAGTTTTCCCAGATAGCTAAATCACAAAAGTATATAGAGAACTTTTGATTGTTTTCTACTTTAATCAAAGTACTATCTAAACTGATGTTGCCGTGAGTGATACCCAGTTGGATTTGATTTGAGGGAAAACGCAGCTTTTGGGTGTGGAGAAACTGGAGAGTTTGCAAACCTTGATTTAGAACCTCACGCACTTCAGGAGATGTCATTGCTCCCTTCTCTATGAGATATTTACCTAAAGTTTGGGATGACTCTATTCCTTGAGTGATTAAATAGCAGCGTTCTCCTTTTTGATCAGCGATCGCTTCTTTAGTTTCGACAAGACGGAAGTTTTGAATTCTACTATCGCCTAAACTTACCCCACCCACCCGTTTGAAAGTCTCTTTTCGCTTCAGAGTCTCGCTTTCATTAAAAGAACGATTGGGTAGCAGGTATTCTTTGATGATTACAGGCTGTTTGTCCTTGAGTTGGATACCTGAATATAAGCGGCCTAAACCCCGTACACCAACAAAACTAGCTATTTGATAAGTCCCCTGATTCCCTTTAATCTCAGCCTCCTGCGGTAAAGTTGCTGGAAAACCACATTCCAAGCAAAACTTAGCGCCCTTGATTTGCTGCGCCGTTTGGAAGGGGCGATCGCAATTTAAGGGAGAATTGTACGAGCAGGGGTATTCTTGATAAAAAGATTCAAATGAAGGCATATAAGCAATTCAAAATTCAAAATTCAAACTGAAAAACCTTCTGTTGGCAAACATCCTGACTACTGACTATATACAAGTTAAATGTGGAATAGCTTACAAACAGTTTCGTGAATTGCGTCTATTCCTTCTATCGCTATCAAGCGTGAACTAATCCTAACTTGAGGGCAGCCACAATAGCTTGAGTCCGGCTAGTAACCTTCAATTTTTCAAAAATACTTGTGAGATGCGCCTTAACAGTAGCAACTGTTACATATAAACGTTTAGCGATTTCTTCATTAGAAGCACCTTGAGTTAACCAGTATAAAACTTCTTGCTCTCTTTCGGTTAAATGTACCTCATGACATGCTTTCACACAAGAGTCTGAATAAGCCTGAAAAAACCGGAAAAATCGACTAGCAACCTCTGAAGGGAGATAAATTTCCGACCTTGTAACAGTATCAATAGCTTCACACAGTTGTGTTGCCAAACGATTTTTAAACACATAACCTGCGGCTCCCGCCTGCATTGCTCTAAAAATCCAGTCGTCTTCTTGATGAGCCGACAATACTAAAACCTTGCCAGTATAAGCAGTTTCTTTGAGACGAGCCAGAACTGTAATCCCATCACATCCTTTCAATTGCATATCCAGCAAAATTAAATCTGGACTCTTTTTGGCTGTAAACTTTAAAACTTGCTCAACAGAATCTGCATCACCCATAACTTCTACAGGTAATGCAGAATTAATACTATAAAAATTCAAGAGAGTACGTAACCCTTGGCGGAAACGTTCTTCGTCATCTACCAGCAGAACTGAAAGTTTTTTATGTTCATTAGTCATTTTTTTAATTATGAATCATGAATTATAAATTATAAATTATTTATCGACTCCTTGGTCGAGGCAAAATCATAGAAAATTGCGCTCCACTTTCTGACAAAACTTGCGCCCAGATACTTCCTTGATGATCCAGAATAATTTTTTTAGCAATAGTTAAACCCAGTCCTGTACCTCCTCGACGCCGGGAATAAAAGGGAGTAAATACTTTTTGTAAATCCTCTTGAGATAGTCCTGGCCCTTGGTCTGATATTTTAATTAAAACTTCATCTTGAAAAATTTGCCAGCTACAGATAATAGTTCCTGAATTAGGACTGAAATGAACAGCATTACTAAGGATATTGTCAAATACTTGTTTCATTTGTAATCTGTCTATCTTCAGTATCGTCGATGTATCGGGAATCGATATATTAAGCTTTTTCTGATTAATTAGAGGTTGTAAATTTGTGATACTTTCAACTACCAAGCTTCTTAAATCTTGAAGTTTTACCCTTAATTTTGCACTTTGCCCACAATCAATAAGCTCATTTAAATTAGTATCTAAATCTTGTATGCTTTCGCCGATGATTGTTGCTTGCTCTTGCCAAGGGCTATCCTCTAAGCCTAAGCATAGATTATGTGCATACAATCCTATAAGTCCTAGAGAGTTACGCAATTGATGTCCTACTCGATGCAGGATATCTTCCAGGAGTTGAATTTCAGTTTTTTGTCTTCCATAGTCTAAGTAAATATCTACATACTTACTCATGAGTATAGCAGAACGTTTTACGTATAATTGCAAACTCTCTGAGAGAGGTTCATGAGTAATGATTTGAATGTATTCAGGTTTTTGATTTCTATAGCCTATGGGGCAAATGTAAGAAATGGATGAAAAGTCCTTAAGTCTAAATTTATGTAAAGTCAAAGCAGGCGGAAAATCTGTAAGCCATGCTTCTGAACGCAAATAAGCTAAAGTTTTTGGAGAAAAAGGAATTTGGTCTTGACCATAATTTATAACTTCCTGAGTAGCTCTCAGTAAGCAATCATGATAGACAATACGAGCGAAAAAAATTGGATATTGACTAGTTAACTGCTCAGACTCTAGCTGACAAAAGCTTTGGATGTCTGAGGAACTCAAATAATTCGAGCCATTTTCTAGTTTTTGTATAGAAAAGCTTAGTGTCATAGCTTCACTCGCTTTTTGCAACTAATTTTACTATTCTGCTGACCAGTATAAAATTATGCAGTCTCAGGATTGTTTATTTTTTTGTTAAGTTATCTTGTTAGATATTCATCCAAAAAACTATTAAGTTTCTATTCACACGTACATCTCACTTTTCTAAGTATATATAGGTATTCACTAACCCAAGCGGATTGTGGCAAGATGCCCATCCAGAAGAAAAAATGTAGTGCGTTCAATTAAGAACTGCTCCAGACTAATCTACAAACTGAAGTTGCTGCTTTTCGGATTCTTGATAAGCTAATATCCTCCAAGCTTCTCAATTATCATTCTGGGGGAGATGAGGACTGGGATGAGGGAGCAGGGGGAGATGAAGAATAACTACTAACTAAATGTGAGTTCGATGGCTCATGTGGTGTTCGGCTAATTAGCTGAATTAAAAGACTTCTTAGAGGTTTTACTACGCAAAACCGTCCCTCTCCGACTCCCAGAGGCACAGACTCGAACTTTAGTTTAAGTCAGGGAGAGGTTTATCGAACTCACCTTAACTAATACCCAATGCCCCATCCAAAAATATCGACAAAAGTCTAATTAACTTTGGAAGGCTGATACATATACTGTAGATGCATCTGGATTAGCTACCAGCACATCACCTTCATGCTTATCTTCGTTCTTCAAACTTTAGCCGAAATTTTAGCTGGAGGAACCTCACTTACCAGTACTGAGCAAATTGACTTTAGCCATCCTGGTAGTCGAAGGGAAGAGGGAGCAGGCCCGACTCTCAATTTATACATTTATGATATCCGTGAGAGTAAGCAAGTACAACATTCTGGTAGGCAAGTTGAACGCAAGCTAACACGCGCTCTACAACCTGTCACTGTAAATTGGGCACCCGCTTGGTTTGATGTTTCACTGCTATTAACAGCCTGGGATAGAACAGCTTTAGGTGAGCATCACTTTATCAGTGAGGCGTTGACGGTGCTGTTGCGCCATCGCACCTTGGAAGAGGAGTTTTTGGTTCCTGAATTACGGGGCTATGGGAATTTGAACATGACAATTGCCCTAGAGCCGCCAATTGAGATTGGCTCTTTATGGAGCGCTCTCAGTGTGCCATTGCGTTCAGCCTTATATTTGACAGTTACAATCCCCTTCGAGCCACAACCTACTTCAGTACCTTTGGTTTGGAAGCGAATTTTCAATTTGCGAAATCAATTATCTCGTGATAGTGACAGTTTAGTTTTAACTAGGCGAGTTGCGATCGCGGGTATTGTCAAAAGTGCGGTGACAAATCTGCCGCTGGTAGCGACAGAAGTGGCTGTGAGGGGAACTGAAAAGTCCCTATTAACCACTAAAGAAGGGCTGTTCTTCTTTGAAGACCTTCATTTAGGTAATTATGTTTTGACTCTGAATCATCCTGGCTATTTACCCCAAAACGTCAATGCATTGGTAGATAACCAAAGTCATACTTTCAAAGAAATATTTCTAACTCCTGAATAATTAGATTTTTACTGACTTGGAGAGACTTTCATGGCTAGACTTGATTACTTTGCTCCTGGTGTCTATGTTGAAGAAATTGACCGAGGTAGCCGACCAATTGAAGGTGTTAGCACAGCAGTTGCCGGATTTGTAGGCTTTACAGAAGATGTTCGCGGTGGGGCTGAGTTATATAAGCCCGTGTTAGTGACCAATTGGACGCAATATCTCAATTATTTTGCCCGTCTCAATTCTGATGGTTTCACCGACTTTAACGCCTATTTACCCTTTTCAGTCTACGGCTACTTTATGAATGGTGGCGGTCGCTGCTGGGTGACAAGCATCGGTACTCAGTTACCAGGCGCACCCAAACCCGCGACTCCAGAACCCGCTAACTTACGAATCAACGCTCGAGGTAATCGTCCAGCCCTCCGCTTTACTTTGCGCCCTGAGCAAGCAGCAGGCGGATTAGTAAATATCGTCATTATTGATGGTTCGCCCCGCGCCCTACCTGAAGGTACTGAAGGAGAAGCGCCTCCAAATACAGGGGAATACTTCACCATCCAAATTCGTCGAGGAGATGAGCTTTTAGAACAATACGAGAATTTGACCATGAACCGCGAGCCTGGTGCTCAAGCAGCAACTTATGCGCTGGCGGCATTGAGAAATTCTATGTATCTCACTGTAGAAGACATTACTCAAAGCGGACAGCCTTTAGCTCGCCGTCCAGTTAATGGTCAATATGAACTAGCGCCGCCCATTGTCGCCACTCCGCCCGACAGATTTTCGCAAAATTTAGAAGGGGTTCGAGACGATCGCACCGGGGTACGCGGTATCTTTGAAGTTGATGAAATCACAATGCTAGCCTGTCCTGATGTGATGCGGGCTTATCAAGAGCAGGTACTTAATTTAGATCAAGTCCACGGCATCATCGAACTGATGATTAGTATGTGTGAGGGTTCTGCCAGTGGCGATATTCCCAATCCGCCCAACCGGATGGTTGTCTTGGATTCGCCACCGGAAGCCGTCAAACCTCAACAAGTAGTGGAGTGGTTGAATAGATTTAATCGTCGTTCGATGTTTGCGGCCCTTTATTATCCTTGGATCAAAGTTCCTAATCCACGCGATCGCGGTAATCCAATTTTAGTACCTCCTTGTGGTCATGTGATGGGTGTTTGGGCCCGCACCGACGAAACCAGAGGAGTTTACAAAGCCCCTGCAAATGAAGTTCCCAGAGGCGTAATTGGTTTGGGCTATGACACAAACTTCCGCGAACAAGAACTATTAAACCCCCTTGGAATAAATTGCATTCGCAGCTTCCCCAACCGAGGTATCCGCATTTGGGGCGCACGCACTCTGGTTGAGCCAGATAAAACAGAGTGGCGTTACATCAGTGTACGTAGACTAATTAGCTATATCGAAAAATCTCTAGAACTGGGGACTCAGTGGGTAGTTTTTGAACCAAACGACCAAGATTTGTGGGCGCGTGTGACCCGTACCGTCAGTAATTTCTTAGAACGCATCTGGCGTGAAGGCGCTTTGTTTGGGGCATCTCCAGAACAAGCATTTTATGTTAAGTGTGATGAAGAATTGAACCCGCCAGAAACCAGGATTTTAGGTCGTTTGTACATTGAAGTCGGTCTTTGCCCGGTCAGACCAGCGGAGTTTGTTGTTTTCCGCATCAGCCAATGGAATGGCATTGAAGATAGCGAGTAGGGTATTGGGCATTGGGCATTGGGCATTGGGCAAAGAATTTTTATAACTCCTAACTCCTAACTCCTAACTCCCTTATCCCCAATTCACAAAATTAATTACACACAAAGGAGTCTAAAAGTATGGCAGGCGAATTTTTAACCTCTTGTAAATTTTACTTTGAGGCTGATGGAATTACTGATAAATTCATCAAAGAGATTAGTGGACTAGGCGTTGAGAATACTCCAGCACAAGATGTCCACGGATCATCTAAGGCCGGTAAACTAATGCGCCAAGCTACACCAACTGTTGTTAAATTTACCAACATCACAATACAAGTCATCGCCACTGATGATATAGACCTTTATAAATGGTATCAAGACTGTAACGAGGACATGGGTGACCCTCGGAAGTGGAAAGAAAAGCGTAAGACTGGTTCGGTGGTTGCTTACGACCAACAAGGCTCTGAAAAGGCACGATGGAACATTGTCAATTGTTATCCCTGTAAATACACTGGCCCTACCTTAAGTGCCTCTGGTGGTGATATGGCGAATGAAACCATTGAATTAGTTCACGAAGGAATTAAACGGATCAAATAATTAGGGGTTGCAGTAATTAACAGTGGTACAATCCGTAAGCCGAATTCCAGAAATTCTTACAGCCCATCGCTTCTATTTAGAACTGACACTAGAAGGTCAAAACGATGCCAATTGCTTCTTTTTGGAGTGTCAAGGCTTCAAAAGAACACAGGAGGCAATTGAAATTTCTGAAGTAACTTCTCAAACCTGGGGTACAAAAGGGCAGTCAAAAGGCCAGGTGGTGAGAACTAAGCTTCCTAGCAATCCGCAGAGTGGTAATCTCACTCTGCGTAGAGGTATCACCAACTCTATGGATTTTTGGAAGTGGTTTGAAAAAGTCGAAAAGGGTAATTGGTCTGAACAACGTAGACTTGCTGCCTTGTCTATTTATAATCAGGCAAATCAAGAAGTAGCGAGATTTGAATTAGCCGGTGCTTGGCCCGCAAGTTACAAAATTGCTGATGTCAACGCCCGCAGCCATGACATCGAAATTGAGGAAGTGGAGGTTGCTTTTGAGGAATTTAAGCGCGTGAAATAATCAGGAGGACTATGTTTGCAACAGAGTTTGAATTTATACTGCCAAAGGGGTATCTAGACTCTGAAGGCAACCTCCACCGCAAAGGTGTAATGCGGTTATCAACGGCGATAGACGAGATTGCACCCTTGCGTGACCCACGCGTTAAAGCTAATCCCGTTTATGCCACAATTATTATCTTGTCACGAGTGATTACCCACTTGGGTGCTTTATCAGAAGTGACTCCTGCAATAGTGGAAAACTTTTTTTCCCAAGATTTAAATTACCTCCAAGATTTTTATCGTCGAATCAATGGATTGGAGAGCGAAACTTCCATACCAGAAGATACAATAAATACCCCCGAACCACTCCTTCATAATTGAATAGGGCATAGGGCATGGGGAATAGGGGGATGAGGGGGATGAGCGAGCCGGGGAAGAAGAACTTTGATTATTGCCCAATGCCCAATGCCCAATGCCCAATTCCCAATTCCCAAATTAAATTACCTATGCGCCGTAAAAAGGATACTCTCTGTACAGAATTTACCTTCACTCTTCCTAGAGGATTAAGTGATGGTGAACACCGAATACATCGTCATGGGGTGATGCGTTTAGCCACCGCCAAAGATGAAATTTTGGTGCAACAAGAGCGCAGAGTTCAGGAAAACCCAGCTTACGGCGTATTGGTGATGCTTGCACGGGTTATTACACGCTTGGGCAGTTTTAACTCTGTTAGTCCTGATTTACTTGAAGGACTGCTCTTACATGACATTGCCTATCTGCGAGAATTTTATAATCGAATTAATCAGCAAGGCAATGTACACATTCCGACACAATGTCCCCACTGCAATACTCAATTTTCAGTGGAGCTAGAACTAGCGGGGGAGTCGTAAGCTACCCCTCTGATACTTTATATGAGGAGGTAGCTTTTATTGCTTATCATTTCCACTGGTCACAAGATGATATTTTAAACTTAGAACACACTACCCGTCAGCGCTGGGTAGCAGAAATCAATAAAATTAACCAAAAATTAATATGAAAGTAAAAGTTAGCTACTCACAAAATCTAAGTGAAGTCAATGAAGTTGACCTTACCATAGAAACTACACCGAGAGGAGAATGGTTAATAGGTCGTTCTCCTGATTCTGATTTAGTCCTAGACAGCCCTGATATTAGTCGGGTACATGCTAAGTTTTTTGTTAAAAGTGGAAATTACTACTTCTCTGATCTTGGCAGTAGAAATGGCTCAATATTTAATGGGAAACAGGCTGAAAAAGATCGACCATATTCTTTGAGTGATGGAGATGTTATCAGGATTGCAGATTACGTTCTGATTTTGGAAGCAGTTACTCCCGCCTATGAACAACCAGAGACAGTTTTTAGAATTATAGACCCTTCACTGTTTTCTCGATCGCGATCGCCTGAAAATGTCAGCGCTTCCAACGTTGCTAATCCAGCCTCAGAAGTAGTCAACGAAGTTCCAGCGCCAATTAGTTACGAAGTAGAAACACCTGAAATTAATGCTTCTTCCCCAGAAATCAGCGAAATCTCAGAAGTTTCTACTCAACCTGATGATGTCATCCCGGTTGTTGAGGCAATTGCCCCTGAAAACATCATTCACTCACCAGAAGCAGTCAGCGAAGTTCCACACGATGTCCATGATGAAGTTGTAGATTTGCGGGCATCAGTTGCACCAGAAGTCAGCGCAGATGCAGAGGAAGTAGAAGTTCCAGAAGTCAGCCAAGCCTCAGAAGTTTCTTTTACTGTAGCTGATGATGCGATCGCTACACCTGAAAACATTATTGAAACTCCTGAAGAGGAAAGTGTCCTTCCAGAAACCACTCACGATGAGGATGCAGACTTGGAAGCAGCACTGGCAGCAGAATCTACTTTCGTACAGCGGCGTGAGATAAGTACCATTCCCGAAGCTACCTCCGATGAGGATGCAGAGTTTGAGGCAGCACTGGAAGCAGAAGTCACCTTCGTTCAGCCACGTGATATTTTCAGCGAAGTTCCTGCACAGGAAAGTACCGTTCCCGAATCTACCTCCGATGAGGATGCAGAGTTTGAGGCAGCACTAGCAGCAGAAGTTACGTCCGTACAGCCGCGTGATATTTTCCACCAAGTATCTCAGGAGGAGAGTACCGTTCCCGAAGCTACTCATAATGAAAATGAAGTAGTAGATTTAGATACACCAGTCGCAGAAGAAGTAAATGCAGATTTGGGCGAATTTGTCAAGGAAGTTCCTGAAGACAAGGACACTCAGCAGCCAGAAATATTGAGCCAAGTTACACAAGATATCAATGATGAACTGGTAGATTTAGATACATCATTCACAGCAGAAGACAGCGCAGATATTAACGAAGTAGAACCTAGTTATACTGTTGATGAAACAAGAAGCGAAGTTTCGGAAGCATCAACTGCATCTGATAATACTGTTGGGGAAGTTGTGAACAATCAATACATTGATTTGAGCAATACAACTACAGAAAAAGTCAGTGGAGATGTTGGCGATGGTGTTCCAGTAAGTGAAGTCTCTGACTCAGATGAGATTCAATCTTTGGAAACAACAGAGAGTGGAGCTACTCAGAGCATCAGTCAAACTCTTGAAGAGGTTTCTGAAGGAGAAGCAACTCAATCTGAAGAAACTCCAGAAGAAACAAATATAAGTGAGCCTCCGCAAGTGATTATTGAAAGAAACATAGTACTCATCGCTCACGAAAGCAAAAAATCGGAACTTGCTGAATTTGTTTCTCAGTATCATGAATTTTTCTCGCAGAGCTTTACAATTACCTGGCCATCTGTTAGCGAAGTCTTACATCAACAAGCGGGGATAACTATTAGTCAACAAACCCCCGCACCAACTTCTGGAGGATATCAAACAATTGCTTCATTGGTTGGAGCAGGTGAAATTTTAGCAGTTATTTTCCTGAGAGATTTGCTGCAACCACAGCCTGGTCAAGCAAATGAAGAAGCACTGCTAAGGTTATGCACTATTAATCAAGTTTTACTGGCAACTAATTTGCCAACAGCAGAGGCGATCGTGCATTATCTTAAACAAATATAGCCAGAATCAATCATTTTTAAACAACAAGATTCCCGATTTTTTGAAGAAATCGGGAATCTGAGTATTGAGATTTTCACAAGTAAAATATGATTGCTATATTTTTTGAAAAATTGCAAATTGCGTAGAATAATTTCAATAATAAAAATTAATCTAAAAATATACGTATATTTTAAAGTAAAACCTATTTAAAAAAATGGTTGCAAACTTAAAAAGTTTATTTAGACAGCCAGTTATTTTTTCGAGTGCGATCGCTACAATTTTACTAGTGGGCATTCAAAAACTTGGGGTTTTCGAGCCTTTAGAAATGAAGGTCTACGACCAAATGATGCAATTACGTGCCGACCCAGGCCCAGACTCTCGTCTATTGATTGTAGCTTTAACTGAAAAAGATATCCAAAAATGGAATTGGCCCCTATCTGGTGAACTTCTAGAGCGGTTGTTGGGCAAACTTGAAGAATATGAACCGCGAGCCATTGGTCTAGATATTTTTCGTGACTTACCAGTACAGCCTGGTCATGACAAGCTATTGCAACGTCTACAACAGAGCGATATCATCATTCCTATCTGCAAACATTCTGGTTCTAACAATCCGGGAATAGCGCCCCCAAAGGGGGTTGAAGCAGAGCGAGTAGGATTTAATGATGTAGTAGAAGATACTGATGCCACAATTCGCCGCAACCTGTTATTGGTAAGTGCAGAAGAGTCCGATTCTTGTCAAAGTACTTATTCTTTTAGCTTACAACTAGCACTCAAGTACTTAGAAGTCGGAGGCATCCAACTAGAATTTACCCCAAAAAAGGAACTACGACTACGTAATACTGTATTTAAACCCCTGCAAAGTAACGCTGGGGGTTATCAGAAAGCGGATACAAATGGCTATCAAATCCTGTTTAACTACCGTTCTGGTCATCAGGTAGCCCAGCAGGTAACTATTACAGAAGTACTTTCAGATCAAGTTAAACCAGATTTAGTGAAAGACCGCATCGTTTTAATTGGTTCAACAGCCAATAGTTTAAATGATATTTTTAATACCCCATTTGCTACTGGTAAGTCAGATAATTCCGGTAAAATGGCAGGAATTGAAATTCATGCCCACAGCGTTAGTCAAATTCTTAGTGCTGTTCTTAACAAACAGCCTCTATTTTGGTTTTTACCTGAATGGGGTAAAGTCCTTTGGATATGGGGATGGACTGTAGTTGGTGGGTTGCTGGTATCGCGGATTCAACATCCACTAGGTTTAGGACTGGCAGGAGCAACAGCCCTTGTAGTATTATTTGGAGCCAATTTTGTCATTTTTACCCAAGCTGGATGGTTTCCAGTAGTACCTCCGGCGTTGGGGTTAGTATTTACCGCCGGGAGTGTCCTTGCCTATAGCGCTTATCAAACCAAGCAAGAGCAACAAGAAATTACTCAACGGGTTCAAGAACACCAACAATTAATTGGAGAATTGCAAGGTCTTTTACGGCAACGCGGTAACGCCTTAAATGAAGCGCCAACGGTAATTGCTGATTCTATTGGGCAAGAAATTGCACTAGGCACGCTACTAAACAACCGCTACAAAGTTACTCAACCATTGGGTTCTGGAGGATTTAGCAATACTTATTTGGCTGACGATATCCAGCGTCCTGGTAATCCGCAATGTGTGGTTAAACAGTTGCGACCTCCGCGCCAAGATGCAGAATATTTAAATGTTGTCAGACGCCTATTCGACGCTGAAGCAGAAATTTTAGAAACTTTGGGTAAGCATCCACAAATTCCCCAACTGCTAGCTTTTTTTGAAGAAAATCGGCAATTTTCTTTAGTACAAGAATTTGTTCGAGGGCACGCTATGGACAAAGAGTTAACCTCTGGGAAGCGACTAAAACAAGCTGAAGTTGTGGAGATGCTCAAAGAAGTTTTACACGTGCTTGTTTTTGTTCACAGCTATGGCGTAATCCATCGAGATATCAAACCTAGTAACTTAATTAGGCGAGAATCTGATCAGCACATTGTTTTAATTGATTTTGGCGCTGTTAAGCAGATTCAACCTCAGCAGCAAGAAGCTCAGACCATTGCCATTGGCACTCCTAGTTATGCACCTTCTGAACAAATGAGCGGGTTGCCAAAACTCAACAGCGATATTTATGCGTTGGGAATTATGGGAATACAAGGTTTAACTGGAGTAGATCCGAGAGAATTTCGCAGAGACACAAATACTGGTGAAATAATTATCCAGAGTGAAGCTGATGCCAATCAACAGTTTTGGCAACATTGGCGCGAACTAACTGACGCTACAGACGAGTTGGTTATTATTTTAAATAGAATGGTACATTTCGACTTCACTCTACGATATCAGTCAGCAGCAGAGGTACTCAAAACTCTCGAAAGTCTTTAGTAAAAGAAGGTACGAAATGAGACTATAGAAAAGGCTATTCCTTCAGTTGCGATTGAACAAGTACTCGCACAGACACATAGCCGTTCTCTTAATCCCCGTGAAGTTCTTCAAGAAATTTATGGCTGGTTGCTTAGACATTAGGCTGTACGTTCGCTTATGTTTTAAGTTGCTCAAGGCGCTCATATTTTTCCTTTACGATTAAGTTTTACTGGTAGGCTTCATGTTGTCCGTGGCGCTATTTCCAAATTTCAGCGCTTACAACCACTAGAAATTCCTTTTTTTTCACTTGGCGATGAATAGAAATTTTGGATGAGCAATTCCAAAACCTGTTCGTGCAGCGTCTCGCAGAGAAGGCAGAAGCAATCCTCGTTTAGTCAAAAAAACTAGAGCCAAATTTCCCTCAAACAAACCAATACATAGAAGGCAAAGAGCTAAATTAGAAATATTTACTCTTTTTATACTCACTACAAATTAGAGCTTAACCAACCGTATTGCCAACTACCCACCGCTCGTTGCAAAGGAAATTTTACTTTTTTATGTCTAAGTAAAATACTGCCCCACAAATTTTACTTGGGTAAAAAACATAAGATACTTTCGGTAATTCGATTCTTTATGAGCAAGTCTGTCTACTGTCTGTTCACTCCTGTGTCACCTAATTGCATTGCTGTGTAAGAATTCTGTCTGATTTGGGGCAATTTTGATGGGATTGGCATCCAGCTAGACGCCCAGACTATTCTCAACCAACTCATTAAACAGTCGCTTCAACTCCTTTGCTGTAAACCGTTGACCTTTTACCTGGAATTGAACCTTGGACAAATTAAATGTAAAGCTATCTTAGTAAAGTATTTGCATCGAAAAATCATCATTAGTAATTATACTGAAAGTTTATGAAAAACTATTTTTAGGAGATTATTTATAAACATATAAATAATCTTTTTAATAAATGTAGACAAATTATATAAAAACAAATATTAATAAATTAAAGGATTAATATTTACTGATTTTAAATTTATAGCGGTTCCTGTATGAGTAAGGTACAGAAATAAATAATTAACCACAGTTGAACGCGGATACTTCTAGGGGCGGATAGATGTACGTCCCTACCCGTGAACCTTATTCAAATGAGAATTTCTATACAAATAAATATTTTAGTGATAAAAATCAAGCTGGCAAAATTCTATTTAAAATGATGTTTAGGAGTATAAAAATGGCTTTTGATTTAGATAAAACTTTCCAACTAGATGTAGCCCCTATTCATTTAAAAGAAGCACATGCAGCAGTATTTAGTTTATATCATGCGAAAATTCCTTTTGTAATTTGGTTACTAGAAAATCCTAGTAGCCCTTTGGCATTACCTGGAAAAATTAGTTTGCGCGATCACGATTATATTCATATACTTTTAGGTCGAGGGATTTCTTCTGAAGATGAAGCTTTTGTAGTTGGATTTACAATGGGTAATGACTTCAAGACTACTAAACTACATTTATTCATATATAAAATTTTTGCTAAGTTTATATATCCATATCCTTATAATTGTTCCACATTAGATTTAATAAAATTTGATTTAGGTTTTATTTATGGCAGAAAAATTAAAATTAAACAGATAAATGATATTGATTTTGAAATTTATCACGATAAAAGTATAAATTATTTAAGAAATTTATTTGGTATTTATGCTGATGAAATTCAACTAATCCGAGAGTTTGAAGTTTGGTTAAGCTTTAATTATAATACATCTAAAAAATACTATGATAATGCACCTGCTTTATAAACTGAAAACTGTTCCCTCTCAGCTAGTAACTGTAACATTACTACTGACATTACTCTTATTTGTTCCTCAAATTTGGCTTAGTTGGCAAGCATATAGTGACTTCAATAGTATTACTAAATGTGAATTTAAACTGCAAACATTAAGTGATGAAATTTTCTATTTTGATGAAGTATTAACCATGTCAGCCCGGATGAATGCTGCTACAGGTGACTTGACTTGGGAACAACGGTATCACCAATTTGAACCCAAACTGGATCTTACTATTAAAGAATCTATTAAACTGGCTCCTCAAGCATATAAAAATGAGGATACTCAAAAAATTGATGCTGCTAATCAACGCTTGGTTTCAATGGAAAATCACTCTTTTGAGTTAGTTAAAAAAAATCAAAAAGAGATAGCACAGCTACTATTATCCAGCGCTGAATATGAAACGCAGAAGCACATTTATGCAGATGGCGTTACTAAAAGAAAGCATAATATCTCACTTCAGTTAGAGTATAAACTTGGTGAATATCGTAAAAGAATGTTTTGGGCAATTTTAGAATCTATTATAAGTTTAGCAATGCTTATCCCGGCATGGCTTATGGTATTACATTTATTACAAGGATATTTAAAAGCTAAAAAAATTTCTCAACTTGCTTTAGAAGAAACTAATTATAGGTTGGAAATGCAAGTTGCAGTAAGAACAGAAAAATTAAAACAAAAAAATGTTGAACTACAACAGACACTGCAAGAATTGCAACACACCCAAGTACAATTGATTCAAACTGAAAAGATGTCTTCACTGGGCCAGCTTGTCGCTGGTGTTGCTCATGAAATTAATAACCCTGTTAATTTTATTTATGGTAATTTAATTTATGTTAAAGAATATACTCAGCAATTACTAACTTTAATTAAACTGTATCACCCAAACTATTGTAATTATAAGTCAGAAAAAAATATTTTAATTGATGAGATAGATTTAGAATTTATTATTGATGATCTCCCTAAAGTTTTATGTTCAATGACAGTTGGTGCTGATCGGATTTGCGAGATTGTGCTAACTTTGCGAAACTTCTCGCGTCTCGATGAAGCAGAAATGAAACCTGTAGACATTCATGAAGGAATTAATAGCACACTCTTAATTTTGCAGTATCGTCTTAAAGAAAAATCTGAACAGCAGGAAATTACAATTATCAAAGATTATGGTAATTTACCACTAGTCGAATGTTATGCAGGAGGATTAAATCAGGTATTTATGAATATACTTTCAAACGCAATTGATGCTTTAGATCAACAGGAAGTAAAGCCTTTGAAAGAAGATTTTAAAAAACAAACTAGCTCAATTATTATCCATACTAAAGTTAAAAATCAAGAATATATAATTATTAGTATTAAAGATAATGGTCCAGGAATAAGTGAGGAAGTAAAAAGTAGATTATTTGATCCATTCTTTACTACTAAGCCTCTAGGGAAAGGTACTGGCTTAGGATTGTCTATTAGTTACCAGATTATAGTAGAAAAGCATAGGGGAAAAATCAAGTGTATATCTGCACCAGGAAAGGGTACAGAGTTCTTGATTGAGATTCCGATCAAGCAAGACAGTAAGCAAACTATATTAACAAAGCCGGACAGCAAATATAGTAAGCGATTCTAATTATATAGGAATCCTAAATCATTTGTGAAAAATCACAAAAGCCCGGTCACTTGCATAACCGGGCTTTTAGCTATCTCAATCTATCATTGGAGGTAGAGTTGTATGATCACAACCCATTAAGTACCAGGTTGTTCCAAATTAACCTTGACAACTTTTTTCTTTTCTTGCTCAGTTTTAGGCAGTGTCAGATTCAAGATGCCGTCTTTATAATCTGCCGTAACGTTAGTATTTTGAATCCGAGCAGATAGAGGAATTACGCGTTGAAATTTACCGTAATGAAACTCACTTCTGGTAACACCTTTTTCCTCAGTTTTAGTTTCTGACTTCCGCTCACCGCTAACATAAACAGCGTTTTCTGTGACTTGTACATCCAAGTCTTTAGCTTCTATTCCTGGAAGTTCTAGCTTCAGATGAATAGCATCTTCAGTTTCTTGTATCTCAGCAGCAGGAACTTTGCTCAAACCTCTATCTAACAACGCAGATGGTACTCTGGTGTCTTCAAATAAATTATTGAGTTGACGTTGTAGAGTGTCAACTTCTCTCCAAGGATTCCAACGAACTAATGTCATAACTCTTCCTCGCATCAAATAGCTTTTGTTTAATCAGTTTTGCACTTAAGTTAGTGCTTACATATTCATATTATTTAGAGTTTAACCTGCTGTAGATTCGGTTATTAGCATCAAGTGATTGATGATTACCGTCCCAAATTAGACATGAAAAAAAATTACGGTTTCCTCTAATTTGTATGTTCGGTAAACCAGAATAAACAAATTAGATTCAATCATAGTTAACCAATAAATCTGCTGTTGAACGAGATAGTGCAGAAATGCGATGGCTGGGTTGGGCTACGCCTACAACTGAGTAACAGCGTTGCATAAATTTTTAGATTACCTCTGTTAAATATATATCTATTCAAGTTTGTCCTGAATTTTACTCTCTATTTATTAATCAACACAGCATCAACGATGAAACTCTTTCCCTTGCTGAATTTTGCACACATTGTTGATTCTAGTGTCCTAGCTAGAATCGCTAGGACTCAAACACCCACTCATCGCAAAAGTGGCACATCAATGAATACAGCTATCAAATCTAATACTTTACGCAGCCATTCCACAAATATCAATTACCCCAAACCCTTTGATACTGCTGTTCTTGCCTATCACATGATGGGCCTTAGCAACTTTGAATGATCCGTAGGATGGTTTAAATTTTTCAGTTCTTGCGCTCAATTAGCTCACCCGAATGGGTGAGGAACAAATCAACCGTTCAGGTGAGCTGAGTGCAGGAAGTTGAGACTGATAAAAAATTAGACTCTATTACTCAAGAACACTAATTGCACTTTCCTCTAACTAAGGATAACCCTATGAAATTTTCTACCTTGATAGATTCTATACTCGTTGTTGCTTCTATTGCTTTATTGCCTGGAATCGGTGGCGCTCAAACAGCTACTAATAATAGTGGCGAACCTATAGCTATCAACTCTAACAATTTACCCACTCATTCTACAAACGTTAGCTACCTGAAACTTCAAGAAACACCAGACCAAAACTCGCAGGCATTTTTTCAACGAGCAGGAGTAAAGGTTTGGCAACATTGGAAAAAAGGATCTTTTCCAGAAAAAACATCTTGGGCATCCTGAGAATGATTTGGGATTGATAGCCTACCATAGCTATCGGCTATCAATACTCTGTCCTTCCTCAGAAAAATACCTAGTGCTGGCTCTTTTCGACAAGTCTATTAGTCAAAAAGCTTACTTCAAAGTTCCTAAAACGGGCGCTACCTCAACCTCTGAAATTTGCGGAACCAAGAATCTATTAGCATAAATCTGGGGATTTGTTTGCGAAACTATGGCATAAGACTGGCGAACATTAGCATTCACTGCGACAGTCTTCACGTCGTACATTTGCATCGCCATCTTAGGATAGAAACCAATACCAATAATCAGCACCAGAAAACAGGCAGCGATAAACACTTCACGAGGTCTAGCATCGTCGTAGACTGCCTCCTCTGGCACGAAGCAGTCTGTACCAAAACAAACTGTTCCGTCATCTTCTTGATTTTCCAAGCCTGCGTTATTAATGTCGCAGATGAGTGCTGCACCCTGACCATAAAATACCTCTCGCAGCATGGAAAGTAGATAAATAGGTGTGAGGATGACTCCAACTGCGGCTAGAAAAACCGTGACGGTGCAGAAAGTCGAACTGTAAACGTCACTGCTTGTCAAGCCAACAAATACCGAGAGTTCGCCAGGAAAGCCGCTCATACCGGGAAGTGCGAGGGATGCCATTGCTCCGATTGTAAACAGGGCAAAGACTTTGGGCATGGCTTGACCAATACCGCCCATATCTTTCATTACCATTGTGTGGGTGCGATCGTAAGTAACGCCTGCCAAGAAGAACAGCACTGATGCAATCAAACCATGTGAAATCATTTGCAACATCGCGCCGTTGATTCCCAAATCAGTGAAGGACGCAATCCCAAGCAGTACAAACCCCATGTGAGAAATCGACGAATAAGCCAAACGCCGCTTCATATTGGTCTGAGCAAAGGAGTTCAATGCACCATAAATAATGTTGACAACACCCAGAATGGCTAGAACCGGCGCAAAGTAAATGTGTGCATCGGGGAGTAGTTCAAGATTCAGGCGAATTAGTCCATATCCGCCCATCTTCAGCAACACACCAGCCAAAATCATCGACACAGGAGAGGATGCTTCGCCGTGGGCATCAGGCAACCAGGTATGCATCGGGAAAACAGCGAGTTTGACACCAAATGCAATCAATAACCCCGCATAAAGTAGCAGCTGTAGACCAAGGGGATATTCCTTCTTGGCGAGGTCGGTGATGTCAAATGTCATATCACCGCCGCCGTATAAACCCATTGCCAGGGCTGCCACCAAAATAAATATAGAAGCCGCTGCGGTATACAACAAAAATTTCGTAGCCGCATAACGCCGCCTTTGCCCACCCCAAATGCAGACTAGTAGGTAGACGGGAATCAGTTCTACTTCCCACATAATGAAAAATAGCAGCAAGTCTTTGGCAACGAACACCCCTACCTGTGCGGAATACAGCACCAGCATCAAAAAATAGAAGAGGCGGGGTCGGTGATCAACTTGCCAAGCTGAAAAAATCGAGAGTGTGGTGACAAATCCTGCTAGAAGCACAAGTGGTACTGAAAGTCCATCGACTGATACCGCCCAGTTCAAACCTAACTGAGGCACCCAGGCATAATTCTCCACGAGTTGAAAACTAGCACTGCTGGCATCGTAATGCTTCGAAAAGGCGTAGCACATCAAGGCAAAGTCTGCGATACCTACGCCCAGTGCATACCACCGCACGCGCTTGCCATCTTTATCAGGCAGCACAGGGATGAGCAAGGCAGCAACGAGTGGCAGCAAGACAATCGCGGTAAGCCAGGGAAATTGATCCGCTATCATGTATATGAGAAAAAATACTTATTTGTTTGTCAATTATGTCATTTTACTAAACTGTGTAACAATTTCTTTACAAATCTTTGTCTCACGTAACCGATTTGACCGAAAAAGGATTATGAACAACCACACTCACGGTACTAATCCAGCCCGCAAAGCACGAACAGCAGCCTGTGTACGGTCAGCAACACAGAGTTTATTGAGAATACCTCGAACATGAGTTTTTACAGTACCGACTGTTAGATAGAGCCTTTTAGCAATTTCTGCATTGTCACACCCAGCGACAATCAACTCTAAAACATCCATTTCCCGATGAGTTAAAGGATAGCTGACTATACTTTTCTCAACATCTGGGTCAATACCTTCAATCAAGACTCTTTTTCCAGATGCCCCTCTGCTACCATCAGGGAAATCTTGACGTATTTGTTGTAGTACAAGGTCTGCGATCGCTGGATCGATCCATGAGCTACCCGCATAGGTTGTTTGCACAGCCTCCACTAGTTTCTCAGTTTCGATATCCTTCATGCAATAAGAATCTGCACCTGCTGCAAATGCTGCTAAAACTGCTTGTTCGCTATTCTGCATCGTTAAAATTAGCAGTTTTGTTGTATAATCTTCATTCTCTGCTTGATATTGCCTAAATGTGCGTGTTAGCTCAATACCATCCATGTCAGGCAAACCAATGTCAATAGTAGCAACATCGGGCTTGAGACTTTTCAGAAGCTTGATGCCGTCGCCTGCATTGGCTGCTTCACCAACAATGTTGAACTCTGGCTGGGTTTGTAAGGCAGACCGTAAGCCGATTCTTGTCAGGTTGTGATCTTCGATCACGAGGATCTTGATTTCACTCATAGTTGCTTAACTTTACTGTTATTTATCTAAAGTACAGATTAAAATAATGTCGTTCTTCTATTCGGGATTTTATACAAAAAGCAATGCACTTGGTATTGTTCCCTAAACTTCATCTACCATTGGACATAAATAACCTTATCTCGTAAGTTTTTCTAAAGCAAGAGTTTCGATATGACAATATAATTCAATCAAAAAATATTTTTATACATTTACTTGAGAATAGATGTTTTATGGTAAACAACTCCTCCCTGAAAATCCGCTAGCAAATAAGATTGGGTGACTATTAAATAGTTGCCCTTGCAGTGGCTAGGATGATGCACATAAAAGGGACTAAACTATCTCACCCTAGCACCCAGGCACAGATATTGGTTGAATAATCGGACGGCTAAGATACTTATAAAAAATAATCCACCTAATTTATACATTTATTGGATGTCTATCAGGGTAATTACGTATAAAAATAAGATATTTAATTCAGGAAACTTTAAAGGAAAATGTGAATCTTTAATAATCTCAGCGCTGGTAAAGTAAGCTATTACTAGATTTGCTAGGGATAGCCAAGCACTTCTTTTTTTATTTAGCCATGTCTTTAACTAAAAGTGTCAAAAAAGATAAAATTCTCGTTGTCGATGATGTTTTTGACAATCTACTGGTCTTAGAAGCAGTCTTAGAAGATGAGGACTATGAAATTAGCTTGGTGGAAGATAGCAAAATAGCTCTGGCTATGGTTGAGGAGTCACCACCAGATATAATTCTCTTAGATGTGATGATGCCGGAGATAGATGGCTATGAATTTACTCGACGCATCCGGCAGAATCCGGCGTTGCCATTTATCCCGATTCTGCTGCTAACGGCTCACTATGAGTCTAGCGTTGTGGAAGGACTCGATGCTGGTGCAGATGACTTTATTCGTAAACCATTCGATCCTGATGAACTACATGCACGAGTGCGATCGCTCCTGCGCCTCAAACATAGTATTGACGAACGAGATCAGATGGCTAACCTGCGGGCAGATTTTGTCTCCCGTTTTACTCACGATTTACGCATACCACTGGTAGCCTCCAACCGCGTATTAAAATTATTGCTGGAAGGCCGGTTTTGCGAAGTTTCGCCACAATTGCAAGAAATAATTGATACCATGATTGGCAGTAATCAAGACCTGCTGGAAATGGTAAATACTTTGCTAGAAGTTTATCGTCATGAGGCGGGCTGTAAAACCTTAAAAATTTCTCCCTGCAATATTCAGGAATTAGTTAGTGAAGTTTCCCAGGAATTAACTCCCTTAGCTGAAGAAAAAGGATTATCTGTAAATATTGATACAGGTGAAACTGCAAGCACCATCATGGGCGATCGCGTGGAACTGCGGCGAGTTTTGACAAATATCATCGGCAATGCCATCAAATTTACAGACAAAGGTTCTGTAGATATTCACTGCCATCTCACTCCGGTAGCTGTGACTATTGATATCCAAGATACAGGGCCAGGAATTTCTAAACAAGATCAGGCAATATTATTCGAGCGATTTCGCCAAGGTAAACACCAGCGTTCTGGTAGTGGTTTGGGACTATATCTATCTCGCTGTATTATCGAAGCACATCAAGGCACAATCGATGTCACATCTGAACCAGGGCAGGGTAGTAAATTCACTATCCGTCTACCTGTAGCTGGCGAAAACTAAAAGTAGGGATGTTTTACAATCAAAAATAGTGTTCACAGACAAAATCCGTGAACACTAAGATAGAACTAAGATATAGGAAAAGGTAGACAAAAATATTTGTACTGGTCTAATTCTTCTATCTGACGATGTTTTATCAAGAATATTTGTGCCCGTTGTACATAGTTATTTAACGGTTAAATTCATCTTTGAGAATTCAATTAATATCCAAAAGAGGGAAAGGTATGATTATATGATTCTATCTTGAGACAAAATCATTTATAACTTCAGGTAGATAGCGATGATGATAAAGCGCAACTTGGCTGATTAACACTGGATATCGTAGATATGTCAACACAGTGCGGAGGCTTCAAACTTGGTGGTCGATAGCGAGCATTAGCGAGTCCGCGGACTCAATTTTGGGTAAATTAGATGAGATGGTTCAAAATACTTTTGTCTTTAATCACTAAATGAGGTTAGTCACATGTCTGAACTTACGGCTGAACTTCAATATATTTTGAATTGGTTAGAATCTACTAATATTGAATTTTTTGACTGCTACAATCCAGGTTTAACTCCCCAGCAGATTGACGAAATTACTAAGGATTTACCATTCAGGTTATCCGAAGAAGTATACGAACTTTATCAATGGTGCAATGGAACCGCCGATCTTGGTTATAACAATGGCTATCTCCCACTCTATTTTTTGTTTCCTGAGCAATTAAGAGCCGACGTTATTTGTTCTTTTTGTTCTTTGCAAGATTCAGTTTATATTTACAAAAGTATAGGAGAAGCTACTAACTATGATGATGCATATTGGAAGCAAAAATGGTTTCCTATTGCTGCCTATGAGACTAAAAGAATGCTTTATGTAGTTGGCGATCTCGATCCATCTCCGGTTTATCTTTGGGATGTTGATTGCCTTGATGATTCAGTAAGAATATATAAAAATCTCATCAGCATGATATCTGTAATTGCGGAGTTTTGTGAGTTTGATTTATATCAAATTATACCAGATAAATATGGAGAAGAAGATGATATGATAATACGAATAGATGAAGAAAAGCTGAAATTTGAAAAAGAGATATAGCAATCCGATTTGATTTCTGAAATTATTTGCGTAGGCTGGGAGTGGGGAGTGGGGAGTAGGGAGTAGGGAAGAAGCCTCTTTGAGTTGTACTGAGTTTTTTCAAAAATCAAACATGAGTCCTATATATCGAAAATATAACTCTTAATTACAGAGAATCTGAAGCTGGAAAAGCACAAATTGCTTCCTTAGAGAAACTATGGTATTTGAATATTAATAAAAAAAGAGCTTAAAGAAAAAGAATATAGACAATGAAGTACTTATTTCTAGTTTGGGTGCTTACACTATCTTTAGTCGCTCCTAGTGCGGCGATCGCTGACGACAAGCCGCTTTCCGTCTACGCTCAAGCAAGACAGCCTTATACTTTAATATCTGGACTTGGCACAATCCACCATCCAGTTTCCACTGCTAATCCCCAAGCACAAGAGTTTTTCGATCAAGGATTAAATTTAATTTACGCTTTCAATCATGATGAAGCTGTGCGTTCTTTTCAACACGCCACCAAACTTGATCCGCATTTAGCGATCGCATATTGGGGTATTGCTTTGGCTATGGGGCCCAATATTAACTTAGAAATAGACCCCAACCGGGAATTAGCTGCTTATCAAGCGGTACAACAAGCTTTGGCACTTTCCACCCACGCATCTACCCAAGAACAAGACTACATTACCGCCTTAGCAAAACGTTACTCCCAAGATCCTGATGCAGACTTGTATCAACTAGCGCTTTACTACGCAAAAGCAATGGCAAACCTAGTCAAGCGCTATCCTGATGATTTGGATGCGGCGACGCTTTACGCTGAAAGCTTGATGGATCTACATCCTTGGCAGTACTGGACTAAAGATGGCAAGCCACGGGAAGATACAGAAGAGATTGTAGCTGTTTTAGAATCAGTTATCAAGCGTAACCCAAATCATCCGGGAGCTAATCATTACTATATCCATGCGGTAGAAGCCTCGCCTTCCCCTGAACGGGCCCTTGTAAGTGCCAAAAGACTAGGAACCCTCGCGCCAGCAGCAGGACACTTGGTACACATGCCTTCCCATATTTATTTTCGTGTGGGAGATTATGAGGGGGCAATGGAGGCAAACAAGCAGGCGATCGCTCAAGATGATATTTACATCAAAAAATATCAAGTCCAGGGCACTTACCCCATGATGTACTACAACCACAACGTACATTTCCTCATGGTGGCCAGCAGCATGGCAGGAAGATATGAAGATGCTCTCCGAACCGCAGATAAATTCGTCGCAAATATTACTGCTATTAATCCGTATATACCAATGCTTGAGGGATTTCTGGGCAGCAAAATGCTGATTCAGACACGCTTTAGTGACTGGGATGCCATCTTAAAAACTCCTGCCCCCAATGCTAAATTGCCTACTACCACAGCACTTTGGCATTTTGCTCGCGGCATGGCAAAAGCAGCCACAGGCAAACTTGAAGATGCAGCAAGCGAAAGTCGGGCATTACTTGCCGCCAAACAGGTAATTTCCACCGAGGCAACTATTGGATTGAGTCCCGCTAGTCGCATTTTAGACATTGCCTCAAAAGTTCTAGACGCCAAAATTGCTAGAGAAAAGCATGATTATGAATCTGCTATTCAATTGCTAGAAAAAGCGGTGGCAGCAGAAGATGCCCTTGATTACGTGGAACCACCAGACTGGTACTTTCCCACGCGCGAATCTTTGGGCGCTGTGCTTTTGGCTAAGGGTGACTATGGAGAGGCTGAGAAAGTCTTTCGTGCTGATCTAAAAAAGTATCCCCATAATGGGCGTTCTCTATTTGGCTTGCAGGCAAGTTTGCAGGCACTGGGCAAAGATCAGGCTGCTCAAGTTGTCAAAGCCGAATTGAAAACAGCTTGGAAAGGTGATAATAAGCAACTTAACATAGCGAAAATGTATTGAAGAAGAATTCGGAATCCAGGAATCAACTATCTTTCAGTCGCTCCCCAACTTTGGAGGCGCGGCTTCGCTTTGGGAGAAGATTCGCTCCCGCTGCACCATTGCCTACGGCAGGTGGGGACGCGATCGCAATTGCTTTCATAGCGGCTTCTCCAAAAGAGTACAAGTCGGCATAGCGTTTATTTGTTGCCTGACTTTGCCTTTCATATTAAAATTTGGGAGTAATACTTTATGGTTAATGCAGTCAAACGTTCAATTCGGATATTAAAGATGCGCCCCTCCATGTCTGATTTCCTATATCACCCTACAGAATTTATCTTCTTCCATTTCCAACCCTTTTTTGCGGTGGGCTGTACTTAGGGTACATGGGGGCAGGCGATCGCGTAGGTGCGATCGCATCACTGGTTAACTATCTGTTAACTATCTACTGGATGCAGAGAGTTGGCTCATATGTCATCCTAGATTAGGAGAGTTAATTCGGTGATGTCTTTGGTTTTAGTATTGAAAGGCTTTTTCCTTTTAGTATTTACAGACTTCTCAGAGAAATTAAAATCTCTACACAGTGATGATTTTGGAGAGAATCGATGTCAATTTATGTAGGTAACCTCTCTTATGACGTTACACAAGAAGATTTAAGTGGTATTTTTGCAGAATATGGTACTGTAAAGCGGGTTCAAGTACCTACTGATCGTGAAACAGGTCGTCCACGAGGCTTTGCTTTTGTGGAAATGGGAACTGAAGCAGAAGAAACAGCCGCCATTGAAGCTCTCGACGGTGCTGAGTGGATGGGTCGTGACCTGAAAGTAAATAAGGCTAAACCTAAAGAAGATAGAGGTGATAGAGGTTCCTTTGGTGGGAACCGAGGAGGATACGGCGGTGGCGGTGGCGGACGCTCCCGCTACTAACCTTGGAAACAAAAAAAATTACCAAGAGTCTTAAGGTCAGACAAGAAGTCTGTCTTTTTTTTGTAATGTTACCGCCTGCATACCCATTGATCAAGTCAACTTAGTAGGAGAAATAATGACCCAAGTAATTGTAGGTGACAATGAACACATTGAGTCAGCCTTACGACGATTTAAGCGAGAAGTTTCCAAGGCTGGAATTTTTCCAGACATGAGAAAGCATCGTCATTTTGAAACGCCCCTAGAAAAACGCAAGCGCAAAGAAGTTGCCAAGCACAGACAGAGTAAGAGAAGTTTCCGTAATTAAGGACTTACTTAGATATAAACGAATGCCCTCATAGATTTTATGAGGGTTTTCCTTTTGCCTATTTAAAAATCAGGAAACCTCAAGAAACGCTGAAATCAAGTCAGCCTTTGTATTGTAGCGGTTGTGTCCCACATCACTTAGAGTGCGGCTCAAAAACAAAATCTTGATTTTCTAGTATAATGCCTGCAATTCAGTTGATTATCGACTGAATATCCACAAATGAGCATTATCTGAGCATCCAATGGTAAACAGCAATAAACCCGCTACTAGCAAGACTTCTAAAGGCAAAGTATCCATATACGTAGAAAAAGGCAGGATCAAGGCTAGACTCCCTAGACAGTACTTCGGAGGTGAACAGCCAAGAATAGCGCTAGGGATGGACGCAACCGAAGCCAACATGAATAGAGCGCACCGATTAGCCGAACCGATGACCCTTGACTTACAAGACGGCTGTTTTGATGAGTCTCTGGCTAAATATGGTATTACAGCCGATTTAAAGCTTAAGGGTAATAGCGCAAGTGACCAGCTACCGCCCAAGCCAGAACTATCGCTTATGGAAGTATGGGAAAAATACAGCGACTACGTAAAGCCAAGATTTAAGGAGACAACATTTGATAAAGCGTTTCTTGAGACTTACCCTAACTTCCTTAAATCAGCTATGAATGCTACGAAGTGTGAAGATTCAATAAAAATTAAGAACTGGCTGGTCGAGAACAGAAGCATAGAGATAACCAGAAACTTGCTGTACTTATAACTTCTAGAAATTATCTCTAGAGGTTTTTATGTATCTACCTACCTCTTACTGGTGATTCACAAATTAAGCATATTTTCCGTAACGAACCAGGGCATTTACCAGATACTTCTGATAACCGAAAATTACTAAAAGATGTTGCTGATGATCCTACAACTACTCTTGGTTCAGATAAGTATGGCAATATCTGGTCTGAAAAAATACTGCCTGACGGTAGACAAGTTTGGGTACGAACACGCAACAATGTAATTAATAATGGAGGAATCAATGATGTTCCCAAAACATATAATCCTGACACTGGTCTAAACAATCCTACACCATCGCAAGGTAGACCATGAGTATTAACTTGACCGAAAAAGAGGCATATGCTGCTATGTATGCATATCTAGTCTCTGTCTATGACAGAACACAATCAGATGATTTGGGGGGGTTACTTGGTGATATGAGTACTTTGGGAGATGGCGAAACTGCTGATCCCGCCGTCTGGCATGAATGGTTGGGATGTGTTAATCAAGTAAAGCAAGGCAAAGTTGACACAAGTCTGAGAATTCAACCCTAGAAGGTAAATAAGTGAACGAAAGGTGGACAATTTGTCTACCTTTTGCCAAAATAGCCCAAGACCAGACTATGCTTGATTATTAGGCGTAGGTTGGGTTGAGGAACGAAACCCAACCTTATCAAGGCTTTGTTGGGTAACGCTTACGCTCAACCCAACCTATTATTCTTCTTAACCCAACCGTATTGGGATATAAGCAATCGTATCTAGTAACCTTACTAGCTTTTCACGCTATTGCTGTGAACCAACTACAGCAAGGGAGGGGAATAAAACCGCCTAGCTTTGGATTTATGAATGATTTGTCTGACTGTAATGACAGCATGGTAACTCCTACGGATGAACAGTCAGCGTTAATTAAAATGACGATGGAAGGCAAGACACTAAACTATCCAGATAGATACTCTCAAGAGAAACTACTCGCACTACACAAAGCTAAGTATCACCTAGAGCTAGCGCTAGGTTTACTCAGTCAGTAACAAATCCATCTCTACTCTCATTGACTAGTAGCTCCTCATGTAGGAGCTATTTTAATGCTCGTTTTCTGATTACCCTTGCCCTGCCGGAAACGGTTTTTCAATTTTTTGGCTATTTTCCTTAAAAAATCGAGTTGTTTTTCAGTTCTGACTCTCATACTCCTAGTTATTTAACAACTTGTTTAACAATTTATTTAACAACTAAAAACATAAGAGATAGAGTGAAGTATGACTGTTAGAAACGAGCATTCAATGAGCATCAACTTTGAGCATTAATTTATACCAAAAACGGTACTTTTATCATTTAAAGTTGAGCTTTTGAGCATCTGTTGAGCATTTTTTATAAAAAATGCCTAAAAGTATTGATTATGCGTCTTCTCTCGGTTCACTGCATAAATCCTGATTGTCAACGTCCTTATCCTCAGCCTTGGGGAAACAAATTTTGCAACAGCTGTGGCGCACCGCTAGAGTTGTTAGACCGCTATGTTCCACTTTACCCGTTGGGGTCGGGAGGATTTGCTCAAATCTACACGGTTTGGGATGAAAAAACTCAAACAGAGAAAGTGCTGAAAGTTTTGGTGGAAGATTCACCAAAGGCACTGGAATTATTTACCCAAGAGGCGGCGGTTTTATCTAGCTTGCAGCATCCGGGTGTCCCCACTGTTGATGCCGATGGGTATTTTCATGTACAACTGTTTAACCCCAAGCCGCACCAACTGCCTTGTCTGGTAATGGAAAAAATCAATGGGCGGACTTTAGAGGAGATATTAAAAAAGTTTCCCCAAGGGTGTCCAGAAAATTTGGTTTTAAACTGGTTCGCCCAAGCTGTACAGATTTTACAAGAATTACATAAACGTCAGATTATTCACCGGGATATCAAACCTTCTAACTTAATGCTGGGTACTTCTTCGGTAATTGTACCCCCACTTCCAGGCGAAACAGAGAGCGATCGCCTGGTACTAATTGATTTTGGCGGGGCAAAACAATTTAGCGCCTCTAAGCTGCGTTCTCAGTCTAGTTCCACCCGATTATTTTCTTCTGGCTACAGTCCACCAGAACAAGTGACTGGAGGTATTGTCGGGCCAAGTGCCGATTTTTATGCCCTTGGTCGAACGATGATTGAACTACTAACAGGCAAGTACCCGCTAGAGTTGGAAGATCAGCAAACTGGGAAATTGCGCTGGCGAACTGCGGTAAATGTCAACCCACAATTAGCAGATTTGCTAGATGAGATGGTGCAGGCGGATGTGCGATCGCGTCCGGCAAATGCAGCTATGATTCAAAAACGTTTGGCGAAGATTTCTCAACCATTACCGCCGCCAGGATTATTTGCCCGACTGCGAGTCAACATTAAGCAAGCCTCAACGCAAGCGTTCCACAAATTTACACTGCTAACACAAGCTATTGAACAGGCTTTAGCTAACTTTAGCCAAGCTGTAACCAAAACGGTTATTTTCATTGCTCAGACAATCATCAAAATTTTCCAAGCTTGTTTGGCGACGATTTGGGCGATGATCCTGAGTAGTATTGGCGCTTGTATTGGTGCGATCGCTGGTTTTATTTTGGCATATCGCACCAGCTTGGGGCATCAAGTGGTGGAATTTATTTCGAGTCAGCTAAACGAATTAGTGCCAAATACTCAACCCGTCTTCGGGGCAGATATTTTGGTGTTCGTCGCAGCAGGCTGGGGAACCGCTTGGGGACTGACAGTATCAGGGTGTTTTGGTCAACGGCGGCGCTTTTTAGTGGCGTCGCTGATGGGCATGATTAGCTATGGCTTCGGATGGTTGATTTTGCAATTAATCACACCAAAAGACAGCGGCGAGGGCTTAGTGGCAGTGATTTTAGTGGCAGTTTGCCTACTCACCTTGAGTTTAGGACTTCGCAGCCATCATATAGTGTACGCTGTGTTCGCTGCCTTTGGCAGTGCTAGTGCCTATGCAATTTTGATTCTTTTGAGGTTAGCACCTCTGATCTTCCAATTTTCTACTCAACCAGGTTGGTCAGAGTTACAGTTACCTCTGATTTTTTTTGGTTCTGTAGGCTTTTTTATCAGCTTCTGGCTAGGAGTAAGTTACTACCTAATTGTCCCTGGATTACGCTTTTTAGGGTGGCGATGAAAGAGGAAGGAGGGATTCCTATATTTAGGACTTGCGTAAGTGTAATATTTTTTTTGTAGAGGTTATCAAGAGTCAAAAAATCGAAATCTTGACCCTTGACTTCGATAACATGAAGATATATGTGCCAGTTGCGTAAGTCCTGTTATTTTAGCTGTTAGATACAAATAATTGGAGATTAACTATGGAACCTATTTCTATGATTATTGCTGCTTTAGGTGCTGGTGCGATCGCAGCTACTAAGGATACCGCAGGAACAGCAGTTAAAGATGCCTATCAGGGGTTGAAAACCTTGATTAAGAAGAAGTTTGAAAGTGAACCAAAAGCACAGATGGTTCTGGAAGAACACGAAACAGACCCTGAAACCTATGAAGCACCACTTAAAAAGAAATTAGCTGAAGCTGGTGTTGAGAAAGATGAGGAAATTATTAAGTTAGCGCAGGAGTTGCTGAAACAGGTAAAACCTGAAGAATCGGCAGGGGGTAAGTATAACACAGTCTTTCAAGGAGAAGTGAAGGGCGCTCAGGTGGGCGATCGCAACAAACAAGAAAATACATTTAGCTAAAAGCCACTGGAGTATCTAGATGGCTGAAAATAGTTCCAACTACAATTCAAGGTTTAAAAATGAAGTAAAGAGTGCTGTAGTTGGTGAAAAAAACATTATCTACAACTACTTTTACTATAGGGAAGAAGCAAGAGTAGAACCTGTTGATTCGGCGATCGCTGCTGATGAATCTCTGCCTTGTCCTTATCGGGGGTTGTTTCATTTTGGCCCCAATGATGCGGATGTGTTCTTTGGGCGGGAAATATTTATCGAAGAACTTTATAGTGCAACTAAAACCAATAATTTTATTCCGGTGCTTGGTGCATCAGGAAGCGGTAAATCTTCGGTGGTATTAGCGGGATTAGTCCCTAAATTAGAAACAGCAGGTCATTGGCAGTTTACTCACTTTCGTCCTGGTTCTGACCCTTTCCATGCTCTAGCTTTAGCTCTTGTTCCTCTTTATACACCCAAATTAGATCAAACAGACCAAATTGCCCAAGCCCGAAAGATGGCTGGTTACTTGCAAGATGGTTCTGTTATTCTCTCGGATGTTTTTGCTAAAATTCAGCAAAATCATCCTAGCGATCGGGTGCTACTGATTGCTGACCAATTTGAAGAAATTTACACTCTTTGTAACAATCAAGAAATTCGCCGTCAGTTTCTTGATTGTTTATTAGCTAGTCTAGTAACTCCTACTTCCCTGACTTCATCGGCAATGGTGTTGGTAGCAACGATGCGGGCAGATTTTTTGGGAAATGCTCTCTCCTATCGTCCCTTTGCTGATGTCTTGCAAAATGCTGACGTGAAACTGGGACCGATGAATCGGGAGGAACTAACACAAGTCATTGAAAAACCTGCCCAAAAATTAGGAGTGATATTTGAAAGCGGACTGGTAGAACGCATTCTGGATGATGTGGAAAACCAACCGGGAAATTTACCTTTGCTAGAGTTTGCTTTGACAGAGTTGTGGAATAAGCGAACAGGTAAACAATTAACTCACAAAATCTATGAAGAAATTGGTCAAGTAGAAGGAGCGTTAGCTCGCCATGCTGATGAGAAATATGGCGAATTGACAGATGATGAGAAGCAAAAAGTCCGGCGGATTTTTATTCAATTGGTGCGTCCGGGTGAGGGAACAGAAGATACCAGACGCATAGCGATAAAGGCAGAATTGGAAGAGCAAAGCTGGTCTTTGGTAAAACAATTAGCTGATGCTCGGTTGGTGGTGACAAGTCGCAATCTTGCCAGTCAAGAAACAGTAGAGGTAGTCCATGAAGCGCTGATTCGCAATTGGGGAGAACTGCGAGAATGGATGAATACAAACCGCGTTTTTAGAGCTTGGCAAGAGCGATTAAGAGCAGAAATGTATCAATGGGAACAGACGCAACGGGATGAGGGGGCATTGTTGCGGGGTGCTACGTTAACAGAGGCACAAGAAAAGCTGGAACAGCGCCGAGAGGAACTTAGCAAAGGTGAACAAGAATTTATTGAAACTAGTGTCGCACTGCGGGATAGGGAAGAAAAGCAACGGCAACGTAGAAGACAACTGGGTGTTTCTGGATTAGCAGGAGGTTTGGTGTTAGCTTTGGGTTTATCTGGGCTAGCGAGTATAGGCTGGTGGAATGCCGAAATCAGTCAAATTAATGCCTTTGCCCAAAGTTCCGATGGGTTTTTGAGGTTAGATGGACGAAAAGCTGTCCAATCAAGCGTCAAAGCTGCTGTCAAAATGCAAGGTAAATTCTGGGTTGATACGGATACCCGCACTCAGGTAGAACTGGCATTATTAAATACAGTTCACAATGTTGCCGCACCCAACACCTTGGGAGGACACGCAAACGAGGTTTCTGCCGTCAGCTTCAGCCCTGATGGCAAGATGCTGGCTTCTGGCAGTGATGACAACACGGTGAAACTCTGGGATACCAGCACTGACAAGGTAATTAAAACCCTGACTGGGCATACAAACTCGGTTTGTAGCGTCAGCTTCAGCCCTGATGGCAAGATGCTGGCTTCTGGCAGTGATGACAACACGGTGAAACTCTGGGATACCAGCACTGGCAAGGTAATTAAAACCCTGACTGGGCATACAAACTCGGTTTGTAGCATCAGCTTCAGCCCTGATGGCAAGATGCTGGCTTCTGGCAGTGATGACAACACGGTGAAACTCTGGTATCCCAGCACTGGCAAGGTAATTAAAACCCTGACTGGGTATACAAGATCGGTTCTTAGCGTCAGCTTCAGCCCCGATGGCAAGATGCTGGCTTCTGGCAGTGATGACAACACGGTGAAACTCTGGGATACCACCACTGACAAGGTAATTAGAACCCTGACTGGGCATACAAACGGGGTTTGGGGCGTCAGCTTTAGCCGCGATAGCAAGATGCTGGCTTCTGGCAGTGCTGACAACACGGTGAAACTCTGGGATACCAGCACTGGCAAGGTAATTAGAACCCTGACTGGGCATACAAACTTGGTTCGGAGCGTCAGCTTCAGCCCCGATGGCAAGATGCTGGCTTCTGCAAGTCTTGACAAGACAGTGAAACTCTGGGATACCAGCACCGGCAAGGAAATTAGAACCCTGACTGGGCATACAAACTCGGTTCGGGGCGTCAGCTTCAGCCCCGATGGCAAGATGCTGGCTTCTGGCAGTGATGACAACACGGTGAAACTCTGGGATACCAGCACTGGCAAGGAAATTAAAACCTTGACTGGGCATACAAGCAAGGTTTATGGCGTCAGCTTCAGCCCCGATAGCAAGATGCTGGCTTCTGCAAGTCTTGACAAGACAGTGAAACTCTGGGATACCAGCACCGGCAAGGAAATTAGAACCCTGACTGGGCATACAAACTCGGTTCGGGGCGTCAGCTTCAGCC
>NZ_JBALCY010000033.1:0-31803 GCF_036917655.1 Nostoc sp.
TTTCACCTACAAGGTCATTCAGTTGTCTGGCTAATGGAACCAGCTAACCGTCCCTGAGCATTACTACTCATTTAGGTTAAACGAATCGCACCATTCCTACACCAATGTACTGCCCTAAGAAATTGCCGCCATGATAACTTGCTTGGTTTTCCACATCGATGAGCGGGTTGTCAGTTACAGAGTTAATTTCTACCTCAATTTGTTTTTGAATTTGCTCAAGACCATCGACAATTGGCCCCATATATTGAGGTAAACAACGCAGTGAATAACGGTCTTGAATCGGATGTTCGCCGCGATAGTTGTGAGAACCATTTAACTCTTCTCGAGCTAACCGTGAACCTACCAACAGGTTAAGCATTTGGTTAGCAGCCCATTTTTGTCCTGAATGTGGTTTGAGCTTATGGATAAATGGGTGAAATGATTGATTAGTCCCATTTAAACCTTGAATAGCTAAGGCGTGGGCGGCCATTGCCAATGCTAAGAGATTTTTGGTGTCGTAGACGCAATTGGCGGCGATACCGGTCATGACTGAGGTGCCATTCATCATTGCCAACCCTTCTTTAGGAAGTAGTTGCAATCGCTCTAAACCCAGCTTTTCTAGTGCTGTTAGTGCATTCATTTCTTCACCGTTAAAATCAACGGTGTAACTGGAATTTAAACCAATCAATGCCCCAGTGATATATGCTAAAGGTGTTAAATCACCACTGGCACCAATTGAACCAAATTCGCAGACATGAGGTGTAACACCAGCGTTGAGAAATATCAGCATCCGCTTGATGATTTCTAAACGAATCCCCGATGCACCAGTAATGTGGGAGTTTGCACGGAGAAGCATTGCAGCACGAACATCAGCCAGAGGCATTTTTTTTCCTGCACCCACTTTGTGATACCACATCAAATTATTTTGTAGTAAAGCCGCAGATTCAGGAGAAATTACCACATTTGCCATACCACCAAAACCAGTTGTCACCCCATAAATAGGTTCACCAAATTCAACTGCATGATGAATAAAATCGCAGGATGCTTGGACATTAGCCAATTTTTCTAGATCATCAGTTAAACGTACCTGTGTCCCATTACGCGCTACACTAATTACTTCTTCAACAGTGAGATTGCGATCGCCTACAACCACAGCATCATCAAAATTGTGTACAAAAGGAAATGCAGTTTTAACAGCAGTGTTTTTACTTAAGCGAAGTGTATCCATGTTTTTGAGATATTTTGACTAAAGTTTTCCGCTTTGACTGACGAGTTAACAATTATCAAAGAGCCCCAATCTTCCAACTTGGTAAGGCTGTTTGGGGCTGAGTTTCCCTATCCTTTGTGTATTTCTGTTTTTGCCAGCGACCGAAGAATGTAGCTAAGGGAGTCATTTCTCTCATAAATTGCTCAAAACCAGCAAAATTGAGCGATTGAGGCCCATCTGAAAGACCTTTTTGGGGATTAGGGTGAACTTCTACCATCAGCGAATCACAACCAGCTGCGATCGCCGCCAGCGCCATTGGTGTCACCAATTCGGATTTACCAGTACCGTGACTGGGATCGATAGCAATTGGGAAGTGAGTCAGATTACGCAAAACAGGAATTGCAGATATATCTAAAGTATTACGTGTATACTCCCTGTCAAAAGTCCTAATGCCCCGTTCACACAGAATCACATTGGGATTTCCTGCTGCCAAAATATACTCTGCTGACATCAGCCAATCCTCAATAGTGGCTGACAAACCACGTTTGAGTAACACAGGTTTATTTGTTGCACCGACTTTTTTCAAAAGGGAAAAGTTTTGCATATTGCGGGCGCCAATTTGCAGGATGTCTGCGATTGATGCAACCATTTCTAATTCGGCCCCATCCATCACCTCAGTAATAACACCCAACCCAGAAACCGATTTAGCTGTTGCTAACCAGTCCAAGGCACTTTCTCCATGTCCCTGGAAAGCATAGGGTGAAGTTCGTGGTTTGTAAGCACCTCCTCTGAGAAACTTTGCACCTGCGGCTTTGACTTGCAGCGCAGTTTCCACAATCATCTCTTCGCTTTCCACAGAACAGGGGCCTGCAATTACGACTACAGGATAGTTTTGACCAAAGGTGATAGTTTCAGAGGGTGTAGACACCTTTACGTCGCTGGGTTCACCATAACGAAACTCTAAACTAGCCCGTTTGAATGGCTTCTTTACTCGCAGCACTTGCTCAATAAAAGGGCTTAAATTTTGCACTTGCTGCACGTCGATTTCCGTCGGATCGCCAATCAAACCAATTGCTACTTTGTGTTTACCTACAGAGAGTTCTGGGACAATCTTCCAGCGCGAAAGTTCTGTGAATAATAATTCAATTTCTTGTCGAGGACAACCGGATTTCATGATGATAATCATCGTTTTACCATCCTCCTAAAATATGCAATTAACTTGTAAAAACCTGGAGTTGTGTAATTACTTAGCTTAAGAAGCAAGCAAATAATTAGCGGTCAGTAGTTTTACTGTTGCCAATGAATTACACAATATCCGACATATTCATGCAACACATCCACCTTTTCTGCTTGTTTGCGTGCAGTTTTGATACTTGGAGAATGCACGAATGCGATCGGCTCATTGCAGAAAACTGCATAACTCACACGGCACTCATCACTCCAATAGCCCCCACATCAGCACGGCTTTCAGCAACTTGGGAGAATCGATTTTTGCTGCGATGGACTATGCCCCACCTTCAGAGCGATGCCTACGGCGGTAAACTACGCTTACTTCCTCTATCCCCAAATTTCCTCTGAATCAGCAACCATATCTTGTGACCCGGCAAGGTATCTGCTCAAAGTCGCGGATGCCGTCTGTGATGCAGTAGTACTTGGGATCGGCAAATAGCCAGTAGGTCATGAAATCTTACTTAGAATATTTAAATTCCAGAAATTCGACATAAGATATTTCTTGTAACCAAGCTTTCAAATTGCATTTGTAAAGCGTTTGCTAACCATATAAGGTACATCATAGCCCCCTCCTCGCTTGCGGGGAGGGGGTGGGGGGTGGGGTTCTTGTACCTGACTCAACCGAGAACCGCTATAAAGCTTGAGCAATTACTGGGTCATTGAGTAATACACCAGTTTCAATATTGCGCTCATGAATTTAGAAGTTAGCAAATCTGACATTTATAATAATTAAAATGTGATGTGAGTCAATAGTTAAAACCGCTAGCCACCTGATGAAAGCTCTAATTTTACTTTAATTACTGCCAGTGAGACAAGCAATTACCCAATTTAACGAAAGAGCCAGGATTACTTTTTATTTACAATCAACTTTTGGTTTTTATCTTCCATTTCTAAGAGTTCAGGGATGGTGACAAAGCGATAGCCTTGGTTGCGAAAGTTGGCAATAATTTGTGGTAAAGCTTGTACAGTCTTAGAACGATTACCACCACCATCATGCATCAACACAATTCCACCAGGTTTTGCCTCTCTGAATACATTACCGATTAATTTGGGTACAGCAGGACGAGAATAGTCTACAGAGTCAGATGACCACAAAATAATAGCGTATTTGCTATTTCTAGCGTAATCAACCACCCCATTATGCATAATTCCTCCAGGTGGTCGAAATAAATTTGTTTTTAAGCCTGTAGTTTTAAAAATGATATCAGAAGTGTGGTCAATTTCATAAGCGGCGGCTTGTGGATTCAAGAATTGATACCAATGATGCCAAGTGTGATTGCCAATCACATGACCTTCAGCAATTTCCTGCTTGAGTAAGTTGGGATAATTTTTCACATTCTCCCCAACCACAAAAAATGTCCCTTTGATCTGATTTTTTTTCAGGATATCTAATACTTCTGCTGTACTTTCAGGCCAAGGGCCATCATCAAAGGTGAGAGCAATTACTTTCTGAGATGGAGAGAGTTTTGCCGCCTCAATTATCGCACCTTGAAAACTTGACGGTATAGAGTCAGAAAAACCCTTTACTTGTGCTTCTCCCTGCCAACTTTTCAGCATCACTGTCTTTAATTCCTCAACTCGCTGTTGAGTTCCTACATCTGCCGCTATATTATTTACATTTAAAGTCTGTTTTGATTGAGCTTGAAAAAGATTTATTTTGCTCAAGATTATTAAACTCAGACTAAAACTACTACATAAGATAAGCAGCCCAACTAATTTTCCTGAAGTCCAAAGACTCGGCTTATTATTGATCATGTCAAGTTCCCTTAATAGTTAAACAATCAGTCACCGTGCTGATCGGAAGTTAGACTTTTTATCTGCTTACCTTCAGAGAAAGTATAGCTATCTATTTATCTATTGCCAAGAGTGCGATTGCGTACTGCCCGATTTAGTTGATTAAAATTTATTATGTTGAGGACTCTGATGAAAAACCCTGTCTTATTCAATTCACTATTCGTGTCAGCTTATCTTGTTCATATTCAGAAAACCTGTTCTATAAAGTACAGGTTTGGCTGGGCTTCAATGCAATGATGTAAATAAAACACACTTTCGTCATAATCTTGTAATATTTTCATCAATGAAGTATGTAATAATATTTTAATTATCAATTTAGATCAGCTATAAATTATTAATCTCCCAAATAAACAACATAGCAATTCTATTTAAGTTCCAAAGAGAGTGCGTACTGATATTGACATTGCAAACAAATCTAACTATGCTTTTAGCAGATTATAATTGCTCTGCATAAATTCTTCCAAAAAAACTGTCGAAGAAGTAAATAAATTTCTCTTAAAAATAAATCAATGAAATTACGCTGGTTTTTACTAACTATTATTAGTACTTTATTACTAGCATCGCCCAGTTTTGCAGCTAGAATCAAATCTAAAAAAGTTGATTATACTCGGAATCATTTAGAGTCAACAACGGATTGGAAGTATTTGTCGGCTGACCTTCCGGGTGAAGGAACTATACAAAAAAAATTGATTCCTAAACTCAATCAACCAGAGATTTTCAATAATGCAAATGATCCTTCTTTATTTGGTGGAATTATCCCATTAGGCAAAGAAATACCAGAGTTAAAGTCTCAAGTGAGAGCATTAATGGCTCATTACAGTTTTCTCAAACCTGGGATGTTTTTTTTAGATATAGAAACAGGAAACTATTTGAATATTGATGGCGAAAAGGTATTTCCCGCAGCTAGTACCATTAAATATCCGATTTTAATTGCTTTATTTGAACAAGTAGATGCTGGGAGAGTCAAACTTGATGAAAAGCTAGTGATGCGGCGTGACTTAGTAGCTAGTGGTTCGGGTGACTTGCAGTATAAACCAGCAGGAATCAAGCTGAGTGTAATGGAAACTGTTAACAAAATGATTACGATCAGTGATAATACTGCTAGTAACATGATTATCGACCGTCTAGGCGGGAAAGCAAAACTCAATCAGCGTTTCCGCACTTGGGGACTAAAAAACACAGTAATTCGCAATATGTTAGGAGACTTTAAAGGCACTAATACCACTAGTCCGGCAGATTTAGTAAGGTTGTCAGCCTTGGTTGACCAACATAAATTGATTTCAGAGGGTAGCCATTTCCAAGCTTTAGATATCTTGCGTCATTGTCATAATAATAAGTTGCTGGCGGCTGGTGTGGGTAAAGGTGGAAGTATTGCTCATAAAACTGGAGATATTGGATTTTTGGTTGGGGATGCAGGAATTATTACTTTGCCAAATGGTAAACATTACTTGGCAGGGATTTTTGTGATCAGACCCCATGACGATGAACGAGGAAGGGAGTTTGTACGTCAAGTTTCTCACCTAGTTTATCAGTATCTAGATCAACCAAAATTATCCCAGAAGTATTGATTTAAAAAAATTTGGGGGTTTAATTCCTCTGCCTAAGAATGGCAGCACGTTTTGTGTTGGGGTTAAATCCCCGTTACAAAACGTAATTGCGAATTGGTTTAATATTACTTTGCTTTGATTGTGCTTAAAGCTACGCCTTGATAATAATGCCCTAAAATTTGCAGGTAGTTTACTCCTCTTTTGGCTAAATTGTATGCGCCCCATTGACTCATGCCTAAAGCATGACCGTAGCCAAGTCCTTGAAGTACAAAACTACCATCTGCTGCTTTGGTAAGGATGAAGTGGGTACTTTTAATCTTGAGGGCTGTACGCACTTCTTCGCCTTGCAGTACAATGGTTGCTTTGTCACCAACGATTTTTAAGACTTTAACACTACCAAAAGGTGAGTAGGTTTGTGCAATCATATCTTTAACATTACCTACACCAGAAATTCTGGCGCTAATTTCTGTAGGAGAGAAAGTTTTCACCCATTTGCACTCGCTAACATTTTGATCGTAATCTTCAACAGCACGCAGGTAAGGCTCGTGGCTTCCCCAAACATCTTCGACATTTTCAGTATGTCCTCCAGAACAATCATGAAAAACTGAGAGAATAATACTGTCTTTATAAGTTAGTACCTGTTTATCAGTAGCATCGACGGCGGCATAAGTACTAGGAGTTTCATTGATTACTCCTTTATAATTTTGCCAGTGATCTGGACTATCACCTAAATCGTAAACAGGATTATTGCGCTGTTTTTCTCGCTCATAGAGAGCAAAAGTCCGGGCAGCAACTGCTTGCGCTTTCAAAGCTTCAACAGGCCACTCAGTATCCATTTCGCCACCAACAACACTATAGAGATATTCTTCGTCATCAACCCAGTTAACAGCCGTTAATCCTTTGTTTGTTGAAACAACGAGAGTTCTGCCTCGATACCAGCGTTCACCAATGTAAACGAATCCCTTACCTGTCGGTTCAATCCAAAATAAACCAGACTGCCATTTATCTAAAGCCACGCCGCCTGGAACTGCTTGAGCATAAAATGAACTCATTGCTGGTAATTTTCCGAGAGTATGACCAGTACTATCTTTAACCAACGCAGTCGTAGAACTACCAACTGTTACCTGATTAACTCCCCTCTCAATTGCTATCCGTAAGATTACAGATGCTTTGCTTGGGGTAGCTAAAGTCATCCACAATAAGGCACTTATCCACCAATGACCTACTTTCATCTGTGCGAACAAAGTGTTTAGTAAGAATTGGCATTTCATGTCTAGCATTTCATTCATAGTGTTCCATTCCCATATAATGTTATCGCTAATACCGCGCTGTGCGTATAGTGTCGGATGTTTGGGAGATTAACTTTCAGCTTTTCAAGTGGTTGGCGCTTTTAAACTACTCAAACTGTAACGTTGAAAAAAGCTCCAAATTGCCCTACTGGCATTAAAACTAAGCTGAATATTTACCTGATTTAATTTAGGAGCAGTTGAAGCGCCACCAGGCCAGAAATGCCCACCGTTGACTACAGCGAACTGCAAGACTTCTGAGCCGTTTCTACAACCTGAGTAACGAAAAGCTCTGACTGCCAAGTGATTACGAGATTTAGTTCGAGTTAACTGTTGAAATTGAGATGATGAAGTGCATTGGTCATGCCTACGGCAAAAATTTGCGGTTTCTGGGATAGAAACAAGTGCCTCTTTTTGAGTAATGCGATCGCCATGATAATGTACACTGAAATCGTTCGTACCATTAATCATCATCATGGACATTTAAATCGTCGTGAACGACAACAACTCAACCGCCGAGAAAATGCCATTTCCCGTTCTATTCGCCACGATGAACATAACTAAAGATTTAAGTAAGTCGGTGCTAATATTTCAAGCTATATTAAGAAATTTAAATGTAGGGGAGCCAGTGCGTTGCGGAGGTTCCCGACGCTCGTTGCGCTAAAGCGTCTCCCCTTGGGAGAAGACTCGCTCTAAGCGATCGCGAGTAGCGTCTCTAAGAGTTGCCATGCCGTTGGCGCAGCCTCTCTAAGAGTTGGCTTTACGCTGCGCTATCCGTTGTAGCAACTGGCGTTGCGTTGTCGCCAAGCGTCGCACCATCAACGATTCAAGGTGCGTTAGCCTACGGCGTAACACACCCGACAACAAGAATATATTTCTTCATATACATTGAATTTTTCTTGCCGACTTACTTATTTCACAGAAAATAGTAAATAACAGGCTCAATCTATTATTCTTAAGTCAATCATCTAAAAGCAAGACATAAATATTGAATTAAGCAATTTGACGCTCTTGATTTGGGAGTTGATTTGGAATAATACTCGTCCTGAATATAAATTTGGACGAGTTTTATTTTCCTGCCAAAACTGATGTTTATGAGGGTTGATTTAATTTGGTCATGAGAGTACCTTCAGCGGTGTTTACAAAGGTGTCTCGATCTGGAATAATTGCTTGGGGTATTAAAGTAGTAGAGTGAGTGGTAATTCCTGGGAGCTTTTTGACAGCAGTGCCGATCGCCATAAACTCGATAATCCCACTACCTAACTGATAAACATAAGTTTTAATCCCAACAACTAGGTCAGCGCCACTATTACGAGCATCAGTGGCGATGTGGGTGATGGCTTGTTCCCGTGCTTCGTAAATTAATGTAGTCAATTCATTAATTTCACCACGCACAAAGGATTTGAATGCGGATGTGATTCCTCCGACAAAACCAAGAGAATATACGGAAACACCCAAAACCAACTTTAAAGGCATATAACCCAGGTTGATCAGGTTCCACATTTCCTGATTAGTTAAATCGCTGGTAATAGGACTTTGACTAAAGGCTACTGTAAGGGCGGGATGGTAAGAAGCAGTACCAATCATCACCATCTCTTGCATCCCGGCAAAGGGAACAATTGATGTCTGAATTCCAACCACAGCATTAGCACCTGCATTTAAGGCTTCAGACTGAATTCGCTTTAAGGCTAAGTGACGGGTTTGGTTGAATATTTCGGAAAATTCTTTAATTTCTCCGCGTTTTAAACTTTTGAGGGAGCCGAGTATTCCACCGCCTAATCCAATGGAGTAGGCAACATTGCCAAAGACAAACTTTTTCGGTGCAAATCCGGCATCGATTTGGCAGTAGAGTTCCTGTCCGTCGGCGGAGGTAGAAAATTCTAATTTTTCGGATTTTTCGTCACCTTGGTGTACACAGGAGCCAATGGAGAGGAATTCTACATTGCCGACTTGTTGAACTAAATCATTGTTAACGCCTGTGATACCAATTCCGCCATGCTTTTGTGCTTCAGCCAACATCCGGGCATAAGCTTTTTGCCTTCCTTCATGAATGATGCTGGTGACTTCGGTGACTTCTCCGCCGACAATGGTTTTCAGTCCTGATGCAATTCCCCCAATTAGCCCCAGTGAAAAGACACTGTTCCCTATGACTAAATCTCCCGGATACATACCTTGTTGTCGAATACAAAAGATTTCATTGCCAGAGAGTCCGCTGATTGCAACCATGCCTTTGACTCCAGTAATTTAGATGAGTGTATAATAACTCAGTTCAAAATGGGGAGTTAGTAATTAGTTATAACTGAATGGCAGGCTTGTAAAGCTCTAAAAGCCCTGGTAAAAATCCAGGGCTTTTTAAATTTAAAACTCACTTTTCAGTCAGCAAATGCAATCCTCTAAGTACTCGTATCAATTGTGACTACTGGAGAACAGAAGCAATGTCAGAGTTTATTGAGCTAGAGAGCGAAGATGAGTGCAATAATTAATTGTATTTAAATATGTACTCACTGAAAGATTACAGTTATGAGTTGGTTACAAAGACTATTTGGACAGGAAAAACCTGAAGATGCTCAAGTTAATCCAGATCCGACTTTAATTGCTTCAGATTCCACTGCTGGAGAAAGCATTTCTTTGGAACGAGTGGGACTGAATGGGGAATATGACCAAAGTGGGTTAGCAAAAAGAGTGGCCTTAGCTTTTGACGAAGATTCCCGCTTCGATGAGATTGATTCTGTCTATGTTGCTCAATTGGGAAGTACTGTAGTTTTAAAGGGAGAAGTACCAACACAAGAGATATTGGCACAATTGGTGGAGATTGCAACAGGGGTGAGTGGCGCACAGGATGTGGTGAGTGATGAAGTCGGTGTGGGATAAAATTTGTGGAATTCAGTATTGCGAAATGTTTAGCAAAAAATCAAAAGGCAATGAACAATCAACTCAAATCTCGTCAATTGAGCATGGGACTGATGTTATTCACGGTGTTGATGTTAGGCAGTTGTGGAAAGAAACCGGAGGAATCTGCTAGTACCACCCCTACTCCTCAAACTCCAACGGCTATTTCTCAGGCTAATCCTGGGTCTATTAAACAGGCTAGTCCTAGTCCTACCCCTGTAAATACAACAACTCCTAGCTCTAACAAGTCAATCTCTGGTGCTAATAAAACTGCGGTTTTAGCAGCAGCACAAAAGCTAGGGGTGAAACCGCAAAGTGAAACTAACTGCCCAAGTGATGCACTAGTAAAAGGCAAGATTACAAATAAGAGAGGTAACATTTATCACATCTCTAAATCCCTTGATTACGAAAAAATCAAGCCAGATATTTGTTTTAAAGACCCAGCAACAGCACAACAAGCAGGTTTCCGTGCGCCCAAGTGATAAAGCACTGCTTGAACTCCCAATTACTTAGAATTATCGCCTGATAAGCTAATAATCATTCAAATTGCATCCCCGCGTCTCCCCTTCCCCGCGTAAGAGCGTCTTTCTGAGGCTAAAGATTATGCAACTTAAATGCGGATTAGCTTATCAAGTAATGGTTTTGTGGTTGGGAGAATGCTGCTATGCATTGATAACTAAATACCGAATCGTCAAAACACTGCGACCATACTCAACTTACCACTGCTGCAACTTGATATTGCATCAATGCTGGGTTCTCTGGTTGGCGAGTCTGAAGGCAATGTCCGCCGCGCACTTCTTACAGCCGAACCGATCGCAGCCAACACAGCAAAATTTTCAGGCACAAAACTCGAAACCCTCAAATCTACGATCCGCTCCGCGAACACCCGAAACTGAATTTTTTTCAACCATCAACAAAGTTTTATGACTTGATTCTACTTGCTCCCGTGTTTTATAAGCGATCGCTGAACCTAAAATACCTCTCGCTGATTGTTGGGAGGTTTTTTGATTATGAAAAATTGAGGAGACTATGATTTTAAACAGCAGAAATAGCACAAACCTGTAATCCGACAGGCGTGTGAATGATCACTGATTCTACGCCGAAAACTTGGGCGATCGCATTTGGTGTCAGAACTTGTTCAGGTGTACCAACTTCCCAAATACGACCTTGTTTTAATAATGCAATACGGGAACTATACCGCGCTGCTAAATTCAGTTCGTGTAAAACTGTGACAATAGTTAATTCCTGCTGCTGATTTAGTTCTTTAAGGAGTTCTAATAGTTGTAATTGATAGTTTATATCTAAAAAAGTTGTAGGTTCATCTAATAGTAAAACTTTTGGTTCTTGTGCTAGTGCTAGAGCTAAAAAAGCGCGTTGTCTTTCACCGCCTGAGAGTTGTTCGACTAAGCGATCGCTCAATTTTTCTAATTGCGTCTTTTTAATTGCAGCTTCCACTTTCACCCAATCTTGGGCGTTTAATTCCCATTGCCACCAAGGTTGATGTGGCGTGCGTCCTAAACTTACTAATTGTCGCACTGTTAAGCCAAGGGGAACTGTTTGTTGTTGCGGTAATAATGCCAGTTTCTGTGCAACTAGATTTGGGGGTTGAGAGTGAATTGCTTTGCCATCAAGTAGCACTGTTCCTTGCTGTGGGGAGAGAATACGACTCAGCAATTTGAGTAAAGTAGATTTACCTGAGCCATTAGCACCAACTAAACTCAACCATTCTCCTGTTTGCAGAGTGAGGTTAATGTCTTGAACAATTGGTACTAACGTGTAACCGCCTGTGAGATTTTGTAGTTCGAGTGGCATTTCAGAAATTCAAAAATCAAAAAGGAGAAACTTAATTTTACAGGATTTGAGTGGATTATTTAGCTTCCTTATACCCGGTTAAATTCAATTAGACCATTGATTTAGCTCGACTTTATCCATTTACCCGAATTGCGATCGCTCACCCTCTTGCGCGCAAAAATCCAATATCCGATTCATCCAGCACCATCCACACCTAATGTACCGAAAATATTAGAGATATGATTTCCGGTGACGCGAGTGAGGTATGGGGTTTTCCCCGAAGTTCAAATCGGCCACCGAACTTCTGTTCGCTCTGGCGTTGGCGCAGCCTCTCAGCCGCTTCGACTTCTCTGCAAGTAGAGCAAGTGGCGTGAGATGCTTTAGCTAGCGCATAGGGAGCCAGTCCGTTGCGAACATTTCCCAAAGTTGAATAGGACTTACGCAGAAGAGATCCCCCAACCCTCTTAAAAAGTTGGCTCTTTCAGATCCCCCCTTTTTAAGGGGGGTTAGGGGGGATCAAAGTTTTAGGTTTTCAGTGCGTAATATCATGTCCGCTTGATTGCTTATTAAACTCAGGAGTTCCCCAAAGAGCCAAAGCTATGCTTTGTCTCCCCTCCCGAAGAGCGGGGAGGGGATTAAGGGGAGCCAGTGCGGTCTTCTCCCTACAGCCCTTCTCCTAAAGGAGACGCTCTTGCGAACGGGCATCCTACGGCGGGCGCTAGCCTCTCCCAATGTGAGAAGGGGAGACGCTAAAAGCGATAGCGAAGCGGTAGCGAGTCCGCGTTCGCGCAGCGTCTCGTAGAGAGCGTCTGGGGTCTCCCCAAGTGGAGCATCTGGCGTGTGGGGTGCAATGACTATGGGAATCACAACGAATTACCCGGACATGATATAAGTCCTATTGAAGCAAGTGGCCCCCCATAAACTACTGGCGTGGCTTGGGAGGATCTTCTGGGGCTAAATATCACTAACACCCAGCGTATTGGACTATGACTTAGTACAGTTTTGCGTAAAAGCGTAGCGTTTTTAATGCAGGGGGATGCATTGGCATTGCAGGGGGACGCATTAACATTGCATTAAGATGCATTGGCATTGTATCGGGATGCATTGGCATTGCAGAAGGACGCACTAACATTGCATTGAGATGCATTGGCATTGTAATACCAATTCTATGTGAAGCTGCACAAAATTAACTTTGATCAGACAAGGGGCTTGAGCAACTGGTTCTATGCAACCTCACAGATAATCGGTATAAGGTATTGCCAAATTTAATTCGCTACGAATTAATGAAATGCTGTACTTAGCCTATAAATACAAGTCTTCCCATGTATCAACACCATCAGTTACTTTAGTGATTCGATAACCGGGTTTCTTAAGATTGGAGCAATGAAATCTTGATCTGACAACGGCAATAAACCTGCTTAATGAGCCTCTTTTTTAAGACTGAATCGGTGTTCTAAGAGGTTAAGTTACCAGCCCAAGTTACCCATTTATGAGATAACCCTATATGTAAAACTCCCTCTGTTTTCTCCTGTTCAGTGATGATTGCTCCTGTTAAATCTGCGCCGCTGAGTTCTGCCTCATTGATGTTACTACCAATCAAATTTGCCTTCCTGAGATTGGCATCTCTCAAATCTGCTCCACTCATTTCCGCTTCGCTGAGGTTTGCACCAAGCAGGTTTGCCAATGATAAATTGGCACTCCGCAAATCTGCTCGACTCAGGTTAGTTTCTTTTAGGTTGACCCTCATCAGGTCTGCACCAATCAAGTTTACCTCACTCAAGTTGGCTCTACTCAAATTAGCTCCACTCAACTCTGCATCAGTCAGATTTGCCCGACTTAGGTTACATCCACTCAAGTTGGTTTGACTGAGATTAGCACCACTCAAGTCGGCTTCAGCCAAATTAGCACCACTCAAGTCAGTTTTAGTTAGATTTGCCTGATGCAGATTTGCCCCATTGAAATTTCGTTCTCCTGCTGCATATAGATTCAGAAGTCTCTTAGCGTCCATATTGTCACCTCGCAATGTCTGTAGGTAAAGATGTCTAGTTGTGAGTTAACACTACCCAAACCACACCAAAGACAATTTATTGAGTTACCAGCAACGGGGATCTTATCTAAAACTTGTAGTCTCATCTGGACGCTAACAGACTTTTGCTAGAGGTTTTGACATTTGGAACATTTACTTAATGGAAATAAATCAAACGTTACATATTGTCTTTTATCCAAGCGTTTGAAGACTGAGTGCTTCGCTTTTGAGTAGCATTTGAGTAGCAGATCAGAAGTCTGGACAATCTGCCTCTACAACCTGGGGATGACACGCCCTAGAACGGTTTCTACTCTGTCCCCAACCCATCGGGCAACTTTATCCGGAGATCCCCTTTCACTAATTGCCCAGGTAGCAAAGGTGTGACGTGTGGCATAGGCTTTAAGGTAGTAGGGGCAGCAGCTGCTTACTAATTCCCCTACTTATTGCCGCACAATAAGCCAAACCGAATTAACCCACGCTGATAACCGCGACGCATTAATCCCAGTGATAATGCCCCTTGGATGGTAGTCCAACCAGCATTTAGTAAGCCCCAAAACGCTTGGGGAGTGAATGCGGAATCAATCACCACATTCCAAAAGGGGGCGACAGCGGTTGACCAATCAGCAGTGCGAATATTATGTAATGGTAGTTGATGCGCGATCGCTTCGTACTCTGGCAAAGAAATCACATAGGGCAAACAATACACCCGATAAATATCCTGCAAGTGTTTTTGTTCATCCGCAGTTAGTGGGGACTCATCAGTTGGTCGATGACACCAAGTCACCATAATTAACTTGCCACCAGGCTTCAATACTCTGTAGCACTCCTGGAGAAACTTCTTCTTATCTGGCATATGTTCACCACTTTCCAGCGACCAAACCAAGTCAAAAGAATTGTCAGCAAAAGGCATCGCTTGAGCATTGGCTACCTGGAATTGTGTTCTCAGGCTCAAATTAGCCTCCAGGGCGCGTTCCGTTGCTCTCGCAGCTTGCACAGGACTCAGTGTAATTCCTGTAGCCTTAGCGTTAAACTTTTGCACGAGGTATAAAGAACTGCCGCCAATGCCACAACCCACATCTAGGATATTTTCTGCTGCTTGTACCCCTGCCCAATTGAGCAGTTCTTCAATTAAATCAATTTGAGCCTGACGGCGGTCTTTTTTCTGGGTACCGTCCGCGCCATAGTAGCCGTGGTGCATGTGTTCGCCCCAAATCTGTTCCCACAGACCAGAGGAAGCATCGTAAAATTGCTGAATTTGCTCGTAAAGTGTTGCACTCATGAAAAAACCAGTGTTAAGACAAAGCCGAATTCAAAAAAAGCATACAGATAGGCTACCATGTGTGTTTTTAATTAAAATAGGGTTTTTTGGTTTGCAGGGATAATAAACTCCGGTTTCTCTTCTGTGGAAAAATTTACTAATTCTACCTTAACAAGCTGCCTTTGCTATCACTTGCATACCGGATGTTTCCGGGATGCCTAGCATGATTGAGTTTTGGAATTTTAAATTTGAAATTAATTATGACTGTTGCTCGCATAATTTGTTTGGGATTTCTGGCTGTCATCGCTGTAAATACTATCCTGTTGATGATGGCTTTTTCGACTAGCAATGGCAGTTATTGGCTACAACAAAGATATCAATCGTTTGCGGATTTAAAAAAGTTAGGAGTTTGGAGACGCGATGAATCGCGTCTGTACAAGAGTTTGGAGTAGAGACGCGATGAATCGCGTCTGTACAAGAGTTTGGAATTATTAATTTATCAAGAAAAAGAAAAGCGCCAGTCGTCAGATTTTATGCTGAATTCTGACGAATGGCGGATGAATAGAGGATTTAATACCCCCGCTTTTACAGGCGCTCTACATTCAGGTAGTGGTGTAAAACTATACTTAAACGATTTTGACTCCTGAATTCTGACTTCTTCTTTTATTCCTAACTCTGAGTTTTTTATTGTCCAGGATTGGTTAAAGTAGACTGTGGTTCAACTGAGACAGGCACATCGCCAGGGTTAGCGGGCGTTTTTGTAGAAGTTTCTGGCTGATTTGGCGTCTGTGGCTGAGGTGTTTGTATTACATTACTTGTAGAATCTGAACTCTGAGAAGGAGTAGCTGTTTGACTGGCTTGAGGTTGCTGTTGCCCAGCCTTGTGGGCAATTTGCTGCATTAGCTGTTCAATTTTCTCAGCTTGCTCAATGTTCCCCTGCTCACGATACTCGTTATGAGCACGTTTCAAAACTCCACTGGCTTTCTTAATCTCGCCCTGATTATATAAAGTTACTCCCAAGTTATAGTAAGCTGAGGCATTTTTAGGATTTAAGCGAATAGCTTGTCGATAAACAGAAATAGCCTCAGAAGCTTGACCATGAATTGCTAGCAAATTTGCCATGTTGTTGTAGGCTGTGGCGTTTTTAGGATCTAGCTGCAAGGCTTGGCGATAAGTGGCGATCGCAGGCTCTATTTGACCTTGTTGTTGCAAGGCGATCGCTAAGTTAAAATAAGCATTGGCATTGCTGCTATCTAGATTAATTGCTTTTTGGTATGCTGCGATCGCTTCCTGTAGCTGTCCTTGTTCATACAGCACCAAACCCAGATTATACAGTGCTGCTACCCTTGTGGGATCTATCACAAGGCTCTGGCGATAAGCCGTAATCGCTGCTTCTTTTTCTCCTTGTCGGTGCAACACTAACCCTAAGTTGTAATAAGCTTCACTAAAATTGGGATTAACTTTAATCGCCTCTGTATATTCTTGTAAAGCTATATCCAGGTGATTTTGCTGCATAAATATATTACCCAGATAATTCCGTGCTGCCCCAAGATTAGGATCTCGCTGCAACGCTTGGCGAAAGGCATATTCTGCACCCTGTAAGTCTTTGCGGTTATAGCGCGTGACTCCCTGCTGGAAAAAACTCGCTGCTTCAAGATCCTGAGAAATTGCAGTTTCTGCCAGCAGCTTGCTGACTGGGAAATTAGTAATTGTCGGTGCAGCCAAGACTAAAAACGCAGAACAGCCACAGAGTGTCACCTGGCAAAATAAATGTAACCACTGAGAAAATAGGGATTTTTCAGACATGAATTGCAGACCTATACTTATTTTTAGCTCCTCATAAATCAGAGTACCCACCGCGAAAGAAAAAATTCCAACTTTGAACTCCTAACTCCTGTACAGACGCGATTAATCGCGTCTCTACTCCTAACTCCTAACTCCCACAGCTGACGGCAAAATTAGCATGGCATCGCCGAATGAATAAAAACGATATCCAAAAGCGATCGCTTCGTTGTATATATTCAATAACCGTTGTCTGCCAATTAGCGCACTTACCAACATCAGTAAACTGGAACGCGGTAGATGAAAATTGGTAATTAAACCATCCACCACCCGCCATTGGTAGCCGGGATAAATAAACAAGTCTGTTTTACCGCAAAATGGTTGTAAATTCCCAGATTGAGCCGCCCCTTCTAAAGCCCGTACTGCCGTTGTTCCCACAGCAATAATCCGACCGCCAGCTGCTTTAGTGGCGCGGATTTCCTCTACTGTGGCCGCAGGGACTTCAATCCATTCTTCATGCATATGATGGGTAGTTACGTCCTCCACTTCCACAGGGCGAAATGTGCCTACACCAACGTGCAGCGTTACAAAAGCTTGATTGATTTTGCGATCGCGCAACTTTTGTAATAATTCTGGGGTAAAGTGTAGTCCTGCCGTCGGAGCTGCGATCGCTCCTGGCTGTTGGGCATAAACTGTCTGATACTGCTCATCAGCAGCTGACGAGGCAGTGATGTATGGTGGTAGCGGTACTTCACCAAATACCTCTAACAGTTGTAGCAAAGACTTTCCCTCTGGGACATCAAATTGCAACAAACGCCCCCCGGTTGCTGGGTCTGTTTTTAGAACCGTAGCTGTGAGTTGGGGACTAGGTACTAGGTACTGGGCACTAGGGAGTGGGGAAGAATCTTCACAATCGCCAATCCCTAATCCCTCATGCCTAATCCCCAATTGCCTTGCTTCAAAAATAATCTTCGCTCCTTGTTTGAAGCTTTTTCCTGGCTTAACTAAAGCTAACCAACAGTTATACTGCCGTTCTTCCAACAGCAACACCTGGATTTTAGCACCAGTGGATTTATGACCATAAAGCCGCGCTGGAATAACTTTTGTATTGTTCATAACTAACAAATCACCAGAGCGCAGCAGTGCAGGCAAATCATGGAAAATGTGTTGCAGGGGTGCTGTTTCAGTACCTGTAGTCGGAGAATTAACTACTAGTAACCGCGAGCTATCTCTAGGAACTGCTGGGTTTTGAGCAATGAGTTCTGGAGGTAGTTCGTAGTCATATCCCGCTACCGAACAATCTAATTCAAAGTTTTTTTGTTGTGGGCTAGAGGTATCTTTCAAATTGCTTGTACTAGTTTTTGCTTTATTTAGTATTTATACTGCTGTGAACTACTCTACCAACATCCTACACGGTAAGCGTTTCGGTCGCTGAAGGTGGGGCTAACAATTTCAATAGACCGGGACTTAGATACAGAAAATTTTCTTCCAATCTTTGGATTTATTGTTGGGCATCACTAGCCCAAAAATGGGAGGAGGAAACACAATTTTTGGAAAAAATTTGAGCATTATTACTTATTGACAAATGATTTACGCTCTTAACTTGTTACCTATGGGTTGACTCTGCAAAAAAAAGCTGGTTTGAGGTTTCCCTTATAAAGGAACTTTAAGGCATCTTCGCTCAGTTTTCTTTCTAGGCTATAAGATTGATACTATTAAGTAACACGGAAAAATTAACATAAAAATTGGGTAAACCTCCCCATCTAAAAACGGGGGCTTCTACCCTACCGAGAACAGGCACGGATTGACGAAGATAGATATGTAGGATTGGCTTTGATCCCAAGCACCAATAAACATGGAATACTTGTACTATCTGGCAAATGCCAGTCTAACCCTGAGGGTCGTTCAACACCTGCACGCTAGACCCCAGACACCAGTTTCTTTCGTCACCGTAATTCATCAAATTGATGGCTGGGTGGTTAGGATCAAACTCAGAGGTCAAGTCTCGCCTCAAGAAGATGGCGACTTTCGGGCTTTTCTAAATGAATTAGGAATTAGCTACGAACCGCCAATGAGGGTGCAAATGGCACTTTGGAGTTTGGAAGCGGGACAGTGCCCTGTGGACGTGATGCGTCGCTATCAGGTAGCGATCGTCTCTCATGGTAGTCCAGAGAGAGACGAAATAGAGGCGTTCCGGCAACAGTTTGTCCGAGGCTTAGGCTATTGTCCAGAAACTTTGGCGTGATCCTATTTGGTTGTAACGCCACTACAAAATTATTGGTCATTGGTAATGAAGATATTTTATCCATTACCGATTAACCATTATCAATTGAAGAGTCGAAAGCTGCCAGAATGTATTCTTGCAGCTTAAACTTGTATCCGGCTGCTGATGAAGTAGCTAGAGCTGCCTGGGTTGCTGTAACCCCAGTCAGATTTTTTGATATCCTTTGACAGAAGACAATAGCAACATCGAATCGGCAAGAATAATCTGCCTTCTCAGGGTACTGGGCTAAAAACATTCCAGCTGTCCGCCAGATTTTTGCTTGCTTTTGTGGGGTGATTGCGCTTCTTCCCCCTTCATCCCAACTCCCTGAACTGCGGGTTTTTACTTCAACAAATGCTAGTAATGAGTGCTGAGTATTAAGTACTGAGTGTTGACTCTGCTGCTTTGCTTCCCCAGATTTTTCATCATATTGGGCAATAATATCGATTTCTCCCCAACGGCTAGAAAAGCGACGATGAAGAATTATCCAACCTGTAGATTGCAACCATTGGGCTACTAGGTCTTCTCCTAATTCACCAATATCTGGATAATGCATATAAACTTTAGTATTCTCAGTTATTTAATTCAACAGGAAAATAAGAGTTTCTAGCAGTTACCCAAAATCATACTCCCATAATCTGCTTATTCTTCCCTTCCTGGCGTGGCATTCCCAACAGTCAAAATAAAGTGATCATAATTGGGGTAAATATCCATAAAAGAGTGATGCTCGACATATATGCCACCACCGCATTCCAGAAAGGTGATGAACGGCTCATAAGGGTCAGGAAGACCATTCGCCGGGACTGCATCCAATTCACGTAGACGACACCAAAATAAGTAATTACCTACCCCTTGTACAAGATAGGTTCTACCACGCTGGTATGGTTTGCTGTTGTATAACTCATCCAGCCATTGCATTAGGGGAGACGGGAGTTCAATGTCAGGGCGAATCTGGACAGCAAGATTTTCAAAAATATGCTTCTGTCCGCTCTGTAAAAACTTTGCCCATTGTCTTACCCGCGACAGAAATTCTAACATCAGTTCTATAAGTCTTTCGTCTTTCTCCCCCATTCCCAGAGTATCCCACTGGATAGCTTGAAGTCGTGCGAAGGCAACGTTCAAATCGTCGTATGAACTTGAATTAGTATTCATAAAAATATTTTTAAAGGATTTTTGCGCTAACATCTCTGACTCAAGGATAATGAAATGGAGGAGCATTCGCCATTGGCTAAAAATAGGATGAATTCTAAGTTAAGCGCCCGGATTTGGGCAAGCATACTCAGCTTGTTCCTTTGGGGAATAGTTGCCATCACCGCAACAGTCGGTTTTGCTTCCACAGCTTTGGCACTCGAATATAATAAAGAAATTTTGGTTGAGGCTGATTTCTCCGGACGTGATTTAACAGACTCCAGCTTTACCAAAGCTAATCTTCGCCAGAGCAACTTCAGTCATGCTAATTTGAACGGTGTCAGTTTTTTTGCAGCAAATTTGGAGTCTGCGAATTTGGAAAGTTCTGATTTAAGAAATGCCACTTTAGACTCGGCTCGTTTAGTTAGAGCAAATTTGACAAATGCACTGTTAGAGGGTGCCTTTGCCGCTAATGCCAGATTTGATGGTGCAATCATTGACGGGGCAGATTTTACCGATACGCTGCTGCGTTCCGATGAGCAAAAAAAATTGTGCAAACTTGCCAAAGGAACTAATCCCATTACAGGACGAGATACGCGTGACACGTTGTTTTGTCCTTAGTATTTCCTCGCTGGGCATTGGGCATCTGACAATTAAGGTTATGTGGAAAAGCCCAGGAAAAAGCTAACCCCCTTCCCGACGCGGAAAGGGGGAAAATTAAAGTCTCTCTCATAGGAATACATGGGATGCGGGAAACTCAGACACTTCTCCCTTGGCGCTAGCCTCTCCCAAAGGGCTACGGTGTACACACAAGTCGAAAAAAGCTCGATTTCTCATTTCTCATTTCTCCTTGTTCTCTCGTTCCCATGCAAAGCTAGGAATGGTTGATTAGAGGCTGCTGCCTCCAGTCAGATATTGAGTCAGAGACTCAATGAATGCATTCCTCATGCAGAGCATGGGAACGAGTCAAGCCTAATTCAAGCTAGGTTTTTAGGACTTGTGTGTACACCGTAGCCCTTTGGGAGAAGGGGAGAGGCTAGCGCGAACAGTGCTGACAGCGTTGCGACACGAGGGATTAAAATCCCTCGTGGTATTTTATGTTAAAATTAGATTCTGAGTAAGAACAAAAAACATCTACGTGTTGAAGCATCCTAGTACGGAGAAATCCCGGCTCCCGTGAAACAACGGTTAGGTTTTAGTCCTGGCGCAGTATGACAGGAAAGAGCAAATAAAGGCAGGTTGCGGAGCGTACCGCGTTTTGGCTTAGTGATGGATTCTGAAAGCATTGAAACAATAAAAGTAAACGCGATTACAACATTGGCAATGTCGGTAGTTTAAATGAAGTAGTTTAGGCGGCGTTTGACGGTCGCAGCGAGAGTTTACTCTATCCGCACAATCTCAGTGTCTTTAGACCTGAGAGTGTCAACTCAACTTCTCTTCTGCCTAAAAAAACCTGCCCTTGAAAGACTAGCATCATTCCCTCAACGCCCAGGTTTAACACCCCCGATTTTTGGGTCACTAATTCACCTAGCGCTGCCAAAATTAGAGGTGTAGCTACCTTGCTGCCTGTAGCGTATCACTGATGACTAAGCTGATTGTTTGGATGTTCATCCTTTGTAACCGTAGGTGAAGCTACCTCCGCCAGATGTTGTTCTTCAGCTTGCATTTCCAGTAGTTGAGGAATCGTCACAAATCGATAGCCTTGGGCCTTCAAACCTGCGATCATTTCTGGTAAAGCCTTGACAGATTTGGAACGGTTGCCGCCCCCATCGTGCATCAGTACAATTGCACCTGGTTTTGCATATTTCAGCACATTTTTTACCAGCATTGGCACTTTAGGCGAACGACGTTCAGCGTCTCCCGACTCTTCTGACCACATCATGACAGCGTACTTCTCGTTTTTGGCGTATTCGGCTAATCCATTATTCAAAAAGCCACCAGGGGGACGAAACAGAGTAGTTTTCTCTCCTGTGGTCTTGTAAATAATATCTGCTGTGCGATCAATTTCACTAGCAGCAGTAGCTAAGTCCATATGGCGATACCAATGATGCCATGTGTGATTACCAATTACGTGACCATCAGCAGCCACTTGCTTGGCAACCTGGGGAAAATACTTCACCATTTCTCCAATCATGAAGAATGTCGCCTTGATATCATTTGTCTTCAAAATTTCTAAAATTTGTGCCGTGTTTTTGGGGCCAGGGCCATCATCAAAAGTTAGGGCGATGACTTTATCGTTTGCTTTCAGTTTCGCTTGATAAACGATTGTTCCCTGAAAAAGCTTTGGCACTTCATTCATCTGGTCTGTAGCTGGGGTGATATTCTGTGCGGATGCACTCATCAGCTTGTTCTGACTGGCTTTATCACCATCGATTTTTGGCTTTATAATTCCCAACGGATGCTCAAATCCACTTGTAGCTAAAAGCAAACTGATACCTAAACTACCAGCACCAGTAACCAATGTAATTATTATTAGCTTCAGTAAGAAAGATAATTTACGACTAGACACATTAAATCTCCTCAAATATTAGTTATTGACCATTGGGCATTAGTTTCTCCCTTATCTTTCCCTATCCCCCTTGTCTTTCTATTACATCACTCGTACTGGGTTGTAAATTAATATATCTGCTGCTAAAAGGAAAAAGAAATAGAATACCTTGAAACATTCCAGGTAAAGCTAAAGGAAGTCCCAATTTAATTTGCACTAATTCACCGACTACGGACAAAAGTCCCATCACATTACTGAATAAAATAATACTCAGTGGATTTAATCGGCCAATAAAAGTAGCAATGATGGCAGTATAACCGTAACCAGAAGAAATGCTAGGGCCGAGGACTTCGCACACACTAGCTAAACCAACAGCAATTAATAAGATAAGTAAGTCGACGAGAAAAATTCAATGTATATGAAGAAATCCTCTCTAGTGGACAGCAATTGGTTCTCAACATATCCAAGACTGTAGTTACTGAGTGGCAATGGCTAGTTACAGACATTGATTGATTTTATGCACCAATAGTAAAGTTTAATGTCAAAGCATTCAACATAAAAATAACCCAATGGTGATGTGGGGCATGATCACTGCCTTCGGAGCCAGCAATCCCAATCTTTATATGCTTATAGCCTCCCACATCACACGCAGCACTTGTAATGTTAGTCTTGAGACTCCTCAGAGATAGATTCTGATTCAGTTTCAAGTTCTTCTGTTTCGACTTTGACTGGAGGTTTAACAGGTTTTGGACCACGCGCTAGGGCAGGATTCCCCTGCTGCCTGTTTTCATCCCCATAAGATGCTTTTTTCCCTGTGCCAGATGAGCGATTACGGCTCGGTTTTGAGCTTTTGGGGTTGGATTCAATAGGAGTTATAGAATCCGAATTTTCGGAATTGTTGTCAGTACTTGCTTGGGACTGACGTTCCGATTTCTTGATTGGACGTTCTACCATTGTTGATTTTTGTAAATTTATCTGTATAGTACATCGATTTGGTTACTATCAAACTGATAAGTAGCATTTTTTTAAAGATTTTATTGTTAAAATTATTAAATAGATATGTTTGTTGATTTAACAATAAAGCAGCCACCTAACTTTATCAAGTACCTCAAAAAGCATTCACAGCCAATAAGTAATTAACTAACCAAAACAGTTGAAATGGGTGCGTTATCAATAATGTAACGCACCCTAAAACTAATCAACAAAATCAGGCCGTGCCTTCCCTGTTGATTTCAACTTTGACTCTAAAACTGCCCAATTTTCTTGCTCAATTAAGTTAGTCAACTCATCGAGATTGTGACGATACTGTTGCAGCGATCGCAGCAATGCTTGACGATTATACCGCGCCATCATCACACCCAACTCTGGATTCCCACCACCCACACGACTGGTATCGCGAAAACCCGAACTAGCTAACTTTTGGGCTAATTCCAAAACATCAGGGTCAGTTTCACTCAAGCAAGCAGCAATCAACGAGGAACTGACCATTACAGGTAAATGGGAAATCCAACTAACAGCGCGGTCATGTTGCTCTGGTTCACAATAGTAGATATTCGCTCCCAGCGATCGCACAATTTCTTCCACAACCGTAATTGCACTAGTTGGTGTTGTAGTTATCGGTGTTAATACATAAGGTTTATCAACAAATAAATGCCGTTGTGCAGCTTCTATCCCACTGTCTGTTCTTCCCGCCATTGGATGACCACCGATAAAATTATCCCAAAGGGGAGAAATCGCCTTGACTATCTGTGCTTTCGCCGAACCCACATCAGTCACGACGGTAGCGGCAGACAAATGAGCGATCAACTGCTCAAATTGGGGCACAATAAGCGCTAAGGGTGTACAAATAAATACAACCTCTGCGGCTGCTAACAGGCTCAGATCAACTGATGCTTGATCAACACTGCCGAGGGCAACTGCCTTTTGACAGGTGGCTTCACGGCGACTGACTCCTAAGATATGATGTCCTTGCGATCGCAAATCAAAACCCAAAGATCCGCCGATCAGTCCCAGTCCTAAAATCCCAATATTCATTTTTGATTTTGACATTCCGTTTTTATGACTTTACCAACTATTAAAGTTGGCATCCAAGGGGTAGCATCGATGACTGTAGAGGAATTATTAGAAAAATACGCAGCAGGAGTCTTAAACTTTAGTGGTATCGACCTTGCGGAAGCTAACCTGAGTGGGGTTAAACTCAGTGGCGTGAATCTTAGCGATGCTAATTTGAGTATAGTCAACCTAAGTGGCGCGAATCTGAGTGAAGCTAACTTGAGTAATGCCAAGCTAAATGTAGCCAGACTGAGTGGGGCGAATCTATCCAGCGCCATCCTCAACAACGCCAGTCTCAATGTCGCTAATTTGATTCGAGCCGATTTGGGTCGCGCTCAACTTAGAGGAGCCTCGTTAATCCGCGCCGAGTTAATTCGCGCTGACCTCAGTCGTGCTGACCTGTCGGAGGCTGACCTCACCAGTGCTGATTTGCGAGAGGCGACACTCCGCCAAGCGAATCTCCGCCACGCTAACTTGAGTGAGACTGTCTTGAAAGGCGCTTCTTTGACGGGAGCCAACTTAGAGATGGCTAACTTAAACGCCAGTGACCTCAGTCGTTGTGATCTTAGCGGTGCAAATTTGCGAGATACCGAACTCAGACAAGCGAATCTCAGCCATGCTAACTTGAGCGGAGCAGATTTGAGCGGGGCGAACCTCCGGTGGGCAGATTTAAGCGGGGCGAACCTCCGATGGGCAGATTTGAGCGGCGCAAAATTGAGCGGGGCTACTTTAATTGGCGCAGATTTAACCAATGCTAATTTAACGAATACAATTTTCATCCACGCCGATTTAACTCAGGCAAAATTAATTAGGGCGGAATGGATTGGTGCTGACTTAACAGGAGCAACATTAACTGGGGCAAAACTTTATGCCACCTCCAGGTTTGGTTTAAAAACCGAAGGCATGATTTGTGAATGGGTTGATCTTAGCCCAGCCGGCGATCGCTCGATTATCCAAAACTTCCATTCCGAAGACTCACGAGATTTTTTTAACGAAACACCGCCAACAATCCGAATTATTGTTGATGCAGCTCTAGAACACGAAGCCAATTTTGCGATCGCAGGCGCTTACTATCAAATTGCTCAGGAATACCGCGGGCTGAAACAACCCCCAAGCATCGAAAGTGGGCGTCGTCGAACTGTTTTCACCTTTCATGTAGATAGCGACGAAGCATTATTTTCCACTGCTTACATTGTGATTCTTCCCTTTCTAGATGCCGCATCTACCCAAAAGAGTATTTCCAGTTTGGTGGAAATGATTAACACGGAAGTTGTTGCAAACCAAGATTTAAAATCGCCCCATATGGTGAAACAATTAAATATTCTTGTAGAGCAAGCCATGAGTCAGGCTACAACAATTAAACAGATGAAAAAAAATATCGAAGTAGCCGCAAAGTTAAATTTTTGTAAAGCCCCAATCCAAATAATGTTAACGAATTCTAGCGCCCACACTTTGATTGTCTATGACAATCCCAACTTTGGGAAAAGATTTATTAATCGCTCTGCTCTCAATGCTTCAGCTTATGATGATATATCTCATGAATCAATAAAATATGATATATTGCCTTCGTTAAATATGGTTATAGATTTTGTCAAAGGATTTCACTATATTAGTCATTAATCATGGGGCATTGGGCAAATGACAAAAAACAAAAAACAAAATTTTGGAGGAAAAAATGCGCGATACCTTTAATAAAATGATCGGTCGAACTCGCTATGTAGTCTTTCGCCTATTTCTGCATTTAGGGGGAGGCGAGGTAGCACCAATTTTGGGAGTATTAAATAGTGCTGGACGGGATGCGATCGATGTTGATGGCGACTTAGAAGTTTTGGGAGAAGGATTGGTAGAAATTAGCCAAACCCTGCTGCAATATGATGAATATTGGCTTTCTGCTGCTAACGAGGGTGATGTTTTTTGGGATGAAGGTGAGGCAGGAGATTACGTGAATGAATTATTTACTGACTCTGCCCAAAGATATCTCAGCGAACCAGATTACAGTCCTGACTCTGGATCTGGATTGAATGAACCTTTATCTATACCTGTAACCCGCAACGTCATTGTGATGATTACAGTAGCTTATGAAGGAGAAGTACCAGAGTTAGAAACTGATCTTTCTAACGTTCAGGCACTCAAAGAAGGATTGAAAGCATTGATAAATTTGCATTATAAACAGAGATTGAAGGCAATCCAAGTGCATTTCTCGCCAGCACAGTTAGGCGATGAACTCACTAGCGATCAACTGTTGCAATATTACCCAGAATTGATTCCTTTGTAATCTGTTGGGTAGTCCGTACTTACTACTCACATCAAGAAATTGTTAAGCTCAGAGATAGGACAATAATCCAATGATCATGACCATAGTACGTAAATTTACAGCCGTTTTTTTAGCTCTGAGTTTGTGTCTAACAACTGTCGCTTGTGGTGGGGGAAACCAAACTACTCCTCCGGCTAAGAATGTTAACCAAAACTCTAACACCACAAAGCTGAGTGACGGCGAGTATCAAATACAACAAGCTACTTACGACGATGCAAGTGGTGAGTACAACCTGTTTTTACTTAACAATAAGCCCCCAACCTTTGCAACCGAAAATTTGCAAATGGCACGGTTAACTGATGATGAAATCAAGCAGGGTAAGAAGACGTATTTGAAGGTAGAAAAAGGACAACCGATTTTATATCTGACGGAAGATTTTAAACTTGAGTACGTCCATAACGTTACCGAGAATAAAACCAATCCCCAAACAGGACAACAAGAGACGGTTGTAGTCCGTCGAGAAAATAGCTTCTGGGCACCGTTTGCGGGGTCTGTGGCTGGTAGCTTGGCGGGTCAGGCAATTGGTAGTCTATTCTTTAGACCCCAGTATTATGTACCCCCTGTCTATCAATCAGGACAAGGATTAAGTGGCTTCGGTGGATATGGCGGCAGCTATGGCCAAGCAGTTCAAAACTACCAAACTCGCTACAATGCGCCACCCGCAGCCGTGACAAATCGCACTGCATTCCGCAATACAGGGACAATTAGAAGGTCATATCCTGGAAATTCAAACATACGCAATACACCGCGTAGCACTACAGGTAATAACCGTCCTTCTGGTTCTGGTTTTGGTGGTAGTACGTTGCGACCTTCTGGTAACTCCAACAATACTAGACGCAATTCGGGCAGTGGTTTTGGTAGTGGGCGTAGTTCATCACCCAGCCGCTCAAGTGGTTTTGGCAGCAGACGCCGTTAGGAAATTTCCAACTCAATAGACCTCTTGCATAAATCAAAAATTAAGAACCCCACCCCGCATTTGCTAACGCAAACGCTCCCCTCCCCGCTTGCAGGGAGGGGTTGGGGGTGGGGTGTTAGGGACTTTTGCAAGAGGTCTAATAAATAGACTGCCTGAGAAATGAAGATAGTGTCTTGCATAAAGAAGCCGGAGGGTCACAAGTCAATCCTCCGGCTTCTCTTTATATCTATGCAATTTGTGAGGAGGAATTATGAGAGGCTATTTATAAAGTAAAAATAAAATTCTTGTAGAGTGTGTTACGCGCATATTTCGATATGGTTTGTCACAAAAAATATGACTATCGGCTATCACGCACCGTGTTATGTAGCGGTGCGTTAGGCTAAAGGCGTAACACACCCTAACTTTTGATTTACTTTATAAATGGTCTCTGAATTATTCGATCAAATAATATGAAATACTAAATACAAATATTGCTAAGAGAACAGGAATCATTTTACTAAAGTCTATTCGCTTTTTTTGAACCATTTCTAAACAAGACATCGGAATCATCAGAGGCCAGAAGATAGTTGTTAGCAAAAACATCGCAACCGATAAAAATTTATCCTCTGGAGTAGAAGCAGGATGACGTAGGGAAAATATTAACCAATTGCTTAAAAAATAGCATGTCATGAATAAGTAACCAATAGTTAAAGTCAGTTGTATCTGATTCACCGTGAGTACTCCTGAAGTTATGTGAGCTTCATCAAACATCAACCGTACAAAGTTATAACATATTTGGTTTTCTCCCTTGCCCCGGTAATTACCAATGTCTTTATATACCAAATCCCTGCCATTTCTGTTATATCAAACTTCTTTTCCTGTTTGTAGAGTCTCGTTAACCCTCTTTGGAGAAACTTTTTAAATTTTGGATGATGAATATTCAATACCATGATCCAAAATTTAAAATTCGGTTAGCTATGAGAGTAATAATTAAGCAGTCTTAAAAAATCGAATAATTTCGCGGACATGATCGAGAAATTGCCCGTCAGTGGAAAGTTGCGCGATCGCAGTTCGTGCTTCTCTTGCCAAACGCTCATGTTCAGTTTGATTTGTCGCCCGTAATTCCTCAAAATTAGCAGCAATCCGCGCTAAATCTCTACGAGTTTCTTCGGCAAAGCGTTGTTGAGTCGCTGGTAAGGAATAAGATTGTTCTGGGTTAAGTTGCTCCTCCAATGACTGGATTTTTTGTTCCAATATAGAGAAGCGATCGCGCAGTTCAACAATATCTTCGCGCGGATACTTCCATTCTTGGCGAATCATCGCTAACCGCGCATATAAATACTCGTAAGCACGAATAGCTGGACGCAGAATTGTTAATAATAAAGCTGCACCAGAACTTATATACCCAACCGTACTAATACCAGTAGCAGCAAGAGTATAAAGACCAACGGTTGAGAATAAGTGTAAAGCAATGGCAACCCAGAGCGATCGCTTTGCCAACACTGTGACATACTTCACTTGTTTCTCATCGACTGGAATTCCTTTCTCCTTAGATTGTGCTGCTTCTGCTAAGACTTCTTTGGCTTGAAAATGCACATTCCACGGTACAGTAACAATTACCAACAGCCACCAAAAACTTGCACCACCAATCACCCAATCAAGAAAATTACCAGCAGGTATATGCAACCATTGCAGTAAGCCAAAAGCCGCTAGCACCACAACCACAATTCCAGCAATGGAACTGATGAAAAAGTTAATATACATCTTGCTCTGTCTCCGGTGAAACCATCACCTCGATCATGACTGTACCCAGCAGTTATACGGAAATGCTTGTGATGGTTTTTCTAGTTGCACATATACCACTGTGCAGAATTCAAACTTAAAAAATTTTTGTGTTCAGAATCCTTATGATGGTTTTTCCAGCAGCACATATTCCACTGTACGTAATTCAAAATTTAAAAATCCTTAATGTAGTTCTTCCGTAACTGCGACATTTATTGAACTTTTTAAGTGTTAATTACCGATAAAAAGTTTTATTTTTATCACTTGTCAACTAGCTATTGGTAGATTGACAATTTTAAATTTTATAAGATAGTCTAAAGACTAGGTATTGAAATATACTCGAAAATTTAAATTAAACAGTAAGATAGCTGGTTTATCACTTAATACCTCACTTTTTGTCTAACTCTAGTAATTAACAATTTCTAAGAACTCATATGTTAACCTTTTTTAAAAATCATAAAATTCCTAAATTATTCACAAAATTATCAGTTGCAACTGCTAAAACCGTTTTCGGCTTAGTACTATTATTGAAAATTGATTCTGCTCAAGCTTTTGCATCTAAATTCAACATCGACCCCAGTGCAAGTTTTATTTCTTCATATACATTAAGTCCTGATAGCATACCTTTTTCTCTAACAGATTTGGGAATTAGTTCAGGGGACACAATTAAACTGGAACGGTTTGGTAGTTTTTCACCCTTTGGTGATCCGACTGACGAATACTTTGGTGCAATGTGGGCTACTTTCAGCACTGACAATAAATTGCTACCAAGCAATGGAGAGTATAATGGCGCAACGACTGATAGAGTTCCTGGTGCTATTAATGCAATTCTTCCTAACGGTTGTCTTCCATTTCAGTGTTTAGACAATAGTATTTTTTACATCTCGCGTGGAGATTTTAATGGGGCTATTGTGCAAGTTCCCATTAATGCACAATTTATATTTATTGGTGCTGCCGACAGCTCATTTGATGATAATGTAGACTTGAATAAAGACTTTGCTGTAAATATAAATTCTGTATCTATTGCTAGTGTTCCCGAACCCAGTTTTATGTCAGGTTTACTGGCATTTGGTGTTTGCACTACTGGTTTGCAATTCTTACGCAATCGTAAAAAAGCACCAGGTTTACTCGACTAGATAACTGCGCCAAATTGATTGAGTACCTTTACTACCCTTTTCTGGAATTAGCGATCGCCAAGTTTTACCTTCTTGCTGAATTTGCAGATAAACGTCAAAGGGTTGTTGTGGTTGCGTCAAGCGTCGTTTTGGTAGCTTAACGATCAAGTCGTAAGTTCCCCGAACCCGGAAAGCTGGTAAATTTTCAATCGTCAGGGGTTGTTCCTGGGTAATAGATAGCCGCTTGATTTCAAATCCTTGAAAATCTAGATCCAACTGTTGGCTAAGTTTTTGTTGAGTTTGCTCTAGCCCAAGTGCGATCGCTTTTTGCACTAACTCGCTAGTCGGTAGCAGTCCAATACTGCCACAAGCTGTCACTAGCACCAGCAATATTGCTGTCAAAACTAACCGCACTATGTTATTCACTGCCTGATCTGCTATTTTCATCCTTATCAGTTTAACCGGACGGGTTGCTGCTTTTTCAGCATCGAGTAACTGCTATATAATCAATACGCTTGGGTTAAGGATAATCGTAGGTTGGCTTGAACGTTCGCGAACAGCGTCCCGTAGGGAAGTGAAACCCAACAAACCCTCGAAAATGTTGGGTTTTGTTCCTCAACATTGATGTCAACTTAACGTAAAAACCAGTCTAGACAAAGCTTTGATAGATTGCCTCGTCAAGAGTCTCCGACTGGGAATGCCTATAGGGGGGCTGCCGCCTCAAGACTTGCGGCAGAGCCGCAATTGAAGTCCATTTCCAGCCTCTGGCTGGAAACGAGGTATTAAAGGGGTTTGGGCTTAAGTTGACACCAATGGTTCCTCAACCCAACCTACGCAGTTTAAGATTTTTGACGCTAACCCAAGCGTATTTCTATATAAATGCTATAGGAATCCTATTTGATTTTTGAAAAAGATTACGAGATAATACGGATGAGTTGAGAAGTGTAAGAGCAGACAATGATAAACCAGCATCTACA
>NZ_JBALCY010000034.1:0-73800 GCF_036917655.1 Nostoc sp.
CAACCGATATAGATACGGTTGTTGGTGCTGGTAATCCACTCGCAAAACCGCTCCCATACGTTGGCGCTTGAGCGCTGTTGTAAGGTTGCTGTCATGGTTTTATGATTGCTAGTTAGTTATTTATGATTTGGATAAGCAATTTTGCTTATCTATGTTTATTACATTAGAAGCAAAATTGAGATTTGTAAAGAGATATTACATATATATTGATTATGACAGTGATTTCTTTTGGTGATGAATTGCGTCTAGAGACACAATTCATCAGATTTTATCAGCCAGGGGGCCAGTTTAACTGCCGTCCTCCCAAAATATGCACATGTAAGTGGTAGACAGTCTGACCACCATCATCACCAGTGTTGATGACAACTCGATAACCGTTTTTCAGTCCAGCAACTTCTGCAACACGTTTGGCGGTTAACAAAAGATGCCCCAACAGAGCATGATCCTGAGATTCAGCATCAGCTAGTGTGGGAATGGGTTTTTTGGGAATGACGACGATGTGAACGGGCGCTTGGGGGTGGATGTCTTTGAATGCCAGGGCCAAATTATCCTCATAAACAATATCAGCGGGAATTTCCCGACGAATGATTTTGCTGAAAATCGTTTCTGTAGTTTCACTCATGCCAATCTACCTACTCATCTGCTAAAGATTTTAAAGGTTTACTGTAGTAACTTGATATTTACACAACAAAATACTCCTTCTTGTGATAAAGTCTTTCATAGATAAAATTTGTCCCACCCCAGCATAGAAATAATAATTACATTCTTTCACTCAACTATAGGGTGGTATTTTCATGCTGAGAAAATTGCATACCTTGTGTACCTCTGCTTTGGAGATTTATATGAAACAGTCAAAATACTATTTTGTTGTTTTTATAATTATCATAGTTAGCGTCTTTTTGCGTTTCTGTTTATTGCAAAATCAAAGTCTTTGGTTTGATGAAGGCTGGAGTCTAGCTTTATCTGATGGTCCCAGCGTTCAAGAAAATCTCTTCAAAATTGTAAATCGAGAAGCTGGTGACAAATACCAACCGCTTTATTATTTGGTCTTGTTCTATTGGCGTTCGGTTTTTGGAGAGAGTGAATTTGCCATTCGATCGCTCTCAGCTTTGCTGGGAGTCGGCTCAGTAATTGCCATATTCTTTACTAGCCTACGTGTTTATGGAAAAAAACATGCCTTATGGTCGTCCATGATCCTAGCAGTTAGTTCTTTCAGCGTATTCTACAGCCAAGATGCTAGACCTTACGCATTATTAATATTTATAGCCTCACTTCAGATATATTTCTTAAGTTATTCAATCAGTGCAGAAAAGAAAAATAAAATTATTTCACAATTGCTTTTCGGGATCTTTACTGCCATAGGAAGTTTTGGCAGTATTTTGACAATAATCTTTAGTTGCGCCCTGAGTTTCTCTCATCTTATTGTTTATAGAAACTTCAAAGAATGGATCAAATGGTGGATACCTCCGGTAGTTTTTTCTTCCCCAATGATTTGGTTCTACTTGTCTTCACCTGCCGCATCTGATCCAACAGCTACTACAGTTACTCGTAGTGGATTACCCATAGTTCAAAACATTATGTTTGTGATCTACGGTATATTGGTCGGGACATCCTATGGACCGCCACTGGAGAAATTACGCGATGAGGAAAAGATAAATGTTTTACTTGGCTACTGGCCTCATTTACTAATATTTATTATTGTCATTACTGTCATTTTTCTAGCTTTACTAACAAGTTTATTAAGACACCACAAGAGAAAAAGATATCAACGGGCTGATTACTTTTTTACATCACTTTTGGCAACATCATTTTTACTAAGTTTTCTGTTTGCCCTAGCGACCAAAATTAATTGGCTACCGCGCCACTCTTTTTATCTATGTATACCAGTTGCCATTCTAATTCCATCAGCGTTTTTACATAATTACCAGCGTAATAATAAACATTCTGTATTGCCTAAAATTACCAAAGTAGCTACTGTTTCTTTGCTAATTATGAATGTTTATTCAAATTTTCAATACTATTTAAATCCAGCCTATGCAAAAGATGACTACCGCTCGGCTGTTCGCTACCTTTTGCAAAATCAAAATGAATCTGCAAAATCTGTATTGTTATTTGGACAGCCTAGATTACTACAATATTACGGAGATTCATCGACTATATATGCACCAGAATATATTCTAAAAACGGTGAAGGGAAAAAATATTGCAGAAAAAATTAGTGTAATGACCAAAAATGCAGATACAGTTTTTTTGATAGTTAACCGCGAATTTGATTGGAAACTCAAAGATGTTTTTAAAATAGAAATGAGTGATTTATATAACTTGGAGGATGAAACTAATTGGCCTTATATGAAAATATATCGATTCACAAGGAAGAAGTAGAAAAAAACGGCATAGTATATGCTTTGTAAACGTACAGGCATATAATCTTGCTAATCATATCAAGTTTGGCTAATCACTCCCGGTTCGTTTATTTTCTAGGCGGTTAGAAAAAGAATAAGGGTTATAGCGTTTGTACCAGATTGCGATCGCCGATGGTCGGCTATTTGTCAAAAACGACCCAGCAAAAGGCGAAACCTACGCAGATATACTGGCTCGTCACCATCTAGAGCAAGTGGAAGTCGAGTACAAATCCCGATTTTATCAACAAAAAAAAGTGTTTCAAACACGGCTTTGGCGCTCACTGGAAGTGTGCCAAGACCCAGACTTTGGGACAGTGCGCGTCACCCGCTATACCGGAGTGTTCGCTAATGGACGAGTTTTAAATCAGAAAATAGGGCGATGCCGAAGGCGCTTCGCTTCGCGACCATCGCAATTCATCGGCAGCATTATCATGGATATCGGTATAGCGTTAATGGAAAAAACCGTCACCGACCAATCTACTGGTCGCGTTGTCACCCGAAATTTAGCTGACTATCACGTTCCTGTCAGTGCAGACATCTACAACAGCAACAACATTTATATAGTCCGGTGGGACTCGACATTGGGGCAGATAACGCCGAAGAGATTGCTCTTGCCATTATCGCTGAAATTTAAGCAATAATGGCACAGTGTCAAGGTGGTTTTTTGAGAAATCGCACTGTACCAATTTATAATTAATTCCTAATTCGTAATGACGCTTCTACGGACGCTCGTTCCGACGCTTGATGACTGTTAAGTGTGTAACTTTGGTTTGGCATACTCTCAAGGTGGGGCTGGGTTTAGTTGAGACTGGGGCGTATCTTTAATGCATCAATGCATCGACCTGCTTTTAGAACTGATGCAGCTTAAAGGTGCTAAGGGTGCGAAAGCGTTAAACCAAAAATATCCGGTTATAGGATTGATTTTTCCGATACCAGAAGCTGCAATTGCTCTTGATCCGCCAGACGGTTACGAACAGCTACTATTATTTTGTAAATTGGACAGAATGCTTAATCTACAATATATAATGCTATATCTTTGTAGTTGAAAATTTTAATGAACCACAAAGGCTTAAAAAAATCACAAAGCCAACTTTTGCAACACAATCGTATTTGATGGCTAAATCAATTGTTTCAACAAAACGGCTCGGCAGTCAGTTAATCGACTGGTTGCTTGAAGAAGACCGACGAGAGAAGGAAAGACCTTACCGCAAGCAACAACCACATCGCCAGCATCCTTGGTGGCAGGTAATGTGCTTGACTGGTGTAGATTATTTCTCAACTCTTGGCTATCAACCTGGGATTGCAGCCCTGGCAGCTGGCGCTCTTTCTCCTGTGGCTACCCTGATTCTGGTTTTGCTGACGCTCTTTGGAGCATTGCCAATCTATCGGCGCATTGCTGCCGAAAGCCCTCATGGTGAAGGGTCGATCGCAATGTTAGAGCGTTTGCTCCCCTGGTGGCAAGGCAAATTACTTGTGCTGTGCCTACTCGGCTTTGTGGCAACCGACTTTATTATTACCATTACGCTGTCGGCTGCTGATGCTACAGCCCATATCATCGAAAATCCGCTGATGCCAAATTGGCTTCACAATCAGACGATCGCAATCACTCTGGTATTAGTTGCATTACTAGGCGCAGTTTTCTTGAAAGGTTTCCGAGAAGCAATTGGTATTGCAGTAGTTTTGGTGGCAGTTTATCTGTTGTTAAACTTCATTGTCGTTAGCCTCGGTCTGTATCAGATTTTAACTCACCCAGAAGCGATCGCTAACTGGCAGACTGCACTTTTTGCTAGCCATTCCAACCCTTTGATACTAATCGGCATAGCTCTCCTCATATTCCCCAAGCTAGCGCTAGGATTGTCAGGCTTTGAGACTGGCGTGACCGTTATGGGCCTGGTAAAAGGTAGCAGCAGTGACACTCAAGAGCATTCTAAAGGGCGGCTTCGGAATACACGCAAGCTGCTCACCACTGCTGCTATGATTATGAGCTTCTTTTTGCTTACCACCAGCTTTATAACTACTCTACTGATTCCAGCCGCAGAATTTGCATCTGGGGGCAAAGCTAACGGACGGGCCCTTGCTTATTTAGCACATCTGTATCTAGGCAATGGCTTTGGCACAATTTACGATCTAAGTACTATTTCCATTTTGTGGTTTGCAGGTGCATCTGCAATGGCAGGGCTGCTAAATATCGTGCCCCGCTACCTACCACGCTATGGCATGGCACCCAATTGGGCCCGAGTAACGCGACCTTTAGTGTTAGTCTACACAGCGATCGCTTTGGTGGTAACAATTATCTTCAGAGCAAGTGTGGAAGCCCAAGGTGGGGCTTACGCAACTGGTGTGCTTGTGTTAATCACCTCAGCGGCCTTTGCCGTAACCTTATCAGCCCACCGTCACAGAGAGAAGCGGGCAAAACTCGTCTTTGCCATTATCACACTGTTGTTTGTATATACCACAATTGTTAATATCATCGAAAGACCAGAGGGGATTAGGATTGCTGGGTTTTTCATTGGGGCGATCATTTTTACCTCGCTGGTTTCTCGTGTTTGGCGTTCAACTGAACTGCGAACAGAGCGGATCGAAGTTGACGAACTTGCTGCCCAATTCCTTGCCGAAGAGAGCCAAGGAGCAATACGACTGATTGCAAATCGGTTGAATACAGGCGATGCCCTAGAGTATTTTATGAAAGAGAAAGAGGTCCGCGAGGACAACCATATTCCACCTAACGATCCAATTCTGTTTCTAGAAATTAAGGTATCCGACGCTTCGGAGTTTGCGGATATCATCAAAGTCAAAGGGGTGCAAGTTGGTGATTATCGCATCCTCCGGGCTGAAAGTGCAGCAGTACCTAACGCGATCGCGGCTTTACTACTTTATATTCGTGACCAAACAGGTAAGATTCCCCATGCCTACTTCGGCTGGGTTGAGGGCAATCCTATACAATACTTACTACGTTTTATCTTGTTTGGGGAGGGTGATATTGCTGTGGTGACGCGTGAAGTACTCCGTCGGGCTGAAAAGAATCCCCACAGGCGTCCTGGCGTTCATGTCGGGGGGTGAGTAAGCATCACGGATGATTCAAGAGGACACGGAACCGGGAAATCTGGCACCGGGTAGTGAGATTTCTACTGACTCGGCCTACACTGATTATACTGTGGAGGATGATCTCTTAGAGATAAGCTTTCATCCGGTTGAAAGTGATGCGTATGCGTAAAAAGAATTCTAAACGTAAAGATGAGCCGTGGAATCAATACATTAAACAATGTACTCGGCATTATATAGAGACTGTGTTTAGTGCCATCACCTGTGTTTTCCCAAAATCAATTCACGCAGTCACTTATAATGGGTTTCTACTGAAAATAGAAGCATTCATTTTTGCTTTTACTTTGAAGCAAGCATTTATAACGATGGTGCTGTAGTCCACTGTGGCAGTGCCAGAGCTAGAGTAAATGCCACCACCATGGCCAGACTCTTCTCTACCAGAACTAAGTTCGATCCCGAAAGCTCTATTGTGCCTGATAGTGCTGTTGCCCACCGTTAGGATGCCACGATACAAATTAATCTTCTTAAGATCGGTTACTTTTATGTTCGCCGATTAACTAGGGTAGCGCTGGCTTGGTCAACAGGCATCAGCACAACTTCATTTATATTCACATGAGGCGATCGCGTCACGCAGAAAAATATCACATCAGCCACATCATCTGCTGTCAGGGGTGTAACTCCCTGGTAGACTTTGTTGGCGCGTTCAGTATTCCCGTGGAAGCGTACCTCGCTAAATTCCGTTTCTACCATACCAGGGTCAACGGAAGTTACACGTACCCGCGTTCCCAACAGGTCTTGTTTTAAACCTTCAGAAATTGCTCTCACAGCAGCCTTGGTAGCACAGTAGACATTGCCACCGGGATAGGTTTGATGTCCAGCAATGGAACCTAAATTTACCACATGACCGCGATCGCGACTCACCATTCCGGGAACGACATAGCGGGAAACGTAAAGTAAACCCTTAACGTTAGTATCAATCATGTCTTCCCAGTCTTGAAAGCTACCTTCGTGCAACTTGTCTAAACCACGACTTAGACCAGCATTGTTAATCAGAATGTCGATATCAGACCAGGCAGAGGGGAGAGTAGAAATGGCAGATTCGACAGCAGTGCGATCGCGCACATCTAGCTGTAACAAATGAATTTCAGTACTAAAATCTTTATTGAGAGTATCTGCTAGCTGCTGCAAACGTTCTAACCGTCGTGCCGCTAAGATCAGTTTTGCACCCGCACCAGCGAAGATTCTTGCACAAGCAGTACCAATACCACTACTTGCACCAGTGATTAAAATGATTTGATTTTTTAGGGAAGTCATTAGGATAGTTAGGAGTGAGGAGTTAACAGTTATGAATTAGCACAAGTTTCATCGTTCATAATTTATCATCAGTCGGTCTATAACTCCTAACTCCAAACTCCAAACTCCAAACTCCTAACTCCTAACTCCTAACTCCAAACTCCAAACTCCAAACTCCTAACTCCAAACTCCTAACTCCTAACTCCTAACTCCAAACTCCAAACTCCTAACTCCTAACTCCAAACTCCAAACTCCTAACTCGTAACTCCTAACTCCAAACTCCTAACTCCTAACTCCAAACTCCTAACTCCTAACTCCTAATTACTTCTTCACCACTTGCAGGCGCTGAGTTATCATCGTCATCCCATTACCTCGCAGGATGACAGCAGAAACCCATTGGCTACCAGGGGTAGATGGTGCTTGTGCCGTTTTAAATAGTCCGCCAGATGTCAGTAATTCCAAATCCACAGGTGTAGGGTTGAGAAATTTATCTGGTTGGATAGATTCTTCTAGCGCCGTTCCTAGTAGAAAATCATCACCAAGTGGCTCTTGGACGATGGCATCAAAACTATACATCTGACCAACTTGCACCTGCTGTGGTAATTTAATCTCAATTTGGGGCGGCTTGCTGCCAGAGGTAAGTAGGGTGCGTTCTGTCAAAATGTCTTGGCGAACGATTTTGCCGCCTTCAATCCGCTGACGCGATTTAATCGTGGCATTGAGAGTCAAATTATTAGCGTTACCGGAGGGTAAGCCAGTTATCTTCGTTTCTGTTTCAGCAATAATCCCATTACCTTCAGGTTTTGAAGATAGCAGTTTTGTGCTGTATTGCAATTTGGGATATCGTTGCCAAAGTGAAATCAAAGACTTTTCTAGGGTTTGAAGGTTTAATCCATCCCCCTGAGTGAAGTTGGAGCTGTAGAATTGCAACACCCCTTTGACATCGCCCCGACTGGCTGCGGCATCAACTTGTGTCAAAAGATTTGTTAGATCGGCTGGTGCATTTTGGGCTGTACCAGCTTGGACTAATTGCTGTGGTGTCGTCGCTTGAGTGCGTTGCCAACCACTTGTTAAACCAAGGGTTAGCAGAAAGGAAATCAACCCGATGCTGGCTGGAAATCTGAGTTGGCGTCTCATTAAGGCGGTAATAATGTTAGTCATTGGTAAGAATTTACTGATTTGATTACAGAAGGTAAGGAAATTGTTTTATCTTAGTTAAACTAGGCGCTAAACGGTAGAGGTTTGATGGCAAACGCACCGATACGATTATTAATAGCTGCCAGTGGGACTGGTGGGCATTTGTTTCCAGCGATCGCACTGGCAGAAAAACTCCCAGATTATCAAATAGAATGGCTGGGAGTACCCAATCGGCTAGAAACTCAACTTGTCCCCAAACAGTATCCTTTGAATACTATTGCAGTTGAAGGGTTTCAGCAAGGGTTTGGACTCTCCTCAGTTCGCACCTTGGGTAAACTCGCCCTTTCGATTCTGGAAGTTAGACGAATTCTCAAGCAGGGAAATTTTCAAGGGGTGTTTACCACAGGGGGTTACATTGCCGGGCCAGCCGTCATTGCGGCGCGTTCCCTCGGCTTACCCGTGGTTTTTCACGAATCTAACGCAATACCTGGTAAAGTAACTCGCTTTTTTGGCCCTTGGTGTAGTGCGATCGCCTTGGGATTTGAAGTAGCTGCTAAGTATTTACCCCGGGCCAAAAGTGTCTATGTTGGCACTCCCGTCAGAGCGCAATTTCTGGATGGGGCAATTAATGCACCACTAGATTTAGCCATTCCTGAAAGTGTTCCCTTAATTGTTGTCTTTGGTGGTAGCCAAGGTGCAATTGCAATTAATAAATTGGTGCGCGAATCTGCAAACGCTTGGTTTGATGCTGGTGCTTATGTAGTACATTTAACTGGCGATCGCGATCCAGAAGCCGATAGTCTCAAACATCCACACTACATAGCCTTACCTTTTTACAACAATATGGCAGCGTTGTTGCAACGAGCTACTCTAGCTATTAGTCGTTCTGGGGCTGGTAGCTTGACAGAATTGGCAGTGTGTGGAACACCAGCGATTTTGATTCCTTACCCCTTTGCAGCAGAAGACCATCAATCTTACAATGCAGACGTATTTACTTCATCTGGTGCGGCATTAACGTTGAAGCAAGGGGAGTTGACAACTGAAATATTGCAAAGTAATGTGTTGAATTTGTTGCAGTCACCGCAAGAATTAGCAAAGATGGGGGAAAAAGCTCATGCGATCGCAGTTCCCGATAGTGCCGAAAAGTTGGCGCAATTAGTGCGTGAAGTGATAGAAACTTAAAAAATTCAAAATTTAAAATTGTTCGCGCAGCGTCACGGAATGAAGATAGTAAGAGACAATAGGAATTTATTCTCCAGGTTATGAATATCTTATTTAACCAAAAATTCCGCCTCACAGTAGGTTGTGCTGGTTTATTACTTGTCAGTTTAGCCAGTACCCATTTATATACTCAGTCAAAAACTAAACAGCTAGCTCAACAAGATCAGTCCTTTACTCAGCAAGAAAATTTTGCCCCACTTCAATCACAGATTTCCTTCACCTCAAATCAAGCTGCTCATCCACTCACCTCAAAATTTCAAAATCCTTTTGCCGTTCAACAAACATCTAATCAGATTATAGGTAAGCAAAACGTTTTTTCATCTCAGCAGGATTTGATCTCAGCATCCGCACCCTATCCAGTTGTCGATGAGTTCAAAAAATATAAATTTAGCATTAATGGCAGCCAGGTTGTTACTCCAGGAAAACTACCAAGTAGTAAGGTTAACTTTAATCAAGCAGATTTATTAACTGTTCTCGTTAATACTAGAAAATATTTTCAAGATTACTCTTCAGAAGACCCAGATATTCTGCGTATAGGAATGCTTTCCACTCAAGGAGTCACTGTCCCAGATGTTCTCAAAACTTTGGATTTCATGATTGCCGTCTTACAGGAGGATATTGCTAATAATCGAGCTACTCGTTTACAAGACCCTAAATTTATCAATACCAATTTTCGAGTCATTAAATGGTCTGCCTACAATCCAAACAATAAACAGCAAAAACAATTACGAATTACCAAATATGCTGTTTTTACTCACCCCGGTTCTCGCAAGAGAACCTCTACTTTTAATACACCAATTTATAGCTTAAAAGAAAACTCTAATAACGATAATTTCTATACTAGATACACAAAGCAGGATGTTTTGTCGGGTATTTATGAACCAGGTGGTAGAGAATTTGGAAAAGTTACAAGTCTCGCTTATCTAACCAGAAATGGTTTAGAAGAAGCAATTATGGAAGGAACAATACTGATTAATTTTACAGATGGTTATAAGGCATTTTTTAATGTAGATAGAAATAATGGAATGTCTTATATTCGCGGATTGAAGGCAACAGCACAAAAGCGTTATTGGTATTTTAGAGAAGTTGATGCTGTTAAAGGCTATGGATATAAAATAGATGCAAAAATTTCTATCAAACCCGGAGTCACTTTTGCTGGAGATGTTTTGAATATCGGTTTAGGTAAAGTGATTGTGATTGAGCATACTCAAGGTGGTCGCAAACATCTGCAAATGGGAGTCATCGCCGATACAGGCGGAGCATTTTTACCCAATCTTTATCAACTCGATTTTTTGGCAGGTATTTTTAAGAATAAAAAAGAATTTGGGCAGAATATCACGCAATTGCCAGACTATGCTACAGCATATTTTTTAGTGAAAAAATAATGCAATACGGTTGGGTTAAGGATAATCGCGGGTTGGGTTTTTGAGCTTAATTTTTGTTTAAGTCTCGTTAAGCGATTTTCTCCAGGTCTGCCTCGTACATACAACAACTCTCCATAGTCTGAGATCCGCTCTTTACGCTTATCTATAAGTAAAAAACGCTCTCCCGAAAGGGGGGGGGCGTTTTTGCATTGGGTTAATTGGTACGGTGAACATGGCGCTGGACACTTTTTTTGAAGTGCAAAAATATTGATGGGTGTTGCACCAAAACTAGACCGCTACAGTTCACAACAGTTCACAACAGTTCACAACTTAAGCAATAATGATCAAAAAGTAAATTTTACGGGTAATAATTGCTAGCAGCGCAGATAATTGCCTCAAAGCTCAAGTATAAGGAGAAGCCAAGAATGATTTTACATCGTGGGCGTAGGGTAGTAGCTGCTTTGTTGCTGTCAGTGGTACTACTGACAACAGCCTGTACTCCAAAAACACCTGGACGTTTTGACCAGGTGCAAAAAGAAAGCACTCAACAAAAACGCGGTCAAGCGGTGACTAAGACTGCAACTCAGGGTAGCGAATTTAATAAACTTTTCCCTGATGCAGGTGATGGCTACCAGCGCGTCTATACCCAAGAGAAAAAAGGCTTTGCAGAAGCGAAGTTGAAAAAAGGGGGTAAAGAAGTAGCGTTGCTGTCTATTTCTGATACCAGCAGCACACCTAATGCAGCAGCAAAGTTCTCGAAAAGCACCAAAAAGATTGGCGGTTATCCCGCAATAGAAGTTGGTAAGACGCAAACTGCAATTTTGGTAGGTAAGTACCAAGTAAAAGCACTTTCTCGCGATTCGTCATTTACAGCTAGCGATCGCGCCGATTGGCTAGAGAAGTTTAATCTTAATCGTCTGGCTAGCCTGAAATGAGCCGGATTACCGACATTAAAGATAACAAAACCTAAATAAGGAAATTTTTGTGAGCAAATCGATTTTTGAGTTAGTTGATGAATTGCCAACCGGCGGCTTGACTGTTTCTATGTTGAAGTCCCTTGATTTTGTTGCTCCTGGCGAATGGCAAAATACTGTCGGCTTTATCAACACCATTAAGACCGTTACTGGCGAAGACGACGAAGATTTAATTCAGCAAATTGGTGAACGAGCGATTTATCTATTCAACGACAAATCCCAAGGATACCAAACAGCTTTGTGGCTATATCAAACCGTTGATGGTACAGATAGAGCGCTTGGTGCAGCAGCTTTAGCTAACAAAGTTGGCGAGAAAATTCCTTTGTTGGGTTTTTTAAACTCTGTCACTCCCAAACCTGATAAAGCCCAAACCATCGATTTGACATTGAAATTAGTGGCTGAGTTGGTAGCCTTCTGTCAAATTAACGGCATTCCTGGAGACAGTATTGGGGATTTTGTCGCCTCTTTAGGTGAGTATAGTGGTGAGTCGCTCATCCGCATGGTGGCGTTAATTTGCGTTGATGGTTTGATACCTCTGGGCCCAGGCTTTATCAGCAAAGCGATATCTGGGCTTAATCAGATGAATCCACATGAGTTAGAACAAAACTCGACTTTCAAAAACATCAAAGATGTGATTCCAGGGGACAATGCTGGTGGTAAACTCGCCTTTATCGGCGAAAGCTTTGACTCAGTTAAAGGTTGGATGAGTGGTATTGTCAGCGCGAATAATTTAACGCCAGAAAAAGTAGTTGGCAATTTGCAAAGTTTTGTCGATATTGCCGATGACAAGTTAGACTACCTCGCGGCGTTCCTGGATGTAGCAACGAATTATTATGAACACACCGGCACGCAAACTTTAGCACGTCGCTTGATTGAACGGGCAGTGGCTGAGATTTAGGTTGATTGGGGGACTGAAGAAGGGAATAGGTTACAGATTACCTGTAACCTTTACTCTAACCTAATCCCTACTGGGGTAAACGCAAATCTGCTGCGATCGCATATAAGTAAGGTTGAAAAATAGCCAAGTTTTCCAGTTTCTCAAATTTACCTGTTTGCGTACTTGGGTCAAAGGCAGTGGTAATTACGTAAAGTTTACTGCCATCAAAGGCAACATGACCGATATGTTGCTCTTGGACTCCACCTTGTTGCTTAAGTTCGACGAACCCATAGCGAATTCCTTGAAGTTTACCAACGGGTACTGGTTGCGGTGGGTAGGCTGAGAAATTAATCTCTTTTCCATATTTACTCTGACGGTCTTTCGCAAAAGCAGCGTAGTGGTCTGCAACCCAAGCTTTGAGTGCTGGTAATACCTGAGTTTGGTATTTGGAACTTTGGTAGTCCACTTGAGAACCAGTGGGAATACCAACTGCTACAAGTTTCTTTTGGAAATCCTCATTGTTTGCTAATGGGTAAACGTTAATCTCAACTGTACCCAAACGTTTCCCTTTGGAGGAGACACACAATAAAGGTGCATTTCCCTCACAAGCAGCAACTTGCCAATTAGTGGGAGCAGCAGCATTTACCAGGATTTTCTGCCAGATATTTCCCTCATTAGGGTTGGCAAGTTTTGCAACGGTAGGGGGTTTTAACACTTTTGGTGGAGAAAATTGGGGGAGCAAAAATTTTGCTCCCAGAGGTATTGACACCAGCAAAATAGAACCTAGTAATAAATGATAAAGTCGTAACATTTTATTGAAAATCCAGAACCAAGGATTGCAGACTAACGGTATCTACAATACTTTATGGGTATACAGGAAGATACATTTATATTGCTGCAAGTTCCGCAAATGGAACTCAACAAACGATGTTGCGTTGTCTCGTTCTCAGTCGGAGACTGGGAATGCCTGATGGAAGGATCAGCCTAATGTGTTTACTCTGAACCCTTTACTCCATAATAATTCATGTAAATATGTGTCGCCTGTTTTTATGGGAAAGCAGATGTAAAAGCCGCTTTCCCAAAAATAAAAGCAGCATAAATAATTTTTTGGAAAATTGACTCAAAACACCTAAAAAATACTTCGATTTATGTGCTTCCCATGTCTTTCGGATGGCGCTTATTATGAAAAAGGATATAGCATTATGAACATTGACAATGGCAGTGACTTTGGACAAATTCCTCGCAAAATTAGAGAAAGGGTCACTCAATTTTGGATTTTAGATTTTAGATTTTAGATTGACCCCATGCCTAAAGTCATTAGCTCTGTCAAGTAATTTTAGATTTTGGATTTTAGATTTATTCCACGAATAAATTCGGGGGCTTCTCTACGAGACGCTGCGCGAACAGACCTTTTTAAATTTGGTGAAAAGATATAAACATCTTGTCAATAAGCAATAGTGCTTAAAATAAAGCTGATAATTGAGGTAGAAAACACAATTTTAAAGCTGGCGATCGCGTCACATTAAAAAGCATCATTCATTCTTGCATCAAAATCAAGTACAAAACTTAATTTAATGCTCACTGTTCTGGCGAACTTTAAGTATTATTACTAATTGACAATAATAATTTTGTCTTTAACTCTAACGAATGGGCTGGAAACGAGGTTTTCAAGGGGTTTGGGCTTAAGTTGACACCAATGACATCTGTGTGTCCCTACGAATAGCTCTACTTCATACAATTGAAAACATATACGGCTAGTAGCGCTGAAAGCAAATACAGCGCTACTACGAACAGTGTTGTTTTATTTATATATACCTAATTACTTGTGGCTTGCCGGAGGTATGGCCACGATGAAGAGATGCTAGCTGGATGTCAAATCGAAGGGCAAATTTGCTTGGACTTGTTAATTGAAGCGAGAACGTTGATTACGACGTTGCTTGTGCCTAGCAATTGCTTTACGCTTCTCTTTTTCTATCGGCGTCTCAAAGTGACGCTTTTTTCTCATATCTTGGAAAATTCCTGCTTTAGAAACTTCCCGCTTAAATCTTCGCAAGGCTGATTCAATACCTTCATTCTCCCCTAAAACTACTTGTGTCATTCTCATTTCTCCTTAATGTGGATGAATAGTTCAAGGCTAAATACAAAATAAAATATTCCAGCAGAGTGGAGCCTTTGGCTTTATCTGCTGGAGACTCTAAATGTGAAATTTTCAGGAATCGACTTAGTAGCGATTATTGTTGCGGCGGGCATTACCGCCACCCCAGCTACCACCAGAGGAGTTACTTCTTTCCTCACGAGGTTTAGCTTTGTTCACTTTCAAATCACGTCCCATCCACTCAGCACCATCAAGTGCATCAATGGCAGCTTGTTCTTGTGCGTCTGTTTCCATTTCGACAAAAGCGAACCCACGCGGCCGGCCTGTTTCCCGATCTGTGGGTAGTTGAACACGATTCACTGTTCCGTATTCTGCAAAAGCCAGCTTTAGGTCCTCTTCTGTAACCTGATAGGACAGGTTGCCGACGTAAATTGACATAGAAATCTCCGAATTAAGGGAGTGTAGAGAGTTAAATTCGGAGAGACGGTTTTTAGAAATTAAAACGAGTTACTCAACCGAAAATAATCCTTATGTCCATGAGTTTAGCACAGCCTTCAGCCTTTGAATATCGTCTTATAGTGAATTTTATTGACAAATAAAACCTTTAGGGCAGGGTTGCAGACCTTCCAACGACAGGCTTTTGTTGCTTGCACTATAAAAGTTACACTTTTAACCGGAAATCGGAATCAACTAGCGATCGCCCAGGTATTTAGTGTTTTGAAAATTCAGCTGTGGATTAAGGGGTAAAGATTATTATCGGTAGTGGGGGCAATCATACCATGACTAACTGTCTTAAAAGCAAATTAAAAAATATTCATCCTTAAATGCCCCATTAGCTATGGTCAAACTGCGCTAAAATCCTTTCTGCTTCCTTACACAGCACCTCGTGATATTCACCGTTACTAGCCAGCAAACCTCCCCATTGATTGATATCACCGGTGTTATACTGCAACGGAGTGCCGTCGAAGTGGGTAAATTTACCACCAGCTTCTGTTAAAATCAGTTCTGGGGCTGCCATATCCCAGTCTTTGGGCGCAGACTTGCCGGAAAGGGAAATGTAGATATCTGCCTGTTGCTCGACAATGGTGGCGATTTTGCAGCCTACACTACCCACAGCTTTCTGATTTTGACAGGGTAAGTTTTGTAGTAAGTAATCTAAGCGTTGGTTGCGATGAGAGCGACTAACGACTAAGGTTAAATCCTCAACTCGTTTGCCTGACGACACTTGTAAAGGAACAGATCGATCGCGGGTTTCTACAAATGTACCCCCGCCTTTGGTAGCGTAATATAACTTTTCTGTCTCTGGTACTGCAACCACTGCCAACACTGGGCGTGTTTCCTTGACTAAAGCAATGTGAACTGCATAATCCCCAGTTTTTTCGATAAAGTCTCGTGTACCATCCAAAGGGTCAATTATCCATACCCAACGGGGGGAAGGCTGTGTACCACTACTTAATTGATAGGTTTCTTCGCTGATGTAAGCAAAATCTTCGTTACCCAAACTTGCTTGTAGCCTCTGCAAAATGTATTGACTCACAGCTACATCAGCAACAGTAACAGGCTCATTTTGTTTATATTGTACTTCTAAGTTCGGGTCTTTTGCAGTGCCGTTGTAATACGATCGCAGTATATCTGCTGCGCCCCAACCTACCTCACGAGCGATCGCTAATATTTCTTGTAAATCTTTCATTAATTTGGCCTGATCTAAAAATATGTATAACTTGAGTAGAGATGCACCTCTGCGTCCTTAGTTTAAATCCATCCAGCGCCGGGTACCAAAAAATTTACAGGAATCAGCAGCAATATTAGCTGCCAGTGCCAGTGCATCAGTAAAACTTTCCCTTAAAATGTAATCACAGAAAGCGCCGTGGAAAATATCTCCAGCCCCTAATGTATCAACCGCTGGAATCTGCGGCACATCTACGATACCAGTTTTAGTGCAACTCAAGTATTCAATTGGTTTTTGTCCGTGGGTAATGACGATGTGAGGAATCTCAAATCTGCCCAGATAGGCAAAAACGTCTTCTCCAGTCTGGCAGTTGGGGGGATAAAAATTAGCCGAACAAATGGCGTAATCCACAAAAGGTAGAATTTGCTCAAATCCAGGCTTCCAACTTCCACCATCAATTACTACTGGAATATTCTTAGCTTTAGCCATTTGGGCTATGGAATAACTAACCGCCATCTGATGTCCATCAATCAGTACTATATCGACATTTTGCAAAATATCTGGCGGGATAGATGTGCTGCTGGCTTGAGTTTTGACAGCATTGATGGAAACCACAGCTCGTTCACCCGTGGCTTGGGTGACAATGATTGAGGAGACAGGCGGTGCTAAATCAGTGGTAGGCTCAAGGTCTGCGATCGCAACTTTGGATTTTGCCAAATCACCTCGAATTAGGTGTGTCATCGGGTGAGAACCCACCACACCTAAGACTGTAGCCTGATTTCCTAAATGGCTGAAAGTCACAGCCGCGTTTGTTGCTGGACCACCTGCTGCTACAGTATAGTCAGTAGCGACAATCTTCTGATTATTCTTAGGGGCAGAGTCAGCAAGGTAAATCAAATCTAAGGTTACTAAACCTACAAATAACCCACGATCCGATTTTGGATTTTGGATTTTGGATTTTGGATTATCCATTTATCTGTTCCTCTAAGTGTATAAATTCTTATTTTTAACAGACGCGATGAATCGCGTCTCTACAGACTCTTGTACAGACGCGATTCATCGCGTCTCTCCTAACTCATGCAAACCGATCCAAAACCAGGAACACTTTACGTTGTCGGCACACCAATTGGCAACCTGGAAGATATGACCTTTCGGGCGGTGCGAATTTTGCAAACTGTGGATATGATTGCTGCGGAAGACACTCGTCACACAGGGAAACTGCTACAACATTTTCAAGTTAAAACACCCCAGGTGAGTTACCACGAACATAATCGTACCAGCCGCATCCCAGAATTATTAGAGCATTTAGTTAACAATAAAGCGATCGCCCTTGTGAGTGATGCTGGGATGCCAGGTATTTCCGATCCTGGATATGAATTGGTGAAAGCCTGTATTGAGGCGGGAATTTCAGTAGTTCCCATTCCTGGCGCTAGTGCAGTAATTACCGCATTGAGTGCAGCTGGACTACCAACGGATCGGTTTGTCTTTGAAGGTTTTCTCCCAGCTAAAAGTCAACAGAGACAAGAACATTTAGAATATCTGCAAACAGAATCTCGCACATTGATTTTCTATGAATCGCCCCACCGATTGCGAGATACTTTGCAAGACTTAGCAGAGGTTTGGGGAAGCGATCGCCAAATTGTGCTAGGGCGAGAGTTAACAAAATTGTATGAGGAATTTTGGCGGGGAACAATTGCCGAAGCGATCGCTCACTACAGCCAACGAGAACCCCAAGGTGAATATACATTAGTAGTGGCAGGAATTCCAGCCAGTCGGCTTCAACTGACAGAAGAGGAATTGAAAGCCGAATTGAAGCAGTTAATTAGTCAGGGAATATCGCGATCGCAAGCTAGCCGTCAGTTAGCAAAAGCCACTTTCCTTCCTCGTCGCCAACTCTATCAACTAGCTCTTTCTATAGTCCTGAGTCCTGAATCTTGAACAGCTAATACCGCTTTCGGAGAATCTCAAATTCAAATCTCTATTTTACCTCTATCAATAATTGCATAAACAGAGTTTTCTCCTTGATATTTTAGGACAAGCATAATCCTCAAGTCGAGTTTCCACTCCTATCTTGGGTTGACTCTTAGGAATCGCGCAACCGTAACTTCAAGTTAAATTTTCATGCGCGTAGGCTAGTAAAAACCGCAGGGATCGCCTGAATCAACGGTTACAAAGCACCCATAATTGCATCACCCGCAACTTGGGTTATATAGTTCAAGTAAAAAAAGTATGATTGCCATACCAAATACATTATTGTTACTTTATATATTCATCCTCAAAGACGATCTGGTGAATATTCAAATGATGTCTAAAGATTTTTGATATTAGTTCTCTAGATAGATCAGAAATTTTGAAGGCAAACTTTAATATGAAATAGTCAAAAGCAAACAAAGCAGATTCTCAAGGAAGGAGAAATTCGATGGGTAACATTATTGCTTGGCTGGTTTTGGGTTTAATTGCAGGTGCGTTAGCTAAGTTATTTTATCCAGGAACCCAAGGTGGCGGTATTCTCTCCACCATCGTATTAGGAATCCTTGGAGCCGTAGTCGGGGGTTATTTAGGTCAAACTTTACTAGGAAGTAGTTCGGCAGCCGCCGCATCTGTAGGAGCTTTTTCCCTTGGAAGCATTTTATTTGCTGTTCTTGGTGCTATGCTACTGATTTTCCTTTGGGGTTTACTGACTCGTCGAGCTGTGTAATTACCTGATATTAGCTAACACTCTTGGGAATCACTTATAGCTGCAATAAACCCATAAAATGACATTAGAAAAAGAGCGAAGAACTATAGGAGTTTTCGCTAAATGTTCAGATGCACAATTGGCACTTCAGGAACTAAAAACTTCTAATTTTCCAATGCAGAAAGTTTCTGTAATTGCACGGAATGCAGAAGAACAAAGTGATATTGCTGGTGTTGAAGTTAAAGAGCGCACTAGCAATACATCCTCCGAAGATGCTGCTGGAACCGTTACTGGTGGTGACTTAGGCGGTCTTACTGGCTTATTAGTCGGTTTAGTCCTCTGGATAATTCCTGGTATAGGCCGAGTCATCCTAGCCGGAGCAGAAGTAACAGCGATCGCTACCACTTTAGCAGGTGGTGCGATCAATGTAGCGACGGGTGGTTTGCGTGGTGTGTTGCTAAGTTTAGGAATTCCTAAAGAGCAAGCACAGGGTTACAGCGATCTAGTTTGCAAAGGTTACTATTTGGTGATAGTAACTGGTATAGATATAGAGATTCGTGTTGCTAAGAGGATTTTTAATCGCCGTGATATTCAACAGTGGGATCTTTATGAGCCATACTTAACCCCAAATAGTCGCTATAAAAATGCAGTTGGTGTTTTTTATACGCGCCAAGACACAGAAAGAGCAATTACTGAACTGGGAAACGCTGGCTTTCCTATGAGTCAAGTCTCGGTGATTGCTAAGGATACAAACACGCTGAATAGTCTGACTGGGATAGATATCAGTAGTTCCAAAGATAACTACACTAATTTGGGAATTCCTGACGAGCTAGCCAGAGATTATGAACATCAAGTTAACCTTGGCAATTATCTATTAGTCCTAAATAGTACTGATATCTACATGGCGGGTGCAAAAGCTATTTTAGAGAGTAACAAGATTCAACATTTTCGGATCTATAGCCAATTCGTACTTAATCCGACTATAAGTGAGCGCCAGGTTATTAGTCAATAGGCTTGGGTTAAGACTTGCTCCTCCCCCATCCTCCTTAAAAAAGCTTCCCCCATGAGCGACTGGTTCGCGTTTCCCGACTTGTACTTCTTCCCTACGGGATACTTTGAGAACGCAGAAGCTAGGCGCAGCATCTTTGAACAGGAGAAGCACCTGATGTTGGATCTTCCAAAGTCAAATATTATTAACTGAACTGGATTGGATTATTAGTACCAATCTTTACTTTGAGTTAAACGTCAAAGTTAATCTCAAGAGGTTTGACACTATAGCGGGATTGTGCATATTACCGCAATTCTCTAGGCAAAGCAGATTATTTGTCCTAGAAACGACATAATTATATGAATATAAGTTGCCTTTTAAAGCCTTAAGTCTCCACCAGAATCCTGTTTGGGAGAACTTAGTGATGTACAATGGCATTGATGTTATATCCAATAAAAACTAAGAAAATAATATCATTTTATATATTCGGTAACAGAAAAGTTAAATATATATATTAATTAGAAAGAAAGTAATATTATTTAGGATGTAAAAGATTAGGCAGAGGAACTAAATATTATAAATTTATATAGCTAAAATATAATCTGAATAGCAGCAAGAATATAAATAATTGGAAGAATTGCCTGGAAGAATGTTGAAACGTTTGAAGATTGGAACCAAAATTGGAATTAGTTTTGCCTTGAGTTTGGCAACTCTGACAACTATTGGTCTAATCTCCTACCAAAGCACCAATGAGCTAATTGAAACTTCGCGCCAAGAAAGCCATACTTACCAGGTGTTAAGTCAGCTTGAAGACCTCAACTTGCAAGTGACAAATGCTGAAACTGGGCAACGTGGTTACATTCTTACTGGAGAACAGCGCTATTTAGAACCTTATAACGCTGCCATTCAAGTACTGAATCAAAAAGTTAACGAACTTCAGAGGTTAACAGCAGATAACCCCAACCAACAGAGTCGGCTTGATGTTTTACAGTCACTAATCGATCAAAAGCTGGCTGAACTTAAAGAAACCATTGACTTGCGTCAGAACCAAGGTTTTGAAGCTGCCCAGAAGGTTGTTCTGACAGATCGAGGCAAGCAACTGATGGCTGAGATCCGCAAAGTTATCCAGACGATGAAAACTGAGGAGAATAAACTTCTGGAACAGCGCTCTGACAAGGCACAAGCTGCTGCTCAAAAAACGCTCGCCAGTATTGTCTATAGTATTCCTTTATTTTCTTTGCTCTTAGCTTTAGTCGGATTCGTCCTCACCAGACATATTTCAGTCCCACTGAAGCGAGTTTCTGATTTAGCAGAAAAAATGGCGGATGGGGATTTATCGGTGAGTTTACCAGATAGCGATCGCCAGGATGAAATTGGTGTGTTGACGCGCACCTTCAACCAGATGATCGTTAATCTGCGAAACACAACTCAAAAAAATGACGAGCAAAATTGGCTAAAGTCTAATTTGGCTGAATTTACCCAGATGCTCCAAGGGCATCGAAATCTGGAAAGTGCATCTCGCCTGATCTTGTCAAATCTAGCACCACTGGTTGGAGCATCCCAAGGCGTTTTTTATGCGATGGACTCAATAGACGATGAGCCTGTACTGAAGTTGTTGAGTAGTTATGCTTATAAAGAGCGGAAAAATCTGGCAAACCAGTTTCGCTTGGGCGAAGGATTGGTGGGACAATCTGCCTTAGAAAAACAAAGAATCCTCCTCACGGAAGTTCCTAGTGACTATATCCGCATCAGTTCCGGCTTGGGAGAAGCTCCCCCACTAAATATTATTGTCTTGCCCATACAATTTGAGACGCAGGTGAATGCCGTAATTGAACTTGCCTCTTTTGGGTCTTTTAACGAATTGCACCTGACATTTTTAGAGCAATTGAGTGAAAATCTGGGTGTATTTTTAAATAACATCGCCTCACAAGTGCAAACTCAGCAACTACTTGAAGAGTCTGTTACTTTAACAGAGGAACTGCAAACCCAGCAAGAAGAACTACAGCAGAGCAATCAACGCCTGCAAGAACAGGCGCAGGAGTTGGAGGAATCACAATTTATTGTCAAGCAGTCTAACGAAGAATTACAACAACTAAATGAGGAGCTAGAAGAAAAGGCAGAATTGTTAGAAGTTCAAAATCGGGAAGTTGCCCGCAAGAACCAGGAAGTTGAGCGGGCGAGGCAGTCTTTGGAAGAAAAAGCTGAACAACTGGCCTTGTCTTCCAAATATAAGTCAGAATTTCTTGCGAATATGTCCCACGAGTTACGGACACCGCTAAATAGCCTGTTAATTTTAGCAAGGCTGCTAGCAGATAACTCTCTTAGCAACTTGACCGATAAACAGGTAGAGTACAGCCGGACTATCTACTCGGCTGGGACTGATTTGCTGGAGTTAATCAATGACATTCTAGATTTGGCAAAAATTGAGTCGGGTACTATGTCGCTCGATATTGAGCAAATTGCTTTTGCAGATTTGGGGACATCTCTAGAGCAGACTTTCCGGCAAGTTGCCCACAATAAAGAACTCAATTTTACTATTGAATTGGATGATAAGTTACCCCAGACAATTTCTAACGACTCCAAACGCCTGCAACAAGTACTGAAAAATCTCCTAGCTAACGCCTTTAAATTTACTCAAACAGGAGGTGTGAAGTTACAAATTAGTATGGCAGCTGAGGCAGTCGAAGTTGATAATCCGATGATTGCTTTTGCAGTTAGCGACACGGGCATAGGTATTCCAGCCGAGAAGCAGAAGATTATTTTCGAGGCATTTCAGCAGGCAGATGGCACAACCAGCCGCAAGTACGGGGGAACTGGCTTGGGCTTATCCATCAGCCGCGAACTGGCTCAACTGTTGGGAGGGAGAATTGAACTAGTCAGCCAACAAGGACAGGGAAGCACCTTCACCCTCTACTTGCCCAAGGGACTGGAAGGGAAGGATAAAAATTTTCTCACCACACGATCCCTTGAGCCAACCACCTCTATCCACACAGCATCGATCATAAAAGAAGTGCCAATGGTGGAAAACAGACCCACAACTGTGGACATCTCTCCATCAGCGAAAGTGCTTCCCACCTTCCCCAACGATATCCCAGACGACCGGGAAATAATTCAACCGGGCGATCGCATTTTGCTGATTATCGAGGATGACGATAAATTTGCCCGCATCTTACTAGATATGGCCCGTGAGCAGGGCTTTAAAACCATTGTTGCTTTACAGAGCAAACAAGGTCTAGCACTAGCGCAACAGTTTAAACCCAATGCGATTATGCTCGATATCCATATGCCAGAGATGGATGGTTGGACGGTGCTAGATCGTCTGAAGCATAAGCCAGATACTAGACATATACCAGTACATATACTTTCTGTTGATGAAAGACAGCAACGGGGACTACAGCTAGGAGCGATTACCTATCTCCAAAAACCCGTTTCTCCAGAAGCCCTAACTCAGGTATTGACTGAGATTAAAGGCTTTATTGAGCGGCAGGTAAAAAATCTCCTGATCGTCGAAGATGACCCTGTACAAGCCCAAAGTATTATCGAACTGATTGGTAATAGTGATGTCCAGAGTACAGCAGTGGGTACGGGGGCAGAAGCCCTCTCGATTTTGCGATCGCATCACTTTGATTGTATGGTACTGGATCTCGGTCTGCCGGATATGAGCGGATTTGCACTAATTGAGCAGATAAAGCTTGAACCCAAGCTTTTAAAACTGCCGATCATTGTTTACACCGGCAAAGAACTCAGCCGACAAGAAGAAACCCAATTGCGGGGACTAGCAGAGACAATTATCATTAAAAATGTGCGATCGCCAGAGCGGTTGTTAGACGAAACTGCCCTGTTTTTGCATCGGGTGCAAGCAAATTTGCCCCCACCAAAGCGTCAAATCTTAGAGCAATTACATCAAACTGACCCGGTGCTGGCTAATCGGAAAATTTTGATTGTAGATGATGACCTGCGAAATATTTTTGCCCTTACCAGCTTTTTAGAAAGCTATCAAATGCAAGTGCTGTTTGCCGAAAATGGCAGAGATGGCATCGAGACGCTGCAAGCTAATCCTGACATTAATATAGTTTTGATGGATATCATGATGCCGGAAATGGATGGTTACGAAACCACCCGCGCCATCCGCCAGCAACAACAGTTTCGCTCACTACCAATCATTGCTTTAACTGCTAAAGCCATGCCAGGCGATCGCGAAAAGTGCATTGAAGCTGGGGCTTCTGACTACATTACCAAACCTGTAGATACTGAGCAACTGCTTTCACTACTCCGGGTTTGGCTGTATCGTTAAGAAGTCATCTTTTTTATTAGCCTTTTCCAAGAGGGCTTTTCCATACTCATTACATTCTAAAGAATCCTCAAAAACAGGAACTCCCATTTTTTCAAAATACCTTATGTATATTCCATTAAGTTGATCATCTTCAACTAAAAACATCACAAGACAATTGTCATATGATAAATAATATATTATCCCACTGTTTAATTTAGGTGTACCCCAAATATAATAATTTTCTATTAAAGCGAAGTGCGTAAGATAATCATGAATAAGCTTATCAGTGATCCCCGGTCTAGTCTTAATTTTAACTTTTTTAGCTTTCATATTTTTAACTTCCTATGAGAACCAATACGGTTCGGTTAACGTATTTATTCCTCGAAGATCCCCCCAACCCCCCTTAAAAAGGGGGGCTTCTAAACCTCTTTTACCCCCTTTTTAAGGGGGTCGCCGCAGGCGGGGGGATCTTAACCGAACCGTATTGCTATGAGAACGAGGAAAGCCACACAGTTGAAATTATTTCTTAATAATCTTGAGAATAAACTTAGTTATATAACTAAAAGCCCACACTGTACCGGAGCAAAAGGACAGCGTGGGTAATTTATTCCTGTAACACGAATGACAGTCTAGCGGAACATACTACTGACTGAAGTATCTTCATGAATCCGCCAGATAGTTTCTCCTAAAAGATTAGCTACTGACAGCACCACTAGTTGGGGAAAGCGGTTGTTTTCTGGTATGGGAATCGTATTTGTAACAATCACTTCCTCAAACAAGCCGCTGGACAACCGCTCCATCGCTGGTGGAGAGAACACCGCATGAGTTGCACAGGCATATACCTGACGCGCTCCTTCTTCACGCAGTAATCGCGCCCCTTCAGCGATCGTGCCCCCTGTGTCGATCATGTCATCCACCAACACTGCCGTTTTGCCTTTAACATCGCCGATGACATTTAACACTTCGGCAACATTATGTGCCTGACGACGTTTGTCAATAATTGCCAGTGGAGCATCATTCAGTTTTTTCGCAAATGCCCTAGCTCGTGCTACACCACCAACATCGGGGGAAACAACCACAACGTCTGGCAGTTGTTTGCTTGCTAGATAATCCAGCAATACTGGCGAACCGTAAACATGGTCAAAGGGTATATCGAAATAGCCTTGAATTTGAGCCGAGTGCAAATCCATTGCTAGAACGCGGTTGGCCCCTGCTTCGGTGATCAAGTTAGCAACCAGCTTGGCGGTGATTGACTCTCTTCCTGCTGTTTTGCGATCGGCACGGGCATAGCCATAGTAGGGAATTACTGCCGTCACTTGTCGCGCCGAAGCTCGACGACAGGCGTCAACCATAATCATTAATTCCATCAAGTGATCGTTCACGGGTTGACAACATGGCTGGATTAAATAGACATCACAACCCCGAATCGATTCTTGGATTTGAACGTAAAGTTCTCCATCCGCAAATCTTTTGCGAATCATTGGCCCCAAGTCAAGACCCAGATAACGAGCGACTTCTTGAGACAGTTGTATATTGGCAGAGCCAGAAAACAGCCGCAGGCGATGATTATCGGTCAGTCCTGTTGCAGATGGTTGCACTTTGAAAGTTGCAGAACTGAGCACAGCAGATCCTCTATGTGCATTCATAGCAATATTATCATTGGAGATTTAATAGATTTAACCGAGAAATCGCCTAAAAAAACATCTGTGAGTTTTGTTGAAGCTTCCATACAAAATTTAAACATTTTCCCATAAAATTATCATTCGCTAACTGTCTAATTTTCTTGGTAAACAACCTATTGATAGCTGAACGGACATCAAGTCAGTTCACTAGGTCTATAGTTCAAGTTTTTTGGGTTGAGGTAAATAACCCCAATCTCTCAAAGATTGGTGTGATAGATTGCTTGTTTTAACTACCTCATTTATAACTGACAGTTGAGCATTTACAACTTAAGTGATATTGAACTTTGTTCTTAGATAGGAGAACACTTGCGGCTAAGTGTGTAACGGGTATCTGATTATATTCTATGATACTAGGGGAAATAAATAAACTGGCAGACTTAATTTTTAGTTTTAATTAACACAATAAATTTCCAGATTACATTGGTAGTTAACAAACTCTCTTGTGTGGGTTCTGGCGCAGGGCTGACAGCAGTTCCAAGCGGTCAAGGTAGTTCCTCGGCTCGCTGCCTCTTTGTTGATGTGCCGTGCCCCAGACAGCCAATATTGCTGTGGACAGTTAAGAAAGTTGCATAAGACCCTTGAAGCGTAACTTTGCGTATACTCCTAACTGGGGGTATACCCATTAGGTAAGGTAAAATATCGCTGCATGTAACTGTGTCGCCTCTTGGACTTAATCTTTGTGGGTGACTTCCTCCTCAGTTGCTACTACACTCAATCAATCGATCATGCAACCACCCATTACAGTTGGCACTGTCTTGCAAAACCGTTACCGCATAATTCAAATTCTCGGACAAGGAGGATTTGGTAGAACCTATCTGGCAGAAGACCAGAGGCGCTTTAACGAACTTTGCGCGATCAAGGAATTGATTTCAACAGCAACGGAGGCTTTGGCTTGGAAGAAAGCCCAAGAGCTTTTTCACCGAGAAGCTGCCATTTTATATCAAATCGAACACCCACAAGTGCCTAAATTCCGGGAAAGATTTGAGCAAGACCAACGCTTATTTTTGGTGGAGGACTACGTTGCAGGTCAAACGTACCGAACTCTGCTGGCTGAACGGATAGCTGTGGGTCAAACCTTCACAGAGGCTGAAGTATTGCAGCTGATAGAGTTGTTGTTGCCTGTTTTAGAGCATATTCACAGTCGAGGGATTATTCACCGGGATATCTCGCCAGAAAATATTATTTTGCGAGATAGTGACGCTAAACCTGTGTTAATTGACTTTGGGGTGGTAAAAGAACTGGCGACGCGTTTACGATCGCCAGAGAGGGCAATGCCAGAACCCACTGTGGGAAAATTAGGCTATTCTCCTAGTGAACAAATGCAAACAGGGGGAGCTTATCCTAGTAGTGACTTGTATGCATTAGCGGTGAGTGCAATTGTTTTGCTGACTGGTAAAGAACCAAGGGATCTATTTGACGAAAACCAACTAACTTGGAATTGGCAGCGGTGGGTAAGAGTGAATCCGCGATTTGCCCAGGTTTTGAATCGAATGTTGAATCATCTACCGAGCGATCGCTACCAAAGTGCTGCTAATGTATCCCAAGCACTGCAATCTCTGGCTCAACCTAGTGTTCCTACCCCTAATGTATCGAACTTGCAAACAATGGCTGTTGGTCGCCGTCCTGACCTAATACCACCACCAGCTTCGCCCAAGAAACAACCCGCTCCGGTGATTCCACCAAGTCCCACTAGCTCAGTCTTGGATAATCCTTTAGCGATCGCAGCAATTGGCACTGCTGTAGTGATCATTGCGGGATTCAGTTCTTGGTCCCTGGTCAGTTCCATCCGCAGTCAGTCAAAACCATCACCAAGCGAGACGCTTCCACAAAATTTCCCTTCACCAGTGATTTCTGGTGGTGCTACATTCACATCCACACCCACACCCACCAACGATCAACCTGTTGTATCTAGTCGGCGGCTGAATCTGGGAGCATCTAATAACACAGGCACGGTTAAAGATACTCTCAAAACAAATCAAATAATCCGGTACACTTTTTTTGGGCAGGAAGGTGACAAGTTAACTGCATTTATTGACCCAGGAAGCAGCGTTTTGCTAACAGTCTTCAGTCCCAATCAACAACCAATTGATCAGAATACCCAGCAAGTAACATCCTATGAAGGTACATTGCTGGTTACTGGTAGATATACTATTGAATTAACACTGCTTTCAGGAGTTGCCGAAAGCAATTACAACCTCAATGTTGCATTAGAAAAACCAGTTAAATCAACACCTACAGAAATACCTATCCCCATTCCCACAGAGACACCTATCCCAATTCCCACAGAGACACCTATCCCCATTCCCACAGAGACACCTATCCCAATTCCCACAGAAACACCCCTCCCATTTCCGACACAGACACCCTTCCCAATTCCGACACAGACACCCACCCCAACTCCGACAACTGGTGAAACGCCAACTTTTCCGCCGGCTGATGGAACACAACCATTTTCTGGCCAAAGAAATTAATGTTAAACACACTACTGATTACTGGAACTGATACCGAAGCTGGTAAAACTGTTTTAACAACAGCATTAGCAGCCTATTGGCAAAAATATTACCCGCAACGTAGCTGGGGAATCATGAAACCGATTCAAGCGGGGATTGGCGATCGCGAGTGGTATCAAAAGCTATTTGCCCTAGAACAATCTGCTGAAGAAATTACACCTTTGTACTTTGAAGCACCTCTTGCTCCTCCCATAGCAGCAGCACGGGAAAATCGCCGAGTAGATTTAGCTCTTGTTTGGCAAGCTTTGTCTAAGTTGCGATCGCATCGTGATTTTGTGCTTGTAGAAGCCTTGGGAGGGTTAGGTTCGCCAGTAACTGAGGAATTAACGGTAGCCGATTTAGCGGGAGAATGGCGTTTACCAACAGTATTGGTAGTGCCAGTTAGATTGGGTGCGATCGCTCAAGCAGTGGCAAATGTAGCATTAGCTAGACAATCGCGCATCAATCTCAAAGGCATTGTTCTGAACTGCGTACAACCTCGAACGGATGCAGAAATAGCCGACTGGACACCATACCAATTGATTCAATCACTCACTAACACACCAGTTTTAGGCTGCTTGCCCTATTTAGATAACCTGACTGATTTAGATAAACTTGCTCAAGTAGCATCAGATTTAGATTGGGAAACACTGACATTTTGAATTGGGCATGGGGCATGGGGCATTGGGCATTGGGGAAAAAGTAGCGAACGTCCAATCACTTTTTACAACTGGTGCAGTCACAGTTCTGACATAACTCGGTAATAGCTTTGTCAATAAGATGTGCAATGGTGAGGAAGAATGAAATTAACCTAACTTTAGTGACACACAAGGCAGGATTTACCTGCCTTATTTCATCTTTGGGACTAAAACACCACTTCATTAACAGCTTTCATCTGTGCGAAACATGAGTAGTTTAAAACGTTTTGCGTAAGTCCTGCGTTTTTAGAATTATCAAATGGTATTCCTTACCTGACGACACGCTGCGCGAACACACAATACATTTTTGTATTATTAAATGTCATCCAAGTGCCATGTCTTAGTCACAGAAACGTCACTGATATAAGTTACTTTGTCGGTACTTTATTAAAAGTAAATTATTTACGCCTGATATGATGATGCTTTCTTTTCTGGTGGCGAGTGCAGTCTGTAGCAACGGTAGTGAAGTGAATTTAGACTTTGCTAACCTTAGCTGGATTGACGTGATTATTTTAGGCATCGTTCAGGGAATTACAGAACTACTACCAATTAGCAGTACTGCTCATTTGCGGATAGTGCCAACTCTACTGAGACTGAAAGATCCGGGGTCTGCTTTTTCCGCAGCAATGCAGTTAGCTAGCTTGACTGCTGTTCTAGTCTATTTTTGGCAAGACTTAAAAAAATTAACAGGAGAGACAGTTAGAGCAATTAGCGGACAAGACTATCAATCTAGTTCTTTGCAACTGATGTTAGGCTTATTGCTAGGAACCTTGCCCATTGCTGTGGCTGGTGTGCTACTCAAACCAATTCTTAACGCCTGCAACTCACCAATACGAGGGTTAGTAGTTATTGGTGCGGCTTCAATTATTATGTCAGGATTGTTGGCGATCGCAGAAAAACGCGGAGGACGCGATCGCACTTTCGACAACCTCACCCTCTGGGATGGCATTTGGGTAGGGGTTGCTCAAGCTTTTGCCCTAATCCCTGGCGTTTCTCGCTCTGGTTCCACTCTGACTGCTGGGTTATTTTTGGGCATGGAACGGGAGACATCGGCGCGATTTTCTTTTTTGTTGGGCTTACCAGCCGTGATTTTGGCAGGTGCTGTAGAACTCCATGCTCTGACGAAAGCAGGACTGAGTACGGCTGGTTGGTTGACTTTGTTGGTAGGCTTAATCTCCGCCAGCATTTCCGCTTTTGTAGCAATTTGGGTACTCCTCCGTTACCTGGAAAAACGCAGTACCTGGATTTTTGTTTTCTACCGTTTTGCAATGGGTGTATTTTTAATAGTTGCTGTCATGGCTGGTTGGTTGCAGAATTGATTTTAACTGGTAGCTGATTAAGAAAATTCTGATGCTGATTCTTCGCCATTACCTACGATAAACTAAGTTAGCTGCACTTAAACTAGTTTGTCTTCATAATGGTTTCTACCTTTCCCAATTCCTCTTCTGTTGACCTATCTCGCATCCGACTGGCAATCCGCTCATTGCAACCGCAATTAGTAGAGTGGCGACGGCGACTGCATCAACAACCAGAGTTGGGTTTTCAAGAAAAACTGACTGCTGAGTTTGTATCACAAAAGCTGCAAGAATGGGGAATTGAGCATCAGACTGGTATTGCTCACACTGGGATTGTTGCCACCATCAAGGGTAACAAATTAGGTGCAGAGAAAGTTTTGGCGATTCGGGCGGATATGGATGCTTTGCCAATCCAAGAACTCAATGAAGTACCGTATAAATCGCAGCATGATGGAGTGATGCACGCTTGTGGACATGATGGACATACAGCGATCGCTTTAGGTACAGCTTACCATCTCCAGCAGCATCGCCAAGACTTCGCCGGTACCGTGAAAATTATTTTTCAGCCAGCAGAAGAATCACCAGGAGGCGCAAAGCCGATGATTGAAGCTGGAGTCCTGAAAAATCCTGATGTTGACGCGATTATTGGTTTGCACTTGTGGAATAATTTGCCCTTGGGAACAGTGGGTGTGCGGGCTGGGGCGTTGATGGCGGCTGTGGAGTGCTTTAACTGCACAATTTTGGGCAAAGGTGGACACGGCGCACTACCCCATCAAACTGTTGACTCTGTTGTAGTTGCTGCTCAAATTGTGAATGCTTTGCAAACCATTGTCGCTCGGAATGTTAATCCCATTGATTCAGCAGTGGTGACAGTAGGCGAACTTCATGCTGGAACCAAGCGGAATGTGATTGCTGATACAGCGAGAATGAGTGCCACTGTCAGGTATTTTAATCCTAGTTTGAAAGGCTTTTTCAACCAGCGTGTCGAGCAGATTATTGCAGGAATTTGTCAGAGTCAGGGTGCGAGTTATGACTTAGAATACTGGTCACTTTATCCACCAGTAATTAATGATATTAAGATGGCAGAATTGGTGCGAACTGTAGCAGAAGAAGTAGTAGAAACCCCGTTGGGTATTGTGCCAGAATGTCAAACTATGGCTGCTGAAGATATGTCATTTTTCTTGCAAGAGGTTCCTGGTTGCTATTTCTTTATAGGTTCTGCTAATCCAGAGAAAGATTTGGCGTATCCTCATCATCATCCCCGGTTTGATTTTGATGAGACAGCGTTGGGAATGGGTGTGGAAATATTTGTGAGATGCGTAGAGAAGTTTTGTAGTTAAGTCGATGGAAATTAGATGTTTTTAATTAAGTTAAATTTATTTGACTTTTTATGATAAATAACTATATAAAAAGCCGGAGTTTTTACCTCCAGCTTTATAGTTGATCGACATCTGAAATTAATTACTTTTGTGCCCATCTAACCAAATAAATAAATCAGCTAGAGATGAAATTCTCAAAAGTGCCCTTCCTAATGCTTCTAGCTTTTCCTTGTTTAAAACTTGAACTCTCTCAATAATTGAGGAATCTATTTCACCAAAACGTTCATTGAGTAAAGATATACAGAATATAACCGCTTCTTTTTGTTCTCCCTGTTGTTCGCCCTTCTGCAAAATATCCTGATAAATCACTGACTCCTGCATAAGATCCTCGCTCAATAACTGACGAATAAAATCCTTTTCAAATCGCAAACCTGCTAATATTTCTGTGTAAGCTGCGATATTCTGCCTTTTTCTATTTTGTATTTGCCGTTGTATATTAGCTGTCCGTTTTGCCAGAACATATACCCAAATTTATTGATGGCTAATGTTGATTTTGACACATTTTTTGTGAGTTATGGTGGTTGGCGTTGGTGAATTAGGAAAGTTCACGCAGAGGTACAGAGAGGAAGATTGAGGTTTTGTGGCAGCTGCCGATCTAACAAATGCGATCGCAAAAGCAGCAAACGCCACTGCCGATCTAACTATTGCGATCGCAAAAGCAGCAAATGCGACTACCGTTCTAACTATTGCGATCGCAAAAGCAGCAAATGTGACTACCGTTTTAACTATTGCGATCGCAATAGCAACAAATGCGACTACCGTTCTAACAAATGCGATCGCAAAAGCAACAAATGCGACTGCTGATCTAACAAATGCGATCGCAAAAGCAGCAAATGCGACTGCCAATTTAACTATTGCACTGGCAAAAGCAGCAAATGCGACTGCTGATCTAACTATTGCGTAGGCGTAGCTGGTCGTATATAGGACTTACGCATCAAGTACGAAATGTAGGGGCAATTCATGAATTTCCCCTACGGTAAATCAAGGCTTTCATATCATGTCCGCTTGATTGCTTATTAAACCCGAAGAACCCCACCCCTTAATCCCCTCCCCGCTCTTCGGGAGGGGAGACAAAGCATAGCTTTGGCGGGGTGGGGTGCAATGACTGTGGGAATCGTAACTAATTATGCGGACATGATATCACTGCCTTTTTGCGTAAGTCCTGATATAGCAATTCTCCTGTGGTCTGATATCTAATGGTAAAGCTGGTCATGCTTCAAAAATACAAGATGACGCGATCGCAGAAGTTGTGTTATAAAAACGGGCGATAGTCTTAAAATATCCGAAAGTCTTTACCATGAAGCTTTTTCGTTAAATACCTCTAAGAATTCATGAAAAATTATCTGTAATTTTCCATAATCGCTGACTTATACTCTAATTTTTCGTTAAATGCGTAATTCCTACACCAATGGCATCAAATGCTACTGTAAGCAATCAACCATTAGGGTTTAATCATCAGTAATCTTTAAAAAATAGAAAAAATTATGTTAAGTATCCCTATTAACCTAAATTTACCTCGTACACCCCATTTAATAACTTCTTTACCTGGGCCTCGCGCTCAAGCAATTGTACAACGCGATCGCGCCGTAACTTCTCCTTCTTATACGCGCGATTATCCGTTAGTTGTATCTCGCGGCCAGGGCTGTATGGTAGAAGATGTGGATGGCAATGTATTTCTGGATATGACCGCAGGTATTGCCGTTACCGCCACTGGACACGCCCACCCAGAAGTCGTCAAAGCAATTCAAGAACAGTCGGGGCGTCTGCTGCACATGTCAGGGACGGATTTTTATTATGAGCCGATGGTGGAACTAGCGGAACAACTAGCGATTCGCGCTCCCTTTCCTCAACCACAGAGTAACAGTGCATTCCCTGCAAAAGTATTTTTCACCAATTCTGGCGCAGAGTCTAACGAAGGAGCCATCAAACTAGCTCGATATTACACCAAGCGATCGCTAATCGTAGCCTTCTTAGGTGCATTTCACGGACGCACTTATGGGGCAATGTCTCTCACGGGTTCAAAAGCAGTGCAGCGAGCGGATTTTGGCCCTTTACTTCCTGGCGTTACTCATATCCCCTACGGCACTCACGCTAGCTTAGATTACCTGGAAAAACAGCTATTTGGCACAATTTTACCACCGCAAGAAGTAGCAGCGATCGTCGTCGAAGCGATTCAAGGAGAGGGTGGCTACATCGTACCAGAGGATGGTTTCTTGCAGCGGATTCGGGATATTTGCGATCGCTACGGTATTCTGATGGTAGTGGATGAAGTGCAAGCGGGAATGGGGCGGACTGGTCGCTTATTTGCGATCGAGCATTGGGGTGTGATGCCTGATATCATTACCACTGCTAAAGGTATTGCCAGTGGTCTGCCTTTAGGAGCGATACTTGCTAGACCAGAGTTAATGACTTGGCCTCCTGGTTCTCACGCTACCACATTTGGCGGTAATCCCGTAGCTTGTGCTGCCGGTATTGCCACACTGCGACTGCTGGAAACTGGTTTGATGACCAATGCTACCCAGATGGGAGAATTATTACAAGCTAGTCTTACCGAGTTGCATCAAAGATTTCCGAGAGTATCGCCGCCACGAGGTAAGGGTTTGATGGTTGCGGTGGACTTATTGGATCAACAGGGTAATCTTGATCATAAATTGCGCGATCGCATTATCCAAGAAGCTTTTTTACACGGTTTATTATTGCTAGGTTGCGGTAAAGCAGCAATTCGTTTCTGTCCCCCTCTAGTTATCGACAGCGACCAAATTCACATAGCCCTTCAAATTATTAGCGAGATTTTAAATTTTTAAAAGATAAGTGGGACTTGTACAGACGCGATTAATCGCGTCTCTATTGTTAACTAATGACAAATGACAAATCTATATGAAACTATATGAAACCCGAAATAGCCCTTAATTTATGGAAATTACTTTGGCAAGAATACAGCACAAGAGTAAATTATGCCCGTACCTACCAGCAAATGATAACTGCTGCGGGTGGGACAGTCGCCAACGACCACATCGCCTTTCGGTCTTTGCGTTTATTAGTAGATAGTCCACAGGGTCAAGTTAACTTGGGAATTGATTACCTTGGGCAACTTGCAGAAGCTTTAGGTTACATGGTGGCTGGAGAGTATAATTTTCCTCAAACTCATCTGTATGCCCGTCATTATCGTCATCCACAGCAACAGGAATTTAACTTACCCAAACTCTTTATCAGCGAGTTGATTGTCGATGAATTGCCTGCTAATATTGTTCAACTCATATCTAAAACAGTATCTTCAATCCCAGGCGAACTGACCTTACCCCTTATTGTTCTACAAAAAGACGGGAACATTGAAACCATCGCCAAACAACTCCAGCAAATCTTCACCCGCCCTTGGCAAACTCCCCAGCGTTCTGTTGTCGAAGAAGTGAATCAGGTTACTCAGTATGGGGCTTGGGTATTGCTGCACGGATATGGTGTCAACCATTTCACAGGCTACGTCAACGGACAGAACACCCCAGAATATCCAGACATTGATACTACCGCCAGTGCTTTGGCTAACCTGGGTGTGCCGATGAAAGCAGAGATAGAGGGAAATATTGCTTGTGGTTTGCGGCAAACTGCAACTCAAGCAGTAAGGTCAATGGTGACAGTGTTAGATGATAACAGTGGCGCAGAAATTCAGATCCCTTGGACTTACGCTTATTATGAAATTGCCCAGCGCTATGTAGTGGAAGTAGAATCTGGAGGGCAGGTACTTTTCGATGCTTTTTTAGGAAGTAATGCCCAGCAATTATTTGAAATGACTCGTCTATCTAAATAGCCCAGAGTTGTTAGTCTTCACTTTAATAATGATACAAATACGTTGGTAAGGGCATGGCAATGCCCATTGGTGTCAACTTAACCTAAAAACCAGTCTAGACAAAGCTTTGATAGATTCCCTCGCCAAGAGTCTCTGGCTGGGAATGCCCTCTGTGAGGCTTTGCCTCCTTTATTAGCGGCAGAGCCGCAATGAAGTGCATTTTCAGCCAGAGGCTAGAAACGAGAGTTTTCTATCGTTTCTAGATTAAATTGACACCAATGACAGCTGTGCTACCCTACAGCAAATTGCTGTAAACCTTTAGAAGGTGAAAGTTGTTCTCAGCGTCCCAATGATTGCATCATCGTTGTTGCCAGCAATTTGACCAGGATTTGTTAACCAAATTACCCCAGGCGTGATCGAGATGTTGTCGGTTACGCGATACTTATAGAAACCTTCAAAGTGGTATGGTTTATCAGCAGTGTTACCTCCAACATAAGGTTCAATACCTGCGAAAATTCCTAAAACGTTGCCCTTCTTACCTAAGTCTGGGAGGGCTACCCCAGCTCCATAACTCCAAACTTGAGCATTATCATTAGCACCAAGTCCTGTGATGTCGCTGTAAACCGCAAAGCCACTAATCGACAGTTTATCACTCGGTTTGAAAGCAGCTTCAAAGCCGTAGGAATTACTTAAATATGGATTGCCAGCACCGACAAAGTTAGCTTGTGCAGTACCGACTACACCAGTTGTTGTACTTGCAGAGCCTGCATCGAATAAAACAGTGCCACCATTATGATAACCGTGGACGTAGGTTGCAGCTAAGGTGATGCGATCGCCTAATTTTAAGTTCAACTGTCCTAAAGCAGCATAGTTACCCTCAAATAAACCCGTATTTAGACCAGGGTTATTCGCTTGAGATCCCAAGTAACCAAGGGTTAATGAAGGTTGGAAGCCACCGCCACCTTTACCAAAGGCTAAGTTAACGCCGACACCAGCACCGCCGCCAATCCGATAGATTGGGCTTTCGGAGGCAAAGGTAGACAAAGCACCGTTACCGCCATCATAATCCTCAAAGTATGGGTTGACAGTAGGAACGTAATCGCTTTGAATACCTCCATAAGCAGCAATGTATACTTGGGAGTTGCCAACGGGGAAGTAATAGGATAACCAGTCTATAATGACACTGTTGTTACTAGTGCTGCCGATTTGAAAAGTTTGTGTGCCTTCAGCAGTACGGATAGTAGAGCCATCATTCCCCACTTGATTAAACGCTAGGGCATTACCGGCTGCAAGACGGGTGTGTAAAACGTCTTTACCAGTAAAACTGGTTTGCAAGTCTAAACGTACCCTATCTTGGAAGACAGTATTGTTAGCATCGCCAGTGTTACCGCCAAAAATATCACTAACGGCAAAAATAGCTTCACCGACCAATTTTGTAGTAGTTGAAAACTGATTAGCTTCTAGTTCAGCAGTCCGTGCTTCTACAGCATCTACTCGACCCCGCAGAGTTGCGAGTTCTGCCGAGAATTCCTCTTGCAAACGCTGGAGGGTGGCCAAATCCTGTTTTGTCACTAAGTCACCAGTTGCAGTGGCAATCAGTTCATTAACCCGATCTAAACAAGCATTCAAACCTGCGGCAAACTCATAACGAGTCAATGCCCGGTTGCCACGGTAAGTACTATTGGGGTATCCAGCAATACAACCATAGCGTTCAACCAGGGATTGCAAAGCTTGGAATGCCCAGTCCGTCGGCTGTACATCAGAAAACTGAGAAACCGATGTGACTTGAGACAGTGAATTCTGGTTCTTGTCTTCGCTACTGTAGCGGTTAACCTCTTCTAAAACCTTATTATCATCAGTCTTTTGAGCAACCAATTGCTGATTAACTTTTGGTTGCTCTGTTTGAATGAATATTGAAGCAGCAGAAGCTATTGGTGCTTCTGTCTGAGTAACTTTTGCCTTTATATCTTTAGAAGAGCTTACTACTTCAGCAGCCATAGCCCTAGCGCAAACCAACACCGTCACTCCCAAAACTACTGGACTTAGTACCAGAGTTTTCCACAATAGATGAGACATTTTTTTATTTTCCTTTCCCAAAAAAGACCCGAAATCAGTGGGTTCAAGAAAAAGAGAACGAGCAGTTATTCAACTTGTTGAAAATCTTATCAGATTGCAGTAACTGAAAGATATGTCTCACAAAAATTTTCCTGATGAAGAATCGTAAAGTCTTGGAGATACTTTGTTTGCCAGATTAAGAGCTTATGGTTGAATTTCGCTCACCTTTGTGCCATTTCTGGACTTAACTTTCTTGTTTTTGATCCTGATTTGTGGTAAATCCTTTTTATCTTTGTAAAAGTAACATATTTCAACTAGAGTTGGCCATATTTCTAGAGATCCATGAAATTGGCTAATAACATCGTCAATAATTCTGGAAACGTTTTGCTGAAAAAAGTCAGGTTCAAACCCATAAAATACTCTCGATAAGTTCTCAGCAAATAATTGCAGGGACTGCTTACGTTCTTCATTCTGGGTAGACATTGAGGCTTTAACTACCTGGCTGTGGATAGCAGAGATTTTTTCCAGGATTTCCTCAGAGTCTAGCAACGTGACCTCACCAGAGTAATCAAACTTGATTCCCAGGTCATCAAGATGATAAACACTGCTTTTAATCTTCTTTTTCAGTAGGCTACATATTTCCTCATTAAAGAGTTCACTAGCCAAAGGATTACGCATATAATTATTTCTAATATGGTTCTGAACAGCATCAACGTGTGCAGCTACAATGCCCTCTTGCTGTATCCAAATCCTGTAGATATAATCTTCAAATCTAAGCCTAGTTGGAAAAAAAGGTGGTAGACCTAGCTGATTATCATATCCAGCGACTCCACAATCCATTCTCCAGTTTTTGTTGGTAATGACAGGTCTAAAGTTGGTAAGAATATAAAAATCATTCAGGTCATTTGGACTAATTTGGTTTTCATCATTGAGATACATATGAATAAAATCAAGTGTATCGATATCATTAGTTCCTGTGCGAAAAGTTTGGGCAATCTTAACGATCGCATTATTCAAGACTCTTCCCTGTTGTAATACGAGGCTATTTTCTCGAAAGTAGCCCTTGGTTGTGTTGGTTTCTAAATCCATTGCTGTATCAACAACCAATTCTCCAGCCTCGAAGTTTTCCGGTACATGGCTGGCTTTTTTACCTAGAACATCACCGAAAGCTGTGAGTAAGTCAAAAGATTTATGGACAAAGCCGCCTTGTTGGGTGGACTTGATCAGTTTACCTCGACATATCTCATCGCCTGTTAAAGATTCTGGACTAGTTTCAATTAATGCATCTGGTCGCATATCGTCATCTGCACTAACCATTAAATGACCAAGGGTATACATCAGCGTGAAGTTGCGATTTCCGCCATAACTAGGTCGGAATAAGTTTTTTACTAGTGATTCAAGCTTGCGATCGCGCAGTCTTTCATTTAAAAATGTAATAAATTCCTCTTTCTGTTGAGGACCGACATAAAACACGTCATTGACAGTCTTAGTCTGTTCTAAAAGTGGGTAATATTTCTCGTGGTTGGCAATGCTGGAATCATCAAAGACGATAATTTTTAAAGCATGACCATTTGCCCAGAAGTTCTCATCATATTTTTCGATGGTCTCTGCTACATCTCTCAGTCGATGAGTTGGAATAACAAATATCGTCTCTTTTTGTTTCATAAAATGTGTTCAGTTTTATCAAATGAAATTTCCAAACTTCAAACTCTGTCTAAATATTTAAACCTTCTCAGACTACCAATCACTGCATTGCTGTTGTTGCACTTACATCAGGATTAGTCAACCAAATTAAACTGATATATCGCTACCGATTTCCAGCTTATTTTTACTCACTTCCAACTGTTTCCAGAGTGCCTCCAGTTGAGAGAAAGCTTCTTCTGTAGATAGTTTTCCACCAGTTTCTAAACTAGTAATGTAGCTAACTTTTTGAGCAAAGTCACCTATTTAGGACTGTAGTCAGAGCAATTGAGTGCTTGTTGAGTTAGAGCAATGGCAGGGTGTACTGCACACTTTAGATAAGAGTTGTTGTTAAAAAATTGGCAGTTTTTACAGGGATGTTGCTGTAAATGTTTGATGCTTACTATTTCATCTTTATCTTGTCCTGCATTTTCTGGGGGATCTTCTAGTGCTTTGCAGACAGATGAAACGATATAAACGACAATTGCCCAAACGATCATGAAGGAAATGTGAGCCAAAAATATCGCTACAAAAGGAATATCTCCTTCATGTGGTTTTGGATCATTATGTGTTGTCTTCGCCAGATTTGATTCAATTAGGGTGGACTGATGAACACTTTTTTGGGCGGATACATCAAGTCGCAAAAGCTCCGAAGTATGCATATTAAAAACCTTTAGTTAGTCGAACTCAGATTCTGTAAAGGTCATCTAAATTAAACATCTTCAGAAGCTAGCGAGAAACTACTACTTTGCTTGCTTTCCATCTCAGGTTTTGGAAGAGATTTGTCATTTAAAATGAATCAGAAGGATTGAGTGTTTGTAACTTTTCTTCACTTGCTGCCTGATTGCTAATTGTTTCCATATCAATGTTATTACTCCAAGGAGAGGTAATAACTTCAATTTTATGAATTTGGATTAATCTGCAATAGTTGAGGACAACAGTACCCCAAGCGGTAGTTTCTGGCTTCATCCGAGTAACCAAAAGTAGAGAAACTCCTGCTGTTAACCAATCTCCTTGTAATATGGGTGGAGCTTCAACAATTACAATCGATTCAGTGGGAATAGTATGATTGGCTCTAATCCTTTGCCCACCCATAAACAGAGTTTCGATAAAAAATATCTGATTGCCTTTAGAGTGAATATCACTAATTTCGCCCTTAATTTGGGTTGTAATCGTAGCACCTAAATCTTTAATCATCTTCGGGTCAGGTGCATGATAATAGAAGAAGTAAATGTTCATCTATCTAATAATATGTGAAATTGAAACTATTTGGTACATCTGAGTCATCTGAATTAACAGATTGGCTGGCTGTTGGTCGAGCTTCCAGTAAGCAACTGTTAAGCGAATAGTAAACAGAATGAATTTTCTTAAGAGTGACTTTGAGAGCAGGAACCATCATCGGATCGGTTGCTACTGCTAAAATGTAGTCCCCAGCGAAAATAGTAGGATTATCTGTTGCTGAAAGGACTTGATCATCTCTTAAAATTCCTAGAAAAGCGCATTGCTCAGGCAACTGAATTTCAGTTAAATCAATGCCACAATAAACGCTATTAGCTTGGATTAAAACACCAAACAAACTTGGTTCTAAAGCTTTTTTATTTTTGAACACAAAATATTTTCTAACTCTAATAGTATTGTGCAGTATTTCATCCACAAAATATTTTTTTATAGATATATTTTACAGATATATAAAATGGATTAGATAATTATAAATAGGCATATATTTAGAGATATAGGCTTATATCATATCCACCAAATTACCCATAATAAAAGAACCCCACCCCCAACCCCTCCCCGCAAGCGGGGAACTCGGGGCCCCCTCTGGGGATTAGGGGCAGGGAGACAAAGCGTAGCTTTAGCGGGGTGGGGTTCTTTGGGTTTAATCAGTAATCAAACGAACATAATATAGGACTCATGTTTGATTTTTGAAAAAACTCAGTACAACTCAAAGAGGCTTCTTCCCTACTCCCTACTCCCCACTCCCCACTCCCAGCCTACGCAAATAATTTCAGAAATCAAATCGGATTGCTATATTACTTAATCATTCATGAAAAACGAGATCCCCGACTTCTTTAAGAAGTCGGGGATCTAAACCTTAGATAATAATTCTGAATAGTAGAGATGCAAAATTTTGCGTCTCTACTATTTCCCATACCTTTATTTCTTAATCTGATCCAGAGCTAAATTCAGCTTCAACACATTAACCCCAGGCTCACCAAAGATGCCGAGAAAGCGACCATCGGTGTTTTGAGAAATCAAAGTTTCCAGTTGGTTCGGCTGAAATCCTCGTGCCTTGGCCACGCGTGCAATTTGTGCGATCGCAGCTTCGGGGGTAATATGGGGGTCAAGGCTGGAACCAGAGGTGTAGATTAGATCGCCAGTTGGCTGTACACCCGCTTTTTTCAGACGAGTCAAGTCACCTTCAATTTTTTTGCTGGGGTCGGGGTCATCTTTACCTTTGATGCGTTCCAGTAATGCGGGATTACTGGGAGCCAAGTTACTAGCACCAGAAACCCCAGTTTTCAAAACTCCCCCATCGTCCTTTTTGGGATCAGCTGTGCTGTAACTAGTGGTACTGGGACGGCTGTTAAAATAGCGATCGCTAGTAAAAGGTTGACCAATCAAGGCAGAACCCACAACTTGACCGGCGCTATTTTTCAGTAGACTACCGTTTGCTTGAAACGGAAACACAATCTGTCCAATAACAATCATCGCCAAAGGATAAATAATTGCCCCGATGACCCAAAGTACCAAGGTAGAACGAACAGCTCTACTAGCTTCGCGTGCAAAACTCATTAAAATTTCTCCGGTACAAACATGACAAAAAATAAATAGATGGAAAGCCCTAGCGTCACCATTCCTAACAGTCCCAATCCCCAAGATTGACTGCGGGAAAGTTGTTCACCAGTAGCAGCATAGACTATAGGTGCAACCACTAGGTTGAAACACATCGCCAGGAACAAATACAGTGGCAGTTTTTGTCTACGCCATTGACACCAGATATCAGTTATTTCTTCAACTACTTGGGATGCAATAATAGTGCGTCGAATCTGAACGGGTTTCATAGTAAATTAAGACAAAGGTAAGATAATATCTATCAGTTTGATGGCAATGAAGGGAGCAATGATGCCACCTAGCCCATAAATCAAGATGTTGCGACGTAGCAGTTGATCTGCTGTTAAAGGTAAGAACTTCACCCCTTTGAGTGCTAGCGGAATTAATGCCGGAATAATCAAGGCGTTATAAATCAACGCCGAGACGATCGCAGATTGGGCACTCTTTAATCCCATAATATTAAGTGCGCCGATTCCAGCAGCTGCAAAGATAGTGGGAATGATCGCAAAATACTTGGCAATATCGTTAGCGATCGAGAATGTTGTCAAGGCTCCACGGGTAATTAGCAACTGTTTACCTATGGTTACTAGGTCAATTAGCTTCGTGGGGTCAGAGTCTAAGTCCACCATGTTAGCAGCTTCTTTAGCAGCTTGCGTCCCAGAGTTCATCGCCACACCCACGTTTGCCTGAGCGAGGGCGGGTGCATCGTTAGTACCATCCCCGGTCATTGCCACCAGTTTACCCTGAGCTTGTTCGGAGCGAATCACCTCAATTTTGTCTTCTGGAGTCGCTTCGGCAATGAAATCATCCACCCCAGCTTCTTCAGCAATTACCGAAGCCGTAATTCGGTTGTCACCTGTGAGCATGACGGTGCGAACACCCATGCGGCGGAGTTGATCAAACCGTTCCCGCAGTCCAGGTTTCACAATATCTTTGAGGTAGATGACACCATAAATTTTGTCATCTTGGCAGACAGCTAAGGGTGTACCGCCTAAGCGGGAAACTCGCTCATAAGCTGCATCTGTATCATCAGGAACCTGGCCGCCACGGGAACGGACAAACCCTTTAATAGCATCTACTGCTCCTTTGCGAATTTGTTTGCCATCGGGTAGATTCGTGCCACTCATCCGGGTTTTCGCCGAAAATTCCACACCTTCGGCTTTGTCGATATTAAAATCTACCGCAGCCTGAGACTTTTCTGCCAATATCACAATTGACTTGCCTTCTGGTGTTTCATCAAACAAGCTAGCAGCTAGGGAGATTCGCGCTACATCTTCTAGTGAGTGATTATCTAGAGGAATAAACTCATCAGCCATCCGATTACCCAAGGTGATAGTGCCTGTCTTATCTAACACCAAGGTGTTGATATCGCCGCAGGCTTCTACTGCTCGACCGGAGGTAGCAATGACGTTAAATTGGGCAACCCTATCCATCCCGGCAATGCCGATCGCACTGAGCAAACCACCGATAGTTGTGGGAATTAAAGCTACCAGTAACGAGATGAGAATCGCAACGCTAGCACCCGCACGCAAACTGTTTCCCGCCTCAACCCCAAACGCTGTGCTGATAAAGCTGGCGATGTAGCCCACGTAGGGAGGGATGGTTGAGACTACAATCAAGAACACCTGCGTTAGCACTGCCAACAATACCGTCAAAGCAATTTCGTTGGGAGTCTTGGTGCGTTGCGCCCCTTCTACCAGGGCAATCATCCGATCGATAAAGCCTTGACCAGGATCAGCACTAATGCGAATTGTCAACTCGTCTGAAAGTAGGCGTGTACCTCCTGTCACCGAACTGGCAATATCTGTACCTGGTTGCTTCAATACAGGGGCAGATTCCCCAGTAATCGCCGACTCATCCACTGAGCCGATGCCTTTAATCACATCCCCATCGGCGGGAATCATATTATTTGCAATCACCTTAACCAAATCGCCCCGCCGCAGTTCTGTAGAGTTGACTTGTTGTACAGAACCATCAGGGAGGACTTTGTTAGCGATCGTATCCGATCGCGTCGATCGCAGTGAATCAGCCTGGGCTTTGCCGCGTCCTTCAGCGACGGCTTCGGCAAAGTTGGCAAAAACGAGGGTGAAAAAGAGAATGAAGGTAATCAACCCGTTTAACAAGCGTTGTTGGTTGATATCTGCCTGAACTGTGCCAAACAGATTTGGGTTAAGGGTTACTAATAAGGTGACAATTGTCCCCACCCAAACAACAAACATAACTGGGTTTTTGACAGTAATTCGAGGATCGAGCTTGATAAATGACTCACGAATTGCTCTCTGGTAAAGTCCCCGCGTATCCACCTTAGGGGTGTGCTTGCGTGAGTCACGAGTTCCAGATGGAATACGGGGTGAAGGAGAATCAGTAGTAGTTGGCATACATTAATATCAGAGCAATCTGACTGAATCCAAAATCCAAAATCTAAAATCCAAAATTCTCTCAACCGATGCCTTTGGCGATAAAAAAGGCTTCAGCGATCGGACCTAATGCCAGCACTGGGAAAAATGTGAGTGCGCCCAAGATTAAAATCACGCCTGCGGTAACGCCTGTAAATAGTCCGGTGTCGGTTCGCAATGTCCCAGTTGTGTAGGGAACAGCTTGCTTACGGGACATGCTATCGGCTAGCAACAGCAGACCGATGATTGGAATATAGCGTCCTGCCAGTAAACTGAAGCAGGTACTCAGGTTCCACCAGAGGGCGGTTGCGGTAGTTTTGGCGCCTGTAGCGATCGCCAAAGGAGAAGGTTGGGAATCGCCTAAACCTTCAAACCCAGAACCGTTGTTCGCAGCAGCCGAGGCATATTCGTAAATCACCTGAGAAAAGCCGTGAAAGCCGGGATTGCTAATTCCTGCCAGTTGGTCAGGAAAAGCTAAGGCGATTCCCCCCGGAATCAAAATTGCGATCGGGTGAACTAGCAAAATTAGAAAGCTAGCAAGGACCACTTCACGCTTTTCAATCTTGCGTCCCAGAAATTCTGGTGTGCGTCCCACCATCAAACCTGTGACGAATACCGCCAGGATGCTATAGGCAAATAAGTAAGCTGTTCCAGTACCCTGTCCACCCCACATGATTTGCAGGAACATATTCGAGAGAAAAATAAAACCACCGGCGGGCATAAAGGAGTCGTGGAAACTGTTGACGGCTCCGCACATTGTTCCGGTTGTACTTACCGCAAATAATACAGATTGTGCCCAACCAAATCGGACTTCTTTACCCTCTAGGTTCGGTTGCTGACTGCCCAAAAGCGTATTTACAGCCGGATTCCCGTTGTATTCACCAATAGCGGTGACAATCAGAAATCCGAGAAAAATTACACCGACCATGCTGTAGAGTAACCAGGCTTGTTTGGTGTTATTGGCAAACAAGCCATAGGTATAGATCAGGGATGTGGGAATGGAAAGCATTGCCACAATCTGAATTAAATTAGTAAATCCACTGGGATTTTCAAAGGGGTGTGCCGAGTTGATCGCAAAAAAGCCACCGCCGTTTTCTCCTAATTGCTTGATAATTTCAAAGTGGGCAACTGGACCACGAGCGATCGCCTGACTGATATTCGGATCTTCTAAGGTAGGGAATACAACTGCACCCGCCAGTGTTTCGGGAACGCCAGCTGCCATCAAGACAATGCCGCCCACAATACAAATAGGCAGCAAAATTCGGGTAATCGAGCGAATTAGGTCTACATAAAAGTTACCCAACGATCTACCCGTCAATCCCCGAATAAAGGCAATTCCTACCGCCAAACCAGTTGCAGCAGAGGTGAACATATGGTAGCCCAGCCCGAACATTTGACTACCGTAGCTCAAGTAGGTTTCACCAGAATAATGCTGCTGGTTGGTATTAGTAATAAAGGAAATCGTGGTATGTACTATGGTGTCCCAGGTTGGGGCATCTATTTTGGTCGGGTTAAGCGGTAGCCATCCTTGATTTGCGATCAGGAAGAAAATCAGCAACATCATGACTACGTTGCTGTACAGGATTGCTCGCGCATACTGCCAACCCGTCATGTTTTCTTTATTTGTAACGCCAACCAAGGCATACAGGAGTCGCTCAACCGGATTCAAAACTGGGTCGAAAAAAGTACTTTGCTCTAGGTATACACGCGCCATGTAGCGCCCAAAAAATGGAGTTATCGCTACTACAATTAGTAGCGTTAGTGCAATTTGAATCCATCCTTGTAGCATTGGATTATTTAAACTCCGACATGAATAAATTTCAGATCAATATCAGATATTTTTTGCCCCGAATCAGAAAAAATAATCAAGTATATTGGCATTATTATTAGCTAACCTATAACTCTGGGCTTCCTAATCAATCATCGGGCTTTTTGTGAGGGAACACAAGGTATAAATTGATATTTAAACTAGCCTATACAAGGAATATATTTATATATATACACAAGTCTTCAGAGCGTTTATCTTGATATATATCTGCAAATATAGAAGGACAGCTAAATGCTAAACAAACAGCTATTTGGCGCTAAAACCAGAGCATCCCACTTTGGCGAATAGCCTACAGACTGAACCCGGATTTCTCATAAGTGAGAAATCCGGGTCAAGCCTTGACATGAAGGTATGGGGTTAATCTAAAATCTAAAATCCAAAATTGGGAGAGTCAGGAGTTTAATTCATAACTCATAACTGATTTTGGCGGCAAATTCCAAATGCTGAAGTGTAGGCGTGTAAGAAGGTTCTGCCACCAACAGGGCCGATTTCACCGCCACAGAAAAAGCCGCCTACAGGAATATCGTTAAGGTAGCGCCGAAATAGTTCAGAATCGAAGTTGGGTTTACCATACAGTCCTTCACCTCGCCCCAGACAGGAAAACATCAAGGCAGCTACGGCAGAGGGTTCAGATTCTCGTTTATGTTGATAACTTTGCAGGAGTAATTCTAGGTCTTCAGCGGAGGCTTGGGCATCGCGGAGGTGAAATTGCAGCCTTTGACCCGGACGGACACGATCGCCAATTGCGATCGCCCCTGCTGTTGGATCGACCCCAAGAATACCACGAATTAAAAAGTCTCCTTGCTGCAAAGCCAGCTTAAATTCATCCATTGCCACACCAACAAACAGAGAGTGCTGTGCTAAAGTGCGTTCTTGTTCGCTGAGACTGGCAATCAAATCTCGCAACACCATTAAAGGTACTTTCTCATCTAACTCCACAATAATATTGCGATCGGCTTTTGTAACTTGCAATGGTTTGCCAATCGGTCGGCATCCTTGGGCTACAATCGTTTCCAAAACAATATTGCCAGTCAAAGCTATACCAACAGTGCCTTCGCGATACAGGCTTTGGTGTTCATCACCACAGGCATCGTTACAAAATAGAGCAACACGACCACCCATACCCCCACCACTAGCCTGTCCCCCCACTATCACCGATCCTGGATAAGCAAAATCCAGCCCCTGTAACAAATCGTTGATTCCAGAAGCGAAAGAACTAGACAGCAAAATGAACTGGGGTGTCGGTGATGGTGGCACACCGATCAAATCAAGCCAAGCATCTGGTGAACTGTCTAAGTCAGGTAATTCTTCAGCAACAATATGAAAAACTTGAACCTTCACCCCTGGAAGGTGTGCTAAAGTCAAGCTAATAGCTGGTTCAGCTTCCAGTTCTTGGGTATCTCCGCTAACTGTTGTCCCAATCACACCTCCACCACTACAGCCAATTAGCACTGGCACAGAAAGTTTCTCAGCTAACAAGGGTAACAGTCGGGAATACTCACTTGTAAAAGCAGACGAAATGAATACCAGTCCTAGATCCGCAGGTGCTGTTAACGATGAGACAGCTCGTTCCACCACATCTGTAACAGCGGCTTCCAAAGAATGACGGGTTGATAGGGCGTTTGCCCACTGCATTTGGTCTGCCATGAGTTTTGAGCTTCTTTCTCTTTTTGGGCTAGTAGGTTTTGATTTTTTATTTTGGGAAGAATTGCATCCTACAAGAATTGACGCCAGCCCTTCGTCTCCTCGATGCCAAGAAGCTGGGGTTGTCATTCCCTAATATATTGCATCTAAATATATTGTATGATTATTTATCTATGCTACTGATTCCACAAAACATTAAAAAATAAAGGTAAATGCATTATAAATGCGCTAGTTTGCTGTATTGGTTATAAATCAATAAGCGAAAACACTAACTTCTGATCAGCTAAATGGTTAGAATGGTTAGTAATCAAGCCAAAAACTGCCATTTCTGAACTTTTTCCATACTGGTATTAACAACACACAACGAGACTAAAGCAATGACCAACATCCAAGAAACAGCAAAGGGCGACATCCAAGAAAAAATCCACGAAGAAGTGGAACAAGCGCGTACTGTCTGTGATATTAACGGTAGCAACTCTCCAGAGTGTGCTGCTGCTTGGGATGCAGTAGAAGAGTTGCAAGCCGAAGCTTCCCACAAGCGCCAAAGCAAGCCAAAAAACTCTCTAGAACAGTATTGTGATGACAACCCAGATGCAATTGAATGCCGGGTTTACGACGACTAGAAATTGAGGCAAGTGAATTTTCTGTTCGTTTGGTCAGCAAGCAACCAGAATTAACTAAAAAAGACGCAAACAATGGGGAAAATTGGCGACTCTTTCCGTTGCCAATTTTCCCCGCTTGCAAGCGTTAGGTTTAAAGCCCCCGACTTTAGTCATAAAGACAAAAAAATAAATTCCTTATTTGAATCAATAGACTTCTCCGTTTGAGCTACGGTGTATACACAAGTCCTAAAAACCTAGCTTGATAAAACTTTCCTCGTTTCCTCGTTTTCCTCGTTCCCAGTCTCCGACTGGGAATGCATTCATTGAGTCTCTGACTCAATATCTGACTGGAGGCAGCAGCCTCTAATCAGGCATTCCCATACTCTGCATGGGAACGAGATAAACGAGAGAATAATGGGAAATTGAGCTTTTTTCGACTTGTGTGTACACCGTAGCCGTTTAGGAGAGGGTGCGCTTTCCAGACATGGGGTTTCTGTGTGTCACTGCATCTCCGTGTCTTCTCAATAACTCAGATATCGCCCGATCAAAATTTCATATTGTAATACCTTATAATACCTTTTTCAAAAATCTTTGCAACAAATGAATTGGCTGTAGGGGCGTGCATCTATCATTGGTGTCAACTTAACGTAAAAACCAGTCTAGACAATTTGATAGATTTCCTCGTCAAGAGTCTCCAACTGGGAATGCCTATAGGGGGGCTGCCGCCTCAAGACTAGCGGCAGAGCCGTAATGAAAAAGCATTTCCAGCCAGAGGTTCTTAATGAGGTTTTAAAGGGGTTTGCGCTTAAGTTGACACCAATGTGCATCTGTACGCCCCTACAAACATGTTTATAGTATAAATTTCGTGAAATCCATGAGTTGGTAGAGCCACTTGCTTACAGAAAGAAGTTAGAGCGCCCTCTTGAGGCTAACTACTGAGCTTTATGCTTTGATTAAACTATTATCAAGAAGAATTCATGCTGAATTCGGGAGTCAGAATTCAGCATGGATTGGAGTCCGATTGACTCCTGAATAAAAGGGTTTAATCCCCTGCCTTATTAAGCGGTTTACAATCAGGTAGTGGTATAAAACCCCACTAGATTAATTCTGACTCCTGACTTCTGAATTCTTTTTTATCTATTGTTTGAGAAAAACTATGGACTATAATATTTGGTTTCGCCCTTTCGTCTGGATTGATTACCGACTGGCAGTATTATTCCTGGTAATTATTCCGCTAATTCTTCTGATTTGGGCATTTGTGCAAAAAGCGGAAGCCATACAACGCTTATTGACTATATACTGGCGAATATCAAGCCTGGTGGCAATCACGATTTACTTAATGATTGCCCAATATCCAGTTAGCTTTATCTCTGGATTAATAGCTCAGATTTTGATCCCAATTTCGCTGTGGTTCTGGGTGGATCTCAATGATGAAATTGAGTATCAAACCAGTGGCTCTTTGAAATTTATTTTTACCTCTTGGCGCTGGGCTACAACTGTTTATTGTATTTTGGGTACATTAGCCTTTATCCCTTTTTTGGGTTGTGCTTTTTCTGCCGATGTGCTAAAGACTCCCTATTGTCGCGTTTGGTTCGAGGCTCCGTTGCTATTCAAAGAATATTTCCATGCTAATAGCAAGCCTGAGTTCTTAGGTTTTCTTGGCATAATTAGTTTAGTAATTTTTGTGCTTTACTTAAGCTATTTTGTTCTGATTAAGCTGGGCAAGCAAGGACGCTCGGCAACACCACAGTAACCGTCGCTGCGCTACCGTACTCTACATGTTAAAAAAATGAATTCCATTGGCAAGCGACTGGAACAATACACTGCTAAACGCCCCCAAGAAGTCTTACTTGTAACGGTGGAAATTGCCAATGAACAAGATACAATTGCTGTTTTCAAAGGCTTTTCCAGTTCTTTAATGCGCCCTACGGCATTTGATGCAGATGTACCAGTTATGCCAGATGGGGCAAACATTCTCAACATTGACCGAGTAGCTAGTCCTTATAATCCTGAAGCACCCCGTTATATTCAACAAGGACTTTCTTGGGAAGCTATGCAAGCTCTATTATCAGAAGTGGGAGTCTAATTAATTCGTAATGACGCTCTCTACGAGACGCTGCGCGTAGCTTGCTTCCCCGAAGGGGTACGCGGACTCGCTACCGATCGCAAGAACAAGTTATTTGTGGTATCTGTGTGAAATTGCTTGTAGACGAAAATCTGTGCGATCGCATTATTTCATGGATTATTGACTCGAAGTGTTGGTCAGGCGATCGCAGTTAAGACAGACTGGTTATACTGTGAGCTTTATTTGGATGGGCTTAGATGCAACAGTCACAGGATGCAAACACGCCAAAACAATTTAGTCGAGAACAACGTTGGGAAATTGTACGAAACTTGCTACAACGTAGTAACCTGAGCAGCGAGGCAAAACAGGCATTCCACCAAGCTTATCCCAATGCACCAGAGGAGATGCTGAAAACTGCTGTTTTTCACACTTACGTTGATGGGATTGGAGCCGCAATAGACTGGTTAGTTGATTTAGAGTTATTTCTACGTGAACCCAGTCATGAACTAGATACTGGTGTTGTGTATCACCTGCTGTATCACCTGTACAATTGGTATCAGTTCAATGCATTGCTTGCAGATGGGAAAATAGGAGTTTTGGAACGTCTCAAGGAAATTAAGGAGTTGGCTTCAGATGGAGATATAGAGGCGATTCTTTCAACAGTTGAGCAGCTAGAATCGATGTTGAAAGGCGATCAGAACTATCCTAGTTTTTAGTAAGCGACTGCATAACCAATCAAATACAGCGAACAGTTGCAGTCCGTTGGTTGTCCATTCAAGGCTCACTGCTGCTGATTTAGGTATTCCCCTGAAGCAAGGTACAGATGGGTCTAAATTGCTATCTGAAACTGTCTTCTCTACGAGACGCTGCGCGAACAATTTTGAAGAATTATTTAGACATCATAATTTTCAATCCAACAGGGTGGGTTTATGTGAGGTTTCAGCAAAGTGCATAGAACTCAACATCAGTCTTACAAACCTTGGCAGATAGGAGCTTTCCCAAAAAAACGTCGTGATGTGCAATTGCTTAAAGATAGTGATGATGGTCTGGAAATAGACCTCATTTTTTACGATCCAAATCAAACTATCACAGTGAAGTTCACATATACAGAAGTGTATCGGGTTATAGACGAAGGACGCAGGCTCAAGCAACTCCAGCACTTGCCTCTACCAATGGAGGAAACAGTATATGTGGTGTCCAATTCAGATATTGTAGAGGAGTTAGTAGATGAATCTTGCGGAATGTTGGAAACTAGGGATGTGGTTCATTACTTTATTGTTACAGACAATGATTGTATTGACGTTATTACCAAGGCTAATATCAAACCACAATTGGGGAAAAAATGCTAGGTTCAGTGATATAAAATGTCCCGTTCTGGATACACACTTCCCGTCTTTGCCTGTGCTGCTGCTCTTGCAGCTTTACATTGGTTACGCGATCGCCAACCCCTAACTTTAGCATCTCTAGATTTGATTGAACCCGCTCAAATCGCCGAAATCCCCATTGAACAGGTAGCAGGACTATCTGAGAATATGGCTTTAGCAATAACTCGCAGCGATCCCGGTGATAATCTTGATTTGACTAAAGATACACCAATTTGGGCATTGGTGGAATGGAGGGAACAGGGTGATGATGCAGTAATTATTAAAGGTGGGGAAGGGATTGGTAGGCAATTAAACGCTGATGAGAAGCCGGCTATTTATGCCTATGCTCAAAGGCTTTTGCAAGAGAATTTGCAAAGAATGCTAGCACCGGGAGAAAAAATCACGGTGACGATTATTTTACCTGAAGGGCGATCGCTAGCTGTTCGGACTTCAAATTCTGCCTTTGGTGTGGTTGAAGGACTTTCCCTTTTAGGCACAACCGGCATTTCTCAACCCTTAAGTACACCAGATCAACTTGCAATTTTTCGGACGGAATTACAAAATAAAGCCAGTCGTTTTGAAAGTTTAGTATTCTGTATCGGGGAGAATGGCCTAGATTTGGCGCGTAAACTAGGGATTAATCCTGAACAATTGGTCAAAACTGCTAACTGGCTTGGACCAATGTTAGTAGAAGCTGATGTGCTGGGTGTGAAAGAAATCTTATTATTTGGCTATCACGGTAAGCTGATGAAATTGGCTGGGGGAATTTTTCACACTCATCACTACTTGGCTGACGGACGCCGGGAAATTTTAGCCGCGCACTGTGCGATCGCAGGTTTAAAATCACCAGATATCCAAGCTGTGTTTAATAGTGCCACCGCCGAAGCTGCACTAACATACCTAAAATCGCTAGATGCTGCAACTGGTAGTGATTGGGTAAATCAAGTTTACAGTGCGATCGCCGAAACTATCGATGTCCGTTCCCAAGAATACATCCAAAGCCATAGTGAAAGAGGCACAGGAGTAACAGTCTGTGGCTCTATCCTCTTTGATCGCGATCGCAAAATTATCGTGAAGAGTAAAACTGCTGGTCTGTTGATGGGAAAATTATGTTAATTTATTATGAATAATCGTAAACAATCCAAATAAATAATCTTTTAAGTAACCACTCAAAGGTAGATTTATCGTTTTAATACCATCTCCGACTCAGGAACTAGACAAACGCACATAACCTCGCGTTTGTAAAGGCTCTCTATACCATTATCAGCCTACCCAGGCTGAATAATAGCATCACCATAGACCACAAAGCATCTATTTATCCTTAACAGATATAACTTTCCCGTCATGAATACAGCGGTGACTCTACCAACAGAACTAGCGCCCCAAACATTGGAAAATTTTGGGCGGCTTGATCGTCAATTGATTGCAATTCTGGACTTCGGCTCTCAATATTCTGAGTTGATTGCCCGTCGCATTCGCGAGACTCAAGTATACTCGGAAGTTTTGTCCTATCGCACTACTTCTGCACATTTGCGCCAACTCAATCCTAAGGGAATCATCCTCTCCGGTGGGCCGAGTTCGGTTTATGGTGATAACGCTCCCCATTGTGACCCAGAAATCTGGAATTTGGGAATACCTATCTTGGGTGTTTGCTATGGGATGCAGCTGATGGTAAACCAACTCGGTGGGGAAGTGGCGAAGGCTGACCGAGGTGAGTACGGCAAAGCATCATTGTATATTGACAATCCCACAGATTTGCTCACTAATGTTGAAGATGGTACTACGATGTGGATGAGTCATGGAGACTCAGTTATCCAAATGCCATCAGGGTTTGAATTGCTGGCACATACAGAAAATACTCCTTGTGCTGCGATCGCCGACCACGAAAGGAAACTTTACGGCGTTCAGTTCCATCCAGAGGTGGTGCATTCTATTGGCGGTATAGCATTAATCCGTAATTTTGTCTACCATATCTGCGATTGCGAACCTACTTGGACAACAGCGGCTTTTGTCGAAGACGCAATTCGAGAAATTCGCGCCAGAGTTGGTGAAAAGCGGGTGCTGTTGGCGCTGTCTGGGGGAGTGGATTCTTCTACTTTGGCCTTTTTGCTGTATAAAGCGATTGGTGAGCAACTGACTTGCGTGTTTATCGACCAAGGCTTTATGCGAAAGTATGAGCCAGAACGATTAGTAAAACTATTCCACGAGCAGTTTCATATTCCTGTAGAGTATGTGAATGCTCGCGATCGCTTTTTAGCTGCGATCGCTGATATCACAGATCCTGAAGAAAAACGCCGCCGCATCGGACACGAATTTATCAGCGTGTTTGAGGAAACATCCAAGCGCCTCGGTCACTTTGACTATCTGGCTCAAGGGACTCTTTATCCAGATGTCATCGAATCTGCTGACACCAACGTTGATCCCCAAACTGGTGAGCGGGTAGCAGTGAAAATTAAGAGTCATCACAATGTTGGCGGTTTGCCCAAAGACCTAAGATTTAAATTGGTGGAACCACTGCGGAAACTATTTAAAGATGAAGTCCGCAAAGTTGGGCGTTCCATTGGTTTACCAGAAGAAATTGTCCAACGGCAACCTTTTCCTGGGCCTGGTTTGGCAATTCGCATCCTGGGGGAAGTCACATCTGAGCGGTTAAACATTTTGCGCGATGCCGATTTGATTGTGCGGCAAGAAATTAACCAACGTGGCATGTATCATGATTTCTGGCAAGCATTTGCTGTATTGCTGCCAATTCGTAGTGTTGGCGTTATGGGGGATCAACGTACTTACGCTTACCCGATTGTTTTGCGGATTGTTACCAGTGAAGATGGCATGACTGCTGATTGGGCCAGAGTCCCTTACAATGTGCTGGAAGTGATTTCCACTCGGATTGTGAATGAGGTGAAAGGGGTAAATCGGGTGGTTTATGACATCACCTCTAAGCCGCCTGGAACCATTGAATGGGAGTAATTAAGTTTTGAGTTGACTTGACTAAAAGCTCATTACTCTTTGTTATGGTTCAGATCCCTTGCAGTAGTTTAGATTCACATACAGCAGTTTGCAAGTTAATTAGGTATAAAACCTAGTTTACTTCTGACTGTTGATTCCTGACTCCTGACTTCTGCTGTATTTCAAAATGGCAATGCCGACCTGACTCGTTTTAAGCCTCGGTATTGTCTGTTTTTTGAATTTCGGTTTACTAAGAGCAAGAATGCCCCAAAATCCCGTATTAGTCTTAACCCAAGCGGATTGATTTTAAAAGCCTCCATCAAAATCCAAACCTGTTAGTAATAAAGCAGTCAGTAATTAGCAAGATTATTCTTGAACTCCAAGTATTCGTTAAAGTAAATTTTTTAAATATAAAGGAATTTAAACACCAACATAATTTTATCCAGTCAATAATTAGAAATGTCAGCGAACAATTAACCATCAATTCGATGGTGGCTAGACGAATTAATTTATTGTCTAGGAAAGTAGGCGCGATCGCAGTAAAATTACCAATGGTGTGGTAAATGAGAAAAAAACAAGCAGCTCATTAAAAATAACTTTCATTTAATCAACGTTAATGAAGATGTCATGGAATCTCCTCTCCCCCTTGCTAGCTTAAACATCCTCGTAGTTGATGATGATGACGATAGCCGCTTTTACATTACTACCGTGTTGGAAGCTGATGGAGCCACCGTTATGGCAGTTGCATCGGCAGCGTTAGCATTGAAAGTACTACCTGAGTTGCAACCAGATGTCTTGATTTGTGATATTGCTATGCCTGGTGAAGATGGCTACACCCTCATTCGCAAGATCCGAGCGCTGAAGCCTGATATTTGTGGAAAAATTCCCGCTATTGCCTTAACTGCCTATGGCGATAGCGAGTATCGTAGCCTGGCCCTGGAAGCAGGCTTTCAGACTCATGTAGCTAAACCAGTTGATCCAGGAGAACTAGTTGCGATCGTCGCAAATTTGGTTGCTTCTTATAAAAGTTAATACCAAAGATGCAGTCATTTATCGGTCATTATTTGTTATTTACCTCATCTTTTCTCATGTTCCTCATCATATTTTTTAACCGAATAAATCAAGGTTATACAACATCATTTTTGGTGAGGTGTTGGTTTGTGAAAAAAATGTTGGTAATAACAAGTTTTTAAAGGGAGAACTGTTTCATCTTCTAAAAGGCGCTGCTTTGCATTTGAACAGGGCGTGATTTGGAATTGCTGAGACTACTTAGCGCCAGTCTCAAAGCTAATTTGCTCAGACTTATATGCTGGTGGCTCGACATGAATTAAAATCCTCACTGGACGGAAGCGTTCTTCTAATCGGCTTTCTACATCTTCAGTAATGTGGTGAGCGGTTTCTACGTCTGGTGCATCTACGATTAAATGCATTTCAATAAACACTTGACGGCCAAGAACACCGCGAGAAGCGATCGCATGACAGTTAATTACACCTGGAACAGAAGTAGCGATCGCATGTATTGCTTCTGGTGCGATCGCCATTTGATCCACAAGTGAAGGCAAATTCTCTTTTAAAACTGACCAGCCACTCCAAAATACCAACAAAGCGACAGGAAAAGCTAACACCAAATCCATCCATTGATAACCTAGCCAAACTCCTATCAAGCCGCTAATTACTGAGATTGTCACCCAAATATCGCTCATCGTATGTGTCGCGTCAGCTATGAGAATCGAGCTACCTACCCGCCTACCCACACTACGTTCGTAAAACGCCACAAAAATATTCACGCCCAGCACAATTAGTAATAACCACAACTCAGGTGGCGATATTTTTACAGGTTCACCACCACCTTTGAGAATTCGCTCGATTGCTCCTTGCAGAATTTCAAAACAGGCAATTCCTAAAAATGAGGCAATTCCTAGAGCTACTACAGCTTCAAATTTGTGGTGTCCATAGGGATGCTCGCGATCGGGTTGTGGAGAAGAAAATTTACTCGCAATTAATCCTAAAACGTTGTTGGCGCTATCTGTCACACTATGCAAGGCATCAGCTAGCAAACTCAACGAGCCTGTCCAATAGCCCACAAGTGCTTTTAATCCTAGTACGAACAGGTTGAGCAGTAGGGTAATAATTAAAACCTTTCGCACTTCGGCGCGGTTATCGTAAATCATAGATAATTTATCACATCAAGTTCTATGACTTCTAATGTAAAACTTAAAACATAAATAAACACAGATAAAATGTATCAAAGTCTTACGCAGTAAGAATTAAGTATCTCTATAGTCTCTATGTTTTATACCAATTTGTTGAGATTCTTTTTAACTAACAGCAGCTACAAGCTGGATAGACATTAGTAATGGCTTTAGAGATAACAGCGCATTTTTAGCATTAATTCCAGGAATATTTTAATTAATTTTGTTATTTATACATGCACTTAGGTCATGCCGACTTGTATTCAAAGGGATTATTATGACCATCAGTGGTCTGTACTTACTCAGGATATTTGATGTTGGTAATGATAAGGGGAGGTTGGGGGGATATTGCGGGGCAAAATATCACTAACATCAAGTGTATTGCCTTATAAGGATAAGAAAGCCCGTGCTTCATTCAGAAAATGATCAAGATTTCAGGAGCGAAATCTGACAGTTTCCACGTCAGATGTCCATGCGACAGCAAATAGGTGTCGTCTTACTCCGGCCACGCTTGCAACGCTGTCTCCACCACCCGCAGTAGTTCCATTCGGGTGGCTCCGGTCGCAGCCAAGACTGACATTCCACAATTGACCGTCACGACAAAGCGGGCAAGAGCGGCGGGTTCGGAATCGGCTGGCAAGTCCCCCTCCGAAATCGCCTGCTCAAAACGCTTACGCAGGTCTACTTCATTAGACGCTCGGCGTGCGGACAATTCCTGCCGGATCGGATCGGCCGGATCTCCGCATGAAAGAGTGCCATGAACCCAGAGACATCCCGGTGGATTGCGTGGATCGGTTCCCAGGTCAACAACCCCGTGCATCATCCGCTCGGCGACCCGGCGCGCGGTCGGCTCTTTGAGAGCCTCACGAAGATAAGCTGACGGCCCGTCGGCATAGCGATCAAGCACTTTGCGGAATAGAGATTCCTTGTTGCCAAAGGCGGCGTAGAGGCTTGGGCGATTGATGCCCATAGCCTCGGTCAGATCCGAGAGGGACGTACCCAAGTAGCCTTTGCGCCAGAACACATGCATTGCACGATTGAGCGCGTCATCGGTATCGAACTCACGGGGTCGGCCCATCGCCGCAGTGGTTTTTTCCTGTTTCATACTCATCAGTATAATAGTTTCTTGACAGGCTTGCCCTCATGCCTTATATCTATACCATCCGATACAAAATCGGATTGCAACGACAAACTCTAACGACAAAAGAATAGTATGAACACCGAAAAACTCACAGGTAAGGTGGCATTGGTAACAGGCGGCTCACGCGGTTTGGGGGCAGCGATCGCCAAACGTCTCGCAGAGGATGGCGCAACTGTCGCTCTCACCTACACTAGTTCGCCGCAAAAAGCCGACGAGGTGGTGCTTGCCATCGAAGCGGCAGGTGGTCGAGCCTTGGCTATACGCGCCGACAGTGCCAATGTCGAAGCGGTGAAGAACGCGATCGCCGAGACTGTGAAAGCCTTTGGTCGTCTCGACATCCTCGTGAACAATGCAGGGGTCGCTGCTTTGGCCCCAATCGACCAGTTCTCGCTGGATGATTTTGACCGGCTGATCGCGATTAACGTTAAGGGCGTTTTTGTGGCAACTCAGGAGGCTGTCCGCCACATGGGCGAGGGCGGACGAATCATTATGATCGGCAGCGTCAACAGTGACATCATGCCTTTTGCTGGCGGCTCCGTCTACGCTTTAACCAAGGGTGCGATGCCTACGGCGGGCTGCGCCAACGCCAGTTTTACGCGCGGTCTTGCCCGTGATCTCGGTTCTCGTGGCATCACGGTAAACAATATCCAACCCGGTCCGGTGGACACCGACATGAACCCGGCGGAGGGTTCCTTTGCCGATAGCATGAAAAGCATGATCGCCCTCCAGCGCTACGGCCAAAGTGAAGAAGTAGCGGGCATGGTTTCCTATCTCGCAAGTGCCGAAGCCGGTTTTGTCACCGGTGCAAGCCTGAAGATTGATGGCGGCTTCGCAGCCTGATTAGGCGGCCACAACAAAACCAAGAAAAGTCCGATCATGCAAATCGGAATCATCGGCACGTTAAACGATGCAAACTTCTTAGGAGGAATAACAAAATGTCATCTGAAGCAGAAAAGGCAGTACAAGAACCGGGAGGAGCGATTATGTCTAAAAAGAGAGCCGATCGCACCTTGGCTGGTCATTGCAGTAACGTTTTTTTCGTCCATCTTTAATCTACTGATACCGTTTCTTTGTGAAGCTGCAATATATTTTTACCCCCGGCTAACGCCCTCCCCCCAAGGCATCGGGGGGACTACAGGGGGGTTTGATAAGATGCATCTTCATACAGAATTGGTATGAGTAATAATTCAATGACTGAAGCGATCGCACATACGGGGCTACCGATTATCTTGGTAAGTGCAGAAAATGAGGTTTACATCGACACTGATGTAATGAATGCCGCACTGGGATAAGCCGTGATGGGGTCAAATAGAAAGACTTTTAATCAGCAAGCTCAGAAAATTATTCTCGGCAAACTCAGGGCTGGGGGTTAGGTCTGTATTCCATGCAATTGAGAACCGCTATAAATGCGATCGCACCTTGGATTAAAAATGTTGCTCTAGGGAAACTCCAAAAAACTGGAGAATGCAGGAATGCGATCGCCTCATTGCAGAAAACTGCATAATTAACAAATATTCGCTTATTTATCGTCCAAAGGTGCGGTTTCATTAGATACTCAAATAATCAAGATGAATAGCACCTTATGACGATAAGATACGCATTACACAGGTGTTTGCAGTTTGGACTGGCAGGGTTAGTGGGCTGCTTAAGTGCTAGTGTCTTCACTGCTAAAACCCAGGCGCAGCAAAGTAATATTGTACCCGACAACACACTTGGCGCTGAGTCCTCCCAAATTATAGGCAACTTTCAGGGACTACCAATTGAAATAATTACAGGTGGTGCAACTCGCGGAATCAATCTTTTTCACAGCTTTCAAGAATTTAATATCAGCGAGGGACGGGGGGCGTATTTCTTGAGTCCTAGCGCAGATATCCAAAATATTCTGGCACGGGTGACAGGCAATAACCCTTCAGAAATTTTGGGGAAACTCGGCACATCTGGCAGTTCTAGCCCGAATTTATTTTTGATCAATCCCAATGGGATTGTGTTTGGCAAAAATGCCAGTTTAGATGTGCAGGGTTCGTTTATAGGGACGACTGCAAGCAGTGTAAAGTTTGGCAATCAGGGAAATTTTAGTGCGACAAATCCCCAAGCAGCGCCATTGTTGACTGTGAATCCTTCGGCGTTGTTATTTAATCAGATTAATCAAAGCGGGGGAATAATCAACCAATCTCAAGCACCCGCAGGAGTAAACCCAATTGGAGTAAATGTTACAGGTTTAAGAGTACCTAATGGGCAAAGTTTGCTATTAGTTGGTGGTAATATCAACTTAGATGGGGGTGGGCTGGTAGCTAACGGTGGCAGAGTTGAGGTAGCTGCTTTAGCTGCACCAGGAAATGTGGGACTAAATGTAGCGGGTAATACATTGAGTTTGAGTGTTCCGAATGATGTGCAGCTAGCTGATGTATCTCTCTCGAATCAAGCTTTTGTAAGTGTTTTTGGCGCGGGTGGCGGAGATATTGCCATTAATGCCCGTAATTTTGATATGTCCAATTCACAACTATATGCGGGAATTGGTCAAAACTTGGGTGATGGCACTACCCAAGCAGGTGATATTAAATTAAATGCAACGGGAGCAATTTCTCTTAAAGACTCCTTACTAGAAACCAGTATTTATGGGAGAGGAAATGCTGGCAATATATTTATCCAAACACCAAATGCAGTTTCTCTTGAATTCAGTTCTGTCTTCAGCAACATAGAAGCTGGGGGTGTAGGTAGGGGTGGAAATATTAATATTACATCTGGTTCCGTTTCTCTAAAAGATAAATCACAACTGCAAACTTTTATCCGTGGAGCAGATACTAATCTAAATCGACCTGCTGGGCGTGGAGATGCAGGTAATGTCAATATAGATGTCCGTGGCGCTGTGAATATTACAGGGACAAGAAATGGATCTCGTAGTGCTATTTACAGTGGAGTATCTCCTGGAGCCACGGGTAATGGTGGTAACATCAACATCAAATCAGGCTCTTTATTGCTGACTGATCTTGCTACTCTAATTACAAGTACGGGTGGAACTGGCAATGCAGGTAATATTTTTATTGAAGCATCTGATTCTCTTTCTCTTGTCAATGGAGTGATATCCAGTAGTATAGGTGCTGGGGCTGTTGGTAAAGGTGGCGATATCAATATTACTGCGGGGTCACTTTATTTAGCTGATAATTCTCAGTTATTGGCGAACATTGAAGATGCGGCAAATAATCTTCCTGGGGGACGCGGAAATGGAGGAAATGTTAATATTAATGTTAGAGGTAATGTCACTTTTGCTAATGCCACACCTGGGATTATCAATGGAATTCAGGCTAACTTGGGTCAAGGAGCCATCGGTAATAGTGGGAAGATTAGTATTAATGCAGACTCGTTAGCAATAAATAATGGTTCATCAATCGAAGCTAGAACCTATGGAAAAGGTGACTCTGGTAGCATTATTATTAATGCCCATGATATTAGCTTAGACAATAAAGATAAAAATACTTTTTTTAGTAATATTAATAACGGTGTAAACTTCAGTGGCGCAGGAAATGCAGGTGATATTCAAATAACAACTGGCACTTTGACAGCGACCAATGGAGCTTATATTATTAGCGATAGCGTTGGCAAAGGAAATGCAGGAAATATAACTGTAGACGCTCGTGATGCAATTAATTTGGATGGTTTTGGAACTCGCAAGTTTAATGGTAGTGTCTTCGATTCATCAACTGGGTTAAATAGTGAGTTATTAACTGGTGGTGTGGGTAGAGGGGGAGATATTCACGTGACAACTCGATCGCTCTCTGTGACTAATAGCGCACAAATAATTAACAGTACAGATGGACACGGTAATGCAGGTAACATAACTATCAATGCCCGCGATAATGTCACCTTTGCAGACTTGGTAAGCCAACAGCCACTATCTAATAGTCAAGTAAGTAGCACTGTGGGTTCTAATGGTGTTGGTAATGGTGGCGATATCCATATCACCGCAGGTACACTGCTATTTCAAAATGGTGGTACCGCTCAAGCATCTAGCAATGGGCAAGGTAATGCAGGTAATATTTTTATTGATGCAAAAAACACTGTTACTTTTGACGGTATAGGTAGCAATAGTTTACCAAGCGATCTATTGACTAATGCATTTAATGGTAATGGGGGAAATATCCAGGTGAAAACTGGTTCGCTATTTTTAATAAATGGCGGTCGAATGGTAACTTCCATACTTGGAAAAGGCAACGCTGGCAATATCACGATTGATGCCAGCGATGCAGTTAAAATTGATGGTGCTAACCGTAATTTAGGTACTGGTTTGACAACTTCTTTACTTAGAGGTGAAGGCAAAGGTGGAGATATTCAAATCAAAGCTGGGTTACTTTCTGTCAGTAATGGAGGACAAGTATCGAGCGGTACTTTTGGCTTAGGTGATGCAGGAAACATTCTAATTAACACAACTGACAATATAAGCATCACGAATAGCTCTACAGTGGACGCATTGACTGCTGGGCAGGGGAACGCCGGAAAGATTGTAGTTAGTGCTGGCGGTGTTATTTCCCTTGATGGTCTTGGTAGCGGTATAAGTACTCAAGTATTCAATGGGGGTTCTTTCTTAGTTGCTGAAGGCAAAGGCGGTGATATTGATATTAATGCCCGTGCTTTATCTCTGAGCAATGGTGCAGGATTATTTTCTAGTACTTATGGCAAGGGTGATGCAGGGAGTATTGCAATTAATTTAACTGACAACCTGAATTTAGAAAACAACTCTCAAATAAATACAGCGACTTATGGACAAGGAAATGCAGGAAACATTTCTGTAGATACAAAAAATTCTATTTTTTTAGCAAACAACAGCTTTATCAACAGTAATGTGGGCGTAGGGGGTATAGGTAAAGGTGGTGATATTGATGTCAACACCAAAACTTTAGCTTTAGAAAGTGGTTCACAAATTGGCACATCTATTTTTAGACAATTTGGAAATATTTCTGGTGGCAGAGGAAAAGCTGGCGACATTCATATCAATGCTTCTGATTCTGTGACACTATTAGGTAGTGGCTTATTAGGCTTTTCTAGTGGTTTACTTACCTCAACTGAAAGAGGAGCAGCTGGTGATGCTGGCAACATTACAGTTACTACAGATAACTTTCAAGTCACAGACGGTGCAATAGTCAGTGCCAGCACTTTTAATAACAATCAAAGCGGTGACATTACCATAAATGCCAACACTTTTGAAGCTATTAACGGCGGACAAGTAATTACAAATACTGGTGCTGCTGGAAATGCGGGTAATATCAGACTTAATGTTAAAGATGATATCACCATTGCTGGTAGCGATCCAAATTTTGCTCAACGACTGACACGTAGCGCTGAATACATCAGAAATTTTGGCTCAACAGACCGAGTAACCGATGTTATTGATAATGAAGGAGCTGTAAGCGGAATCTTTGCTGACACAACTGCTGGCTCTATTGGACAGGGAGGTAGTATATTTATTGATCCTCCTAACATTACTCTTAGAGATGGTGCAAAAGTATCAGTAAATAGTGAGGGTACTGGTAATGCAGGTAATATCACTATAGATGCAGGAACTTTCACAATTGACAATAAAGCTGCAATTTCTGCTCAAACCGCTAGTAGTCAAGGTGGAAACATTAACCTCATCGCCCAAAATTATTTACTTCTACGTAATGGTAGCCAAATTTCTACTACCGCAGGCACAGCCCAAGCCGGAGGTGATGGTGGTAACATCAATATCAATGCTAAATTCATCATCGCTATCCCTGAAGAAAATAGCGACATCACAGCCAATGCCTTCACAGGAAAAGGTGGAAACGTCAAAATCAATTCTCAAGGTATCTTCGGTATCGAGTCGCGGACAAAGCCAACTGAAAAAAGTGATATTACCGCCAGTTCCGAATTAGGCGTTGCAGGTGTGATTAGCATTAACGCACCCGATACCAGTTTCATCCGAAACAGCTTCACCGAATTATCTCCAGTGATCGACACCAACGCACTCATCGCTAATAGTTGCATTTCACGCGGCATCAAGCGACAAGAAAACTCTTTTACTATTACAGGTTCTGGTGCTTTGACTACTAATCGTCCTGGTGTTTTGGTTTCTACCTACACAACTGGTGAGGTTAGAGGTGTCGAAACTACATCCCGTCCTTGGAAGAAAGGCGATGCAATTATCGAACCGCAAGGATTATATCGGCTCAATAATGGGCAGTTGCTATTGAGTCGAGAATGTTCTTAAAAGATTTCCGATTAAAAAAATACCCAAATTGCAGGGGCATGGCTGACACAGACTTTTGGTAAAACAGACATTTGCTTGGTGCTGAATTTAGATCCCCGACTTTTTTAAAAAGTCGGAGATATGGGTTACAACTTTTGCTTAAGTAAGTGCCATTCCGTTGTAGCCTTAGATAGTAGGCAAAACCACGCTTTGACGTACAATACGCTTGCGATCGCTTTTACGAGTCCTTCCAGCCATCTGATATTCGTGGCTATTATTACCAAATTTATAAGCAATTCCACGCAAAATATTCTCAGAATGGTCTGCTAAATCTTGTTCATTTTCCATGATCTGGGTTAGTAAGACATCGATAGTAGAGAGGGTGGTATTGTACTACAGGGAAGGCGAAAGTTTCTACAGAGAAGGCAAAACAGGGAAATTAGTTGGTATACGAAGAATTTTACCCCCTATTTGCCAGATGTATCCTCAAATACAGCGTTTTTTAGGTAAATGAAGTACACAAATAGAGAACAATGTTGTGCCCTAAATCTAGCGATTTTCACAAATCGAAAACCTGTTGTACGGTTAAGTTGAGTTTGGGGAACGTAGGGGAGACAATTACATGACTACCCCTAAATAGTTTCGTTGTATTTGCGATTGTTTCTGGTATGATTCGACAACCAAATTAAATCTCCTAGAACTTCGCTCAACCTGTCTTCCGGTATAAAATGCTGATCATATAGATAAGCTGCAACTACTTTAATTCTGGCTCCATACTGTACTGGCGCTTTCACCAATTCTGGAAAACTTCTTTGGATGTGAGCTTTACATTTAGGGCATTCTTTGACGGCAACTCTGTGTTCTGTAACGATTATTCTAGGGTTGGTATATCAAATACTTGTCGCTTGATGATTTTTTCTACTTCGTTAATTATAAATCTTTGACCAGACGTAATATCAAAACGGCTGATAGCGCACTGAAAAACTAAAACCATTATCTTGTAGCGAACTACCGCGATCGCTTGTGCCGATAAATGCTATACCATAGTCTGCACGCAATACCAAACCGCTAAAAGGTTGCCAGTTCAAGCCCAACCCCAGACTAGCAATAGTTTGTGGGTCGGCATTAATACCGCGATTGTTCCAAGCTGTACCGATGTCAAAAAATGGTGTTAGCTGTAGCGTCTCCACATTCGATGTCAGGGGAATACGAACTTCCACACCTCCAACTACCCCATTGTCAGCAACAAGTTGATTTTGACGATAACCGCGCACTGTATCCACTCCGCCAATGCTAATTTTTTCTAACGAAAGTAAGGAATCAGGAGTAAGTTGAGTGTTAACTTTGGCCAGCATCAAAATGCGGGGAGATAGCCGTTGTACCCATTGAAATTGTCCCACCCAGCTAAAAAAACGCCCATCAGTACCACTATCGTTGACAGTTGCATCAATTGCATCAATGCCAAAGCTAAATTGCGATCGCGCCGCTAAGACACTGTTAGCATTACGTTGTAACCAATCTTGGGAAAAGCGGATTACCGTAACTTTTGATTTCCCATCTTCGGGCCCTTCGGTAAAAGAGAAGGGGATATCATTGAGGATGAAGGTTTGACTGCGCCGTAAATCGAATGCTAACGAGAGAGCAAATTCGCTATTTGGCGTGTGGATTAGTGGTTGACGGACGTTAAAGGAAAGGGTTTCGGCTTCGCTGCGGATATGCAAGTCACGAAATTCGCTTTCAATAATCCGGCTACCACTGTTGCTGTAACGGATACCAATGGTTCCATCTAGGGGGTTAAAAGGAACAGAATAGCTGATATCGTAAATGTTTAAACCTTCACTAGCAGCATATTCAGCACTAAATTTATCCCCAAACCCCAATAAATTATCATGAGCAATAAAAACACTCCCTTGTTCTGAACCAACGCTAGGTGATTGGTTATTTGCAAAGATCACCCCAGCGTGGAATGCTGGCGATTCGGTAATTGTCACCTGTAAAATATTACTACCTGGAGTGCTACCTGCGGTTAACTCGGCATTGACTCGTTGAATGGCAGGGTCAAGTTGTAATAATTGCAGCGCTTGTTCGAGGCGTTTTTGGTTTAAAGGTTTATTTGCCAGCCGTGCAATCCGGGAACGCACGTATGCAGTTTGCAATCTTTGTAACCCTAAAATTGAAATCCCTTCGAGTTCTCCTTCGACAACTTGGATTTGCACGACACCGCTAGCAATATTTTGATTGTTGGGGATAAATGCACCACTGGTGATGTAGCCATTATCAACATAGAGTTTGGTAATTTGCGATCGCAGTTGCAATAACTGCTCAAATGTGATTTTTTTATTTTCTAACGGCTGTTTTAACTTGATGATTTCATCTTCTAAAACAGAGTATCCTTTGACTTGAATTTCTTTGACAAAGAAACTTTCACCACTAGGAAAGGTTGTGTCGGGTAGATTTTCCTGTGGGGGTGATGGGAGTATGGGAACAGTTGGTGTTGGGGGTGTGGGAGGAAGGGTTGGTGATGGTAATGGTTGGGGTAGAGTTTCTTCAACTTTCCCTGGTGTGTCGGGAGGAATTGTAACTCCAGATGGGGGTGTCGATTGTGCAAATACTGCAAGTGGAGTAATACTGATGCAGGTAAGTAATATGAAAAAAAGCTTTTGAAACCGAAGGTAGGAACCCATTGTTTATATATGATATGTAAAATTTGTAAAAGATAGTGTCTAAATTTTGGCGAATTGCTATTGGCTATCTGAGAGGATAAAATACCCAGATATCCCAATACAATTCAGTTAGCTTGTTTACCCTGCGAAGATCCCCCCAATCCACCTTCAAAAGGCTTGCTTTTTGCTCCTTTACCCCCTTCAAAAAGGGGTCGCCACAGGCGGGGGGATCTTATCCGAACCGTATTGCCAGATATCCGACTTTTGTTTAATAATTAATCAAGCAGATATGCAGTTAGCAGATTCCCTATAATTGTGTTCCCAGACTTCTGGCTAGAAGATGATATTATTATTTAATTAAAATACCATAATAGTTTTCTTGATGATTGCATAAAAGTGCAAATCATCAAGATCCGGTTTAAAAACCGCTAATATTATTGATAGTCGCCTCCATGACCAGAAAAAGTTATTCCATAGGTGCTGCAAAGATCAGCGTTACGCATGACATCATAAGTGCCATCGCTATAAATAGCTTTGACATCATAGGTACAATGATTGCTATTATTGTTAAATGTAACTGCGTCAGATGAACCGTTAACAATATCTGAGTTGAGAATATTACTACCCCAATATTTAGTTCCTGTTGATGATACATACAATTGAGTAATTTCTAGCTCATTGTTGTTGTAAACTAAGAAATCGCGGTTATCTGCAAGAGCATTTTGGCTGGTTAATGGTACTATTGGTAATGCCAAAGCTGTTGCTAAAATTGTATTGCGGACTAGTTTGTGAAACATAATAAACCTCTCAATCCGAGTGAATAAAAATTACGAAATTTTCATCAGCAACGGTTAATAAATTGATGGTTTTTGTTGTTTTTCGATTCATTAACCGTTTCTTTAATACTCAGATTAAGAGAAATGACTAAGTAATGCATTCACCATTTATGCACATATAGTTGCATGATTTGTATCGTGCGATCGCATGATAGTGCATCCCATTTTGCAGAAAACTGCACAGAGGATTTTTCCATGTGTGCAATATTTCTGTTTAACAACCTCTACTCAAGATTAATTGCCCATTGGGTAATCGATATACTCCCTGTGGTTCAATAATTGGATCGCCTTTTTTCCAGGGGCGCGATGTTGGTTCAACACTACGCACATCACCAGTTGTATAGGGTGAAATGAATCCCTTTCCCGGACTATAGCGTAACGCACCAGAACCTGTGATGGTAAAAGAGTTTTCTTGTCGCTTGCTGGCGCGTGAAATGCAGCTATTGGCAATGAGGGCATTAGTATCGATAACGTTTGGTGATAATTCAATGAAGCTGTTTTGAATGGAACTGTTATCGGGTGCATTAATATTTGTTACACCGGAAATGCCTAATTGCGAACTTGCAGTAATATCACTTTTTTCGGTTGGTTTTGTCCGCGACTCAATACCGAAGATACCTTGCGAGTTGATTTGGATGTTTCCACCGGTTCCTGTGAAGGCGTTAGCGCTGATATCGCTATTTTCTTTGGGAACTGCAACGATAAATCTTGAATTGATATTGATGTTACCGCCATCGCCACCTTTTTCAGCTGTACCTGCGTTGGTGGAAATTTGACTGTTGTGACGGAGTAAGAGTAAGTCGCTGTTAACGTTGATATTACCACCGTTACCGGATGCAGATTCGGCGTTGAGTTTACCTTGGTTATCTAAGGTAATTTTGGGTGAGTTGATTTCGATGTCGCCTGTGATTCCTGAACCAGTAGAACTGACAAATAAGCCACTGTTAGCACCGATATTTGCTACGTTATCAGGAAAGTTAGTAATGCGATCGCTGTAACTAGGGTCAATACCGCTAATTATTAGTTTATCAGTAGCGTTGACAGTAATTTTACCTGCACGTCCATTGCTTGAAGTAGTGGTGGTGAGTTGTCCGCCGTTGAGTGCTTCAAAGACGTTTGCATTTACCGTAATATCGCCACCCTTTTGATTATTTCTAGTGCGTGCATCCAGTAAAGCGCCGTCTGATAGGCGAAAGATATTGGTGTTTACGCTAATATCGCCACCAATGCCAGTGGAAGTAGAATCAGTAAATGTGAATAAACCACTAGAAAATCCTGTCTCTTGACTAGTTCCAGAAACAGTTACTGCATCTTTTGCATTGATGCGAATATTCCCCGCATTCCCCTGTCCAGAAGTTGAGGCAACAAGTAGAGCGCCATCCCGTAATGAGAAGTCACCAGAATCGATAAAAATGTTACCCCCATTCCCAACAGTTCCTGTGCCCACCAAGCTGAAAATCGCACTGGGAAAACCGTTTTTCTTCCCAACAATATCAACAGTACCTGTTACCAAAACATTGACATTGCCTGCATTACCCTGCCCTGCTGGTTGGGTAGCAGATGCTCCACGAGTAGCAGTTAGCAGTTGAGCGCCATCAGTGAGTGACAGTGTTGCTGCATTGATGTCGATATTGCCTCCTTTACCTACGCCTCCTGCTTCTACGGTGCTGAAAATGTTACCATTTGCAAGGGAAATAGCATTTTTTGCACGTACCGTTACATTCCCTGCATTCCCCTGTCCAGAAGTTGAGGCATTAGGGACTTCCAAAGAATAAATTATTCCAAGAAAAACAAGAGACAGGATTTATCAAGAATGATAATCATTTTAGGGGGGAGAAAAGGGGTTGCCTATGTCTTCCCCTTTTCTCTCCCTCATCTATGCATGAAGAATCTATACACTTGTCGTCTGCTTTGAAGTTAAACAGTGTAAAACTAGTATGTTTTGTAGCTAAATAAATACTGTTATTAAAATCAAATAACTTTTGTCTTACTACAACAAATATCAATAAACCAATTACCTAAATTTGGGAAAACTTCATGAGTAGAATCGGTTAGCCGCTCAATCTGTTTTTCAATTTGAGCCATAGCTTTTTTTGTAAGCTTTACCCCATTATCATAAGTTTCGTGTACTAGCTTAACTACTGGATGAGAACCTTTCCATTTCATAGTGCTAGCAAAATTTAAAGCTGTTTCTAGTTCATCTAAAATACTGCCGTTCCAATGATTTTCTAGTACTGTCCATGTCCAATCTAAGTGGATTATACTTACTATGATAGGGAGGATAGTAAGCTAAACGTATATTTACTTGATGCTTGTGAGCAAACTCTACTATACGTTTCATAAATTGGGTACGTCGTGAACTATTCTGTGGCCCATTATCTTGATTGAGAAGTAGGGTTTTAATATCAGAAAAACGATGCTTTTCTGATAACCAAAAATCTTCTAAAATATCAACAATAAAATCGCTTGTAACTTTCGATTCTGTAAAGTACAAAAATAGTTCATCAAGCTCTGGAAGAAAGATACCATAAGGAGTTACAGTTGTTTTTGGATTATAATCATGGTCATCAGCTTTCCCTCCATCCCGGCTTTTTCCCCCTCGATCAAATGAGCCAATCTTAACGCGGGCTTTTCCGTCCATGCTGAGACGTAAAACACTCTTATCTTCCGAAGCGTCTTTGTTTACTATATCTAGTTGCTCAAAGATTGCATCAGTTTGTGGAATTTTTTTTGAGGTTGAACTTTCTTTACCCTTCTGAGTTTGTAACCTAAATTATTTAATTTGACTCGAATTGTTTCTGATGTATGTAACTTTTCATCGCTGTAACCATACTTTTCAATTAATTGCTTTCTGACTTCGGCTGCACTGAGTCTAGTATATAGTCTTTGACTTTTAAAACTCGGATCGGTTTGACTATAGAAGTCAACTAAATTTTTTATATCTTCTCAAAGATTTGGCAGGTGTTCTTCTGCTTTATAACGTCCTTTAGCACTCATGTTATCAACACAAGTAATACCACTTTTTAATTCTCTTACTCCTTTGCGAATTGTGTCTCTATTCCATCCTAATTCTGATTGTGCAAGCCTTTGCCCTCCTAAACCTAAGCCCTGAACTGTCTGTGCCATAAATTTGCGCTTTGCTGCACCCTTTAATTGAGACGCAGTTTCAATTAACAACTTTTTGAGAGAATCAGTTTATACTATAGCCACCAGTTACCACACTCAAAAACTCAATTTCATCTTCAAATTCTGACCAAGGAATTAAATTAGCCATTATGACCCATCTATTATCCTCTGCCAATTTCCCCTCAAATGGCAGTTCAAACTTTTCTATTGGGGTGGGTGGAGTCTCAATTTTTCTATACATTTTTTATACTGATGTTAAGGTTTTGAGCCATTTTACCTGATTTTTTTGCACTTTTTACCGACCTATCGACCTCAACCACTATTTATATAAGGGTTTTAGCTTTAATCAGCAAGCCCTAATTATGTGACCTGGCTTCAGAATAATATTTGCTTGAACTATCTCACCTTTAAAAGCATCCTTAACGCCATATACAGCTACCTCAGCAACAGATGAGTGTTGATAAATCAAATTTTCAACTTCAGTCGGATATACCTTAAATCCAGACATATTAATCATGTCTTTCAAGCGGTCAACAATGTAGAAAAAACCGTCTTCATCTACCCGACCAATGTCGCCAGTATGGAACCAGCCATTTTTAATCACTTCAGCAGTTTCAAGTGGGCGATTCCAATAACCAAGCATGACATTAGGCCCTCTAATTACGATCTGACCCAATTCACCAAGCTGTACCTGATTACCATTATCGTCAATAACTTTCATTTCCACATTCTCGATGGGAGCGCCAATGGAACCGAGTTTGTATTTTAAATCGTGATTATAAGATGCACATGGTGATGTTTCAGTTAAACCATATCCTTCATTGATCACTTTTCCATACTTATCCTGCCAAGTTTGTGCAACTTCAATTGGCATCGGTGCCGCCGCCGTAAAGTAATAACGCACACTATTGAGGTTGTAGCCAGATAAATCACTATTTAGAAGATTGATGAATACCGTTGGTACCCCAAAGAACATTGTTACTTGATGAGTAGCGATCGCATTAAGTACTTGCTCAAGGTCAAATCGACGTTTCAGGATAATTGTGGCGCAGACGTTTAATGCTGCGTTGAGAATAGCATTTTGACCAAAACAATGAAATAGCGGTAAGTAAAGCAGTAATCGGTCATTTGGTTGCATTCCACAACAACGGTTTTGGGAATACATATTAGAAATTATGTTGCCGTGGGAAAGGGTCGCTCCTTTAGGAAAACCTGTTGTTCCCGATGTATAGACGATGCTAGCAGGAGCATGGCGATCTATTTCAATAGCATCTGCATTACCAGAAGCACTTTCCATCAGTTTCGTTAAACTAATTCCCTTTTTGACGCTACCCTCTGCAATCAAAATGTGTTGTAGTTCGGGTAAATCTGCCTCTGGTACATTTTCAAAGAGTGCCTCTGTGGTAATTATTGCCTTAGCAGCACAATCGTTGAAAATGTAGCTAACTTCATTGCTTTTTAGCATGACGTTGACTGAGACGACAACCGCACCAATTTTGAGAATACCAAGATAACAAATGATAAATTCTGGAATATTTGGCAAAAACAAAACTACGCGATCGCCTTTTTTAATTCCTAATCCACGCAAACCGTTCGCAACACAATTTACTAGCTTGTTAAGCTGTTTATAAGTAAAAGATTTATCTTCAAAAATCAGAGTGATTTTCTCAGGATATAATTGATAACCCCGCTCGATATGATGGGCAATATTCATGGTTAAAAAGACTCACTTAACTTTATTACCTTTGCCTACTTCGACAGTCATTTATACAATTCTCGAAGATTTAGTGAGAGATTCAAGTATTTGAAATGGTATTAATCAGTTAATAATGTCTTTTGAGTATTTAGCTGACTGACGTTATCAAGTTCAGTTCGTGGCTCCAATGTCATCAAGATGCCTTTGCGTGTTTGCAGAGTTAGCAATGGCTGGCACTCAACTGGGTGTTCAGGCAGTAGATTGAGGCGGAAACGTTGACACACCATCGCCACAATCAACTGAATTTCCGTTAACGCAAAGATGTCACCTTTAATTAGAAAAAATTATGACTGTTCGTAACAGATTGAAACTGCATCCAGTTTTGAACTAATACCAATTCTCCAAAAGCAGGGGCGTGAGGTCTTGCGCCCCTACAGATGCAAACCTTAAAACCCTGATTGAATTTGATTTTTTGAATTACAAATGGGTGTAAATATGGCTAAATTGAGACTTAGGAGTGTAAGGTTAACAAAAGATCGTTAACTGCTTGGACAATTTGTCCACGATTAGCAATATCAGTTGCAATTTTGGCAATGTGTTCATCTAAGGCTTGTTCGTGGTCGTTCCAGATGTAAGGTCGATCAGCAGAAGGTGGTTGTCCGACTACATTGCGGACTGCTAGATATAAATCTCTGGTTGCAGGCGAGAGTGTGGCACGGGCATCATAATGTTCAAGAGTTGTATATGTGCGTAAATCAACTGCTTGCACGCCAAACATCAAAGCGATCGCTATATATTGTTGAAAGATTTCTACTGATTGACGCGCTAAATTTGCTGAAGCAAAACCTTGGCTGTTGATATTTTGGTTATATTGTTCCGCATGGGTAGGAAAGCGATCGGCTATAGAATTTCCATAGAAGGTTAACAGAGGCATAATTGAGTTACCAGTAATTTGTAATCCCTTCAACCCCATATTTACATTCCGCTCTTTGTTACCAACTAAAGACGCAGGTAGTCCATTGTTAAATTCTGGTGCTACCAAGTACGCTATTTGTACATCCAAGTGTTTAGCTAACAACCCAATGTAGTAACGCAATTGATCATTAGAACTCAGTGGAACTGTCACCAGTTTCACTGGTCTTCAAAACCGTGCATGAAAGTTTCCAATTCACACGGCTCCTCAGTGGTTTGGCG
>NZ_JBALCY010000035.1:0-66068 GCF_036917655.1 Nostoc sp.
TGCTGTTTAATACCTAAGATTATTCATACTTTTGCTAAGTCTCTGATTAACTCAGCCCTGCTGGGTCATTTTCCATTGCTTAGTCTAAACTCCAGAATCTGGTGTAGAACAAGTAATTATCATCGGTACAGATTGTTCTGGAGTGAATGCCCAGATTTTAGCAACAGCCTTTGAGAAGTTACACGCCTTTGACCTTGTACTTGGCCCTGCGATCGATGCTGGATATTACTTAATTGGTTTGCGCCAACCCATCTCGGAGTTATTCGTTAACATCGAGTGGGGAACTGCTCAAGTATTCCAGAAAACCGTGGACATTGCCCAGAAACTTAATTTATCACGTGTGAACTTGTTTCCTTTAGCTGATGTTGACCGACCGGAGGATCTGCCGATTTGGGAACAAGCCCTTGCAGGGGAAATGGAAAAATGAGGAAGAGAAGGGAGATATAGCGATTTTTGTATGGATGCAAGCCACACTAGCCCTACAAAAGGCCGATATTACGACCGATTGAGAACTGCAATAAGGGAGATCGGGTAATTAATGAGTCTTTTTCTACAGCCCCGCATTAACTTCGTATCTTAAAACACCAGGAATTTCCTGAAGACACTGTAGATAACAAATGTTACTGTGGCCTAGTTGAAAACCAAGAGGCAAATAGCCTTTACCAGTATTGAATCTGTTTTGTGTTTCTACACAAGAGTTACGGTCATGGGCACAATATTCAAGTAGCTTTAAATATGAAAATCACTCGTATTCACCGCCAGTTTGAAAAATTATGGTTAACCGTTTTGCTTCCATGAGTACTGCCCTCACACTTAAGGTAGTTGGAATAATCTGCATTTTGTCCTTTTTCGTTGACTTTTTCATTCTGTTGTTACCCTTTCAACCGACTGATCGGGTATGGCAAATCAACTTGGCAACAGCGCTAGTTGATCGGGGAATTGTTCCTTTAGTAGGATTGGGGCTGCTGTTTGCTGCCTATTGGATTGAAAACGCTGATGCAGGAAGCGATCGCCCCCAAGGTATCGATTTAATATTTCCCGCCGTGATCCTCTCAAGTATTTTAGGGTTGATGTTCTTGCTGATTTTTCCCCTGCACCTCAATAACGTCAATCAAGCTAAGACTCAAACACTCAACCGCATCACCCAAGAAGCAGATCAAGCAGAAACTCAACTGAACACTCGGTTATCGCAATTGCAAGCACAACTAAATACTGAGCAAGGAAAAGCTCAACTAGATCAACTGCGAACCCAAACCAAAGCTCAGTTTAGTGAAATCCTCAAAGATGATCAAAAATATAAGCAAGCACTTGAAAGCTCTCAAATTCCCGCAAATATCAAAGAGTTACTGAAGAAGGCTAAAACAGATCCCCAGGTACTTGACAAAGCTATCGAACAACAAACAGATACTCAGACGCTGCGAACTCAACAACTGAGCCAACTTCGTCAGCGCAGAGACGAAGCAGAGATACAAGCTAAAGATAGTGCTTGGAAGTCTGGACTGCGGGTTGGGATTAGCAGTTTGCTGTTGTCCATTGGTTACATTATCATCGGCTGGACAGGCTTAAGAGGTAGGGGTGCTGTACAAGGTGGTAAACCTAGAGCTACCGCCCGCTAATCCACTATTGGCATGGCAGTAGGACGTATTCAAAAATTATTGACGACTTATGACGACTTATACTGCCATGCGCTTAATAGCTAATAACAATAAAAAAGCAATTATCACTGAGTAAAATCGCTATAAAACTTGGGTAATGTTCTCAATTTACATACTGACATATAACGAAGAGCTAGATATTGCTGCTTGTATCGAATCGGCGATACTATCGGATGACATCATTGTTGTGGATTCATGCAGTAGCGATCGCACTGTGGAAATCGCCAGTCGCTATCCCATCCGCGTCGTCCAACACGCTTTTGAAAGCCACGGACGCCAACGCACCTGGATGTTAGAGTCTATCCCCCCGAAGCACGAATGGGTTTATATTCTCGAAGCTGACGAGCGCATGACACCAGAACTGTTCGCAGAATGCGAAAAGGCAAGTCAGAATCTAGACTACATTGGTTACTACGTGGCTGAACGCGTCATGTTCATGAATCGTTGGATTCGCTACAGCACACAGTATCCCCGTTACCAAATGCGCCTCTTCCGTCACGGTAAAGTGTGGTTTACAGACTATGGTCATACTGAACGGGAAGTTTGTGAGGGCGCAACTAGCTTTTTAAAAGAAACATACCCCCACTACACTTGTAGCAAAGGCTTGAGCCGCTGGATAGACAAGCATAACCGTTATTCTACTGATGAAGCTCAAGAAACGCTGTATCAACTAGAACAGGGAAAGGTCAACTGGCGAGATTTATTCTTTGGCAAATCGGAAGTCGAAAAACGCCGCGCCCTGAAAGATTTGTCTTTGCGTTTACCCGCCAGATCGTTCCTACGGTTTGTATATATGTATTTTATTTTAGGCGGCTGTTTAGATGGACGTGCTGGACTTGCTTGGTGTACATTGCAGGCATTCTACGAATACCTGATTTTGCTCAAAGTCTGGGAAATGAAGTATCTACCAAAACCTAATTTAGACGCAACAGCAATTCTGACACAAGAGAGTCCACAACAGTTGCAGTGCGGGGATTCTGAAACTACACAGGCTGATGCGGCGTAAAGGGGACTGGAGATTAGAAGGATTCCCAGTAAAATCAACAAGCAGCGATCGCTATAATGCGGGCGGGTACGCGATCGCAAAATCAGAATTCAGAAGTAGGGTAGCACAACTGGCTGTGCTACCCGATTGCGTCTAAACGAGAACCACCATAATAAATTAATATTTTTAACAGAACATTTTCATAAAAGCCCTCCTGCTCAAATGTGAGTGACTGACTAGAAAAAATAATTCCTCAGTTTAGCCGGTGGTACTTTCACAATCATGAGCAGCTTTTGATTGAGCGCGGTAGATTAGTAATACCTAAGGACTTGCAACAATCATTTACAAGTCTTAAAAAGAAAAGTAACATCCTCTGAGAATAACCAGTCGCCATCGGATTGGTTGATATCTATGTGTATGCTTGTAGGAAAATAGCTGATTTCCAGCAACAAGTACGTGTTTTTGCGGCAGCAGCCAAGCTGCTAACGTTTTGGACAGTTACTTGCGCTAGAAGCTGCTTCAAGTAAAGCCTTTGCTATTTGACGAATCTGCTGGTATGGATACCAATAACAAAAGTTCCTCTAGCTTAAAACAGGAGAATCGGGGCTTGGTAATCGATCGCCTAAAACAGGACTTAAAAAACGACCTGATTGCTGGTTTGTTGGTAGTAATTCCCTTAGCAACCACTATCTGGCTAACGATTACCATTGCTAATTGGGTAATCAACTTCCTCACCCAAATTCCCAAACAACTGAATCCCTTTGATGGGTTAAACCCCATTTTAGTAAATTTACTGAATTTATTAGTAGGATTAGCTGTACCACTACTGAGTATCTTATTGATGGGCTTGATGGCTCGCAATATTGCTGGGCGGTGGTTGTTAGATTTTGGTGAGCGATTATTACAGGCAATTCCTTTAGCGGGACAGGTATACAAAACTCTCAAACAGCTTTTAGAAACAATACTAAAAGATTCTAATGGCAAGTTTCGCCGGGTAATTTTGGTAGAGTATCCCCGCCGAGGAATTTGGGCGATCGCTTTTGTCACTGGTGCAATCAGCAGCGATATCCAAGCCCAGATGCCTCGCCCCGTGCTAAGTGTTTTTATCCCCACCACACCGAATCCAACTACCGGATGGTACGCAGTCGTTCCTGAAGACGAGGTGGTGAACCTCTCCATGTCGATTGAAGACGCTTTTAAAATAGTTATATCAGGTGGCATTGTCGCCCCCAATAAGCCTTTGGTTTTCCCCAAAGAATCCATACTGGAAGTGAAACACGACGAAATCAAGCAGCAGGTTATTTCCCTTGAAGAAACTTAAAATCAATCTGGCAAAGTTACAAGCAAATGCGTAATGTTGTTGTTTGACGGTGCCAAAATTGATATAATTGTATGTTTGCCCTGCCTAGTTAATCAGTTCTCGTACAATCACCCCTCAGTTTTATGCAACCTCGTAAACCCCAGCAAATTGCTCGTGAATTGGCGCTTTTAAGCCTTAGCCAATTGCCAGTGAACCCAAAGAAATTAGATACATTGACAGACGACCAACTAGTATCCAAGTTGGTGCTAGGAGCAGTACGCACTCTGACCTCAGAAGTGCAAGATACCCTTGATAATGCCGCAGGTGAACTGCAACGTAGTAACGATCGCCTTTTAAGTAGCCAAACTCGGGCCTCCGACCTCAATTCTGCGAGAACAATGCTTCAAGAAGCGATCGCTTGCACCCAGACAGCAATCAATCAGTTGGGTACAGCAATTGATTTCCCAGAATTGATTCAGTTAGCTAATCAGGATAAGGGAGTCCGTAATTACGCTAAAGAGCTTGTGATTACAGTCAACGAAAATCGACACATTATAGATGAACTCCTTTCTACTGCCTTAGTAGATTGGCAAGTAACTCGCCTCGCCCAAATTGACCGCGATATCCTGCAAATCGCCGTGGCAGAAATGAAGTTCTTAGGAGTTCCAGACAGTATCGCCATCAACGAAGCAGTGGAGCTAGCCAAACGCTACAGTGGAGACGACGGTCATCGGTTTATTAACGGTGTTTTGCGCCGAGTCACTGAGCAGAAAAAAACAGCATAGTACCGCTACGTAATTCGTAATTCCTATACTGCCGTGGAGAAAAGTCTGTAGCCGCAGAAGCGGCTTCCTCCGAGCGGAACTTCTCCCTACAGCCCTTCAGGCATCCTACGGCGGGCGCTAGCCTCTCCCAATGTGAGAAGGGGAGACGCTGTAAGAACCGAAGGAAGCCTCTGTTGTACCGATTCTCCTCAAACTGGCGTTGAAAGGTGAGGATAACCCGGAAGTTTTCACCCCAAGAAAAAGTGCAAAGTTAAATTAAACTCATAACTTATAACTTATAACTCATATAACTAATACTGCTGCAATGGTTTTTAATTGGTTCCGTCGTCAATATAACGATTCCTCTGACAGTCCCTCTGATCAGAAACAGGAAGAAACTCCTGCTGTACAAGAACCCCAACCAGAGCCAGCCGAAGCGTCAACACCAACTGCTGAAACTGCACCAGACACAACGGCAGACTTGTTGGCGTTTGCTAAAGCTGCCTACAAAAATATTCAGCAAAAACAACAAGCTGAGGTAGTAGAAACCCCGCCTGATTCAGCAAATACCTCAGCAGAACCTGAAACCACAGAAACGCCAATTGCGGAAATCACTGAACTAGAATCAACTGAGGAACCTGTTAGTACAACCGTAGAAACTGCACAGCCAGAAGTTGTCCAAGTTGCTACTGAGGAAGAGAGTACAGAAGATTCCTCAGTGGCAGCAATTGCTGAAGAGGCAGATGTCGAAAGCCCAGAACTAACGCCAAGTGAAGTTGAACCAACACCCACCGAACCACTAGCTACGCTAGAGGCAACGCAGCCAACAGCACCAGCTAACTTATCCTTCTTAGAACGGGCGGCGGCAGAACGGCAAGCAAAACTGGAACAATTAATAGCCAGCGCCATTGAAGTCCCAGAACCGGAGGTAGTACAGCTAATAGCGCCAACCTCAGAGACAGGAGAGGAAATTCCCGGACTGGTATTTGATGATGGGTTTGTCTGGTCGGCGAAAGTTTTAGCCGCTCAAGGTAGAAATCCAGAAGACGTTTCTATTGAAGAAATTACCTGGCTGAAAAAGCTCCGGCAAGGGTTAGACAAAACTCGCCGAAGTATTCTCAACCAACTGAAGGCGATCGTTGGTCAAGGGCCGCTAAACCTTGCTGCTGTGACGGAAATTGAGGCATTGCTTTTGCAAGCTGATGTGGGTGTAGAGGCGACAGACTTTATTATTAATGCTCTACAGACAAAACTTCGAGAAGAAGTTACTGCACCAGAAGAAGCGATCGCTTACCTGAAAAAAATCCTGCGGGATATGCTGGATGCACCAAGCAAAGCATCCCACAAAACTAGCTTTACCCCAGAAAAAGAAACCTTGAACATTTGGTTAATCACTGGGGTGAATGGTGCCGGTAAAACCACCACTATTGGCAAAATTGCTCACCTGGGACAAAAATCTGGCTATAAATGCTTGATTGGGGCAGCAGACACCTTCCGCGCTGCCGCCGTGGAACAGGTGAAGGTTTGGGGTAGTAGAAGTGGTGTGGAAGTAATTGCCAATCCTGGGAAAAATACAGATCCGGCAGCAGTTGTGTTTGATGCGATCGCTGCCGCCCAAGCGCGTCAAACAGAATTACTTCTGGTAGATACAGCTGGACGACTGCAAAACAAGAAAAATTTAATGGACGAACTCAGCAAAATCCGGCGAATTATCGACAAAAAAGCCCCAAATGCCAAAGTAGAATCACTGTTGGTTCTAGATGCCACTTTAGGTCAAAATGGACTGCGGCAAGCCGAAGTTTTCTCCCAAGCTGCCCAACTGAGTGGCGTTGTCTTAACCAAGCTAGATGGCACCGCCAAAGGCGGCGTTGCCCTTGCCGTTGTGCAACAGCTAGGTTTACCCATTCGCTTTATTGGTGCTGGCGAAGGAATTGAAGACCTACGCCCCTTTTCTAGCTATGAGTTTGTCGAAGCTCTCTTGAGTGGCTAGTTGAAAAATTTAAAGTTAAAAATTTTTCTTGACAAACTGATGAATTTAGGGCTGACTGATCTGGTATTATCACTTGAACTAATTAGAAACAAAATATTGGAAACAGCTCAAGTCCTAAAATCATGAATTTGTCACAATCAATGGGTGACTTTTGCTAAAATTTCAGACTAATGCCCTTTTTGACACCCCGAATGGGCTTTTTAAAGGTAGCAATACCGGCATTGAGTTGTGACACACAAAAGCCCGTAAACTTGCATTTTGCAGTCATTTAAAGAGCAGACGAGATGCTCACCCCCATAAATCTAACAAATTTAGTGGAATGGAGAGCAGTGTGAGCGGTGAGCAGTGGGTTGGAGAGCCAGCAAGGTGAGTCCAACACTGCCCAGAGTTTTGGAGCGGCGGCTACTCTTCTCTACGAGAGGATGTGCCAACGGGAACGCCAAAGGCAAACAAGTCGGGCATTGCCCATCCAACAGAGTGGCTCCCCATAAGTGACTGGCATCGGCTGTGTCAACTTGTTCGCGTTGCGTCTCCCTTTGGGAGAGAAGCAACTGCGTTAGCGAGTCGGGAGAGCTGCACGCTGTACATAACTTACTTAAGAGTAGGAGTACGAGCCTCAGCTGTTTGCCCAGCGCCGACCTCACAAGAAAAGGACGGCTTCCGACCATCAAAACTTCAAAGAATCGTCCACTGTGGACTCAAAAAGCTAATTGGTATAAGTAAGCTGGTTCAACACTCCCAGGTGTATTCTCAGCTCTTACTTGCGAAAGTATCTGCAAATATTTTATGTAATAAATCGAGAGGTTGGAATTCTGATGGTTAAACGACAACACTCTTTCTGGCTTTTGATTTAAAGTTCTTGGAGGATATTTTTTCTAGATTTAGTGTCATCTTTTCTATTCATATCTTACACTTACCAAATGACTCCCACCTAAAATCAATTACAGGTTAATGGTTTAAGTCTGTTACGGCTGACTCAAAAGATTGGGTTATCTCACTTTTATCCCGTTTCAATGGGTTTAAGTTTTGCATATTCAGCAACTCAAAATTCGCAAAACGATAAATTAAAAATGGAAAAGCTCAATCTTGGCGATTATCCCGGTAATTATGGTATACAAATTAAGTATTTGAAGACTTATTTAGATATTCTCAGGTTTGGGAATGAGTGTAAGTCTGTTTTTTACAAAAACCAAGCTCGATTTGAGCGCTTATAGAGGTTTTCACTCAAAAGACTTCTAGTCTCTCTCCTAATTGCCTCTGCCCAAACAGTCACTCTGAAAGCTTTATAAATTATTCTTTTAATAAAGTATTTTTATGACTTTAGAGATATGCTTTGGGAATTAAGTTATGAAAAAATGAAAAGCTTTATGAACTATCACCGAAAGTAGTAATTTTTACGGGTTGGGTTTTGACTAAAAATACATGATTTGAAACTACTAATATTCAATCAAAAATACAATAAGCAAATAAAATACTTATAAAAGTTGTCTGTTACGTCTTTATACTCTTGCTAAAGTGACAAGTCTTGTCTAAAGATGGTTTAGCAATGCCAAAGCCAAAAGATTTATAAGTAATCTAAAATCTGCCAATATAAAGTGCAATAGTACCTGTGCCTGTGTCTCAACTGCCCTCTCAACCCACTGACAACAATAGTAGTGCCGCGACGGATGTCACACCAGTCGTGGCACTCAAAGAACTCGTGGCAAGGTTGCACCGGGAACAGAACAAAATTCAAGATTTGCTAAGTTCTTTAGGATTTGCCCTGAGAAGTTTCAATAATTTGAATCAGTTTTTGGAACTGATCCCGCTGATGGCAACAAGAGTGACAGATGCAGACGGCAGCGCCCTGTTTCTGTACAAACCTAATGGTCAAGTCAGGTTAGAGCAGTTACATTGGCAAGATAGTGGCCAGCGAAAGAATATCCGCAAAGCCCTAGAAATAGCCAGTAGTCAAATCACGCTTATGCCCAATACTGCCCCTCTAGCGAATGCCACGGGGATTTTGGATGACCAGATGCATCGTTATTTGGGGCCAGATGTGCAAATCTTTGGTACGGCGATTCTGGTGAAGCATACAGAACGGGGATGGCTCTACGTCTTGAGCCGCGATCCAGAATATAGTTGGACAGAAACTAGGCAAAAGTTAGTTAGATTAGTAGCAGACCAAACAGCAGTAGCGATCGAAAACGATGAACTAGCTGTAGAACTAAGAAAAAAAGAACGCCTAGACCAAGAACTAGAAATTGGCGCAGAAATTCAACGACGACTTCTGCCACGTCAATGCCCCACAATCCCTGGTGCAGTCCTAGCGGCACGCTGTAAACCTGCGAATCGCGTCGGCGGAGACTACTACGACTTTATTGCTACCAATCACAATAAGATTCAGCCCAAGACCAAAGGCGGCACGGAAACTAGTCGCTGGGGTTTGGTTATTGGAGATGTCATGGGCAAAGGTGTCCCCGCTGGGCTGATTATGACGATGATGCGGGGAATGCTACGAGGAGAAGTGCTACATGGTAATTCCCCAGCAGGAATTTTGCAAAACTTAAATAGAGTTATGTATGCGGATTTGGAAAACTCCCACCGCTTTGTAACGCTATTTTACTCCGAATATAATCCCCATAAGCGAATTTTGTCTTATAGCAATGCGGCACACAATCCTCCTTTATGGTGGCACGCAGCCACGAAAACTGTCAGCCGTTTAGATACTCTAGGAATGTTAATCGGTTTGGATGCTAACAGCCAATATGAAGATGCCCAGGCACAGTTAGAGCCTGGGGATACAATTATTTACTATACAGATGGCTTGACCGATGCTGCTGCTGCTGGTGGCGATCGCTTCGATGAAGACAATTTTGTCGCTAGCTTCAATACGGCTTGCAAGTACTGCAATGGGCCAGAGGAGATTGTGGATTACCTATTTGACCAAGTTCAGCAATTCATCGGTGCTGATAAGCAAAATACTGATGATATGACACTAGTTGTTCTGCAAATTTTATAGTCGTTATTCATTTTGCTTGGTCAAGTCATGAGTCAACAGATTTTGGATTTTAGATTTTGGATTTTGGATTGGTGACAGCCACAAGATGTGGTTAGCGTAGCGGGACTAATTCCGGCGTGAACCTAAAACCGACTTTTCTTCAATCAGCAGTCTAAAATTTAAAATTGGCAGTCAATGCTTAAGCTTATGGTGATTGGGGATTCACCACAGTGATTCTACTAAATTTAATTTTTTATTTATTTTTTCTTTGACTTTCCGTGGCGATCGCCCAAATAGTCGCACATTAACCTTTTTTCAGGATTCATTTGTATTTAGCCTTTAGGATAATACATAAAAAATGATCCTTAGAATACATTTCTGTTCAAGTAAAAACTATATATTTTGCACATCTAGCACAGTAGGAAACGCCAAGGGTGAGACTAGGTAAAAGGTAAAATGTACAAGGTAAAAAGTAAAAGGTAAATTTACTTCTTCATTTTTGCTTTCTTTCTATCCTTGTCACGCAAGCATTTAGCCTGCTCCCTCTTGGCGTTTTTATTTTTCTTTTCTCCGCCGTAGCAATTTCACAACAGCTACGACGGAGTTTTGCTTTCTTTGTTTCTCAGGTCTAGGCTTGGTTGTTTTAAACTTCCTTGGTATTTAAGTTAATAACCTTCATTTAATGATTTGTCAATATATTTCTGAAAAGATTTTATTTGAAGAAGTCAGAATTCAGATACCTATTCTTGCGCCCCAGCTTTTTGCAGACTCAGCACCAGATTCTTATAACCATTAAATTCTGCAATCATCAAAGCAGTATAACCACCCCGATTTTTTAAATTCACATCTGCCCCAGCTTGGAGTAATAACTGCACAATTTCGCCATAACCTGCTGAGGCAGCCCACATCAATGATGTTGCCCTCGCTGAGTCTTGAAAATTCACATCTGCCCCCTTTGCCAGCAGCAAATGTATGATCTCTGTGTGCTTGCGTTCGGTTGCCTTGATCAAAGCTGTTTTGCCATCATCCCCCAGAGTGTTGGCATCAGCACCATACTCTAGCAACACTTTCACTGTTTGGGTGTGTCCTTGTGATGCAGCCAACGTCAAAGGTACTTCACCAAGATTTTTCCCATTAATATCTCCCCCAGAATTCAGCAGTGCCTCGACAATTTGGCTATGTCCCTGCAATGCTGCTACAAGCAGTGGCGTATCAGCCAAGTGGTTTCTAATTTGGACATCTGCCCGTTTGTTAAGTAACACTTGCACCACATCAATGTAGCCTTCCACAACGGCAAGATGTAGGGCAGTTTCACCATCTTGATCTTGGAGATTAATCTCGGCACCTCGATCTAGTAAAGCTGCTGCGATCGCACTGTGTCCCGCTGCTGCTGCTGCCGATAGGGCAGTTCCACCATCGGCGTTTTTCATATTCGCATCAGCCCCTGCTGCTAGGAGTGCTTCCACAATCTCCAGATGTCCCAAATCTGCCGCTAATGTTAACAGTGTCTCACCCTCCTCATCTCGGATATTGACATTGACACCAGTTTGGAGAATTGCTTGTAGAACTTCTATTTGTCCCTGCTTAACGGCGATTTTCAATGCAGTATCATCATCTTTATCTGCGATATTCACCTTCGCACCAGCAGCCAATAAGACTCGCACTACATCTACATGGCCTTTGAGTACTGCTGCCATTAAAGCTGTACTGCCATCTTCATTAGTAGCATTGACATCAGCACCTTTGGATAGTAAAAGCTGCACAATGTCAAGCTGTTTGGCACTAGCTGCCAACATCAAAGCCGTCAAACCATAGAGTTTTCTGGGCAAGTTGATATTTGCCCCAGCATCGAGCAGCGATCGCACAATTTCGGTGTAGCCTAAATTGGCAGCAAACATTAACGCCGTCGTACCAAGGCGATCGCACGCGTCCACCAAGGCACCAGCAGCCAGTAGCGCCCACAGCCCCTTAATATCGCCACTTTTAGCAGCTTTTAGCAGCAAAGTATCGTTGTTTTCAGTCATGGATGAAATCCCACACAGGGGTTTTGTTCGTCTACCCTCAAAATTTAGTCTGAGATTCTTTATCCACTTTGGCAAGAGGGTAAAAGAAAATAGTGGGGAGTGGGGAGTGGGGAGTGGGGAGTTTGGAGTTTGGAGTTAGGAGTTAGGAGTTTGGAGTTATAAGAATTCTTCCCCAATGCCCAATTCCCAATGCCCAATGCCCCGACTTCTTTAATTTGTGCAACTTTAAGCACAGAAAATAGAATTATGCTAATTTTTATGAAGATTTAAGAATTAGGCGAGAACACGATGAGTCTGGAACTTTCTGCGTCGGTGAAATATTGGCTAAACTTCATCCATCCGGTGCTCATGTGGGCGCTATTAGCACTCTCAATTTATGCTGCCTATTTGGGATTGCAAGTACAGCGTACCAGAAATGCTCAGGGGGAAGAAAAGAAAGAACTGATTAAAGGTAGATATAACGTCAGACACTACCAAATGGGGTCTATACTTCTAGCTTTGATGGTGGCAGGTGCGATCGGTGCTATGGCTGTCACTTACATCAATAATGGTAAGTTATTTGTCGGGTCTCACCTACTAGCAGGACTGGGTATGATGAGTTTGATTGCATTTTCTGCTGCTTTGTCTCCTTATATGCAGAAAGGAGCAAATTGGGCGCGTGCAACTCACATTTTGCTAAATTTCACGCTTTTGGGACTTTTTGCTTGGCAGGCTGTCACCGGCGTGCAAATTGTCCAAAGAATTCTGACTCAAGCATAGTTAAGTAGTCCTTTGCCATTTGTCAGTTGTCATAAACTAATGACAACTGACTATTAACTCACCGCTTTTGCTTGGAATTGGCACCAAAGGGTATTTCCAAAGATTTATGAAAATCTTCCTGAACTTTGCGAGTTAAGCGGCGGGAGACTTGGCGGACAATTTGGTTAAGTAAGCGATCGCCTGTAGATTGAATTATAGACTTGGGTAAGCGCTGAATAAACCTGGGAAAGTGCAAATAAACCATTAAATCCAATTCCCATTCAACTCTCGTAACCTCGCCAATGCTACTGCAAGCATCGTTTTCTATTAACTGTAGAGATGCCCGATAGTCTACGTCATAACCAGGCGGTTGGTAGTCAGGAATGGGGATTGTACGGATGCGGTAAATACCCTCCTCTGGGGGCAACAATTCCAAACCAATTTTTGGTTCTACATCATAACCAAAAGCACCAAAACGACCAATTACTAAAGCATAGCCATTTTTCCCAAGTGATTGTACCTTCATGGGTTCAGCGCAACGACAAAACCATGAGGCGTGAGCATTAAGATACTCAGCAACCTTCTCTGCTGGGGCAGGCATTTCCATAAAATCTTGATAACGACCGGAAAATTTTGTGAGGGTCGCTACATTTGCTTCTGTTAATCTGTCCTCAGCTTCTTCTTGGCTAGAGGCTACAGGTATAACTGCTTCTGTTATTTCCCAGGATTTATATTCGCCTTTTGTTGAGAGCATAAATGCATTACTGTATACTTTGGCGTTCGTCTATATTAATAGTTCCCCACGTGCCTGGGTGATTTCGCACTAAGATAACATTTTGACCGAAACCTCATTAATCTGCCATCAACTCCATAGAATTACTAAAATAAAGAACTGAACAAGCACACAATAGTTTCCCAGGATAGCATTTCTCATGAAAGCATTTGTAGCAGGGGCAACGGGTGAAACAGGTCGCCGGATTGTGCAAGAATTGATAGCGCGGAATATTCCCGTCCGAGCCTTGGTGCGGGATATTGAGAAAGCTAGGGGTATTCTGTCTCCTGAAGCCGAATTGGTAGTAGGCGACGTGTTACAACCAGAAAGTCTGACTGCGACGTTGGGAGATAGCACAGTTTTGTTGGTTGCGACTGGTGCAAAACCTAGTTTTGACCCCACTGGCCCCTATAAAGTAGATTTTGAAGGGACTAAAAATTTAGTAGAAGCTGCCAAAGTAAAGGGAATTGAGCATTTTGTCTTAGTTTCTTCTTTATGTACTTCGCAGTTATTCCATCCACTGAACTTGTTTTGGCTGATTTTGCTGTGGAAAAAGCAAGCTGAAGAGTACATCCAGAAAAGTGGTCTTACCTATACGATTGTGCGGCCTGGTGGGTTGAAGAATGAAGATAACCTCGACGCGATCGTGATGCAGAGTGCTGATACACTGTTCGACGGTAGCATCCCCAGGCAGAAAGTTGCCCAAGTTGCTGTTGAGGCGCTGTTTGAAGCCGATGCACGCAATAAAATTGTCGAAATTGTTGCCAAACCGGAAGCAGCCTCAAAAAGCTTTAAGGAGCTATTTCAACAGTGCTGATATCCTAGAGGATTCTATTCTCCAAAATGATCGGCTCACATCTTCATGGAAAAGCGATACCTACGCCTGGCGTAGCTGCGGCACTTTGTCAAGTAGCTTGCTTCATCTAAATTGAGCGCCCTTTATTCCACTTTCCAAAGCGATCGCTCCATCCTACACCCAAAACGTAGGGTTAAAGCGCATTGCTCATACGGCGCTTTACCCCTACGCTCATTCACGAGAGACAAGCGATCGCTCTCTTATTACATTCATCTTCACAAAGAGCGATCCAAAATCACTTTTATTGTGGGAAGTACTCACTATTAAAAATATCTTCAGGAATAAAAGGGCATTGTTCTGGAAAAATCTCAGGAGATAAACCTGTTTTTTGAATTGCTTGCCTTCTGGCTTTGATATAAACTGCACCTAAGCAGTTAAGAGAGTAATTATAAAGTGTTTTGGAACGAAAATAAAATTCTAGCTCATCACGAAAATTAGTTGTTTCTATTTGCCAGCCTCGTTGACAACCTTCTTTTTCAGTTTCCCAATAACGATAAAGTAAAAGATGAATTAATAATTGTTTTAAAGAACTTTCGACTTTTCGTCTTTGTTCAATTCCCAAAGCTTCAATTTCTTCTGATAAATGTTGCCAATCAAGATTTTCAATATCTTTATTTTCTAATTGTTTAAGTGTTGTTTCTACCCATAAATAATAATCTTCGTCGTAAAGGGTAGGTTCAACAGATTTTAATATTTCTGTTGTCATAGCTAATCGCTGGGAAAATCAACTATCTAATTATAACATAGGTAGGCATAGCTCTTTATCCTTCATCAACAAAAAGCGATCGCCTTAAGTTTCAGCCTATCATCAATAACAATTAATGTGATTTTGAGGAGGATGATTTGATTGGATCATTTTTTTACCTTATGGCAAAAAAATCGTTATGAAATCGTCAAAGTTCTAAACAACAGAATAAAATTCTCGGTTATTAAGATTACCTGTAATTATGAGTTATATTTTCGATATATCTCTTTTTCAAGTTCAAGTTTTTTTCATCTATCCGTAATTATCATATCTTCTTCTTCACCGTATTCGTCTGGGATAAAAGGCATGAGTTGATATAGTTCTGATTTACAGCACTCAGGAATAACGGATATCATGTAACTAACAATCAGGTGTGAACTTTACTGGAATAAGTTCGTCGATGATTTTTGTTAGCAAAGAGAGCGAATTTGAAGGAGTTGGACTCTGAAAGGCTTTGAATTCAAAGGTGTTGAAAAACTTATTGGGCCAATAGCCGCGCTTCTCGGCTTTGTGTATTTGTTGCAATGGTATATTGGAGACTTGCGATCGCCTTCCGATCCCATCTTTGAAGATAAACAGCCGCCTTTGGTAATGAAACAGGGCGACCCCTATATCCGTGCTTTAATGCGAACCATCTCAGCGAGTGAGGCTAGTGGGAAGCGTCCCTATTCGCTGTTGTATGGTGGACAGCAAGTCAACGACCTCAGCCGACATCCTGAGATATGCGTCACAATTGTTACAGGCCCCAACACAGGTAATTGTTCCACCGCTGCTGGCAGATATCAAATTATCAACATTACTTGGTATCGTTTAGCCCCCCGTTATCACCCAAAGCCGATGCAAATGATGTTTTGGACTGCTTATAGTTTTGAACCAGAATATCAAGATGTAGTAGTTTACCGTTGGTTAAGTGATTCTAAAGTTTGGGGAACTGATCTTTCGCAACTGTTGCGTCAGGGAAAGTTAAATGATGTTTTGCGGCGACTCTCTCCCACTTGGACAAGTCTGGGATACGGTATAGAAACTAATTATGTTAGTAGTTCTTTGCCTAAGGTTTATCAAAAAATGTTGCAAGAGGAATTGACCGCAGTTAAGCAACGAACAGCCCCGAATTTGAAACCATCCCCAACTCCTTCCAGTAAGCCAGTAAAGAAGCAGTGAGATTATCCTAATTTTTAACTTGCTACGGACAAAAAGTCTTTGATATTTTCCACAAATACCAAGGTATTTTCAAAGTGAATATTATGTCCAACATTACTAATTATTCTTAACTGGGCAAATTCACATTTTTTAGCCATTTCTGTATTAATATCTATAAATTTTTCATCATATTCACCAGTTAGTAAAAGCATGTAAATTTTATTTACTTGAAGTTTTTGCCATAAAGAAGGTTGGCATCCAGTACCCATGAAGCGAAGTGATTTATCTAATTCTTTGGGATTATTCTGTAACCGACTTTCTAGCATTCGGTCATATTCTGGATGATTTTTTATATAACCAAAAATAGTCTGATTGTACCAATTTGATAGAAAATCGGCAAAATCGCTTTTTTCAAAGCTTCTGATTAACTTTTTGCCTATTTGCGTATCAAGTTTAATTCGTTCTAATCGTTCTGCTTCTGTTGGTAAACCAGGGGAAGCTGACTCTAGTACAACTTTATGAAAACGTTCTGGAAAATGCAGAGTGAGGTATAAAGCCAATCTCCCACCCATTGAATAACCAACTAAAAAGCATTTAGGAATTTTTAACTCATCTAACAACTTGATTAAAGCATGAGCAGTGTTTGCCATTGTATAGTACTCGTCCTCACCCAAAACTTGAGTTTTGCCATGTCCGGGTAGGTCAATTGTTAAATAATCAAAATCGTCAGATAGCAATTTGATGGCTTCATCAAATTCATTGATGTTACCCATGAAGCCGTGCAGAAAAAGAATTAGTGGTTTGTTGAATTTGCCAATTAAAAAATAGTGAAAATGATATTTTTCTATGATCATAGTCTAGCTAATCACTATCGCGTCTGCATATCATATAAAAGTCTGGTTGGTAAAAAGTTTTATTGTCCAGGGTTTTGACGACAATGGGTAGCTTGCCGCCGTAGGCATCGCTTTTTTGATCCTTGACAAGATAGGTAATGCCAAAACGTCCTCATCCTAATCCACTTTAGAGGATATATTTATTGCCCTGCAACTGCTTTGGAACCGCCCAAACCATCAGCTATGACTGTGAGACATGAGACACTTGTGTGAATTTTCGCATAAAGAACTCTCTGCCTGAGTCAATACACCAAATCTCGCATCTCTACAAAATGTCTTGTCGTGCTAGTTAATTTTTTATTTTTTTAATTCTTAAGGTAAAAATCGATCCAAAGCAGCTTTCAACTGTTTAATTTCAACATCAATATTACCTTCTTGTGCCGCTCTACCAATACACTCAGTTAAATGTTCATCCAAAACAATTCGCGCTACCCGATCTAATGCGCCCCGGACTGCGGCAATTTGCAGTAGAACATCAGGACAAGGGGTACTTTGCTGTACCATTGCCTTAATACCACGAACATGTCCTTCTATCCGCGATAATCGATTGACAATTCGCCGTAAAGACTCTTCGCTATGGATGTGAGCATGAGCCGATTCTCCAGTTCCATGAGTATGATCTGGATGCTCGTGGTCTGTATCGTCATGGTGGGAATGTTCTGCTTGCTGAGATATTGGCAAGGATTCCTTGCCTAATCGGTTTGATCGATTCATGGGTTATCAAAGGACTTGTAATACTAAGATCCTAGCCTAGAGGGTAATGGTTAATCACTAATGAGTTTTCTAGAAACTACGCCCATGCGTGTCAACTTGAGTACATATACGCTTGGGTTAAGGATAATTGTAGGTTGGGTTGTACCTTGCTTCCCCGTAGGGGTACGTAGTGAAACCCAACAAAGTCCTGAAAATGTTGGGTTTTGTCCGTCAACCCAACCTACGCTGGTTTTGGTTTTTGGCTTTAACCCAAGCGTGTTGAACTTGAGTAATGGCGCATGGAATTCGCGTAGTTTACGGGCACACAAACGTAGGCAAAGCCTTCCCGCAGGGTAGCCCACCTGCGTGGACTAATGGGAAATCAACAATTTGCTCAAGAAAATTGTTTTTAACCCGTGCAGGCGGGTAAAGCCTCGTGTAGTTGCGGTTTCTAAGCGCCTATTTAACCTTAAGTTGACTACTGACGATTGGCTTTTTCTTGGGGAATAATTTCTGTTACTACCCTACCGCTAGAACTACCGCCTTTGACAACAATATTTTCTGTTTGCAGATTACCAACGGCTGTTTCACCCGTAAAATTTAATGGTGGGTCAACTTGTCGATAAACTATATTTCCCTGAGCTTCAACTAACTTATTATCTAAATACCAAGTTAATTTATTAGATTTCAAAGACTGGCGACGCTGACCAATGGCGTTGACATTACCTGTTAAATAAACCGTTTTTTGCGGTATTTTCATTTCACCTTGATTGGCGGTCACGGTAAGATTTTCGACACGCTGGAACATTCGCACAGGGGCATTTGTAATAACAGTTTCTGCGTTCATGTTCCAAGTCATAGAGTTACTAGCTATTTGCACGGGTGGGTCTAGTAAATCTAATTGAGCATTCTTTTGAATAGTGGCAATTTTTGTTTTTAAGTTGACTTCGGCAGAATTTCCCTTGCCGCGATCGCTAATTTTATTATCTTTGTAGCGGTCAATTTGTATGGGGCGATCGCCAATCAGTTTTTCTTCTTTAATATTCCAGATCAAATGCTCGGTTCTTATTTGCATTTGGGGATCAGCGGAATTTGCTACTACCCCTCCAGAAAATTCCATGCGCTGTTCGCGGGTTTTAACTCGTGCTTCCTGCGCTACGGCTTGTAGTTGTTTATGAGTGCCGTTAATCTGGTTGCGAACAATCAACAAATCTTCTTTGGGCCGCCATTCTAATTCATTGCCTTGCAATACAATTCCATTACTAGGATCTGTGGCAAATATCTTACCTTTAAGAAACAACTGCTTTCCATCTTGTTCAATATCTGCTACATCTGCCTTGATTTGGTAAACTACTTTCCCATCTTGGTATAGTTCACCATAAGGACTTTCAGCTTGACCAATTTGTTTTTCTTTGGTATATTTTGCGGTTTTAGCCCTGACTTTCCAAATCGGTCGCCCCACTTCATCTGCCTGTTCTAGGGTGACATCAAAGAAGGTTAAATTACTATCTTGGTTAGATGAAGCCGCAGTATTTTGCTGGGAAGCTGGGGGGGATTTACCCCCACAGCTTACTAAACCAAATATCAAGAAAAAAATTAAAGGGAAAAGAAGGAAGGGAGGAGTGGAAGAGAAATTTTGATTTTTTTTCTCTCCCTGTCTCCCCCTTTTATGAAATTGATACGCCATTATTCTTGGATTTCTAGGTGTCCATCACTAGTTCTGGGGTCTTCCAAAAAACCGATACCAGATAATGGCCGGTATGGATAGCTTTGGCGAGGGGTTTTTTGAATATCCTCTTTGATGGCTTCTAAATCAATGTAGCGATCGCTTACATTAATTAAGCTGTCGCTGGTCATGGAACGCAAGCTCACCACTTCTACCCGCACGCCGCGATAGCTGACTGAATTTACCGCATATGCCAAATCTCCATCACCGCTAACTAAAACTGCGGTATCATAAGAATCTACTAGCGCCATCATGTCTACTGCTATTTCTACATCCAGGTTAGCTTTTTTAGAGCCATCTGGTAGCTGGACTAAATCCTTAGCAATGACTCGATAGCCATTGCGACGCATCCACAGCAAAAACCCCTGTTGCTTCTCGTTTGTCCGGTCTACACCAGTGTAGAAAAAAGACCGCAGTAGTCTAGAACCTCCAGTTAATCTACACAATAGCTTCGTGTAATCGATTTCAATCCCTAGTTGCAGTGCAGCGTAAAATAGATTTGAGCCATCAATAAATATGGCGACCCTACCCCGATTCTCCAAAACTTGTTCTGGCGTAAATATTGAATCGGTTTCAAAATTATTCAACATCGTTGTCATACCTCGATTTTTATCCCTGTTATTTTTGATACAAATTACGAACTTTTAGATACTAGTCACAGCGGCTTATGATAATGTTCCGGCGCTAATATAAATTAAGCTCCGATAAATTTTTTGAGAGAATAAGAAATTGAACAAAATCAGAGTTTGATAAGGACTAATCGTTTTTCGGGGGTTCTATTCGCTTAAAAACTGGTTGGTGTGTACCCAACTGTTGTTTACTAGATAGTATCCCCCATGTCGCATGGGTGGCAAAAGGAGCGCTAACTGAACTTTGTATTTGATCGTTAAAGTCTATTCCAAAGCCCAGTTGCTGATAAATATCGCTACTGATGTTCGGAATAATTGGGGATATCAGATAAGCTGCTAGTCTAACTGATTCTAGAACTGCGTAGAGAACTTTTTCCACCGACTCCTGCTGTCCCTGTTTATATAATGACCAAGGAGCTTGTTCATCAATAAACTTATTACTGGCTTGCGCCAGTGAAAGGATAGCCCCGCAGGCTTGACTGAAAGCTAGTTCCTTGTATGCTTGTTTCACCTGTTCCCCCAGACGTAAACCAATTGTTTTCAAAGGATTTTCGTCAGGAATTCCTTCATTGCCGATTGATGGAACATTATTGTCAGCACAGTATTTCTTCACCATGCTCAAAGTGCGATTGAGCAAATTCCCTAAATCATTTGCCAAATCTGCATTCAGAACATTAATGAACCTTACTTCATTAAAATCTCCATCCTTGCCAAATTCGATTTCCTTAAGGAAGTAATAACGAACTGCGTCACTACCGTAGGACTGAACTAAGGCTACGGGATCTAGGGTATTACCCAAACTTTTACCCATCTTTTGACCATCTTTAGTCAAAAAGCCATGCCCAAATACTCGTTCTGGTAAGGGTAAGCCAGCCGACAACAACATTGCGGGCCAGTAAACTGCATGGAAACGCAGAATATCTTTACCAATTAGGTGCAGATTGATTGGCCACCATGTAGCTAAAGCATTTGCTAAAGTCGGTTCTGCATCTGGTTCGAGTAATGCCGTTACATAACCTAGCAGCGCGTCAAACCAAACATAAAGGGTGTGCTTGGGATTAACTGGTACGGGAAAACCCCAATCGAGATTTATCCGCGAAATTGAAAAGTCTTGCAGCCCTTGATTTACAAAGCTGAGGACTTCATTCCGCCGACTTTCTGGCTGGATAAAATCCGGTTTAGATTGATAAAATTCTGTCAGCTTATTTTGATATTTGGATAAGCGGAAAAAATAGTTTTGCTCGTCTCGCCACTCGACTTCTTTGTTAGTATGAATCGGGCAACGGTGTGCTTCTAGCAGATCCCGTTCTTCTTTGAATTCTTCGCAGGATACGCAGTACCAGCCTTGTTGTTGTCCCTGGTAAATATCACCAGATTCCCAGACTCGCTCAAAGAATTCTTTAACGATCGCTTCATGACGAGGCGCAGTAGTCCGACTAAAGCGATCGTATTGAATGTCAAGTAACTGCCACAAACTAACGAAACTAGGGACAATTTCATCACAAAAATCTTGTGGTGCTTTGCCTAAACTTTCTGCCGATCGCTGAATTTTTTGCCCATGTTCATCTGTACCTGTAATTAGTAATACCTGATGCCCCAGCAGCCGATGAAATCGCGCGACTACATCTGCTGCGATCGTCGTATAAGCACTGCCTATATGGGGGACATCGTTTACATAATATAGAGGTGTTGTCAGTGCAAATGTCTTTTCTGTTTTATTCACTAAATTCATGCAGAATAAAAATCAACTTATTAAAACGTTTTACATCTTACTTTTATTGGCAAAACCACGCAATTATACAATATTATTCTCATGTTTTCCAATAACAACTTAATATTAGCAAATTTCTCAGGTCAATAATTCTTTTGTAATATGCATTAATTCAGCTGATTGCTGTATAAAAGATGGAAATTAACTAATCATAGTTTTTTTGAATAGTTTCTATTAGATATGATTATTGTGATCAAGAATACATAACTGAGAACGCAGAAAATCTAGCGGCTTTTGTAGAATAGACATTTCTATCTTAAGACAGTCGTGGCAATAGTAAAGAAATGTAAAAATTAAATTAAGATAAACCGCCATATTTCCCGGAAAATATATTGATTAGGTATGAGTCTAAATAGGCCCCTGGAGATTTCTCGTGCTTTGGTGGCGGCACTCTCAACGCAAATGTTTCGCTATTACGAAGACCGCATTCCCCAGGATGCCAGCGTATTGGTAGTCAGCAATCACCGCAGCTTTATGGATGCACTGATTTTAATGGCGGCGTTATCGAGTCCGGTTCGCTTTGCTTGCCATCACTACATGGGACAAGTGCCAGTAATGCGGGAGATTGTCACCGGACAATTGGGGTGTTTCCCTTTGGAGGAAACTCAAAACCGCCAGCAGAGCTTTTTTTCGCAGTCGCAGGTGCTATTGCAGTCTAAGCAGATGGTGGGAGTATTTCCAGAAGGAACTGAACCAATGGTGAAATTTACTCAGCCAAACCAAGTGGGTGAATTTCAGCGGGGATTTGCCCATTTGGCATTGCGAGCTGATGTGCAGGATCTAGCAATTTTACCGATCGCGATCGCCTCCTTAGAAGAGGTAAACACTTCCGGTTTCCCCTTAAGGCTTTTGAGCGTATTTGACCCTTCAGAACCTTTATTTAACCAACCTGGTTGGCATCCTCTGGTAATTTATCGGCGGGTTGCTGTGTTAATCGGTCGCCCTTATTGGATTACGCCCCAACACCAGAAAGAATATCACGGGAAACAGGCCAGAACTGTTGTGGCTGAATTGACACAACACTGTCACGCCGAAATCAGCAACTTACTGCGTCAAGGTTGCTATTAGAATCAAAAGCACCGAAACTTTTATAAGCAACAATCAGCATTCCAAAAGTTTTATACCATTGACTAATGACCAATGACTATCCCCGAAGTTGAGCTAAACCCTTGTTTCCTGACTCCTGAACGAGTACAGCCAGAGTATCCACTATTAGTATATTTGCCAGGAATGGATGGAACTGGTCAACTATTGCGATCGCAAACTGCTGGATTAGAAACTGGCTTTGATGTCCGTTGTTTGGCGCTTCCACGCAAAGACCTGAACACTTGGGATGTGCTAACTAAGAGTGTATTGGACTTGATCGACACCGAATTAGAAAAAAGCTCTCAGAGGCCAGTTTACCTGTGTGGTGAGTCCTTTGGTGGTTGCTTGGCAATGAAAGTGGCGATCCAGGCGCCGCATTTATTTAAGCGAATTATTCTAATTAACCCAGCTTCGTCCTTTCATCTTCGTCCTTGGTTGAATTGGGCATCGCAACTTACTTACTTGGTGCCATCAGGGTTGTATGATGTTGGCGCACTGGGGTTGTTGCCCTTTCTAGCATCTTTGCCACGCATTTCTCCAAGCGATCGCCATGAACTGTTGAAAACTATGCGTTCTATACCCCAAGAAACCGTTCTTTGGCGGTTATCTTTGCTGCGAGAATTTGAAGTTGATGACCAGCAGTTAGATCGCTTAACTCAACCAGTTTTGCTGATTGCTGGTGCTAGCGATCGCCTTTTGCCTTCTGTAACTGAAGTGAACCGGATAGCGAATATCTTACCAAATACCAAAATTGTGGTGCTGCCCCATTGCGGACATGCTTGCTTGCTTGAACAAGATATTAATCTCTATGACATTCTCAAGGATAACGACTTTTTAGAAAGTAAAGCTGATATCGGTACGGGGCAAGAGGTGAGAGGATAGGGTAAGGGCGATGCCGAAGGCGGGCTGCGCCTACGCATTTCTACAAGTGCAAATCGCCAAAAAGGTCAATTAGCCGACAGAGAGAATGGGAGATATTACGGCAGATAGTTTTATTTGAGCGATGCCAATCTCTGCTCCAACAACAAGATTTTATTCAAGGGTTAACTGGTTTTCATTGCTGGATTAAAATTGGAGCTTAATCGTAAGTGATTTATCGGACACGATATGATTGGATAATTAAAAATGTATGAGCGATTACCGCAAGGATTCAAGCCGATTGGAAGCTTGGGAAGCAGAAGGCGAATCCATCCCTGAACCCAGCACGCTTCATAAATACTTATGGCTTTTTTGGCAAACCCCTGAGACACTGTGAATTTCGGGTGGTGTTGGGTTAAAAAAGAAACATGAAAATCATCAAATCCATCACCAATTGGTTAGAAACCCGCGCTTGTGCCCCTACTTATGGCGGTTGGGTGCTAGCAGTAACGGCTATTTGTTTTTTTGGAGCAGGTATCAATACGATGGCTGGTTGGCTGTACGCCATTAGCGGTATTAGTTTTGCTCTTTTGGGTGTAGCAGCGATCTTACCGCCGCGATCGCTCACAGGTCTATCCATCAACCGCCGTCCCATGCAACCTGTGTCAGCCGGCGACGATCTAACGGTGGAATTAGAAATCTGCAATCAGACACAGCAGCCTGTAAGCTTGTTGCAAGTAGAGGATATACTACCCTTCGTCTTGGGGAAACCAGTACAAAAGGCAATAGAGACAATTCCTAGCCAAGGCAGTTACCGTTGGGTATATTACCACCCTACTGTGCGCCGGGGCGTCTATCGCTGGCACACAGTCGAATTAGGTTCTGGTGCGCCTTTGGGATTGTTCTGGTGTCGCCGTCAACGTGATTGTGCTGCCACAGCGATCGTCTATCCTACAGTATTACCTTTGGCTACCTGCCCCTTAGTGGATGAAATGGGGCAAGAAGAGAGCAAAAGAGGCGATAGCCGTGGTAGACCCTTGCAGACAGCGACAACGGGGCTGGTGCGATCGCTCCGTCCCTACCGCATCGGAGATCCCACCCGTCTGATTCACTGGCGAACTAGCGCCCGCTATGGCGAATTAAGGGTGCGGGAGTTAGAAATGGTCACAGGTGGACAAGAGATAGTTATTGCCCTTGACAGCGCTAGCAAGTGGGAAGAAGAAAACTTTGAACAAGCAGTAATTGCCGCAGCTTCGCTGTATTTTTATGCACAGCAACAGCAATTACAGGTGCAACTCTGGACAGCATCGACAGATTTAATCAAAGGCGAGCGTTTTGTTTTAGAAACCTTAGCAGCAACCACAGCCTTAGAAGATGCCAGTTCAGTAGTTCCTAAAAGTTATCCCTTGATTTGGCTGACTCAAAATCCCCTGAGCCTTGCTACCCTTCCTCAAGGCAGTCGCTGGGTTTTGTGGCCAAATATTTCCTCACCAGCAGAACCAGAGGTAATCAATTGGGAACACCCTGGTATAGTTTTGCAGCGCGATGTCTCCGACGGGCGTAGCTGCGGCGCTCTGCAACCCCAACTGCAAAAAACATTACATTCATAAATCAATTCAAATTTTATAATTCCAAAGACTGCTGACAAGTTTAGCTTGGGCGATTTCTGAGATTTTGTCTGATCCCAGCACACCAGACATATCAGCCTTTGAGCAAAGGTAAAACAATTGCAACAGTTAAGTTTGGGGAAATACACCCAGTAATCCCCACATGAGGCTGAGGTACAATGCAAAGAAATATTTAAATTATGAGCGACATGATCACATCAGAACATAACACAAAATCCAGCGATAAAAGCCTAGAGGCAATGCGGCATTTTTCCGAACAATACGCCAAGCGGACTGGAACATACTTCTGTTCTGAACCTTCTGTCACCGCAGTTGTGATTGAAGGACTAGCCAAACATAAAGACGATCTAGGTGCGCCTTTATGTCCCTGCCGTCATTACGAAGATAAAGAAGCTGAGGTTCACGCCACATATTGGAACTGTCCCTGTGTGCCAATGAGAGAACGCAAAGAGTGCCATTGCATGTTGTTCCTCACCCCTGACAACGAGTTTGCTGGAGAAAAACAAGAAATCTCTCTCGAAGCAATTAAAGAAGTACGAGAGAGCATGGGATGAGCGAAATCATGCCCCAAGAGTTTTGGCAAGGCGTAGAACAGTTCAATTCTGGTGAGTTTTACGCCTGTCATGACACTTTAGAGGCTTTGTGGATTGAAGCTGGCGAACCAGAAAAAACCTTTTATCAAGGTATTCTCCAAATTGCTGTAGCGCTGTATCATTTGGAAAATCGTAACTGGCGAGGTGCAGTAATTCTACTTGGAGAAGGTAGCAATCGCCTACGGCGTTACCCATCTAGTTACGGCGGTGTTGACGTAGATGAGCTATTGAGTCAGAGCGCAGTATTGTTGACGACATTACAACAAATCGGGCCAGATAAGATTGCCGCTGGTGATCTGGGTGAAAATCAAGTCTTATCTTTGCCTAGAATTGTGCTAACTGCTGATTAGACATCTGGTGAAATTAATTATGCGTTGCCCGAAATCCTTGGTAGGCACAATTCATGAATTGTGCCTACCTCATTTTCACTTCTATGCCAATTACCTGAAACCTTGAGGTTGGGGGTAGCGTCACTATTTCAGCCAGTCTTTATCGGAAATCACTCCAGATTGGATATTTCGTATCTGGATAAAGTAGTTGAGATAATTAGAATGCAAGCTGAAATCCTGAATCCCCAATTGCTATGATGCCCTGCTATCAATTGCCAATATCACAAATGCGTCGCTTTGGATTAGCTTTAATGCTGCCAGTTGCACTCTTGGGCGCTTTTGTCTTCCCTACCCAACTGCAAACCGCTACTGCACAAACATCTGGAGCAAATCGCCCCCTAACTATCCGCGCTGATGTGCAAGAATATGACGCTAAAAATCAAGTAGTCACCGCTCGCGGTAATGTGCAAATGTTGTATCCTGCTCGCCAGATTCAGGCAACATCTGCCCAAGCACAGTACTTTAGTAAAGAACGCCGAATTGATTTCAGTGGCGACGTTTATATTTTGCAACAGGGCGGTAACAGTATTCGGGCGGAGAAAGTAACCTATTTAATTGATGAAGGGCGATTTGTTGCCTTACCCCAATCGAACCGTCAGGTAGAGTCCATCTACATGGTGCAGGAATCAAATAATAATGGACAAACTGCGACACCTGCCCCAAAGACACCAGCATTCAAACCTTCTAATTAGCATCTACCACCAAGAAAGGGTGCCTCCAGCGTGAAAATTGTTTTAGAGAATATTCACAAATCTTACGGCAAGCGACTAATTGTCAATCGTGTCAATCTTTCTGTTGCTCAGGGCGAAGTTGTTGGTTTACTAGGCCCCAATGGGGCTGGTAAAACGACGACGTTTTACATTGCCACAGGTTTAGAAAAACCCAATCAAGGAAAAGTCTGGCTAGGTAATCTGGATGTTACAGCAATGCCAATGCACAAAAGGGCGCGATTGGGTATTGGTTATCTAGCACAAGAACCAAGTGTTTTCCGCCAACTCTCGGTAGAGGATAATATTCTGTTGGTGCTAGAGCAAACGAATGTGCCACGATGGGAGTGGTCAAGGCGACTAAAAACTTTACTGCGGGAGTTTCGCTTGGAAAAATTAGCCAATAGCAAAGGAATTCAACTTTCTGGTGGTGAGCGACGGCGGACTGAATTAGCAAGGTCTTTAGCTGCTGGACAAGAAGGGCCAAAATTTTTACTTTTGGATGAACCATTTGCGGGAGTTGATCCGATCGCAGTTTCCGAAATTCAGCACATTGTGGCACAACTGCGCGATCGCGGCATGGGAATCTTAATTACAGATCATAATGTCCGCGAAACCCTGGCGATCACCGATCGCGCCTACATCATGCGTGAGGGACAAATTCTCGCTTTTGGCGCTGCTGACGAACTCTACAGCAACTCCCTCGTGCGACAATATTATTTGGGAGATAATTTTCAAGTCTAAATTAACAATTATTTAATTAATATTTTCAAAGGATATTTTTATTATTTATTCTTAAGGATAAATTTCTTAATTAATTTCATTTTGCTTTCTCAGCTATTGAGAATTTAATTTTGATATTAAACATATGCTTTGTTTTACCAGGGTTGCCAATTTTTAACTTTTCAAGTTGCTTATGATATCAAAGAAGCTCACGTCTTTTTACAGCCTCCATTCGCTGCTGCCTTTTACGATCATGGATCGCTATCTTGCCAGCGAATTGTTAGCGCCGTTTTTCTTTGGTGTCGGAGCTTTTTCATCACTTGGTGTCACCATTGATGCTGTATTTGATCTCATCAGAAAAATCGTAGAATCTGGGCTACCTATAGACATTGCTATTCAAGTTTTTTTGTTAAAATTTCCCAACTTTATCGTTTTAGCCTTCCCCATGTCTACGCTGCTGGCTACTTTGATGACCTACAGTCGTCTTTCTAGCGACAGCGAACTAATTGCCCTGCGTGGTTGTGGGGTCAGTGTCTATCGCATGGTGCTAACTGCTGTGATGTTAAGTCTTGTGGTTACAGGAATGACATTTGTGTTTAACGAAGAAATTGCACCAGCAGCAAATTATCAAGCGGCGATGACTCTCGATAAAGCCCTGAAATCAGACAAGCCAACTTTTAAACAGCAAAATATTTTCTATCCTGAATACCAGGATGTTGTCCAGCCGGATGGCTCTAAGAATCGGATATTGACACGCTTATTTTACGCCGACCAATTTGATGGTAAGCGGATGAAAGGTTTGACGATTATAGACCGCTCAACAAAAAATCTCAATCAAATTGTGGTATCAGAATCTGCCCAGTGGAATCCTTCGCAAAATGTCTGGGATTTTTACAACGGTACCATCTATTTTGTTGCTGCCGATCGCTCTTATCGCAACATCGTTAGATTTGAACACCAACAACTGCAACTACCGCGCACGCCATTAAGTCTGGCAGAAAAAAGCCGGGACTATGGTGAGATGAATATTTCGGAAGCACTACAGCAACTAGAAGTGGAAAATCTCGGTGGCGATCGCCAAAAAATTCGTAAACTCGAAGTGCGGATTCAACAAAAAATTTCCTTACCCTTTGTATGTGTAGTTTTTGGCTTAGTAGGTGCAGCGATGGGAAGCATACCGCAGCGAACTGGAAGAGGTACCAGCTTTGGGATTAGTGTGATCGTAATTTTTTCATACTACTTAATTTTCTTTATTAGTGGTGCGATCGCGCAAGCAGGTGTCCTCTCTCCCTTTATCGGGGCTTGGTTGCCTAACTTTCTTTTTTTGGGAATAGGTCTATTCTTATTGATGCGAGTTGCCAAACGGTAAATTGAGGAAGCGGGGAGCAGGGGAGTAAAGAGGAACTTCTCACCTCTGCCCCCTTGCCCCCTTCCTCTTCATCCCCACATCTCAATTACTATCAAGGATGATAATTTCGTCGACATTCCGGTGCATCTGGGTTTTCTTTACAGTATTCTTCAAAAGAAACTTTGGCTGATACCATACCCTCAGCTTTCTGATGAGCTGCTTCTGCCTGGAGTTCTTCTACTTCATCCCAGGCGACTGCACAGGGTTTAGAATAAGCACCTTGTTCAGTGCAAATAGCACGAGCCTGCTCAATTGCTTTTTGAATTCTCTCCTCCAGCAGTAGCGCTTGTGGCGCTTCCACAAAGTCGCTTTTGGTCAAAATGTCGGTAATCGAGATGATGCCCAACAGCTTGCCTTGAATCACAGGTGCTCGATGAATACCAGTGTTAGCAAATAACCGCGCTACATATTCCACACCCAAATCAGGATTGACCACAATGCAGGGCTTGCTCATAATTTCATAAACCCGCACTTGCTTTGGGTCTTTACCGTAGGCTGTTACCTTATAGACAATATCCGTTTCTGTGACAATGCCATAAGCATCATTGTCATAGCGACGATCCACAACCAGCGCCCGCAATCCTTTTTCCTTCATCACCCCTACCGCTTCAGCAACAGTCGCCGAACCGCGAATGGTAACTACATCTTTGGTCATGATATCTTCAGCTTTCATCATTGCTGTAGTCTCCTGGTTAATAGTACGGTGCAGCAGTGCGCCCTCAGAGGCGTATCGAAGCATTGCAGCGCCCAGTTTGCGAACTAGAAAGTAAAAAAGTTGAACTTTTGTCCAGCCACAACAATAAATTAGACCAGTTGTCAACTCCTGATGTTATCCAATGTGACCGATACCGAAAAACTAACCATAAATTGCCATAACTTTCTAGAAAATCTTGTCAAAAGACTCCAGTCGCTAAAAAGTAAATTTTTAACTACTACATGTCTATTGGTAATGACTAATAACTGATGGAGAAGTTAGGATGAAATCACCATTCAAACTTAAGTTGAGATATTTCCTGTTAAGGAAAGCAAAAGCATTAAACAGCAACGCCTTCACCTTCCCTCAGGTTTTCCCGATTTCGAGTAAATTTCAATAACCAATCCCATGCCAAATCGTCATTATCCTCCCGCCTACTTACGCTATCTCAAAGCCAGGTTATGGAATCTAGGGCGACCTGGTTTTTGGGGAACTGCAATTTTTTTATCTATACTAGGGCTAGTAACCTGGGAATACTGGTCAAACCCAGATATTTTCGTTTATAAGCAAAAAAACCAAGTCACTTCACAAAAGCCTGCTGATTCTTCCCTATCTGAAGAAAACAGAGCTATTGCAGCGGATATTGATAACTTGCCAGTCTTATTTAATGACTTTGAGCAAGCAACTCTCTCATTAACAGCAAATACCCCTAAGGAAAACACTAAGGGAAAAAAGAGCAAAGACTTATTAGAGGATGGAATTAACAAACAAAAGTCTGCTAGTGATACCAAATTAAATCCTGATTTAGGCGTTAATGGTGACACCTCCCCAGCCGTGAAAAATCCCTTTGTTGTCCAAACAGAAAATTTATTGCGGACTGGGACGGCTGATAGTAATAACCCGTTTCTTGGTCTCAAGACCTTAAATGCGGCGTCTGAACCAACAGCGGGGGAACAAACATCCTCTAGCCTGGGGATTGGATTCACTAATCAAACCAACAAGAATCAAAATTCTCTCTCTATCAGCCCTCTGCAAGCAGCGCTCAACCAATCGACAAACCAGAAATTGTCTAGCTTCAATGGTACTGCAACTCAGACAAACGCCTTGGGCCGAGTCTCTGACCCAGGAGCAACGCTAATACCACCCATCAACAGCTTACCCAGTCAGAATTTACCAAGTACTGGGTTAAATGCTGGGACAGGCTACACGTCAACGGGTACGAACTTACCACAAAATCCCTACACTAATTTAACTAACGGTCAGGTATTGCCTAATAATGGGTTAACTACTGGTACAGGTTATCCGTCAACGGGTACGAACTTACCGCAAAATCCCTACAATAATTTAAATAGTGGTCAGGTATTGCCTAATGTAGCACCAGTGACGTCCCCAGTCACCTCTGCCGCACCAAGTAATATTGCACCTTACTCTAGCCAGAGTCCAAGTCAAGGCGTTGTCACCCCCACAAACCCTGTAGGATATGGGAATTATGGCTTGCAGCAGCCGACGCAACCACCACAGTCTAATTATGGAAATTATGGTTTGCAGCAACCAACACAGTCTAATTCCCTATATCTTCACCAGCTTCGAGACAAGTATAGAAGTCCGGGTCAAAACTGATTTTAAGCACGTCGCTTAACTGAATTTTATTCAGCTAAGGTGATTGTGGGCTATTTGGAATAATCGGAACTTCTGGTGTTTCGGGTTGTTGCTGTTGTCGTTGCAAATATTTACTCAATACATAAGCCATATCCCCACGGGTCACGGGTTTTAATGGGGAAATATTACCTTGAGCATCTGTGTTAAGAAATCCCTCAGTAGCTACTGTAGCGATCGCTTTTCTAGCCCAAGCTGGGATAGACTTTTCATCTGGATGTGAAGCCAGAATCTCATTCACAGCGTCATCAGGAAACTGAAATACACCATAAGCCTGGGCGAAAATAGCAAGAGCTTCTGCCCTTGTTACCTTTTGATTAGGGAAAAATTCATTGCCCCGATAGCCTTTCATAATGTCAGTTTTTAAGACTGTCTGTATATCATTAAATGCCCAATGAGAACGAGGAACATCTGGAATAACTAAATTTTCTTTGCTAACAGCTTGTCTTTTATTTAGCCCAAATGCTTTTACCATAATTGACGCTAATTCGGCCCGACTCAATAACCTTTCTGGATAAAACTTCCCATCAGAAAAGTTTGTCATCCATTTGGCAGCAATTACCTGTTGAATGGAATCAGATGTGATTCCAGAAGTAGATTCTGGTATTTGAGCTTGAGCAATTGCTGGCAAGTTTTGTAGTAGTGCCACTAAAGATAGAGTAATTGAAAGCTGACGCATCATGATAACCACTTTTAGCTGCTAAATGAATTTAAAGAACTACGTTACTGAGGTTAAGGCGAAGTTTGGTATTCCTAATAACCTGTAACTTAGTTGGTGACGAATTTAGGCTGGTCAATGTTGCTCCCGCTACGTAGAGTGTAGCTATAAAATTTAAAAATTAGGACTGTGTTCAGAATCCCAGCACTTGCCATCATGCCAGATTCTACTAGTGTTTTCACATCCTGATTGATCGTAAATCCAAGGAATTGAAGTAGGATAATACGGGGTAGATATGGGAGTAAGTGAAGACAATACAAAAGAAAATATAGTGTAGCTACAAGCCGATAGAATGATTAGAAATCCGATAAGGAACAAGATATTAGCAGGAGTCCAAAAAGGATATTGATCTTTTGACGTTATCTGCCCACTACTATGGACTATAGTCAGTTTTTCAGGAGTTTTGGGAATGACAGCAGCAGATCCCGTAAAGTTGATGAAGCAAGAAGTTGGCAAAGCCGCCGCAGCCCTAGTCAAGTCGGGTTCCATTGTGGGTTTGGGTACGGGGTCAACTACAGCATATACGATTCAGTTTTTGGGCGATCGCCTCAAGTCTGGTGAACTCAAAGATATCATTGGTATACCCACGTCGTTTCAGTCGGAAGTGCTGGCGAAGCAATACGGTATCCCTCTCGCAACTTTGGATGCTATTGACCACATCGATATTGCCATAGATGGAGCAGATGAAGTTGATCCGCAGAAGAATTTGATTAAAGGCGGTGGTGCAGCACATACCCGCGAAAAAGTCGTAGACTACCTGGCAGAACAGTTTATCGTCGTGGTAGATAGTGGTAAGTTAGTAGATCACTTGGGTTCTAGTTTCCCTGTGCCTGTGGAAGTGATTCCAATGGCAATTACTCCTGTTACCAATGCCATTAAAAAACTCGGTGGTAAACCAGAACTCCGCATGGGTATAAAAAAAGCTGGCCCAGTGATTACTGACCAAGGCAACTTTGTCTTAGATGTCAGATTTGACTCTATTGAAGATCCAGCAGGACTAGAAAAGACATTGAATAACATTCCCGGCGTTCTGGAAAATGGTATCTTCGTTAACTGTGTCGATTTAGTTTTGATTGGTGAAGTCAAAGATGGTCAGCCATTAGTGCGGCAACTGTAAGAGTTCTAGATTTTGGATTTCAGAGACATCTAAAATCCAAAATCCAAAATTAAGCAATCGCTTCTGTTCATCGAAACATCAATTTAAGCAAAATTCATAGTCTTCATCGCCCCAATGTGCGATCGCTGCTTTGCCCACGCCTTGCCCAATAATTATTAAATCGCCCTTTTCGTCTAACTCTGCGTTAATGAATTGTGAAGTTTCTCCCGATTCTTCAAAAAGCCTAATTTTAGCTGGCGTGCTTTGGGAGTCGTCTTTCGTCATAATTTTCTGTCTCGATTGAATCTACTGCGCGTGTTATTTTCTTAGACAAATTGGGCAGTATCCACCAATACGCTTTGGATCAGATAATCTGCATACCGATAACTTCTGTAGAAGTTTTCTGTTGTCGTTGATTGAGTTTCTGCCACAAAGAAGGCTGCTTACTTCTTGGCACAAGAATGCAATAGCTTTGGCATAATAATTCCAAACTTTGAGTTTATAATACAAACCGGCTTCTTGCATTTTGAGTTTAACCAAGCAAAGTATGCTAGTTGACCTAATTTTTTCAAGTGCTATTAACAACAGGACATCAAAATTATGCAGCCAGGCGGCATGAACGAAGAAGACAAAGAATACTTAGACGATGAAGAACACAACCCGTTATTATCTAAAGTCATAGAACGGAATATTCGCACTATCATCCGCCTTCGAGTCAAGGCTGCTAATAAGCGAAACTTGCAAGACCGAATTGCCGACGCTATTACCTCTTTTTCTGGGCATATAGTTTTTGTTTATGTTCATATCGTCTGGTTTGGTGGTTGGATTATTGTAAACACTGGCAAATTAGGTGTGCATCCTTTTGATCCATTTCCATATGGATTGTTGACAATGGTGGTATCTCTGGAAGCGATTTTTCTCTCAACATTTGTGTTGATCAGCCAGAACCAACTAAGTGAAGAAAGTGAGTATCGCGCCAACTTAAATTTACAAATTGCACTACTGACTGAGCATGAAGTTACACGAGTATTACAAATGCTCGATGCAATTCAAGATAAAATGGGCATTGAAAATGATGAAGATAGTGAGCTTGCAGACTTAGAAATGGAAACCAAGCCCGAAGATGTTCTAAGTGAAATAGAACGGCTCCAACAGATGACACTTAAAAGGAAAAAATCCAGAAATCGTAACCAAAGATAATAACTGCGATGGCGTACCCGCCGTAGGCGATACCTTCTCTACGAGAGGCTTGTCTGCGACACGCTCCGCGAACGCCAACGGTGAGCTTTCCTACGGAACGCTGCGCGTAGCTTGCTTCCCCGTAGGGGTACGCTAACGCCGGACTCTTCTACATAGCGATCGCATTGTCATCAGATTGAATCTCAGTCAAATTCGAGCGATATCTACCGACAAGCCGCTGCGCGTCTACGCAACTCGCCAGAATTTCCGTAATTTGTTCAACACCGTTCTGTGTCGAGTCAAGCACGAACACTTGGGTATTATCAAGCACGCCATTGACTAAATCGCTATAGTCTTCAACCGCCATGTCGATGAAGACCAAACTATGGGTATAAGAGGTGGAAGCTGCGGGATTTACTTGGAAGTGTGAGGTATGTAGTGTTGCCATTTTTTTACTTCGAGCTAAGGTGATGAGGGAAACTCAAACCGACTCCAGCCGCGTAATTACAGGATTTTCACACAACTTCCGATAGCTAAAAATACTATATTTTTACTAATTATTTTCCCTTTCGTTGCTATCATCTAGCAAGTTGACGCTTTTGTAAAGCAATACAAGTATGTAATTTTACACGGTTCCCCAACTCACATCTAGCATGGCTATTAAAAATCAGGTTTTATGCTGGTTCAACCTGAAAAGCTCAATTTTTCGCGTATAAACCCGGTTTATCAATTTTTGTTGGCAATCGGACCAGATATTCAATTGATGAATTTGGATTTGAATAGATAGCTTTTCTGAAAATGAATTTTATAAATTGACAAATTTATTACACAATGTTGAATATATACATTTGAATAATCAACCCAAAAGAACTATTGTCACGTTTTCGCAGACATTAATTTTTTAATACTGTTAGTCATGCAAAATAATTAAAGTAGTATAAGTAATAGCATGGAAAAAAGTGTTATTAATGCCAGTCTTTCTACTCAGAACCTAAGCTTTCGTCCCGGTGATCCTCCTGTCTCATTTGAGGTAACTGTCAATAATGACAGCGATCGCTTTGTCAATTTTCAGATAGAAATTGCCGCAGCCGGAGAAACCCGGAACACAGGATATCTCTGGTATCGACTCGAACCAGAGGTGGCGGCAGCGAAGCCACCAGGCAGTAGTACCATATTTCAAGTTTTCATATTCAATACACCCATTCCGGGATTTGTCGGTACTGTCAACCTGATGGTAAAGATTTTTTCACCGCAATTAGCACAACAGTGCAGACTTGTGCTGCGCCTGAAAATTCAGCGAGACAACAGACCAACACATTTAAGTGTAGAATTGCCTGTGCGGGAGTTCCAAGTTTATCCCCGCAATTCTGTAGATATACCAGTACGGGTGCGGAACTTGGGGCAACAACCTACGGATGTGGTGCTACGTTTTACAGGCGTTGATCCTTCTTGGCTGACAGGCAGTGCAGAACGCCGATTATTCTTAGAAGCAGGAGGTTTAGCAGAAGCCACATTCCAATGCCAACCTCCTTCTGTAGTGCAAGCACCCAGTCAAAATTACCCTTTTACTATTGAAGCTGTTAGCAATAATGGTTATCCAACTAGTGCTGAAGGCAACGTTGAAGTTTTGCCTGTGGGTTTTATAGACTTTACCATCACACAAAAACACCTCAAAATTCCTAGTAAATCGGCATGGTTACCTGACTGGAAGTCTGATACAGCTTCGTTTGAATTACTATTTAAAAACGCTAGTAACCTCAACCAGGAAATTAATGTACAAATGCAGGGTAGAGACTGGCGAAAATGTAGTTTCAAAAAGCTTCCCGAAATTGCCAATCTCCATCTAGGAGAGACAAGTAAAGTCATCTTGGATGTTAAAACAAAACGCCCTTGGGTAGGAATCGGTAAAACTTTCTTGCTGGAGGCCAAATCTGAATTATCCGACCAACGTTTAGGAAGTACAGACCCCGCCACGCAGACATTGGAAGTGGAGACTCTGCCAATTATACCTCTATGGCTACAGCTGGCTGCGATCGCACTATTAGCTGCACTCCTAGCATGGATATTGCAACCAAGAGACGTAATGCATACACGTTCTGTGAATTCAGTGCGTTTTAGTGGCATTGGTTTATCTGTCGTCAGTGGCTCAGATGATTGCACCTTAAGACTTTGGAGAATCGGTGCTGATAGCTTAGACCCCGACGATAGAGTAACATATGCTGGGCAGCCCGTTGCGTGTGATAAACCGCAACAGCCGAAGGGTTTGATGGCGATTACCGATGACGCAGTACAGGTCTTACGCTTCATGCCGTTACAAAATGATCGGGCTGCTGTTGGTTTAGATAATGGTGTAATTGAACTAAGAGATGTCCCCTCAGGTGCAAAGATCAGTGAACTTCAAGACCTTAAAGATCCAAAAGCAAAAGGCGATCGCGTCTTTGACTTAGCTTTCACCTCAAACTCACTTAACTTATTCAGTGGTTATGGCAGTGGTAAAGTTAGATTGTGGTCAAGACCAGCGCCTAACAGCGATTTTTTGCCAGAACCGCAAGTTATCGACGTACAAAGTACATTGAAACTATCAGGTTTTCAAGTCCGGGCATTAAATCTTAGCCCAGATGCAAAAACTCTAGTAATTGCTGGAAACTTTAAACGGTTCATTTTGTGGCAGTGGAATCCAACTCAATCTGATAAACAATTCCCAGGTTTATCAGTGCAAAATCTAGAAAAACTAGACCCATTAGTTGGGCCTGAAGACTATATTTGGGCATTGGCTTTTGTTCCTAACTCTGCCCAAAAAATCCTAGCAACCTCCGATTCTGCGGGATTCATTACGATTTGGAATTTAAATCAGTGCCAAACTCTCAAAAATCAGAATCCCCAGGAAAAAGTTAATCAACTCAATTGTTCGCCACTAGACCGCTGGTCAGCATCAAAAACATCTGTGCGTAGTCTGGCATTTAGTGATGATGGTGGTCTTTTAGTAAGTGGTGGCGATGATGGACGAGTCGTGGTTTGGTACTTAACCCCCGAACATAAGCTCGACAAAACAAAGGCAGCAAAAGGTAAAACAATTTACCAAAGCTCTAAAAAAATCAATAGTATCGACTTGAAAACCAATCAAGGAACCATGATTGTGAGTGGTGGTGAAGATTTTCAGGTCAAACTACACCGCATCAAATAAGGGAGTCGATGACATGCAAGCTAAATTCAATCCACTGCAAGTTATTATCAACCCGCCTGGAATTCAATTTGGGATGCCAGGAGATACAATTGAACTCTATGTTGTTGTGATCAATCAGGGAGATCAGAGTGCGGTTATTGACTTATATTTTGTTTTTGACGAAGTATTTCAAAATTTAACCGGCTGGTCTAGTTCTCCTAGAGAAAGTTTAGCATTAGCTCCCCAACAGAATAGTGACGAAGTAACATTTGAGTTTCAAATCGCCGCAAATGCTCTCCCAGGAACCTATGACTATACATTAGTCGTAGATTCTCCTCTACATTATCCACAAGATACTCCCATAACCTTCCCAAACCAAATTAAGGTTCTGCTAAAAGAACAGACTGCAATTCGGGTGAATGACCCGACATTTTCCATTAGACCTAACACCAACCCCAACAAGCCGCTAATTTTCAATCCTAGTGAGCCTCTGCAAGTGGAGGTAATAGTTGACAATCGCTCTTATCTCGTAGACAGGTTCCGCTTGAGTTGCCCAGATTTAGACGATGACTGGTTCACAATCAATTATCCCGCAACTGGATTTGAGGGGCCAGGGTTGGTGTCTGATGTGACTGCACTAGAACTCAACCCTGGTACTCAAGGTCAAATATTGTTGAAATTTCATCCACCTGGGGATACCCTTGCGGGAAGCTATTCTCCGACAATCCGCTTGGATTCGGAAAACTCTCCAGACTTAGTGCTGCTGGATTTGGTGTACATTCAAATTCCGACAAATTATCGCCTAGATATAGAGCTTAATACCATCTTAGGACAAGTTAGCCGTAGTCTTGGCAAGTACGAATTATCACTTGCTAACCAGGGCAATATTGTCCGCGAACTGATATTAAATTTAAAAAGTCGAGACGAAGAAGAACTATATACTTATAAATTTGATCCGACTGAAGTAAGATTATTACCTAATAGAAGCGCTGTGGCTAATTTGACGGTCAAACCCAGACCTTGGTGGCGAAGACCGTGGTTTGGCGCAGGGCTAGTTGTGAATTTTAAAGTTGATATCAAAGACCAACAAAATTTATCCTTACCTAACACATTGCCTCAGGGAACTTTGGTCTGGAAACCCCGTCCTTGGTGGCAATTACTTCTGTTAATTTTAGCAATTTTGGGCTTACTTGGAGGGATAGGATTTATAATTTGGCGAATTTTAAACCCCGATCCTTTGAGATTAGAAAATTTTACTGCCAATAACCCTCAAATTACTGAAGAGGAGGATGAGGTAGCTTTGAAGTGGGACATTCACAATTATCAACAGTTGCAAAAGTTGGTTCTGACAACCAAAGGTTCGCAACCAATTCAGCCTATTACCTATGATTTTAGCAATGGTATTCCTGAAACACTAGGCAAAGGAAGTGCTAATGAAATACCTCCTTGTCAAGTCCAAGAAAAACAAGAGCTAATTTGTAGCAACGTTAAAACTGGAGTGAAAACAAAAGGGAATTACACTTTTGAGTTACAAGCCTTTTATCGGAATGGTATAAAATTATTTTCTCCCAATAACCAAGTAGCCAGCCAAACAACCCAAGTAGAAATAGCTGAAAAACAAATTGCTGAAGTCCTTAGTTTCCAAGCAGATAAACCACTGTATACAAAAGGTCAAAATATTCTTTTAAGTTGGACAATTGCCCGTCCTTTATTGTTGGCACAAGTTCAAATTGCTGGCAGTGCAGATGATGGTACATCCTATGGTAAAGCAATTGCTTATAAATTTAATCAAGGTAATATTTCCGACCCGAAACTTCAGAAACTATGTACACAACAAAATCAACAACTGCGATGTACAAATATTCCTCTACCAGCATATAAAGCTGGAAAATTTGCGTTTGAAATTAAAGCTTTTCCTAACAATGGAAGTCAAAAAACTAGTTTTAAAAACACTGAATCAAAAATTGAAATATTACCGAAACCATTTAAGATTGTCTCTTTCAGAATCAACGGTAGTGAGCAACCAAATCTGGTTCTTAAGGAAGGGGAATCTGCTACTCTGAGTTGGAGAGTAGAGGGAGAAAATATTCAGGTTAAACTTCTACCATACGGCAATGACGTTAAACCAGTTGACTCAATAAAGCTTCCAGTTAATCAAGCCTTCCCGCCTCAAATCGCGCTGCAAGTTAATGACGTATCTGGTAAGCAGCAGCCTCAACAGAGAGGATTTGCAATCACAGTCATCAAAAAAGTGGTGCCTACTCCTATACCTAGCATTAACCCAATTCCATCTACTCTGCCACCCAACAATAGCCCATTTAAGACTCCCTTACCTCTGAGATAACTTTTGGGGCAATGTGAAAAGCAGAGATATATGAAAGTTTCGCTGCTAAGACGGCATCAAATTCAAATGGCTTGAGTTCCCACTCTTCAAAGGATGTGTTGTGTATCTCTATATTGGAATACGGTTGACAATTCTGTTGAGCTAACTAGAAAAAATCTGGATTGGGTTTTAAGCAGATTATAGAGCAACCCAATTGTGCGATGCCTACGCTACTGTTGCAGTTACACTCCCACATCCAACTTCCAGAATTTTTGAGTCTGTGGAGAGTTGAGCAACTTCCACGCTGAATCAAATCCTGATGATAGCAGGGTCTTGCCTTATTGTAAGCTTCTGCTGCTGGAGAATACCAATTTTTGCGCTGTTTGAGGTCTGTGCTGGAGTAGCTGATTATTGTTTGTTTTAGGTTTTGCATAATCTATTTAATTCCTGCAAACAGCGTACTAGCTCAATTCCTATTTTTCTGAAAAGCTCGGCGTCTGCGCCCATTTTCAAACAGGGGTTTTCGCAACGGTACTACCTCAGCTTCACTACTTTCGCGTGCTACCCGAATCAGCAACGCAGCAGCTATTAAGCTGGCAATCATGGAATTACCACCATAACTAAACATGGGCAAAGGTAAGCCAGTAGTTGGTAGAGAACCTGTAGCAACCCCGATGTGGAGCAATGATTGTCCTACCATCAAAATCGTCACGCCGATCGCTACCAATCGATGTACTGTATTTTTAGCCTTCAGCGCCACAATTAATCCGAGAGTGGCGAATGTAGCTAAAAGTGCCAACAACACCATACTGCCAACAAAGCCAAACTCTTCAGCGAACACCGCAAAAATAAAATCGGTATCCTGAATGGGTAAATAAAACAGCTTTTGTTGAGAAAGCCCATATCCAGAACCCCAAGTTCTACCAGAACCTACGGCTAGTAGACTTTGCACCAACTGGTAGCCATCTCCTGTAGCATCCGCCCAAGGATTGAGGAATGACATCACCCGTTTACGCTGATACTCTTTAATACTAATACTGAGTATTGCCAATATCACTCCACCAATTGCTGTTCCTCCCAGGTATTTGTAAGGTAAGCCAGCTGCTAGGGCAATTAGCCAAATAGTCATGCCGCAAAGTGCTGTTGTACTCAAGTTAGGCTGGGCAAGAATTCCTAAAAGTACCAGACCGAAAATACCTAACCAAGCCAAGCGAACCCGCCAACTGATTCGTTCCCACTGACCAAAAAGCCGCGCACTTTGCAGCACTAAAAAAGGTTTAATCAATTCTGAGGGTTGAATCGGAATAGGCCCGATCGCAATCCAACGCGCTGCGTCAAAAGCTTTTTTTCCCAATCCTGGGATCAGTGTGACGAAAATTAATGCCAAAAACAGCAACAAAAACCAATGGGATAGTCCCAAAATTTTCTGCAACGGCAAATTAACAATAATATTGAATCCGATTAAGGAAACTAAGACCCAAAGCAGTTGACGCTTAAAGTAGTACAACCCATCATTCTGACGGGCGTCAGCGACGGCATAGGATGCTGAAAATAGCATGATCAAGCCGACGAACAGCCAAATCAACGTTAACCAGCGCAACAACCGCGCTTCTAATGCCCAGTTGGAGACTGAACTATCAAAAATTGGAATCAGGCGGCGTAGATTCACGATCAGTACAGGTAAAAAGTTAGGAATTAGGAGTTAGAAATAAAACTCATAAATCATAACTTATAACTTATAAGTAGGCTTTACAACCATAAGATTTATGGTTGTCAACTTCAATACACCGCTCAATCAATATTTATGACAAATTGCGTTGGCTATGCCCGCCGTTCGCGTAGCGTCTCGAAGAGAAGGCATCGCTATGCAGAAACTTTTAAGTTTGATTTTATACATAAATTGGCATATTTCAAGAAGAATTCAGAGATAACCTCTTTATCAATCTTTATCATCCATAGACCTAGATTTGTAAACTCATGCAATACACGTAAAATTTTATTCAGCCCTGGCGATTCAAAATCGCTGCTACACAGACCAAACCAGCCTGCGCGGGTTAGTTTATTAAGTCCATGTAGGTAGACGAGAGTTTGTGTAGTAGCGAATTTTATTCGCCCAATTGTTTCTTAATTAACAGATTTTTTGTAGTATCAATTCTTACAAAAAAGAGGTCTTTGCTGACCTCTTACCAATTCTCTAAAATAACGTTCTATTTACAGAATTACAACAAGCCAGTATTAGCACCTTGCTTACCAGTTGCCAGTTGCACCTTGATGATTTTGCCGCCTGCTTTTTGAATACGTTGCTGTTCGCGGAACCAGTTCTCATAGGGAACTAGCTTAGTGAAGTAAGTATTTTGCAGTTCGCGTTGGGTACGAATTCGGGTTTGGCTGGGAACTAGAGCAGTAATTTTAAAAAAACGGGCCATGTTTTGAAAATCTCCTGTATACTTTGTGAAAACTTTTTTTATCTCAAAATCTTGAGTGCAAATCTTTTAATCATTCCAAGGCTGGAAATCAAACATCAATACTAGACCACCAACACTCATCATTGATAATTTACCAAGATAAGCAATATAACGTTCTAGCACTCACGGTTGATTTCCAGACCTTAATAAAGCCGCACCTAAATTCTTAAGCGCAAACTAGTTCTTAGCTTAAGCCAGAGGAGATATAGTCTAAGTAAACGCCCATTTCCTTACCGGCGTCAGAACCAACCAAGCTAGCGGTTACTTCCTTGATTGCTTGGATAGCTTGCACGGTAGCACCAACGGGAACTCCTAAAGAGTTGTAGGTTTCCTTCAAGCCATTTAATACACGCTCATCCAAAATGGAAGGATCGCCAGCTAACATAGCGTAGGTAGCATAACGAAGGTAGTAGTCCAAATCACGGATGCAAGCAGCATAGCGGCGGGTGGTGTACATGTTGCCGCCGGGACGAGTGATGTCAGAGTATAGCAAAGATTTTGCTACAGCTTCTTTGACGATCGCAGCAGCGTTAGCGCTGATGGTGCTAGCAGCACGTACCCGCAGTTCGCCAGTGGCGAAGTAGCCTTTTAGCTTCTCTAAAGCAGAAGAGTCTAAGTATTTACCTTGAACGTCTGCGGAGTTAATGACAGCGGTAATTGCGTCTTGAGCCATGTTGTTAATTCCTTATTTCCAACCGTATTGCAATACTTCTGTTTCAGTAGGTAAACAGCTTTACCTTATCCTAGAAGGGCGCCAACTAGGTAGTCGAAGTAGCTACCAGCTTCACTAGCATCATCACCAGATAGCAATGTACCAGCTACATTCTTCAGCCCACGGATACCTTCAGCAACACCATCGATAGGTGTTCCCAAGGACTTGTACAGTTCACGGGCACCGATAACACCAATTTCTTCGATGGGCGTAACATCACCAGCAACGATACCGTAGGTAACGAGGCGGAGGTAGTAATCTAGGTCACGCAGACAAGTAGCTGTCAATTCTTGACCGTAAGCGTTTCCACCAGGAGACACAACATCAGGACGCTTTTGGAACAGTTGATCGCCAGCTTGCTTAACGAGCCGTTCGCGATTTTCTGACAAAATTTGAGCAATCCGCACACGGCGCTCACCACTTGCAACGAAGGATTTGATCCGATCTAACTCACCAGGGCTGAGATAGCGGGCTTCTGCATCAGCATTCACGATAGCTTTCGTGACAATACTCATTAATGGATTCCTCCAATACGAATGAAACCAGGATTTGATTAAACTGGCGCGACTTTAAATTTGGTTTACTGAGTTTGTTTTCTCGTCCTTTTAGACACAACAGTTTCATAACTGCTACGGCTAATAAATTACGAGTTTGCTTGAGTCAACATAAGTACACAAGCTTTTAAACTCAGTTACCTTCCGCAAAACATTTTCCGGCATTCTGTTGAGCATTTATGACTGCTCTTAACACTTTGTAATATTGCTTTTCAGAATTTCCTGTTTTAGCTGTAATCTGAGAGCGGTATTACGAAAGGTTACGAAGGGGTATTGGGTATTGGGTATTGGGCATTGAGAAGAAAATTAAGTCCCCAGTCCCCAGTCCCCAATCCCCAATCCCTATTCCCTACTCAGCCGCCTGTACACTGCCGAGGTAGTTACCTGCTGGCAGAGATGGGAAGCGGTTGTAAGGCACAACATCTTCACCGAAGTAGCGGCTATATTCTGGGCTTTCGACTATTGCTTCTACAGCAGCCGACAAACCACTATCAGCTAGCAGCTGGTTATACTGGCGAATTTCTGACTGAGTTGCGGGTGTACGCCCCAACAGGTGACGGAAGAGGAACTCAATCACCTTGGCATGAGGATAAGGTGTGTAAAAGCGCTGGCGATAGATTTCGGAACTGGCTAGTTCACGCACAAACTCCCGGACGGAAATTTCACCATTCTGAAGTTTGCTGTCTAGGTCAGTACGGCGAAAATTATCAGGTACTTCACCACTAAATACATCCAATACCTGACAGTAAATGGCATTGATTGCCTGTTGTGTTTCGGCTTGGTTTGTGCTTTCCGTTAGACGGTAAATGCGTGCATGTTTACGCACACTTAGTTCTACGGCTTGTCCGCTACCATCGTTGTAGGAACGACCCAGTTCAGCAAAGGAGGGCTTGCTCTTGTTTATACCATTTGTTTGAGCTGCTATATCTGCGATCGCTTTGGTCAAAAGTGGCGTATCGCTAGCTCCGACACGGGCTTGCACTGGCTTAAAGCTAGGCACAACCACGTCATCATTTTGCTTGGTAAGCTGGTTGTAAAGCTTCTCCGTATTCGGGAAGTTTGCCGCAGGTAGGGTCGGGAAGCGACGGTAAGGAACCGTATCTTCACCAAACAGTTGGTTATATTCCACACTATCTACCAAAGCACCAATAAAGGCACGAATACCTTGAGTAGCCAAAATCTGGTTATACTTGCGGATTTCTGCTTGGTCTAGTGGCGCACGTCCTAAGAAGTGTTTGGTTCCCAACTCAATTACTTTGGTGTTGGGGTAAGGTGTGTAGAACTCTTTCAGGTAGAGGTTAGAGTAACCCAAACCTTCAATAAATTCCTTCACACTAATTTCGCCATTCCCCAGCTTGCTTTCCCATTTTGTAAATTCGTTTTTGGCGATGTAGGGTGCAATATCCCGCTCAAAAATCTGACGATAGGCAGCGCTAATCAAAGTTTGCACTGCAACTTTGTCACTGATATTCGCCACCAACTTGAAGATTTTGGTTTGTTCGCGTTGCTTGCTGACACCTTGGTTAATGCGGAACTGAATATCTGGTTCTGACCGGTTTTCTGTGACTGTACCCAGTGTCACAAAGCTCGGCGTTACTTCCTTCTGGACTTTCGCGGCAACATCATCACGAATGCTACCAACGCGCAATTGTCGCCCTGATACACCACCAGGAGTCAGATACCGTTCGTAAGGAATTGTATCTTCACCAAATGCTTCGTTGTATTCTACGCTGTTAATAATGGCATCAACTACCGCGTAAAAGCCTTGTTTTGCAGCGATATCAAAGTACTTGTTGATTTCTTGACGACCATAGGTCGGACGACCCAACAAGCGGCGGTGAATATACTCGATCGCTTTACAAACATACAGCGATGACCAGTACAGATTGCGGAATACATCCGACTTAGCCAAACCACGGATAAACTCCCGCACAGAGATGTCGCCGTTTTCCAGCTTGATTTCCAATACCTTCGGGCGCTGACCTTCGTAAAGATCACGACCAAAAACTTGCAGGTAAGCAGCTCTAATCACTGCTTGCGTGGAGCTTTCAGAGTATTTGACGCTAGAATTTTTGGCAGCCTTTTTACCTCTAGTACCAGGTAGTTGATCTAATTTGAACACCTTGGGGCCAAGAGTACCAGGAGCTTCACCCCGCGCCTTGGGATTACTATTTTGGTTATTAATCCCTGCACCTTGGTGAATTAGGATGCGCTTGGTATCCTTGCCAAAAGGAGCCGGTCGAGTGCTGGGGTTGCGAGTTTCTTTCGGGAAAATCGCCCCAAATTGAATTTCCAAGGGGTCATTACCAGAACCGTAAGGATGTTGGTCTGGTAGTGGTTGTTCGTAAGCAGCAAATGTGGTGATGAACTGAGGTATCTTGCGGAAAGGCGCACTGTAGTTAAACAGGTCTTGCTGCGGCCCCCAGTTGCGACATTCTTGCGCTTCTTGACCCAGACCCCGGAGGTAGGGTACTGTTTCTTCACCAAAATAGTCACTGTATTCAGCAGAATCTACTAAGGCATCTACTAAGGCTGGTAGACCACCATTAGAAATAATCGAGAAGTATTTTTGTACTTCCTCGCGGCTACTTGGTCCCCGTCCTAGAATGTGACGGAAAGCTAGTTCGATGACTCGGCTGTTAATAAAAGGCTGGTAAAACTGTTTTTGGTAAAGGGGAGATTTAGCTAGACGACGGACAAACTCTTTCACGGAGATGTCGCCATTTTTAACCTTGGATTCTAGGTCAGATATGGACAAGCTATAAGCACGGGTAATGTCGCGCTCAAAAATTTGCCGATATGCAGCCTTGATTACCTCATTTTTTTCGCTACTTGACAACCCAGTTTTCATCACAAACTTGGGACGCCGTTCTGCCGCATTAAAGTAAATTTGCGGCAGTTGCAACCCTTGCTGGTCGCTAGAGGGGCGTTGGCGCACTTTATTTGAAGGTGTGGCTGCTTTGAATTCTGTTAGCAAAACATCCATGTACTGAGACACAATCTCTGTAGCCTCAGCATCATTGCGGAAAAAGGAAAGTGACCCGGCTTTGATTTCCTGCAAAGCTACTAGCGTTGCTTCACCAGAACAGGCATTTTCAATTATTTCCCGCAAACCCCGTGTATTCACCGCTATGATGTTGGGGTCGCCAGCAACGATCGCATAAGTAGCGTAGCGCAAGAACCAGGATAAATCCCGTAAGCTCTTGGCCATGTTGCTTGGGCCATAACGAGCAATGTTAATTGGTCTGAAACCTGCCGGTGTCGGGCCACTGGGGGATGAGTTAAAGATTGAGCGTAAATTTTCTAGGAACCCACCACGACTTTCAACGTAGGTTACAGTTCCTAGTTGCATCCCTTGTTGAACATTAGCACCACCACCACCAGCAGTTACTAGTTCTGCTTCTCTGGGCTTTTCTAAAAAAGCCATTGGCGAACCACCGACAAAAATCCGGTTGGCAGCGCGAGACACAATAATCTCGGCGTTATCCGTAAGCGTCTGAGAAATTTCTAGACGTTTTGCACCAGATGCAAAATAGCTTGCCAGTTCATTTAATTCACCACTTCCCAAAAAGCGATCTTGCTGCTCGGCTTGGGTAATTGTCGCTACAGCTAGGGTTTGATATAGTTGCGGACGCGCAACTGAGCTTCCACCACTTGCCTTAACACTCATCGGATTTGTAAAACTCCCATCATAATCATTTATGTGTTAAGTCTGGGTTGCTTTGAGGCTTGACACATCGGTGTGTCTGTGCTTTATGAGCTTGAGAGTACTGCCTGCAAAACTGCCAGTAAATTAACCCAGTTAGCTTTTAGATTAGAACGTTTTGCGTTCTCAAGGCTGGTTTATTAAGAAGTGTGTAGAACCTGTAGCTTAGATGCATCCAGTCTTAAGAGTACATACTCTTGTTTGGCTGAGATAAAATCTAAGTTTTGTAACTAAGTCATCGGGTAGGCATAGTCTACTGATGCCGAAAACCTCTATTTTGATGTTTGTGGCAGTGGACATCCGACGATTATTGCAACTGATACAAAATCTTAGTTGAAACCAAATTTCCTTCAGCAATGATCAGTGGACAGTAGTCATTCGTCGATGTTAAGTTGTTTTTGCTACTGATAACTGAATATTAAGAAATCACGCCGCCCTGGAAATAATTCTCTAATTGTGGTGATTTTAGCTTTAGCTATCAGCATTCTCTAACGGGAAAATACTATGTACAAAAGTTCTAAATTTAACTATTTATTCAATGCTACTCTGTCTGCGATCGCAGTTATTTTGGCTGTCACTCCGGCAAATGCGCTTCCAGAACAAAATATCAACACCGTTGTTCAGTGGGCAAAAACTCGATCACAACTACCAACTCTGAGATACAACAGCGAAGCCCACGGCTACGAGGGTACAAAGGGAAATTTATACTTTTATGCTGATGTCACGCAAGAAAATGGGACAGTGACTAAAGAAGGAATAACCGTTAGTGGTGACTCAAGCATCAAATTCATCACAAAAAATGCCAAAGCGGTGAAATTGTTACAAAATATTTATAATTCCAACATTGCCAATGACTTCCAGAAGTCTCGGAATGTCACCAAAGTTGGGCGTGACCAGTTTTCTCGCGGGCAAAAGTTTGCTTACATCACTGCCCAGGTGCAGGGTGGGTCATCATTGCAAATAATTCCCTTGAGAAATTTGCAAGAATTTATAAATAATGCCAAATATTGCCAAACTAATCAATGCGACCTTTGATTAAGTGTGTAGTGTGGAATTTACATAAGCATTATCAGTAAACCAAGGCACGCAATCACTAATTATGCGCCGTTGTTGGTGGCAATTTCCACGCAGGTAGAAAAAGAGAGAACGTCAACTATCACAACAACATCACTAATGGGTGCAAGTTGAGCAACTCCTTGTGGGCCCCACTCACAGCGTAAATCAAACTCTGATTGATTGTAAATCATTAGAGGTATATTTAAACCCTGTTTGAGTTAAACTATAAATAATAAAATTGTATATATAAATGCCAGATATAGTGATTAATAATCTCATGTCTGTAGACTTTAATTAGAGCAAGACTAAGACTTTTTCTCACGTCAATTTATTCAAGATTCTTTAAAAGAATATCAAATTAAACTTTTAATATTTAATTCCTTAAGTCAGGAAATTGTATTATGGAAGGAATAAATTACTCTCAAATCATTCAAGATATTTTAAGTAACCATTCCGCTAATGACGTGGCTAATGGTACAGAGGTTCAATTATTGTTTGACGCAGAACACCATCATTATCAAGTCTTAAATATTGGCTGGAAAGAACAACGGAGAATTTATGGAGTCATCATTCATGTTGATATCAAAGACAAAAAAATTTGGATACAAAGAGATGGAACAGAAAGCAGCTTTACTTAAAAATGTTTCTTTGCTATTAATTTTTTTACCATCAAGATAAAAAACTTTAGTTCCTGGTTCTGCGGCTATTTTTTCCACTGCTTCACGTATGCCTTGTTTTACATCTATTGACCAAAGATTTAGAAATTCACTCATGTATTCCTCCTTACTTATCACGACTAATAGATTGCTTCTTGAAAGCTATTGTAGTGATCGGCAGTATAGTAAATTTCGTCATTTTGACCAGTAATAAGACGGCGACTACCTCTGTCTGTTACTCCGAGAGTTGGTACTGTGTACTCTCTGTAATATCCTCGCGGTTGTGGTGGCAGTAATCCTTCAAGGTTTTTGAACACAACGCTATCTTTGCTATGAGGGTAAGCACCGCCTATGGAAATATAGCGGTTCTCGGTTGAATGAGGTACAAGAACCCCACCCCCAACCCCCTCCCCGCAAGCGAGGAGGGGGCTATGATGTACCTTATGTGATTAGGAAACGCTATAAGATTGATAGTAGTTTGAACTTCTGGAGGTGATTTACTAAGGTCAACTTGTGGTATTACACTCATTATAAATACTGTCTTTGATTTTCTCAACCACTAGCTGAAGAATATATAGAAGCTGATCGTCGTGAACTTGATTTTGAGAATGAGACAAAGTAATTGTTGTGTGGATATTAGATACAGATCACTTGGTTATTGAGTAATGTTATAATCAGTATAAAACTTCAAAGATAAAAATATTATGAATTTAGCTGTAAAAATTACCTCTCCAACAACTGCACCCAAATTAACTTATGATGTGCTGATTGAAAATCAACAAGATGGTACAGTCAAAGCAATATTATTAGGTTTACCAGAATGTCAAGGCTTAGGAAATACGGAAACGGAAGCAATAGAACAACTCACTCAAAGTTTGCAAACTCGGTTAGAAACAGCCAAGATTGTGACTTTAGAAATTGAAGCACCCAAAGTAGAAAACCCTTGGTTGAAAATAGCTGGTAAATATAAAGATGATCCACAATTTGATGAGATGCTGGAATATATAGAAGAATATCGACGTGAATTGGATGCAGACAATGAAGCGAGGTAAATTCAGAGTTGAATGATTTAAGGATTCTACATACGGATCACCTATCATTGATGCAAAGAGGTAATCCATTTATCATCCAGCGATTAAATAAATTTAATCCTCAAAATATTGGCATCACTATTATTACAGCAACAGAACAACTGGTGGGACGACTCAATGTTATTAACAGGGCTACTTCATCAAATGATTTAGTCTTTGCTTATGCAAGATTAAAAGATACATTAGAAGACTTAAATAATCTCAATGTGCTGGCATTTAGTGACGATGCTGGCAAAGTTTACGCTGAGTTAGTTAAGCAAAAAATTCGCGTTGGTACTCAAGATTTACGCATTGCGGCAATTACGCTGTCAGTGAATGGGATTTTGGTTACTCGCAACCGCAAAGATTTTGAAAAAGTGCCTGATTTGCGTTTAGAAGATTGGACTATATCTTAAAATTTATAAACTAAAAAACTGCGTCATCTAGTACTCCTCAGAATTTCATCTGAGTTTGATGGCCAAAGTAGTTTAATATTTATTGAGTTATAAGCTAAACCACATCTAGTTTGCATATCTAAAATTTTTATAACTCTTGTGGGGTGGGCATCTTGCCCGCCCTAATTATGCAATTTAAATGTGGAACAGCTTATCATGTCCGCTTGATTACTCATTAAACCCGAAGAACCCCACCCCGCCAAAGCTATGCATTGTCTCCCCTCCCCGCAGGCGGGGAGAGGTTGGGGGTGGGGTTCTTTTATTATGGGTAATTTAGCGGACATGATATTATACTGGACAAACTTTCTTTAATTTTTAGTTTATTTACAATACTTTCTCCCAAGAGATGATATAGAAAATGAGGTGTGTTCAAATTAGCTGAGTGTAAAATTTTTTGATAAACTTGGCAAGCTGAATCATCATTTAAAATCCTGTCATGAATGATTTTTGTCCATTCAGGTGCATTGATCATTAATTGGGGTACAACTTTAATAAAAGCCCCAATTTGTTCTTCTATATCAAAAGATTCGAGAAAATGAATTAAGCTGAACATCACTTCTGGCTGTTGACATTGATCGTCTAAAATAAGATGATATGCAGATAAATTTTGCTGATCAGGATTATCAGCTATTTCAGCTAAAGCATTTTCAAAGTCGGTAACTTGCTGTTGAGTTTGCATCAAGCGATTTTCTCTTAAATTTGCCAATAGATTGTTTTGATTCATGGGTTTAAACCTACTTTATCAAAAATACCTTGCCTAGTCTATTCAGGTTAATTAAACCTTATGACTATTACCAGCCAGCCCCCCGTGTTTCTCATTCAGAAATAATCCGTTGTGCCATGCTTTGATTTACAGTAGAGAGTTGACAAAACTACTGGTATTCCGTACCTTATGAAGGATGGGGATAATTTTGAATGGGATAATGACAAGGCAATTGCTAACTGTCAAAAGCATGGTGTCAGCTTCCATCAGGCAATCAAAGCGTTTGACGACCCTTTTGCGGTAGAACGTTTTGATGATCGTGAAAATTATGGGGAAGAGCGCATCAACCTGATGGGTATGTGTGACGGGGTACTACTTCATGTAACCTATACCGAACGGGGAGAGCGTATCCGTTTAATATCAGCTAGAAAAGCAGAAAAGCATGAAAGAAACGATTATTACCGCGAGAATGCACAAGGATGGAACGGCGGTTGAAGTGTTGCCTGACGGTAGTGAAAGACCCTTTACAGAGCAGCCCATGCGTCCCATGACAGAAGAAGAAATTCACGCTGCGGCTATTAGCGACCCTGATGCCCGCCCTATGACAGAAGCTGAATTACGCAACGCCAGACGTGTTCCCCGTGTTAAAACCATGCGGCGTGCCTTGAAATTGACGCAGGAGGAATTTTCGGCGCGTTATCATATTCCCCTTGGCACTTTGCGTGATTGGGAGCAGGGACGCACTGAACCCGACCAAACCGCACAGGCTTACCTCAAGGTTATTGCTGCCAATCCTCAAGCTATTTATGAGGCATTGCAGTTTACCCCGCACTAATTTTCAAAATAGATTTTTAGGCGCACGAAAAAATCAACGCTATGTTGGGTTGGTAAAAATGTTTGAGAAGCACATACAAATCGCTATGAAAGTTCCGACTCCAATTAAAATTAGAACTTTTTAGCTATGAAAATCATTGCGGCAATTACGCTGTCAGCGAATGGTATTTTGGTTACTCGCAACCGCAGGGATTTTGAAAAAGTGCCTGATTTGCGTTTGGAAGATTGGACTATATCTTAATTTATCTCCAGGCGAAATTGACTTATTTGTTTATAGTTAAAAACTTCAGAGTAATATTATTACCTTCCCAGTATTCTTTGGCTGAATTTAAAATATCCAATGCTATTTGGTACTCTGTCGGTTCAGCTTGAGCAAAAATATCAGCATGGTCATACAATATGACGTATCTCTCAGCCGGACACCATGTTAAATCGGTGATACATTCATCAAAAGCATCCCAGTTAGCACCAAAGTATGTAGGAAATTGCATTGCTTCAGCAGCTTTACTTAAAAAGGTTTCTTTGCTATTAATATTTTTACCATCAAGATAAAAAACTTTAGTTCCTGGTTCTGCGGCTATTTGTTGCAGTGCTTCACGTATGCCTTGTTTTACGTCTATTGAAACATTTAGAAATTCGCTCATGTATTCCTCCTTACTTATGACGACTAATAAATGACTTCTTGAAAGCTATTGTAGTGATCATCTGTATAGTAAATTTCGTCATTTTGCCCAGTAATAAGACGGCGACTACCTCTATCTGTTGCTCCGGGAGTTGGTACTGTGTACTCTCTGTAATATCCTCGCGGTTGTGGTGGCAGTAATCCTTCAAGGTTTTTGAACACAACGCCATCTTTTATATGGGGGTAAGCACCGCCTATGGAAATAAGATTGATAGTAGTTTGGACTTCTGGAGGTAATTTCCTAAGGTCAACTTGTGGTATTACACTCATTATAAATACTGTCTTTGATTTTCTCAACCACTAGCTGAAGGATATATAGAAGCTGAACGCCATGAACTTGATTTTGAGAATGAGACAAAGTAAGTGTTGTGTGGATATTAGATACAGATCACTTGGTTATTGAGTAATGTTATAATCAGTATAAAACTTCAAAGATAAAAATATTATGAATTTACCTGTAAAAATTACCTCTCCAACAGCTGTACCTAATTTAACTTATGATGTGCTGATTGAAAATCAACAGGATAGCGGAGTTAGTGCGACAGTGCTAGGCTTACCAGATATTAAAAGTTTTGGTGCGACTAAAGAAGAAGCGCTAGACAAACTAATTCAACTTTTACAAGAGCGAAAACCAGAAATAGTAACTTTGGAAATTGAACTTACCCAAAGCGAACATCCTTGGATGAAATTTGCGGGAATGCACAAAGATAACCCTCTTTTTGCTGAGGTGCTGGAATACATAGAAGCTGAACGGAGTCAAGTTGACTTAGAGGCTGTTTGAAAAGTCCTCTCGTTGGTAGCAAAACATTTCAGATTCCCCTAAATCCCCCTTAAAAAGCAGGGTGGATTAATTGTCATCCTAGAAAAATTGAAACCCTCATTCTTCCGTTCATAAATCAAGTTACCCTATTAACAGGCTGACGAGGTTACGGGGATTCCAAATTTTCTCTCCACACAATTAATCCACCCTGCTAAATCCCCCTTTTTAAGGGGGACTTTGATTCCGGTTCCCCCCTTTTTAAGGCAGGGCTGTTTCATTCCCTAAAGAGCGCTAAATATCAAGGGTTCTAGCGATTTAAAATTGATTATTTTGTTACCAGCGTGCCAAGAAAATGAACAATTTTACTGTTGTTCAAGTGCTTAAACGTTCATCTTCTCGTCACCCTCACTTACAATTTTCTCGCTAACCATCTTGACAAATCCTGTTTGAAATGGAATGAAACAGCCCTGCTTTTTAAGGGGGGATCTCTAAGTGCCTAAAATCACAGCCAAATACTTTTCAAACATCCTCTTAGACAATGAGACAAAGTGAGTTTTATGTGGATATTAGATACAGACCATTTGTCCTTATTTCAAAATACTCATCCACTAGTCACGCAACGCATAAGACAGCAGAATCCTGAAAATTTAGCCATAACAGTGATTACATTCGAGGAGAAAGTTAAAGGATGGCTGAATGTTATCAATAAATATAATAACCAATCGTCTAAGTATGACAAATTAATATGGTGATACAAGGGGTTATGGGATGAAATAGAATATTTCAAAAATATAAAATTACTTGAATTTGATACTCAAGCTTGTAATGTTTATGCTGAATTAGTTGAGCAAAAAATTCGCGTTGGTACTCAATATTTACGCATTGCGGCAATTACGCTGTCAGTAAAAACGCCAACAACACCAAATAATAATCCCTATAAATATCATCAAAAACCCACCAACTAAACCAGATACAACGCTAATAAAACCCAACATAATAAACAAGAAAAGGAAATAACACCGCAATATAGTTTTGTCATCACTCCCACTGACAATAGTTCTGCCATCTGGACTATATGCTACGGAATTAACAGATTTGGAATCCCCTTGAAGAGTATGGATTTGCCCTCCTATTGCAACATTTTCTATAATTTTATCTGCGGCAAAAGGTTTAGGTTCTGATGTTGATTCAACAACAGCAGCTTGTTTTGGTCTAACAAACCCAGGAAATATATCAACACGAAGTTTTGTAGAACGATCGCACCAATAACACTTACCATAGGTTCGGCTGTAGTAGTGGCTGTCTAACTTTCCACAGATAGTTAACTCATTAACAGCCAGTCTGAGCGCCTTTACCCAATCCCCAGCAGTTGGGCGCAAGCTAGGATTTTTATAACCATCATTAAAACATCTGAGAAAACATCGCTGAACCTCTGGGTGAACAATCTCAAGCGGAATTGTCCTTTCTACAGGTTGAATCAAACTGTTTGGTGCATACAGCCATAAACCCCGACGGATAAGTTCATTAGTTTCTGGAGTTCCCCCCGCACCTATCCACTTTCCCGCAAAAGGAGTTTGACCACCAAGCAACAACTGATAGATAATGACTGATAACCGGAAGCGATCGTGTACTTCTGTTTGATCAATGCTAGAAAAATCTTGATCAATCAGTTCCGGTGGTGTATAATCTGGTGAATCAACTGGACAACGATAAATCTTGCCATTTACCGGATTCCGAACCTGAAAGGAATCAGTATCAATAATTGAAGGTAAGGCGCGATCGCTAACAAGAATATTTTGCTGCTTGATGTCACCCAAAACATAGCCAGAAATGTGAATTGCTTCAATAATTGAGGCGATATTCAGCGCTGTTGTGTGGAGAAAACGCCAATCAACATCAAGTTTTGAATCCTTTCTTTTCTTGGGGTTGTATACATCAATAAGTTCTTTTGCGTCCTTAATTTCCGGCATCAAAAAGCCCACACAATCACCCTGAGTATCTTTCAGTAGCGACTTAGGCCAAGCAAAAGAAATATGATTTAGGTGAGAGTTTGGCTCTTTGGGTCGGTGCGCTATCATCACAGCCAACTTTTGCACTCGCTCAGGAGTTTGCGAGTGGTAAGTTTTTGCTAAGTAACCATTGTGATTAGTTCGCCAAACCTTACCTTCACCACTATTAGCTATCGGTTCACCCAGCAGAGTAATCGATTTTCCCGTACTAGCACAGGTGAGAACTCTCATCGAATTTTACTCTCTATCAAATAAGCACAAAAGTAAGGTTTTATCATCATCAGTGCGAGAATTTAGCCGCTCAGAGTTGAGGAATTCCGTTAGATATTTATCCTCCTTTGGATCAACACTTTCATGCAAATATTCCTCTAAAGGTTTAAAGAAAGGTGAGAAAGGTTGCCAGTCGCTCAAGCGAATTGCTACTTTTTCTAGTCCATCAGTGGAAACACAAATAAACTCTTGTTTTTCAGAAATAACTTCTACCTGCATATCTTTTACTGCATTTGTTGAGGTGATAAAAGTTGTTTCATTGATGAACTCACCTTTATCTGGCTTAAACAACAGTTGATATTCTGACTCTTGGGAACGTATTACAATAAATCCATCGCCGATTTGCATAGCTGCAATCCAGTCAGGAGTAGCAACAAAAACCAACAACGTACAAGCTAAATCATTGACAGAATAATCTTCTTCATCTGCTTGCTTCTGTAATTCTGTAATAACTTGGTTCATAATCTTAGCAAACACTTTCTCAGCTTCTTCTTTGGACAGTGGTTGAGAAAAAGCTTCCTTCTGAGGAGATTCATTAATATCAGAAAAGCATTTCAGTACCGTTTCTACTACTAATTTAGAACCAACATTAGAATGTTTAGCACTGCCAGCACCATCAGCAACTGCGCCTACAATAATCTCATCTTTGATGATGAGATAATCCCCATAATCTTGACAAGGTATTCCCTGGTTTTGATGACTTGTTCCGATCGCAGAGCCCCGAACAGCTTTCCAATTCACAAAATTTCCTCTAACTGGTAATTTGACCCCATCCCACAGCCGGTAAAGCTACAGCCTGCCCTACTTTGCCACTAGAAACCCGTTTCATCGAAGCAGAAAGCCAGACAAATAACTCACGAAAATCCAAGCCCTTAAGCATAACTGGTGGACGTTGAGGTGGAGAAATTTGTTTGAGGATATTCATATCAGCACCCTGTACACCAACTGCAAAAAATGACAGTCGGCTTTGTGCTTCTGCTTCTGTCAATCTTTGCGAGGCTGATTGCCAGGAGTCTGATGGCACTCCGTCTGTAATCAAAAACACCCAAGGGCGATAATAATGGATACCGTTGTCTTTATAAGTCTGTTTGCGGGTTTCTAAAAAATCTAAAGCAGACTCAATCGCCGCACCCATTGGGGTAAGACCACCTACTTCCAATATAGGCGGTGTAAATTGGTCAATCGTCACAAAGTCTTGCACCACTTGAACTATGGGGCCAAATGTGATTATTGCCACTTCCACACTCAGCGATGCTTGGGAATCTTTTTGTACATCTTCTTTGAAAGCAGCAAGTCCTCGATTTAACTCTTGGATAGGCTGACCTGACATAGAGCCAGAAGTATCAAGTAAGAGAATTACAGGGCAACGATTTTCTGGATTTTCAACGAATTCAGGCATTCCTACAGACATTCGATGCTCCAAATTAAGTAATTTATTATACGAAATACATTAGTTAAAATTTACTAGTTAATCGATACTTAAGCAGTAGTGTTTTTACTGAAAAAATACCTATAGCTACCTTAAATTGAAATAATCCAGCGCCGCATTTTCCGATAATTCCATAGATGTGTGGTTTGATAACGATCGCAATTATTTGTCTACCTGAAGTGTCCAGCATTCGCTAAACTCAGAAATGCTGCGTTATTCCTCATCATGTCCGATTCCCAAACTGTTAGTGCTGCTGTTGCCAAACTCTACAATACCTACCCCTTTCCGCCGGAAGCCCTGTTGGATGAACCACCTCCAGGCTATAACTGGCGCTGGAATTGGCCAGCCGCTCATAACTTCTGCACAGGTCAAAAACCCCAAAGGCAAGATATTCGGATTTTAGATGCAGGTTGCGGTACAGGGGTGAGTACAGAGTACCTGGTTCACCTCAATCCCCAGGCTTCTGTTGTGGGAATTGACCTCAGTACAGGCGCTTTAGCTGTAGCCAAAGAACGTTGTCAACGTTCAGGGGCTACCCGTGTTGAATTTCATCACCTCAGCTTGTTTGATGTGGAACAGTTGCCGGGTGAGTTTGATTTAATTAACTGTGTTGGCGTTTTGCATCATACCCTTGATCCCATTCGCGGTATTCAAGCTTTGGCGAAGAAGTTAGCCCCAGGCGGTTTTATGCACATTTTTGTGTACGGGGAATTGGGACGCTGGGAAATTCAACTCATGCAAAAAGCGATCGCACTTCTCCAAGGTGACAAAAAAGGCGACTACCGCGATGGTGTCCAAGTCGGGCGACAAATATTTTCTTCACTACCAGAAAACAACCGAATTGTCAAATACGAAAAGCAGCGTTGGTCATTAGAAAACCACAAGGATGAACACTTTGCTGATATGTACGTTCATCCCCAGGAAATTGACTACAACATTGAGACGCTGTTTGAATTAATTGATGCTTCGGGATTGGAGTTTATTGGTTTCTCGAATCCGAGTTTCTGGGATTTGGAGAGGCTTTTGGGCAAAGCACCAGAGTTAGTCGAACGGGCAAAAGAATTGAGCGATCGCCAGCTTTATCGCCTGATAGAATTACTAGATCCAGAAGTAACTCATTACGAGTTTTTCCTCGGTCGTCCTCCCTTAATTAAGTCCGACTGGTCAGACGATAACGCCCTATTGGCAGCCATTCCCGAACTTAATCCTTGTATTGAAGGATTTCCCAGTCAATGTTTTTTTAATTACAATTACCAGATTGTTAATTTATCTGTAGTAGAGTTTGAATTTATGCAAAAGTGTGATGCTAATTCAACAGTTGCAGAGATTTTGGCAGGTGTGCAACTGGGATTGGATGGGGTAAGAACACTTCTTCAGCAGCATCTGATTTTATTGACACCGGCTTAATTGGATTGCACTCTGATACGGAGTTAACAAAAGCAATTTATACTCGTGGTGATGCGCGATCGCGCATCACCACTTTTGGCAAATTAATGTAGATTAGGAAAGTGCCCAATAAGCGGGCTATTCTACATTCTAAAAGTTGGAGTTTTCTGAAATTCAGCAGTGGTGCGATATTTAATCACAAACCGCTACTCTCCGATTTCTGATTTGCGGTACGCCCATACACTCTTCAAGCACCAGTTGATTTTCTTGACACCGACTTAATTCAAACACCAAGATGCTACATAATAACTTTGGAGGACAATTATTCACTCAAAAAAGCTGAAATTGGAAGAAATTTTGAATTTTCAGGCAGCGATTATTGATTATTCACCCGCACACTCCTTCATATCATCAGCCGCTCTCTCGCTTCTGTGAGCGCGATCTTACTGAATGTCTAACGTTGACAAGAAGTTAATTGTTTTTTCCTAAAGTATTGTTACCGGATCGTGATATGATTCATCTGACTGAATGTGCAGTCATCATGTTTAGCTGTACTGGTTTCAAGTCTCGTGAGCTTGTCAGACGAATCAATTGCGCCCACTCCGACAACGCAACAAGATGCTAAAACTGGTTCTGGAGAGACAGAATCAGGTAACTCTATGCAAGAGTTCTATCAACTCTTCCAGCGATTGTTAGTAATCACGCTTGTCTTGACGGGGGTTATTTTTATCTCTGTGTGGATTTTTTATTCCTTAAACATTGCCCTAAATTATTTAATTGGGGCGTGTACAGGTGTGGTTTACTTAAAAATGCTGGCTAGAGACGTTGAGCAGCTCGGTAGTGAGAAAACCAGTTTGAGCAAAACTCGTTTTGCTCTATTTATGGGAGTCATGATCGTGGCAACTCAATGGCGTGAGCTACAGATTTTGCCTATATTTTTGGGATTTCTAACTTACAAAGCCACGCTCCTCGTCTATATGGTGCAAATTGCGTTCATTCCTGATTCTTAAAAAGTCAGGCTCACAAAGATAGTAATCCCATCCTCGCTCGTTGGGGAAAATGCTTGAAGAATGCAAATGCTTAGTGTCTTAAACGCCTTTAATTCTTTTCCCCTCGCCGAATTAGAAGTAGGTCATCATTTCTACTGGCAATTGGGCAATCTTAAAATTCATGGGCAAGTTTTTCTCACCTCATGGTTTGTGATTAGCATTTTAGTAGTGGCTTCAATAGCTGCTACTCGCAACGCACAAAGAATTCCCAAGGGCATCCAAAATTTGATGGAATATGCCCTAGAATTTATTCGTGATTTGGCAAAAAACCAACTTGGTGAGAAAGAGTACCGCCCTTGGGTGCCATTTATTGGCACATTGTTCTTGTTTATTTTCGTATCCAACTGGTCAGGTGCGCTAATTCCCTGGAAGCTCATCAAGCTACCTTCGGGCGAATTAGCAGCTCCCACCAATGACATCAATACGACTGTTGCATTGGCATTGCTGACCTCCTTAGCGTACTTTTACGCAGGTTTTAGCAAACGAGGTTTGGGCTACTTTAAGAAATATATAGAGCCAACACCTATTCTATTGCCGATCGCAATTCTCGAAGATTTCACCAAGCCCCTCTCCCTAAGCTTCCGTCTATTTGGTAATATTTTGGCGGATGAGCTGGTAGTAGCGGTGCTGGTGCTGCTAGTTCCTCTATTTGTACCTCTGCCTGTAATGGCCTTGGGTTTGTTTACCAGTGCCATTCAAGCCCTGGTTTTCGCCACCCTAGCCGGAGCATACATTCATGAGGCTATGGAGGGACATGGTGGAGAAGAACATGAGGAGCATTAAACTTCTCAGTTGATAGCACAGTTCCAAGAGCATGTTCGCTCAAAACATCGCAAAGCGCGATCAAAGAACTCGGTGCAGCGTGAAAAACACGTCTCTAGTCGTTAACGTACTTTTGTTAATTTTGTAATCAAAGCAAGGAAAATCAACATGGATCCATTAGTGCAGGCTGCTTCAGTTCTCGCTGCTGCTTTAGCGATTGGTTTAGCTGCAATTGGCCCTGGTATTGGTCAAGGAAATGCTGCTGGACAAGCAGTAGAAGGTATTGCTCGTCAACCTGAAGCAGAAGGAAAAATTCGCGGTACTCTGCTATTAACCTTGGCATTCATGGAATCCTTGACTATCTATGGTCTAGTGATTGCCCTGGTATTGCTGTTTGCTAACCCCTTCTCGGCATAAGTCCTAAAAGTTTTTGTGAGTGTGGAGACGTGAATCATCACGCCTCTACAATCTAAATATTTTGGGAATTTAGTCGTTCTGATGTAGTTGATTAACAATTTGAGATTTTAGATTTTGGACTTCGGCTTCTCTGCGAGACGCTATGCGAACGATTTTGGATTATCAAGAGTTTTCGGTACATGCCCCTGAGCTATGGCTGCTCTAAAATCTAAAAGACGCTCCTACGGACGCTCGTTCCTCGCTACCGCTTCGCTAACGCTAACGCGACGCTATCGTCAATCTAAAATCCAAAATTACTTGACCCTTGTTGGCTATGGGTCTCTAAAATATGAAAGGTTGGATGATGTAGCTAGCCATGAAAACTGCTACTCCAGCCAAAGAGGAGAGAAATGTTTGATTTCGATGCTACCTTGCCCTTCATGGCATTGCAATTTCTGCTATTGGCAGCCTTGTTGAATGCAATTTTCTATAAGCCACTGACCAAGGTACTAGACGATCGCGATAATTATATCCGAACGAATACCCTTGAGGCGCGGGAGAGCTTGGCTAAAGCCGAGCGCTTGGCTACCGAATATGAGCAGCAACTGGCAGACGCTCGCAGACAATCGCAAGCTACCGTAGAAGCAGCTCAACTTGAAGCTAAGAAAATTACTGCTGAGAAAATCGCTGAGGCTCAAAAGGAAGCTCAGTCTCAACGAGAACAAGCTGCTGTTGAAATAGAACAACAAAAGCAGGAAGCTTTTCGTACCTTAGAGCAACAAGTTGATGCTCTCAGCAGGCAGATTCTAGAAAAACTATTGGGGCCAACTCCAGTTAGATAAGCTAACTAGACTGGTTCTGTGAAAGCATACGCGCAACTGGGCCCTAGTCCAGAGCGCTTAATTAAGTGTCAAAAAAGGCACTTTTTCTCCTTCGGGGGAAAGATACTTAAATTTCCCTACAGGGGAAAGATACTTAATTTCCCTTCGGGAAAATACAACGTATTAGCAAGCGAGCAGCGCACTTGTAAATGGGTATCATGGGGACATTCTTATTACTTGCCGCAGAAGCGAACGCTGTTCACTCTGAATTGGCAGAAGGCGCAGCAGAAGGTGGTTTCGGTCTAAACCTAGACATTTTTGAAACCAATCTGATCAATCTAGCGATTCTGATTGGCATACTATTCTACTTCGGACGTAAGGTTTTAAGCAATATCCTGAACGAGCGACAATCCAATATTGCCACCGCAATTCAGGAAGCAGAAGGGCGCTTAAAAGAGGCAAAGATTGCCCTTTCCCAAGCGCAAGAGCAGTTGAAGCAATCCCAGGCAGAAGCACAACGCATCCGCCAATCTGCCGTAGAAAACGCTCAAAAGGCGAAAGAAGCCTTGTTAGCGAAGGCAGTTCAAGACGTAGAACGCTTGAAACAAACAGCAGCAGCAGATTTAAACACCGAAACTGATCGAGCGATCGCTCAACTGCGGCAGCGGGTAGCTAATCTAGCATTGCAAAAAGTCGAATCGCAACTCAAAGGCGGGATTGCTGACGATGCTCAACAAAGTTTAATTGACCGCAGCATCGCACAACTCGGAGGCAATGTATGACAAGCAAAGTAGCGGCAGGCGAAATAGCCCAACCTTACGCACAGGCACTTTTGTCAATAGCGCAATCGAAAAATTTGACAGAAGAGTTCGGGGAAGATGCGCGGACTTTCCTGGGTTTGCTCAGAGCAGACAAACAGCTACAAAACTTCTTCAGCAATCCGTTTATTCAGTCTGAGAACAAAAAAGCTCTCATCAAACAAATACTCGGTGAAGGCGCTAACCCCTACTTACGCAACTTTTTGCTAATACTAGTAGACAAACGCCGCATTGCATTTTTGGAATCGATTTTCCAACAGTATCTGGCGCTGTTGCGGCAGCTGAATCAAACCGTATTAGCGGAAGTAATTTCAGCCGTTCCCCTCACAGAAGCTCAACAGCAGGCAATCACAGAAAAGGTGATTGCTATAACTAATGCTCGCCAGGTAGAACTAGAAACCAAGGTAGAGGGCGAGTTAATTGGTGGTGTGATCATTAAAGTAGGTTCGCAGGTAATTGACGCCAGTATCCGGGGTCAGCTACGCCGCCTTTCATTGCGCTTAACTAATAGCTAGAAAGTTAGGAGTTAGAGACGCGATTAATCGCGTCTGTTAGGAGTTAGAGACGCGATTAATCGCGTCTGTTAGGAGTTAGGAGTTAGGAGTTAGGAGTTAAGTAAACAGTAATTTATTTTGACTTTTAACTTTTAACCTTTGCTTTTTTAACTCATCACTCTTAACTCATCACTCCTAACTATTGAATTTTTCCGTCTCGAAAGCAAAAAAGATAGACACATGAGCATATCCATTAGACCTGACGAAATTAGCAGCATAATCCAACAACAAATCGAGCAATACGACCAAGAGGTCAAAGTTGCTAACGTTGGTACTGTTCTACAAGTTGGTGACGGTATTGCCCGGATCTATGGTCTCGAAAAGGCTATGGCTGGGGAACTCTTAGAATTTGAAGACGGCACAATTGGCATCGCCCAGAACTTAGAAGAAGACAACGTGGGCGCGGTGCTTATGGGTGAAGGGATAGAAATTCAAGAAGGTAGTTCTGTAACCGCTACTGGTAGAATTGCCCAGGTGCCTGTAGGAGAAGCCTTAATTGGACGAGTTGTAGACGCCTTGGGTCGCCCCATCGATGGCAAGGGAGACATCAAGTCCTCAGAAAGTCGTTTGATTGAATCTCCAGCACCTGGTATCATTGAACGTCGGTCTGTACACGAACCGATGCAAACGGGTATCACAGCTATTGACTCAATGATTCCCATCGGTCGTGGTCAGCGGGAATTGATTATTGGTGACCGTCAAACCGGTAAAACTGCGATCGCGATCGACACCATCATCAACCAAAAAGAAGAAGATGTAGTTTGTGTCTACGTTGCGATCGGTCAAAAGGCTTCCACAGTTGCTAACGTGGTGCAGACATTACAAGAAAAAGGCGCGATGGATTACACCGTCGTTGTCTTTGCTAGTGCCAGTGAACCAGCAACCCTGCAATACCTAGCTCCTTACACAGGCGCAACTATTGCTGAGTACTTTATGTATAAGGGCAAAGCTACCCTGGTAATTTACGATGACCTCTCCAAGCAAGCCCAAGCTTATCGGCAAATGTCCCTGTTGCTACGTCGTCCACCCGGACGCGAAGCTTATCCTGGAGATGTATTCTACATCCACTCTCGGTTGTTAGAAAGAGCAGCAAAGCTGAGTGATGAATTAGGTAAAGGCAGTATGACCGCCCTACCGATTATCGAAACTCAAGCTGGTGACGTTTCAGCATACATCCCCACCAACGTAATTTCCATTACCGATGGTCAGATATTCCTCTCTTCTGACCTGTTTAACGCTGGTATCCGTCCGGCTGTAAACCCTGGTATTTCCGTATCCCGTGTGGGTTCTGCGGCTCAAACCAAGGCAATGAAAAAAGTTGCCGGTAAGATTAAATTGGAACTAGCCCAATTTGACGACCTGCAAGCCTTCGCTCAATTTGCTTCCGATTTGGATAAAGCCACTCAAGACCAGTTGGCACGGGGTCAACGGTTGCGCGAACTCCTCAAACAGCCACAAAATTCGCCCCTCTCGGTATACGAGCAAGTAGCAATTTTGTACGCGGGTATTAATGGCTACTTAGATGATGTCCCTGTAAATCAAGTAACCACCTTCACCAAAGGTCTGCGGGAATACTTAAAGACTGGTAAAACCGAGTATGCCCAAGGAGTACAAGCTTCCAAAGCATTAGGTGACGCAGAAGAAGCTGCGTTGAAGGAAGCGCTTACCGAATATAAGAAGACCTTCAAAGCAGCAGCGTAATTACAGTGCTGAGTGCTGAGTGCCGAGTGCTGAGTAGTTATGAGTGTTGAGTTGAAGAAAGTTTTTCATTCAAAACTCAAAATTTAAAATTCAGGACTCAGAACTCAGAACTCAGGACTCAGAACTCAGGACTCAGAACTTAAAGTTATGGCCAATCTAAAAGCAATACGCGATCGCATTCAGTCGGTCAAAAACACCAAAAAAATCACCGAAGCCATGCGCCTAGTTGCAGCAGCTAGAGTGCGTCGGGCGCAAGAACAAGTGCTAGCGACTCGCCCCTTTGCCGATCGCTTGGCACAAGTGTTGTATGGTTTGCAAAGCCGTCTGCGCTTTGAAGAAGCAAACCTACCACTACTAAAAAAACGCCAAGTTAAATCAGTTGGGCTGTTGGTAATTTCAGGCGATCGCGGTCTATGCGGCGGCTACAATAATAACGTTATCCGTCGTGCAGAAAACCGCGCCAAAGAAATCAAAGCAGAAGGTTTAGACTATACATTTGTGCTCGTCGGACGCAAAGCTACGCAGTACTTTCAACGCCGCGATCAGCCCATTGATGCTACTTACAGCGGCTTAGAGCAAATTCCCACCGCACCGGAAGCCAATCAGATTGCCGACCAACTACTTTCCTTATTCCTATCGGAAAAAGTAGACCGCATCGAGTTAATCTATACCAGATTCCTTTCCTTGGTTAGCTCCCGTCCTGTGATCCAAACCTTACTGCCCCTCGATCCGCAAGGTCTAGAAGCAGCCGATGATGAAATCTTCCGCTTGACAACCCGTGGCGGTAAATTTGAAGTAGAACGGGAGAAAGTGACTAAGCAAGTCCGCGCTTTGGCTCCTGACATGATTTTCGAGCAAGATCCAGTGCAGATTCTCGATTCTCTGTTACCCCTGTACCTGAGTAACCAGCTATTGCGGGCGCTGCAAGAATCGGCGGCTAGTGAACTAGCAGCACGGATGACAGCCATGAGTAATGCTAGCGAAAATGCCGGTGAACTAATTAACACCCTAACCCTGTCGTACAACAAAGCCCGACAAGCGGCAATTACCCAAGAACTGCTTGAGGTTGTGGGTGGTGCAGAAGCATTAACTTAGCGAATAGCCACTTGCTAGCCATCACAAATAGCTAATTGCTGGTAGATTTCAAACTAGCAATTAGCTATTTTTGGTTTTTAGTGGACGGTTAACAGTCATCAGTACAAAAAACTTTACTACTCCAAAAATTTTACCCAACTATCTTACTTAGGGCTTGCTGAAAAAGTCGTATTTAAGCCAGATCAAGAATCAGTTAACAATGCTTGTAAGTGAAAACATAATTCATTATATGAACCAATTTGA
>NZ_JBALCY010000036.1:0-413 GCF_036917655.1 Nostoc sp.
GGTTATCGAGAAACTGACTCATTACCTGTAGTGATTAAACTGCTGAAAAATCCTTATCCCAGTTTTAGCGAACTGGTGCAGTTTCGGAATCAATACACCATTGCCAAAAATCTTAACTCACCTCTAATCATCCAAACTTATAGCCTGGAACCCTATCAAAATGGCTATGCGTTGGTGATGGAAGACTTTGGGGGGATTTCTCTGAAAGAATGGGGAACAGGGTCAAGCCTACGAAATCTCACGGAGTTTTTCCAAATAGCGATCGCACTGTGCAATACCTTAGATATACTCTATCATCAGCGCGTTATTCATAAAGACATCAAACCCGCCAATATTCTAATTAATCCCGAAACCAAACAAGTTAAATTAATTGACTTTAGTATTGCATCTTTACTGCCACGAGAAACTCAAAC
>NZ_JBALCY010000037.1:0-22502 GCF_036917655.1 Nostoc sp.
GCATTGGGCATTGGGCATTGGGCATTGGGCATTGGGCATTGGGCATTGGGCATTGGGCATTGGGCATTGGGCATTGGGCATTGGGCATTGGGCATGGGGAAGAGAATTAAGTTCCTATTCCCTATTCCCTATTCCCTATTCCCTATTCCCTATTCCCTATTCCCTATGGATTTTAGATAAGCATTAAACTTAGGCAACAGTTCATCAAGAATTGGTTTAAATCTGCTTACCTGTTCATTTGTCAATAACTGTCTGGCGTAGGCTAACCTCAACCAACTGATAGTTTCATACAAAGACCCTCTCGCAATCTTGACAAAACGTCGATTGTCTTGGTCGTTGTACCTACCTCTACCTTCTGCGATGTTCGCACAAATACTATCAGCAGACCGAACAATTTGCTTGCCCAATGTATCTTTAGTGAAATTGTCCCATCCTTGAACAATACGCCAGATTTCATTAGCTAGCTTTTCAGCGAGTTGATAAACTTTTAAGTCCTCAAAATCAGGTCTTCTCACAAAAGTCCATTGATTATTTATTGATCAATAGTTCCCAATCCTCATGCCCCATGCCCCATGCCCCATGCCCCATGCCCCATGCCCCATGCCCAATGCCCAATTTACCTTGTAACCCGCCTCATATAATTTCCCCACAACTGAGCTGCTTGAGCGCTGCTGCCAGATGTAGGGGAATTATTGTCGTTTCCCAGCCAAACACCAGTTACAAGCCGCCGACTGGGGATAAAACCTATGAACCATAAGTCAACGTTTTTATCAGTCGTGCCAGTTTTGCCAGCTTCCCCCAGTCCAATGGCAGCACTACGACCGGTACCTCTTGTGATTACACCGCGCATCAAACTAGTCATTTCATCGGCGACACCATTTGCCAGCACTCGTTTGTTGGCATCCGGATCTTGGTCGAAGGAGTAGATTACACGGCAGGTTTTGATATCATTGCGATCGCGGCAATCACCACTATCTAAAATTCGGTTAATCGCATGGGGAGGATTCCACACTCCACGATTGCCAATAGAGCCAAAAGCACCAGTCATTTCCAAAACATTGACCACACTTTGACCTAGTACCAAGCCAGGAACTGGATCGAGGCTTGACTTTATTCCCAAATTCTGTGCCATCGCCACCACTTTATTCAGCCCGATTTCTCTGGCAACTCGTAGGGCAATCGGATTTTCTGAAAGAGCCAGCCCGGTGGCAATATCTAAACTAGTGTCAGCACCAGCACGACAGGGTTTGTAAGTAAAGCCTTGCCAAGTTAAAGGGGCGCAAGAATAACTTTTTGATTCTGGAATTCCCTGTTGAATAGCAGCAGTATAAGTAAAGATTTTAAAGGTGGAACCTGGTTGTCTTTTGGCTTGAACAGCGCGATTGAACTGACTTTTTTTGTAATCAGTGCCGCCTACCATTGCCAGGATACTACCAGTACTGGAGTCAAGAGTGACCATCGCCCCTTGAGAAAAATTAAAATTTGCGCCACCATTATTGACTGAATTCCGCAACGCTGCTTCTGCTTGGCTCTGAAACGCTGGATCAAGCTGGGTTTCAATGATATAGTTGCCTTCCTTTGCGGCTCCCTCCCCCAAGATTGATTCCAGTTCAGAGAAGACGTAACTGTAAAAATAAGGAGCGATCGTCTTAGCTTGCTGTTCGCAGACTTTAGGACTAACTTGGACGGTGGAGCGTCTGGCTCGGTTCGCATCCTCAGGTTTAATTTTACCCATCTCCAGCAACCGCTTAATCACGCGATTCCGGTATTCAGCTGCTTCTAGCTTATTGTGACTATCCCCACAAAAATCGAAGCCGTTGGGGGCTGGTAAAATTCCTACCAAGGTTGCTGCTTCTGCCAAAGTTAATTCTTTAGCCGACTTCTCAAAGTAATATCGGGATGCATCCTCAAAGCCAGAGGTATCTCCTCCCAAAAAAACCCGATTTAAGTACATCAGCAAAATTTCATCTTTGCTGTAAAAGGTTTCAAGTTTTAGGGCGACAACTGCCTCCCGCAATTTGCGTCCAAGGGTATCCTGTCTGCCTACATACTCGCGGAACAAACTGCGGGCAACTTGCTGGGTAACAGTGCTAGCTCCTTGTTGCACATCTCCGCTGCGGCTATTGATCAACACGGCTCGTAAAATTCCCAGAGGGTCAACCCCAAAGTGCCAGTAATAACGACTATCCTCTGAAGCCACCACAGCAGCAGGCAAATAAGGGCCAAATTCCTCTAAACGCTTCATGTCTACATGAGAGGTAGTTCGAGGCTCTCTCAGCGGAGTAGCTCCATCACGGGCGTAAACAACTACTGGGGCGCGTGTAGCTGTAGGTAGAGGTTTAACTGAAAATTTCAGCCATTCGACGCCAATCACCAACGCTAACAGGGCACTGGTACCACCGACACCATAAGCTGTCCAACTTGCAGCTTTGACATACCAGGCTGGTGGATCGACGTATTGCAACCGCACAGAAGCGGCGAGTTCTGGGGGCCCCAGAGTCAGAATATCGCCGTGACGCAGTTCTAGGGAATTAACACGACGCTTGCCACGATAAATGCCATTGGTGGAGTTTTCGTCTTTGATGACAAAAATCGGCGTGCGCTGAGTAGAATTCCGCGATAGCGACAGGTGAATTTGGCTGACAACAGGGTTACGGATGACAATATCGCTGGATTTGGAGCTACGACCTAGAATATAGCGATCGCCCAACAGTGGATATACCTCTGCTTTATCCGCCCCCGCATCCTGCACCCAAAGTTCCGGTACTTTGGCATTAGGCTTGAGCGCCAATTTAGAAAAATCGACCCTAGCTTGAATAGTATGTACCGCTTGAGTCAGTTGACCTAGTAACGTTTGTGGCTTGTGAGGGGGTTGGGGAGAACTCATCGGCTATTCACATCACAGTTTTTAGTGAAGAATCGGGCGAATTACAATTTAGATGTTAATCTTCCATCATTTTACTCATAAGCCAAAGCATAAATTGGCTATACTGAACTTTTTAATCTAATTTATACTTAGGTTTAGCTTTTAACCAGAATTTATTTGTTATTTTCGTCAATTATTTACAAAGGCACAAATTTTTTCTCCATCCTCAAAGGCTTATTCTATCTACTATTACTAGTTCAATAACTACAACTATAATTTTTGCCTTTGTACTTTTAAACACTAGTCATCAACAAACAACAGATTTAATTTTTACCAATTTTACATATCCACATATTCTGCAACAAACCTAAATATCTTCATTTAGGAAGATTTTCTAAATCTTATTGTCTGTTTTAATGGGGCGAGTGTTCCGTTGAGGTTAATTTCAGAATGATGGGAAAATCTCTGACCATGATTGGTACAGCTCTATCTTTGGCGCTCACCGCTAACATTGCTGTAGCCGAATCCAGTAAATCCCCCATAGCCCAATCCAGTAGCGACTCCACTAGTGCACCAACGGAAATCAAGATGTCGCCAGAAGGGATGAAAATTCTGTGCGAGTATTTTCCGCTCAACTCGCGCTGTTCTGGTGGCACAGCAGCCACTCCTAGCACTCCTAGTAGCGCTCCTAGTAGCATTCCTAGTAGCACTACGGTACCAGCAGAAACTACTCCCAGTAGCACCACTACTCCAGATAGCACAACTGCACCAGGAACCATGACACCACCTGGATCTGGCACTCCTGGCAGCACAACAGCACCAGGAACCGTTACCCCATCTGAACCTGGCGCTCCTAGTAACTTAACTCCAGCACCAGGAACCATGACACCACCTGAACCTGGCGCTCCTAGCAGCACAACTACACCAGGAACCGTCACCCCATCTGAACCTGGCACTCCTGGCAGCACAACTACACCAGGAACCGTTACCCCATCTGAACCTGGCGCTCCTAGCAACTTAACTCCAGCACCAGGAACCGTTACCCCACCTGAACCTGGCACTCCTGGCAGCACAACTGCACCAGGAACCGTCACTCCACCTGAATCTGGCGCTCCTGGCAGCACTACCGAACCAGGTAGCTCTCCCAGTACTCCAAGTTCACCAAAAACTCCTACCACAGGCAATTAAATTAAAATCTGGGGCATAATCTGAATACTAGTTTGCCATCAGCGATCGTCGGTGCATCTTTCTTAACCTCTTGCATCAGTTATGCGAACTGGTGTTAGGTGACAAATAAAAATCGCTGAAACCCTATAGGTAAAGTCTTCGCATATAAGACTGAGCAAGGGTTTCAGTAATTAATAGCCTGGGATTAATCATCCCAGGCTTAATAGTTTAATGCGACCGACCAGTTGAAGTCGGTGTTTTTTGGAAGGAAGCAATTAACAGGCAAACAATACCGATACTAATAAATGAATCTGCCACATTAAATACAGCAAAATTAATCAGGCGAAAATCAAGAAAATCAACGACGTAGCCTAAAACAAAACGATCAATACCGTTGCCCATAGCTCCACCTAAAATCAAGCCATAGCCCAACTGATCCCACAAATTTAACGTCGCGCCAAACAATGCCAACGCTATCAATACTAAACTCACTCCTAAAGATAGCCAACGCAACCACTCTACTTTCCCACTTAACAGACTAAAAGCGGCACCAGTGTTAGTGACATAGGTGAAGTGAAATATCCCAGGTAAGAGTGGTAGTGTCTGACCCAAGCTAAAGGTTTGTACTACCCAGTACTTTGTTATTTGGTCTAAGAAAAAAGCTATGAAGGCAGCGATCCAGAAAAGACGATTTTTTAAACGCATGGTGAATTAGTCATTGGTCATTGGTCATTGATCATTGGGCATTGGGCATTGGTCATTGGTCATGAGCTTTTGACAAAGGACAAAGGACAATGAACTAATAAAACATTAAGTGACGCAATATATATGCTATTACAGTAACTGCACAGACCACAGTTAGTTGCCCTGGTAGTGCAAACCAGGAGTATCTGAGGATTGCTTGCATCAAGGGTAGATTTTCTGTGCCTTTCCACTGAAAAAGATAGCTAATAATCAAATAAGTAATACCGCATAGGTGGAGAGTTAACAAGCCACAGATGCAACTAAAGGCGAGAGTTTCTAGTCGAGGTCTAGCTTTAAAGGCGAACAAGCCACAAATCCAAGCTCCAGGAATAAAGCCTAGTAGATAGCCAAACTGAGATAGCTTGACATAACCAATCCCGCCGCCATCCGCGAATACTGGTAACAAGGTTAACCCCATGACTAAATAGGCAATTTGCGAGAGCGCACCGGCATTTTTGCCCCCTAAACAACCTACTAATAGTACTGCGCCAATTTGAAAAGTGACACCTAAAGAAAAAGTCTGAATTCCGTGCTTACTCCAACTCCAAGGTAAGGTGATGCCATAAGCTTCTAGGAAGGTGCCACCCATTGTCAGGAGTAAGCCAATCATTGACCATAGTAATTGATTGGAAGCAGCAAACATTTATCGGGCAACCAGGGAAAGGCAAAAGGGAAAACCAACAGGAACCAGTATAAACATTAATATTGAAATGAAGTTTGTGCTGACATCTTAAGAACTAGCATATTTGATTTTGCTTTTTTGGTACGTAATTTTTCAGTTCTGCGAATTGCGGCTTAGGTGTCTATTGTCTGATTTTATTGACTGAGGCGTGTTCTGATTGCGGTATTTGACCGAAAATCTGGTAGAATCAATATGATTGAGCTTAGTATTTGTACTAATTTTTCAGAGCATTGCCTAAATTGGCGACAAAGTGCTTAAGATATTTCCTTAATCAACTTTTTTAAGCGATCGCCCCGCCGATTCTGCTATAGATAAGCAATTTACTGTTTCTCTTAGCCTGGTTTGCCTAATAATAATTTCACTGCCTAGATGAGATTATTTAGTTATTTGCTTCAGGTCTGCTTCGACTGGTAAGCAGAAACTGTTTTCCATAAGCTTCCAAATTTATAAGCTTTTTGCTTTACCACGCTTTCTCATCTATTTTCATACTTTTTTCATGAGTTGACCCACGAAATTACACTACCAATAAAGTTTTGTAAATACGTATAACCAACTTCCTCTGGTACTATTTGTAGTTTAAAGTTTAAGTAAGAGTATAAAATTTATCAAGCAAAACTAGAAATAAGGGTTTGCTCTTCATCAAAAAAAAACAAGTATTTTTTGCTTTATTAACCTATTGTTAATCTTGATCGTTGTCCTTTAGGGGTATCTTAGAAACGCTCACCTGGAAAGTTACTAAAAAATTGATAGCGATGCTCTCACATCTTCGTGTAATAAAAACTCATCGCCTCACAGGTTCAATTTCAGTGTTAGCACTGACAATCAGCCTAGCGGCTTGTGGCGGACAGCAAACCCCAGATAATACAGCCACCAAGGATACGCCTTCTGGCACTGCTACAGATACTACTGCCTCTAGCCCAGCTAAATTAGACCTTGGCGGAACCGTAAAATTAACCGGGGCTGGTGCGTCTTTTCCGGCACCACTGTACGACACCTGGTTCACGGATTTGAACAAGAAATATCCAAATCTGCAAGTTGACTATGCATCAGTTGGTAGCGGTGCTGGAGTTGAGCAATTTATCAAAGGCACTGTAGACTTTGGTGCTAGCGATGTTGCAATGAAAGATGAAGAAATCCAGAAAGTACCACCAGATAGGGGTGTTATTTTACTGCCTGTGACTGCTGGTAGCATCGTGCTGAGTTACAACTTGCCAGATGTTCCAGAACTCAAGCTACCACGAACCGTTTACGCCGATATTCTGCTAGGCAAAATCAAGTCTTGGGATGATGCTCAAATTGCCAAGGCTAACCCAGGAGCAAAACTTCCTAAAGACGCGATTACAGTTGTTTATCGTTCCGATGGTAGCGGAACCACGGGTGTATTTACAAAACACCTCAGCGCTATCAGCCCGGAGTGGAAGAGTAAAGTTGGTGAGGGCAAAACTGTCAACTGGCCTGTGGGAGTTGGTGCTAAGGGTAATGAGGGTGTTACCGCTCAAATTCAACAAACTCAAGGTTCTATTGGTTACGTCGAGTACGGCTATGCCAAACAAAATAATCTCAAGTTTGCTGCTTTGGAAAACAAAGGCGGTAAATTTATTATACCTAGTGAGGAGTCAGCCTCAAAAACTCTGGCATCAGTAACTCTACCGCCTGATCTCCGCGTCTTCATTTCCGATCCAGAAGGGGCTGATTCCTATCCTATCGTCACTTACACCTGGATTTTGGCTTACAAAAAATATCCCAATGCGGCAAAAGCTAAGGCAATGGAAGCTGCGATCGAATACGCTTTAACTGAGGGTCAGAAGCAGGCTACTGCACTAGGGTATGTTCCTCTACCCCAAAACGTGATCACAAAGGTGGCTGTTGCTGCCGATCAAATCAGTCCAGATTATAAAATTTCTGTTGGCAGTGCTACTAGCGCTAACAAGTAAGCATCAAACACACCTAATCAATAGTAACTTGGAACACGGAGTTACTAAATGTATCACTTTAAATAGATGATGAGGCGACAATTTTACTAATCTGCTTGCCTCCCAAATTTTTCTCTGATTTAATTGTTAAAGTCGGTATTCATGACTACAAATTCTCAAAATCTGTCATCAGCGATAAAAAATCGCTCTGGCGCAGAAAAGTCCCTAGATCAGGGTTTTATTTGGCTGACTAAAATTTTCGCCTTTGGGGTTGCTGCCACTTTATTATGGATCGGGTCGCAGGTTGCAATTGGCGCTTGGCCTGCCATCCAAAAGTTTGGTGTCAGCTTTTTAGCCAACACCACTTGGAACCCAGTTAATGATAGCTACGGGGTACTACCTCAAATTTATGGAACTCTCTTGAGTTCTTTTATTGGTCTACTGATAGCAGTACCAATTGGGGTTGGTACTGCTGTTGTATTGAGTGAGGATTTTTTGCCCGCTAAAGTGAAGCTGGTACTGGTTTTCGCAGTAGAACTGCTGGCAGCTATTCCCAGCGTTGTCTACGGCGTGTGGGGTATTTTTGTTTTGGTGCCAATCTTAACCAGCTTGGGAAAATGGCTCAATAGTTACTTTGGCTGGCTGCCATTTTTTAGCACTTCTCCTACAGGGCCAGGAATGTTGCCGGCGGGAGTCATATTAGCGATTATGACTTTGCCCATCATCACAGCCTTATCCCGCGATGCCTTGATTTCTGTACCCCCCAGTTTGCGCCAAGCCTCTGTAGGACTAGGAGCAACGCGCTGGGAAACGATTTTGCAAATTCTCATCCCAGCAGCCTTTTCGGGCATAGTTAGTGCTGTGATGCTGGGACTCGGCCGGGCAATGGGAGAAACAATGGCTGTAACGATGTTAATTGGGAACTCCAACAACATCAGTATCTCTCTTTTAGCACCAGCCAATACGATTTCTTCTTTACTGGCAAATCAATTCTCAGAAGCTAGTGGTTTGCAAGTTGCGGCTTTAATGTATGCTGCTTTAGTTCTATTTTTCTTGACTCTGGTAGTCAATATTCTGGCAGAGTTGATCGTTATTAGAGTCAAGCGAATATAGCTTAGTTTTGGGTTAAATTATGACTTCTAGTTTTCCAGAGCGCAGTTTAACTCGCTCTCCCACCTCTCAGAGAACACTGTTTAATACAGTGATGACCGTAGTCGCATTTACCTGCGGAGTATTGGCGCTTTTACCTTTGCTAGCAGTGCTTTCTTACGTGATTATTAAAGGCTTTAGCAGTCTGAATCTGGCCGTGTTTGTGGAACTGCCACCCAAAGCTCTACAAAAGGGAGGAGGCTTTGGTAATGCAATTTTAGGCACGCTGCTGATGGTAGGAATTGCTGCCTTGATTAGCATCCCCTTCGGAGTTTTGGGGGCGATTTACATCACGGAATTTAGTTCGGCGAAAGTGGCCAGATGGGTACGTTTTGCTGCTAATGTCCTGAGTGGAGTTCCCTCAATTATTGCTGGGGTATTTGCCTATGGCATTGTAGTTTTGACACTGGTAAAATTGAACTTAGGATCATATTCCGCTCTGGGTGGAGGGTTTGCATTGGCAATTTTGATGTTGCCAATTATTCTGCGAACTACTGATGAAGCCTTGCAGTTAGTATCGCAAGATTTACGACAAGCATCTGTAGGGTTAGGAGCGACTAACTTTCAAACAGTCAGTCAAGTAGTCTTACCAGCAGCTTTACCAGCAATTGTAACTGGAGCAACGCTAGCGATCGCCAGAGCATCTGGAGAAACTGCACCCCTACTGTTCACCGCTTTGTTTTCCAACTTTTGGCCCGATAGCTTATTCCAACCAACAGCTTCCCTTGCTGTTTTGGTTTACAAATATGCCATTTCTCCGTTTAAAAATTGGCAATCACTAGCTTGGGCAGCATCTTTGATATTGGTATTAATGGTTCTGATCACAAGTATCATCGCTCGCTGGGCAACTCGCAAAAAAGCTTAATCAAATACATAGCGAATTTGGATCGCTAAAACTAATACTGCACTTAATTTATGGCTACCAATATTAGCACAGTGAATGATACTCAAACCGTTTTACGCACCGAAAACCTCAATGTTTACTACGGCAAATTTTTAGCCTTGCAGAATATTTGGCTAGATATACCGAAAAATCAGGTGACAGCCTTTATCGGCCCTTCTGGTTGTGGTAAAAGTACGTTGTTGCGATGCTATAACCGCCTCAATGACTTGATAGAGTCATTTCGGGCAGAAGGTAAAATACTTTTTTACGATAAAAACTTGTATGCATCCGACATTGATCCTGTAGAAGTGCGTCGTCGGATTGGGATGGTGTTTCAAAGACCAAACCCGTTTCCAAAATCCATTTATGACAATATTGCTTTTGGAGCCAAAATCAACGGTTACAAAGGTAATATGGATGAATTGGTAGAACGGAGTTTGCGACAAGCGGCTTTATGGGAAGAAGTCAAAGATAAACTGCGACAAAGTGGCTCATCTTTATCTGGTGGACAACAACAGCGGTTATGTATTGCTCGTGCGATCGCAGTCCAACCTGAAATTATATTAATGGATGAACCTTGCTCCGCCCTCGACCCTATTTCTACCTTGCGGGTTGAAGAACTAATTCACCAACTTAAAGAGCAATATACCATCGTTATCGTCACCCATAATATGCAGCAAGCAGCGCGGGTTTCTGATAAGACAGCCTTTTTTAATGTTAAAACTACAGAGACAGGTGGTCGTAACGGCTACATGGTAGAGTACGACGCAACAGAAGTAATTTTCAACAATCCTCAGCAGCAAGACACCAGAGATTACGTTAGCGGCAGATTTGGATAAATATTACACATTGTTGATGTTAGAGCAATGAGGAATACTCGGAAATTAAAGCTGTGCGATATTCCTCTAGTTTTTTTATTTGTTCGCCAAAGCTGGCGTAGGCGTAGCCCGCCGCAGGCATCGCTTGAGCAATTATGGCTGTTTCTTGATCAAGAAAAGCAATAATTAAGCTATTTAACATCAGACTTGCATTGACGACTGGGCGGGCAAGATATTCACTCCATAATAGAGCGACACATAGCGCAGTACTAGTGTTGGCTTGCCTTGCTATTTCTTCCGTACTTGTAGATTTTATGATGACTACTATATAGTAGGCATTCCATGATCTAAACAGTTAATTTTTAACTGCTTATTTTACCAAGCCAGACCTCCTTCTTGCACTAGTGCATTTCAGGGCTTTTTATTTTAAGCGGGCGGCGGGAATCGAACCCGCATTAATAGCTTGGAAGGCTATAGTTTTACCACTAAACTACGCCCGCGCTTTTCCAATCTAATAAATATAACACAGGTTTTGCAAAAATTCAAGCATTTATTTTGAATTGGCAGATTGGATTTTGATACGTACAAACAAATTGCTCAAACCTGGTTTTGTTCCATCGTTGTTATGAGCGGGAAGAAAGTTTTCTGTTTTGAAAACATCATTGAGAACTCGCTCATATGTGCTTTTTTCACTTTGTAGTGTTGCTGGTTCTATTTCTATAACTAGAGCCTGTTGAAAGTTGCCATTGCGATCAATTACCAAGCTAGCAAGGATCTGTGCAGGTTTAACTTCGGAATCGCGGGGCAGAAAACTTGAGTCCACTTGTTTTGTGTTGCTTCCCTTGTATAAAGCAATAACATCGGGTAAAGCATCTTGTCGTAATCTTCCTGATTGTATCAAGTTACTCACTTGCTCTCTAAGCAAAGGAGCTACTATTGCTACCGATGCCCCCTCAGTAGGAGTTGGTGGAGTTTCCCTAGTTGGAGTTGATGGAGTTTCCCTAGTTGGAGTTGATGGAGTTTCCCTAGTTGGAGTTGATGGAGTTTCTCTAGTTGGAGTGCGTGGAGTTTCTCTAGTTGGAGTGCGTGGAGTTTCCCTAGTTGGAGTTGATGGAGTTTCTCTAGTTGGAGTGCGTGGAGTTTCCCTAGTTGGAGTGCGTGGAGTTTCTCTATTTTCAGCTTCCGAAACTGGTGGATTTGATGGAATACCTGTTGGTAGTGGCGTTCCCTTTCCCATTTTGATTTCTTGACGGCGGTTCCAAGGTAGATTACCGACTAGAACTCTAGGTGTTGGTGTGGCTATAGGTTTCGGTGTAACTGTAGGTTTCGATGTGGCTGTAGGTTTCGGTGTAACTGTAGGTTTTGATGTGGCTATAGGTTTCGGTGTAACTGTCGGTTTTGGTGTGGCTGTAGGAACTCTCTGTTGTCTAAAGAGTTTACTATTAGGTTGAGAGGCGTAAGTTCGGCTCTTTTGTTGGAGATTATCAGCAGAATTTATTGCCCCAAAATCTTGGTTTCTGGGCGTAGTTCGTGCTGTTTGTGGTGAACGTGCTAGTACAGACTTTTGAGTTGCGGATAGTGGCTTTGGCGAAACCGTTTTGGCTGTTGATTTTGATTTGGTTATTGATTTTGTTTTGGGAGCAATGTCTATCAATTCAATGGGAACAACAGATTGACTTTGCTGGGGAAACCACAGACTAAATGCATTAGATGAGCGCATCAGCCAGAACGCCAGCAAGTGCAGAGAGACTGAACCTATAACGACAGAAATCCACAAACCTGGTGGGTCAGTATGTCGTCTCCAGACCTTGGCTGGAATTGGAGTTTTGTCTGCAACCGATGGTGTCATATTATAGAAACTGGATATGATTAGGCACTCTTACTCATTGCTAATGCTTTAAAATACCAGTCTAAATTTTAGCGATTAACCATTACCTCTGGTGTAACAGCAAACGTCAAAACTGTTTCATCTACTCCTTTAAGTTCTAGCGGACTACCTTTAGTAATTTCTTCTTCCTGCAAATAATCTGCCACGGCAGCAGAAACCAGGATAGTACCAGGAACAGCAGCAGCTTGCAACCTTGCAGCAATATTCACACTTGGGCCAATGGCAGTATAATCGGCACGTTCAGCGCTACCAAACATCCCCACAACAGCAGTACCTTGGTGGATACCGCACCGGAACTGGACGCTAGTAAGTTTGTCGCCATCGAATACACCTTGCTCTCGCCAGCGCTGGTTCAAGTCAGCCAGTGAGCGGTGCATTGCTCTTGCTGTATTGATAGCACGACGCACCTGTTCATTAGGGGTTAGTTCTTCTGGCGCTCCGTATAAAGCTAAGATAGCATCTCCCATAAATTTATCTACAGTGCCGCCATTGCCAAAGACAACTTTGGTCATGGCTGCTAAATATTCATTTAGCAACTCTGCCACTCGCCGGGATCTGAGAGTATTTGCTAGCTGTGTAAAACCCACGATGTCGCTAAACAAAACTGTAATTAAGCGTGGTTCTGGGCGCAAATCTAACGTTAAATCTCCGGTTGCGGCTTTTTGCACCAACACAGCCGGCAAAAACCGCTTTAGCACCGATTCTGTTAGATAAGTATTTAACTCCACGATTCGTCGTTCATTTTCCTTCAATGCTAAAAGATTCCGAACTTCCGCCAAAAGTTCCCGGTCATTGAATGGTTTTGCTAAATAAGCATCCGCCCCATGTTCTGTACCTTCGATGCGGGTTTCCTCGTCTACTTTCGCTGTCAGCAGAATAATTGGTGTTCCTTTCAGCTTCTCCTCATTGCGGATCATCTGAATCATCTCAAGTCCGCTGACCAAGGGCATCATTAAGTCAGTCACAATCAAGCTGGGTATAATTTCCTTAGCTATATTGTGCCCTTCATGACCGTTACGAGCCGTCTGCACATGATAGCCGTTGCGGCGGAAAATTTCAGATACATAGGTTCGCAAATCCGGGTTGTCATCTACAACTAAAATTGAGTGCTGAGTCTTAAGTGCTGAGTCTTTAGTATCAATACTGGGGGAGAAGTTTCTTGTAATATCTTCAATATTGTCTATTGTTGACTCTACCAGTTCTAAATCAGCCAATTCTACGCTAGCGCGGCTCGTATTTAGTTCGGCAGGCGTTTCTAGTACTTGCTGTGCGGGTAAATGAGTATTTCCAGTAACAAGCCATAAACTAAAGGTGGTGCCTTCGCCGTAAACTGATTCTACAGTGACTTGACCACCATGTAATTCTACCAATTCTTTAACTAAAGCTAAACCCAAACCACTGCCTTCATAGGAGCGGTTTGCTGAACCTTCAGCTTGGCGGAAGCGCTCAAATAGGTGGGGAATTTGTTCTTTAATAATGCCAATTCCAGTGTCTTGTACTTGCAATATGCAACGATCAGTATCAGATTTTAGTCTGATACTGATCGTGCCACCTTCAGGAGTAAACTTCATGGCATTTGACAGCAGGTTGTAAACCACCTTGTCAAATTTTTCCATATCCAAGTACACCGTAGAACATTCATCTAACTGGGTAGTGAGATGCAGTCCTTTTTTCTCACAGTAGGGGCGAAAAGACTCTACAATTTGGCTGACAAATTCGACTAGATCGCAAGGGCGGAAATTAGGCTGCATTCTCCCCGCATCCAGGCGTTGTAGATCCAGCAATTGATTTACCAGTCGCAGCAGGCGACGGGAGTTACGCAAGGCGATCGCACTTTGGGAGTAAGATAATCCCTCACCAGCCGCCACGGCCGACTCTAAAGGCCCTTGAATCAAGGTGATAGGAGTGCGAAACTCATGGGAGATATTTTGGAAAAATTCGGTTTTTTGTTTGTCTAATTCCAGTAAGCGTTCAGCTTGTTGGCGAGTTTTTTGATACAAGTGTGACTGTTGCACAGCGATCGCTGCTTGAGCTGCTACTGCTTTAGCCAAATCAATATCAGATGACAGCCATCTGCGGAGTTTGTTGCCTTCATGTAGGGTAATATTGCCGATACATTTACCATCAGCCAATAATGGTACAAACATTAGCGATCGCGCTGGCATTTTTAAAGGCAAATCAAAACCCTGCACTTCAGAGTGAGAACGACCCACATTACCAATTACCACTGGTTCATGTGTCTGTAGCATTTGTTGGAGGATTGGATTCTCCTGTATAGATGCATGAGAATAAGGTAATCTCTGTGTTAATAGGTTATTATTGTTACTGAAATTTTTGTCTGGGGCTGGCGATGCCTCCGGTGGGCTGTGCCTATGCGAGTTTTTTGGATGTTGAAAACTGTCATACAAGCCCACACACTCGACAAACTCATCTTCCTCTGTCCACAAAGACAAGACACAGCCATCGACTTGTAAAGCTTGTCCCAATTGCTGGGTGATAGCCGCAAAGATATCTTGGGGGTCTAAGCTAGAGCGAATCGCGCTAGTAATCGTATTAATTAGAGCTTCTCGCTTGGCAAGAGCACGTACTTGTTCGTAAGCATAAGCTTGAGACAAAGCTAAAGCCGCCTGATCCGCTACCATCAACACTAGCTGCACCTCATCATCCCCCCAGAAGCGAGGCAGAGAACACTGGTGCAGTGCCAGCACTGCCATCAGTTCTTGTTGGCAGATCAATGGCACAACTAAACTAGAACAAATGTTGGCAGCAGCAAAAGCTTCCCCACGTTGGCGCAGTTCGGGAGTATTACCGTAAATGCGCTCATCATCTATTACATCGTGAATCACCTGGACTTCGCGAGTTTCCCACACCGTCTGAGCCAAAATAGGCAGAGGGGTAGAGGGTGAGAGGGGCACAGCAGAAGAATTATTTGTCTGCACCTCTGCTGGTATGTGTTCCCCTGCTTCTTGAGAAAGAGCTTTCTGATAAATGAATCCTTTATCCGTCAACTGCTCATCTTGAAAGGGACGCAACAGACAGACATCCACCTCCAACATGTGGCCTACTGTATCTACAATTGCCTGCAAAATTTGTCTGTAGTCTAAAGCACTGCGAATTGTATTTGTGACGGTATTAAGCAGCGATTCTTGTCGGAGTGTGCGCGTAAGTTCGCGGGTGCGGGCTTTGAGGACATTGTGAGTATCCAAAGCTTGGCGTACCACTGCTTTGAGTTCCTCAGCTTCCCACGGTTTAGTGACATATTTAAACACTTTACCAGCGTTGATTGCTTCCACCAGGTCTTCGACATCCGTGTAGCCAGTTAAAATAATCCGGATAATATCTGGATATTTAGTTGCTGTCTGGCTCAAAAATTCTGTACCGCTCATCATCGGCATCCGCTGATCGGAGATGATCACCGCGACCTCTCCCTCTTGAGCCAGCAGATCTAGAGCCGCAGGGCCAGAGGTTGCCCTTAGCACCTTATAGTCGCGATAGAAGGTGCGGTAAAGCAAGTCAAGGTTGTCTGGCTCATCATCGACAACCAAAATTTTAGGCTTACTGTTTGCTTGGGATTTCATGCACCGCTTTCCTGCTGCAACCGCAGTCGGATAAAGAATAATCTGATCAGGTAAGGATTTTTCTGAGTCAGGTAAGAGCAGAGCATTTCGACCAATAAGGCTGTTTGGCTACATGACTGCTGAGTGTAGGAGCGTTTACTCACAGTAATTCGTCTCAATGGCTTGTGCTCATTACCGTTTGCTTTGGTGCAGTGTAATTGCTTTCATAATCAGTTTTAGTGTTACAGAGTCGATGCTTGCTTGCCAAATTTTCCTTCACCTCCTGTGAGTAATGTCTGATACTACATACAGCGCTCATAGCTAGCTGAAGAATCCAGATGAAGCTGCATATTAAGTTTTCCCTCCGCAGCAGTTGTACTAACACTTGCAGGTAAATTTTATTTATGGTAGTCATGGTAGAGTCAGAAATATTAAAACAATAAGATTTAAAGCCAAAGTATACTATTAGACAAATACCTCCTTCTAATTTAGCAATCAGAACTATCATTAAGACAAGTGGTAGTGGTTAAGAAGTTAGGGATTAGGAACCTTGCAGATTCTTCCCCAGTAGCTGTACAGCCTGTTCCTATAACTTAGTAGCAAAGTTCTCTTAGTGTAGGCGGCAACTGCATAAACAAGTTCAGTACTGCAACCAAAGGTGGTTTCCAACCAGAGTTTGTCGGTAGTGTACTTACTTAACAATTTTGTAGGTTATGCCTACGGGCAGGTTATGCTATTTATCTACCCATTCACCTAAATCTGTACGACTTTACAGATGTTTTTGTGGTAAATAGACTGATATCCTTCCTACCTAAAGCAAAGGATGCACCTGAACTTACTGAACTTAAGATTGTAGATTTATGAAGCTGTAACTTCTAAGACTCTTTCAAAAATACAGTCTATAAAGCCCCAAACTAAAGTGTAAAACTTTGTATGCTGTATAAGCAAAAGCGAATTAGCAATCTTAGGTCAGTTCAATATTCTAGGTAGATATAAAGTTTTTATTCAGTTTAAATGGTGTTTGAGGATATTTGAGAAAATTTTCGTTGAATAAAATCAATAGTAAACTAGCCTTGAAATATCGGTTTTTTCATCCATACCAGGAACAGCCAATCGATCCAGCTTGCTGCCAATTCCAAATTCGTACAGCTACACCTGCTGATTTGATCGGTGTTTCTCAAATTATTGCTGAAAGCTTTCACTCCCAAAAGGGTATGTGGGGATGGGCTTTTCCATTGCTACGTCTGGGTATTTACGAAGACTTAAGGCATCGGATGGCATCACCTCCACCGCGTCATGTTTGTTTAGTCGCCTTTGAAGCTACTAGTGGTGCGGCTAATAACTTAGTGGGAAGTGTGGAACTGGGTGTACGTTACAGTGATTCGTGGAGCCAGGCTGCTATGGGTTTTCCTTACTTATCTAATTTAGCGGTTCACCCAAAATACCGTAGACATGGTGTGGCTTCATCGTTACTGACTAACTGTGAAAAAGTCTCTCGCGAGTGGGGATTTCAAGACTTATATCTTCACGTTTTGGAAAATAACCATCAGGCAAGGCAACTTTATTTCAAGGTGGGATATCGCGTGCATAAAGTGGAATCGAATTGGAATACATTTTTACTAGGACGCTCAAGCCAGATGTTCTTGCACAAGCACCTGAATGCTGATTCCACTATTTGAATTTTATTTTAGTAATTGTGAATTTTGATGTTGTAATTAGTTTGGAGAAAATCTATCACCAATATCGATAATCAAAGCACAAACTAACCTAATTAAAACTCTGCCAAGATTAGCTAAGTCTAACTATTTAGCTAGATGCATATAGCTTTCGATAATTCGTCTAAGGAGATTTCATTTAGACTTTTTACAGATATTCCTATTCATCATATTAAGAAAAGTAGAACTTTTCCAAAGTTCTCTTATAATGATTAAGTGTTACATTTCGTATTTTTTCTTTGTGATTATTTGTAATGAAAAAAAGCTATTTTAGAGTATTTTATTAGATAGATAAATAAATGAATTATGCTGGAATAACTGTACAATTACCTTAGAAAATCAGGAAGCCTCATAATAACTTTGTAATTAAGATATTCATCTTTATAAAAACTTTAAGAAAACACTCTGCGAATTTGAAGACAAATCTAGTTATATCTCATAAAATATGATCACTCAATTACTAAACAATGCCTATTTATTTTTATCTAAGTTAAATTTACCAAAAGACTCTTGATAATAAAAGAATTCAAAAACCTGATTTGACATAACAGTTAATTCCGTCTTGAAGTGCATACTACTACCAAATTCGTTGAAAGTTTAAAAAACATGGATAGCGAACAGCATCGGCGCTATCAGACCTCTATGGTATCAACTTATTACCCTGAAACTAGTTTCCTTGACTCTCTTGTCATGCCAGATGGAACTGAGCAATCGCAAAGCTCGGATATCCTTACACGTTTACACAGTGGAGAAGTTTTCATCGTCAATAGTCGTAGACGAAATGGATTAATCCTCTTTAAACGCTACCATGCAGAGTTTGCTGGACCTGGGGCTGCTGTGGGTGGGGATTATGATTGTGATTGCCAAAGGGCATTGCCCATAGGTAATCTGTCCTTATTAACTCCTGAATCTAATGAAGAACGCCAGAAGGCTTACTTGATTAGGCGACAGTGGATCAGATTGATCAAACAAATTACAGAAAACCCAGTACCTGCACAGCGAGTTCAAAAAATTCTCGATCAATTTGAACAATACTTTCCACCAGAAATAGTGGCTCTTCTGCCGGATGTTGCTTTTGCTCTTTTAGTAGGTGTGCTGCCACAAACAGTGGGAATAGTACGCCGTTTGGGCAGTGAGATAGACAGCCGATTTAATTACTGAGTGAATTGCTAAAATTCCAAATTTGCCAAAGCAGCTTGGACTCGATTAACGGTGCGGGCGTTTTCCTCTATTGTCCCGACAGTAATTCGCAATCCTCCGCTAATGTGTCGCACAAGGGTGCCGAGTGCTCTAAGTTTTTGGTGGAAAGTTTTTAACGCAGTATCTTCTGAATTAAAGCCATTTGGTTTAAGACGTAGGTAAATAAAGTTAGCAGCACTTGCAGTAATTTGTAGTTCTGGTTGCTGGGATAAAATTTCGATGAGTTTGGCTCGTTCACTCAGGGTTTGAGGAATTGACTCTAGCAAGAGGGTGCGGTTTTGTAAAGCAACTAATGCTGCTGCTATGGAAAAGCTAGGGAGATTGTAAGGTAAGCGAACTTTTTCTAAAATGGCGATCGCTTCGGGATGAGCGATGCAATAGCCAACACGGAGAGCTGCCAATCGAAAGGCTTTAGAAAAAGTGCGTAATATTACCCAATTGGGACGCTGTGATAATTCGTCTACTAGGGTAGTTTGGCTGAATTCAAAGTAAGCTTCATCAATTACTACCAAAATATGTTCGCTCAAACTTCTTAACCATGCCAACTCTGCCGCAGTTAAACTATTGGCAGTCGGCGAATTAGGATGCACTACAAAAACTACGCGAATGGGGGGATTTTGAGTTTTTTCGATCGCAGACTGTGCGGCGCTGATGTCAATTTCAAAATTTGTTTCATTTCTACCCACCGCCACTACAGGAATACCCAAAGTTTGGGCCAGAATTCCGTACATAGAGAAAGTGGGATTGGCAACTAGAATTGAACCTTCTCCTCCTAAACATGTGGCGATTAATAAGGAGCGGATCAACTCATCTGAACCATTGCCAACAGAAATATTGGCAGCAGTATTGGATAGTGAGAGGCCGGCTGACTCATTGACGTACTCAGCGATCACATCTTTAAGTGTTTCATGTCCGCCATCTGGATAACGATTTGTTTCAATTACTTGCTGATACGTCCAGGCCAGCTTCTCTTTTAACTCAGGTGGTAAATCATAGGGGCTTTCATTTGTATCCAGCCGATCAAACTGTGTGGGGACAGATGCGGCTGTATCGCTGCTGGGGTGAGGTTTGTACGCGGTAAATTGGGCTAAATCTGACCGAATGAAGGGAAGCATATCAATTTTAGATTTTAGATTTTGGATTTTAAATCAATACTGTTCACAAAAGACTTATTTTCCCTTAACCATCCTTGATAGTGGGTGAATATAGCCTCCTTGGATCTACGAGTTAAGTAGTACTTACTGAAAAATATTAGGTTAGGTCTGAGTTTAATATTTTACAACTTTAAGGTAATTGGCAAAACAGACGAATTCCCTGCCAAATTTCTTCCATAACATTACCCAAGGCGTGGTCACTGTCGAGTTCGACTAACTCCACCCAAGCACGCGAACGCGCAAAGTCACGACTAGCTTCGATAGGAATGACTTCATCCTTTTTACCATGCAAAATCAGCGTGGGGATAGGACGTTGCAAAAGCTTTTCTTGGTATTGGGCAGCATCTGTAACGAAATCGTAACTTAAAGGAAGCGTAGACGCAAAGCGGCTTGTCGTTAGACATCGCTGCTCCCCATAGTGGTAAATCATCAGAGATTTTTCCTGTTGCCAACGCTGTATTTGCTCATCCCCTAGCTTGGGCAACCAATGGGATAAAAACCCAAAAGCTGGTGCTAGCAAAACTAAACGTTGAACTTGTAAATTTTGCTGTCCCAAGTGGGCAGCAGTCAAACCGCCCAAGCTTGAGCCAATGAGTGTTACTGGTATAGGATGATCAGGAAATTCTGCGGCAACTTGAGTTAGCTGACGAGTGATTGTCAACTGTGAAAAATCACCAGCATTCAAGTCGGGAATTTTCAGCTTTGTCTGAATTTGGGCAAAGCGATCGCTTATATGCCGCGCCTTGGCAGAATTAGGGCTGGAAGCAAAGCCGTGAAGATATATGTAGTGCAAGGCTGTAAATAGTTAGGAGTGAGGAGAGACGCGATTAATCGCGTCTGTACAGGAGTTAGGAATTTTAAGTTTTAAGTTATGAGTTTCTTTCTTAAACTCATAACTCATAACTCTTATTACCGCATTGTGACAAATTCCTCTGCGGCTGAGGGATGGATACCCACAGTGGCGTCAAAGTCTTTTTTAGTTGCGCCCATCTTCACAGCGATCGCCACACCTTGAATGATTTCAGCGGCATTTTCACCTACCATGTGAGCGCCTAGCACTTTGTCGGTGTTGCTATCAACCACCAACTTCATCATTGTCTTCTCTTGCTTACCAGTTAAACTATGGTACATGGGGCGGAAGCGAGTGCGATAAATTGTTACAGCATCACCAAATTTCTCGCGTGCTTCGGCTTCTGTCCAGCCGACTGTAGCGGCTTCTGGGTTAGAAAATATTGCTGTGGGTACAGTTTCGTGACTGAATTCGCGGCGGTTATTCCCAAATTCAGTATCGGCAAAGGCACGACCTTCGCCAATGGCTACAGGAGTTAAATTAATTCGGTCAGTGACATCGCCAACAGCAAATATATTCGGTTGACTAGTTTGACTATATTCATTGACTGCGATCGCACTTGTGGTAGGGTATCCAGGCCCTTCGATAGAACTGGCGATAACATCAACCCCAGCGTTTTCTAAACCTAGTCCATCTATATTGGGAGACCGACCGATCGCTACTAAAAACACATCGGCAATTACTGGTTCTTGATCGTCCCCTGATAAAGTCAGTTTCAACCTTTCTGGCACACCTTCAACTGTTTTTACCACATTATTCTTAATCAGCCGAATTCCGTGGTTTGTCATTCCCTCTTCGATTTCTATACGGACATCCTCATCAAACCCCTTCAAAATCTTTTCACCTCTGGTAATTTGTGTCACCTCAGAACCTAAACCGCGCATGATACAGGCAAATTCCGTGCCAATATAACCAGCACCAATAATAACGATGTGTTTCGGTTGTTCTTTTAGATGAAAGATTTCGTCGGAGGTAATGCCATATTCCATACCTGGTAAATCTGGCTTGACAGGACGCCCTCCAACAGCAATTAAAATTTTGTCTGCTGTAACTTTACGTCCATCAACTTCTACGGTGTGGGGATCTACCAACGTGGCGCGACAAGGAATTAGTTCCACTCCCGCTTTTTCTAAAAAGTTTATATGTAGTTGCGACAGTCGCCGAACTTCCTTATCTATAGATGTAATGAAATATTCCCAGTCCAACTCTGCATTACCCACTTTCCAGCCATAGCCTGAAGCGTCACTCAACAGTGCGGGAAAATGAGAGCCATAGACCATGAGTTTTTTGGGAACGCAACCGCGAATCACACAAGTGCCACCAACTAAATCATATTCAGCGATCGCCACTTTTGCGCCAAAGCTAGCCGCCCGTTTGGAAGCCGCCAAACCTCCAGAACCAGCACCAATTACAAACAGGTCGTAATCAAAAGTCATAAATTTATGTTCTCTTTAGCAACAAGTGAATTCCTGGGAACTTACACACAGAATCTGATTGAACTATATAAGGATATCCGGTAAACCCTGTGTAAGTCCTGTCCTTGATTTAATCTAGCGTTAGCAGTTGCTATCAGATCGTAGGGAATATCACTTTTTGCTTTGGTGGCTGTAGAGGCAGAAGTTAACACTTGTTATAGTTCTGCCTTTGGCATTGGGTATAAATTTACGTTTATGTGGTTGGTATTACTGGTGTTGGGACTACAGGAGTTGTTGGTGTTGGGACTACAGGAGTTGTTGGTGTTGGGATTACAGGAGTTGTTGGTGTTGGGATTACAGGAGTTGTCGGTGTTGGGATTAGAGGAGTTGTTGGTGTTGGGATTACAGGAGTTGTTGGTGTTGGGATTACAGGAGTTGTTGGTGTTGGGATTACAGGAGTTGTTGGTGTTGGGATTACAGGAGTTGTTGGTGTTGGGATTA
>NZ_JBALCY010000038.1:0-19577 GCF_036917655.1 Nostoc sp.
CTTCAATATCCTTCAGTATTTCACTCATCTTTTTATGTCAAAAACTTATCATAATGTTCTTCTACCACAGAATATTACTATTTTGGAGATGTCTATAGGAGGATACCATAGGTTCCAACGAAGATTTTGTCCGAAGTTTTAACTCCATTCCGATCTGAAGTTGCACATTTTGGCAATGGTAGGTGCCTAATTGTGCAATCAGTATTGCTTTGTTTTACCATTAACTTAGCACAACAGGTGAATGCCTAATTTCAGTTCAAGATATATTGTATAAATTAAGCAAGCAGTTACTCAATGCAGTGACGGCTTCAAAGGAAGTCATGATTTACCAGTGATTGATAGCATTAGCTCAAATAATTTTTGATTTTTGACTTCGAGGGAAGCGGCACTCAGTTTCTCTTTCCCAAAATAAAAATCTTATAAATGATACGTATAAATAAAATTGTTATATGAGGCCGATTATAGTTAAGATTTTGACAGCCTCTAACATAATAAGTAGGTCGGCGTCAAGAATTATCATTGGGATAAGGCAGTTATTGCAGGGGCAGGGGGAAAAAGGACTTGAGCCTTGTTTACTTTTATTCACATAGTTTGGTTTTCTTGTGCCAGCTTACTTATCCTAATTAATTTAAATAAGTCGGCGTCAAAAAACCCAACGCCATAAAGAAAAGTAAATACGAAAAATACATCTACAGAGGTGATTGAGAGATGGGCGCGTAGAGGTTTGCAAAAATGTTAAGAAAACTACCTTATGATTCTTAAAAGCTGGTTTGGTCGAGGTTTGGCGTGGAAGATTGGGGGTTGTGTCGCTTTAGTAGCGGTACTCTCAATAGGAGTAAGTGATCGCGTTTTGGCTCAAATCGTGCCTGACAATACGCTGGGTGCTGAAGGTTCTGTTGTTACACCCAATGTGAGTATACAGGGAATTCCTAGCGATCGCATTGATGGGGGGGCAACTCGAGGCGCTAACCTCTTCCACAGTTTTCAGGACTTTAATGTGGGGGAAGGCAGGGGAGCTTATTTTGCTAATCCCACTGGAATTGAGAACATCTTAACTCGCGTCACGGGCAGCAATGCCTCTAACATTTTGGGCAGGTTAGGGATTTTGGGTGGGGCGAATTTATTTTTGCTTAATCCGAACGGGATTATATTTGGTGCAAATGCCAGTTTAGATATTAAGGGGTCATTTGTTGCGACGACAGCCAATCGCGTACAGTTGGGTGATAGTGGATATTTCAGTGCCGTAGAACCCCAAAGGAGTAGTTTACTTTCTGTGACTCCGGGAGCACTGTTTTTTAGTCAGGTTGCCAATCAACCGATGACGATTATTAATCAAGGGAATTTATCAACAGGGAAACATCTTACTCTATCGGCTGGCAATCTAGACTTGCAGGGGCAGCTATTCTCTGGGGGAGATTTAACGTTACAGGCGCAGGATACGGTGAAAGTGCGCGATAGTGCTGCGATTCCTTTCATTGCCTCTGCTGGGGGAAATCTGCTGGTTCAGGGGAATCACAGGGTAGATATCTTTGCCTTAAGTGATCCAGAAAGCGGTTTGTTTTCTGGTGGGGATATGGTGTTGCGAAGTAGTAACACGGTGGGAGGCGATGCCCACTACTGGAGTGGGGGTAATTTTCGGATAGAAAAGCTAGATGGGAGTTTGGGAGATTTGTTTAGTCCCCATGACCCAATTTTTCGAGCTAGAGGAGATGTGTTTATCAATACCTATCAAGGAGCCTCCTTACATATTTTTGCTGGGGGTAAGGTAGAGATTCCTGGCTATGTCTGGATTCAAGGAGCAGATCCAGAAAACGGTTTAGTAGAGAGAGTAAATTTAGCTGATGGAACTACTGTCTCTATCAATGGCAAGAGTGAACCGACTCTGGATATTCGCGCCGGAGTAAACCAGGCTTTGATTGGTAGTCCAGTTCAAACTGGCACTGGCACTTTGCTTCAGCCGATAAATTTCACTCCTAACCCATCAAGTGCAGATATCAAAATCGGCACAATCTTATTTGCTAATGCCGCTTCCCAACCCTTGGCGGGAAGAGTATTGTTAACAAATCAGTATCAACCCAACTCCTTATTGAGTGGCGACATTCAAGTTACACAGACTTTACAGGGAGAATGGGGAGGAATTTTTATGAATGGGGGAGCCGGAAATCCGTCAGTTTTTATAACCTCTCGCGGCGGTATTACACTTGACGGTACTGTTAAAACCTCTTCAAGTTCTGGCGATGGGGGCGCGATTAGCTTAACTGCTGCCCATGACATTAATATCACTGGCGATTTGGACTCTCGCTCGTACCCTCTTTCTGGCAATGCGGGACAGGGGGGCGCGATTAGCTTAACTGCTGCCAATGACATTAATATCACTGGCGATTTGGACTCTCTCTCGTACTCTCTTTCTGGCAATGCGGGACAGGGGGGCGCGATTAGCTTAACTGCTGCCAATGACATCAATATCACTGGCGATTTGGACTCTGCCTCGTGGTCTAACTCGTTCTCTAATCCTGGCAATGCGGGTCAGGGGGGTGCGATTAGCTTAACTGCTGCCAATGACATCAATATCACTGGCAATTTGCTCTCTCCCTCGGTCTCTATTGATGTTGGCAATGCAGGTCAGGGGGGCGCAATTAACTTAACTGCTGCCAACGGCAGCATTACCTCTGGCGATTTGTTTTCTTACTCTCACTCTTACCGTGGCAATGCGGGTCAGGGGGGTGCGATTGCCTTAACTGCTGCCAACGGCAGCATTACCTCTGGCGATTTGTTTTCTTACTCGCTCGTCACTTTTCATGGTAATGCGGGTCAAGGGGGTGCGATTGCCTTAACTGCTCCTAATAACATCAATATCACTGGCAATTTGCTCTCTTCCTCGGTCTCTTTTGATGGTAATACGGGTCACGGGGGCGCGATTTCCCTGCGAACCACAAGTGGAGATATTTCCGGGATAGGAAATCAGTCTACAGTCCTTAGCTCCTCTTCTATCTCTAAACAAGGAACCGCAGGAAATGGCGGGAACGTTGCCCTAAAAGCTAAAAACAACGTCAGCAATCTAGAAATCTTAACTCTATCTTCTGACTCACAATCTGGAACAGTTCAGATAACAGGTTTGGGTGACTTGTGGCTGACAAATACCAACATTCTGACGAGCAAGCAGGTAAATATACTCTTTTTGGTCTTCTCTACCACCTTGAAAGTGGATGGAAAAGGTCAATCAGGCAATGTTGATGTCAGCAGCTTAGGCAATCTCACATTTAACAACAGTTCCACTCAAAGTGACACAAAAGGCAGCAATAGCGCTGGGGATGTAACCGTAAGCAGCCCAGGTTTAGTCACATTCAATAATAGTTTTATTAGAAGTAATACTAGCAACACAGGTGCAGCAGGCAGTATTGGTATCGAAGCAGGTCAAGGAATTACGCTCATCGGTTCTGCTAGTGAACTATCTGCCAAAACCACTAACCAAGGCAAAGCTGGAGATATTACCCTAACCACCCCTCAATTAACCCTGCAAAACGAGGCCAACATCGCCACCACCACAGCAAGTTCTAGCCCTGCCGGAAATATTACCCTGCAATCCCACCCCAACACAGAAAACCTCAATATTAACCTGGCACCGGGAACGTCTATTTCTGCCTCCACTTCTAACAAAGGAACCGGCGGGAATATAGAAATAAAGGCTCCCAATGCCATCACGATTCAGGGACAAAGCACCATTAACACAGAAACCACAGGCAATGGGAATGCTGGCAAAATTAAAGTTAACAGCAGAAATTTAGACATCCAACAAACCGAACTTTCCACCTCAACCACAGGCAGTGGGAATGCGGGAGACATTACCCTCGACACGTCCACCTTAACCGTTGCCAGGGGAGCGAAAGTTTTTGCCAGAACGAATGGTCGTGGCAATAGCGGCACAATTACAGCCAATGCCTCCACTGGCATGAATCTTGGCATTGGTGTGGAGGATTTTTCCCCGGTTATATCTGTCGAAACCAGCAGCGCAGGCCAACCCGGAAGCATTATTATCAATACCCCCAGCTTAACCCTCTCCAACACCGCCCGCATCACTGCCACCGCCACCAATACTGCCACCAATCCACTTGGGCGTGGTAGCATCACCTTAAATGCATCCACTATGGATTTAGCCGGAGTCGTGGGCGTCTTTGCCGAAACTCAAGGACAAACTCCCGCCGGAACCTTAACCCTAAAACCCTATGAGAATCAATCCACCCTCAACCTCACCTTAGCTCCCCAATCTTTAGTGTCTGCGTCCACAACTGGAAGTGGTAAAGGAGGAAACCTGATAGTACAAGCACCAGAAGCCATAACCATTCGCGGCAAGGGTCAACTTGCAGTTAAAACCACAGGTGACGGTGCTGCCGGAAACTTGACGATTGACACACAACGACTAACCCTTTCTGATGGCGCTACGGTATCGGCCTCTACCTTCTCCTCTAATCCTGATGGGGTAGGTGGCAATATTACAGTAAATGCGGCACAATCTTTAGACTTGAGCAATGGGGCGAGTTTGCTTGCCCAATCAAATGGTGCTGCTTCTGCTGGTAACATCACGATTAAGACCGGAAACTTAACAGCCAGAAATGGCACGATCGCAACTTCCTCCAACGAATCTTCTGGGGGAGGTATCACTATCAACGCTTCTGACATCCACCTCTTTGATAACAGCGATATCAGAACCAATGTCGCCTCTGGTGCAGGCGGTGGCGGTAACATTAAGCTAACAGCTAACTCAATTATCGCTTTTGGCGACAGCGACATCCTCGCTTATGCTGATCGTAATGATGGCGGCAAAGGGGGAAATATCACCCTCGACACCAGAGCTTTCTTCGGCGAAAACTACAGCCCTGCATCTTCTCGTAACGATCCCCCAAGTACCCTTGATGACAATAACCGAGTAGACGTGAATGCTACTGGTGCTATCAATGGAGTCATCACCCTACCCGATGTCAGCTTCATCCAAAACAGCCTCACCGAGTTACCCGAAAATCAGATTAACACCGACAGCCTCCTGGCAAATAGCTGCATTGTCCGCCGCAATCAACCAACGAAGGGAACCTTCACCATCACAGGTACTGGTGGCTTACCGCAGCGCCCCGGAGATGCTCAAATGTCCAGCTTTCCCACAGTAGATGTGAAAACTTTACCCAGTGACAGCACACTCTCAAATACCAACCCAAATCCTTCTTGGCAAAAAAGTGACCCCATTGTAGAACCCCAAGGGGTATATCGACTACCAAATGGGAAACTCGTATTGAGTCGAGAATGTTCTTAATTCAATAATATGAGTATGTATCCAATCAATAGGTGGGTTGTCATTTTAAGCTCTTGCATGGCAACCTCAGCTTGCTTTGGGCTCAGTGCAGTGGCTCAGTCTCCACCGCCACCAGGCGTCACTATTCCCCCAAGCGCACCTAATGCGGTTGAGCAAACGATTCCCAAACCCTCTGAATCCCCCCGTCCTCTCCCTGGTGAAACGCCTACATTACCACCAAAAGTTAAACTGCAAACTCCCCCAACCCAAGATTCACCTGAAGTTACTTCCCCATCAAGCGATCGCTTCTTCATTAAAAAAGTGAAAGTGCTGGGAAATACCGTTTTGGATGACGAAATTGCCACCTTAACCCAGCCCTACGAGAACCGCTCAGTCACCTTTGAAGAGTTGCTCGGCCTGCGCTCGGCAATTATTAAACTCTACATTAAAAACGGCTACATCACCTCTGGAGCCTTCTTACCCAACAATCAAGATCTCAGCACTGGTATAGTCAAAATTCGAGTCGTAGAGGGCAAACTCGAGCAGATTGAAATCGGTGGGTTAAGGCGATTGCGTGAAGGATACGTGCGATCGCGCCTCCAACGTGCCACGTCTACTCCCTTAAAGCAGCGACGCCTAAAAGAAGCCTTGCAACTCTTGCAACTCGATCCGCTCATCGAGCAGGTAAATGCCGAGTTAGCGGCAGGCAACACTCCTGGGAGTAATATCTTACGGGTCAGTCTCAAAGAAGCACCTGCCTTTCATACTGCCTTCACCATAGATAACAACCAATCTCCCAGCATTGGTTCCATCCAAGGCAGCATAGAAGTCAGCCATGAAAACCTGTTAGGATTTGGCGATCGCCTCAGTGCCAGATACGGTCATACTGAGGGACTTGACCTTTACGACATCAATTATACCATCCCTGTCAATGCTCGCAATGGTACTCTTAACTTGCGCTATAACAATGGCGATAGCCGCATTATTGAAGAAGATTTCCGGAATATAGGTATCAGAAGTGAGGCTCAAACCTATTCCCTTGGTTTCCGTCAGCCAATCACAAGAACACCAACCAGTGAATTTGCATTCGGCTTATCCTTAGACCTGCGTCGCAGCCAAACGTATATACTCAACGACACTCCCTATTCCTTCACAGAAGGTGCGGAACATGGGGAAAGCAAAGCTACAGTGATTCGGTTTTCTCAAGATTGGGTGAATCGCGGCACCAGACGAGTCTTAGCGGCCCGGTCTCAATTCAGTCTAGGGATAGATGCGTTTGATGCAACCATCAATGACACAGGTACTGACGCGCGATTCTTTTCCTGGTTGGGACAATTTCAGTGGGTACAGCAGTTGTCACCCAGAAATCTGCTAGTAGCGCGAATTGATGCCCAGCTAACCCCAGATTCTTTACTATCTTTGGAACGCTTCAGTATAGGTGGAGTCGATACAGTTCGAGGCTACCGACAAAACCAACTTGTTGCCGACAATGGCATCCTGGGTTCAGTCGAGGTTCGCGTTCCACTCACATCAGACCCCAAAGTACTACAGTTAGTGCCTTTTTTTGAAATCGGTACGGTCTGGAATAATCGAGAAATTGACCCCGACCCGGCGACAATTGCTAGTTTAGGACTGGGTTCGCGCTGGCTGATTATCCCCGATTTATCGTTGCACCTAGACTATGGCATTCCCTTAATTTCAGTTGGCGATCGGGGCAACTCGTTGCAAGAAAACGGTCTCTACTTTTCAGTACGGTATCAGCCGTTTTAAAATGCTTCAAATATTTTTGAGACTTAGGGGGAAAAATCCGAGAATGATTGCACAAAACTGTAATCAATATTGCTTTATTGTGCTATCGACTCATCATGGCTTAAGCAATCAACTTTGCACAAGCACCCAATGCATTATCTAATAGCTTGTTTTATTGTATTTATCAAGCAGGCAAAAACACTGCTCTTTGAAGAAAACAAGCTTACCTTCAGTTTAAACACAATCTGAAATTCCGGAGAGAAACAATGTCTAACATCAACAACCAAATCTTAGGAGAAATACAGATCACAACAAATACAACCAAGACAACAACGGATCGCGAACAATTTTCCCCTGAGTTGTTGAAGACGCACCAAAAGACTGAACCACAACGCTTTATTCCCATACGAAGGAGATCGAATATGTTGGAAAAACTCAGCCGAATTGCGACAGTTATTATTGGTTTACCTCTCGTACTTTCAGGGTCATTTCTTCTGAAACCTAATGCGGCACTAGCAGGAGGAGGCTTTGCCCAGTCCTGTAATTCTTTGATATTGTACAAGAATTCTCCGGGTATGTTATACGGGAACTGTCGCCGCGCGGATGGAACTTGGAATAATCAGGCACGTATCCAACTAAATGATTACATCACAAATAACAATGGCACGCTGGGATGGCAACCAAACGGTAATTTTCTGGGCAGTTGCGATTGGGACACCGACGCACAGGCCGGCTCCGGTTCATTTCCTACTGGGCTTAATCAACAATTTCCTAATTTTATCGGATTCCATACATCCTGTAAAGATAACGGAGGAGCAAAAAACATAACGCCTGACATTAATTTAAACGACCGTATTATCAACGACAATGGAGATTTGAAATATGGCGGTTGACGGACTCAAGAGCGTCAATTGCTTATACCATTTATTTGTGAGGCTGCGCCAAAGTAAAGATTGTAAGCCTTTCCCTAATTCAGTACTCCACTTAAGTCTGTCAACAGAATCGAGAGAAATCATCAGTTTGCTTTTATCATTCTTACTCACATTGTAATCTCCCAGTTGACTAAAAATGGCTTGGTGACTACTATGAGTTTAAAGTTCATCAAAAGCAGTGAGAATATGAACCCTAAGATTTTGCAAACAGTAGTTAATGCTGCTGTTCTTAGTTGGGCTGGGAGCAACGTGAAAAAGTGAGATCGGGGTTTAATTCTCAGTTACATAGCTAGATTCTCAATAAAAACAGCTATTTCGCTGCGATCGCACTATTAAACAGACGATTTATACCCCTAATTTTTAGCACCTCACAAAATCGCATTGCTCCCGTTGGGCTTCAGCAGTGTTTTACTAGGGGAAATGAAAAATAACCCTAGTAAAAACCGCCGACGCAAGGGCGAGGGGAACGGCTCTATTTACTGGCGGATATTGATGAAAAAATCGGTTAACTGGAAAAACGCCCAAACTCTTGCTATTAAAGGATTCTTATACTTTAGATGCATTTGCCCTGATTTTAGCTACTATCGTAAATTTACTGATTAACAATTCAAAATTAAAAATTCAAAATTAAAGACAATTTCAGACAGGGATTTAAACCCTGACTGAAATTGAAGCTACGTGTAGACATAGGGGTCTTAAACCCTTCGATTTCCGATACAGCACTTCCGCCTGCTATGAGGTACGCACACAGTCTCAAAAGTTAGGATAGGAAAGGGATATGGGGAAAATTGTGCTTCATAATAGCCGGAAGTGCTGTAATGCTAATGATCAATCTGTAATCATGTTCTGTGCATTTGTAGCTTTACATAGGTACTACTTAGAATAACCGCTATGTATATAAGTATTTCAGACAATCTCAAGAAGCAGTTTCATAAAGCTTGCGCTATCAATTGCCTGATGAGCTTCGTACAAGAATCTTAGCAGATGCGTGTGTACTCTTAGTTCTGGCATTTAGAACCTGACCAACTAGACGAAACATTTGACTTTTGTTGGGTGAATTGGTGACTTTTCACAGTTCACAATCAGGCTTTCAGACTTCACCCAACCATTGGTGAGTTAACGATACAAAACTGACTTGGAATTTGAGAGTAAATTTATGGCTAGTAATATCTACGCACTTGTTGTTGGTATTGATAAATATCTAAGTCCTGGAAATAACCTGACTGGATGCGTGAATGATATCGAAGCAGTCGAAAAATTTCTAAAAAATCGTTTAAAGTATAATTCTCACATTGAAAAGCTTATTGATAAGCAGGCAACTCGACAGAATGTGATTGAGAAGTTTGAGAATCATCTTTGCCAAGCAGGTAAACATGATGTAGTTCTATTCTACTTCTGCGGTCATGGTTCACAAGAACTGGCAGCGCCGGAATTCGATCTTTTGGAGTATGATAAGGAACCAGGTAAAAAGAAGCTTGAGACAATTGTGTGCTATGACAGCCGTACTCTAGGTGAGGATGGTACTGAAATCCGAGATTTAGCCGACAAAGAGTTGCGATATCTGATTGCCAAAGTGGCGAAAAAAGAACCGCACATTCTTGTTGTGTTCGATTGCTGTCATTCCAGTTCTGGCACCAGAGACACAGACCGAAAGGAAGGGATTCGCCGAATAGATAGCCGTCCGCCGAGGGCGTATGATAAGTTTTGTTTTGCTCACGATCCTCAAACCAAACAAGACCTCGAAAACCGGAAATTTCCTGAAGGGAAACATGTCTTCATTTCCGCTTGCCTCTATACAGAGACAGCGCAAGAACTTAGCGATCCAGAGGGCAATAAGCGAGGAATTTTTTCTTACTTTTTCCTTAAAGAGTTAAACAGCCTCAATGCAACACTGTCCTACAATGATTTGCTCCGTGAGGTCAGTAGTCGCGTTCATGGTTACAGGAGGGTTCAAACACCCCAAATTGAACCCATTGGTATGACATCTGAGGAGTTAAATAAGATGTCATTTTTGGGGGATAAAGAGGTGATTAAACCCCGCGATCCCTATTTTATTCTTTCTCGTCGGCATAGAGACGTTAACGACGTTAACAACGAAAAGCAGCTAATTCAGGAATCAGAGTGGGTTATTAATGGTGGTGCTTTTCTGCATCTACAAAAAGATAGTAAACTCGCCGTTTATCGGGAGCATAGCACTGCCGACGAGATGAAAAATGACAAAAACAAACTCGGTGAAATTAAAATCACAACTGTTCGCGTAACAGAAAGTGTGGTAGCATTCACCTCAAAACCTGAGCCTAAAGGTTCTATATTAAACTTTTACGCAGTTTTAACTGAACGACAGCTACCCAGTGTTAGCTTTTACCTGGAAGGCGATGATGAAGTATTAGAGCAAGTAAAAGCATTGCTTAAGGATTCTCCCTTTGTAGGCATAGAAGGCGATCGCAATAAAACTCACTATTGCCTATATGCAGATAACCAGCAGTTTAGAATCACTGATGCCAGTGATCACCTATTGGTGGAGCCAATCAAAGGCTATGACGTGAATTTAGCAGTGAAACAGGTGGAACACATCGCCCGTTGGAGAAAAACACGGGATATGGAAAACCCCAGCACAAATATTCCTAAAAATGCGATCGAGATTGAAATTTTCCACAATGGAGAAAAGTTGGAAGATTCTCATCCACGTCTAAAGTACCAGTACAAAGATGATGGTACTTGGCAGCTACCCACAATTCAACTGAAGCTCAAAAATACTTTTCAGCGAAGTCTTTATTGTACCATTCTTGACATTGCAGATGATTACTCCGTAAGCTTACCTCCAATCTTACCAGAGGGAGGTGATAGGAGTTGGATTAAACTTGAACCAGGGCAAGAATACTGGGCATCACCCGAAGAATCGGATGGGCATGAACCTCAAGACATTCCTTTAGAAATACCTCAAGAGGTTGTGGATCAAGGCGTAACTGAATATCAGGACTTATTCAAGCTGGTTGCGAGTACCAGGCAATTTAATAGATCGGATTTTTTACAAGGTAGTTTGTTGATCCCACAGCCACCGGATCGGCAAGTTGCTGTTCCGCAAAAACTTCCTAATGATGACTGGATAACGACGCAATTTAGCTTCACTTACGTGCGCCCGAAAGATAGTGTAAAACTAACACCAGAAGTAGAAAAAGAGATATCCTCTGGGGTCACGATTAAGGCACCGTCTGGGCTGTCGGCAAGTGCGCGCTTCAAGACAACTAAAGTTGCAACCAGAAGTATGAGCAGCAATGTCTTGCCACCTCTTTTAGAGAAAACTGAGGCGTTTCAGTTCACAACAACAAGTCGAAGTCTTGAACAAGGATTAGATGTGCTGGAGTTGGAGGTAGATACATCAACGATCAATGCCGTCAAACCAGACTCACCAATGATTATCTCAGTAGATCGCCCCTTGCAGCCGAACGAACAGATTCTTGCTCTGGCTCACGATGGTCAGTTTTACTTTCCGTTAGGAATCGGGCAGGCAAAAAACGACAAGACTGAGATTAAGATTGAATATCTCTGAACCTATCCCACTATTCAAAAAACCCCTACTTCTTTTCGTAAAATGTGCTTGAAAACCTTGATTTTTCGTTTTCGGTTCTCAATAAGCTTAAGCTTTGTAGCACAAATATTATTAGTGGGATAGGTTCCTGCGACCCTCAAGGGCTGAATTCCGATGAACGCGAGATTGGTCAAGCTATCCAGCTCTGTTTTCGCAAAGTTGTGTTAGATAATCTGGGTCGCAAGTCTTCTTATGCTTGGCTGAGAAAAGCAACTGTAAATGGGGACGGCACGGTTAGCTACACCGACAAAGAAGATATTGACACGGTTAAAGCAGCCGTTACCAAAGCCAAAAATATCGTTCTCTACATTCACGGTATCATTGGCGACACAGAAAGCATGATTCCGAGCGTGCGCCATGCCAAAGTAAATGTCAAGGAGCAAGTCAAATCTGTAGAGGAATTGTATGACCTGGTATTGGCGTTTGACTACGAAAGTTTAAATACACCCATCGAAGAAACTGCTAAGATACTCAAAAATCAATTAGCTGCGGTCGGACTTACACCAAATCACGGTAAGACGTTGCATATTGTGGCGCACTCGATGGGTGGTTTGGTGTCTCGAAGTTTCATCGAGCAAGGAAACGGTAATGAAGTGGTCAATCATTTAATTATGGTTGGCACTCCTAATGGCGGTTCTCCGTGGGCAACAGTGCATGACTTAGCAACTACCCTCCTATCTTTTGGGTTAAATTTCTCCTACGTCCTATCTTTTGGGCTAACTTTCTCCTATGTGCCGCTTGTGCCTTCGCTAGTGGAGAAGCTGGTTGAGGCGATGAGCGTGACGTTGCGGGAAATGCACTCCACTAAATCTACATTTTTTTCTGAACTCAAAACCTCTTTTAGTTCCAGGTGTCCTTACAGCATCATTGCGGGAAGTACCGCATTAATTAATCAAGCTTCTGATGGAAAACAATTGTTAAATGCGCTGAAGAACAAGTTGCGTCGAGCGATTGAATTTCCCTTTGGAGATGAAGAAAACGATATTGCTGTCGCTGTTAGTAGCATAATTGATGTGCCGCAGGATGGCCTTTCCACTGTTAATATTTTGGATACGATCGCCTGTGACCATCTTTCCTACTTCCGACAAGCGGAAGGATTGGATGCGATCGCTAGTGCAATTAGTCAAGCTTTTGGCTATCCGCCCGAACCCTTACCGCCTAGCCGTTCCTCTTCTCCAGGACTGCGACCAAATCTTTTCTCAGTATCCTCTGGTAAAACTGATACACAGCCGACTGATATAGCTTCAACGAATACATCAAAGGTAACACAAAAACTTGAGCAGAAGGAAAACAATAACCCTAGCTTCCCTCGTTCATCTGTTTCTCCGTCTAAAGAACAATCGGTAAACCAACATTCACAAAAAAGCGTAGCATCATTAACAAAGGAAAGTAAACAAAAATCTCAATACGACTTTAAACGTAGTTTCGCTATTATCATTGGAATTAATTATTGCGATAATAAAGAGGTAGCGACATTAGACAATGCTGTTAAGGATGCAAAAAAAATTAAAGATATCCTTGAAAATCATCCATATAACTATCGTATTCTTTCGTTATTAGAAAAGGATGCTACAAAAACTAAACTTAACAAGCTTCTTGATTTCTTTAAACAGGGAAAAGTTCCTCTTGATATTAAATATTTAGAAGAGGGAAACAAGAATAACCCTAACAATAAAAATGATAATCAAAACTGTCCAACTGTTACAAAAGATGATCGAGTTTTAATTTACTTTGCTGGGCATGGGAAGGGCAAAAGTATATTCGATGAGGCTGATAAACCACCAGGGCTATTAATACCTGAAGATAGTAAAAATGACAAAGAATCTTTAAGAACAGATGAACTGTATGAGGCTTTAATCAAACTTGAATGTCGGCATTTGTTATTGATTTTGGACTGCTGCTATGCTGGTTCATTCCGATGGTCAATTCAAAAAAATCGACAAGTTCAAGACAAAATTAAACCAAATAAACAACTCTATGATAGCTACATCAAATATGACGCCTGGCAAGTTATTACCTCATCTTCTAGTGACGAGACAGCCTTAGATAGTTATGGTTTTAGTGAATTGGCAAAAAGAGAATCAACTGATCAAGGACACTCTCCCTTTGCTCAATTTCTTTTTAATGCGCTAGACCCAAATGAACTAAGCAAAAATTTTGAAACTAAATTCATTACAGCCACAGAAGTTTATTCATTCTTGAGAACAAAACTAAATGAACTAGTAAATCGAGATGAACATAAGCAACAAAATCCTCAAATATTTTTATTTCCTACCAAGCATGATAAAGGAGAATATATATTTCTTGAGTTATCTCAAGAAAACCGAGATAAGCTGGAAGATGCACCAGCACTAAAACCAGATAATAATCCCTACCTAGGCATTAAATCTTATGAAGAAAAACACAGTAACTTGTTTTTTGGCAGAGAACAACTGATAGAAAAACTCTATAAGAAAGTCGATAACAATCCTTTAACTATAGTTACAGGATATTCAGGAATAGGTAAGTCTAGCTTGGTAAAAGCAGGGTTAATTCCCAGATATATAAAGCCATTTAAAGAACAATTGGAATTTAAAAATTCGGATCATCAACCCAGAGAAATGATTGAAAATCTAGAAAAAGAATATCAGATCAAGTTCAATGAATCAAAAAAAAAGGCAGAAGAATTCTCTAAGGTACAACAAGAAGTCGATAAGATAAAACAGAAAATCAATAATATAGAGCAAGAAGTTGATAAGGTAAAACAAGAAGTTAATAGTATAAAACAAGAAACCAATAATGTACAACAAGAAAACTTAGAACAAGAACTCAACGATTTAAGCAAAAAATTAGAAAAATTAGAAAAAAAGTTAAAGAATAAATTGACAGCCTTTCGGAAGCAGTTAGATGAAGACTTAAAAACAGCAAAAAAATTGTGTTATATTAAATTACCTATTGGATCTGATCCTTTTGATTCTTTAAACGAGGAATTAAAAAAAATATGTATTTTTGCTACTCCTGTCCCAAAACTTAATAAAACTCCAGAAAATAAGCTTAATTTAATAAATGGATTACTAGACACGTTCTTGAACTTGTTCATGCGTAAATCTGAGAGATCAAATTCAAATGTAAATGAAGAAGACGAGCTTACTAAAAATATGCAGAAATGGAAAGAAGATTTTGATTCTAAAATATTTGGTGATAAGCGAATATTAATAATTGATCAATTTGAAGAAATAATAAAATTAGCAGAAGATAAACGCAATAAATTTCTTGATAGGTTAGTAGAATTGGTCAATCAACATAGAGAATGGCTACGGATTGTATTGACGATGCCTTCAGACATTAAACACGCATTCCATAACAATTTGATTTATGAATATTTGACAGATGAAAATCAGTTTTTAGTCGAAGAAATGACACGAGAGCAGTTGCGTGAAGCAATTGAAAAACCTGCCCAAATACGAACAATGTTTTTTGAGTACCAACCAGATGGACAAGATTTAGTAAATCAATTGCTTGATGATGTTGGACAAACACCAAGATTACTACCTTTGGTTTCCTATACTTTAGAGGAACTTTACAAAAAACGTATAGAGCAGTTTAAAAAAAATACAAGAAATATTGACAACCCAGATGATCGTAAATTTACCCTAAAAGATTATCAAGATTTAGGCGGAGTTAAAAAATCGCTTGTTAATCGAATAAATTCAGTATATGAGGAGCTAATTGAGTATAAGGAGTTCAACAGTATATATCAAGCTTGGATAAACGAACTATTTCTATTTTTTCTTCTTTGTAGACAGGAGTTAGTTCTAGATTTAGTTTTTATTATTTGTAACTGGCAAATATGTTTTTTCGATCTGGTAGTAAAATCAGATTATCCTAGCTTAATGAGATATGTATTCTTCGAGCTAGGATACTCTAAAGAATCAGAGGAGCATATAGTTACAAGAGAAGACATTCTATCGATAATTTTAGACTTGGAAGATAATGAACAAATTGTCGATCTCAAAATATATATGTATGTAATTAAAACTGTCTGTCTTCCCCAACTAGAAAAGAATGTAAATAATATTAAAATAGCTAAGAAGAATAGTATTACATGGGATAAAACTATCAAGAATGTAATGTTGCGGATGGTAGAGGTACGCCCACCCTCTGAAATTACTCGTAGAAGAGTATATATTTCAAAATTAAATTATCCAGATAACACAGAAAATAAGAGAGTTGAGAAGATACTAGAGAAATTTGAAGAATCTAATTTACTGATAAAACCTTATTCTCAAGATGAAGTCACTTCAAGCTATGTTGAGTTAGCTAATGATATTGTAGTAAAAGAATGGGAAGAACTACAAATATGCATAGCAAGTGAAGAGGAGAAATTAAAGAATCTACGAAGGGAAATAGAATCTGCTGCTGATTCTTGGAACAACAACGAAAAGAATGAAGATTTGCTATGGCACAATAATGCTTTTTATCTTAAGCAGCTAGAAGAAATATACGAATCAGAGAACAATTGGTTGAATCAGTTAGAAAAAGATTTTGTAAAAGCAAGTTTTAAAAAACAAAAAGAAATAGAAGATGAAAAAACAAGGTTGCGAAATAAACTAGGGGAATTACAAAACGAGATAATTAATAAAAGTTTAGATTACAAAATAACTATAGAAACATCCCAGCAAGACATTAAGAGGCTAAACAAGGAACTAGAAGAATCAAATTTATCTAATATAAGTGAAGTAATAAAGTACCAAGAGAAACTCAAGGAACTAGAAAATGAACTAGAAGAATTAAATGTATCTAATACAAATGAAGTAACAAAATACCAAGAAAAACTCAAGGAACTAGAAGAATCAAATTTATCCAATGTCAAAGAAAAACTCAAGGAACCAGAAAATGAACTAGAAGAATCAAATTTATCCGATACCAAAGAGAAACTCAAGGGACTAGAAAATGAACTAGAAGAATCAAATGTATCTAATACAAATGAAGTAACAAAATATCAAGAAAAACTCAAGGAATTAGAAAATGAACTAAAAAAAATAGAGGCAGATAAAAGTACAAAGGAATTAAAAAGCCTAAAAAAGAGGTATATTATTTCATCAGCTATTATTTCATCAGCTATTACAATGACGACTTTGTGGGGTTGTTCGAGAATCTTTCCTAATTTTCAAGGAATTTTTAACTATATTTCATTTACATCCCTGAAGAAGGGTACGAAGGTAAAACCAAAACCGCCAATTCCAGAAATAACAATTCCAGAAATAAATAGGGCAGATATAAGTGAAGGTAAGCAAATCATTACCAATACAGATCCTTTAGCTTGGGTGAAATTAGCTGGAGTGCAGGCGTTCAATGACAATAAAATTGAAAAAGCCGTCACTGATTTAACAAAATATCTAAACAAAAGACCCAATGATCCAGAAGCTTTAATTTACTTAAATAATTACAAAATTACTAAGCTCAAGAAAAAATTCTATACAATTGCGGTATCAGCCCCTATTGCAAGCGATATCAATAGTGCTTTAGAGATGTTACGGGGAGTTGCTCAAGCTCAAGATGAAATTAATAAAAAAGGAGGCATTAATGGCATCCTGTTACAAGTGTTAATCGCTGATGATAATGACGACAAGGATATTGCCGAAAAATTGGTAAAAAATTCTCATGTGCTAGGAGTTGTAGGACATTTCTCCAGCGATGTTACCTTAGAGACAGAGAAAATTTATAACGCCGGGAAACTGGTAGCAATTTTCCCTATCAGTACCTCCACTAAGTTACCAGATTTCGGTAACTACATCTTTCGCACTGCCCCCAATGATTCCGAAGTAGCAAAGTCATTAGTAGGCCATATGCGATCAAATTTAGGGAAGAATGCTGCGGTTTTTTATAACTCTAAAAGTGCCTCTAGCAAATCTCTCAAGTTAGAGTTTGAGAAGTTCCTTAGTAAAGAAGGAGGACAGGTATCAAGCGTATTTGACTTATCTGATGCCAATTTTAATGCGGATAATAGTACAGAACAGTCTATTAAGAGTGGCGCTGAAGTTTTAGTATTATTACCCAATACTGGAAAACTAGATGATACCCTTCAAGTAGTGAAAGCTAATAATAAGCGACTTCCCCTTTTGGGTGGAGACGATGTTTATACACCTAAAGTTTTGGAAGAAGGTGCAAATGAGGCAGTTAGTATGGTTGTTGCAGTTCCTTGGCATATTTTAGCCTCAAAAACCGATTTTCCAAAGACATCTTATGATCTTTGGGGCGCATCTGTTAACTGGAGAACTGCGATGTCTTATAATGCTACCGTAGCTCTAATTGAAGGACTGAAAAATATCTCTACACCTCCCACTCGTGAAAGATTAGCTCAAATTCTTCGCTCACCAGATTTTACAGCTATGGGTGCAACAGGCGAGGTTAAGTTTGATGCAAAGGGCGATCGCAATCAGGGAATCCAACTTGTCAAGATTCAAGCTAATCCCAAATCTCGCTCTAAATCTGGCTATGATTTTTGTCCAGTTCCTTCTTCCTTCTCACACGCGACCTTCTGCTGATACGTTGAAGAAGCCCGGATGACCCACCAATCAGCATCAGTACAGCCGACTTCACCTAGTTTTACGTCGTTGTGGTAAATCCCATCATCTAGAATTTCAAAGCCGTACTTTTCGCATTCGTTAAAAATATGCGCCATGATTCGGTTTTCGGTGACGCAAGGTCCTTCAAGCAATTCGCAATTCGCAGTTCGCAATGGGCTTCGCCCCGCTACGCTAACGCAATTGTGAAGATAATTAGTAGAGGCACAGGTTAACACCCGTGATTATCTTGTTGATATGTTTATTAAACGTATCAACAAGATTCAAAATAATGCTAAACAGCGATTGCAGGAATTACGCGACAAACATTTAACTGAAACATCAGAGTTATTGGCTACCTTTGGGCAAGTATTAAAAGCATCTACAAAAGCCAAAGAAACTCAGGATAATGCTGTTTTTGGAGAACAGGTGCAATCAATTTTGGATGAACATGGTGGTACAGAATTGCTGTTGCAAAAGTTGGATGAGATTGCGGTGTATAACACCAACAACCATTTACCGTTGATGTGGCGGTTTTATTCTGCCAATCGGAAAGCACTTTTTAGTTTGGTACGTTCTCTAGATATTCTCTCTACTTCTGCTGATGAGTCAGTAATTGAAGCATTAAAGTTCGTGTTAGAGAATCAACACAAACGCGCCAAGTATTTGCCTTTTGAGATTGATTTAGATTTTATTAGTAGTAACTGGCGTGCGCTAGTTGTAGAAGAAATTGATGGAACTGAGATTTTGGTTCGTCAGCAGTTAGAAATTTGTATCTTTTCAAATCTAGCGACTGAATTTAAAACAGGAGATGCCTGTGTTGTGGGTTCATCAAGTTATGCCGATTTCCGCGAACAATTATTGAGTCATGCTGAATGCGAACCTTTGATAGAAGAATACTGTCGCTTACTTGAATTTCCTGCTAACCCGAATGACTTTGTTAAACATCTACAAGATAAATTAGCGCAGGTAGCTTCCTCTGTAGATAAGATTTGTGCGGTTGATAAACAATTCACTATCAATAAAGATGGAGAACCTGTACTTAAAAGAATTCCATCGCTACCTCAAACGGATGAAGTGGAAGAATTAGAATCAAAAATTCGGGCTTTGATGCCGGAGCGTAGTATCTTAGAAATCCTTTGTAATGTTGAGCATTGGTTGAACTGGACAAGGCATTTTGGTCTATTTTCAGGAAGCGAACCAAAAATATCTGATCCTGCTGAACGTTATATTTTTACTACGTTTAGCTATGGCTGTAATCTTGGCCCCAATCAGATGGCGCGTCATTCGCAAGGTGCAGTGACAAGTTACATGATTTCTTATACAAACCGTCGCCATATTAGTGCTGCCAAAATTGAAGCTGCAATTCGGGATATTATCAATACGTAGGGCTTGCTGAAAAAGTCGTATTTAAGCCAGATCAAGAATCAGTTAACAATGCTTGTAAGTGAAAACATAATTCATTATATGAACCAATTTGA
>NZ_JBALCY010000039.1:0-70219 GCF_036917655.1 Nostoc sp.
TTACAAAAAACCAAACAGTTATCCGAATTAGCCACAATTAATGTCATCGGACAAAATCATACAGCTGCTAGTGATAATAGTTCGCCCAAGTCGGATAAAGTAGATAACATCCAAAGTAAACCTTTATTAAAAGAAACTTTAAAAGATCCTAACTCTCACTTACAAAAAACCAAACAGTTATCCGAATTAGCCACAATTAATGTCATCGAACAAAATCATGCAACTGCTAGTGATAATAGTTCGCCCAAGTCGGATAAAGTAGATAACATCCAAAGTAAACCTTTATTAAAACAAACTTTAAAAGATGCTAACTCTCACTTACAGAAAACCAAACAGTTATCCGAATTCACTATAGCTGATGTTATCCCAATTGAAGAGTATAAAATAGAGCCTATCAAGCCCCCTGATGAAGGTCAAGAAGAGACTAAACCGAATACAATTAAACCGAATACAATTAAACCATACACATCAACACAACAAATACTAATAGAAAAATTACGTAGTTCCAAAAAGCAACAACAAGCAAAACAAAAACAAATAATTCTTAATGCCCTTGCACTTAGTGCCAATAAGTATCCTTGGATTGTTAACCCAACAGATAACCTAACTTTTTCCACGGAATTATTTAAGCCAAATGAGGATGAAAATTATATAGATACGGATACAAGTGTAAGATTCTCTGGAGACAATCAGATTATTAATAAATTCACCTATGCTAAATTTCCAAAAGCTGACCAACTTTACTGGGTTCTCGATAACAATAGAATAGTAGTTGAAACTAAAGGCTCCCAAGTCGGTATTCTCTCTCAAGGAAGAGAAACTAACACTTATATCACCCAAAATGTTACCTCACAACAGGCATTCTGGGGATTACAAACTCTGTTCGCTATACCTACACATTTTCAGGATTTATTTGGACAAGTTGATACTACTAATTTTTCCATAACTTCAATAGCCGGACAATTGGTAAATCCTGAAGGGATACCTGCTGGCAGAGTTACTATTAATAGTGGAATTGACTTAAACAATCCTAATGTCACAGTTCTAACAAATCCTATTCCAAAGATTGGTAGTGGCTCTACTTTGAGTATTGATGGTGGGCAAGCTTTATTTCAAGCTTTAGATGCTGCCAATGCTCCTAAAATTCTGCAAGGCTTTCCAACCACGAATATACAGCCTTTACTAGATAATGGAAATGTCAAACTCAAGATAGGCGAAATTATTCCTAATAGTGCCCTAAAAGCTACTGGTATCTCCTGGGGAAATATCTTGACAGGAGAAGGTTTTGGTTTTACTGCTCCTGTCTCTTCTTTACCAGGTATTAAAGTTGCTCAACTTGGAAAATTTGATAACTTTGACTTGTTAAACGTAGCAGTCAATCCTTTTCTCTCTCAATCTGAGAAAGACTTTCATTATCTTAATTCTTTACAGTGGGTATCTTTAGGGAGAAGACAACCGGTATTTGAGACACTATCTCAAACTCAAGAAAGTTCTGATTGGCACAGGCTTTATGTTAGCCATCCTCATAATCGCAGCTTAATTCAATATGACCCAGTTGCAATTAAAGCTACTTACTCTAATATTTTCTCTGCTCCAGGATTATCTCTAACAGCTAAATTTAGCGATGCTAGTATTGATGCTATTCAATCAGTGAATTCTACATTAGGCTTGCTATTAGGTGGAGTTTTTGAAGCGATTAAAATCGATAATATTCAAAAAGGTCTAGAAGAAGCTAGACAAAAATTAAAGAATGGAGAAGGTTTTACTTCTTTAAATACAACTGCTACGTCTGAACAAAGAAGACAAATCAATAACAGGCTGAATCGCACTTTATCTTATGCCAATGCAGCCAGTGGACTAGAGCAGGTATCTGGAACTTACACATTTCCTAGTCAAGTAACTCCTAATAACTCTAGTATCTTGCAAATAAGAACGGGAAACCACAAACGAGCAGTTCAGTTTCTTGAAAGAGATATTTCTATTTTAAATGAAGGTAATACATTCTTTTCTGATCTCAGGCTCTCTAATAAAAAATTTGGACCTCTGACTTACATTGGTATTCCGATTCCTTTAAATGATACTTCGATTGTTCCTGTTAACGAATCCTCTGCTGCTGAAGTAATTTTGACAAACGCCCAAGGACAACAATTTGTAGAAAAATTTAATTCAGCAGATTCGACGATAGTACCGATACAGGTGCGAGCAGCCGATTTAGCATTCGATTATATGGAACTCACTAGAGTTGACAAAATAGGTGTTAGTTTTAATAGCTTTAATGGTTATCTTTCCTTGCCGACAGTTGAATTATTAGCAGCAGGTTCTTCTGGAAATTTTAACTATAGTGCCAATGTAGGAACTTGGTTTAATATAGATGCTAACTCGGCACCAGGCGTTTCTAATAATAATTTAGGCACGGAAGAACCAACTTTAGGTTTGTATACTAATATACTTCTTAACTATATTAAAACTGATGTACGGTTAAATTCAGCCAAAAAACCTGTAGCTATTAATACTTACGTACCATACTTGAGAGTTGATTGGAATAGTGCCTCTAATAAAAATAATCCTTTTTCTACTTATTTAAGTTATTTATATCAGCATCAAGAAAGGAATTTCGGTTTTTCTTTAGCTCCTGGCATCGCTTTTATTGAGAATAATAGTAATGGGGATTTTTTAGGTCTTTTCAATGGAGAATTTAGTACTAGTCATGGCTTGAATATTAAGACAAATTTAGAGATAGGGAAAGAGTGTTTCTTTGAATTTCAGGGTTTACATAGAGTCAGCAAAAATATTTCTGCTGGTGTCTATTTGAAAAATTATAGTATTAATAATCTGGGTTTGAGCAGCCGAGTTTCTGGCTTCAACTATGGAGTCATTATGAGGCATAATTTTCCAGATAATAGTGTGTTCATAGAAACTAAAGTTGGTACAGGCGAGAATGGATTTGACCTACAGCTTCAAGGTGGTTATCGATTTTGATAGCATCGTGAAAGATCCCTGACTTTTTTAGAAGTCGGGGATCTAAGGTTTTTAGTTTGTCAATTCTGTTTAATCTAAACCACCTAAGCCGTTATTACCAGTGCCCGCTCGGATTATAGTTGTTAAATCTTCAACAGAAGTAGTATTTTTTAATAAATTCGCTGTTGTATCAATAAATGAGCTTGGGTTAGAGAGTGTAGTAGTTTGAACTAATCCTGGGGTTATAGTCAGACTAGTTATGGTTTCGTTATTTCCACCTGCAATACCTCCATAGGTAGGAGAAATTGTTAAACCTCCGTTAAAGTAAGAGCCAGAAGGTAAAGTTACCTCACCACTGACACTGAGAAAAGTACCAGAAGGTCTAATAAGAGTAACAGCACCACGAGCAGTAGCCTGTTGTGCATTTGCTGGTGTGGCTAAAAAGTTTCCTACACTTATTAAACCTAATAGGCAGATACTTCCCTGAAGAATCATAGATAATTTGTTGGATAAGCTATTCATGTTTTATAAACTCCTCATCTTCTTCGCCTTAGCTTGTTTCCAGATTTTGCTTGGGAATGCAAAATTAACCTCGACTAGCAAAAGTAGAGGCGGAATCTTTCTTTATCTTTTTTTATTACTCTCGTCAGATAAAAATATAGAATCCCTGATATGAGCGTTTTGTTAACAATGAACATTTTGAGGGGTGGTATTGTTACGCAAGCGCTCGATTCATTATTTTCTGGGAGTTTCAGGGTTTATATTGATATCACCAAAGCTATGTAAAGGAGTGATGAGGAGTTTTAAAAGTCTTTGGCGAATAGAATTCGCTACTACTTACACAAATAAAGTCCACCTCCGTGGCAATACTTCTCGGATAAGGGTTGAGTCGTCCTAGATTCAGATCCCCCCGCCTCCTTTACCCCCTTTTTAAGGGGGTAAAGGAGGGTTATGAGCAAGCCTTTTTAAGGGGGGTTGGGGGGATCTGCAACAACTATTGCGCTAACCGAGAAGTATTGACCTCCGTGGACTAATGAAAAATCAAGAGTTTCATAACCTGCGGAGGCAGGTAAAGTCTCGTGTTGCCGCGACTTCTAGTCGCCAGGGCTAGTAATAAATTAGACTTTTCAAACAACCTCTTAGCTCGACTTTATCCATTTTCTATGAACGCGATACTTCTGCGGAGTCGTTACACGAACGCTAACGCTGAAACTTTTGTGGGACGGTAGTTTTACTTTTTCGATTTCACCGAGAATCAGAGACTTGGAAAAAATATTTGCGAAAAAGCCAGGGTTTTTGCCAGATAAATAAAACCGAGTTCTTAATTTTGGATAAAGTCGAGCTAAGAAGGAAATGTTCTTCATTTGCTACCGCGAATAATGGAGATGGAACCTCCCAATTGCCATTCCCAGTCGGAGACTCTTAACGAGGTACAAGACGAACAACAAGATTCCCGACTTTTTGAATAAGTCGGGAATCTGAGCCACAAAATAAATATAGGGAAGAGATATAGCATTGCTATTTCTCTTCCCTATGATCTATTGATTTATTCAACTGTTCTGTCAGTTGTTAAAAATTTTGTAAGTACTTAGGAGGCAAAATTCAATCTACTCTAGACCGCCACCAGCACCAGCTGCTCTGACAAGGGCTGCTAAATCTTCAACATTTGTAAAAGTACCAGCAGCAATCTGTGCTGCAATAGCTGCTGAAATTGTGGTAGGAGGTGTGGTTGAAGATGTTCCAGTTGTTGGGGTTAATGTGAGGCCTGTGACAATTTCTTGGTTTGTACCTGGAGCAGAATTACCATTAACGACAACATCTAATGCGGTAAAGTCCGTACCCGGAGCTGCAACCAACTCACCACTGACGCTGAGAGAAGAACCTGATGGTCTAACTATTGTAACCGCACCCCGAGCTGAAGCTTGATCTGCACTTGCTGGCGCAGCCAGGATATTACCAACGCCAACCAAACCTAGCAGACAAATGCTTCCTTTAACGATCGCAGAAATTTTCATGATTAACAAACTCCCCGTGTTTTTTTCTTTGCGTTCTCAATATAACTATTGCTACCAAGAAAAATATCAGTAATAATACCCGAATTTGTAAAAATCTCGACGGTCATAAATTAAAAAAACTAATAGACTAAATTTTTAATGCGTAACTGAACAACAGCAGCAAAATCATCATAAAAATAGAGATATAGCAAGGCTTGTATTTACTTAATATCTGTATTAAAAATGTGGCAATGCTTACCAAAGTTCGGATTTTGGAAAACCAAATCCAGAAGCATTTTAGGTAAGACTTTAGACCGATTAATACACCATAAATCCCTGTAAATACCGCTTAATAATTCATTAAATATTGTCATAAATGCCTATGTCATATCTTTGCTAAATCTTAAGTGCATCTTCATGGGTAATATAGCGCTTCTAGGTTGAGTAAGTTACAAGAACCCCACCCCCAACCCCCTCCCCGCTCTTCGAGAGGGGGCTATGATGTAACTTATCTGATTAGGAACCGCTATATGCTCTGGGCAACGATTTAAATCCCCAGACTTATAGCGGTTTTCATGTGGATGCAATATTTTGTAGGGGCGCACAATTGTACATTGATGTCAACTTAACGTAAAAACCTAGTCTGATAAGAAGAGTGAAAATTTTTCGATGTACTAACTAGATTTTGATCCCCCTTAACCTCCTTAAAAAGGGGAGAACTAGAATCGAGTGCCCCCAATTTATCGGGGATTGGGGGATCTAAAACGACGGCAAATTGCGTGTTTGAGCTTAGAGGATGTTTGAAAAGTGTTTTGCTGTTACTTTAGGCACTTTTAGATCCCCCTAACCCCCCTTAAAAAGGGGGGAACCGGCATCAAAGTCCCCCTTTTTAAGGGGGATTTAGAGGGATCTGGAACTTTTGATACCAACAAGAGGACTTTTCAAACATCCTCTAAGAGGACTTTTCAAACATCCTCAAAAAGACAGCAAAACCCTAAAAATTTCTTGGTAATGTTGGCTTTCGTTTCTACGCAAGTTTATTTTTTAGTATTTAACTGAAGTTATTTAAATACAAATAGATTTTTGATTTAAGCATTATCTCTGCCCTTTACCAGTAGCGAGGTAGAGAATCAGTACAGCCAAAAATTGCCTCAACGTTATGCTCAAGCACCATTTAACTTACTATGTTTATTGTCCCCCAGTTAAATAGTTCACATCTGCCTGCCCTTACGTCATTATGGCAAAATCTAAGAAAAGCTCTACCCCCATCAATCTCAGCGATCCACAATATTATCTTAACCGAGAGTTAAGCTGGTTAGAATTTAATGGCAGGGTGTTACATGAAGCCTGTGACGATCGCACACGCCTTCTCGAACGCCTCAAATTTTTGGCAATCTTCAACTCTAATTTGGATGAGTTTTTCATGGTGCGCGTTGCTGGTTTAAAGCAACAAGTAGAGGCGAAAGTCAGCCTGTTAACTCCCGATGGTCGGACACCACAACAACAGCTAGACGATATTATGTCTACCCTGACTCCTCATGTAAAGAAACAGCATCAACATTTTGAGCAAGTACTTCGTCCTCTACTAGCAAATCATGGCATCCATATTCTGGATTACATAGATTTGAATCAAAAACAGCGGACTCATCTAAATAGCTATTTTGAGGAACAAGTCTTTCCAGTTTTGACTCCTCTAGCTGTTGATCCCAGTCATCCCTTTCCTTTTATTTCCAATCTCAGTCTGAATCTGGCTGTTGTAGTCAAAAACCCAGACACCGAAGAAGAATTCTTTGCCAGAGTTAAAGTCCCCAGCGTTCTACCACGATTTTTACCAATACCGCCTGAGTTGCGAACTGTGGACAATGACAAACCTGCCCACTGGACTGGAGTCCCTTTAGAACAAGCGATCGCTCATAACTTGGAATCTTTATTTCCAGGGATGAACATTCAAGAATATCATCCGTTCCGCATTACCCGTGATGCCGATTTAGTCTTAGAAGAAGATGAGGCAGATGATTTATTGTTAGCGATTGAACAGGAACTGCGAAAACGGCGGCTGGGTGGGAGTCCAGTCCGGCTAGAAATTCAGTCCCAGACTCCTGAAATAGTGCGATCGCGATTATTGCATGATTTGGAATTAACAGAAAGTGATCTTTACGAAGTAGACGGTCTTTTGGGGCTGCGAGATTTAATGTACTTCATGGCATTGCCACTGCCAGAACTCAAAGATCCACCACGCCAATCTGTTGTACCATTACGCCTGCAAAGGCTGAGGGAACCGACTTTAGACCCAGATGCGCTGGAGACGGACGAAGGAAAAGACTTTTTTGCTGTGATTCGGGAAAAGGATTTACTAGTACACCATCCCTATCAATCCTTTTCGGCTACAGTGGTACGCTTTATTACCCATGCTGCCTATGACCCGAATGTATTAGCCATCAAGATGACTCTTTATCGGACTTCTGGTGACTCGCCCATCGTCAACGCTTTAATTGCCGCCGCCGAAAATGGCAAGCAAGTATCTGTACTGGTGGAATTAAAGGCGCGGTTTGATGAGGAGAATAATATTTACTGGGCAAAACGACTAGAAAGAGTTGGAGTTCATGTAGTCTATGGTTTAGTGGGGCTGAAAACCCACAGTAAAACCGTCATGGTGGTACGGCGCGAAAAAGACCGGATACGTCGCTACGTGCATATTGGCACAGGTAACTATAACCCCAAAACAGCACGGCTGTATACAGATTTGGGATTGTTCAGTTGCCGTGAAGAATTGGGTGCTGACATCACAGATTTATTTAATTTCTTGACAGGATACTCACGGCAAAAGTCTTATCGAGAGTTGCTGGTTGCGCCTGTGAATATGCGCGATCGCTTTTTGGCACTAATTCACCGCGAAATCGAAAATGTTCAAAATGGATTTTCTGGACGCATTGTTGCCAAAATGAATGCCCTAGTCGATCCAGAAATTATCGCCACTTTATATGAAGCTTCCCGCGCCGGAGTGCAAATCGACTTAATTATCAGGGGCGTTTGTTGTTTGCGCCCAGGACTCAAAGACATTAGTGAAAACATTCGCATAATCAGCATTGTCGGTCGCTTTTTAGAACACTCTCGTATTTATTATTTTCATAACAATACACAGGAGGAAATCTATATCGGCAGTGCCGACTGGATGCGCCGCAACCTAGATCGCCGAGTGGAAGTAATTACCCCAGTGAAAGACCCTGATATTGCCAAAGATTTGCAAGAAATTATGGGAATTATGCTCGCAGATAATCGCCAAGCTTGGGAATTACAAGCCGATGGCACTTACATTCAACGGCGTCCCTATGATGATTCTCCAGAAGCTAATTCACAAAAAATTATCATGAATATGGCATTACGCTCAACTGGTGTAGCCTCAAACCTGATTGATTAAAAAATAAGTTATTTCTATCTTGACAACTAGCTCAACTTAGTTTCTTTAGAAAACTTGAATTTTTTGAGAAGTTATCTAAGTTGTTTGTCATGGGTTCACACAAGTTATTCAACCATAGGATAGAGTTAGTGCTGGCACTTGTTCTCATAAACTGGAGAGGTTGTTCTGAATAAATTTGTCTTTCCCCTCAATGTTAATGTTATCCTGTGAGCTTTCTACCTTGCGTCTTCTAGTAGTTGATGACCACGAACTGACTCGTTTAACCTTACAATTAGTTTTTTCTTGCCAGGAAAATATTCAAGTAGTAGGTTTAGCCAGTAATGGTGAAGAAGCTATAGAGATGGTTAAACGTTGCCATCCTGACGTGATTGTTCTAGATTTACAAATGCCAGTCATGGATGGCTGGAGTGCGTCTAGTCACATTAAAGCTATATCTCCGAACACCCAGATTCTTGCTTACTCCTCAGTGGAAGACGTAAATTTTCAGGGGACAAAGGTAATGTCTAGCTTTGATGACGTTTGCAAGAAAGATGTACCTACAAGTGAGCTTATTGCCTTAGTTAGGCAGTTAGGTCAGCGTGCAGGAGATGGTTCAGTTGCAGGATAAATGATACAGCTATGTTGCTTCGACAACTCAGGCTTAGTTCAATTTTGGGGATTTAAGGACATAATATTACTGAGGAGCGTCGGTATAGCCCGAAGTTGACGGTTAAACCGACGCAATTTTTGATAATTTCTACCCTACTGGAATGGTGCGTCTAAATTCATCAATTAATTCATCCAGTTCTTCTAAAGCCTGATTTACATCAACTCTCAAAGTTCCCAGGTTTGGTTGCTCCAGTAGACTTAACAGGTACTCGCGTTTACTTTGAACTGCGACAATTCGTTCTTTTATAGTCTGTACATCCATTATTTTTTTCCTATCTTTAACTACCTTTAAATTTAAAGTTAACTCAAAATCCAAGATTCTGGGGCACTATACGCCCTTAGTAGTCCACTACACTATATTTTCCTTCCTTAGAAACTCTCCGTGTCTCCCCTACCCCTGCTCTTAAAGCAGTTTTGATTTATTTGAACCACATATGTTGTAAGGGCACAGCTATTGCTCATGCTTATCAACTTAAACCCAAACCCCTTTAAAACCCAATACGCTTGGGTTAAAGCCAAAAACCAAAATCCAGCGTAGGTTGGAGAGCCACTGCGCCCTTGCGGTTTCCCGACTTGTACCCCTACGGGGAAGCAAGCTACGCGCAGCGTCTCCCTTAGGAGAAGCAAGTGGCGTTTGAAGAACGAAACCCAACATTTTTTGTGGTTTGTTGGGTTTCACTTCCCTACGGGACGCTGTTCGCGAAGGTTCAACCTAACCTACAACTATACCTTAGAGGTTGTTTGAAAAGTCCTCTTGTCGGTATCAAAATATTTTAGATCCCCCTAAATCCCCCGATAAATTGGGGGACTTTGACTCCGGTTCCCCCCTTTTTAAGGGGGGTTAGGGGGGATCAAAATGCCTAAAATCACAGCCAAATACTTTTCAAACATCCTCTTAACCCAAGCGTATTGCTTTAAAACCTTGTTTCCAGTCGGAGACTGGGAACGAGACAATCTCTAAAAGCTTGTTCTAGAAAGGCTTTTCACTTAAGTTGATACCAATGAGCATTACTTTGCCCCTACAGCGTGGTCTATTTACCTGAAAATAGGTGTAAGCAAGCTACGCGCAGGGTCTCTGATAAGAGAAGTTCTGAACTAAGGAAGCTAGAAGTTACTGACTTCTCTTTGTGTCAGTCTTAACCTGACAATTTTGAGTTGGTTGAATACTACCGCCTGGGGATGATGTTCTTCCCTAATTTGTTACTCATAGCCGATGATAATAAAACTGAGGTATTTATTCAGACTTTATACTAATTTAAGCTCATGCTACGCCAAATCTCTTTGGGAACACTCGGTTTAACTATCGGCGGCATATTAACCATCATTGGCTTCGTCGCCTATGCTGTTAATAATGCCACACTCAATCTTGTCGGATTTTTTTACGGAATTCCTCTATTGTTGGGAGGGCTAGCGCTGAAAGCTAATGAACTTAAGCCAGTACCATTTAGCCAAACTACGTCACCGTCAGCATTGATACTGCGCCAGCAACAAGCAACTGATACTCAAAATAAAATTCGCAAAGACATCACCCGATATTGCTACGGTCAAGATGCTCATTTAGATACAACACTTTCTTTTCTGGGTTTGAGTCCCACAGACCAGGAACGGCCAACAGTTACAGGGTTGCGAGAAACAGAAGTCAATGGAAGTTATGCCCTAATTTTAGAATTTGATTCACCGCTAATACCAATTGATGTGTGGCAAAAAAAGCAGGAAAAAATGACCAACTATTTTGGTCCTGGATTAAAGATTCAAATAACGCAGCCATCTGAAAATACAATTGAGCTAGCGCTAATCAATACTCAAAAAGAGTCCCTAGTCAGTAGTCAATAGTCAAGAACAAAAATTATCATTACCCAAACTCTATTCTTTTATGGCTTGTCGTTACCCAAATTTTTGTAACAGTCAAAGTGAAGCGCTAACCGACATCCCGCATATAACTTAAGTTCTGGACTAAGAAGCTCTCTGTCCACTAAGCGTGGACTGAAATTTTCACTTTCACAGAGGATAGCCATATACATCGCTTAAAATATTGTATTTAGTCCACGTTTAGTGGACTTTAGTTATTAGCCTCGGAATTTATTCCCAGGCGGGATAACAACGAAGCGAAAGATTTAAAAAAATGTTGGTAATGACAAGGTTTTTAAGTATTGGGTTTCCCCCCTGCTCGCTCCGAAGTTCTGATGCCTGTCTTGAGAAGTGACGCTCCTGCGTCGGAAGGCTCCGTTCAGACAACTCTGGGCTTCTTGGTTAACTCTTCCTCTTAAGCACTCACCAAAAAGTTATTTTTCTAAACGAACTGCATACCACTGCAAATATTGCCCAGGAGCAATATCTAATTCGCAGCTGGTGTCGAGCAAATATTGTGCTTGAGCTTCGACAGTATCAAACTTTTGTAAGTCAGGCGGCAAATCTTGAATTATGAGTTGTTGGAGAGTTGTTTTGAGCTTTTCTAATAACTCTGATGGGGTCAGAAATTTTTCTGGTTGATTTGTTTCTAGAACAACAAAGTGATCTTGCTGATACATTAATGGGTCTGGCATTTTAAAGATTTAGTGAATGTAAATAGGGTTTGATTTTTTTGTCAGAACTTCTGGTTATTTGTGGAGCCAAAAAGATGGTGATTTTATGTGCTGTCTGTGAAGTAATTATAGGATTTAGTTGTTAAAAATAAATATTAATCTTAATTTAGTATATCTTTTCTATATTCATTTAATCTTAGCTAGTAAATTGCTGTCTTTCAGAAGTAACAGCCTCTTTTTTGATTTAACTAAATATACTTAATTTATTAACCCAGAGTAACTGGTAAATAAAGCTTTACACCAAGTTTGATCTCAATCTTATGTAATTATACTAAACCTTCGCAACCCTTACCGAAGAGACTAAATAAATTTAAGTCAAGTGATATTAATATTTAATATTAGCTATCTTCTGAACGCACTTTGGCAATTGTTTTGCCCTGTCTCACTAGGTTTATAAACTAACTACAGAACTAAATAATTAAAGTGGGCATTTGCAATTCTCAAAAAAATCGCAATTTGACTTTAACAATGGGGAAATATAAAAGTAACATTTCCTCCCATAACCATAGCCGAACAAAAAGGTAACAATTGCCTTCGTGTTCCAATTATAGATCGTCTATGCAACTTAGTTATCTACCGCTTACTTGGCTCAAGAACATTGAGCAGTCTATTGTCAAAAAACAGTTGATTGTGAAGCCAGACACACCTTTGCCGCAAATCCTGGCATTGATGAAAAGAGCGATCGCCCCCATGCGATTGAGTTGCACAGCCTTTTTCAGGATAGTCCCGCAAGTGGAAGGCAACTCATGTCAGGCATAAGCCCATTTTCTGTTTCTAAGCAACCACCACTGATTTTAGTGGTTGATGACGAGAAAACCACCCGAGTCTTGTTGCGTAAAGCTATGGAACAAGAAGGTTATCGAGTGGTCGAGGTTAATGATGGTAAACAATGTTTAGATGCTTACGAGACTATCAAACCAGATATAGTTTTACTAGATGCTGTAATGCCTGTGATGGATGGCTTTACCTGCTGTAAGCACCTGCTTCAGATTGCCAGGAATAATAGAATATCAGCCGTTGCAACCTATGATACTGACTCGATCCTTAACAATACTATCATCCCCATGTGGGATCGCACTCCGATATTGATAATCACATGCTTGGACGACGAAGAATCCGTCAACCGTGCTTTTGAAGCAGGGGCGACTGATTACGTCACTAAGCCAATTAACTTCGCTGTATTGCGCCATCGGTTGCGCGGACTGCTAAAGGAAGCGCAACTTTACAAACAATTAGAGGCAACAAACCAAGCTTTGCAGCACCTTGCCAATGTAGATGGCTTAACTGATTTGGCAAATCGTCGCCGCTTTGACGATTATCTGCATACTCAGTGGATTAATCTCATACAAGACGAATCTCCCTTGTCAATGATTTTGTGTGATATCGACTTTTTTAAATTCTATAACGATAAATATGGCCACCCGGCTGGGGATATCTGTTTACAAAAGGTGGGTGCTCTCTTAGGTCTTAAGGCACAAAAACATCATGATTTAGTAGCGCGTTATGGTGGCGAAGAATTTGCTGTGATTATGCCATACACCCCTGCATCTGGAGCAGTTCACGTTGCCGCAGCGATACAAGCGGGTATCAAAGATTTGCAAATTGTTCATGACGGATCTGTGGTGAGTCAGTATCTTACCCTGAGTATGGGCGTGGCGACTGTTGTCCCCACTTGGGAATCCTCACCTTCAGATTTAATTGTGCGGGCAGATAAAGCACTTTACCAAGCTAAGGCCGGGGGACGCGATCGCTTTATCTCAAGTTCTTAATTGTCATTAGTTATTAGTTATTTGTCATTTGTGAATGACCAATAACTAATAACTAAGAAGGATAAACTGGCAGTGTGAAGTGGAACCATGCTCCGTTATTGGGGGCAGAGTCTACCCAAATTTGGCCATAATGTGCCAGGACGATGCGTTGGCATAAACAAAGACCAATGCCGTAACCTTCTGTACCTTCATCCCGTTGAAGGCGGAAGTGGTTTTCAAAGATGCGATCGCGATTCTCTACAGGAATACCAGGCCCAGTATCGCCAATACTAAACTGAACTTTTTGGGTAGTGCGGTGCAATCCGGCAACGCTAATCTTGCCACCTTCTGGGGTGTATTTGATGGCATTATCCAACAGATTCATTAGCACTTGGCGGATGCGTTCTGGGTCAGCATATACGTATGGCAAGTCATTGGGAATATCCGTTTCTACCTCTTGGGCTTTGGCGGTGTAGCGATCGCACAATTCTTCCAGTACATCTAAGCAAATTTTACCTAGCTGTACTTTTTGTGGTAAAATTGGAAATTCTGTATCTTTGCCACGACCTACCTGCAAAAGGTCGGCAATCATCCGATCAATGATCTTGGTTTGATTCCGGGCTTGTTTTAATAGATGCGCCGTCATGGATGCTTTGAGGCGTTGGAACTGGCCTGTCTCTAAATTGTAATTAGATTGAAGAGTTTCTATGGCGATCGCAGCGGCAGTTAGCGGATTGCGGAGATCGTGCGCCAGCATAGCAATCACTCGGTCTTTAAAGTGTAGCTGCTCTTGGAGGTTATCTTTTTCCTGTTTCAAGCGAAAAATTTCGTCTGAAAGTCGGATTAGTTCAGCAGAAACAGCAACTGAATGGATAGTGGATTTGGGTGATGTCGCCCTAGCATTGTCGTCTATACGTTCTTGCAAGTCTTCCTGTAATTTTAAGTAAGCGTCTACAGCAACTTGCCAGCGAGGCCACGAGTTTTTCAATTGCGCTATTATATTACTCCCAGCCAAAACCTGTCTTGGTTCTGGATGGATTTTGATTAAAGCTGGCGTTGCTACCAATCTAAAGTGTTCTGCTAAGTAAGGTTGTTGTTCAACATCGATAGTTTGAAGTTCAAAACTATACTCAGCCTGCAATTCTTTTAAGTAAGCACGTATTCGCTGCACCTGTTGTCGGGACTTTGGGCGTCCATCGACAAACACTAACAGCTGGAGTGGAGCCTCAGAATAAATAGGCTGATCCTGGGAAACTTGCATGTAATCGTGTTTCAGCACTGGTAACAACCCGGTGACGCTTTACAGAAAGTAAAATGGACTGACGGTTGTCGATGGTCGTTGTTTTTCTTGAATTTAATATCTATTTTAGATTTTCATACTCCTATCAGTTCTGCATTTTTGACATCAGACATATCTTTTTCAGCCTTTTGCTCCTTTTTGGCTAACTTCATCTCAAGAAACACTCTTGCCCTTGAATATAAGTCTTAATTTGCCCTGAATCAAAATTCTCGCCAGAGCCAGCAGGTGAAAGGTTTAATACTATGTCAAATCGGCTAGTGCAACACCATGTCAATTCGAGTACTCGCTTTGAACAAGTGATCACCCAAGCAAATGCAGATGCTAATTGTATCTAATCTATCAGGAAGCTGTTAACTGTTCAGACCAAGTTTGTAGAGGGTTTTCTCAACCGCCAGTGCATCCGATGAAGTGTCTTTTTTGCCTCTACCCAATCATTAGTAGGATTGGGAAACAGCTATAACTAACTTTGTACTGCCTCTATTACTTGCCAAGCGCACCCTATGCCCAGCTCTGGTAAAAGAACTGCTGCCCTATGCGAGAAGAACAGGGGCGATGCCTACGGCGGTAAACTACGCACTTTTAGAGTCAGCATTCACTGCTTTCGAGGCTGCCAAGAAACTCTTGACTACAGCACAAGCAGCAGTTTCCCTAGAAAATCAATTTAAAGATACTAGGGAAATTGCTGTGACACTTGATTGCTTTGCCTACGACCCCAGTCGCCAAGAATAATCAACTTACGCTAAGTTCCTGGAATTGCTTAACACTGGCATTTTCCAGCTATTGCCTTACTCAGCTTACCATCCTCAGATGAATAATTTCCAGAAATCGATTGGAAGCCAGCGTTAGCGAACTTTATCCATTCCCCTCCTTGGGTGAGGCTAAGGGGGGCTTTAGTTCTAGTCTATCACTTGAGTTGCGATCGCATTACAACTAGTGCATCTGGAAGGAGATTAAAGCTTTTTGCTAGCTATGGTGTTATTTGGCGAGTTCTCAATCACTTATCAGCTCTACCAATTGAATATTTAGAGAACTATCTGAAAAATTGACAGACCACTAGAGTCTGTCACATTAATTTTGATCAGTTCGTAGTGGGTGGCTTTAGCCCTCATCTAAACTACGAACTCCCTTAACCTGTGATAATCCCTGTGGTGGAGTACTAGCTGATAGCACCCAAATCCGAAAACTCTTATCTAGCAAGTATTCCAGATTTATTTGTGTTTTTTTTCTGAAAATGTTAGTTTGCCAAAATTTTAGGGAACTCTATAAATAAGCATGGGAATAAAACCTAATGGCTGTAAAACAAAGACAAACACGGTAGCTTTTGCTACCGTTTACTAATTTTTTCAGATATCATCTTCACTAACAGAGACATTTACGAAGAAGACGCCGTGAGTCGGTAGTGTCTTTGAGTGATAGAAGAGGCAGAGGAACAGAGCAGCAGAGGTGACATTCGATTCTCTCTGCTTTCCTGCTTTTTCTTTACCTAATACCCAATCCCCAATCCCATTTAATGAACAGTCTGCGCTAGGGTAAGAATTGAAACTCAATTTGTGATTTCCTGTGCTTCCCTGTAAACGTCCAGCTGTATTTCTAATTTGGGCTGTTCTACTCACTTCGTTAACAGCCTGTGCTAATAGTCCAGTCGCCAAAAACCTTGAGCAATCTTTGGCGGCAGATCCGAAGCTGCAAAGTAATCCAGTTGTCTTTGGAGAATCTCAGGGTAAGCAACCGCAAGCACAGCAAAACGAATCAACAGTTCAGTTACCAGCTGATTTTCCCAAAGATATCCCACTATATTCCAATGCCAAACTACAGGAAATTACACCTGCTAGCGGCTCAGAAAACAGAGTCTCAACTCGTTGGTTGAGTTCTGACCCCAGCAATTTTATTGCTAGCTTTTATCGCAGTCAGTTTCAAGCAAATAACTGGCAGATTTTGCAACAGCCAACAGATGATGCGGGAGGTGCTTTTGAGGCACGTCGTAACGATTTGCTGTTGAAGGTTTCCATTCAGCCTAAATCAGTTACTAACGCTACACCTAATCAACCTCAAACAGCCACTGAATTATTGATTGAGTATGTACCGAATAGTAGCGCAACGGCACAATCGACCCCAACTAAAAATTCTAACGAAACTACTAACGCCGTTCCTCAACCAGACAATCCACAGTTCATAGGCCCAGTACCACCCGCAAACTTGGCAGCACAGCCACCAAGCACGGCTAATAACCAAACAACTCCTACAGCCAAAGCCGAATCTCAGGAATTCAACGATCTGAATAAGGTACCGCAAGAATGGCGGCAACATATCCAAGACTTAGCTGCATTAGGTGTTTTGTCTCTAGAACCAAAGGCAACCAAGAGTAATTCTACTACCACAACTAACCAGTTTGAACCAGGTAAAATCGTTACACATCGGGAATACGCCCGTTGGCTAATTGCTGCTAACAATGCTATGTATGCCAGCAATCCAGCTAAACAAATTCGCTTGGCATCAGAAAGCACTCAACCAGTTTTTAGTGATGTGCCCGCAAAAGACCCTGATTTTCCAGCAATTCAGGGATTAGCCGAAGCTGGGTTAATTCCCAGCCCCTTGTCTGGAGATTCTACAGTAGTTTTGTTTCGTCCTGATACACCCCTAACGCGGGAACAGTTGCTGCTGTGGAAATTACCTCTAGATACTCGCCAAGCTTTACCCTCTGCTAACTTAGATGCGGTCAAACAAACCTGGGGCTTCCAAGACGCAGCGCGAATTGACCCCAAGGCTTTAAGAGCAGTGTTGGCTGATTACCAGAATGGCGAACAATCGAATATTCGGCGGGTATTTGGCTATACGACTCTGTTTCAACCCAAAAAACCAATAACTCGTGCTGAGGCTGCTACGGCTTTGTGGTATTTCGGCAGTCAAGGTGAAGGTGTATCGGCTGCTGAGGCTTTGAAATTAAAGCGAAATTAAAGCGATGTCTATGAAGGGTTAGGCCATTCTGTTGCAGTTAGTTCATCCATAGCATAAAAGTGGCCAATACCCACGCTTTAGTATGGAAACTTTGCTATTTCTTTGTAATGTACCGATTTTTATCAAGAAAATGTAAATCTAAGTATTTTCAGCGTTTTTACCCGTGTTTGATAAATTTTTGAGGCATAGTTAAGTAAAACAACGTAAATTAACTCAATAGACGTACTTAGTTTTGAAGTAACTCGAAAGGCAAATTGTCATATCGCCCCTTGATTACTTTTAAACAGACTAAAAATACCACGGGTAAAACAAATATGAAAAAACAAGCTGTAGCAGCCGGATTTGTTCTATTTTCTTTCATGTTACCGCCCAAAGCCTCAGCTGCGAGTTTTGATCAGCTTTATGTCTTTGGCGATAGTCTTTCCGATACAGGCAATATATATAATGCTACGGCTAAAACATACCCTCAAAGCCCACCTTACTTTGAAGGACGTTTTTCCGATGGGCCGCTCTGGGTGGATTATCTCGGAGATCAGCTAGGATTAAAGCCCACTTTATTGACTACTATTCCTTCCACACCTCCTACCCAAGGGATAAACTTCGCTTTCGGTGGTGCTAGCTCTGGTTTAGGTAATGCTGTCGTTCCCAATCCAAATTTACCGGGAGTACTCAAACAAGTCCTTGGTTTTGCTGGAACTCTGAAAGCAAATAATCAAACTGCTGACCCAAATGCACTTTATACATTGTGGGGAGGTGCGAATGATTTCTTTTTTCTTAACCCCAAAGACTCGACTACGCCAATCAGTAATATATCTGTGGCGTTGAATACTCTGGTAGGAGTCGGCGCGAAAAATATTTTGGTGTTTAACTTGCCAGATTTGGGAAAACTACCAGCAGCTAAAATCAACGATCGCAACCCTACAACTCTTAGCAAATCGACTAGTGAGTTTAACTTGGGTTTAGCACAAACTGTGAGCGCTTTGAGTCAAAATCCGAATCTCAACATCATCTCTGTTGATACTTATTCTTTATTTAATCAGGCAAGTGCATTGGGTTTTACGAATGTAACCGAGTCTTGTCTATCTAGGCTAGATATATGTAACCCAGGTAATAACAAGTTTCTCGTCTGGGACGGTTTCCACCCAACGACCGCTGCTCATAAGGTGATAGCAGATGTTGCACTGGCGGCGATTGAGGCTAAGTCTGTTCCTGAACCTTCGATAAACTTAGGGATTTTAGCCCTTGGTGCTTTTGGTGCGGTAGGAGTGCTGAAGCGTCAACAAAAAAGGTCAGCACTTGTATCAGCAGGTCGCGTTGTTGATGCACAATTGTCTCATACAACAGTTGAAAATTAAACTAACTGTATTGATGTGGGATTACGATCGCTTATTTGAAATTATTGAAGAATTAGTGATGCACCATTCTCCGAGTGGTGCAGAAACTGAGATTAACCAGTTGTTGATGCAACGATTTACGGCGCTGGGTGTGGAAGTATGGTGCGATCGCGCCGATAATATTATTGCGAAAATTCCAGGGAAAAGTCCAGACCGAGCGATCGCTATCACGGCACACAAAGATGAAATTGGCGCAATTGTCAAGAGTCTCGGTGATCAAGGTCGTGTCAAAGTCAGCAAACTCGGCGGTTCTTTCCCGTGGGTTTACGGGGAAGGCGTTGTCGATTTACTTGGAGACAACGAAACTATCAGTGGAATTCTCAGCTTTGGTTCCCGCCATGTTTCCCATGAATCTCCTCAAAAAGTGCAGCAGGAAGATACTACTGTGAAGTGGGAAAATGCCTGGATTGAAACGAAGCTGACATCTGCTGAATTAGAAGCAGCTGGTATTCGACCTGGAACTAGAATGGTGATCGGTAAGCATCGCAAGCATCCAATTAGGTTAAAGGATCATATTGCCAGTTACACCTTAGATAACAAAGCTTCTGTTGCGATTCTGTTAGCTTTAGCTGAAAACCTAAAACAGCCAGTTGTTGATGTTTATTTAGTGGCATCAGCAAAAGAAGAAGTGGGAGCAATTGGGGCGCTATTTTTCACCCAAAATCAGCGTTTGGATGCCTTGATTGCTTTAGAAATTTGTCCATTATCTGAGGAATATCCTGTTAAAGATGGGGAAATTCCTGTACTTTTATCTCAAGATGCTTATGGAATATATGATGAGGGGCTAAATGGACAACTGCGCCATAGTGCCAAGCAGTTGGATATGCCAGTGCAGTTAACAACTCTGAGTGGATTTGGTAGTGATGCTTCAATTGCGATGAAATTTGGGCATGTTGGACGTGCTGCTTGTTTGGCGTTTCCTACCCAAAATACACATGGATATGAAATTGCTCATTTAGGAGCGATCGCTAATTGTATCGATTTGTTAAAAGCGTTCTGCGAAACTGAGTTTGAGTGATAAATCAGTATGGAAGTGCGTTAGCGTTCGCAAAGCGTCTCCGTCAGGAGAAGTTCCTCCTCTGGAGGTTTGCCATCAACTCAAGCTTTTAGCGAAGTGTCCAAATTGTCAAGCACCTTTCAAAATACCTGCACTGTGGGAGGATAGGTGCTGTCATAAATGTAGGGTGCTGTTTTGCGCCGCACACCAAAATTACTCCTACTGTTGATGTAATGTCAGCGTCATATCTCACGCGATGTGCAACTTATTCTTGGAACCCCTCTCCAAACCTCTCCCCGTTGGCGTTAGCCTGTCGTCAGACAAGGGTCGAGAGGCTTTAAGTCTTGCTCCCCTTCCCTCTCTTCGAGACGCTGCGCGAACGTAGGGAAGGGGCTGGGGGTTAGGTTTGAGAGAAAGTTGCACACCGCGTTATCTCTAAATTCGGCATTAAATGTATAATTGCTGAATATTTGGTATATTTATTGGTTAAAACTATTAAATGATTACTCTTACACCAGAGGAAATTAGTCAGTTTCGCAGCCAGTTGGCGGATAAACCCCAGGCTTTAGCAGCTTTGGATACCATAGAAGAGTGTGAAGGCTATTTAGAAGATGCTGTTCCACTGCTGGTTATGCGGGAAACTGCACGGGGAGCAGATAAATCGTTAAATGATTTGCTTGAAAAATGCCGTCAATTCATTTGTCAAGAGGAAATTAGAGAATTTTTGGAATCTGGATTAATTGCTCCAATTATAGAACCATTGGCTGTTAGTGCAGGCATTCCTCTGGGTACTGCGACTGCACTTAGCATATTGGTGTTTAAACTAGGTGCGAGAAAGTTTTGTAACGTACCGGAATCTGGTGCTTAAAGCCCAGAAGCTGTAAATCCAGCCCAGTAGTAGGGATTTGCAAAAGGTAGGGGTTGACGTTGCTTAATTAGTTTCAAAGATTCTTTAAATATGATACGTTGTCCTACTCTTAGTTGAGCAAGGACTTTTTCAATTTGAGGTTTGTGTTCCTCTAAAAATCTGTCTAATTCTTTAATAGTCAGATTTCGCAGCCAGTTTTGAGCTTGTTTCAGGGCGATCGCAATATCTCCTGCTTCCAGGTTATCAGGTTTGACTAAGTTTTCGTAGAATTTAATCATTAAAAAGCTGGTGGATAAGTCATCTACTTTCCAGAGAGAACTAACGACACTGGGACTACCTGCTAATAGAAAACCGCTAGGTAAACCAATATATTCATCGCTAGTATTTGTATAATCAATCAATCCAGTTTCGCAGGCGGAAAGGGTGACGAGGCGACATTTATCTAATTTGAGAGTGAAGATTTTATCTAAGGTAAGGCATTTGTCTAAATCGTTGGTTTCCCCTGCTCGCACATTCAGATAACGTTCGGAGTCGGGTTTTGTTGGTGTGTCTGCGATAGGTGCATCTGCCAAAATTAGGGCTGATTTACCGGGATTTGCTAAGTTAAAATACCCGTGGCAGCTAAAGTGGGCGCAATGGTAAGTATTTAAGTCAGTATTATTAATTGCTGTGAGTGTCGCTGCTGTTTTTTTCAGGACATTAGCAGTATTAAAGTAGCTTTGAATAACTTGTACTTCTAAATCTGTATAGTTTAAATCGCCTGTGGGGTTTTGAATCGCAAACAGGGATTGAAAATCAGGACGTTGGCGCTGTTGTACCTGTTGCAGTAGTTGACAACTGGGTGCATAACTCACACCACCAGCAAATAAATCCAGAAGACAGCGCGAATTTTCAGCATTGTGATTGACTGGGAGTGCATGAAGGGGGAATAAATGCAGGAATCGATGGGGAATTAGGATGAGTTGATCGCAGTGCTTTGGTATCTGGTTTAATATTTCATCTATGTGCAGAATTGAGGCTAATTCTTTGAGTGATTCTCCTAAGTTATTAAGCCATTGGTGTTTTTGCTCATAGTATTTTTGTAAATATTTATCTATCCAATTATACAAAGCTTCTCGGTCTTCTGATTGGGATTGCCAAACTGTCACCTCTGTTGTTTTTGTGACAATAAAAGCCAGAATTTTTTCGTTGAGAATATACCACTCAATAATGGCTGTATGCTCATTTAAAGTAGGCTGGAATGAATCAAATTTGAAACCATAACCGACAGGTAAATAGCGGTTTTGCAATTCATTACGCTGCTGTCGCAATTCTTGGAGATGTTGTGCTAGGAATTGGGGATTTTCAGCTTTGCCATTTTGGATTTGATATTGTCCTACGGCTATTTCATCTCTGTATTTTTCTAGTTGAGTGAATACTTCTGGAGGGAAGATGGTTTTAGAGTCACGTTCGAGGATCTGTTCAACTAAATTGCGGGTTTTACTACGTTCAACATATTCAATTGCTTCGGTAATATTATCTAATTCCGTACAAACTTCTACTATGCGCCTATAAAGTTTGTTCCATTCTTCTGCTTGTTTGCGTTTGCTTTCATCGCCAGAAATAATTTCTCCTCGTAATGATTCGACTGTTCGGATGGCAGAATTAAAGGTGGTATAGGCTTTAGTTAACTGTTGTGCTTCTTGATAGAGAATACCAATATTACATAAAGTTAATACATAATTTTGCGGAAACCTGGCATAGGTGAATACTTCTAAAGCATTGGTACAGAATTCAATGGCTTTTTCAAAATTTGCTCTTCTATCCCCCTGTATTCTTTGACGGTAAGCGTTCCCCAAATTATTCTGCATCATTGCCCATTGTTCTGGAAAATCAGTGCGGCTAAATACTTCCAAGACAACACAAAAAATAGCGATCGCATTTTCGATATTTTCTTCTCTATCTTCCTTTATTCTGTCAAGGTAAGCATTTCCCAAATTATTTTGCGTTGTTGCCCATTGTTGAGGAAATTCAAAGCGGGTGTATACTTCTAAAGCGGCAGTATAAGCAATGATTGCATTTTCGATGTTCTCTGTTTTATCTTTCCTTTGTCGTTCAATATAGGAATTCGCCAAGTTATTTTGAATCATTGCCCATTCTGATGGTAATGTTGAACGTGTTATAACTTTTAATGCTGCGTCATAAGCTTTGATGGCACATTCCAAATTTTCAGGCCTATTTCCTTTTATTCTGTAAAAATAAGCATTCCCTAAATTACTGTGCGTTATTGCCCATTCTTGTGGAAATTTAGAGCAGGTTATTATTTCTAACGAACTGGTAAAATTTTTAATAGCGGATTCCTGATTTTCTACTCTATCTCCCTGTATCCTCTGAGAGAAAGCAATGCCCAAATTATTTTTTATCATTGCCCATTTTAGTGGAAGCGCAGTACGGGTAAAGAAGATATTTAGGACTATTTCATAGCCAGCAATTGCAATTTCTATGTGACTGGTTTTGTCTCCCACGAGTAACTCTAGAATCAGAGTACTCAAATCATTGATATCTGACGCGATAGATTTGGCTTCATCTGGTTCTGCTTGTATCAGTTTATTTTGTGCCCAAGCTCGGAATACTTTTGCAGAAATATTATCGATTTTTTTGATATCTGCTACAAGTCTTTGGGAAACTACTTGCACGTTATCTCTACTATCTGCTGTTACTTTCAGTACTTGCTCTAAGAAATCTAAGTATTCTTTTTCTATGGCAGTCGATGATAATTTAGTATAAACCCCAAGTTGCTGCCCTGCTATATTCATTAAACGATTAGCTAGGTCTAATTCGCTCTGCTTTAGCAGATGACTTGCTCTTTCCAGCATCTTTTGTACTAAGCCAGCATCAAGTAACTCTTGGTTTGCTGCTAAAATCTCTGATTCTTCACCACTGGGGGAATCTAACAGGCTGCGAATAAGGTTGAGATAAGCTTGCTGACGCTGTTCGTTCATGGGTAAGGGCGTGAGAAATCACACTATTATAGTGTGTGAAAAATTTAACACCAGTATCCCAGATTTCGAGCAAGTATAGAATTTCATCACAGGTGATGCGTTTCTGACGATGAAAGAACCTCGTGGATGGGCGATAAATCATCACAAAGACGCGATAAATCGCCGTCTCTACGAAAGATTGATTATTGTAGAGACGGCGATTCATCGCGTCTCTTGCCTTAACCGAACAGTATTGCGATGCCTGGGTTGGGCTACGCCAACGCATTTGTTATTTCGGGGTACGCGTTTGTTATTTCGGGGTACGCGTTTGTTATTTCGGGGTATGCGTTTGTTATTTCGGGGTATGCGTTTGTTATTTCGGGGTACGCGTTTGTTATTTCGGGGTACGCGTTTGTTATTTCGGGGTATGCGTTTGTTATTTCGGGGTACGCGTTTGTTATTTCGGGGTACGCGTTTGTTATTTCGGGGTACGCGTTTGTTATTTCGGGGTACGCATTTGTTATTTCGGGGTATGCATTTGTTATTTCGGGGTACGCATTTGTTATTTCGGGGTATGCATTTATTGATTTTGTGATTACTGTTGCTGATTGTACTTATTCTAAAACAACAAATCGATATGAAAAATGAGTAAAAACACAGGCAAACTCGTAATTATTTCGTTGAACTTTTAATGAAATAAATCCACAAAACTACCCATCTCAGGGAAAAGGATATTCCACTATGTTGAAAAAGGATTATAAAAAAAGGATGTCTCATGTCTTTAAAAACTCGTGGTTCTGCTGCTATTGACAAAGCCCAACTTCGTCTCGCCTTGCTTAAATCTATTGATGAAAATCTGGATTTAGGACATGGGTTAACTATTGAAGCCTACAACCATCTAATCAACACTACCCGTGCGATGGTAGAAGCTAATAATACGCTGGTGTCCAATCTGGAAGAATCGCGTAAAACAGTAACCCAGATGGATAAAGCCCTCTCCGAAATATCTGAACGAATGCTAAGTGGAGTTGCAACTGTCTACGGCAGAAACAGTATAGAGTATTCCAAAGCTGGCGGCTCTAATCGAAAACGAAATAAACAATCTAGTTCAAAAGTTACTCCACTTATAGCAGTTCTTACTACTCAACCTACTCAAGCTGCAATTGCCAATGCGTCAACTAACGGTAATAGCACAACTCCTTTGCTGCAATAATCCACCTGACTTGAAAATGGGAGTAGGGGTAGTTAAATCAGTACTGTCGGGTGCGTTATGATGAAATCCGTAACGCACCATTCGTAAGTATTTGGTGCCGTACTCTCGCCGATAATAGGGGTTTAAATCTATCTAAGCTCCATATATAAATTGTTGCTTTCCAGAAAGATGACAATAATTTGTCACCAATACATACCGAAGCGAATTACTAGGTTTGATGACAATAATTTGTCACAACGACATCAATGTGTCACCGACTACAGATAATTAGTCACTGTACATTAATTTATGTCAAACTTGACTATTAAATAATAATTTAATCAAAGCCGATGATGGGATTTGAACCCACGGCCTGCTGATTACGAATCAGCTGCTCTACCACTGAGCCACATCGGCGTACACAATCTATGAGTATAACACGATTTAATCATGGTAGATCAAAATCCTAAAAATCGGCTTAACCCTGAACAATATGCCAGCCTCAAAGCAGAAATAGCTGCTCCCTATCGCGGCTTACGACAATTTTTCTACATCGCTTTTGGTGCTTCTGGCTCACTTGGTGCATTTGTCTTTTTCTTCCAAGTGCTTGCCGGACGGGATGTTGAGAGTGCTTTGCCTAGTTTAGCTCTCCAATTAGGAATTGTTGCTCTAATGGTTTTCCTCTGGCGCTGGGAACAGCGTCGGGAACAACGTCCCCAGTCGGGTAAAAATCCTAATTCTTGAAGGGAGAAATTTTAGCTGTTAATTTTTTTACCTTGATGCCAGATTCAAATGCCACCAGTTGAAATTGAAACTGGGCATCGATAACCCTGTGTTAACATTATCGCCACAACACCCAGACTAGGGCAATTTAAAAAACGTTAATCAAACTTTTTAGAGTGTGGAAATAGCTCATCAATTGCTTGCTCAACTAACCTGAATACAGGTTCAGGATACTCCGATGCATTTTGGGTTACTTCTTCAAGGAACTGATAGCTAATGGTTTTAATATCAGCACCTTTCTCTAAGAGTAACTGAGTGAAGAGTGAATGCTGGCGTCTACCGAGAGCAAGTGTTAGAGGTGTAAGTCCATCATGATTTAAGTAGTTAACATCTGCTCCTCGCTCAATTGCTTGTTTGACCTCAGCAACTCTACTGAGTATGAGAGCATGAATCAAAACTTCATTTGGATGCAATTTTTCAAAGCCTTTCTTCCTCGCATTTCTTGCTTCTTGCCACCGGGGTATAGCCTTAGCAAATCCTTCTACCTGTTCTTTTGAGTCCCAATGTCGAATAGAAAACGATCCTTTTAGCTTTGGTAAATAGACATATCGTGCCCGCCAATTCGTTAGTCGCTTCTCATGGATAACCATTTTGACTAATCTGGATGAGCCACGATGACGACCTGCAACAACTATTTTCTCGTAACCATCACCCCAAGTTGGAGCAGAACAGTAAACCTTTGTATTTGGACTGAAATGCTTTGTCCCATACCGGATTTCATGGTTTTCACCAAACGGTTGCTCCGAAATAACATTTGCAACTAGATACCACTCAAGATATTTTTCAAATTGCTCAGTCATGCTTCACTTCAGATAGCCATTAAGGATAATTTTATCGCAAGTTACTGATTTGACAATCTGAGCAATGTATTTGGAAGCGCCAGACTAATAATTTGTTAGTCTGGCGCTTCCAATTTGCTAACTAGGCATTTACTGAACTGTTACCAAATAGGATGAAGGAATTGGTTGAGCGCGTCCAGCATTGACGAGTGCCTGGTAAACAAAGGCAGCAACTTCGGCTCTAGTCGCTTCACGATTAGGATTGAGCTGCTTCACTGTGGGATAGTTGATCACTAGTTGCCGTGCAGTTGCCGCAGCAACAGGTGCGATCGCATAATTAGGAATCTGGGCAGCATCCGTGTAAAAAGAAAGGATATTCTGATTACTCGTAGTTAAGCCCAAACCATTAGCTAAAGCGACTAACGCCTGCACTCTTTGAATTTGCTGCTGTGGCTTAAAAGTGCCATCGGGATAACCAGAAACAAATTGACCCTGGTAAGCAGATTGAATTGCAGCATAAGCCCAGAAATTGCTTGCTACATCCTTAAACTTAATGGCTGGGCGTTTGGCTGGTGGTGTTAGGGCTTTAGTGACAATAGCGGCGAATTGAGCGCGGGTTACAGGTTCATTGGGTTTAAAACTACCATCAGGAAAGCCAGCAATAATATTTTGCGAGGCTAAAGCTTGGATGTAGTTTTTTGCCCAGTAATTTGCTGGCACATCTTTAAAGGCACCAGTCCCTCCAGGAGGTACGTTAACACTTGCAGCAACAAAATCTACTGAGCCAAAAATCTTTTTCTGATCGATATCGTTGCCAACAGCGACAATTTTACCGGTTTTGGTGGCGTTGTTCACATCATAACGAGTGTTATTGCGGATAAGATTGCCACCAGGATTTTCGTTGGTGCCAAGATCAGGTAAAGCATTAACAGTTGCTACTACTCCATCCCGCTTATTGTTCTGAATGATATTCTTACGCAATACGGGCTTCGCTGACTCCGAGATAAAAAGACCATCTTGGTTTTCGATAATTTGGTTTTCCACAATTAGGGGTGTGGAAGTGCCACCGATCGCTAGACCAAAACCAGTATCCTGAAATAAGTTATTGCGAATTTCTCCTTGGGAAGTTTTCGTAATTGAAATCCCATTGCCTTTGTTTTGCACAAAGACGTTACTTTCAACTTTGGGATTGCCAGTACCCGTAACAAAAACGCCCTCTCTAAGACTGTTAGTAAAAGTATTGTTTTTGATAATGGGATTAGTTGACTCTACCCACACACCCGTACCCCGCGCATTTGGATTGGTGACGGTGACACCGGTGATCGTGGTATCTTGATCGGCAAGGATGGTAATATCCTGTCTGGCAAAGGAGCGACTAGTGTAGAAACCTCCACCTGTAATCAATATCGCCTGACCTTTACTAGCTTCATCACCCCGCAGTGTTACCCCTGGTTTCACCAACAACGGGAAGGTTTCGCCACTTTCTTTGTTATAGTTCCCAGGTGCTAATTGAATAACTGCACCTGGTTGGGCTTGACTGAGAGCAAAACTGATACTTTTGTAGGGTGCAGCTGACGTTGTACCAGCACCAGCACTATCTGCACCAGTTGTTGGATTAACGTAAATCACTGCGGCAGTTGCGGGAGCTTGCGCTGTGAGAGTTGGGGCAATACCTTCTGCGTGAGTAGCACCAGCATTAACCTCACCAAGTAGTATTGACCCACTAGAAACAACTAACAAAGCCGTTAGTCCGGCTCCTACGCGTAAAGTATAACTGAGATGACTGCTTGAAAAAAGGCGAAAATTTTTCGCTAGAGAAATGTGAAAACCCCGATCTTTCATTTTTTGAGTCTGTGATGTGCTGAATTACGGTATGTGGAACAAGGTTGAAGGTAGCGGCCTTGTAGCTGCTCTAAAACCCATGCAAAACTATACTGGATGATTAGCACTGATTCAGCTAAATTCCTTAGATAGATCACAGAACTTATACATTAGTTATATTGTTTTATTTAGAAAATTCTACTAGTACACTTTAGCGGAGGTTTACCTACCTTCAACCAGTTGCTCTGAGCAACTTGTCTTGTTAATTGAGATGGTAGCTGGATTTTCGCGATGCTCTAATAGGGGCTTTCGGGACGAGGCAATGTCTACGACAAGTCTCTCGCTGCCTTGTCTAAGCGCTCATCCGCCTCCGCTACGACTACTGAATTATTTATTTTTTGCTATTCCCTAAAGCCAGATGTCGTAACTAATTTTGCTGGAATATGATCACAGCAAAAGCAAACCTATTGGAAATCGGGAGAAATGCGTTTTCAATTTTTGGCGCGACGCATTGACAAAAAAGACAAAATATGTTGGATCGGAAAAACCACATTTGTCGTAGGGGCAATTCATGAATTGCCCCTACGACGTGGGTCTATGTGGCATCGAAGAATGATTAATAAAAGCCTAAAACGACCTATGCATGGTAAATGCATACCATGATTGATTTGTACAGTGCGTAAGTCCTATTTTTGACACTTTTTTGCGATCGCTATTTATCAAAGGATGATTCAGAAAAGCCTGAAATGACGCATTTTGGTTAATGCACAAGATAAGAAATTTGTACAGTGCGTAAGTCCTACTTTTGTCCACTCCTGTCTTTGGTGCGGAACGAGTAGTGCTGAAGTATGGTACTTCCGTGAATCACTTTCTGTGGAAGAACTATCCACCTTTGCCCAAACAGGTGAACTTTCACGTTCACTACGAGTTAATTTGGCTTTGGTGCGACAAGACCCCAAAGCCATTCGTCAATATTTAACGGAGTCGGTGAAGGTAAACCCTGTATTTTTAGATAGAGTGCTGAATAGCCAGATTGGTAATATTATTTTGGATCAAATTAGTCAAGTTATTTCTACACCGTCTCGCAGAGCAGACCGACAGGCTTTGCGAGCTGCGTTGGTACTTTCTGCGACTCAAGACGGGCAGGTGTCGCTGATTGAAATTATTAAGAATTATCCCACAAATGAAGTGGAAGTTGATGGCGATCGCTTGCAGGGTGCATACCGTCAACTCCGTCGCTTGCAAACAAGCTTACAAGATTTATTTGGTGTTTAGTAAGCTAAGGTTTCTAAAGTTTCCCTTAAATACCGTTGTACCTGCTGTTCCAGGCGAATTCCTTGTAATTGAGCATCGCGTTCTAGTTGCCAGCGTTGAAAACCGGAACTAGTAGAGATCGCGCATTTGAGGCTATGCCAAATTTCAGTATCAGCAGAAAATTGGCGATCGCTAGAAGCTGGAATTTGAGCCATAGTTCCTCATTCCTTTGTTTTAACTTCAATAGTAACTGGGATTGGGCAATTCAATTTTGGATTTTGGATTTTAAATTTTGAATTTAATTTCAATCTAAAATCCAAAATCTAAAATCTAAAATTCTTGCTCCCTGCTGCTTATTTCTAACCTCTTAAAGTAAAATAATATTACTTTGAGGGTTGCTACGAATCTGGATTAATCCTAAACAGGGATTGCAACAAGCGGGGCACGATTTGATTAACCCGCACCCCTAAAATTGTGAAATCCTGCTTAATCTTTTCTAAAGATAATGGCTCTATGCCAGCGAATTCTGTGTCATTAGTCACCAAAACTCGCATTACACTCACAGGTATTTGTAAAAATAGATTGCTACCCAAAAAGGCTAATCCCGCAAGCACTAGTGCAAGGCTGCGCCATTGGGGGAGGAATTTAGCTGAATTTGCTACTAATGGGGCAATTTGGTAAAGATGCCACAGCACCCAAACCGACAATACTGCTGCCACTAATGCCAGGATACGATTTAACTTTGTATTAATTAAACAGAGGATTTTTCGCTGCCGCTCAGTCAGATTTTCTGGCTTTAGGGCTATTCCTAAAAGAGCAAATATATAAAAAGGGCGACGTAACTGCATCCATAGCAAGGGGAGAATACCAATGGCGGCAACTAAGAATAGCTCCATCCAGACTGGCAAAAACGGCTCGCCCACAGACAAAAACAATAAGCAGAGGACTAAAAAAACAGGCAACGTCGCCAATCCAGCGACGTGAATCCACAAAATAGGTTCAGAGCGAAATGAATGCATATTATAAAAAGTTGTGAGTTAAGAGTTAGGAGTTAGGAGTTAAAGGCTGCTAACTCCTAACTCCTAATTTATCACTCCTAACTTCTAACCATTTTACCCTCAACACTATCTCGTTAAGGTGAGAGTGCGGCGCTTCGTAACCATTTGATAGGATTCGATGATGTCACCTTCAACCCAATCATTGAATTTATCCATGCCGACACCGCATTCATAACCGGCGTTGACCTCACGGGCATCTTCTTTCATCCGTTTTAGGGAGTCAAGGACGCCTTCAAAGATCACCTTACCGTTGCGTCGCACCCTGACTTTGCAGTTGCGAACTAGCTTGCCAGATTGAACGTAGCAACCGGCAACAGCACCGCGACCGACTGGGAAGACGGCACGGACTTCGGTTTGACCCAAGGGTTCTTCCACCAACTCTGGTTCCAAAAGACCTTCCAAGGCATCTTGGATATCTTCCAGGAGTTTGTAGATCACGTTGTATTCCCGGACATCCACACCCGCTTCATCGGCGGCTTGTCTAGCCCCACTGGCGAAGGTGGTGTTGAAGCCAATAATCACAGCGTTACTGGCAGCTGCTAAGTCGATATCTGTCTCGGTGATTTCCCCAGCAGTAGCCAACAGCATCCTGATTTGGACTTCGTTTTGGGGGATTTGCTTGAGCGCTCCCACAATGGCTTCCACGGAACCTTGTACGTCTCCCTTCAAGATCAAGTTGAGTTCTTTCAACTCGCCTTCTTGTGCTTGAGCCGACAGGGTTGTAAGGGTAACACGACCTTGCAACAGGCGGGATAGGCGTTGTCTGTCTGCGCGATCGCTAGCGAGTGCTCTGGCTTCTTTCTCATTCTGGAAGACCTCGAACTCGTCGCCTGCTGCTGGCACATCACTTAAACCTAGTACCTCGACAGCAAAGGAAGGAGAAGCAATGTCTACTCTCTTGCTTCTGTCATCCACCATCGCCCGGACTTTACCGAAGGCCGAGCCAGCTACTAATATATCTCCCACATGCAGGGTGCCATTCTGAATTAGCAGGGTAGCAACTGCTCCCTTGGCTTTATCCAGATGTGCTTCAATTACAGTTCCTTTGGCGGCACGATCTGGGTTGGCTGATAGTTCTCCAACCTCTGCTACCAAGAGAATCATCTCTAAGAGCGTATCTAGATTTTCACCTCTGATGGCGCTCACCGGAACCATGATTGTCTCACCACCCCAATCTTCTGCGGTCAGACCATACTGGGTCAGCTCTTGTTTCACCCGCTCTGGTTGTGCCCCTTCTTTGTCAATTTTGTTGATTGCAACGACAATTGGCACTCCTGCGGCTTGAGCGTGGCTAATGGCTTCAATCGTTTGGGGACGGACACCATCATCAGCAGCCACGACTAACACGGCAATGTCTGTTACCCGCGCTCCTCGGGCCCGCATTGCTGTAAAGGCTTCGTGACCAGGAGTATCCAGGAAGACTATCTGCTGCGGTTTGCCCTCATGTTCCACATCCACATGGTATGCACCAATGTGTTGAGTGATACCACCAGCTTCGCCAGCAGCCACTTTTGTTTTGCGGATTGAGTCGAGCAGGGTTGTTTTACCGTGGTCTACGTGACCCATAATTGTCACGACTGGTGGACGGCGGTGGAGATATTCTCGGTCTTCTGCGCCGACCATTTCCGTAATTTTCCGAGCTTCTGCTTCTGGCTCGGCGGTTTCGACTTCTATTTCTAGTTCTTTTCCTACCAGGGTAATTGTGGGAATATCCAGATTTTGGGTGATACTCACCGCCATGCCTTTGAGGAACAGGATTTTCACAATCTCTGTATCGGCAACGGCTAAAACGTCAGATAGTTCTTGCACAGTCAACGGCCCTGTAACCACCACTTTTGCTGGACGGTCACGTTTTGTCTCGGCTTCTTGGCGACGGTTTTGGTGATGGTCGCGGCTGGAACCAGACTTGGAACCAGACTTTCTCGCTCTTGCAGTTGGGGCGCTAGCAAGGGTTGCGCCTGGCATCTGTACAGGCCGAGTCGCTTTAGGTTTTGGAGGACGGGCGATGGAAAGGCTGACTTGGACGGTGGCTGGTGAGTCGAGATCGTCATCATCCAGCAAGTCTTCTTCAAACTCGTCATCAAGTATCGGCTTGATCCGCTTGCCTTTGACGCCAGCTTTAGCCTTCTCTTTAACTTCGTCAATGATTTCCTCTTCTACCCACTTTTTGCCGCCTTTGGTCGGGCGAGGCGGACTTGGGCGTTTCAAATCGAGGAGATCAGGTGCGACTGGTTCATCACCCAATCCTTGAGATTTGCCTGCTATTCCTGACATCTGTCTGGGTGGAGTAGCGATCGGCATTGCAGCTGCTACAGCTTCACCTGGACGGGCTGGCCTGGGTCGTTGCCCCTCTCCTAGTTGTGATGGTGCAGATGGTCTATTGCCCCTCTGCTCTGGTCTGGTGGGTGAAGGGGTAGGACGAGCCTGTCTTTGTGATGCAGCTTGTGGGGACTGGTCAGTTGGCAGTTTAGCGACTTTTGGCTTAATTTGATCGCGATCGCCTTCGACGGGTCGTAGTCGTTGGTCGCGTTTAAGGATCGGTTTGTCTGCCTGAGATACTTGCTGCTCATCTGCCACCTGGGCTTCTTCTGCCGCAGGTCTTGCTGGAGGAGCAACTAGTTGCGGTTTGATCGGTTTTTCCGATTTCGGTCTGGGTGGAACTATTTTTTCCGGTTTTTGGCCTGCTATTTTTTCCGGCGCCTGATTTTGATTTGGCGTTTCTTCCAAGTCTATGACAGGAGGTTGCTCTTGGGTCTCAGATTGATTCCGGGGTACAGGTCGAGTTGGTACCGTCGGCTTCATGGGTGAGACTGGTGTAGCGAAAGGCCGTGGAGGAGAGGGAGGATTAGCTTCAGACAAGGCAGCTTGGGTATTGTTAGCAAGTGACGCCTCTGGGGCGTTGGAGGTAGTATTTCTCAATATTTTGGGTTTGCGTATTTCCAAAATTTGCTGTTTGTGGGGTGCAGCAGGTCGCGCGAGTCCACCGTTTGGTGGTGAATTTGGTTTATGGCTGGTTGTACCTAGTTCCTTTTTGGCCGAAACATTCGTAGCTGCTAGTTTTTCTGCTGCTGTACGGATGTTTTCTGCCTCAGATTCTGAAATCGTGCTGCTATGGCTTTTGACCGCAATGTTGAGCTGGTCGCAAATTGCTAATAGCTCTTTGTTATCCAAATTCAATTCCTTTGATAATTCATAGATTCTAACTTTGCCGTTGTTCATCCACTCTTCCCCTTTAATTTACAGTTTTAGCGGATGGTTGCCTGGTTTGCGACATCTCCACCCTTGGATTACTGTTTTTAGACTGCCGTTTAGTTTTTGCCGGTGCCTCCAATCAGGAAAGAGAGATGTTTCGGTTTAATAATGGCATCCCCACCAGGAATGATGGTTGAGTGACACCCATAAAAATTTTTTAAATAAAAGATTTTTATAGGAACCCTTGACGCCGAACTGCGCCTGAGCGCTACCAGGTTGCCATTTTGTAGTTTCTTGTTTTGTTGATTCTGAGTCTTCCACAACACAATCGATTACATTTTGCTCTGGGAATGTTGCCTCGCCCCTCATTAATTGGAGAGCCGAATGCCTTTTACACCCATTTACTATTTTGGCACTAACCTTAACGATCAACAGAGAGTGTGATGAAAGCGCGACTTCGCCTTTCGACACAATTCCTCTGCTGATTACGTCACAAAGTTGTTCCAACTAAATTTGGTTTTGGGTATTACTGCTGGCTAGACGTTGCAACAAGCTTTGGTACAGTGTTTCTGGCACTGATGCATGTAGCGATCGCCCTAGTCGATTTTTTTTTTGAGCCGCTTGTAAGCAACCCGTTTCTGGACAAATATAGGCAGAACGCCCCATGCCCTGATCTAATTGTACCTTTCCCGATGGAAAGACGCGGACAATCCGCCAAAACTCATCTTTTGAGCCTACTTTCCGGCAACTAATACAGCGCCGATAATTTGGTTTCATCGATTCTCTGTGATTTCACTCCAGCATTCTGGGTGTAAAAAGAAGTTTATTATTACTATTTTTTACTTATACCAAGTAGCTTTTGAGAAAATAATCCTTGAGACTGAGACTACAATCAACAGTATCAAAACTTTACAAAATTAATCAATTATTCATCATCGTTACTGTCAAAACTATCCTCCTGTAATTCGTCCTCATTTTCATCCTCTAATTCTTCCTCAAAGTCAAGCTCATCTTCCTCTGGTTGATATTTTGCTCTGACAGCTGTAAATTTGGCATCCTCTCCTGCATAGTCATACTTAGCTTTGTCTTTGATGTCAATTTTCCAACCAGTCAGACGGGCTGCCAAACGGACATTTTGTCCTTCTTTCCCAATGGCCAAACTCAGTTGATCTTCAGCTACAAGTACATGAGTTTGCCGAGATTCTGGGTCCATGAGGCGCACTTCATCCACTCGGGCTGGACTTAAGGCATTAGCGATATATGTGGCTGGGTCTGGCGACCAACGAATTACATCTATTTTTTCACCGCGTAATTCGTTGACTACCACTTGAATTCGCGATCCCCTGGCTCCGATACAAGCGCCTACTGGGTCTACATCGCGATCAAGAGTATCTACTGCTATTTTAGTCCGGGGGCCTACATAACGGGAAGGGGGGTTTGCCTCCCTCGCTACGGCAACAATCCGTACCACTTCATCTTCAATTTCTGGGACTTCGTTGGCAAACAGATAAACCACCAAACCAGCATCAGCACGAGACACAAGCAACTGTGGCCCTCGTTGCTGACCTTGGGAGACTTTTTTGAGATATACCTTGAAGGTGGCATTGGCCCGATAATTATCGTTAGGCAGTTGTTCCCGCTTTGGTAATTCAGCTTCTACTTCTGGCTGACCAAAGCCACTGCTAACTGCCAGAACTACTGATTGCCGTTCAAACCGCAGGACTCTTGCTTGCAAAACAGTTCCTTCTAAATCTTGGAACTCTTCTTGCACCATCTGGCGCTGTTGATCCCGTAATTTTTGTGCAAGTACCTGCTTGGTTTGCATCGCCGCCATCCGACCAAATTCTCCTTGATCTGGGGTAACATCCAGCACCACAGAGTCTCCTAACTGCGCTTCGGGAGCTACTTGTTGAACTTCGTCTAGGGAAATTTGATGGTCTGTGTTATTGACTTCTTCGACAATGGTTTTGGTGGAAAGAACGCGAAATCCTTCTCCTTCAATATCTAGTTCTACTTCAAAATTCTCAAAATAATCTTCGTCAAACTGTTTGCGCTCTAAATTTTGGGCACGACGATAACGTTCGTAGCCTTTGAGTAGTGCTTCTCTAATAGCTGATTGAACTGCAAGACGGGGTAAATTCCGCTCGCGACTTATACTTTCAATTAATTCTTTTAATCCAGGTAAAGTAACCATTGACATAAGCAATCTCCTTTAAAAATTAGGGAGTGGGAGAGACGCGATTAATCGCGTCTGTACGGGAGTGGGGAATAGGGACTAAAAACTATGCATTATATAGAGCTAGGGATTAAAGAATAGCTTTACACTTCTCTAATCTCTAGCTCCTAGTTCATAACTTCTAGCCCCTAAGCTCTAGCCTTGAGCGAATCGCACTCTAGTCTCTAACTCCTAAGCCCTACCCCTTTGTTCATCGGCGCTCGTCTAGCTGCACCTTAGTAATTAGGGAGCGGGGAATTTCGACTACACGACCTTTTTGGTTTAAGTAAAGTGTTGTCTCATCCCGGCGAATCAACTGACCAATCCACTCTTGTTGTCCGTCGTAGGGGGGCGTTGTGGAGATAATTACAGGAAATCCTTTAAAGGAAATAAACTCCCTGTCTGTTACCAGTTGCCGCGAAATACCAGGACTAGACACTTCCAAGACGTAGGCATCTGGAACGATTTGGGCAGTATCTAAGGAGGCTTCTAAAGCACGGCTCATCCTCTCACAATCATTCAACCCAGTGTCTTGCTGAGGATTGCGAATGTCTACCCGCAACACTGGTGGACTTTGGTTAGTGTGAAAAACCACGCCAACCACTTCCAATCCCAGTTCTTCTGCCACTGGTGTCGCCAAATCAATAATTTGTGGAATTAAAGGATGAGCCATGAGAGATTTCAATAAAAAAAGTGGGCATCGACCCACTTCCTGCGATAGATATATCTTCCAAGAAGTCTTGTGACGAACCAATGATGATTCGCCTAATTCGAGTTTAGCGCATTTCTTTTATAAAGCTCTCGGTAAGCGTAAAACGAGCGCGTCTTCTCCCAAGGGGAGACGCAAGCGCGAACAGACCTGAGATATAAGCGACTCGTGTGAACGCCACTTGCTTCACGTAGGTGTTGCCCCAAGACCGCCGTGGCTCCTTTAGTCACCTACGTTTTTCTTGATTCTCCCCTATTTTGTAGTATATTTAAGATGGTAAACAGATTCACGTAACAAGAAATATAAGACTTCAAAAAACAAGTTTTCTAAGCGGTTACACCCTACTTAAACGTAGATAGCGTGAAGAAAAAGTAAGTTTGCGAAGTTTTCTAGAAAGGTGAAAAGTTTTCAAAAGTAACGGGAAAGCAAAATTTACTTAAGCTGACTCACTATACGGTGTTTGACCATCGTAGCGGGAGTTAGGTTCGCCTAACTTTGTCTGTAGAATCTCAGTGGCTAAAGCTACAGAGAGTGTCAAAGTCTACGCATTGGCATAGGACAAACAGGGCAATTCAATTTTGGATTTGAAATTTTGGATTAAATTTGAATCTAAAATCCAAAATCTAAAATCTAAAATTCTTTCTACCCTTCCCGTATTCCTGGCAGAGTAGTGCCTTTATCCACTACTGCTGGAACTGATACTTGTGTTCTTAACTGCCTGGTTTGCTCGATAATTTGGTCTATGTCTTCTTGGGACAAACGCTGGACGTAGTTGAGTTTGATTTCCTCTAAGAAGTCAAAAAGTAAACTCTGAATTTCTGAAAGTACGTGTTTTTCCTTTATTTCCGCTCCCAAAGCGTCGCTGAAGCTTTGTACGAGTTGACTGGTGAGTTTTGCGCCAACAGGGTCTTCAACAGCGCTAACTAAAGTTTTGTAAAGATTAGTTGTGATTTGGGTCGCTAATTGTTCACTTAACTGGGTTTGGGCCTGTCCGACGCCAGGGAGGTTCTGGAGATTGCGGTAAACGGGGACTTGATGGAAGACGGTTTCGATATTGTGGCGTAAAATGGCAACGATCGCAGGTTGGATATCGGGTAGCACTTCGTAGACAATTGTTTTTATCAAAAGACCTGCGATCGCTTCCACTTCATTCACATTATTAATATCTATGTAGGGACGTAAATTTTCCTGTTGCGAGAGCCAGCTCGTTAACTCACCGCGCTGAATTGAACCCTGAACCTGATTAATTACCCTCACCACGACAATTTCTGTAAGTTCTTCGGCAAAATTGGCGACAATCCCTTGATTAAGTTGCTTTCGCACTGGATGCAGATCCAATAACCGCGCTTGATCGAGGCGAATTAAGATCGGTATGATTCGCAACCCCCGCCACAATGGCAGTAGTAAAAATAAATCGTACCAACGCCACAATACTGCTTCCAACCAGCTAAAACCAGGATGTTGGCGTCTGAGCAAGAACGTGCGCCCCAGCAATTCTACGCCAAATAAAATCACAAAGGGTAAGTCAATAATCCAGAAATCATCAACAAATTCGCCACTTTCCCCGATTTTGCGGTAGTAGTTAGAAGCAATCAAAGGGCGGATTTTCTGGTTGAAAAAATTAATTTCTTGATCCCAGCCATTTTGTGATAAATACGGCTGACTCCAAAAAGTGGCAAAGGATTGTTTTGCAGATTCGTTACCGATGCGATCGCGCATCCGATTTTTGATTTTTTCCAGAGTACCACTCTTATTCGCTCCCGCAAACGGGTTAGTGTCAATCATCTCATTGCTAAGACGCCTTATTTGCTCTAGCCTGCTATTTACCTGAGGCGACTGTAAACTTGTTTGGTTAACTTTGACTTGCTGTTCTAATGCGTCTACTGTTTTCAGATAGTTTTCCGTGTCTCGATAGGGTTCAATACCTTTTATTGGGTCATAAATCTTGGTAATTTGGGGAAGTTTTCGCAAGTAGAAATCCCGCCAAGCTACGTAACTTAAATCAAACAAAACAAAACCTAAATTTACGGTGGCAGCAATTGCCATAAATCTTTCAAACCAAAGATTTCGCTGCTTAGAAGATTTTATGTTTTTCATTTATTGTCATATATTATACAGTATTTGGATATTTGGAATATAAGCTCTTTCCAAGCAATTACAGCAATTTACAGTTGAGTAGACCCCAGTAGGGGTTCACAGATGTGCATTGGTGTCAACTTAACCTGAAATCGGCGGTTAGAAACCGCGTCTACACAGTTTAAACCCGCTCCGTTCATGCAGCGTCGACCATAGAAGAATTTCTGTTCGCCTTTGGCGTTACGCCGGAAGCCGACGCTCAAACTTCTCTGTGGGTGGGTTTCAAACTCTTGATTTTCCATTAGCTCCAAGTCGGGAAACCCGCTGTTAGCGCCTGCCTCCTTTATGCTTCTTAACCCGTCCACCGCAGTGGCTCCCCATGAGCAACTGGCGTGCGAATGGAATTCGCCTTGGCTCTAAGTTGACACAGGTATGTGCGTCCCAACTGTTATTTAGTGTTCAAGGGGTGTATTCGATTCAAATGATAACCGTTGTATCTCTGCTAATACAAGATACTTCTTTGGATGGATGACACAAATTAGTTTTTGTAGATTTGGTTAAATTTGACAAAAATAAATCCCAAATTATTCAAAAATCATTAAAAAATAGCGAAAAAAGTTATTAAACAAACTTAAAATGCAGCTGTTAAGATTTATAATCCTGCTGATTTAATCCAAAGGAGTTTTAAATATGTGGTGTGGGTTTGGAAAATCAAGCGCGACCTTTGCTGTTACTTGCCTGATAACTGCTAGCGTAGTAATTGCAGACACAGGTTTCGCAGCCCCTCAACGTAGCTATACGCCCCAGCAATTCCGTACTGTATTGCGGGGGTTAGGCTATAACGTCAAGGTAACAAATGGTGCTTTGACGGATGAGGAAACTAAAAAGGCAATTCGTGAATTTCAGACAGGTTATAGGCTAAAACCAGTTGATGGGATAGCAGGGCCAAAAACCCAAGATTTTGCTGCTAACATCGTTCAAATTCTGCACAGAAATTTGAATGCAGTGGTGAAGCCAAATCCTCCCCTCCCGCGCGATCATTTTTATGGTTCCCGCACGGAAACAGTGGTGAAGGAGTATCAGAAAAAATATCAGTTGCAAGAAACTGGAATTGCTAATTTAGCACTCCGCCAAAAGCTGAATGAAGAAGCAAAGACAGTCTTCAGTCAGCCGACGGCTACACCGACGCCTAAACCAACAGCTAAACCGACGCCTAAACCAACAGCTAAACCAACAGCTAAACCAACAGCTAAACCGACAGCTACACCGATGGCTACACCGATGGCTACACCGATGGCTACACCGATGGCTACACCGACAGCGACACCGACAGCTACACCGACAGCTACGCCAACAGCTACACCCTAGTCGCCACGAAAAACTCCTACCCCAAAGCCCCTCAAGTCATCTGATTTGGTTCTTCTAAGGGTCTGCCCTTGGGTGTAGGTAGAATTGGACGGCGGTCATTGTAAGGCATAGGAATGTACTGTACGCTGGGTCGCCCTCCTTGTGACTGTGGGTAAAGATCCATGAGATCATAAATAGAATGGGGCAGTCCGACGGTTACGGGCAGCCCCATTTCTGTTGCTTCTTCAATAGTGATGGGATAGTCGTGGGTGACGCGCCCAGTTGTCAAGGCTTCGATAATCGGTTCGATATTTTCTGGCAGAACTTTTTGTTTGGGTATACTGTCTTTAAGCAGAGTTCGCACAAACCGCTGTACCTGCTGTATTGCTTTGCGTGAGAGGTCGGCCATAATTAGGGTTTGGTCATCAATCTCACTGATGGGTTTATCTTCAACTACTTTCAGGATACTTGCTGCGGGGTAATTACCCAATTGGGGATCAACTGGCCCTAAGACAGCGTTAGCATCCATAATAATTTCATCAGAGGCGAGGGCAAGCATGGTACCGCCACTCATGGCGTAGTGGGGGACAAAGACTGTAACTTTTGCTTGGTGGCGAATTAATGCTCTGGCGATTTGTTCTGTAGCCAAAACCAAACCACCAGGAGTGTGCAAAATTAAGTCAATCGGCACATCTGGGGGTGTGAGGCGAATTGCTCGCAATATTTGTTCTGAGTCTTCGATAGTAATGTAGCGAGATATAGGAATTCCCAGGAAGCTAAGGGACTCTTGGCGGTGAATCAGCAAAATCACTCGACTTTTGCGTTCCTGCTGGAATTCTTGTAAAGCACGCAAGCGCCGATATTCTATTTGACGTTTTTGCCAAAGGGGTTGCAAAGAAGTCAGAAGGAGAAAAATCCAGAATAAATCACCAATACCAAAGCCCATATAATTTATTGTTCAAAAATCACGGTTGCCGTCATTATTGTCACAAATTTGGGGCGATCGCAGTTCTATCTGTAGATTTAAAGTATCGAAGCACACTCAGCAAAAATATTATGAATTATGAATTATGAATTATTTATTATCCCCGTCGCCAAATCTTTATAGTATCGTCATCACTACCGCTAACTAGGGTTTGGCCATTAGGACTGAAGGCAACGCATCTAACATAGTTGGAATGCCCTGTAAGTGTGCTGATTTCTCTGCCACTGTGTACGTGCCACAGTTTGATAGTGCTGTCCCAACTGCCACTAGCGAGAAGTTGCCCATCCTGGCTAAAGGCGACTGACCAAACTGAATCAGAATGACCAATGAGAGTACGAATTTCTCTGCGTGTATTTACATGCCACAGTTTAATCGTGTTGTCACCACTGCCACTGGCGATAATTTCCCCATCCTGGCTGAAGGCGATACAGTTAACGAAGAAAGAATGACCTGTAAGTGTGCAGATATTTCTGCCTGTGTATACTTGCCATAGTTTGATGGTGTAGTCATTACTACCACTAGCCACAAGCTGTCTATCCTTGCTATTCGTTGTCGGCGTTCTCGGAGAGTAGGCGACTGACGAAACTGAGTCAGAATGACCTATGAGAGTTTGGATTTCTATGCCTGTGTGTACCTGCCACAGTTTTATTGTGCAGTCAGCACTGCCACTAGCCAGAAACTTGCCATCTGGACTAAAGGCAACGGAATTCACCCAATTAGCATGACCAATGAGAGTACGAATTTCTTTGCCTGTGTTTACATCCCACAATTTGATTGTGTTATCCCAACTACCGCTAGCCAAAATCCCCCAGTTCAGGTCTGCTATTCCCGCAGATTTGCCGGACTCCCCCTGATAAGAAAGGTATGAGGAGATTGGGCTAAAGGCGACGGAATGAACCATATTGGAATGACCAGAAAACCAACGACCCAGTTGACGCACTAGCTTGCCAGTACCCACTTGCCAAAGTTTGATCGTCTTGTCATTACTGCCACTAGCAATAAATTGCCCGTCTGGACTAATGGCGATCGCATGAACCATACTAGAATGACCTTTGAGGGTCTGTACACATTGCCAGTTTTGTTGATCTAATACAACAGGTCGATGTGGTTTAAGTCTAGGCGTTATCACTAAGGTAGATGATATTCCTGTTACATCCTCCCCAGTATCAGGCCCTAATAAATCCAACCACTCCTGCACAGACTGGGGACGATAGGTTGACTCCAAATCCATGCCGCACATAATAGCCTGATTGACTCTGTTGCTGATGTTAGGATTAAAATATTGTGGTGGTTCTAAATTAATATTGTGACGCCTATCATCTGCACTCGTCGGGATAACGGCGGTAAGCAAATTATACAAGGTAGCAGCTAAGGCGTAGATATCAATGTATTCTCCTCGTGGCGCTTCTGATTCATACTGCTCAGGTGGGGCAAAACCAGGAGTGCGATACACTGTATGCCTTTGGATCATATTGGGAATAAATTCTCTAGCGATGCCAAAGTCTATCAGCACTGCTTCTGATTTATCAATGCGGATCATAATATTACGTGGTTTGAGATCGCGATGCAGTAGTCCTTTAGAGTGAATTAGCGTCAAAGCGTCGCCAATTTGCCGGATGTACAGCAGCGCTTCTGCTTCTGATAGCACCCCCATCCGTCTCACGGACTGTGCTAAGTCTTCGCCTTCGATGTACTCCATCACCATGCAGGGCAAATTTCCCTCATCGAAGATGGTTTCTATCTGTACTATATGAGGATGGTGACACACAGCCAGCCGAACTGCTTCATCACGGAAGTCTTGCCGTAACTTGTTTCGGTGGAGTATCCAAGCGGGGTGATTCAGGATTTCTTCTTTGAGGGTTTTAATCACTCGCAGTTGATTCCGTTGATTTCTGGCAAGATAAGTAATGCCAATTCCGCCTTCGCCTAGTTGCCTTTCGATAATATAGCGTCCACCGAATAAAGACTTTCCTGCATTCCACACCATTAGTAATATTTGACAATTGCTGGTATTTATTTTGGCACGGGATCAGAACAGCCCACAAAAATTTTTGGAAATTCCATTTGAGAGGATGTTGTAGCTTTTTGCAACTTAGTTAGTTAGAGAACATTTTCATTAACCTCAATAATTACTAATATAAAGTTGGGTATACCCTAATAGTTTTAGCTAAACTATACTTTTACACCAAAATCTTTATTTGATTCTCATGTTAGAGTAAACGATGACTTTAGCCATATCTGGTCATAAGAATTTGACTTGTAGGTAATCTGAAATTATGCTAAAGAATCTCAATCTGAAACAAAAATTTACAATTCTGCTACTGGTAATTCTGACATTCGGTTTGAGCTTGAGTGGATTTGCTCTTTCTTCTCTGCTCAGGGAAAATGCTAAACAAGATATTAGCTCAACTGGTCTCATGCTCATGCAAACAATGAGTTCTGTTCGGAAATACACCAGTACTCAAGTGAATCCAGAGCTAGCTGATAAATTGGTAACTGAGTTTTTGCCGCAAAGTGTGCCTGCATACTCAGCACGGGAGGTATTTGAGATTTTACGGAAAACAACAGACTACCGTGATTTTTTTTATAAAGAAGCAACTCTCAATCCCACAAATCTTCGGGATAAGGCTGACGCTTTTGAGACGGAAATTGTAGAAAAATTCAGAAATAAATCAGACCTTAAAGAATTGAGTGGATTTCGCTCAATTCCTGGTGGGGATGTCTTTTATATTGCTCGTCCGCTGCCAATTTCTGAAGGAAGCTGTCTGATATGTCATAGCGTACCTGAAGCTGCACCTCAAAGTATGATTACTCAGTATGGTACAGCTAATGGATTTGGATGGAAGCTTAATGAAATTGTCGGCGCTCAAATTATAACAGTACCTGCGAATAACGTTATCAACAAAGCTAATAAGTCCTCCTTACTAATTATCCTAATTGTATCAACTATTTTTATAGTGACTATCTTATTAGTCAACTTCTTCTTAAATCGACAAGTTGTTATGCCTCTCAAACGCATGACTCGGATAGCCGAAGAAGTTAGTACCGGACATATGGAAGTTGAATTCGAGCAGATGTCGAATGATGAAATCGGTAATTTAGCTAAAGCCTTTAAACGGATGCAGTTAAGTTTAGAAATGGCAATGAAAAGAATCAAACGCACTCAGGGAGGTATAGGAGAATGAAAAACTAAAAATTAAAATTATCTCTAAATTCCTGGTGTCTAAATATCTATGAAAATAAGCTTTTTTTGAATTCAAAAGCTGCTTGAAAGTTAGGAATTTCCTTAGCTATGAGTTCAATAAATTGGTCAGCTGAAATGTAAGGATTTTGAGCTAATATTTCTTCCATAACGAAATTTGCCATTGGGCCAATGTGGTAGGCTAACTCGTGCTGACAACGTTTGAGAAATGCTGGTTGAAGTGAAGGTTGTGGTTGTTCAATTCGCCCAATTTGCGGGCTAGCAGGTAAACTAGGTGAACTAAAAATTGTTTCTCCAGGTTGGTTGTATGACGGCGATATTGCCGACATAGCCTGAAATTCAGGATTAAACACCGTGGCAGGCAAATCATCAAGTATGATTGCAGGAGATATTGCCACTACTGGTTCTCCAATCCGCTCTAAATCTATAAGAACTTCCTTGGCTGTTTGGTATCGCTTGTTAGGCCTATCTGCCAACATATGATCGAGTACTTGAGCAAAACTATCCGTAATGTAGGTATAATAACGCCAATTCCATTCTAATGAATACTGATCTATTAGTAAAGATGGATCTCTACCTGTGAGTAGCACAATAGCTGTTACCCCCAAAGCATAAAGATCACTAGAGGCGGAACATAAACCCAAGCTAATCTGTTCGCGGGGAGCATATCCCACTTTGCCTACAAGGGACATTTTGCCCACAAAGGTCACTTGGTGGTTGTTGGAACTTCTCCCCTCATTCATGTCAGCAATTTGCTTGCCTACACCGAAATCAATCAGCACTGGCAAATCCTTGCCATCAGGTAACATGATGTTGTCAGGAGAAATATCTCGATGGATGATGTTGTGCTGGTGGACATATTCCAAAACAGGCAGCAGATTCTTTAGCCACTCTATAACTTCCTCTTGAGAAAAATTTCTTCCTTGACGTTGAAGTTCTCCTAGCAGCCTAGAATATGTTTTACCATCAACATACTCTTGTACTAGGAATAACCGACCATCTCCTTCAAAGCAAGCCAAAAACTTGGGAATTTGAGGATGTTGCAATTGATGAAGAATTTTTGCCTCTCTTTTAAATAAGTTGCGATATTGTTCAAGTCCACTCTCCCCTGTGCCAATGGGCGCAAACTCTTTGAGAACACAAGCTTCATTAAATCGACGAGTGTCAAACGCCAAGTAAGTTCGCCCCAATCCTCCCTGTCCCAGAAGTTTTTGGATAATATAGCGGTTATCGATTAGAGTTCCAGCAGCTATTTCTGGTCTGGTCATAGGGGACTGTGACATCTCATCGCACTCCTAGCGATTTTATTGTTGATAGATTATCTAGTTTGCTGAAAGTTAGAAACTCTAGCAGATAAAGGCTGATAAAATCCCTAAAATTGAGGTTAGCACCACTATCAACGCAAGGAAATACACTTTTCTACAATCTTTTGACGGTGTTGTGTGACCAAATAGACAATTTTTATCTGAGTAGTTTGATCATACTACTCATACTTAAGTATTTTAGCAGCCAGAACATAACCAGTGTCTGCGGTAATATCTGCGAGTGCTTTGGGCATCGCCTTTTGGATTCGCTGTTGAACCTTATCTTACCCCTAGTAACCCAATTGGCACTGAGCTTTGGAAGAGTAAGGATATAGCGTGATCTCATAGTTTTTCATAAAAACTGACATTGCTATATACTTCCCGAAAAAAATATTATATGTATTTCATGTACTGAACATGCGTTAGCGCAGCTCGTCGTAGACATCGCTCTCAAAAATTAATCTTTCTGGGAGCAAATATTGTTATTAAATAGCTGCTTCGGTATCGGCTATTAAAGCTTTCGGTACAATGATTCCTCAAAGTAGAAAATTATGCTGCGTACCAGAAAAGCCTCCTGAAGCTACAATAATTCATCTAGTTCATCAGGATTCACACCTAACTGACGTAAACGTTCTGCTAATTGTTCTGCTTTTCGTTTGGCTTGAGCAGCTTCTTGTTTAGCTTCCGTAGCTTCTTGTTTAGCTTCTGTAGCTTCTTGTTCAGCAATCATAGCTCGTTCAGTTGCAGCAGCAACTTCTTCTGTGGGTGCGGGAATTAATTCTCCTTCTAAAGTGAACCACCTTAACCACAACATTTCAATATCTTGAAATGAACCCAGCCATAAGCCTAAACTTAAATCTATCTCTGGCATTAGTAGGCAGCCATTAGTCAAATTCATCGGTTCATAGTGACCGCCTACTAACTGAAAAGCCCGAAGTTCATTAGTGTAGCGACTAAAAACAATATAGTAGGGAATCCGCAAAATTCGTTCATAAACTTCCCATTTGCTAGGAGGTTTATCTGCTGCACTTATTCTTGTTGTGCCTAAATCTTCGTCTTCCGTACCTGGAGATAATAACTCAACAACCACAAAGGGATTTGCTGGCTCTTGCCAAGTTACATAACTTAACCGTAAGTCCTGCCCTTTGTATAATTTTCCTACCCCTATTACACCAAACCAATCTGGGCGTTTATACCACAAAGGATGCTCTAAATCATAGTAGAGATTGAGGTCAGCAGCACTGTAAACTAACTCTGGATTACAGTTAGCTGGCTGAAAAGTTAAGTATAAAAGTAAGGGCTGTAAAAAGTGAAAATCGTCTGGCAAACCTGGTTCCTCTGGGTTATCACTCGGTAAATCATACATTGTTGGTAGAGTTTGCCAAGGAGGAAGCGCCGGATCAGATTGAGGGATGTAATGGGGAGAAGAAGTCACTTGAATTGGCTTATTGCTCAGTCGTTCTTGTAAAAAGATGCGCTCTTGTGGGGTGAGAGATTCGATAATTTGTACCAGTGAATCGACCAATCGGGTGTTCATGGGCTACTATTTCCGCTTTCTAAAATTATCCTAAAGGGTGCTGCGATCGCTCTGGCTATTATTTTTATTGATTACTTTGCCCTTGGTGGATCTTCATTAGGAGGATGTAAGCCAGCTTGAACCCAAAAACCCCGCGCACTCCGAATCGAGTCATTTCTGGATAGCGTTCATCGTTAATATCAAGTCGCTTGCAGGTTGCTCTACCAGTGGGAGTAACTCCGACAATTGTCCTACCATTTGCTGACCAAAGAAAATGCTCTTACCAAATTTGTTAGCGAGGATTAAATAGGGGTACTATTGCTTTAGTTTCTGAGTCATATCCAGCGACAAAGTTGTAGCGACGTTCATTACAACGACGACAAGCCAAGGCTAAATTATTAAGTTCATCAGAACCACCAATAGACTTTGGTATCAAATGGTCTACTGTAAATCTTGTTGTGGAAATGCGTTCTGGAGAATGGCAATACTCGCACAGATAATTTGCTCGTCTTCGGACAATTTCTTTAGTAGCATCATCAATCATCATTTATGAGCTACTAGCATCGCATTTATATGGGTGAAAATCCTATCTAATTCTCCAATTTCTTCAAGCTCGATAACTTCTTCTGAAGTTAGTAAATCAGCCTTTTTGCGTTCTAAAAGTTCTTCCATCCGTGCTTGCAGTTCATCATTAAATTTGAACAGGTGAAACTTATCCAGCTTTTCTATTCTGATACTGCCAAGAAAGGATGAAGGTCTAGCAATTACAGTTGTCATACTTAGGGCGATACAATTTATCAATATGTGTTTCTATTGTAGTGTTTTAATAGCTATTAACATTGCCAGAGGTTGCATTCTGAAGCACGCCGATGCGAATACTAAACTACAAGACAGTACTAATTGTCCCTGATTTAATTTGAGATTGATTAGGCATTACCAATGGTGTCTGCGATCCATCTTCATTTTCTCGCGCGATGACAATATGTTCACGTTCCCGAATTAATGCGAAACCCCAATAACTCAAATGCTTTGATAACTCTTTTTTTAGGCGCATCAATAGGAAATTTCGGCATTAAATAGCCACCTCTGCTTCTGTCAGAAATGCCTCAATTACTGGTGAGTCATCTTCGAGCATTTCTTTGCCAAATATCTCGATATAGCAGCGAATAGCTGACTTGACATCGGTTAAGGCTTCCTGATAGGTGTCACTTTGACCAACTATCGCCCCTTTTATACCAAGAGGATAGGCAATCCGTCAGAATGTTTTTCGACAATAATTTTGATTTTTTTCATTAGTAGGGCGTTTAGCAAGGGAGATTTTAGGCGATTCTCATGGAGCCTACAATAAGCAGTATATTCAATCGTAATAAACCTATGGCGATCGCAGTTGTTAAACCCTCATCTTGTCTAACAACTGGTATTGGAGTCTAAAAATTCAACAATATAGCCCTACTTAATCATTTATGAAAAACAAGATCCCCAACTTCTCAAATAATTCGGGGATCAGTGCCTTTCAATTTTTCCTCAAAAAATAAGTCATCACACTTCTGGTTCAATCCCCGCCGCCCGCAATTGTGCTGCTAGTCGTTCAGCACGTTGGCGTTCTTGTTCAGCGCGTTGTCGTTGCTGTTCGGCTAATTCTCCACCCCAAAGCAGTAGGTTTCCTTGTTCATCCCACCACCGCAACCATTTTCCTGTACGGTTTTCACGAGTACCTTGCCACACCCCAATGTAAAGATTCATTTGGGCGATCCAGTAGCGTTGATTTTCATCAGGCTCTTGCAAGATGTACTGTTCTGTGCTTGGTAAACGATACATCTCGATACTGCCGCTATCTGGTTCAAAGATGATGTAGTTTGGTACTTTTAAGATGCGCTCGTAAAAAAACCATTTTCCTGGGGGATATGTCGCTTTGACAGAATACTCTGTCTCCTGTGTATCGGAAATAAATTCCATTACAATTACAGGAATGTCACCCTGTAGTTGAGGGGTGTAACTGCGTGTTACTTCTTCTCTATTAACGTTAATTTTGGGAATCAAAGCCCAATCAGGGGCTTTAATGACCATTTTGTTGTTTAGAGTGGCACAAATGCCGTAATTGCTTGTTGTCAGGGCGTTAGCTGAAATTTTTCCGGCTAATTGTAAGCTTTCTGTGAGTGCAGCCGCTAAGGCTGGTTGGTTGATGTTGTCCACTGGATCATTTGGGAGTTTGTAATCATTGGGTAGTTTTTCCCAAGTGATTTGGTAGTCTTGGGTGAGGGTTGTCATGGTGGGTTGTCCTTTGGGGTGTAAAAGGGACTGGGGACTGGGGATTAGGGACTGGGGATTAGGGACTAGGGACTGTTTTCTTAATACCCAGTACCCAATACCCAGTCCTGAAGCGGCTATTGGTTACTCATCTTCGTCAGGTTCTAAATCGTCGGCTGTCAATTCTTGATGCGGGATGGCGGCGATAATCGCATCTATTACTTTAGATACTTGTAATATCTCAATATTCAAGTCGGGAAATTTTGTCCCTTTTGGCACGATCGCTCTTTTAAATCCCAACTTAGCTGCTTCTTTCAACCGTAGTTCCATCTGGGAAACCGATCGCACTTGTCCGCCTAGCCCAACTTCACCGATCAATACTGTACCGGGATCAACTATGCGATCGCGGAAACTGGCAACGATCGCGATCGCTATTCCTAAATCTACTGCTGGTTCTTCCACATTCAACCCACCCGCAGAAGCAACGTAGGAATCTAACTTGGACATGGGAATTCCCACCCGTTTTTCTAAGACGGCGAGAATTTGTACCAAGCGGTTGTAATCAACACCAGTGCCAGCCCGACGAGGGGAAGGGTAGCTGGTGGGACTTACAAGAGCTTGCAATTCCACAACTATCGGGCGAGTGCCTTCACAAGCAACCACAATGGCAGTACCAGGAGCGGGATCGTCACGGTTGCCCAAAAATAGCTCTGAAGGGTTGGAGACTTCCCTTAGCCCCTCCGCTACCATTTCAAAGATGCCGATTTCGTGAGTTGCGCCGAAGCGGTTTTTGACTGTCCGTAATAACCGATGGGAGGCAAAGCGATCGCCTTCAAAATACAACACTGTATCTACTAAATGTTCTAAAACTTTTGGCCCAGCGATCGCCCCTTCTTTGGTGACGTGTCCCACAATTAGCATGGTGACATCTTCATGCTTCGCCACCTTCATCAGTGCTGCGGTACATTCCCTTACCTGAGCCACCGAACCTGGTGCAGAAGTCAGCGCCGGAAAAAACACCGTTTGGATACTATCAATCACCGCCACGTTTGGCTTTAGAGAGTCTATTTCCCGTAAAATTTCTTCTAAATCTGTTTCTGGCAGTACATATAAATCTGCACCTATACTGTCAGGATCTATGGGAAGTGTAGTCTCTACTACTACTGTTACATTCTCCTCATTCACCACACTTAGGGGTTTTGATACTCCTAAACGAGAAGCTCGTAATTTTACCTGCTGTCCCGATTCTTCACCAGTTACGTAAAGGATGCGGTATTTCTGCGCTAATTGATTTGATACTTGCAATAATAGAGTAGATTTACCGATACCAGGATCACCACCAATCAGCACCATAGAGCCGGGGACAATCCCACCTCCAAGCACCCGATCCAATTCTTCATAACCAGACTCCCATCGGGCAATTTGGCGATCGGTAATTTGATCAAACGTTAAAGAGGCTCGCGCTTTAGCTGGTTTCGTGTGAGATTTGCCATTGCTTTGAGTTGATTGCCAACTACTTACTCCCCCCCGACTGGGTACATCTACTGAGGATTGAATAGAAATTTGTTCTTCCAAAGAGTTGTAAGTACCGCAAGCTGGACACTTACCAAACCACTGGGGCGATTCTGCTCCACATTCGTTACAAGTAAAAAAGGTTTTTGGCTTTGCCATTCTTAAATCTTATTAAATAATCTTAATATTTACTTAATTCTTGAAAAAAACTAAAAACCAATAATAGTAGTATTTAGAGCTTTTTCCAAATCAATTGATGGAATGATATCTTAATATTATGGTATTAAAAATTAATCATGTAAATTTTTAGTCAAGGAGCGTTGAAAAACTTGGAAAGCCATAAAGAAAAAATCTTGGTGGTAGACGACGAGGCCAGCATTCGCCGGATTTTGGAAACGCGCCTTTCCATGATTGGCTACGATGTGGTGACGGCTGGCGACGGGGAAGAAGCTTTGGAAACTTTTCGCAAAACTGAGCCTGACCTGGTAGTTTTGGATGTAATGATGCCAAAGCTAGACGGCTATGGTGTATGTCAAGAATTACGAAAAGAATCAGATGTCCCCATTATTATGCTAACAGCCTTGGGTGATGTAGCCGATCGCATCACCGGGCTAGAATTGGGTGCTGATGACTATGTAGTTAAACCATTTTCCCCCAAGGAGTTAGAAGCTCGAATTCGCTCGGTGCTACGGCGGGTAGACAAAACCAGTGGATCTGGCATTCCCAGTTCTGGGGTAATCTATGTCGCGAATATTAAAATCGATACGAATAAGCGACAAGTCTACAAAGGCGATGAGCGTATTCGATTGACAGGTATGGAGTTCAGCTTATTAGAGTTGGTAGTAAGTCGTTCTGGAGAAGCTTTTTCCCGTTCGGAAATTTTGCAGGAAGTTTGGGGTTATACACCAGAACGTCATGTGGATACCCGCGTCGTGGATGTGCATATATCCCGTTTACGGGCAAAGTTAGAAGATGATCCTAGCAACCCAGAATTGATTCTCACAGCGCGAGGTACTGGTTATCTTTTCCAGCGGATTATTGAACCAGGGGAGGAGTGAAAATAGTTAGGAGTGAGGAGTGAGGAGTTAAAAACTTTCTTCAACTCATAACTCATAACTCATAACTCATAACTCATAACTTTACCCAAGGATGACTAAACCTGATCCTAATCGAGTTTTGCGGCGTCTACCCATTGTCGTGGGTGGGCTAGGCGCTGTGCTTTTGCTGATTAACCGTTTATTGACACCGGAACTAACTCAATCCCAATCGCGTGGTGATGTGGTGGGCGTGATTTTGAGTGCGGTGTTAATTTTGACTGGTTTAATTTGGCAGGAAGTTCAGCCGCGATCGCCTGATATTGTAGAACTAATTGGAGAAGAAGGTTTTGTACTAGCAGCAGATTTACCAGAAGCCGTGAAAACAGAGCTAGCCTGGGCATCTCATTTATTGTTGACTAATACAGTAACGCGATCGCTTGTGGTTTTTTATCAAGGTAAAGTTTTGTTGCGTCGCGGGATTCTGGGTACTAAATCTGAGGTTGTACCAGGAGTAATCTTAAAACAGGTACTCGAAAAACAAAAGCCGATTTATCTAGTTGCACTAAAAGTATATCCAGGTAGGCTTGAATTTGATTATTTACCAGAAAATACTCAAGGTATAATTTGTCAACCTATTGGCAATCAAGGTGCGCTAATTTTGGCAGCGAATGCTCCTCGCAGTTATACCAAACAAGATGAAAACTGGATTGCGGGAATTGCTGATAAACTTGCTGTTACTCTTAATACTTAGGTTTTTTGCTAGTTTAGAAGTCACCAAGAAGTCAAAAAATTCCACCCTTCCTTTTCTTCCGGTGTCTTTCCTTCTTTTTCTTCCGGTTCTTCCGGTTCTTCCGGTGCCTTTAAATTTGTCTGTTGAATTAAATTCTCATATTCTCCTGAATCAACCCATTTTAATAACTCGCCAGCCCGCATAACTACCCAGGAAAGCCCAGATTCTGTATAGCTTAATATTTTTGTCACCCTATCAACAGTATCAAAGCTATTGGATGCAAACTCACGGGCTTGGACGAGGAAATCTTCGATTACAGCATTAGTCAAGTACTCGTCTGGTAAACCCGCAAGTTTCATCAGGGTAGTAGTTGCTACGTCAATATCCTGACAAGCAAGCATTCCAGCCCGATCAGCAGTGAACCTAGCCATCATCCGCCAATTATACAAACCCAGTTCCATTCCACCAGCGACTAAGCCACCTACCCCCAGTGTGGTACTGCTCAACAAATTTTTCAAAGTTGGCATAACAATTGCCATTTGGTGAAAAACCATATGCTGACTCTTAATCCGAGCGACTTCGTGTCCGAAAACGTAAAGTAACTCATCTGCGTTAAGCCACTCCATTGCATCTAAATTAATACCGACAAGGGGTTTTTCTACCCCAACAATGTAGGTTTGAATGTGACCTGTGCCTTGAAACAGATACAGTTCAGGAAGTGGAGCAACATCAAGAATTTGGCAGGTTTCTACAAATGCTTGATGTAATTGGGGAAAATTACGGGGCGAAATTCTGATTTCACTACCAAGGCTTTGCAACCTGAGTAAGCGATCGATGCCGTATTCGTTAATTTTCTTGAGTAGCAAGGAGACACCAGGCATATTTTGCAAAGAAGCCAAAGCTTTGCGATCAAAAGGGTGTTCGTAGGCTGCTGAACTCAGTCCAGTTAAAATTTTTCTCGTCATTAATTTTGAGTTTTGTCTTGGAGTGTTTGGCAAGTTCAGTTACTCAGTACGAACGGCTTGTGCTTTCACTACGCCTGTGGCTAGGGGTTTGGGTAATAAACAAACCGCAAGGAAGGCGCTTGCTATTCAGTTTCTTGAACAGTGTAAATTGTATCTGCCCAGCAACTCAATTAATCCCCACTACCGACAATTACCAAGACGAGCCAAGAGCGATCTAGAGACAGATTTTACCAGATTGAACTAGAAAAACATATTTGGTTCAAGTTAAAGTCTAGGCATTTGTTACCATCTGGCCCAGATAGAATATACAGTATGGGCGCACAGCTGTCATGCGTATAAACTTAACGTTAAAAGGGCGGTTAGAAACCGCGTCTACACAGGCAAAACCCTTAATTTCTCGTTACCCCACGGAGGTGTAGCTCCTGCTTGTGTAGCCGCGAATTCCATTCGCCCTGGCTCCAAGTTGACACCAATGTACAACTGTGCATCCATAATAATGACTAACTGACTCGGAAATTTGGAAATTTACAATTTTATCTATGCAAATTACTTATTGGCTATTAATTGCCGTAATGGTTGTGGGTGTTATCGGTGCCGTAGTTCCAGCCATTCCTGGTAGCAGCTTAATTTTAATTGCAATTATCGTCTGGGGAATCGTTAGTAGTTCCTTTGCAGCTATCAAGATTCCACTAATTGTGACAGTTATAGTTTTACTACTCAGTGTCGGAGTGGACTTTTTAGCTAGCTATGTGGGAGCAAGACAAGCTGGAGCTAGCAAGTGGGGGCAAATTGGCGCAATTGTCGGTTTGGTCGTGGGATTTTTGGGATTATTACCAACGTTGCCTTTTGGGGGGCCACTGTTAGGAATTTTGCTAGGGCCGCTTTTGGGAGCAATTATTGGTGAATACCTTTTCCGCCGTGAATTCGGGTTGGCGGTTAAAGCGGGCATAGGAATTGTAGTCGGATCTTTGATTGGAAATTTGATTCAAGGATTGTTAGCGCTCGCAGCAGTCGTAGTTTTTGTTGTGACAACTTGGCCACAGGTATTTGGCTCTTAGCATTTCAAAAATCTGAAACATTTGAGAACAGAAGTAATAGCTAGCAGTCAGGCTATTTATCACAGACATTTAATTAGTTGACAAAAATTTTCCACCTTACACCAAGACAGCGGTTTCTCCCATTTCTTTTAGAGACTGGAGGAACCGCTATTTAGTGGATTACGGTTTAGATAAATCCCTTTTGTTTTAATACTTCTGAGATAAGCGTTCTTCATCTCCCTTGTAGTCTGGGTAGAGGGTACGGTGACACCCTTAAAAAAGCTTGGCGAATCTTCAAGAACTGAATATAGATACATTGCTTACTATATTTATCTAAAAACTAGTTGAGTAATATTCAAAAATAAAAAGCACTAATTTGATTAAGTGTACTGAAGTTTTCTTGATTAAATTCAAAGCTATTGCCCATACTTTCAACCCTATGAAATGACAAATATACGAAGACCAGCTATAGAAGAAATTAAAATTTTATGAAGACTACTCAGCAATTGAAGATGTGATGAAGACCACTAAGTAAATCTTGCCGACTCAGGGTCTATGTGTTTCTATGGAAATAAGAAATACCTCATACAAGTTTCACTTTCACTGACAGTATTTTAAACAAATTACTGATAGTACAAGTAAAGCAATAAATTTCTTTCTTCAAAGTTATTATTAGGACTCTCAAATGATCATCATTAGTTTGAAATCTAAATTACTAAATGCTACTATAGCTGCTACCGTTGCACTTCCATTAGCTGCTGCTGCGTTGTTTACTTCTGCTGGTTCTGCACAAGCATACACGGGTAGCTTTAACTATATTCCCTCTTATAACAGCTCTACTAATGAGGCAACTGATGTCACTCTTAGCCAAAACTCTGTAAACTTTCTTCCCAATCCAGGAGCAATTTTACTTACACACCGGACAGGAGATTTTGCATCTAATTCTACAGGTTTTATCAAAAGCTTCCAAACAAATCTATCCATTTCTTCCGCGTTTATTGATGTTGGTGCTTTGGACGGAAATAAACTGCTTAGTTTGACTAGTCTCGATCCAGCAGTTTTTACTTCACAACCTGGAGGAACAGATATAAACTTGGCTTTCAAGGGACTCTTTGAGGATGGAAGTAAAGCAGAAGGATATATCACTTTTGCTATTCAAGATACTGCTGCACAAGCAATTTACAAGAATGGGGGAAAAATTTCTGGAACTTTCACAGGTCTTGCAGTAACTTCAGTTCCCGAACCAGCTGTATTACTAGGCTTGGGTGCAGTAGGCGCAGTAATGGCTATGTCTAGCCGCCGCAAAAGTTTCGTTCAATAGACCTATCCTAAATATAAAAAAGTTACTTTTAGCAACTAAAAGTAACTCTAATTTATCTATTCGATCTGGCTGGAATGCAAAACTTTCCTAACCAGGTCGAATTTTTTATCATGTCAGACAAATCTATTTAAGGATGAATTTTCTTAACCTGAGATAGACTTAAACTGATTGCAAAGAATTTTTGGCTTCAGTTGCGATCGCTTCTACTTGATCGTCAACCAGAGTTTCTAATATAGATTTGGCTTCTGCACTACCTAAACGAGCCAAGGCTTGTACAAGTCTGTAACGAATTTGCCAATCTGGATTGGTAGCATAGGGAGCCAACAGGGGAACTGCTTGTAAATCTCCCAAGTCACCCAAAGAACTAACAGCAGCAGTTTGGATTAATTCGTTTTCTGATGAGAGTGCCTCTTTGAGTAGTTCAAAGGCTCGTGGATCGCCCAACTCTCCTAATGTGGCAATGATACTGAATTGTATTAGCCATTCATCGGTTGTACGGTAAAGCTGTTGCAAGTCTTCAAAAGCTTCATGTAACTTCAGAGCACCCAAACAGTCTGCTGCTGCTGCTTGGACATCTACTTCGGAGTCATGAAGCAAGCGATCGCGCAAGATATTCAAGGATAACTGTAAATCCTGCGTTCCGAGTGTATCCATTTGACTCACCGCCGAGTAACGGACACGGGAATTGCGATCGCCAATAGCAGTTTGAATTAATTCAAAGCCAAGCGCAGGTTCCAGTTGGCGGATTTGATTTACTGCACGTAAGCGATCGCCTAAATCCTCAGAACTGAGCAATTGCTTAACAGACTCCGGAGTAATACTACTCATTTAGTTATCCTTGATTTTCAAAGGTGTAAAAAACAGTCATTAGTCAATAGACCTCTTGCAAAAGTCCCTAACACCCCACCCCGCTTGGGGGGAGGGGAGCGTTTGCTTTACTCAAATGCGGGGTGGGGTTCTTAATTTTTGATTTATGCAAGAGGTCTAATAGTCATTAGTCAAAAGTTTTTTGACTAATGACTAATGACAACTGACTAATCTTGACTGGCTGCCATTGCCCGAATAATATCACCACGAGTGAGGATACCAATTACTTGACCCGCACCCTCAAGTACCGGCAAGCGGTGAACGCTGCGATCGTGCATGATTGTAGCGGCTTCCCTTAAACTTTTATCAGGGGAAATAGTGATCGGGTTTTTACTCATCACCTCCCCAACAGTTTGCCCTAGTGCCTTATGCAAGTCACGTTCATATGTAGCAGGATTTTTTAAATAGATAACACTATCAAGAAACATAATGTACGCAGGTGGAGTAACACCAGTTTCTTGCCACATCAAATCGGTTTCTGAGATAATGCCCACCAATTTACCGACATCATCCACAACAGGTAGTCCGCTGATGTGGCGTTCTGCGAGAATTTGGATAGCTTCCTTGAGTGGAGTTTCTGCCCGAACAACAATAGGATCGCGGCTCATCACATCGGCAACGGTTTTAGGCATTTGTTTGCTGACACCTTTAATCAAAGTCTCTGCGCCTATTGTAGAAAATTGCGGGACTCAACCTGATGCAATTAATAGATTGTTACGGTATTGGGCATTGGGCAATTCAATTTTGGATTTTGGATTGACGATAGCGTAGCGTAAAGCCTTCTCAACGAGAGGCTGCGCCAACGGCATGGCTTCGCTTAGAGCGAGTCCGCGAGCGTCTTTTGGATTAAATTTCAATCTAAAATCTAAAATCTAAAATCTAAAATTCTTGCTCCCTACTCCCTTTTAAGGCAGCAATAATTTGAGTATTTGCTTTAGGAAAAGTAAACTGCTCCAGTTCTTCCAAAGTTACCCAGCGAATTTCATCCGATTCCAAAGGTTGGGGAACACCTGTAACATGGCGGCAGTGATGTACTGTGAGGGTAACGCGCAAGTTTGTATAGCTGTGGTCGATAGTAATCAGATGTTCTCCCACTTCAATTACTATTCCCAGTTCTTCGGAAATTTCTCGTTGAATACACTCGCTGATAGTTTCACCAGGCTCAATTTTACCACCAGGAAATTCCCACAAACCACCCATAGCTCCTTCTGGACGACGGCGATCAATTAAAATTTGGTTTTGGTCATTCCAAATTACTGCAACACCAATAATTTTATGGGGTGGGAAAGAACTGGTTTCACTCATAATTGATTGACAAGAGGCGCAGATGAGGGAGACTAATGATTAATAACAAAACTCGGCAAACTAGTTTTAACTCTGCCGAGTTTTGATTTTTTAAATTTCAACCTTAATTCGTCACTATTTTTGGGTATTTAAAAAAATTTAGCTGATATTATGATTGGGAATTAGGGGCAAAGATTTCCCAGAGGGTTATTTTCAATTCCGATCACCGTGACTGTGACTAGCTATCAGCCCAAGAATATTGAATTTCTGAATTTCCCAAATTTTATATTTCTAGTCAACTTCGCTATTGTTGGTTTCAGATCCTTGTAGGGCGATTTCAAAATTCATTCTCTGTTCAGCGTTACGCAAGAAATAACCACTAATCATAGCAGAAGCGAGAAGCCGACCCAGACTTTCGCGACTGGTGCTTACGCTGATGCCAAAATGTTCTGAAGGTAAATTACCCAATAGTCCTGTAATATTCCGTTCCATTACCTGAAACACTTCGGCAGACGTGGGTTTGGATAGTTGGCTAACTGTTTCTGGATTCAAGGATTTAACGTACTGCCATAGTAAATCGCTAGTTTCTGATTCACTATTGAAAAATTCTGAGACACGATTGGATGGGTTACTCATTTTTTAGCTCCTTAACTACCACTGCTGGCTGACGTGCTTATGATTTGAATATTAAATACCTGTTTTGGATTTGACTTAGCTAGCTATTTGGTCTTCCTGTCAACTAATGTAACAACCTAGCTTAAGAGTGTAAGTAGGTGTAACCGTACCAAAGTCAGCGTATTTTCTCACCCCAAATATATAAAGTAAGGAGTCAGAAGTTAATTAAAAACTCCTAACTCCTGTACAGACGCGATTAATCGCGTCTCTACTCCTAACTCCTGTACAGACGCGATTAATCGCGTCTCTACTCCTAACTTCCCCTTAACTTGCCAAATATTCATCCATGTTGGCTTTAGACTTGCGAAGTTTAGTTAAGGCTTCCCGCTCGATTTGCCGGACTCGTTCCCGGCTGATGTTCAGTATTTCACCAATTCTAGCCAGAGTCAGGGCTTGCCCATCAGTTAAGCCAAAGCGCAGCGTGATCACTTCCCTCTGTTGTTGTGTGAGATCACCCATCAGGCGATCTAAGTCATAAGATAGAGAAGATTGCATGACGAACTCTTCTGGAGATGCTCCTGGATCTTCCAGCATTTCTCCAAGTTCAGTGTCGTAATTATCACCCAGCCGCAAATCCAAGGAAAGGGGCAAACGCGCCTTTTCTAGATACTCTCGCACTTGTTTGGGGGTCAATTCTAATTCTTCAGCTAGCTCACCAGCTGTGGGAGCGCGTCCCAATTTTTGAGACAATTGGCGCTGTGCTTTTTTAATCTTATTTAACTTCTCAGTTATATGAATAGGCAGCCGAATTGTACGAGCTTTTTCGGCTATAGCACGAGTGATCGCTTGCCGAATCCACCAATAGGCATAGGTAGAAAACCTGTAGCCTTTGGTGGGGTCAAACTTTTCTACGCCCCGTTGCATACCAATACTACCTTCTTGGATCAAGTCGAGTAAATCGACGTTGCGCTTGATGTACTTTTTGGCAACGGACACTACCAGCCGCAAATTGGCTTCTACCATCTTGCGCTTGGCAATTTCACCATCAGCGATCGCTTCGTTCAACTCTGCTGGTTCTAGCTTAGTCGTTTTGGCCCACTCTTCGAGAGTCGGTTGACGACCTAACTGGGTGGCAAGACATTCCCTTGATTCATGCAAAGCGCAGGAACGTTGCACCTGTTTACCATAGAAAATCTCTTCCTCGTGGGTTAAGAGTGGCACACGGCCAATCTCACGCAGGTAAGTCCGCACGAGGTCTGTGGCTGTCTGAGCGGTCTTCATGGCGCTACTCTTTGGTAATGATGGGTTTGGCGGTAGGGTCATTAAGGGATAGATGCTTTATTAGGGTGCTACCCAGTCAGACTGGGAACCCATGCTATGGTTTACAATTTACGCGCCCGAGAAACTCGGCTGCTCATAATAATCAAATTTAGGCTTCTTAACTGCTAAAACTTACAGTTATTTCCTGGTTATCACAAGTATCTACAGTTAGATAAAAGGTAGCTTCTTAAACATTTTTCTATTGGAGCCTTATTAACAATTGTAACATTTATGAGAATGTTTTGGCTATATGGCGACATTAAATTTCCTGGTTGTTCCAGTTGATGCAATATTGCCCTTTTTCTCAAGGCTGACTAGAAGTCAGACAATTTTGGATTTTAGATTTTGGATTTTGGATTGACCCTACGGATAAATCCGCTTGCTCTGTACCATCAAGAAATCATTGGTCAATTTCAGAAATTATCTGGTTAACATAAGCTTCCTCATATTTGTTAAGATATCTCTAATGAGAACTATAGTCATTCTCCTATAACAATTACTTAATTTTCTTGGCATGGGGCATGGGGCATGGGGCATGGGGCATTAGTTATTTCCTCCCCTGCTCCCTGCTCCCTGCTTCCTACTCTCTCGCAATCGGGCAGTACTCTTGGATGGCTTTGACATCCAAAGTCGTATTTTGCAAGGAACGGATGGCGGCGACGGTAGCTTTTGCACCGGCGATGGTGGTAATGATGGGAATCTTGTAAGCTAAGGCCGTGCGGCGGATTAACCTAGCATCAGTCTGGGCTTCTTCCCCTGATGGTGTGTTGATAATAAGTTGGATTTTCTGGTTTTTGATTGCATCGAGGACGTGGGGACGACCTTCATGGAGTTTCAGCACTAATTCAATATTTAACCCCTGTTCGAGAAGAACTCGGCGTGTACCAAGGGTAGCCATCACTTTAAAGCCCAAATCGATAAATTCCTTCACCACAGCACCCGCAGCAGCTTTGTCGCGATCGCTCATTGATACAAATACGGTTCCCGTCAGTGGTAAACGCTCCCCAGCACCCAATTCCGCTTTGGCAAAGGCCCGGCCAAAGTCGCTGTCAATCCCCATCACCTCACCAGTGGATCGCATTTCTGGGCCTAATATCGTATCAGTTCCAGGAAATTTATTAAAGGGTAATACTGCTTCTTTTACAGCAATATGTGTGGGGATAACTTCCTCGGTGAAGTGTAGTTCCTCTAAGGTTTTACCTGACATAATTAAGGATGCTAGTTTTGCCAACTGTACGCCCGTTGCTTTAGAAACAAATGGGACTGTGCGGGAGGCGCGGGGGTTGGCTTCCAGAATGTAAACTTGGGGAGAATAGCTGCTTGCACCCACAACGGCAAATTGAATATTCATCAATCCCACGACTGACAGCGCTTGTGCTAGCTGCACCGTCCAAGTGCGAATTTGATTGAGAACTGCTGGGGATAGGGAAATAGAAGGTAAAGAACAAGCGGAATCTCCTGAGTGAATCCCCGCTTGTTCGATGTGTTCCATGATGCCACCAATCACCACCCTTCCTGTATGATCGGCGATCGCATCTACATCGACTTCGATCGCATTTTCCAAAAACTTATCAATCAAAATCGGATGTTCTGGTTCCACTAGCACCGCAAAGGTCATGTAGCGTTCCAATTCAGCATCAGAATAAACGATTTCCATCGCCCGTCCCCCCAACACATAGCTGGGACGCACCACCACCGGATAGCCAATGCGTTTGGCGACAATCAGTGCATCTTCGTAAGTCCGAGCAATACCATTCGGCGGTTGAGCAATATTCAACTGTTGGAGAATCTTTTCAAACCGCTCCCGGTTTTCTGCCATGTCAATGGAATCTGGCGATGTACCCCAAATTTTAGTGAGCAGTCCTGAAGTGTCATTGTTAAGAAACTCTTGTAAAGGAATAGCTAACTTCAGCGGTGTTTGTCCGCCAAACTGGATTATTACGCCGACTGGATTTTCAGTTTCGATGATGTTAAGGACATCTTCTTTTGTTAATGGCTCAAAGTAAAGGCGATCGCTGGTATCGTAATCTGTCGAAACTGTCTCTGGGTTAGAGTTGACCATAATCGTCTCATACCCTGCTCCCTTCAAAGCATAGGCGGCGTGACAACAACAATAATCAAACTCAATTCCCTGCCCAATGCGGTTGGGGCCACCACCCAAAATCAACACTTTTGGCTTGGTTGCTGGCAAGACCTCTGTTTCTTCTTCGTAGGTAGAATAGTAGTAGGGAGTAAACGCTTCAAACTCAGCAGCGCAGGTATCCACAGTTTTGTAAACTGGGATAATTCCTAGTGACTTGCGGTAGGCGCGAACTTCATCTTCGGTGGTTTTGGTGGCATAGGCAATCTGGCGATCGCTATATCCATCCCGCTTCACTTCATAAAGTTGCTCTTTTGTCAATTGCTGCAAAGGTGTCCGCTTCAGGAATTTTTCGACATCTAGCAGTTGCTGCAATTTATCCAAGAACCATCGGTCAATACCAGTGAGTTCATAGATTTCCTCAATAGTCATCCCTTGCTGTAAGGCATGGCGCACGGAGAAAATGCGATCGGGGTTAGGTGTCCGTAGTTGGGCGCGGATTTGTTCACCACTGGGTAATTTCTCGGCTTTGTCGCAACCCCAACCGGCACGTCCTGTTTCGAGCGATCGCAGCGCCTTTTGGAAGGATTCGTTGAACGTCCGCCCAATTGCCATTGCTTCCCCGACTGACTTCATTTGGGTTGTCAGCACTGGTTCTGAACCTGGAAACTTTTCAAAGGCGAAGCGGGGAATTTTTGTCACCACATAGTCAATTGTCGGCTCAAAGGACGCGGGAGTTTTCTTGGTGATGTCATTTTGAATCTCATCCAGGGTGTAGCCTACAGCCAATTTAGCGGCAATTTTGGCGATCGGGAAACCTGTGGCTTTGGAAGATAAAGCCGAACTGCGAGAAACGCGGGGGTTCATCTCAATTACAACCACATCCCCATTCACCGGATTGACGGCAAATTGAATATTAGAACCGCCAGTTTCCACACCAATCTCGCGGATGATCTTAATTGCCATATCCCGCAGCCTTTGATATTCTTTATCAGTGAGGGTTTGCGCGGGAGCGACGGTAATGGAGTCGCCGGTGTGAATGCCCATCGGGTCAAGGTTTTCGATGGAGCAGATAATCACCACGTTATCTGCCAAGTCACGCATCACTTCGAGTTCATATTCTTTCCAGCCGAGTAAAGACTGGTCAATGAGAATTTGCGAAACCGGGCTGGCATCTATACCAACCTGTGCCATTTCTTCAAATTCTTCTTTGTTGTAAGCAATACCGCCGCCACTTCCTCCCATTGTGAAAGCTGGACGAATAATTAGGGGATAAGTACCAATTTTACGGGCAACAGCTTTGGCTTCTTCCAAAGATTCGGCTGTGTCGCTAGGACACACAGCTATGCCGAGCCTTGCCATTGCCTGACCGAAAAGTTTTCGATCTTCAGCTTTTTCGATCGCTGGTAGTTTAGCGCCGATTAACTCAACGCCGTATTTTTCCAACACCCCATTTTTAGCTAAAGCAACGGCGAGGTTGAGGGCGGTTTGTCCTCCCATCGTCGGTAGTAGAGCATCAGGGCGTTCTTTTTCGATGACTTTTTCGACCAATTCCGGTGTCAACGGCTCAATGTAAGTGCGATCGGCTGTTTCCGGATCGGTCATAATCGTTGCAGGGTTGGAGTTGACCAAAACCACCTCATAGCCTTCTTCTCGCAGCGCTTTGCAGGCTTGAGTGCCAGAGTAGTCAAACTCACAGGCTTGTCCGATCACAATTGGACCAGAGCCTAACAGGAGAATCTTCCGAAGGTCGTCACGGCGGGGCATAGTAGTTGCGTTGGAGTACGAGAATACAAATCCTGATTATTTTAAGGGTCTTTACCCCCTGTCGGGCTTTTTATTATTAAGTTTTCTAGGTTTGATGACAGAGAGGGGAGTGGGGGAGATGAGGGAGAAGCTTATACCTCGTTCCCAGTCTGAGACTGGGAACGAGGTATAAAATGGGTTTTGGCTTAAATTGACACCAATAGTAAGTGTTTCCTCAATGCCCCATGCCCAATGATTATTTTATATTTCTAATTTTATTTAATTGTGATGCTCAAAGTTCTAAAGCTTTTGCGAATCTTTATTATTTAAGCTGACAACAGATTACAACAAATGATGATTTCTTTGGGCATATATCTGTCTGCTTATTCAGCACAAATAGATTACTTAGATAAAAATTTATTTTAACTAGCTAATTGCTAAATGTTGTCAACGTTAAATATTATGAGAATATGTTTACTTAAATAAAGAATGGCAGAGAAATAAGGATATCATTCTCTGCCATTCTTTATAATATTTTAAGAGTTCGTGCTGCCAACTTTTTCTTTGACTCTAGGTAGACAAATCTAGATTATGAGAGTTTTAGCTTTGAGCCGCTTGGACAAACCCTAAAGTTAAGCTGTCTTTAGCGAGGAAATGAGACAAATGATAAGCACGTTCCTCGGTTTTCAACAAAATCTTTTCGTACAGATAGCGTGTACCGCGATCGCCTAAACTCTCTGCTTGAGCAGCTTGGCGGCGAATTACACCCAGAATGGCTTGTTCTGCCGCTAGGTCATTTTCTACCATTTGGCGAGAGGAATATACGCCTTCAGATTCTTGCTCAAAACAGGTTAATTCTGCTAATTTGCTGAAGGTCGCTACTGGCACGCCACCTAGTCCATCTAAGCGTTCTCCAATTTCATGAACATGGTCTTGTACTTGGTTGTAGCTTTCGTTAAAAAACTCATGCAGAGAGTAAAATTCTGAGCCTTCAACTACAAAATGATGCTTTTGGTACTGCAAGTACAGTGCCTGGAAACTAGCTAATACAACGTTGAATCCTTCCGTAACTGGAGCAGTAACGCTGTGATCGAGCAACACAGGATTGTCATATACATGACCAAAATTTCGTAACAAAGTTTGCGTTTCAGACATTGTTCTCCTCGCTCTTTAGCAGTTATAGATTTTAACTGCTTATTCTTTACATATTAACATTTTAACAATCAGAGTAAGTCAATTTGCCATCACAATATTTTGTATTTTTGCTTACTAAAAGTCTCAAGTTGATTGTTGGCTGGATGATGGGACGCTTATCAAGTTGCATGTATTTATCATTATTATTGACATCGCCACCTAAGTGTGAGTACTCCAAAAGAGAGCAGAAAGAGAAAATCTTACCTTGTCCCTCCGTTCACGCAGCGTCTCCCTCAGCAGAATTTCTGATGCCTGTCTTGAAAAGTGACGCTCGTGCCGACGCTGCACTATCGCTAACAAATCGGCAAAAGTCGGCGCTCAGACTTGTCTCCCTGATCTCCGTCATCTCCCTCTCAATATGGGATGAGTGCAAAAATTTTATTTTCTTCACAAATTAATGAGAATTGTTTGCACTTAAGGTATCCTGGTCTTAAGAGGCTAAACTCATCAGACTTTCAAAAAGCTGGGAGTTAAATCGCGGTAGTTACTGCAAGTTTGTTGCACTTTGAGGGCAATTCTCTTGAAATCGTTTAGTTCAGAAATAGAAATAAACCACCTTGTAGAGGTGAATTGGGCAGATCGCTGGCAAGTCTATCAACGCCTAAAGGAGTTAGACATTCCTTGTAGTTGTGCGGCTAACCAGCCATTGAAAGTTGAAATTGACAATCCTACTGCGGCTATTCAACTTTGGAGTGTGGTACGGCGATTAACAGTCTCCCGTCAAGACCAGATTTGGACTCTTGAACGCTGCTGGTATAGTCGTTACCAATAGTTCTAATCGGTGGCTGCTGCTGAAAATATCTCGCTTGGTAGCTTGTACTAGTTAAAAGGAGGTTAAAAAAATGGGTGCATCTCAGAGTATGGAAGTATCAGAATTTTGCCTTGAAGGCAGGTTTATAGATTTTGTTATTAAAGATGGTTATAAGGTTAAAGGTTTACTGTTGGGGACTCATGAGGGTGAGTCTTACATTAAACTAGCTAAACATTTACGGGCTGCTTTTGATTTGCGCCTACCACCAGGTACTTGGCTACAAGTTGTTGGTTATAAAGAATACGATATAAAAAAAGACAAAGTTACACTGAAAGCTGAACGGGTGATGGCGGCGCGTTCTGAGATAGGGAGAGTTGAAACGATCGCCCCAGTACAAGAACCCCCATCTATTGATAATGTCAAGGTAAAACCAGCTAAGGCTAAAGCCACAATTTTGGTGTGTCAAAAGTCTGATTGTATGAAACGCGGTGGTAAAGGAGTTTGTCAGGCGTTGGAGGCAGCTTTAAGCGATCGCGGTTTAGAAGACCAAGTTACAATCAAGGGCACTGGTTGTATGAAGAACTGTAAAGCTGGGCCTAACCTAGTGATGCCAGATAAAACGCGCCATAGCCGAATTCAAGCTGCACAAATCCCGGCGCTGATGAATCAGCATTTTGGTGACAAGAGTTTAGAAACACAGTCTGAGAATTTAAGGGAAGTGGCTATATCTAATGGCAAATTTTGCTGAAGTAAATAATAAAATCTTGACATTTTAATGAGAAGGTTTAATAATAGCTTGTCAAGTGTGTTCCATTAATACTCGGATGTAAGCTTTGTTAAAAGTTTGCAATAGAATCAAAAAACTGGCTTTAATTAAGGCCAGTTTTTTGAGTTAATAGGGTTTCTATTGAGCAATTTTTAATCGGTATGCTCCCATAAATTTAGGACTTACGCAAAACTACACGTTGTAGGGGCAATTCATGAATTGCCCCTACATAAAAATATTTCTTTTCGGCTATTATTTGCGTAAGTCCTGAAATTGGAAAGATTCAAGGGAACTTGGTTGATTGGTGAGTACGTAGACGCAAAGAGACTTGTCGTTAGACATCGCTTACAGTTGAAGCGTAAATCATCAATGACTTAAAAACCAATGCCACATATCCCTCAGTGGATATACATCGTTTATTTTTCACTTGTCACCATAGTCATGATTTTTCTATTCCGTCATGACTGGAATCGCCTTGCTAAACTCTACCGCACCAAAGAAGCGCCGCCAGTAAACTTCTCCCGAATGAGAAGCGGTTCTGTGGGTTTGGTGTACTACAAAGGAACTTTAAATGTTGGTATCACTCCTCAAGGGATTTATCTCAGTATTTTCCCCTTGTTTAGCTTAGGACTTTCGCCTTTGTTGATTCCCTGGAGTGCTATTAAAAAAATTGAACCTGCGAATCAACTATTTATTATTAAGCGTTTTCGTTTATATCTTAGTTCCCCAAAAGTCACCCTGATTTTAAGCAAAGATATTTTGGAACCAGCTAAAGAATTTTTAGCTACACAGGGATTTGAGTGGATTTAGACCTGACTTTTCACGGTATCTGGAAAACCTCACTTCTATTTCTCTTTCCTAAAAGGAGAGAGACTTTCAAATTTCCCCCTTAGAGCGTCCTATACACGGTAGCGCCACACTATTACGTAGGCGTAGCCCAACCCAGGCATCGCTTGTATTTGACGCAAGCTCTAAGCGCTATATTTATACAGAATTAGATTGAGCGATCGCCTACAGCCTCTCATGAGAAGCGCACAGTTGTAAAGGCGATCGCCTTATATTTTAATACAGTTGAGTTGAGCAATCGCAATGTAGCTTGTGATCCAAAGTTTCCTGTTAATAGCTAGCTTTTTGCATCTTTTTGGTATCCAGAGGAAGTGGTAATTAATGAGTGTCACAGATGTTGTTTTATGTCTATACTTTGCAGCCACATTTGAAGTTTCCATAAAGTTATAGTGAATAGCTTGCATCTGTAAACCATATTTTAATAAATTAAATTTGTCTGTAATCTGCACCAATAGGAAATCTTTTTTAGCTTATTTCAATCTAAATAAGTACGTAGGCACGATCAAACAAATATGCATTTAGTTTTGTAAGAACGGTGAAATAACTAATTTGTAAGCTCTCTGCCGAATTTAGATTTCGTTATATACTTGCGAATTTTCTCGCCCACTTATTTAGCTGTTTATTGCATACCTGGAAAATATACATGGCAAGTGCTACTTAACTTTTTTGAGGGAAAAACCAAACCATTCATGACCAGAATTATTAGACGAATAGCATTAAAGCTTGCAGCACTTCCAGGGGTATTGAAGCAAAGACAACTGCGGCAACTCTTGAAGATTGCTGCCAGTATTTTTTTTGCTCTTGTTGTTGTGATATATGCGTTGCAAGTAAGGGCGCAAACCACATCCTCATCTTCTGTTTGCGCTCTGCCGCCTGCGGGAAGCATTGTTAAAAACCCACCAGAAATCCGCAATCCTGATGCTACCCATCCGGCAAACTTTACGGTAGTCAACATTGCCCCTAAGCAAAACTGCTATTTTGCCAATGGTAATCTGCAAGCACCAACGCTTAGGCTGAGTCCAGGTCAGGCAAACTTAGTACTGAGATTGACTAATCAATTACCAGGTCAAGCAAAAGGAACACAAGACCAAAACTGTGAGCGCCAATATCTTGGAGGAATGGCACCCGCAAACTCAACCAACCTGCATTTTCATGGCTTGAGTATATCTTCAAAATGCCATCAGGACGAAGTTGTACGGACGGTGGTTGAGCCAAAACAGACTTTCCAATACAATGTCAGCATTCCACAGGGAGAGCCACCGGGACTATACTGGTATCACCCACACGTCCACATGCAGAGTCAAGCTCAAGTGCTGAGTGGATTAACAGGTGCGATTATTGTTGAAGGCATCGGGAAGTATAACAAGCAAGCTGCTCAACTTCCAGAACGGGTGTTTGTGCTACGTGATACGGATCTATTAAAATATTTTGACTATCAGCAACCACTGAAGGATATTTCCATCAACTCAGTTCCAATTAGGTATAAAGGTAGAGGTATTTATGATCCGCCAGCCATCATTCAAATGAAACCCAATCAACAACAGTTTTGGCGTATGGCTAATACCTCGGCAGATACCTTCTTTGACTTGCAAGTTCAATACAATAGCATTGCTCAACCGCTTCAATTAGTAGCGATGGATGGTGTTCCTCTCAATGCTGATAGTCAGTTGCAGAACCAGACTAAATCTGTCTACCACATTCTCCTACCCCCAGCCGCAAGGGCAGAGTTCATGATCAACGCTCCGCAAGCGTCAGTCAAGGATGCCAAGCTTTTGACGCTCAATTATAAGACAGGGACACAACATGATAATAACCCACAACGAACGATAGCTAGAATTCAGACGCTTGCGGCATCATCTGCTTCAGCCTCAGCTCCTGAGTCAAGCGTTGACTTAACTAAGGTATCGAGCAATCGCTTTTCTGGAGTCAATCAGAACAAGTCTGTAAAGCAGCGCAAGCTCTATTTCTCTCAAACAGCTCCTGGTGTACTACCAGAGCAGTACTACATCACAGTAGAGCCAAATAAGCCTAAAGTTTACGATCCAAACTTCAAGACTCCCGATATCACGGTTCAGGAGGGAACGACTGAGGATTGGATCGTGGAAAACCGAAGTTTGGAAGTCCATACTTTCCATATCCACCAAATCCACTTCCTCGTCTTGAACAGTTCCAATGCAAGTGAGATCGGGATGATGCGCGACACAATCAATGTACCTATCTGGAACGGTAAGCCAAATACCCCATTTCCCAGTGTGAAACTGCGAATGGATTTCCGGGGCATTCAGAATGGTACAAGTATTGCAGGTACTTTTGTTTACCACTGTCATGTCTTGGAACACGAAGACAAGGGTATGATGGCATCTATTCAAGTCAAGAGCAAGTAAGGCGAAAAAGTGAGATCATCGTCAAATGAGCAGGGGTAATTTTTTGCGTGCAACCTTGATTTAGGCTCGATGTTGACCTTCTGAGGCTCGATGTTGACCTTCTGAGGCTCGATGTTGACCTTCTGAGGCTCGATGTTGACCTTCTGAGGCTCGATGTTGACCTTCTGAGGCTCGATGTTGACCTTCTGAGGCTCGATGTTGACCTTCTGAGGCTCGATGTTGACCTTCTGAGGCTCGATGTTGACCTTCTGAGGCTCGATGT
>NZ_JBALCY010000040.1:0-15843 GCF_036917655.1 Nostoc sp.
GCTTCTGGCAGCGTCGTTAATTGGTTAAAGCTTAAATCCAGGGAGGTGAGTTCTTGCAGACTGGCAAGCGCTTCTGGCAGCGTCGTTAATTGGTTGTTGCTTAAATCCAGGAAGGTGAGTTTTTGCAGGCGGGTGATCGCTTCTGGCAGTGTCCTTAATTGGTTGTGGCTTAAATCCAGGAAGGTGAGTTGTTGCGCTTCTGGCAGCGTCCTTAATTGGTTGCGTCTTAAATTCAGGTAGGTGAGTTTTTGCAGTTGGACGATCGCTTCTGGCAGCGTCGTTAATTGGTTAAAGCTTAAATGCAAGGAGGTGAGTTCTTGCAAACTGGCGAGCGCTTCTGGCAGCCTCCTTAATTGGTTGTTGCTTAAATTCAGGGAGGTAAGTTGTTGCACACTGGCGATCGCTTCTGGCAGTGTCGTTAATTGGTTGCCGCTTAAATTCAGGGAAGTGAGTTGTTGCAGTTGGGTGATCGCTTTTGGCAGTGTCGTTATTTGGTTGTGGGTTAAATTCAGGGAAGTGAGTTGTTGCAGTTGGGCGATCGCTTCTGGCAGCGTCGTTAATTGGTTGCGGCTTAAATTCAAAACCTCCAACCATTCCAGTTCAAACACTTCAGCAGGAATCTCTGTTAATTTTTCTTTGCCATCAGTACGCCAATCATTTGTTAAATCTAATTCTTTAAGCTTTTTCTCTTTCGCTTCTTGGATTTTTTTAAGGTAACGTTGAGACGTATTTGCCATACTGAGGTTCACCTGTCAATGAAAATTATATGTAATGCCCCTGATTGGCTGGACAATCTTGCAACTATTAATATTTTGCACTAATCCCAACAACCGCCATAGGTTAGAAATTTATGGCTGATAGCGAAAGTCCTCTTAAGAGGGCTAAATTCTTTCCAGACTTAGGTTTTAGTTTACTTGAGTGGCTTTGGCTATTGTTTCCTAGAAGTTCGAGTTTCAGGCGATCGCGGCTGCTAATTGAGAAGGCTGCAAGATATCAAAGCAATCTACTATGTTGTGTAACACTACGCGATCGCTAATAATTTTTACGGAATCTCAAAATAATTTATCATTAATAATGGTTCAGATTGGCTTGTAAACTAGTCCTTGATACTCGTAAATGGAGCTACGAACTCCGTCAATGAGTCTTTAATACTCGTGAATGGAGCTATGAACTCCGTTAATGAGTCTTTGATACTCGTAAACGAGGATATTTTGCCGGTTCACGAGTATATTTTGCCGGTTCACGAGTATATTTTGCCGATTCACGAGTATATTTTGCCGGTTCACGAGGATATTTTGTCGGTTCACGAGTATATTTTGCCGGTTCACGAGGATATTTTGCCGGTTAATGAGTCTTTGTAATTCGTCGATAAATCTCAAATACTCATGGACGAGTCTTTGAGACTCCCTCACGAACACTTGGAACTTGTAAATTAGTATTTGAGCCTTGTGGATGAATATTTCAGACTCGCGCACGAGTGTTTGTAACTCATTAATGAGTTGTATTGACTTTTTTACTTCTTTAGCCGTTTTTTACGCGACTTCTCCAGCCCGAAAAATCTGTTCAGCAGTTAAATTCAACTCTGGGAATGCTGGCGACTGAATGCGTTCCCCGGAGGGGTTGTCGCAGGCATCGCTTCCTCTAAATTGCCTAACTTGATACTCACCTTCAATTAGTTGGTAAATCGAGATAGTTGGTTGTTTAGGATTGCCAATAAAGCGCCTACAACCTAAACCTAGATAGTCTACAATCCAATATTCAGGAATGCCCAAAGACTCATAATCTTCTAGCTTCAAGGCATAATCATCGCTCCAATTGGTAGAAACAACTTCTACAACCAACTTAACGGAATTACCCCGCGTGATGATAGATTCTTTATTCCAACGTGGTTCATTTTTGACAGCTTGTCTATCGAGAACGATGATATCTGGTTCATAACCTGAATCAGTGTTAATTGACTAGATCATGCATTCTTTAGGAATAAAGCAAGGGATAGACAAACGGGTGATTTCAATAAACAAAAAACCATTGATAAACCCAGCTATCTCTGAGTGCTTCCCTCTTGGCTTAGGCATTTCAACAATTACCCCATCATGTAGTTCATAATGCCTGTCTAAAGATTCGGGATACCAGGCGACAAATTCATCAAATGTTACTTGTTTAGCTAAGGCTTGAATCATACTTTGCCCCCTTGCTTGATGTCAAATTTGACCCCTCTCCAAACCTCTCCCCGTGTTGGGAAGAGGCTTAATAAGCAAACTTAGGTTAAACCTTAGCCGCAGCAACACTTGGTAAACTCACTTTCAACCGCTTAAACATCGCTTCCCGCGCTTGTACAGCAAGATTATCATCTAAAGGTTGCAAGGTAATTTCCTGCTGATACTTTAGCCGCAATGCTGTTTGAATTAACCAATCGGCGACAAAAGGATTTTTGGGTAACAAAGGCCCGTGGGAATAAGTAGCGATCGCATTCTGATAAAATGCTCCTTCTGTCCCATCTTCACCATTATTTCCCAAACCATACACCACGCGTCCCAAAGCTTCCACTTTCCCTAGTTTGGTACGTCCACCGTGATTTTCAAAGCCTACCAAATACGGTGTGCTACCCGTCATCTCTTTTAAATCTCGCGCCAGACGTGAAGCTGTCACTTCAATTACCAAGTTACCAATACAACGCTTAGTATTTTCACCAGGATGGACGGAAACTAAATCGAGTATTCCCAAACCATCAATCCTTTGTCCTAAGCCTGGTTCATAATAATGTCCCAGTAATTGCGGTGAACCACATGTAAATACTCCCGGTGTTCCATTTTCAATTTTCTCGCGCATTGCATCAGCTTTCGCACCCTGTAAATCACGCATCACAATTTCTTGCTGACGGTCTTGTGCGCCACCACCAACTATGACATCTACAGTTTTAATATCTGCGGCTGTGGCATTTTGATCCAGGGGTAACACTTTAACATCGTATCCCCGCCACTGAGCGCGACGTTCTATAGTAATTACATTACCGCGATCGCCATAGGTACTCATTAACGTCGGATAAAGCCAACCTATTGTGATTTCCAATTGTTGAGAACTCATATTTTTGGGGACTGGGGACTGGGGACTGGGGACTGGGAAAACACTGTTACCCAATGACCAATGACAAATGACAAATTTATAGAATTTTCCGCCCAGTCAAAACTTCTCGGACTTCTAGCATGGCTGAATAGGTAGGCAGAATATGCAAAGTTTCATTCTCTGGTGTATGCTCTAATGCAGTAGCGATCGCTCGTCGCAAATCTTCTTCCACAATTAAATTTAAGTTACTCTCAGGGGACTTTTGGCTGTAACGTAGACGTAGCGCCAAATCGTAGACGCGATCGCCACTCACTACTAAAGTCCCGCCGCGTTCGACTAATTTTTCCGTATCCACGTCCCAAATCCAGGATACATCAGTGCCGTCTGGCGTGCGATCGTTCAATACCAGCAGTGTGGTTTTATCTGTGCTTTGAGTAACTACGCGAATGGTTTCATTGGTTCCCACAGGATTTTTTGATAACAATATCCGCACTCGTTTACCGTTAATTACTAAATCTTCAGCCCGACCAAACGCCGCTTGGAAGTTGTTAATAGTATCTCTGATTGTTGCTTCATCAACTCCCAACTCAATAGCCGCAGTAGCAGCCGCCAAAGTATTATATTTGTTGTACAAACCAACCAGAATCTGCGACCATTCACTACTTTCCAGAGTCGGTTTACTTTTAGTAAAACCACACTGGGGACAAGTAAAATCTCCCAAATGAGACAAATAAACACCCTTGTAATCTAGGGAATGTCCACATTTGGGACAATAAATAGAATCAACGGCGTGAGGAATAGCTTCTAGATAATGTTCTGGTTCATTCAAGCCAAAGAATAACACCCGTTGGGGTAACTGCTGACCGAGGTTAGATAAAGTTGGGTCATCAGCATTGGGAATTACTACTGTTTCTGGTGGTAGGGTAGAAATAACTTTTGTCCAACGCTTACTAATTGTGTCTACTTCCCCGTACCTATCGAGTTGGTCGCGGAACAAGTTTAAACAGAGAATAATTCGCGGCTGGAGTGGTGTTAATACTCTTGGTACAATATTTTCATCAACTTCCAAAATGGCGTAATCAACATCTAGTGTACCTAGTAAGTTGGTGCTTTCCAACAGCGCCGTCATCAAACCATTTTCCAGATTTGCACCTGTAGAATTATGAGCAACGCGATAACCCTTGCGTTCTAAGATGGTGCATAAAAGCAGCGCTGTAGTGGTTTTGCCGTTAGTACCAGCAATTAAAATCACCCCGTTTTTAACTTGCTGACTCAATAATTGTAAAAGTCGGGGTTCAATGCGACGAGCGATCGCGCCTGGTAATACACTAGCAGCACCTACACGCAAAAATTGCACTATAAACGTCACACTTTTTGCCATTGACACCGCGAAACCCAATCGCAGCCTATCTATGAATTGTATTTTGTTTCCCACATCTATACCCTAGTCTTCTGGCGGTTGCTAATTGAAAGTATTTAATTGCAAATTTAATATGCGTGAGTTTAGCGAATCCTAGCTTAAAAAGCCAGCCATACCAATTTTAGATTTTGGATTTTGGATTTTGGATTTTGGATTGTTGAGCCTTGCAGTTGCGCTACTTTACCTCTGTTTTGACTTTTGCGTAGCTGTACTGGCCGCTTGCGAGAGATAATCTCAGTAGGCGTTATCTTAAAAAATAGTGCGTGGGCGTAATTACATATCCAGCCCAGTTTACCGAATTCAGCACAAACTCACGACAAGTAGTAGCTTGCAAGGTTCCTTTTGATGAATAGCACAAAGTTTCTTTTTTTACATAAACAAATTACTGGCTGGCGAAGGTGGTTGTCCAAATGCCTGTTGTTGCTTGCAAGTCTGTTCATTATCAGTATGCAACCTGCCTATGCTGGTCTTAATAATGATTTATATGATGGCAACATCTTTGTCGTTTATGCTGGCAATGGTTCATTGGTTCCTCCCAGACAGACATTGGCTCAGACTTTAGCGCAACATAAACCCATATTTTTGGCTTTTTATATAGATGACAGCAGCGATTCCAAAAGATACGCCATTTCCATTTCACGGGTACAGGAATTCTATGGTCGGGTAGCAGAGATTATGCCGATTAATGTAGATACTATCCCGTCTAAACAGAGCTACGACCCTACAGAACCAGGATATTACTATTCTGGGGGTGTTCCTCAAGTTGTAGTGTTTAATAAATCAGGTCAGGTAGTTTTGAATAAGAAGGGTCAAGTAGCTTTTGAAGAGATAGACGATGAATTTCGCAAAATATTTGATTTGTTACCACGCACGGAAACAGCACAGCTAAAGCGGCGAGCCTTTAATGAGTTCAGTAGTGAGTTAGCTAGGTAACTTATCGGGTAGACCAAATTGGTCTGCCCTAATTTTTCGTGCTTGTTACTACATTTCTGCCGACGCCAAACCATAATAATTAAATATCTGTGTTAACCCATTTAGAAAATTAATCTCTAGTCTATAGTCCATATAGAGTGTATTCTGATGTCAAAGGTTTACACCACCCAGGAGCTAATTCAAATTTTGGCAGATGAACGTCAAGCCTGCCTTAAGGGAAAACGCCTAAAATTAGAAATAACAGTCTCTGGCAATCCCGTAATTGACCAGTTTCTCAGAACTGATGGGCTACAACAGTTCACTGCCTATCAAGATTTCAAAGCTGCAATTCACGACTATCAGAAAGAAAATCAAGTTTCAGGTATTATCTGGCGGGAGGTAACAGTTAAAGGTAAAAAGTTGAACTATCCCGAAGTAGACACCGAGTTAATAGCCCTCCCCAGTGACTTAGAGATATTAAAAGCTGCTAAAAATTCCATCGTAGAATTTTGGTATGAAGTCTCTATGGGGATGGATTTATACTTGAGTTTCAATAATAGTAAACAATACCAACAAATTGTCACATCTGATGTAGAGAGAATTGTTCAAAGAACAGAATGGGCAAGTTTGTGCAAGTGGGAAAATTCTAGCTTTTTGGAAATGATTTTGCAGCTAGGATGGGGTAAACCAGAAGAGGCTTATTATAAACGAGGAAGACCGCGATCGGGTAGTGAATATATTCATGCAGTCAATCCTGGTAATCGCCCTATTGGTTGACCAAATAATATCATGTTCGCATAATTAGTTACGATTTCCACAGTCATTCCACCCCACACGCCAGATGCTCCACTTGGGGAGACGCCAAGGGAGAAGACCGCACTGGCTCCCCTTAATCCCCTCCCCGCTCTTCGGGAGGGGAGACAAAGCATAGCTTTGGCTCTTTGGGGAACTCCTGAGTTTAATAAGCAATCAAGCGGACATGATATAACTACTAATTCGTAATTCATAATTCGTAATTCGTAATTAAAAAACGGGTACAAGCCCCTACTAAGTTTTTTAATTTATTCGTCAATAAGACAGTGGAGAGTTCAGAGCTAACACTGATTTTAATTACGAATTACGCATTATAAATTACCAAGCCCTCCTGTCTCCTTCAAGGTTGATTTTGCCCGATAAGATTGACGATCGCTGTAGCTAATTCTACTGGATCGACGGGTTTAGGTAGGTGTTTTTGAAATCCTGCTGCCATTGCTTGGTTATAATTCATTTCTCCAGCATAAGCAGTCAACGCGATCGCTGGAATTTGCCCGCCTTGCTCTGGCGGTAATTTTCTCAACTCGCGCAGCAACATATAGCCATCCATCAAGGGCATTCCAATATCGCTTAACAGGATATCTGGCTTTGACTGGGCTAGTGTTTCCAGCGCTTGGGCGGCTGATTCAACTGCCGTCACAGTTGCTCCATATTGTTCTAGCGCAAAGCTAAAAAACTCTCGCACATCAGGTTGATCATCCACAAGCAGGATTTGCACTCCAGCAAGTAATGTGTCCTCAGTACTGAGTTCTGGTTCAGAAGCCTCAGCACTCTCAACTCGTAACTCAGAATTTTTGAGCAAAGGTAGCCTGACTGTAAAGGTAGCCCCCTGTTCTTCTCCCAGACTCTCTGCCTGAACTGTACCACCGTGAAGTTCTACTAAATGACGCACAATTGCCAGTCCCAATCCCAGTCCGCCAAATACTCTGGTTGTCTTGGCATCTGCTTGTCGGAAGTAATCAAAGACGTAGGGCAAAAATTCCGGGTTGATTCCCTTACCTGTATCAATCACCTGAATTTGGGCATCTAAGCCAACTTGCTCAAGACGCACTTCTACTTTTCCTTCTGTGGGTGTGAATTTAACGGCATTGGAGAGGAGATTCCACATCACTTGTTGCAAGCGATCGCCATCGCCCAGAACTTTGCCGATATCATGACTCAAGACCGTTTGAATTTCAATTGACTTGGCTTCTGCTGCTAAACGCACCGTTTCTAGTGCAGATGCGATCGCTACTTTCAAATCTACTGCATAGAGATTTAACCTTACTTTTCCTTGTAAAATCCGCGAAACATCAAGTAAATCTCCAATCAGTTGGGTTTGTAACTTGGCATTGCGCTCGATTGTTTCCAATGCCCGAATTCTAGCTGCTTCGTCAAACTTGCGGGTTCTGAGTAACTTTGCCCACCCTAAAATCGGATTCAAGGGAGTTCTGAGTTCATGGGAAAGGACAGCGAGGAATTCATCTTTAATGCGGTTGGCTGTCTCGGCTTGTGCCCTAGCAGTCTTTTCGGCTTCGTAAAGTTGAGCGCGAGCGATCGCTTGTCCACACTGTTGTCCCAGTGTCAACATAAATGCCCGGTATTCTTCGTTAAATATTTGTTCAGTGGTAAAGCTTAATCCCAGTGCCCCAATTACTTTCCCTTCTGCTATCAAGGGAATGGAAGCCCAGGCATTATTCCCTGTGAGAGTCACAACATCGGCTAAGTTTGGATATTTAGCAATCATTGCTGCTAAATTTTCTAAAAAAATCGGCGCTCTTGTTCTGACTGTTTCCGCTATTTGGTTAGGCGCAGTGATCGGAAAACTTGCCCAGATATCTATCACTGATTGCGGATAGCCAATTGCTTGCACAATTTTCAGGGTAGTACCTCCCTGAGCAAGTAAGACAACAGAACCAGCTGTGGCTTCCAAGGCGGCAATCCCTTGGTTCACCACCACATCAGCCACCTGTTGGGGAGTTAGGGCTTCCGAGAGGGCAGCAGTTATTCTTTGTAAAAGTACCGTGCGATTGACAGACCGTTCAGCCGCCTGTTTTGCCTGTTGAGTTTCCTGGTAGAGTCTGGCGTTGTCGATGGCTGTCGCCGCCCGACGAGCAATATCCTCTGCTAAAGCTAAGTCTGTTTGTTTGTAGTGCCGACCTGACTCGGCTGTAAAAAAAGAGATTGCTCCAAATAATTGCCCACGGGAACGAACTGGAATCACCATTAGAGAACGAATACCCAGGCTTCGCAGCAATTGCAGATGTTCATCGTCTTCAGCCATCTGGACAAGATGAGAGTCAGATAATTCGGGATAAAATACAGATATTCCCAGCCTTAGCTGCTGCACAAGCTGTTTGGCTCTGGTTTTGGGTCGATAACGCCGTCGGATTTCGTCTAAAGTATTTTGTTTTGTGGGATCGGCAATTGCGATCGCAATTTGTTTACTTGACCAATCTTCCTGGAAAACATCTACAATACACCAGTCAGCTAGGGTAGGAACTGCTAGATTAGCCACACTTTTCAAGGTGATTTCATAATCCAATGAGGCAGCTAGTAAGGTGCTGGCTTCGACTAAAAAGTTTTGTGTCGTTTCAACTCGTTTGCGTTCACTAATATCCTCAATAATGCCTAATGCATACTTGAGTTGTCCTTTAGCATCCCAAACTGGTGATGAAGTTAGATTTACCCAAACAATGGAACCATCTTTGCGGATGTAGCGCTTCTCTAGGGAATAACCACTAATTTCTTTTGCCAAAACTCGCCGAGCATTCTCGCAATCAACTTCTAAATCGTCAGGGTGGGTAATTTCCCGGAAGTTCATTTGAATTAACTCTTCATGGCTATACCCAGTAATCTCGCACAGAGCTGGATTAATTTGCAGAAATCCTCCATCCAACGCTACTAGAGTAATACCGACAGTTGCCTGGTTGAACATTGCCCGGAACCTTTCTTCACTTTCCCGGAGAGCACCTTCTGTTTGCTTTGCTGCTGTCACTTCTGCCAGAATAATCCCAATTCCGATCGTTTCGCCCATTGCGTTGTTGACTGGGTAATAGTTGCCCAGCCAGTAGCCGTAACGTTTGGGTTGCCCCCTTGTCTCACCACTGATTTCCATATTCAGCACGGGTTCTCCAGTATCCAAAACGTGCTGTAACTGTAGCTCAAACTCAGTCGCCATTGCTGGCAACGCTTCCCCAAATTTGCGTCCTAGATGTTCTTCTATGGTCAAACCATTAATGTCAGCGAAAACTTGATTAATTCGGATATATCGCAGTTCCCGATCCAAAAAGCATACTGCAACGGGAGCAGCTCCTAAGAGCGCATCTAGAAGAGATAGAGATTCGGCATAATGAACTAAAGCCTGGTGGATATCTCGATAAAGTCGGGCATTTTCTATTGCTAAGGCAGCACGATGGGTAATATCTGTTGCTAAAGTTAGGTCAGAGCGATCGTAGCGACGGTCTGATTGGGCGGTGACAAAGCTGATGCTGCCAAGTACTTGCCCTTGGGCAATTAACGGCACAATCATTACAGACTTCATCCCCAATTGCCGAACAAGTTCTAAGTGTTCCTGATTCTGAGTACTTGCCACTAATAGCGAGTCAGATACCTCTGAGATTAATTCGCTTTGCCCGGTTTGCAGTACTCTAGTAATTGCACTTACACCCTTATAATCTATTACATACTCCTGAAGTTTACGCGCCAACTCCGTTTTAGATGGGTCTGCATGGGTAATGGGTAGGCGGCGAATGGAACCATCTTCATTTAAAATGTCAACGCTACACCAATCAGCTAGCTGGGGAACTAAAATTTTGGCGATCTGTTCTAGGGTTTGTTCATAATCTAGCGAAATAGAGAGTACACTACTAATTTCGGCGATATAGCGGAGTCTTTCCTCAGCCTGTTTGCGCTCTGTAATATCGAGAACAAAAAAAGCTCCTCGATCTACAGTCCCTTGAAAATGACTACCACCTGCCAAAATCGGTAAGCGTGAGCCGTCTTTACGGATATATTCTTTTTCGTAGGGTGTGTAAAAGGGGCTGTCTTGAAATTGAGTCAGTGCTTGCTTATCCAGTTGCACGTACTCTGTAGGAGTCAAATTTTGCCAGTTAAGTTTTCCAGAAACTAATTCTTCACGGGTATAACCCACCATATTCAGCAAGGCATCGTTTGCTTCTGTAATGCTGCCGTCTCTATCCCAGAAGCCAATACCAATCATATTTGACTCAACCACGCTGCGAAACTTCGCTTCGCTTTCTCGCAGTGCTTGCTCAGTTTTTTTCAGTTGAGTAATATCAATTGAACTAATGCCTACTCCCAATAACTGCCCATCCGGTAAACACACCGGATAATAGCTGACAAGACCATAACGATATACTCCAGGCGGATAGGTTTCACCGCTAACTTCCTGGTTCAGTAAGGGCTGCCTAGTTGCCATCACTTGCTCAAAAACAGGCTCGATTTGCGCTGCCCATTCCGGTAGTACTTCCCTAAAGGTGCGACCAATATGTTGACTTTGCGGTACACCATTGGTAGCTGCCAACGCTTCATTAACATGAACGTAGCGAAGTTCAGGATCGAGAAAAGCCAGCGCTACTGGTGAACTAGTAACCCAAGTATTAAGCAACGCCAGAGATTCATCTTTTTGCTGAACAGCTTGCTGAAGTTCCTGATGCAACCTGGCTTTTTCTAGTTCTGCCTGCTTGCGCTCAGTAATATTCACACCTGCACAGGTAATACCCTGAATGCTATTGTCTACATCCCTTAGCGGTTCAACCAGCAAATCGTAGTAACGGTTTTCTCCAGAAATTGTCAGATAAACCTCTTCACGGGTTGCAACACCAGTCTCTAGTACCTTCAGCTTAATTGCCCGCAATTGCTCTGCTACTAAAGCTGGAAATAATTCATCATCAGACTTACCCAACGTTTCCTCAGCAGTGTCTAGACCTTGAGGATTATGAATCCACTGATATCGCAAATCACGATCCTGCTGAAAGACCACGATATCTGAACTACTTAACGCTAATCGAAATCGCTCCTCACTAACTCTCAGCTTTTGGAGATTTCCATCAGCCCGTCTTTTAGTAGTCTTTAATGCATCACATAGGAGACTAAAGAGCAATCCTTGTAATGCAAACAACCCAATTCGCACAATATTGGGTAAGTCAAAACTCAGATCATAAGCTGGGGAGAGAAAGAAGTAATCGCTCAGTAACGCAGACAAGGAAGTTGCTAACAGCCCTGACTTCAAACCACCATACCAAGCACTCACCATTACAGCGCTATAAAACAGCAAAAAAGGAGTCCCACTCATGCTTAACCAGGGGTCTAGCATGAACATTAGCACTAATGCAAGTGCGACAATTAATACAACAATGCCATAACGCAGTAACTGAGAATAATGAATATGGGGCATGAAAATGTCTTGGAACAACCAATACTTATTGCAGAGGCTGTACATACCCTAAGCTAGTTTGTAAATTTTAGTAAGTTATCCACAGATAGATTTTTATTTAGCTTTAAAAACCTCTTTTGTTAGAAGCTAATTTCTCAACAATGTACTATGAAAGGTAAAAAATTATGGTGATTTTTATATATAGCAATCCTGTTTGATTTGTAAAAATTGAAAGCCACAAATCCGCAACTTGAAGCAACTGGTGCGGGAATTCCATTCGTTAGCTCTAAGGATATTTTTACAAAAGTGAGTGAGATGCACCCTTGCTATCAGTAAGTGGGCAAGAATAAATCAAACTATATTACGCAATATAAAATTAATTAAAATTGGCTCGTAGTAATCATCTCCAGTCATATTTTCCGGGCTAAAGCCTTTACTAGAAACCTTTAATATTGACGCCCACTTACTTACAGCTATTTTCAGGTAAATAGGCCACACAGTAAGTGGTGCAACAAGATGCCAGATTTGGGCAATATTTTAAGTATGATTGCTTATTGACAAGTGAACCGTAACTTTAAGTTGTCACGAATGCCTTCCCCCTGCCTCTTCGTTGAGGGTTAAAATTTAAACTTTACCGCAGAGTAGGATGACTCAGAGAATCTACTACCAATTAATAAAATGCTGTACTTGGAAACTTACGAGTTAACAGATATCTTTCAGCACTGCTACCAATTTTTCAATATGTGCTGCTTCATGAGTTGCCATTAAAGATATTCTGATCCGACTTGTGGGGACTGTGGGGGGACGAATTGCTGGGGCAAAAATGCCAGCATCTCTTAGCTGTTTTCCAGCTTTAAGGGCATCTGTGGGACTGGACAATTGAAAACATAATATGGCTGATTCCGATCGCAGCAATTTTAGATTAGGTAACTGTTGTTGCAGCAAATTTTTCAAGTAATGTACATTTTCCCACAATTGGGCCCGGCGTTGCGGTTCTTGTTGGACTATCTTGATTGCTGCTAAGGCCGCCGCCGTATCAGCAGGCGAAAGCCCAGTGGTGTAAATCCAAGTGGGTGCGCGGTTTTGCAAGAAGTCAATTAGGGCGCTACTTCCCGCTACATACCCGCCTAAACTACCCAAAGCTTTACTCAAAGTACCAATTTGAATTAATTGCTTTCCTGTACATCCAAAATGTTCCACACACCCAGCGCCAGTTTTTCCTAGTACCCCAGTGCTATGAGCTTCATCAACTAGCAGCATACAGCTAAAGTCATCAGCGAGATCCAATAGTGCGGGCAACGGGCATAAATCGCCGTCCATGCTGAAGACAGTATCAGTAAGAATCAAACAGCGTCGGTAGTTTTGCCGCTGTTGACTCAACTGAGTTTTTAATACTGCCATATCACAGTGCGGATATTCCACAACTGCTGCACCGCTGAGAATCGCCCCATTTTTCAGACTGGAATGATTGTATTGGTCAGATAAAATTAAATCCCGTTTGCCTACCAAGGCAGTAATTGTACCCAAATTGGCTAGATACCCGGAACTAAATACCAAGGCATCTTCTGTTTGTTTGGTAGATGCGATCGCCTCCTCTAAATCTCTGTGTAATTGGCGATGCCCACTGAGTAATCTAGAACCAGTACTACCAGTCCCAAATTCTGCGATCGCAGCAGTTGCCGCTGTTATTAACCGCTGATCTCCGGCAAGTCCCAAATAGTCATTGCTGGCAAAATTAATTACCTCTTGTCCAGCTAAAACCACCGTTGCACCCGGCCGACCGTGGATTGTTTGTACTGAGCGATACCAGTCTGCCCGATGAATTGTTGCTAAGGACTGTTCTAGCCAAGCATAAGGGTCGGTGGGCATTTGGGGAGTGGGGAGTGGGGAGTGGGGAGTGGGGAGTGGGGAGTGGGGAGTGGGGAGTTGGGAGTTGGGAGTGGGGAGTGGGGAGTGGGGAGTTGGGAGTTAGGAGTTAGGAGTGGAGTATGTCAGTTGTTTTTCTAATGACAAATGACAAATGACAAATGACCAATGACAAATGACAATTAAACTTGTTCGCTGCTGAGGTGAGCGATCGCTTGTTTAATCCAATCTTCGACGTAGGCATCTTTGGGTAGTCCGATATCTTCACTCACTACATGCAGGGCGTGACTGACCTCATGGGCAGTATATCCCAAGGCGAAGAGAGTCATTTGCACCTCTTCGAGAATTCCCGGTGCTGGGCCACCTGTGGCGACGAAGAACCCGGCTGATTTGCGCCACTCGACTAATTTGCTTTTCAGTTCCAAACAGATGCGTTCAGCGATTTTTTTACCGACACCGGGAGCCTGAATTAAGATTTGTGTATTGCCAGCGATAATTGCTTGGACTAAATCTGGTAGTTCCAGAGTGTCCAATAGTGCGATCGCTAAGGCTGCACCAATACCGGTGACAGTCAGCAACTGGCGAAATAAATCTCGTTCGGCTGGTGAAGCAAAGCCATATAGTAACGGCACTTCTTCACGAATTTGGAAATGGGTAAAAATTTGCGCCACTCCTCCCGACTCTGGTAAGTGGTTTGCTAGGCGTTGAGGAACTTGCAAATCATACCCCAAGCCATTCACTTCCAAAGTCAGAATCACGCGATTAGCGCCAATTGTTTGGATACCAGCGACTATACCTTTTAGATAACTAATCATTACAAGAGACCAAAATAATTTAAGCCTTCGATAATTCCACCTGCACAAAAACCTTTTGCCAGGTAGCGGTAGTCAGAGGGATACTCATCATGCCATTGGAGTAACTCTTTTCGGGCATTCCCCACAATGATTCCCCGTTCGTTGCCTACAGCAAATAAAGCAATATCATTACCTGAATCACCACAGACAACTGTTTGTTCTGCTGCAAATTTCCACTTTTGGCGTAAAAACTGCATTGCCTGACCTTTATCGCTGCTATAGGGTACAATGTCAAGGTCAATACCGCTACTGTAGATTAACTTTACATTTAAATTATATTTCTGCAACTCTGCTTCAAGTTGTGGTAGAACATTTGCAGATGAATCTTGTTCTAGGAAAAAACTTACTTTAAAGGGACGTTGTTCCGAATCTGGTTGCCGAACTAACTCACGGTAGTTTCTCGTAATGGATAATACAGTTTCCCGTTCCCATCCCGGTGAGAGGATTTCTGACCAATCTGAGTCTGGAGTATCAGTACCATCAAGGTAAATTTCTGTACCCACAGAAAGGACGAGGGCATCTGGTTGCAAAAGATTTTTTTGAGTTTGGAGTTCTTTGTAAAGTACAGGCGATCGCCCAGTAGAATAAACGATTTTCGTACCGTATTCTTGGCGATGTTGACTTAGCAGTTGATTTAGTTCTGGTAAAGCATCGTCATTACCCACGGTGCGATACACGAGGGTGTCATCTAAGTCAGTTACAAAAAGAAATTTAGCCATAACCACCTCTTTTGCCAGTTTTACCATCAAAAAGTTTATGTCCTTTTTGCACTTATCTAGCAACGCCCCACAACTGCTCATCAATTGATCTGCTCAGTTTTTGCGCTGTAATGCGTCCAATGAAACACGAAAAAGCTTACAGGGTAAGCTTCAGGATGGGCTTTTATTTGGATAAGCTAATCGTCATTCATTTTTCCAGAATGATTCCCTTGTAGTAAGCGGCTCTAGCCCTGGTTTTATGCAACTTACAGCAGATATTTAAGTATTTGAACCACATCTGTCGTAGGGGTACAGCAATGCTCATACGTGTCAACTTAAGCTCAAAGCCCTTTAAAACCTCGTTTCCAGCCTCTGACTTGAAATGCTTTTTCATTGCGGCTCTGCCGCCAGTCTTGAGGCGGCAGCCCCCCTATTAAACAAAGGACTAACTTCAGTTGAACATCAAGCGTTTACTCAGCAGTTGAACAATATAGCGGTTCTCAGTTGAGTGAGGTACAAGAACCCCACCCCCAACCCCCTCCCCGCACGCGAGGAGGGGGCTATGACGTACCTCATGTGATTAGGAAACGCTATAGCTGATTTACAATACCTTTGCCAAATCAAAAAATGCCTTGATTCGTAGGTTGGGTTGTGTTATATCGGGGAACCCATTTGTTATTTCGGGGAACCCATTTGTTATTTCGGAGAACCCATTTGTTATATTGGGGAACCCATTTGTTATATTGGGGAACCCATTTGTTATTTCGGGGAACCCATTTGTTATTTCGGAGAACCCATTTGTTATATTGGGGAACCCATTTGTTATATTGGGGAACCCAT
>NZ_JBALCY010000041.1:0-14894 GCF_036917655.1 Nostoc sp.
CGAAGACAATACACATTTTAAATCAGAGTGGTAGACTGCTAATTTTACTTTCTACCATTTTTTTGTGCTTTGATTATATTTTGGATGGGTCTATTGACATTGGGAGTGACTTTTGAAGAATTAGCGCCCAATGTTCCATCAGGGGTAATCTGAGCTAAGGCGTGATTTTCGGAACAAAATATGACATGAGCAAGCACTCCAATAATGCTAAAAACTCCTAAAAAACCTGAGCGCCAATTCTTATCTGCACAGATTGCCATATCATAACCAGCCTCGCTTGTTCATTTCCTACCTGTGAATATGCAATCAATTACACCACTTCTTCAAGCCACATCTTTAAGGGTTTTCAGCTAGCCGTCCTGATAAATTTTTCTACAATTAATTTCAGCAGATATTTTAATTCGATGAGAGGAAAGTTTTAAAAACTTAAAGTTTAAGTAATGCTTCCCAAAAGAAAAAGTTACAAATCACTCATCAACCTCGCCTTACGGAGAAAGAATTGCAGCACCGTTTCTTCACGGGAAATAATATCAACCCTACCCTCCATGCCCAATTGAATGTGACACTGGTTTTTACCTTTACCTAAAACCAGAGTTTCCGGTTCAATAGTCACTTCATAGAAAGCACCAGGCGCAGCAGCTTTTGGATTAGTAGTCGCATTAGACATAGATGCATTTGTTTGATTATTTTGAGGTGCGATTGCATCTGGAGAAATCGCCTGCACTTTACCATTGAGAGTACCATAATCTGGGTAAGGACAAGCACTTACCCGCATTTGGACTTTTTGACCAATTTTTAACTTACTTTGCGCTTCAGATGCCACCGCAGCTTTCAAAACTTGAGGCGCATCAGTGGGGACAATTTGCACTAGTTCTTCGCCAGCCCGCACACTTTGACCTGGGTTTCGCAAATTGAGTTGAGATATTATACCATCGGCGGTAGCTGCGATCGTGGTTTGAGCTAAATCTATTTCCGCTTGTTTGAGTTCGCTAGTATCACGCTCTAGCTGTTTTTCAATTTCAATTCGTTGCTTAACTAGGTCTTGGCGTTCTTTTTCTAATGTTGCTTTGTTACTTAACCCGGCGGCTTTTTCTTGAGCGATCCGCTCAGTAGCAACAGTTACTTCTGTATTACTTGGATTTACGGCAACATGGGCGCGTTGTCTTCTAGAAATAGCAGCAGATATAGCTTGTTGTAACCGTTCAATTGTCTGTTTTTGCACCTCCACTGCTGCTTCTTGCGCCTTTACCGCTTGCTCTTGCTGTTTGGCAGCTAATTCTGCTTCTTCCAATTGATCCTTAGATAGCGCTCCTTGGGCGGCTACACTCTCATATCGGTTCTGTTTTGACTGGGCTACACCCAAGGCAGCTTCAGTCGCATGGAGATTTGCTTGTGCTGTTTTTAACTGTGCTTCCCCAGCGTGCAATTCTTTCTCAGCAATTCTGACGTTGGCATCAGCTTCTTGGAATTCGGAAACAGTGGTAAGATTTTTATCTCGATATTCTCGACGGCGACCGCTCAATTCGGCTTGGGCACCAGTAATAATTCGGTAGAGGCGGTCAGTTTCGGCTCGAATCTGGCTGTTGAGGGCATTAATCTGAGCATTCATTTGCACTAGTTGTAACTTAGATTGTTGAATACTAGTTTGCAATTGGCTCTTTTTGGTTTGCAGACGGGAGTCATCGATAGATGCGATCGCATCTCCTTTTTTGACAACTTGATTTTCTTTGACATAAATGTGCATTACCTGACCTTCAGTCGCCGCTTGCACAATTCGCAATTCACCCGCCGGACGCACAACCGCCTGTCCTTGGACGGTGACTTTATATTTAGTAACAGCAGCGACTGGAACAGCTAGTCCTAAAACGCAGAGCATAAACATTCCGCCAAAGCTTGTCCAACGACTAATTGGTGGGAGAAATTCGTTTGTTTGAATTGGGGGTAAAAAATTTGTGTTGCTAACCATAATGCCATCTAAATAAACCGCAGAGAAAACAGAGATTTTTACAACTGATTTAGGATTGCTATCTTAATTAATGACAGCAGTCTTGCCGTTACGATGAGCCAGGGAAGCTGTCAGCGCCAACACATCCTGACACGGGACAATATTATCTAGGAAGTCTAAATGTTCACCGGGTAATTTCCGCAATTCTTCTGGTGTACCTTGAATTTTTAAGTGTCCTTGTTCTAAAAATACAATCCAATCTGCCCGCCTGATGACCTTGGGACGGTGACTAATTAGAATAGTCGTTTTATCATGACGATGGGATAAAAGTCTATCTAGAACTTGTGTTTCACTTACAGGGTCGAGTGCGCCCGTGGATTCATCTAAAATTAAGATCGGTGGCTCAGTAACTATTGCTCTAGCTATGGCTAATCTTTGGCGTTGTCCACCGGAAAGATTTGCACCAAATTCTCCTAAGACAGTTTGATATTTATCGGGTAGTTTGCTAATAAATTCATCTGCACCAGCAATTTGACAAGCTCTGACAATTTCTTCAAAACTAATATGGGGATAGCTAAAGTGGAAGTTATCAATAATAGAACGACTCCAGAAGTGGGGTTCTTGTGGGACTAATACCACTTGTTGTCGCAGACATTCTAAAGACAGGTCTTGCTGATTATAAAAACCATAACGAATATTGCCAGACTGAAGTTTATATAAGCCAGTCATCACTTTAGCAAGGCTACTTTTACCACAGCCAGATTTACCAATTAAAGCAATGACTTGACCGCCAGGAATAGTTAAAGAAAAATCTTGTAGTAAGTCAACCCTACCTGCGTGATGAAAGTTAAGTTCAGTGCAGGTAATATCTACATTACCAGGAATTTCTACCCAAGGCTTTTTAAAATCATTTTCATCTTCTGGGGTAGCATCAATAACTTCTGTCAGGCGTTGAATGACTATCTGGGCAGTGATAAACTGATCTACTAAGGCGATCGCAGCACTTAGGAAGCCAAGAAAATTGGCACTCATGCCGTTATATGCGATCAATTGACCGATTGTTAAGGTGCGATTAATGACTAAATAGCTACCTATCCAGAGGATGCCGATACTAATGAAAGTGGAAAGAATGCCAGTAACTGTACTACTATAAAGTCCCAGCTTCATCACACTCCAGCCTAAGTTGGCAAGACGACCATAATTCCCTTGGTATTCTTCCCAAGCTTGGGGAGTAGCTTGGGTAGTTTTTAATACTTGAACGCCGCGAAATGTTTCCACCAAAAAGCCTTGGTTTTCCGTACCAGAAACAATCATATTGCGCGTTTTCTGGCGCATTGCTGGTAAGAAAAGCAAGTTAACAGCCGTAACAATAATAAATGCAACTATTGAAGCTAGAGTTAGTTCCCAACTGTAAAAGAGCATAAAAGCCAAGGAAATTACAGCGATAAAAAATTGGCTGGGTAATCCGAGGACGATTTGGGAAACTAAGTTATGGATGGCGTTGACATCAGCAATGCGGCTAACAACTTCTCCACTGCGTCGTCCTTCAAAGTAGGAGAGAGGTAAATGTAAGAGTTTGCGTCCGTATTCTAGGATTAGTCCTAATTGCAATCTTTGACCAAAATGACCGATGAGGTGAGATTGAACTAAACTAATGGCACTTCTAATTAAGTTCATGGCAATCACCCCAATTGCCACAGTGGTTAGTAGTTGGGTATCTCCTCGGACTAACACATCATCGGTGAGGAGTTGCATCATGAAGGGAGATGCTAAAGAAAGCAGTCCAATGGCGATGTTAATAGCGATCGCTTGAGCGAGAATAGAGCGATAAGGCCAAACCCGTTGCAGGTATCTTCCCAGACCGCCAATTTTATCTGATTCTTGTTGATAAAAGCGGCTTTCATCAGGAGTTAGCAGTAACATCACACCATTACCCCAACCTGCAACTAACTCCTGACGGCTAAGATAACGGATACCAACACCAGGGTCAGCGATGACATATTTTTTACCTTTTTGTCCATATAAAACTACCCAGTGGTAGCCTTTCCAGTGGATAATGACTGGTAGGGATATTTGGTGTAATTGGTCGATTAATTGGGGACTGGCTTTAACTTGACGGGTATTGAATCCGAGTACTTCTGCACCCCGACTTAATCCCAGCAGAGATGTTCCTCTGGAACCAGTGCCTACGGCTTCCCGGACGCGGTTGAGGGTAAATGTGCGTCCGTAGTGTTTGACAATGGTTGCTAGGGACGCTGCACCGCAGTCTTCTTCAGTGTGTTGGAGGACTATTTGGTATTTCATTTTCAGGTGCAATTAATTAATAGTGGGTGAAAAAATACAGTCGGGTCAAATGACCCGACTTGATTGAGCATTTAGTTTGTCATATTCAACTTTTGACTGCTTGGCTGACGCAGTAAAAGGTCATTGCGCTTAGGCTACGCTATAGAGATCGATATCATATGGATTGCCAGGAGTGTTTTTGTTGTCTTGAAACTCATATACTCCTCCATTGGCCAAATCGTATTTTTGGAATTGTTTGTAGTCATTTCGACCATCAGTGTCAAATTCAATGATTCCTCCGCTAGAGGCGGTATATACATTTGCATCATTTGGTGATTGTGTAAATGACGTATTATCCAAGAAAAAGTTAATGTTGTATCCAGTTTTGTTTCTAATGGTAAACACCTCGTAGCCGCCATTAATTGTTTCAGCAGATTGTTCGTCAAGTTCTTCAAGCAAACCCAAATCTTGTAAGTAGTTTTGATTATTTAACATGGTTTTTCTCCTTTTTTAATTAGGTCATGCAGAGAGAATGAGGTAAGTTTTAAGAAGTTGCATGTTTGCGGGATGAATTTGCAGCTACAAGCATCGAAGTTTTGTTCTTGAGGAAATCATCGAATGATTCAGCTAGTCCCCAAATTTGCATCTTTTTCGTGATACTTACTAAATGAACTTCTCTGCATATCACTCTCTACGATGACTTTTAGTTTTTATGCACTTAGCTCAGAAATTTTTTGAAAAATCTGTAAAATCCTTACGCAGCAAGGAATTAGCTTTTGGCTATATGGCTGTATAATTGAAATCAGCTATGGTTCAAACAGCGGCAAGTATTCCATGCAACCCCGACAGGGCATTGTTGAAATCTTTTCTACGTTTGTGCAATTTGATGTAGACCAATTTAGTGGTTGGGCAACAGATGCCAAACTGCGACGCAGTATGAAAGTTTGCCTGGAAGGATCGTCAACTGAGAAATCAGATACCTTTTGGGCACTTTACTGGTATAGAGTTTGGCAGACTGAATCTAGTGCTGTGGCACTGGCACATCTTTCTGCTTACTTACAAGAGGTGTGCTATTGGACTGCAAGAAAATTCGCCCTCAAGTTTGCCACACAATCGTCTCTAGCAGACTGTTTTCAGATGGCGATCGCTCATCTTGCCAAAATCCTCAAAACTTTCAATCCTCAATGCAGTTCGCATTTAAAAGGCTATGCAGAATTAGCTTTTGAATGGAGTCTCAAGGATGTAGTGCGCTTACGTCGGGAAATAGAGATTTGCTCAGACTGGGCTTTATTGCATAAACTCAGCCGGAAACGATTGGTGCAGTCATTACAAAATATAGGCTTTAACACTCAAAGCATCGAGAGTTATGTTTTAGCCTGGGAATGCTTTAAAGAACTCTACACAGGTGACAACGCAAAAATTCGCCAGCTTACCAAACCAGATGCTGTGACTTGGGAGGCGATTACTAATCTTTATAATGCAGAACGTTTAAGCCGATTGAGTTCACCCACTGCCGCAGTTAACCAGCAAACCATAGAAACCTGGTTATTATCTTCTACTAAAGCTGCTCGTACCTTCCTCTATCCTAAGGTTGTTTCCACAGACGCTCCCCTCAAAGAAGAAGGTGATGGTAATTTATTAGACATATTGCCTGCGGATTTGCCAACATCTTTACTAACGGAAATTATTGAGCAGGAAGAAGCTGCGAATATCCGAAATCAGCAAGCTCAGTTAAATCAAGTTTTACACCAAGCGATCGCTGCTTTGGATACAAAGTCACAACAACTAATACAAGTTTACTACGGTCAGAAGCTTACTCAAACAGAAATTGCTGCACAGTTAGAAATTAAGCAATATACTGTTTCTCGTCGCCTTAGCAGCATTAAAAAGTTATTGCTGCTGACTCTAACGGAGTGGAGTCAAAACACCTTGCATATTTCCCCTAAATCCGACGTAATAGATGCCATAAACACAAGCTTAGAGGAATGGCTCAAAGTCCAATATAGCCATACCCAGATCCAATGAGTAGACAAGAAAGAATTTTGTCTCCTCCGTGTTTCTTAACTCTTTAATATGGTCTTTATATGGAGCCATTCAAAATTATTTATGTTGAACGCACCTCCCCCATTCACTATTGACTCACAGCAGTTATACTTAGAAATTCCCCAATCTCCAGAGGAGCAAGAACAATCATACTCAACAGCTGGTGCTTGTCAACGTGGGTGGATAAATCAAATTTGCTTGCAAGCTTTTTTGCCTTGGTTCAAAGAGGAAATTGCCCCCACCGCCAGAGTTTATCCCAACAGTGCGGCATTGCCGAGTTTTTGGGAAGTAGTCAATGGCACAGCCATTACTTTTGATAGCGATCGCCTTGTATTAATTCCCACCCTTGCTATGGATGGGGATGAGTTGCGCGTACCGCAGGAATGGGTAGATATACCAGAGTGGGTTGCTGACTACTACATAGCAGTACAGGTTAATCCCGATGATGGCTGGATGAAAATTTTTGGCTACACAACCCATCAAATTCTGAAAACAAACGGGGTTTATGATGCCGGAGATCGTACTTACAGCTTGGAAAGTGAAGATTTAATTCAAAATATCAATGTGCTGTGGGTTACACGCCAACTTAATGATCCAGAAGCCTTACGCGCCGAGATTGCACCTTTAGCTCCTATTGCCAAAACTCAGGCAGAAAACCTCTTAGAAAGGTTGGGTCATCCTGATGTGAAATTCCCGCGTTTGGCAGTTCCATTTTCACTGTGGGGCGCACTGCTGGCACATAGCGGTTGGCGAAAGAAATTGTATGAACTGCGTCAGAGTTTACCCATCCAGTGGTCAATTCCGCAATGGTTGCAGACAGGAGTAGCCAATTTAGCTCAACAGTGGGGATGGGAAAAAAGACAATTCGTCGTGGCGGCTGCGGGAATGCGGAGTGCAGAAACATTTCTAGGCTTGTCTCGGCAAATAATAGTTGCGGAGGATACATACGAGTTACGTATTTTCCCAAAAAGCGCTTCTGAGGATTATGTTTGGCGCTTTGAATTGCGAAGTACAACTCTTGGTGAGCAAATTCCTGCTGGGTTTAAGCTGCGACTACTAACGGAAGACTTACAAGCTTTTGAGAATAATGAAGATACGGCAGCAACTTCTGTAGATATGTTGTATTTGGAAGTAATTTTGGAACTAGGAGAAGGATTGGTTTGGGAAATAGAACCCGCACCTGAAGACTATGACCGAGAGATTTTACGGTTTTAAATGTAGGGTAAAATCTTGGGACTTGAGCAACTTGTCAAAAGTAGGCAAACTTGCGCCAAGCTGTACTAAGTAAGTCGGCAATAAAAAATCAATGTATGTAAACAAATATAAAGTCAAGGTAGGGTGTGTTAGCGAAGTGTAACGCACCTTGGATTGTTGGTGGTGCCGTACTCACCGTCCTAATACCATTTCACTTTAATAATGAAATGATACAAATACGTTGGTAAGGACATGGCAATGCCCATTGGTGTCAACTTAAGCCTAAACCCCTTTAAAACCTCGTTTCCAGCCTCTGGCTGGAAATGCAAGTTAAAAGCGGCTCTGCCGCTAGTCTTGAGGCGGCAGCGCCCTATAGGCATTCCCAGTCAGAGACTGGGAACGAGGGAATCTATCAAAGTTTTGTCTAGACTGGTTTTTACGTTAAGTTGACACCAATGGGCAATGCCATGCCCCTACGAGAAATTTATATGTATCAAGGTTTTCGTGAAATGGTATAACACACCCTACATTTAAATTTCTTAACATAGCTTGAAATATTTGCGTCGACTTACTTAGTTATTTTTGCTGCTTTGGATTAGCTTGACAACATTTGAGAAGAGGTTGTTTAGCTAAATTCTCTAAATCTACGGACTTAAGCAAATTCACCCACTCCACCGCGAGAGTTGGATCTTGAGGTTTGGCTAGACGTAATTCAGCCAGAGTTGTCAAGGCATCGTACCAAATACCATTCTCAGCATAGAGCTTTACCCGTTGCTGAGGAGTTGCTTGCTTCGGGCCATCTACTAATTTAGGATTTAGATTAACCCGTTGCACCCATCCTTCCACATACTCCCGTTCTGGAGGTTGTTGCGGATTGCAAATGATTTTCATCTTGAAAAACCAGTGATACATCTTGTCTACTTGCAATGGGGGAGTAGTTGCACTTAAGGGAATGCTAATAATTCCTGGTACTTCTGGTATTGTTACTGTTGTTCGGTAAAGAGTTTGACCTAGTTTACTTGACTCATCTTTGAGAACAAACTCAATGGAATTAATCGCAGATTTTTTATAGGGGAAAAAAAACCAAAAAGTTGGATATTCCTCAGTCGTCAAGCCCCAAACTTTAGTAACAGAAACTGCTTCTGTTTGTCCTTGTTTGAGTGTCTCTTTGTATACAGGTACAAGGGCAATCACAGACTGATTACCAACACCACAACCACGACTTGCAGCTCCTCCGCGATCGCCTGTTGCACCCCTGTCTGGAGGAGGTGGAGGAGGCGAAAATGTAATAGGAATAGCAGTAACTGGTGTAACCCCAAACATTGGGTAATAGCCGAGAATTCCCAACAAAGCTATCCCGAATATAGCGATAAATTGTATTTTTTGCCAATAGCTTTTCATAGAGAATTAGGAGTTATATAATTTTTGATTATGGATTTATGATTATGCAAAACTTATACAGTAATGCTTTTGAAAACTTATCGTTGAAGGGTTTAAAACCCGCAACAACAACACGTAGCTGTGAGTTTCGGTGACTCAGACTTTGCTCAGTAACATCGGGGTTTAAATCCCGGACTGAAACTCTCTTCTCTACGAGACGCTGCGCGAAGAATTTTGAATTGTTAACTTTAGCTTTCATATTTTAAATTGCCGTTGTTATTAACTTTAAATTTTATGTTTAAGTAAATTATAGCTACTAAACTATTACCTCCTAAAGCCAACATAGCAGGAATGAGGGGAACCCAACAACTATATGCAATTAAAAATATAAAACAGCTACCATATAAACTCGTAATAGCTATCCCTCCTGCCAAGCTTAAGTAAGTGAATCGGTGCAGATAAGCAGTAAGCAAACCGCCTAAAAAAGACCAGCCCCAAACCCAAATTACTTCACCCCAAAGTGGCCAAGTCCATAACAGAGGTTGTCCGTCCAAAACAGCACTGAGCAGTTGACTGACCATCTGAGCTTGTAAAAATACTCCTGGTATTGGCTGTAATTTCCCTTGAGGAGTGGTGTAGGGAGTTAACCAGTAATCACCAAAAGTTTCTGCTGTTGTGCCAATAATGACTATTTTGCCTTTGACTGCATTGGCATTTAGCTTACCCGTTAGCACTTGCTGTAAGGTAACATGTGGTGCGATCGCTTCTGGGGAACCAGAGGAACGATAATTTAACAAAATTTGATGTCCAAAAGCGTTAATCCCTTGATAACCTCCGGCATGAGCTTCTATTGGTTTAAATGTCACCTTCCCTAATTGCCATGCACCATCTGGGGTAAATTGCAACTGAATTCCTTTCGCGTACAAGTAACGCAATGCAAGCTGAACACTCAGGGCATAGGAGGCAGTACAAGGAGATGAGGGTGAGGGAGTTAACGCTAACAGATGGCGACGCACTACATTATCTGAATCTATGGCAATATCGCTAAAACCTAGACCCTCTGGAGAAACTTCTGGTGGTGGTTTCACACCTGGTTTTCCTGCTTGGGAATCGCTGAGTTGACACACCGCCACAAAGCGATCGCTTTTTCGCATTCGTTCTGCCAATGCTGGATAATCCTTATCAACTGGATAATCTCGGTATATATCCAAACCAATAACTTGTGGTTGATATGTCTGTAATTTTTCTAACAGTTGGGCAAGTGATTTGTCTGACAAGGAACCTTGAGGTTTTTCCTGTTTTTGCGCTTGCACATCTTCTTCAGTCACAGTGACAATCAGTAGGCGTGAGTCTGGTTTCTCAGCAGTCCGCAAGCGTAACAGTTGGTCAAACGCACTTAGCTCTAATGGTTGCAGCACACCCAAATACCTTACCCCCGTTAATATTCCAGTCATTCCCATGCTGATCAGTAGGAGCAATGAGAAGCCAAGCCGATTTGTGATTCTTTTAACAGGGGTGATTTTAGCCAAAGATGTTGGAATATTAGGTGCATTTCTAGACAATTCCCCCCAATTCAACGGCATCTCCGCAGGATTTTGACAGATGACAGGCAACCATGTAGCGCAGGGAAATTGATTTTCTAGCCCCTGTAACCTTTCTCGTGCCTCCCTCACAGCTAAATACAGCGAGTTTCCCCGCGCGAAGCCTTCCAAAAAATACTTTAAAAACTGCTGTGCCACCCGATCGGGTACAGGCTCTCGCATCACGATGATTTGGGGAATATGCAAATCTGCAAACTCCCGTGCCAATCCCAAGCCATCACAGGAATTGAAAATCGCCAGTTGTAGACCTCGTTCCACTGCCTTTCTCAGGGCATACTTTAACTGGCTAATTGTGAGACTTTCAGTTTGATTGATGGAGATTTTTCCTGTTTCATTCGTTTCCTGAGTAGAACTGTGTCCAGCGAAAAATAAAATCTGCCAATGCTGCTCCCATAGCTGGTCAGTAAGGTCTTGGCATTGTGGTTCAACTAAAAAAGTAATGTCTGCATTGGGTAACAAATTAAGCAGCGCCTGATCTGCTTTGGTATCAATTCCTTGGCTGTTACCCAAAATCGCTAAGATTTTTACTTTGTCGGATGTGGTTGCTATTCGGTTGACTTGTTCGTAGGCGGGAGCGCTCAGAGCTATTTCCGCCTGGGGATAGCGTTCTAGCAAATCCCAAAGATGCCAGGGGAGTTTTTGTAATCGAAAGTCCTTAGTTTGTAAAAGCACCCGGATATTATCCGCAAGCATGAGTTTTTCCAACCATTTCTCGCGGATAGGACGAAAGGAATCGGAAGCAAGCCAAGCATTAAAACGGACTTTAAACTCCTCAGTCACCTGCTGGCAGTCTTCTAGGCTGGAAACTTGGTTAAGTTCCTTAGGTAAACCAATAGGGCGAGATGGCAACCTTAAATTACGATAAATAGATTGCCAACGGTAATAATCGCGGGGAATTTCTGGGTTGGGGGGAAGCGCACCCGTGATTTCCACACTAGGGCGGACATTTTCATCGCCAATCTGTAGGGTCACGGGAAAACCTTGTTCAAAGTTTCCCTCCCCTAACTTTAAGATGACCAATTTGCCCACAGCTAGTTCTCCACAGATGCTGAGTTGTATCTATACTTGACAAACCTGTAGGTTCTAGAGGTGTTTTTGGTAATATTCCTCTATTGCGCCTACAGTTTTTAATAATGGCGAATTTAACGGCTCAATCCAATCAGCCACTTCACGAGCCAGCCCAAGGGTTGAGATTCCTCCTGATGGTTCAAGTTGACCAATCAAGGTCTTACCTCTAATAGATTGGAGGGCACTGATCAGATTATTTAAACCCTCTGGGTGTCTAAATTCAGGTTGTTTGTCTCTACGGATCTGTTTGGCAATCTCAAGAGCTTTATCGAGCAACTTGATAAATTCTTCTGTCTTGGTTTCCATAAGTTTTACGGACAACAAAAATCTTTTAAAACGATATTTTGTCCCTCAGACCACTTAATATTTGGATCTCTTGTATCTTTAATAAAGGTCTGTTGACCACCACCAGGATAGCATTGTGTGGGGGTTTGAGGGGCGACAATGCCTTGATAAACTGTCGTTCCTGCTGGCAAAGTAACTGGTTGGATCATTGTGGCTTTATTGCCCCATGATTGATTGAGAGCTAGATTCGTAATTACTTCTACATTTGTTTTATATTTATCAGTTGTTAAATACCTGCCATATCTGTTCTCACTGCTACTATAGTAGCGATAAAAAGTCTGAGGCTGCTCTAGTTTGACTTCCTGGCATTTAGAATTTAGAAAGGTAACGGCAATATCAGATGGCAGAGGGCATAAAGAGCTAACTTCTTGGGCAAGGACTCGTGGTGAATTGAATACAGGACGTGGGAATGAACTGACTGAAAAACTGAGAATGCTTAAGCCAATACCTACGGAAACTGACTTAAATTTCATACAAACTCATCCTCCCAACCTTTTTTGAATATCTTTTTTGAATATGTAAATGGCAAAGTGGGCTTCGTTTCGGTGCAGTGAGTTTGTTAAACCCCTGAAGATAGCGAGCGTAGCAAGTTCTTGCGCTCGTAGTAACGCCGGGTATGTACGCTTATCCCGTCAGCTTTGCAACCTCCTGAATGGTTAGTCCTGTTTCCATCCCAAAATACCCTTAAAAGCGATATGTCTACTTTAGAACTTAGAGTGCGCTCTAAGTCAAGCAGATTGCCTTTTGGTATATTTAGTTAAGAGCGATCGCGCCAAACACAAATACTGGCAGAAGCTGCGGGTAGATCCAATGCTATCAAATACTCAAAACAATACAACAGTTCCTTTTTTCGGATTTCTAAATAAAACTTAACAAGCTATTAAAATTCAAATTTTTTGTAGATACTCAGGTGGTATATGATCCACTAACCAAACACCATTAGCAGAACAATAGAAGATGTAACCCGCCTGATGCATTGCCGCAGCATATACAGCAAAAACCACAGCTTTTCCATGTCTTGCACCAACAGTTTGTGCTGTTGCAATATCCTTCGATAAATGGACATGATGTCGTGACATTTTGCAAAGTCCTGTCTGGAGAATTGACTCTACAGATTTGCGTCCCGTGCCGTGATAAAGCTCATCTGGCGGCACAACAGGTTCTAATTGTAAATCGACTTTTACACTATGTCCTTGGTTAGCTCGAATCAGATTACCTGTAGAATCAAAAGAAAAGCGTTGTTTCTCATTGGATTCAACTACCGCCTCTAATTCCTGACGGGTAATCGGAAACTTGTTTTTAGCACAAGCGGTAAGTAATTCATCAATAGCAACCCAACCATTGAGAGCAAGTTTAATTCCAATTGCATCTGGTGTGTGTCGCAGATATTTGCTGAGATATTTGCTGATTTTGACGAGGCGAGAATCACTCATTTGATTGTGATTGGCATATTTATACTACAATTATATACTCATATATTACATTAAAGTTGTTATTGATGGTTTTAGTGGGTGTAAATTGACAAAATTTGTCTTCCCATCATGGCTAATGCCACTCCAATCATCACAATGAGCGTCACCTTCCCACCAGGAACGAGTGGTTGATTTATGCTATCTGAGTTTTCTTGTTCTTGACGTTGCTTCCAACTCATTAACGCCGGAATAATTCCACCTAGAACTGAGATACTGAACGTTCCAGTGTAATCTAGGGCAGTAAAAAAGATGCTGGGATTGAGCGTTCCGAAAGTCATAGGAGGGAAAAGAACCAACGAATAGAGGGGGAGGCGGCTAGAAAGTTCGCCCTGTGCAAGTAGGAAAATATCTTTGAACAAATCCAGCAACCCGTAGACAAATCCAATGAATGATGTAGCGATCGCAAACTCTGAAAAAATGGATACTAGCACTCCTAACCATTCCCCCGCACCACCTGCTCGGAGAATTTGCAGTGGATCAAAAACAGTTCTATCGTCAGATGTACCATGTAGCATATCGGGACTGACGCTTCCTAAAATTACGGCATTCCACGCCAAGAACATAATTAGAGGAATCACAGAACCAATAAAGATGGACTGACGAATTTTGCGGGCATCCCCTTCGAGTTGCGTCACAACTAGGGGCACAACGTTTTGGAAAAACAGCGCCACAGACATCACTGAAATGGCACTACCAAGGGCACTCCAGTCCTGAAATAACAGTTGGGCGCTCTGAATGTGCCTTCCTCCCAGAAACAATAATCCCAAGAAGGAAACGATGACAATTCCGACAAAGGCGCTGTTTAATTTCTCAATAAACTTTTCTCGCCCAAGATACATAATGCCACCAAATAAGAGCGTGAAAGTCGTTGTGCCCACCCACGTAGGCAATATCTGCACACCCCAGACTTTTGCCGCCGCAGATCCTAAAATCTCTCCACCTTCGGTGATGTATGCCACCAAAAGAGCATAGTGCATGAATAAATATGCACCGCCTGCAATTCGCGCTCCCAGCTTACCAAGGATCTTCTCAACAACTCCCAAAAAACCTATACTCGCACGCCCTTCTGTTCGCATCGTGTTTAAGGTAACATCTGCAACCAGTAACCCGGAAACTAAAGCGTAGATCCAAACAGCAATCAGTCCAGATGTGGATGGCACAATCCCAGACGGTAGGGTAACGGCTGGTAAGGCGAGAATCCCTGCTCCAACGGTGGTTCCCGCAATCAATGCAGTACTTCCCAATACGCTACCCGGTTGATGATTGAGCTTTTTTCCATCAAATTCGAGATGAGAAAACAACCGAGTGACTTGCTCTAAATCTTGGAGATCAGTCTTTATAGGAACCATACTGAATATCCGTACCTAAACCAAGCAATATTAACATATGTAAATATTCTTCACAAAAACCCTGATGTTCCTGCTCTTTCAGCAAAATTTTCGTGGTAAATAAGCGATCGCTACTTCATTAGACATCTCCAAAATAGTAATATTCTGTGGTAGAAGAACATTATGATAAGTTTTTGACATAAAAAGATGAGTGAAATACTGAAGGATATTGAAG
>NZ_JBALCY010000042.1:0-39272 GCF_036917655.1 Nostoc sp.
AAGGAAACTACAGTACACAACGTGTTAAATTTAACTCAAATAGCTCTCTTTAACTTTTCGTTACATACTTATAAATTTTCCCGCCGACTTACTTAGTGCCAGTAAGCCAATAGCTTTGCCTATCTTGCCAATAGTTATTCTCGCGGGTTTTTCTGCACTCAGAAGCGATCGGACAGCATTTTTTACCTTTTCGAGAACTTGCTTGTCTCTTTCTGCCCAATCAACTTTACCGACGCAAGGGAGAGGCACTTTTAAAGAAGGCGAATTTTTGTTGAGCCACTCTTTATCGTTTCTGTATAGCCAAATATATGTTGCCTTAGCTAATGCCCTGAGAGTAGTTTTCGATGCCTCTGGATACTGCTGTAGTAAAGCTTTCCAAGCTTCCCGGTATTTTATTTTGCGATCGCTGGCTAAATTTAGATTTGAGTCTAAAACTTCCTGTAAGTCTACTAGCCGATTTTCCTGTGAAGATTTCCAAGAAGTTTTTAGCTTAAGTACGGTAGTATAACGGTTTACTGTTCTGGGATCGACATTGAGCCGTCTTGCTGTCTCTCGTAGACCTAACTTTAGGATTTCTATAGCAATCCTAAATCATTCATGAGAAAACACCAGATTCGTGGAGTTTATCAAAGTCAAAAATTTGACAATGTACTGATAACTCAAATAAAGCTTTGACAACACAGAAGGAATGGCAGAAAAAATAAAACTCTCTAATCAATCTTTTTCCTTGCAACCAAATATCTTCTACAGGATTTTGTTGCGGTGCATTGGGAGCAAATCTTTCACAGCTTATCAAGCATTCTTCTCTTTCTAAACCATTATTTAAAGAATCCAAATAATCTTTAATTTGCTGTGAACGGTGATAACTTGCACCATCCCAAATTATTAACAATTTTGCTCCTGGGCGTTGCGATAGCGAAGCGCTGCTGCTTTCAGCAGATCGCAAATATTCCAAGAATTTAATCGTATTTTCTGAGTTACCTTTTTGAGCGGGATAGGTTAAAAATTCTTTGGTCTTATAGTCTAGTCCACCGAAGTACGTTTGCTTATCACGGGTATTTACAACTGGAATTGATACTCGCTCATTTGTCTTACCCCAAATATAACCACATACATCTCCCCATAGGAGATGACATTCATCAACCATGAATATAACTAGCTCTCCAGAATCAATTTCGTCCCGGCGCACGGACAACAGGTCACAAATTTCTTTTTTTTTTACTTCTACTAATTCTGAATCGTATTTGGGATTATTTGCTTGACTTTTCTTCCAACTAATTCTCGCTTCATTAAACAAATCATAGTAGCTTTGTTTTGATTCAAACGTTACCTCGTATTTGGTAGCGATGTGGTACTCTAACTCATTAATAGTCCATTGAGATTTAGATTGCAGCCATTCGATTATCTCCGAACGTTGAATAGTATTCAGCAGTCCTAAACTTCCTTTGTGCGCCAGCTTTAAACCTTCAACTCCGCTTTGAAAAAATGCCTTTTTCCACTTACTGATAAAACCAGAGGAAACACCCAGTATTGCCATAATCTCTTCGTGATTGTATCCTGAGAACAACATCTTGACTGCGATCGCTCGCTTGACTTCACGTTTATCTTGGCTCTGATCGATAAACGCTTCTAATGATTGCATCCACATTGCTACCCCCTGTACTTTGTCTTAATTGCTGCTCTCCTCTCTTTTCAGTATTTTCTCACAAATCATTTAGGATTGCTATATCAAATCTTCTACTTGATAATTCGAGATAAATTGGAGATTTTCAATCAACGAATTCAGGTTAGAAGGTAAGTCAACAGTAGCTATTACACCTTGAGAATTAAATAGCTCCTTTAGAGTTATTTTTGGACTGGTGTTACCACTCCTAATGTGGTAACGAGCCAAGATACTGTATAAAATTTCATCTGGATAAGGGGCTGGAAAAAAGCCAAGCATAGATTCTTTCTCATGTTGAAACCGGAAAAGATATTTTTGTAAATTCCAGAGTGTTTCAAATTTGTGGCGATCGCTATCCACACCAATTTTCCATAGCAAACAAAATTATGAGGATTTTTATCCTCTATCATCAAGGCTTTAGGTATTATACAACGCCTATTTTATCATCAATTTAGGTATTACACAATAACTAAATCTCTTTGAGCAATTTATAGAATCTACCTGTAGTCCTTGCTGTTGACTATGATTTAGGAGGTGTGTAATAGCTCGGTACTAATGGGAAAGAAAGGGCAGAAAGGACAAAAAGACGTACCAGAGATGTACGACGAGGTTAAGAAAAGGGTCAACCTAGCCCTTACTCCCACTGGTATTGAAGGATTAGATGCGATCGCCTCTAATTTTGATCTAAGCAGGTCGGAGCTTGTGGAGAGAATTGGCAGACGACTGATTTGCCTAGATATAAATTCCTTCACAGAGGAGGAGATGGAAGCTGTAAAAAAGCACTGACCGAATTGATTGCTATTTACCGCGATCAGTTGAATGGTCAGGGTTTGTTTACTGGTCTTGGTGCAGTTGAGAGCGATCGCAAATTGCAACTACGGAAGCAGATTGAGCAATGGGAACAAATCCGTGCAAAAATTTCCAGTTAAGAGGGGATTTGAAGTATAAGCTATGACAAAGAGTAGCATAATCCTGCTCAAGGTCTTAGGACATCTAATGTTAAAGAACGGCGTAAGGTTAAATTCAATTTTGCAACTTGGGCATTTTGATGCTCAACGTCTTACAATATCTAATATTAAAGAACTGGAAAGTGCGATCGCGTAAAGCTATAGACAGTCGATGCTCAACGTCTTACGACATCTAATGTTAAAGAACATAATACAGCAAGCAGATACCAACGCTTCAAGGAATATGCTCAACGTCTTACGACATCTAATGTTAAAGAACGGCGATGGCTAAACACGTTAATCCATCAGGTCTTGTAGATAATCTTACAAGCACCTGTCATTAGGAGGCACTAAATTTGCAAAATTTAATGGGCTAGGCTAACTTAACAACGCTCAGAAGGCTTATTATTAAAACTTTCTGAGGAATTGCAAGCATCCTAAATCATGGTGAAAGCGCTAGATTGCTGATTCAGTAAAGAATACCGACTTTTTATCTCTTTGTGTCGGCATAACAAGCAGATATCCCTGTCAAAATCTAAATATCCTCATTTTTCAACTAGTTTGAATTGTAGTCCACGATAAATTCGGTGGTTGCCATACTTGGGACTCTTGAAGCTCATAACACTGCCAGCGCGTTCTCTTAGACCCAACATGGTCAACCCAGTAGGGTAGAGTTAGCGAACCATCTTCATCTATAACTAACCACCACAGCGACTCAGCATGATAGTTCTCAGATAAAAGGGTAACAGTATTGACTAGATCCCGACTTTCACCTAAACACAGTCCACCAAATCGATTAATAGAAGCTGGGTTCGCAAATGCCTGCTGCAAACGTTCTAGTAAAGTAGGCTTTGCTTTGTCTGTTTTTACCCAAACTACAAACTCAACGTTCGTTAGCAACTCTTGGTAATCAGGTTTAACATTCTTAGGGTTGTGGATATCTTTGGTTTTAAACCTGTGAAAAGTCCGAATTACAATAGATTTATCTGGTTTAGACAAGAGTGCGATCGCTAATTGAGTTCCACAATGTCTATAACGATTTGTCTCACCAATCAGAGAAAGCAACATCCCGTACACTGTAGAAGGTGGAGGGACTGGATATGTTTCAGCGTATTCTCTAGCACGGGAGTGACGAAAACAAGCAATAGGTACTTCAACTTTCAAAGCAATTGTCGTCACTTAGTCCCTCCCCGATGACAACTGTAAATCTTCAGAAATGACTTGTTTTAGCGCATTGACCGCGGATTTCACTCCAGGAAACACATTTGCTCCTAAGTCTTCTAAACCCTGAGAAATTAAGCCTCCAATCCATAATTCTTTGGGATCAATATCTCCTACTTCTATCTGTCGCACTAAGTTTGATGCTGACATATTTCCCAGTTCGTCTTGCTCAAAGCAATATAGAAAACGAGGTGAAAAATCATGTGTCCACCGCAGTACAATACTTTCAGGGGAGAAATCATACAAAAAGCGGGCATGATTTCCCGCCACTTCACCAATCGAAACCAAACCATCTAGAACAGCATGGATGCGAGATTTATCTTTAAGACTATCGGGTGTTAATGCAAAACCATATTGATAACGAGTAGCATGAATCTCTGTGGCATAAAGAGAATTTCGTCCTTTGACTCCACTAACAGCATTAAAGGTAATGTCTCCCATAAAGGGTATCATTGAGACTGCACGAGTAACTTCTAATACACCTCGTCTAGCAGTTATTTTCCCTTTAGGCTTTTGCTTGCCTTTACGTGGAGAAGTTTGCTTGTCCTTACCTTTAGAACTTTTTTTATTATCATCTTGAGATGTTTCCTCTACTTCACCTTCAGCCTCATCTGACGCTTCCACTTTTGCTGCTTCTGCCTGCATAAATCCCAAAATATCATCATCAATGAAGCGAATATCATCAAAGTTGGGGTCTTGCAAAACATGATTCGCTACTGGTTGAGCATTCTCATCCCAACGTCGATTCACGGGATAGCCAATATTTTGCCAGTAGTACCGTAATGCCCAACGAATTGCCTCAGATGAAATGCTAGTATGAACTTCACCTTTCCAATTTAATTTTTGTAAGGGAGTTATGTTACCTTCATTTTCCCCACGGTTATTAGCTGCGGTTCCGTAATTTGTCAAAATATTGCCCAAAATATTGCCGAATAAATGAAACATTTGAAAGTTACCTAAAGGATGAATACTTTTTCAGTAATTAAATCAAAAAAAATACATATTTATTCATTGTCTAAGTCAGATTCTTCTAAGATTTTTTTATTTTTATTAGTCTTGCTTTTTGGATAGCTAGCAATAGCAATAAAAGTTAAATCTCTGGCAACCTTCCAATCCATTATTCCTGATATTAAGGGCAGTAATTCTTCCCAATGTTCTTCTAGAATTGAAAGTTGTCCTGCTTTTCCCCAAAACTCTGCAATGAATTTGCGGAAGTTTTCAATATTCGTGCATCGTCCTAGTTGCGATAAGATACGTATATTTTCTCGTTCAATTTGAGCATATTGACCTTCTTTTGTCCGGTCGTAAATCTTAGCATATATTTTTTTCAATGCTTCATGGCAAGCTTGAATAAATAGCTTTTGAGCATTTATATCCCATTGAGAGTGTTCAATCATTTCGTATATTCCTTTATCTTCAGAAAGAATTACTTTCAATAAATTAACATTTCGGATTTTTATATCAAAATTATTCCACCAGAGAAAGCCTTTTACTAAATTATCAGCAATTATTCCTTTAAGCACATTGCTAATAATAAAATTTTTATTTTCATATTTAATAATTCTGTAATCTGAAAAAGAGATGCAACTTAGCTTATAGATAATCTCAATTATTTCAGTCGCTTCTACTACTGCTATTTCTGTGCGAGTTTTTTGCTGCTTTGACCAAATTACCGTTCCAAATAATATTACTTGGCATCGTTTTACCTGATTGGGTATAGCCAACTCTATAGTTGTTTTGTAAGTAAGGAATCTTAATGCGGCATCTCCTAAGCTAGATACATGGAAATGTTTGTAATCCAAGTTTCCTAAATTCCAGTATTGCTGGGCATAAATTTCTAAGTTAGTCACTTCAGGTATAACTATGGCATACTGTGGGTGTTGCGGTTGAGTATGCGATCGCAATACAAAGTAGTGGCAAGCAACAGGAGCATATAAAAGAGCAAAAGCCAGTTGTGGTTTCTCTTCAAACTTAGTTTCTTTTGTAAAAGCGACATGACGAACTACAGATCCCGGATACAGCCAACCTACTACGCCAATTGACTGCTGTAAGAATTGACCTTGTTCATCGCAGAGTTGTTTAGCAAAATTTTGATGAGCATAGGAAACTGCTTTCTTATATTCAACATCTATTTCTATGCCATCAACACTATCAACTTTTAATGACTTAGATTTTTTCCCCTTAAATTTAACAACCTGATTATGTTGGAGGAATGTTGCCGTGATTCCCAAGTGAATATTAATTTGGGTTTCAGTGTTGATTAAATGCGTATTTATGCCTGTCAGCGAAATTAGACCTTCTTCATTAATCTGAAAAGATTGCTTTAGCAACCAGTCTAAAACTATGAAATCCTGCCCTTGCCATTGGAGGCTGATGCTGCGAGGAGTCAGCAACCAAGTTAAATTACCAGGTCGTCCCGTAGGTATTGGGTATAATTTTTCTAGTCGCTTGAGCGTCATCCAAAGTCCTGCTATGCCAACACGATGTATCCAAGTTATGCTTGGATCGCCCAAATTTAACTGAATTTTGGGGTTGACGACACTAGCCACTACAGACATCTTATTTATTTCTGGGAAAGATTCAAAAACTTATTTAGATTCATTGAAGATAAACGGTTTCATACTTATATTGGGTAGTAGCCAAAACCAGCTTTAACTTGCGTTTCCCTTTATCTTCACTGGTACAAAAAGGCCACAGCCCATCTTGCGCTTTCCCCCAATGCCATGTCTGAGCAATGTTAGCGAATCTTCATTGCTGAGATTAATGATTTCTAACCCAAAACCCACAACCGTAAAGCGCTTGATTTTAATACTTCTACGTTTTGGGCTACCATCAGCATTTTTAGTAATAAAAGCTTTTGCCTGGATACCTAGTTGTTCTAACTGACGCTGTGCAGCTGCTAAAAATGATTCCGGTTCTTGATAACCCTGGATAATCACTATACGCGATCGCAGTCTCTCAGCAGGCTCAAGCAAATAAATTTCAGGAATCCCCAAGCGAATTGTATGCTTGCCAATTCTCAAGGGTTTACCTGCTAATGGATAAACCAAACGCACTTGATCCATCGGTAGCCGAATCCGAAGCCTAGAATTTTTAGTTAGCTGAATTACGCCTTCCTTGGGAATACCTGCAATAGTATGAATTCCAACTGTATCTAATTTATGAAGTTCAGGTTCAAAATGAGCGATCGCAGAAAATAGCTCATAGCCGTGGTCTAGAGGTACTGTCTCACCAATCAGGTTAAAAATTAAATCTATGTATGGTAACTGAGAGGTTAAAAGCTTTCTTTGCTTTGTTAGGTTTAAAGGTGACTCTGGAACAATCTGCGTAGGTAAGCTGCAATCAATAATCATCTTTAGCACCCTATCTTTAAGCAAATACACGATATTTGAGGCAACTAAATTATTACTTAGGCTATCTTAGTGATTAATATGAGATTACTTTAAAATGACAAGCAAACATGATAATTTTTAGTAACTTTTTATTGATTTATATTAATATACATAAAAATATTTATATGTGAACTTTCCTACTGAAAAAATGCTTCTATAGAATTTGCTAAAAATTTTATCATCAAGATATGAGTGATCCGGTCAATAGCTGGATTTAAGTCACATCCAAGCAAGCAATGGGAGAAATATTTACCTTGATGTTGGGTTAACTTTGGATTGAGAGCTTCTAAAGATTTTTGACCATAAAAATCAAATATAAGCTTTGAAAAACCATATTCGTCAAATTTAAACTTCCCAGCAGAAAAGATTTGCAATAGCCCTTTACTCACTAAGTAACGCTGGTACCGAGTGCGAAGCCAAGCCAAGCCTTTAAAGGCAAAATTACTATGAATTAGCAAGTTAATATCATTTGTCAGCGTGAACAGTGTTTTTAAAGTCTGATTTGCCAAACTTTTTATATCAGTAACTACTAAACAATTATCTAAGCTTGCAGCATAATAATGTATGCCTTTCGATTCAAGTGCAACAGAACTATCGCACAGAACGACACCATGAGTTGGACAAACCAATATGCCAGGTACTTGATGTGTTCTATGCCAGTAAGGCTCACCATATTGTTGGGTATCTTTTTCTAAACATTCAGGGCAAAATTTTTAAAATTTTTTTGACTCACCACTAGAACCATTAGCCACCTTAGCAACCTCTAAAATAGAACCACTAAGTTTTTTACTCATTGAGTCTTTTAATGACCAAGCTTCCTGTGGCATTAAGAAAGTTGCATAAAAAGGGTATAAAGTATGATTTCGCAGTAAATTACCGACTGTTTGGTAGGAACGTAAAGGTAAGTTTTTAACTAAATAATTTAAGTGATTAGTTAAAGTAATCTTGCATACTTGTTGAGAACTGTAACCGAATAAGTCTAAGTCAGTTTGCTTAAAACTTCTATTACCACTCCGAATGTGGTATCTAGCTAAAGTACTATACAAAAGTTCATCTGGATACAGAGTTGGGAAGAAACTAAGCATCGATAAGCGAAATATTTATAAAATCTTCGACTGGATTTTTGATTATACCAGCTAATTTCAAATCTTCGTATGCAGATTTTTTCTCCTTGTTGGCATTTTCAACAATTCGTCGAATGTCATTTCCTTGATATTTTGGCTTTAATTTAGCTTTCCTTATATTTGTCTTTACAAGACTCTCATTTACTTTTTCTTCTTGCAAAGCAAGAGTATACGCTTTCTTGACTAACAATATAATGTCTTCATCTTCATCACTAGAAATCATTATTTGTTCTGCACATTCTTTTGCTTTAACAGGTTCTACTTCCAAATTCAAAAGCTCAATAATTACATAATTTAGCTTTGGCGATATCTTATGCTGAGTCTGCTGCTTCCTGGCTAATCTCCGAATTTCTTTCAAATCTTTAGAATCAATCTCAGATAGACATCTATTTTCATATTCTGTAGTTTCTAGAGGAGCAATATCTTTATACTTAATCATCCACTCCTTATCACCTGATCTAATAGCATCTAGCATTGGCTTGACTAAATATAGTCCATCTTTAGCAGCTTGACGAATTAGCTCAACAGTAATAGTTTCTTTACCACCTATTGAGATAGCTCTCCATTGAACCATCTTGTAAAGCTTGACAGCAATATCAATAATTCCTTGACTTTCGTTATAGAAAACTTCGTTAATTTCATCTGAGAAAGGAATTGGCATTTTTGTCCATTGGTAGTCCCACATCCCTTCCATGAAAAAATACCATTCATCATCATTTGCCATTGTGTCCCAAATTACACTTCCCTCTCCCGTTCCTCTCCTAGCATTTCTAAAATTTCCTTGAAGAATGGGAAAAGCCTCATTCGTGCCAACGCGAATTACTGGAATTCCTACGGTGTTGTCCATTTTTACTAAAAAGTTCAACATATCGGAGCTACTTCTTCTTGCTGTAACAAGATTTTGCATCTCATCTATGACCAAAGCTCCTAAATGATGAGTATGGGCAATCTGAGCAACTTGAGCAAGCATATAATCTTCAGAGTTGCGCGATGAACCAAATTTTTTGAAGTAGTTAGTACCCAACAACCTGTCAACAGCAAGAAAAATATCAGTACACAGACCCTTCAAAGAACCGGCATGAGGACAATCAACCTTTAACCAAACTATCTGGTAGACACTATGTTTAGGGTGAAGAATGACTGAAGGATACAAATTAAGAATATTTTGAAAATTTGTAGACTTCCCCATTCCTGATGGGCCAATCAGGGTTAAACCGGAAGCAGACGTAGGAAGATTAACGTAGTTTTCTAAGTTTTTACCTCCTCCGTCTTTTATTGCATTATAAATTTGCCTAGAGCGACTTGCATATTCAGGCTTTAGAACATTCCGAGCCAGATAGCCAGTCATTATAAGCGCACAAATTCTCTTCTGTAATTCAACAGTTTTATTTTGGGGATCGAAGTATCTAGAAAGCCTCTCGATGCAATGAAATCTATAACGAGCTTCTAGGTTTCTCTCTTCATCATCAAAATCTGGCGTTCTTGTTACTTTATCTATAAATTCGTCTGCTGAAAGGATAGGAGGTAGCGCCTGAATCAATGGGTTAGCGTTATACTCTGGAAGTTTTTGGTCTATGTATTTGGCAATAACCGCTAATTCTCCATCAGGAATCCTAACAACTTCACCCTCATTATTCCTGTCCACGTTTTCGCTCCTGTCTCTTGCGTCTTAATAAATTCATGTGGTCAGGCTGCAATGATTTTGATGCCTCTGAATCTTCATCTTCAGGCAAAGGCTGATTATTTATAGTTTCAATAATGTTTTCTTTTTCTTGCTTTGCTAGTTCAAATCCCTCACTTTCACGCCTTTTATCTTTTTCAAAAGCTCTATTACCTCGGATACCAGCAACTTTTTTTCTGTTACTGATTTTGTCATCTAAAACTTCTTCAGTCTCTTCTTTAGCTTTACTAACTATACTTTCTATGTTTGCTATTAAATCTACTTTTCCTTGTAGCTGTTTACCGTAAATTTTTTGTTTTTGCAGTTCTTCAGATGCCTGTAAATATTCGATGTCATGTAAATTTTTATCAGAGTATCTTTGTTGTGAATCTAAAAGAAAACACTTTTCAAAATCTCTGCCATCGGGAGAGCGCACATAAATATAGTTGAGTTGGCGAATATCATATGAAACATTCAATGATTTTTCTGATTTAGAAAGCAAACCACTTCTAGATTTTTCAAACCAAAATTCTTTTCTTGCTTTATCACAGGTATAGTATATTCCTTTAAATTTAATACCACGAGCAGTAATTGTTGCTTGCCCTGTTGGCATTAGGTTTAACTTGATAATATCTTCTGGAAAAGTTCTGAGTCTACCAGAACGATTTGCTATTCCCCACTCCCACAGTTCTCTGGGTATCGGATTTATATCATCAGCAATCATCATCTCATCTCTACTGTAATTACTTAAATAGTCATGATTGTTCCGTTGGAGAATTAAAAAAATAATTATTTTAGTAAATTCTTCTATATCAAGTCTGCCATCAAGGCGGTAGTCATGCCCTCCTCTCTGCCTAAAATCTGTGTCTATATAACCGGGAACAAATGGTTTTACATACCCATGAATAATACGAAATTGTCTTTCAACTAAACCTTTCCAATCTGCTCGATAAGGAGCAGCATTTTCAATGCGAACGTTTAAATTAGGGATTAATGTTTCTACCTTCATGCCTGCTAATTCACCTCGATCGCCCAAAATAGCATCAGGAACATGCTTGCATGGCCAATCACTTTCAGAAATTTCAATACCATATTCTCGGCAAAACTCTACCTTGTCTGTAGCGGCATTGGCTAAAGCCATCATGGCTCCTGCCCAAGATGGCCCTTCCAAGCCAACATAAACACCCGTTATCATGCGGCTAAAAACATCAATAACCACATAGATAATAGGTCTACCAATAATCCAGTTGCGATTGTATTCTGATACTAAGTATACATCTGCAATTGTGGCATCAATTTGATATCTCGACCCAGGCCCCATCGTTTCCATTTGTGAGGTTCCTGTAATAGCCCGATACTCAAGAGCATACTTTCTAGAACCTTTACGAGATATAATAGTCTTCCTAATATCAGTTTGTTCTACTTCATACCAATATTTAAACTGAGTAAATGTAGGTTGTTTTTCTGGAGGGATTAAAATGCTTTTTTTCACTCCATTCTCATCATAATAAAAATCCTCATGGTAAAAATTTTGTATCATCAAATTATAAGCAGTAGTTAAAAAATTCTCTTTAGGATTGTTGTAGAACTTAGTAACTGCAAATCTAAAGATTTTTTTATCCTCCTCTGTGACATTTACCCCAGTACCAATTTCTTGGTCATGTGCATATTTTCTTGGTCTTCCTCTCTTCTTGTCTCCTGATGTTTTAGGTTTTCCTCTACCACCAGAATTTGCATAATCAGGCAGAAGAGCATTTTTATTTTTACCCCTCTGCCAAAATCTTCTTAAATATTTATAAACACTTATTTCTACTAATTTACCTTTACTTCTACCTGCATTATATTTTTCAATAGTCTGCTGAACTAAAGCACCTCTATAATCTCGATAGTAAACCGAGGGTTCTTGAGTAATGATAAATGAAATTATTTGCCAAGCTCTATCTCTCAGTTCTTTTTCCTTCTCTGACAAATCTTCATCTCTGACTATTCTTGCCCACGGATCTGATTTAAGCTTCAATGCACGACTATCAGAAATAGCTTCTATAATCTCTGAAATTTTTTTAGGTTCTGGAAATCCTGTTTTAGTATTTATATCAAAAACAAAGGCTATAGTATATCCTTCATCAATCCAAAGAACTCGTTCTACGAAGTTATTACCTGATTCATCAATCCATTCAATCAAGTCATTGACAAATAATTCATTAATCATGTAAAGCACCTCGTATTTTTTTAAATAATCTTTTTAATTTCTTTTGAAGAAGGGGAACTAGATATTTTGGTTAGTAACATATCCATAATGATTTCTTTCCGAGCGATAAGGTGTCTAAAAAGATAGAGGCATGTACCAGGCTCTATATTCATGTCTTTATCTAAACCCGTTGTTATTCGATTGATGCTTGAATCAGCTTCCTGAAGCCTGGACTTTAAAATGTTGGCAATATTACGTAGTTCTTCGAGATTTATATCTGCATTTTCCTCTAATTTATAAGCAGTATGAACCCACTCAATATTTTCCGCTAATAGTTTAGGAACTTCTTTTTCTGTAATTATTCCCCAATCAATATCTTTGGCAGCATAGTAACGCTTTTCTAACTCAAATTTTTCAGCTACAGACTTACTTCCTAAATCCTTGGTTAGCTTAAATGTTCGTGCTTTCTGGACTATCTTTTCGCCTTGCCTGACAGAAAGCATAAAATCCGTGGTTAAAGGATAGGGAGTATTCCTTTGAGGGTCTTTGGGATGGTTAATAGCCATTTCTTCTGCGATACTCATTGATAAGTCAAGGTCAAGTAGAGGAAACTGCTCTCTTATATCTACAATCGCATCAGACCACTCAAACACATAAAATAGCCGCTTCTCGTTATCAGAAAACAGATGATGTTCTCGGTTTGTTTTCCAACCTGGAGGTCTGGAAACACGACCCTTTGAAGGAAAATCCTGAATCTTTATCCAAGGCTGATAGTCTTTACCGCTACCCTGACCACGCCCTTCCTTGAAGTAACGCTCAAACTTGGCTTGCGTCCAATCTTGATTGCTTCTAGCCATAAAAACTCCTGTAGATGCTCACATACACACCTACAGGATAAATTGTACAACTTTTTTATGTATTGTATAACTTTATTATTTGTTATACGACTTTATTATTCCTCTACAATTAATTACACGTATAAAATTATACTACTCCACTGTAACACTTTTAGCCAAATTCCTTGGCTGATCGACATCCAAACCGCGACGGGCGGCAATATGATAAGCGAACAATTGTAAAGGAACTACTGTGAGCAGGGGAGAAAGTAACTCGTCCACATGAGAGACAGGAAGAAGATCGTTAAAGATTTCCGCCGCTTCACCATCGTTGACGGGAGTCACGCCAATTAACCGAGAATCTCTGGCTTTTGCTTCTTGGGCATTAGAAATAACTTTTTCGTACACACTACCAGGGATTGCGATCGCAACTACTGGTACTTTCGCATCTAACAGAGCGATCGGGCCATGTTTCATCTCTCCAGCCGGATACCCTTCGGCGTGAATATAGCTGACTTCTTTTAATTTCAACGCGCCTTCCAAAGCAATAGGAAAGTTAATTCCCCTACCTATAAAAATGAAATCTTTGGTTTCGGCGAATTCGTGGGCTAGCTGTTCAGTTAAATGTTCCTGAGTTTCCAAGGTTGCCTCAATTTTTTCGGGAATCTGCCGCAACCCGTTAATAATTTTCTCTAAAATATCTTTTGAAACTGTCTGACGACGAGCTGCTAAATCCAATGCCAATGCATAAAAGGCCATCAGTTGGGCGGTAAAAGTTTTTGTCGCCGCTACCCCAATTTCAATTCCCGCTAGAGTACTGATGATATGCGGTACCATATCACCAAGGCTGCTTTCCGGTCGATTAGTAATACCCAGTAGTCGCGCTTGATATTTGGGTTCTTTTCCCTGGCGACGTTCTTTTTCCATCGCCAAAGCTGCTAAGGTATCAGCAGTTTCACCTGATTGAGTAACACCAATAATCAACGTGTTAGATGTCAAGGGTGATGGTGCATAACGATACTCAGAAGCATAATGTACCTGAGTTGAAATTTCTGCTAATTGTTCGATTAAATATTTTCCGATTAATGCTGCGTGCCAACTGGTACCACAGGCGACGATATGAATTTGTTCTAAATCAGTGGATAAATCCGCAGGTAAACCAAGATTGATTGGCAATTCGGTAGATTCGCCTGGATTAAAGTAAGCTTCTAAACTAGCTCTTACTACTCCTGGTTGCTCATGGATTTCTTTGAGCATGAAGTGTTTGAATCCCTGCTTTTCTACCATTGCAGGATTGAAGTTGAGCAACCGGGGTTGTTTTTTCAACCTGTCGCCAGCAAAATTGTAAATCTCAACGCCCAAAGGTGTGAGGCGGGCAATTTCGCCATTTTCCAGAGGTAACACTGCACGGGTGTAGGCAACGATCGCAGGCGTGTCAGACGCACAAAAGAACTCCCCTTGCCCAAAACCAATTACTAACGGTGCTTGTTGGCGGACAACAATCAATTCATCGGGGTAGTCAGCAGAAATAACTGCGATCGCAAATGCCCCGCGCAAGTGGTTAACAGCTTGACGAATTGCCTCTAGGAAGGGAGATGAGGAAGATGAGGGAGGAAGATTCTTTAAAAATTCGGCTATCAGATGGGGAATGACTTCGGTATCGGTTTCAGAACGAAATTCGTATCCTTTTCCTTTGAGTTCCTCGCGTAACTCGCGGTAGTTTTCGATAATGCCATTTTGCACCACCGCCACTCGCTTTGCCATATCCATGTGGGGATGGGCGTTGTACTCTTCTGGTTTACCATGAGTTGCCCAGCGTGTGTGACCAATACCAATTTGGGCAGGGGTTTCTATTTGTTCGAGTTTAGAACGCAGGTTATGGAGTTTGCCCTTTGCCCGCACACAATTAACCTCACCTTCCCAAATAGTGGCGATTCCAGCAGAATCGTAGCCTCTGTACTCTAGTTTTTCCAGCCCAGCCAGTAAAATGTCTGTCGCCGCTTGTGTGCCTATATATCCAACGATTCCGCACATTGTTCACACCGCTTTTTTTCAGGATTATTAAATCCAGTATCTATAGTTGGTAGCACAAACTCGACGTTTTGCAAAGAAAAAAGGGAGTAATTTACTCCCTTTACCACTAGGTATTGCTAAAGGTGCTTTGTATTAAGAAACTTTAAAATTCTTGAGGACTGAGTTCTGAGTTCCGTTAGCGTAGCGGGGCGTAGCCCATGCTGAGTGAAGAATCAAGAAATTGTTTTTTTGATTTACTTCATTTTGCCTCAGGACTCAGGACTCAGGACTCAGCGAAAACTCTGTAGCTTGCTTCCCGCAGGGTGCGGAGGCTTTCTTTGATGCGTTTATATCACTGCCGAGAGGCGCAAAGGCTTGCGCCTCTCCCTTGTGTCCAAAGGAGGCAACCGTCCTAGAAAGAAAGGTTGGGCAGTAGACCCGCTTCGCGATCAGAGCGCTTTTTAGTAAGCCAGACCCATACTGCGAGTTGTTTCAGCGCCCAGGTAAACCCGGATGCTCAAAAAGTCGGTGGGACAAGCGGTTTCGCAGCGCTTACAGCCCACGCAGTCTTCTGTACGGGGGGAGGAGGCAATTTGAGCAGCTTTGCAGCCATCCCAAGGAACCATCTCCAGTACATCAGTAGGGCAAGCGCGGACGCATTGGGTGCAGCCAATGCAGGTATCGTAGATTTTTACGTTATGAGACATTGAAAAAGCCGCTCCTTCCGAGTGTTCTTCTCTGCGAAAGAATCATAATCAACGCATAGTTTACCGCAGTGGTTGATAGGCTGTAATCAAAAGGCTACATAACTTCAAACAATGTAATGAGCACCCTTGATATTTGTTTTTGCGAGATTGTCCCTATTGACTTATTAATCAGCAACATCATCGGAGCGTATTTACCACAGTGACATACCATAATCCGGTTGAATCGTAAAGACAAATGAAACAAAAGTCAATCTACAACACTAGATGCAGAAGTTCTCTATGGTATCTATTGATTGGCAACTATGTACCATGAATAGAGCCAATCCATAACAAAATGTTAACTGTTAATCAAAAGTGCCAAATTAATTTTATGGGTAATAATCTGATTTTGCGATCGCTATTACTGCCAAATACCACAGATGATCAATTAAGAGACTGCTTTTTATGATCGTGTTGTTGTGAACGGGCGATCGCAGTCAGCAATTCTAAGCGATCGCTCACCGATAACTTGTATATTTGACTTCTTAAATCTGGCAAACTCATAATTTTTACTCTTACATGTCAGAGGATTTCAGAAATCGCAAACTCATCATTTATCGCAGCAATTTCTATTGGAATCTTTGGCTGATTAACCATCACTTCCAATTGTTCTTCGGGATTTTTCGCATCAGCCAATTTATCTTTTTTATACTCACTCTCTCGGATTTGTCGAGCAATGCTTTCTAGCAGCCAAAGTTGTTCTTCCACAGACAAGGCAAGGACGGAGCGCTCAATTTCTAGTAAATTCTGTGAGATCATTTTGATTTTGATTCCAAGCGGGGCGTATTTTTCAAAGATATTATATTCAGTCTATCTGGTTAACCTAGAGCATCGCAAATTCCCCATCATTTTCCCCACGCCTATCTTTTCATAAATCAAATGAAATTGCTATAAATAACCAAAAGCCACTTTTATGACTTTTTAATTAAGTATTCCTGCTGAAGCAAAATGTACGCTAAACTGACTACATGAATTACGAAACAGCTCGGAAACTCCTCATAGATCAGACAATCATAACCGAGGAAAACCCAGATGCGCTGTTAACGCGTATGAAACAGGGGAAACCGCCGGTACCCGGTCAGATCACCTCAATTTTGTTGGCATTGAAAGTGGTGTTTGAAGCCCTCAAAGATGCAAAGAACCTAGACCGAGAACTGGCTTTGGCCCTTTATCAGTTAAGCATTAAGGCGCAACAGCTATTTGCCGCAGGGCGTAAAGCCGGGATAGATTGGCCGCCACTATTCAAGGAAGATTTGCTCCGAATTTCCTTAGCATCTGAAAGTATCTTTTCGGGTATATGGCAAACCCTAGCTCCTATAGGGTTAGGGAAGCTCTAGAACACCAATTCTAGTAATCTTTAATGAGAAGGGATAAAAGAGTGAAGGAGCAGGGTAAGCACGGAGAGTTAGGGAGAATAATTAATACCCAATGCCCAATGCCCAATGCCCAATGCCCAATGCCTATTAACGAGTTTGCAGTTCCCTTTCTAACTTGTCTAGGTCAGTTTTGAGCAAAATCGTCATTTGACCGGTAAAAGCTTTGCCAGTCTTGGGTTGGGCAATTTCTACCCAATATACATAGCGATCGCCTACTCGTAATTCTCCCTTTAAAGCTTCCCGAATCGGAGTTTTAGCAAGACGCGCCGAGTTAATTACGCTCTGGTTGGGATACTGGTAGACTACCTGAGCGCGATCGTAGTCTTGATAAATCTCCAAACCATAAATCACCCGCAAGGATTCTTGGAGACGCACAAATGACATGCCGTTAATGGCATCATACATGGCAATGCGCTCACTACGGATTCTGCTACGGTCTTTAGAAAATTCTACCCTACCGGGAGGCAATACCGACGCTTGAAAAGTGAACCGTTGGGCAGCTGTATCAGTCTTTTGGACAAACAATTGCTCCCCACTCCTGGGGCGGAGTGTGGGATGTGCTTTAATCCAGGTGCCTACTTCCTCTGTACTTTGCCCTGGTAAAGCATTAACTTTGGAATCAAAAAGCGTTCCCACGCACAACCAGGGCACTAGAGAAAAAGGCAAAATCAAACAGTTAAGCAGAGATTTATTGAGCATTTTGCTGTTGAGGACTTTCATGGAAATTTCCCCATTCGGGAGTAACCATAGTCTTCCCGTTTTTCAGCAAGATTATTTCAAGCGTCAACCCAACTTAAGACATCAGGGATCTTACTTATCAACGCTCTATCATAGAAAAAGCCAAGGATGGAATCGTTATGAGCATTACGTTTAGCCCAGAGCAAGAACAAATAATTCAAGTTTTACTAGCAACAGGTAGATTTAACAGCGTTGATGAAGTAATTCAAACTGCATTACGCCTTTTAGCAGAAGAGACTCTTTCTTACCAAGGATGGCTTGAAGAAACTCGCACCAAAATTGATGAAGGCATAGCATCACTTGAAAGTGGAGAAGGGATTGATGGTGAAACTTTTGTGAATCAGCTTTTAACACAGTTGAAGCAAGCAAAATAGGAATGAATCGGTACATTATCTCACTCCCTGCTTCTCGTGATTTACAAGCGATCGCAGATTATTTCGCGGTAGAAAATGTTGAAGCTAGTGAGCGACTTTTATATGCGTTTAATCAAAAATGTCAACAACTCGTTAGCTTTCCCAATATGGGACGACAATACGAGGATTTGCGTCCCAGCCTAAGAGGACTTCCACTGGATGGGGATATTATTTTTTACATCATTACTAGTGACGGAATTGAAATTGTCAGAGTTGTCAGTGGCAGACGTAACTTAAAATCTCTGTTTGCAAATCCTGAAGAAGACATATGATTAATAAGAACCTCTACCAACAGCATCAAAAACTTTGAAGACAAAAGTGGAAGCAAAAAAATTTTATGGTTAATACTAGGCGAGACTCCACTTTACCAAAACTACTTTACTATAAATAGTTGTTAGATGTCCTACTCTGACTGGGAACACTATGAATGAGCTTGCTGACTCGCAATGATTGGTTGAACGAGAAAAGTTTGCTCCCTTAAGTCCAGAAAAGATAGGAGTACATTTATGGTGTCATGGCTTACAGCAGCACAGTGGAGATGCGTTCAAACTTTCACGGGACATCAAGGATTGCAGTCTGGTGTGAATTCTGTTGCTTTTAGCCCTGATGGGCATTTGTTAGCTAGTGGCAGCGACGATAAGACAGTTAAGTTGTGGGATTTGCAAGCAATGCGTGAGATCCAGACACTTACTGGTCATAAAGGCCCTGTTCGCCAAGTCGCATTCCACAACAATGGTGACATTCTTGCCAGTGCTTCTTTCGACAGAACTATCAATCTGTGGGAAGTGACAAGTGGCAGAAAAATTAAAACGCTTTTTGGCCACTACGATGAAGTATCCTCAATCTCTATTCACTCATCTACCAATCTGATGGCTAGTGGCAGCAATGATGGAGATGTGAAACTGTGGAATTTGACGACTAAAGAGGAGATTAAAACTCTATCTAACTCAAATCCTCAAATTATCGAGGCAGTTGCATTTAGCCCTGATGGGAAAGTACTTACTAGCGGCGGATGGGACAAGGCTGTAACACTGTGGGATGTGCAAACTGGACAGTTGGCGCGTAAATTTTCTGCCCATTCACATAATATCCGTTCAATCGCTTTCAGTCCCAACAGTCAACTTTTAGCAAGTGCGAGTAACGACAAAACTATTCGATTATTTGATGCGTCAAGTGGGCGCGAAGAGACTCTGCAAGGTCACTCTAAGGCAGTAGTATGTGTGGCTATTGATCCAAGCACCACGATGTTAGCAAGTGGGGGTGATGATAAGGAAATTAAGATTTGGGACTTAAAAACCAAGAGAGAAATGTGTACTCTCTCTGGTCATGAGTCCTACATTATGTCTGTTGTTTTCAGTCCAGATGGAAAATTTTTGGCTAGCAGTAGTCATGATAGAAGCATCAAGATTTGGCAGCGTGGATAAGTTGTCAGATATAGAGTAAATTTTACTTCTGACCGAAGGCGGAGCTTCTCCGACTCCGCTCCTGAATTCTGCTGTGGTTTTACGATTCACTAGGTAGAAGCTTAAAGTAGTACAATTAAACTATAATAAACAGGGAAATTATTCATAGCTCTTGCTGTGATAACTCTGTAAGCTGATGTATGAAAGCGAATAAAGGCTAGCTATTATCTAGCAGGCTGAAGGAGGTGGTTGTAGTGTTGTCATGTTTTAACGTAGCAGATTACTTTATCTGGTTAGCAAATGAAACAGGCTTTTTTATTAGTAATCTAAAGCTGCAAAAGCTTGTGTACTATGCTCAGGCTTGGCATCTTGCACTCAATGACACTCCTTTATTCCAAGAAGATTTTCAAGCCTGGATACATGGGCCTGTGATACCTGTGTTGTACCAGAAGTATAAGCTTTTTGGATGGCAACCAATTTTAGAGGATGCTAACCCGGAATTACCCCAAGAGGTTCAAGAGTTTCTAGATGAGGTTGCACAAGAGTACTTTGCCTGTGATGCTTATGAACTAGAACAGATGACTCATGCCGAGACACCCTGGAATTTGGCTAGAGGAAATCTCCCACCTGATGAACCTTCCAACGAAGTTATTCAGAAACAGTGGATGAAGAAGTATTACGGATCTCGTGCCGAAGAAAAGGATTAAGAAGACTGAGGTTGCCAAAGACGGCACATCAGGTATTAAACCAACAAAGCTGAAGCCACCTCAAGGCATCAGCTTTTCGTTTAAATATTATCAGGACAGTAACAGCAAGTTTTCTTGTAGCGAAAAAGAAGTAATCTACTGGCTGACCTTGCTTGATCGGTTAAAAGCTCTATCTAGCCTAACGGCTCAAGAGTTGTTAGTGAATCGTAGCAGTACCCTCAGATGTCATCCCATCAAGTGGGCAGATACCAGCGAGAGCGGATTTGGTTTGCCGAATGAAGAACAATTAGTTGACATACCATATCAGTTTTCCATCTCCTCAAATGAACATGGTAGAGTTCATGGGTTCTTTATTAACGAGATTTTCTATATTGTTTGGCTAGACCCAGATCATTTGCTGTCCCTCGCAAAAAATTAAGGAATCATCGCTACGTTAATTACCTGTCGCGCCTTCATGTCACCAAACATCTGTTTTAAACCTTTTAACATTATCAACTTTCTCGATGGTGATGCCAGAGCGTAGCCATGACGAGGGTTCAATCATCAATACTGGGGTAATGACTTGAGGAGGCATAGTGCTTTAGCCTAACTATATCTAGTCATTGTAATGTGCCCTGTGAATTAGCTGCCAAAATACTAAGGAATCATCGCCACTTTAATCACTGACGCGCTTTTATCTGATCAAACACCTGTTCTAAATCTTTTAATGTTCACTAATAAGTAACTCAAAGGTAATTTTGCGACTAGCTAACAGTGATAACGCCGATCGCATATACTCCGGTATATTATGAAACACGCCTTTTATAGTAAGTTCGCTGTAGTGTAGCCGTTCTGTGTTGACGGTAATGCTGGTATCCCGTGGACATCCACCGAATAAGTTGATTGTTGCACCAGGATGGATCTTTAAGCGGACATAATGTAAAACCGTGTCCTATTTGGGGCGAATAAGACAAGATTTTACAGGAGTATTTTCTTATAATATTACAAAAATCAAAGTAAAATTTGATTTATACCAAAGTAATCCATTTACTGAGATTTATTTCCGAGTTCATTAACTTTCTCTGTTGTGGGAAAGATTTGACGATCGTAGCTTGTCTTTTCCTGAGTCAGGGCGATCGCACTAAAAAAAATGGCACTTCCGACAGCCAAGGCTACCATCGGACGCTTCAGCAAGACAAAATCTCTGATAATCCTCGCTAAAGGTCGGCTTTGACGACGTAGCGACGAAGCAATCATCAATTGTCTCCAAGTAAACGGATCGCGGACATAATGACCGCTTTGGCAGACTACTAACCGTTCCTGGCAATAGGGACAGCAAAACAAGCCCATGCGTGTTTTAACTGGTTTGGGCGTAGCATTTCGTTGGCAAATTGGGCAAGTAACATAATGATTATCAAAGGTGTGTATATTCATTTACCTCGTCCGCCTAGTCCATTTACTCGCTCTATAACAATAGCTATATTGAATTGGGATCAATACTTAGCAGACTTCCAAGTATGGTCTGACATCAGCCATAAATCACACATACATTGTATTACTACCAAGGATGACTCAATGGTCGCAACACGAGTATAGCTAGATTTAGGCAAGGATGACTCCTAGTTAATGTTTGCGGGTGCGTCCACCCAGCCCACAAAAACTGTGTTGTCTCTAGAAAGAATAGCGTTGGCGCTCACTCGCACCCCACTAGCCGCAGCTAGCTACGCCCAAACTAGGCATCGTTGACCCTCAAATAATTATTGTCTCCCATTTAACCATTCTCCCCACAAAAATTTTGCACAATGACATTTTTTGCTAAAGCTTTATAAATCAAGCAAATAAAGTCTACTTGTCTGGTTGCTAAATAATGGCTCACAATGAGAACTAACAGATAAAAATTTAAATTTTTTCTTACATTTACCCCGCCTCTCAATGACTCTCTTGCCTCCCACTCAACTGAGGAAGGTAACGGAACAACCTGCCTTTCCTACACCTTCCGCTCATTTAGCTCACCTAATTAATCGTTTTCAACCATCCCCAGAAACCGTTGTGCTGTTTTTAGCCATGCTCATTGGGGGTGGTACTGGTATGGGTGTAGTCACCTTTCACTATTTAATCCAGCTGATTCACCAGCTGATGTTGGAAAATTTAATGGGTCAAATCGGCGTCTGGGGTGCTTGGACTTTAGCCTGCGTTCCCACCCTTGGCGGATTAATCGTTGGCTTGATGCGCTGGCGCACTCAAGACTTTGGCCCTGAACTTTCATCTCTCATCGCCGCCTCTCAAGGAACAGAGATTAAGCGACCACTACGACCAGTTACGAAGATGCTGGCCGCATCTGTTTCCTTGGGAAGCGGTGCTTCTTTGGGGCCAGAAGGGCCGAGTGTAGAAATTGGTGCAAACTTTGGGATGTTGTTGTCTGTGATTCTGAATGTATCTCAAGAACGACAACGTTTGCTGTTGGGTGCTGGCGCGGCGGCTGGACTTGCTGCTGGATTTAATGCTCCTATCGCTGGAGTATTTTTTGCCCTAGAGGTGGTGATGGGAGCTACATCTTTCGCTACTTCTGCTGTGAGTGTGGTGCTGTTAGCGGCGGTGGTAGCAGCATTAATTGCCCAAATTGGTTTGGGGGCACAACCTGCTTTTGATTTACCTGCTTACCAAGTCCGCAGTCTGTTGGAATTACCCCTTTACCTGGGCTTGGGTTTAGGGGCCAGCTTAGTTTCTCTGGCTTATACTCAATCAATTCGTTTGGTAAAAGCCTGCTTTGCTGGAAAGGTTCCAGGTTTTGCCTTTTTAGGACGAATTCCTGAGCCAATTCATCCAATTATTGGCGGTGTGATGATTGGCGCAGTTGCTTTGCACTTCCCGCAAATTCTAGGTGTGGGTTATGAAACTGTAGAAGCAATGCTTCAGGATGTGGAGTTTCCCCTCTACCTGTTGGTGGTGCTGTTGGTAATAAAGCTATTGATGACTGCAATTAGTGCGGGTAGTGGTTTCATTGGCGGTTTGTTTGCACCAGCAATGTTTTTAGGTGCTTCTTTTGGATCGGCTTACGCCAAGATTTTGGCTGTGGCATTCCCAGGAATTTGCGATCAGATGGCGGCTCCCCCAGCTTACGCAATGGTAGGAATGGCAGCAGTGCTGGCTGCGAGTGTCAGAGCGCCGTTAACGGCTATTTTAATGCTGTTTGAATTAACCCGCGACTATCGCATTGTTTTACCGTTGATGGCAGCTGTGGGTTTGAGTGTTTGGCTAGTGGAAAGGATTAAACCAACTTTTAACTCTAACTCCAATCTACAACAGATTGGTCTTTCGGAATTGAAAGATGAACAAGCGGAAATTGTGCAGCAAATTTTGGTAGAAGATGCGATGCACCCCTTTCCAAAAAAGTTACCTGCAACCCTTGGGGTATTAGATGCAGCTGTGGAAATGACACGCGATCGCGTCCGCAGTGCTTTAGTAATTGATGAAGCAGAGCAATTAGTTGGTATACTTTCTCTAGAAGATATTAACCATGCCCTTGCTCTTTGGCAAACTTACCCAAATTCGCTAACTGAAATTCCAGATAATTTATCCAGTCAAACCCTTATAGACATTTGTACTACTGAAATTCTCTACGCATGGCAGGATGAACTATTATCTGAGGCTTTAGACCGCATGACTCTTCGAGGTTTGCATCAATTACCAGTGGTAGCACGAGACAAACCCGATCGCATTTTGGGTTTACTAGAAAGAGAGCAAATTGCATTCACCTGCAATTTAGCAGTTACGCGCAAGGCACTTCGCCACTATTTACCAGTCTTACCCACTACAGATATAGTTATTAATAATTAGTCAAGGGTCAAGAGTCACCAGTTAAGAAAGAGCAAAGCCGGAGACGTTTGGGTTGCTCCAGTCATTAATCAAAAATCTTGGACTTTTGATTAATGACTCTTGACTGCCAATTTTAGATTGAAGAAAAGCCGATTTGTAGGTTCATGCCGGACTAACGTCCCGCTACGCGCTTTCACCCCTTGTGGGTGACACAAATCCAAAATTCAAAATCTTCAAGCCCCATCCGTTTATTGGTGGGGTCAATCCAAAATCTAAAATCTGTTGACTGTGGACTCTTGACTATATTATTAAGCCGTGGCTTCTATGGCTTCATCACCTTCCCTATCTTCTGGGTCTACCTGTCGCAAACGAATGTGCTTTTTGCCTAAAGTGATGATAAACTCATCGCCTGGTTTAAGATTCATCTGTTTTGTATAAGCTGAACCTATAAGTAAGTTATTATTCGATTGCACACTAATTCTATAGCTAGCACTGCGTCCACCACGCCCATTAGCACTGGGTGTACTGTCCAACTGAATGCCTTCGGCATCAATTAGGGCATTTAAGAACTTCATCATATTGACGCGCTCTATACCGTTTTTGGTAATGGTGTAGTAGCCGCACTTTTTGGCTTTGTCTTCCTTGCTCTCACTCTCTAGCTCTTTGACTTTTTTGAGCAGTTCATCACCGAGTAGGGGTTCAATTTTTTTCAGTTTAGGCATCAACTTAGGTCGAAAAGGAATGTTTGAAGTGTTTGAATCGATTTTATTTTAGCTGACGTTGAGCTAATAGGAACATAATCCTTTAGTTTTTATCTCAACCTAGCCAAGTATATTACACTCAGATGCACAATTGTTATGTGATTAACAATATTGCCAAGACAATCTATTTTAGACAATGCTGGCAATGCTGATAACTATATATATAGTTTGTGAATCACTGCTAGACTATATTTGTTTAAGTTTTCTAAACTAACGTTCAAAAGGTTGTTTACAAGCTTTAGATGATAACTGAGTCACAAAATGATAAGTAAAACTGATCCCTAGTCAAAGGTTAAGGGTCAAGGGTCAATATTTAGACTCTGGACTATTGACTAAACAACAAAGCTTGCCAAAATGAAACTAACTACCAGAGGACACTACAGTGTGAAGGCGTTGCTAGATTTGAGTTTACAGCCAAGATATGGCCCTGGATCTGTGAGAGCGATCGCCAAACGCCAAGATATCCCAGCTCCTTACCTCGAAAAACTACTAATAGAAATGCGTCGGGCTGGATTAGTGAAATCAATTCGTGGTAGCATCGGCGGATACCAATTGGCAAGAGAGCCTGCACAAATATCTATAGGACAAATTTTAGAAGCAGTTGGCGAGACTGGCCATTTACCCCATCACACCCCAGCACCTACACAAGCTGAAGATTGGGTAACATTTAGCCTCTGGCAGAGACTCAACCAAAAGCTCAAAGAAGCTTTGTACAGTATTACTCTGGCAGACCTTTATTACGATGCTCGTAGCTGGCAAGCTTCCCTTGGGGAAGAAGCTAGTTTTGTGGTTTAGCTAACCAATTTTGGATTTTGGATTTTGGATTTTGGATTGACCCCAACCACCTTAGCGTAGCGGGACGTTCACGTTAGCGTCTCGCAGAGAAGTACGGGTACTGGGCTGCTGATAGCGCAGCGTAAAGCCTTCGGCATGGCTTCGCTTAGAGCGACTGTGCGTAGCGTCAGATTTTGGATTTGTTCCGCCCACGCTTGGACGGGGGATGAACCAAAAAATCTAAAATCGTTCGACTGAGCGCTCACTACGATCACTACGAAGTCTAAAATCTAAAATTGGCACGGTCAATCCAAAATCCAAAATCTAAAATCCAAAATTGGTTGACTCGTGACTTATGACTAATAGCATCTATATCTTAATAATTGCTGCACTTTTAGATTACTTAATTGGCGATCCTTGGGATTGGCCTCATCCAGTGCAAGTTATGGGGTGGGTAATTTCTCGCCTGACCAAATTTTCTCTCCAATTATGTCAAAATTCTCTAACACAACGCCTAGCTGGAATAGTACTAGGCATTATCCTAATAATTGGTAGCGGCCTTGTTGGCTTTTTGATTATTCAAAGTGCCAGATGGGTTCATCCGTTGTTGGGAATTGCAATAGATAGCATTCTTTTGGCTAGTTGTTTTGCTGGCAGAAGTTTACGAGCGGCAGCGGTGGCTGTTTTACAACCTTTAATAGCAGGAGATTTGGAGAAAGCTCGTAAAATTTTAAGTAATTACGTTGGTCGAGATACACAAAACCTCTCACAAGCAGAAATTTCACGAGCCGTTTTAGAAACGGTTGCAGAAAATGCCACTGATGGGGTAATGGCTCCGCTTTTTTATGCAATTGTTGGTGTCTTTGTGCCAGTTGTGGGGCCAACTCCCTTGGCTTTAGCATACAAAGCCAGCAGTACCCTTGATTCAATGGTGGGCTACCGAGAAGCACCCTATACTTATTTGGGATGGTTCTGTGCGCGGTTGGAAGATTGTTTGACTTGGCTACCTTGTCGGTTAACAGTCCTGACTCTGGCGCTGTTATCAGGTAAACCGATGCATGTTTGGCGAATTTGTCGTCGGGATGCAATTAATGATCCTAGTCCCAATTCTGGCTGGAGTGAGTGCGCCTATGCTGCTTTTTTGGGTGTGCAGATGGGGGGTACAAATTGGTATCGCGGGGTAGCTAAGTACAAACCACTGCTAGGAGATGCTATTTATCCCATTACTGCAACTTCTATTCAGAATGCTTTGCAGCTGACTCGATATTGTTTTTTGTTATGGTTAGGGATAGCGATCGCTATATTATTAATACTCCCAAATAGGTAATGATAAATATAAAGTTAGGAGTTAGGAGTTAGGAGTAAAGAATAAAAACTTCTAACTCTTAACTCATCACTCCTAACTCATCACTCCTAACTTATCAGTCGCTATGCCTGCCAAAGTAGTTGAAATTCTCTCATCAGAAGAAATCCGTCGCACCTTGACTCGCCTTGCCTCTCAAATTGTGGAAAGGACGCGTGATTTGTCTCAACTGGTGCTTCTTGGTATTTATACCAGGGGTGCGTTATTAGCCGAATTGTTGGCGCGTCAAATTGAGACGCTGGAAGGTGTAGCCGTGTCAGTCGGCGCTTTGGATATTACATTTTATCGAGATGACCTTGACAAAATTGGATTGCGGACTCCAACGAAAAGCGAAATTCCTTTTGACCTTACGGGGAAAACGGTTGTACTCGTGGATGATGTTATTTTCAAAGGACGGACGATTCGCGCGGCTTTGAACGCAGTCAACGAATACGGTAGACCAGAGGTGATTCGTTTAGCTGTGTTAGTAGACAGGGGCCATCGAGAATTACCAATTCACCCAGATTTTATTGGTAAGAAGTTGCCTACTGCTAAAGAAGAAATTGTCAAAGTTTACTTACAAAATTCCGATGGACGAGATGCAGTGGAGTTGATTGGAGATTAGGAGTTGGGAGTTGGGAGTTTGAAAAATTCACTTCATCTCCCTCATCTCCTTCTCTTCTTACCGCAAAATTGGGCTACCGTGATGATGAACTAAATACCACTTTCCGCCGAGAAATTGAAATACATTTGTAGCTGTTGATTGTGCTTCAAGTCTTCTCCCACCTACTACTTGGAACACATTTTCTCTCAGCACAACATAAGCAATATTATCAGTTACATCTGTAGCAATTATATCTGTGTTTATTTCGATATAAGCGGTATTTTTAAATATCTGTTCCCAAGAGGTGCGAATCTCCTTCCAACCTCGCAGTATATTACTTCCAGGATGAATACAAAAACTACCAGTTCCTTGTGACCATACTGCACTCATTGTCTCAATATCTTTTCTTTCAAAAGCTCGATAAAAAGCTGCATTAGCTGCTAAGACTTCATCCTTCGTCATGGGTCATCAAATATTAAAACTTAGAAGTGGGACTTATGAGTCAGGAGTTATGAGTTACTAAATTATAACTCTCAAGTTTGACAAATAAATTAGTAATTCCCAATGCCCAACTCCTAACTATTTTTGACTGTGCTGATAATTTGAAATAATTGGCTACCTGTTCCTGTCGTTAGGATGTATATGTTCACTCCACCAATGAGCGGTGAATCTTATTTGCTCTTTCAAGTAACCAAAAGACCTCTTGCAAAAGTCCCTAACACCCCACCCCCAACCCCTAAGAGCTCTTCGGGAGGGGAGCGTTTGTGTCAGCAAATGCGGGGTGGGGTTCTTAATTTTTGATTTATGCAAGAGGTCTAAAGAGTGACAGAGATGTGTGTACACCTTAGCCTAAAAGGAGAGAGGCTTTGAATCTTACTCCCCAACGCTACAAGTGTTGGACCTGTTCTTGTTAGGTCTGTATTGGACTCAACCCAGAAGCGCTATAAGTAAGTTGGCGTGAAAAAACCAAAGTATGTAAAGATAAGTAAATACGGAGAATGCATCTACCGAGGTGACTAACACATGGGCGCTCGTTTAAGAATATTTCTGACTCGTGATCAGGATAAAACATTATTAAATTTAAGAACTGCGGATGCACCACAGAAAGTCAAAGATCGAGCAGAGATCATCAGGCTAAATGCACATGGCTGGTACGTTGAAAAAATAGCCGCCCATTTTAACTGGACTCCACAAACAGTCAGAGAAGTTTTACATAAATGGGAAAAGCTCGGTCTAGAAGGACTCTGGGATAAAGTCGGTCGAGGGGGAAAACCGAAATGGGAGGAATCAGATATAGTTTTTTTAGAAGAATGCCTTAAAAAAGAACCACGCACATACAATAGTCTTCAATTAGCTCAAAAACTTCTTAGCGATCGCCAAATTCAATTGAGTCCTGACAGATTAAGACGGGTACTCAAAAAAAGGGGGTGATTTGGAAACGAACTTTGAATTTGTCATAAACGAAAACAAAATCCTGTAATACGGGAAAAAAAGCAAGCAGACTTAGATATGTTGCAATTAGCTGCTGCTACCGGAGAAATAGACCTAAAGTATTTAGATGAATCAGGGTTTTGTCTGTGGAGTGAACCAGGCTACACCTATTACTTTAGAGGTGAGCAAAAACCTTTGGAACAAACAAAACGCCGTGGTCGCAGACTAAGCATTATCGGGTTTCTTCAACCTTTGATCAGTTTTGTTTATGGCTTGGTGATTGGAGGCGTTAACCGCAAGTCTTATATCCAAATAATGGAGCAAGAAGCGGCTGATGCCCAAAGAACGGGACGTACTAAGGTAATTGTGCAGGATAACGGGCCTATACACCGATGCAAAGAAGTACAAAAGCTATGGTCAAAATGGGAACACATGGGTTTGTACATTTTCTTTTTACCCGAATATTGCTCCGAAATGAACCCTATTGAATTGGAGTGGCAACACCTGAAGAAAAATGAACTATGTGGGCAAATATTTGATGATGAGTTAGACCTCGCTTACGCCGTGATTGATGGCGTTAAAGCTAGGGGCGAAAAAGGGAACTACAGTACACAACGTGTAAAATTTGAATCTAATCGTTCTGGTTAAACTTTCGTTACATAGTTATAAATTTTCCCGCCCACTTACTTAGTTGTGGGTTCAATTCCCCACGCCCAACCCCTTTGAATCCTACTCCTCTCTTTGGGGATTGCGGTTTTTGGCCAACCTACAGCTTAATGTCATGAAAATTTTATATTATTGCCATCGCTCAACATGTAACTAGCTATAAATGTTATGAAAGCATGACAAATCGATCCCAGAAGGGCTGATAAATTCGTAAAACAACCAAAAAACCTGTTTAAACCACTTGATCCCTACATATGCTTAGTGGTTAATATTGACTTAACAAATAGAACTCTTGCGATCCCAAAGAAATGCTGATTTTGGCATAACAAGGAATTGCAAGGAAGTGACCTCAATTTAAAAGACTAAAAAACTTAAAAACTGGGCAAAACCAGGAGTCAGGAATAAGAAATTCATCTGGAGTGGATGAGATTTTACATAGCATTCCTTAACCAGGGGAAATCATTTACCGCTTAAACTACTGGAGGCCAAATTAATGGCAAAAGAACGCCCGCCACTAGAGGAGATGACCTTACGCCAACTACGCAAAGTTGCTAGCGAATATAGCATCTCTCGCTATAGCCGAATGCGTAAATCACAACTGCTGGCATCAATACAAGAAGTCCAGCGCAGCAAAACTTCGCTCAGTCCATCTCGTTCGTTGGAGGCACAGGAAACCGTGGAAGCAGCAAAGTTTGAATTAGGTCAGGAAGATCGGACTGGTGGATCTCTGGCTGATGTTGATGAAGGACTCGCAGATTTGCCCTCTGGCTATGGTGACAGCCGGATTGTACTCTTACCGCGCGATCCTCAGTGGGCTTACACTTACTGGGATGTTCCCAATGAACATAAAGAGGAGCTGCGCCGACAAGGGGGACAACAACTCGCACTAAGGATTTATGATGTCACCGACATCAATATCGAATACCAAAGCCCCCACAGCATTCAAGAATATCCTGCTGATGAACTAGCCAGAGAATGGTATCTACCAGTTCCAGTTAGCGATCGCGATTATGTGATCGATATCGGCTATCGTGCTGCTGATGGTCGCTGGTTGGTACTAGCTCGTTCTACTAAAGTACACATTCCTCCCGTCTATCCTTCTGACTGGATTGAAGATGTCTTCATCACTGTAAACTTTGAAGAAGATTTGCGTGGTCAAACTCAGTACGAACTGGTTCCCCCTGCCAAGAAGATCGCAACTACCGCCAATGTTGGTGTGAATGTCAACACCAACGGCAACAGCAACCCCATCTACGACGAAATATTTGGTTTAGCCGAATCTGCCGAAGCACAACGGGTTGCTGGTTCTATCTTCGGCTCCCAGCAGCAACGTCCTGAACAAACCATTAGCTCCTACATTTTCCCATCTGGTGTGGGTCTGTGGGCAGCTCCCACCGTGTCTGGCTTAACTGCTTCCGGTGCAGGAATGTCAGGTGTTGGCTTCTCGGCTTCCGCCGTACCAGTACGTCCACGCCAGTTCTGGTTAATTGCCGATGCTGAGTTGATAGTCTACGGTGCAACCGAACCCGATGCTACCGTAACCATTGGCGGCCGTCCAATTAAGCTAAATGCAGATGGGACATTCCGCTTCCAGATGTCCTTCCAGGATGGTTTAATTGACTATCCGATTTTGGCTGTAGCTGCTGATGGTGAGCAAACCCGGTCAATTCAAATGAAATTTAATCGTGAGACACCATCCCGAAATACTAACACCAAAGAAGAAGCTGTTTTAGAATGGTTCCCTTAAGTTTTGGTTCTTAGATGAACTCCAGACTGAAATTTTAAATTATTCCCCGCTATAGTAATTCTGTAGCGGTTTTTTTGCATTATATGTCTACAAAAAAATTATTTTCGTTATTTATCTTGATAATTGGTGCAAGCTTATTATCAGGTTGTAAAGAGATTGAAGCAAATTCAGTCTCAAAAGCATCTAAAACTTGCCCTGGTAAAGATGCTAAGTTCAGTATTGATTTTTTTAAAACCAATAATCAAGGTAAAAAAAATCAAAGAGGTATTAATAATGTGATTATTTTTAATCCCAAATCAGCAGAATTAGATTTCAAAGTTAATCTTGGTCTATCTCATCAACTCTACGCCAAAGATGCTAGAGGGAAACTGCGTAAAGAATATGTACCAAAACAGTTTCATGAACTCATTGCCGATGAAAATGCAAAATTAAACGGACAGCTACCCATTGCCGCAATTAATGCCGACTATATAGGTACTGATAATAAACCACAAGGCTTAAATGTTTCTCGTGGCGTAGAGTATTCAGGAGCATTTAAAAATAAACGTTCTTCCTTTGGGATATCAGCAGGTACACCCAACCAGCGACAGGCTACTATCCAGGCTGGTAAAAGAAAGAGCGATATTCTGAATTACAATTTAGTAGGCGGTAATGGCAGATTCTATCGTCAGGGTAAGTTTAAAGATATTTGTCAAGATTTGGGAGAATTTGCCTGTAAGAATGCAACTAATCGCTCTCTGGCAGCTATCACTAATCAAGGCTATGTAATACTATTAGTTAATGACTTGAAAGCTAATTCAGATATTGAATTATCTCAAGTTAATCAAGAGTTACTGCCAGATATGTTTGATAATGTTCTGGAAGGCATTGCTAGCAATAACTGTTTAGGTAATATTCAAGAAGGGATATTATTTGATGGAGGTATGTCTCCAGGATTGTATTATAACCATAAAATTTATGTAGAAAATCTTGGGCCAATTGGTTCCGTTTTTTTGATTTACAAAAAATAAAATAGTTTAGAAGTTAAGTGCTGTAGCTATGCCTGTCGTAGACATCGACTTTTGTGCCATCAACACGCTACTCTAGACTGGATAGCTTGGGAGCATCCCGTTTTGGAAGAAACATCTTTGGTATTTCACCCTAAATCAAAATACTTTGTCCAGTAAAAAGTTTTGTCGCTGATTAGGATTAGATTTACTTCCATCTGGCTAAATTTTAAAGTACTGACTATTTAACTTTTTGCGAATTCTCAAGCTTGTTTGGACTCACCCAACGATTAACAAATTCCTTGTTATGTTTGTACACCTTGATTTGCACTTGCTTGGAACTTAACTGCACTACTTCAGCGGGAATTCTTTGGACATCGCCAGAATCCGCACGAGCTTTGTAAAGCCAAATGACTTTTTGCCCTACTTGAAAGTAGTTAGGATTGCTAGTTAAAGAAGGCGCTTTTTCTGCCCAAGAGGGGAAAGCAATTGCTAAGTTGATCAAAAGTACTAAGATCACTAGGCTGATTTGGAAAAGTTTCATGATCATTGCACTTGTCTTGGGTCTGGTGGGGCAATCAATCTGCTGCTCTAGCATTTAGCTATTGTCCTCTTTTGTTTTATCAAAGTTGAAAGGTAGGTACACTAAAACTTCTTTAGGCAATTTAGCATTAGTTTGCTCTTTGAATCCTGGCAAGACACCGACTTTTATCTCACTAATAAATTGCTGTTGCTCTTTCATTGTCGGCAAAACACTTGCTTTAATCTCATTGAGTGCTTGCTGTTGTTGTTTGACAATTTGAGTTAGTTCTTGTATTTGTTGAGCTTGTAGCGTGTCAAGTTTTTCATGCAGCAATTCAATATTTTGTGCAGCTTGACAATTTACCAGGTGGTCATATTCATGATTTTGACTCATCAAAACAATGGGTGCAGTGTAAGCAGAGGCAAAGGAAAACACCAAGTTGAGCAGAATGAAGGGTGATTGATCCTAGTGAGGCACGCCAGGAGTCAGGTTCAATCCTACCCACGCGGCTAAAACAGTACTCTGCCCAATTAAAAATGACCAAGACCCCACTTTCGCTGCCATTGCATCAGCTACTCGTTGACCAAGTGTTGATTAGCTTTTTCTAACAGTTGCTTTTGGGTGTTGACGTTGCTGATTGATGATTTGGCAGGATTCATGTTGCACCTCTTTTTCACCTAAGTTTGATAGCACTAGAGATTTGGGGAGTTAATTACTTAGCCAAAAGCTTGTATTTGTTCAAAGTTCAAATCTCTACTGATTTCAGGATAAAGCGACTTGGAGAATAAAATCAAATAGTCTTATTTTTTAAAACGATAAATTAAATTTATGAGGAATTGAAGAAAGTTGTGATGCTCTGACTTGAGATAACAATCTCTATCTCAGGAGTAATAGACGCAAAAGAACACTCTGTCGTAAAAATTGACAATATATACTGCTTTATAAACTTTGATCTATATGCCTCAGAGTGGAAGCCTACTTGTGCCGAAGCAACCTAATATTGGCAAACTAGTTCGTGCCCTGCGGCAAGAGTTAAATCTGTCTCAAGAAAAATTTGCTGGCGAGTTTGGTGTCACTTTCCCAACAATTAACCGTTGGGAAAATGGACGTGTAACACCTTCTCCTTTAGCAATACAGCGAATTAGTAGTCTACTCAATGAGTTAGGTGAACGTGGTCAAATTATTAAGGCAACATACTTCCGAGAAGAGGAGTAGGCTTTGTGAGTTCTGAATGAGAATCGGCCTTGGTAGCTTGGAATATTGACGATATAAAGCTGACAATAGAAAATAGCCAAAACAGCAACTTGCCTCTAAAAGACGATTTCAATGCTTTGAAAAGTCACAGCAAAGTTGGGATTTAACGCTGTATATACCCTTGAATATCCTCCAAAATGACTGTTTAGGAGCGTAAACGTCTAATTTAGAGAGGATTTTAACCAAAAGACGACCACAGATGTAGCCTGTAACCGACGCATGACCAATCGAGAGGAATTAATGAAGAACGAGTCAACGTCAGCAAGCAACGCCGACGTAAATTTCCTTCTCGGCGGGGGTGAAATGGGTGCTAGGATGCGAGAACGGGATTGGTCAAAAACTTCCCTTGGGCCAACACAGCAGTGGCCACAGAGTTTGAAGACTGCGGTGCGGATTATGCTGACTTCCCGTCAACCCATGTTTGTTTGGTGGGGCGAGGAACTGATTAACCTTTACAATGACGCTTACAAGGCTATTATTGGCGGCAAACATCCAGAAGCACTTGGGCAGCCAGCTTCCTACGTGTGGCGGGAAATATGGGATCAGGTTGGGCCTAGAGCAGAATCAGCGATGCTGAAGAACGAGGGCACTTACGACGAAGCGCTGCTGCTAATTATGGAGCGCAACGGCTACCCGGAAGAAACCTACTACACTTTTTCATATAGCCCGGTTCCTAATGACCAGGGCGACACAGGTGGGATCATCTGCGCCAACACAGACGATACGCAGCGGATCATCGGTGAGCGTCAGTTGGCACTGTTGCGCGAACTAGCGGCTAGGACGGCAGACGCGCGGACATTCGATGAAGCCTGTACGCGGAGTGCGAGTTGTCTGGAGAGTAACCCTTACGATCTCCCTTTCGCAATGATTTATCTGGTTGATCCAGATCAGCAGCAAGTTTTTCTGGCTGGAACGTGCGGCATTGGGCATAATCATGTTGCAGTTCCTGAAAGAGTCGCTCTCGATTCTGATTCAGTTTGGCCCTTTGCGGAAGTGATCAAAACGCATCAAGCAAAACTGATTTCCGATTTGGAAGTGTCTTTTGGCAGTTTGCCGACAGGTGTTTGGCAGCGATCGCCCCATCAAGCGATCGCTGTACCGATTGCACCATCCGGTCAGACAGGAAAAGCTGGTATATTGGTTGCTGGTTTAAACCCCTTCAGGCTATTCGACGATAATTATAGAGGATTCATCGATTTAGTTGCGGCTCAAATTGCAGCTAGCATCGCTAACGCCCAAGCTTACGAGGAAGAACGCAAACGCGCCCAAGCTTTGGCAGAAATTGATCGCGCTAAAACGGTCTTTTTCAGCAACGTCAGCCACGAGTTCCGTACCCCACTTACCCTGATGTTGGGGCCACTAGATGATATTTTAACCAATTGTGCCACTCTGCTTCCAGCCAACGAACGAGAGCAGTTAGAAATGGTGCAACGCAATGGACTCCGCCTGCTGAAACTGGTCAACAGCCTGCTAGACTTCTCGCGCATTGAAGCCGGACGGGTTCAAGCCTCATACGAACCCACCAACCTTGCCAGCTTCACCGCAGAACTAGCTAGTGTATTTCGTTCAACGGTAGAACGGGCAGGGATGCAGTTATCAGTCAATTGTCCTTCCCTTCCAGCACCAGTGTATGTAGATCACCAGATGTGGGAAAAGATTGTTTTTAACCTGCTCTCGAATGCATTTAAGTTCACCATGAGTGGAGAAATTACAGTCAGCTTACAGTGGTCAAATGACCATATTGAGTTCGCAGTCAAAGACACAGGAATCGGTATTCCAGCAGAAGAAATCCCCCACCTTTTTGAACGATTCCACCGCGTCAAAGGGGCGCAAGGACGCACTTTTGAAGGATCAGGAATTGGATTGTCACTGGTGCAAGAATTGGTGCAAATGCATGGTGGAACAGTCTATGTTACCAGTGTTCTAGGAGCAGGCAGTTGCTTTACTGTATCAATTCCAACAGGATATGATCATTTGCCTCCAGACCGAATTAGTGCCCCTCGAACCTTAGCTTCAACCGCATTAGGTGCAACACCCTATCTAGAAGAAGCCCTGCGTTGGCTACCCGAAGAGGGGACTGGGGACTGGGGACTAGGAACTGCGGAAGGAACAAGGAAAGAGTTTTCCCAATCCCCAATGCCCAATCCCCAATTCCCAATTCCCCGAATTCTCCTGGCTGACGATAATGCAGACATGCGCGATTATGTTAAGCGGCTATTAAGTCAGCAGTATGAGGTGGAATCAGTGCCGGACGGTTTAGCTGCTTTGGATTCTGCTCGTGGGCGTGTCCCAGACTTGGTACTGACAGATGTAATGATGCCTGGATTAGATGGCTTTGGACTGCTGCAAGAATTACGAGCTGATCCGCAGACGAGCAAAGTTCCAATCATCCTGTTGTCGGCACGGGCGGGGGAAGAGGCACGGGTGGAAGGGTTAGAAGCAGGAGCCGATGATTATCTGATTAAACCATTCTCTGCTCGTGAATTGTTGGCGCGAGTAGAGGCAGCCCTAAAAATGGCTCGTCTCCGCGATGAGGCAATGCAACGCGAGCAAGGGCTGCGGATTGAAGCTGAGGTGGCGAAAGCACACCTAGAGACTGTCCTAGCTGGCATCCAAGACCAGTTTTATGTGTTGGATCGGGAGTGGCGTTATACCTTTGTCAATGACCGGGTAGCAGAAGTTGTTGGTATCCAAAAGGAAGAGTTGCTAGGTAGGATTGTTTGGGAAGTTTTTCCAGATGTGGTTAAAAGCGAGTTTTATACTCAGGTTCATCGAGCGATGTCTACGACGGGCTACGCCTACGCACAACAGACCGTTGTTCAGTTTGAATACTTTTATCCCGCTTGGCAGCGCTGGTTTGAAAATCGCGTCTACCCCAATGCTTTTGGAGTAAGCATTTTTGTTACAGAGATTAGCGATCGCAAACAGGCAGAGAAAGCACTTCGTCAAAGCGAAGAACAGTTCCGCAACATGGCTGACAATGCCCCCTTCATGGTTTGGGTAACAGATGCCACTAGCTATTGCACCTATCTCAGTAAAAGCTGGTACGACTTTACAGGTCAGAGCGAGGAAACAGGTCTGGGATTTGGCTGGTTGCAGGCCGTGCATCCAGAGGATTGCAATTACACCAGGAATGTTTTTCTGGCAGCTAACGAGCGCTGCGAGGTCTTCCGTTTGGAGTACCGCTTGCGGCGCAAAGACGGCGAGTATCGCTCATGCTTTGATGCCGCTAATCCCTGGTTTGGGGTGGACGGTCAGTTCAAAGGTTACATTGGCTCAGTGATTGACATTACAGAACGCAAAGTAGCAGAAGCCGAACGCGATCGCCTCCTGCAACTTGAGCAAGCTGCCAGAACTGAAGCCGAAAGAGCCAACCGCATTAAGGATGAGTTTCTGGCGGTGCTTTCCCATGAATTGCGATCGCCTCTCAATCCCATTCTTGGTTGGGCGAGACTCTTACAGACTCGTGAGTTTGACGCAGCAGGGTTGAAGAAAGCTATTGCAACCATTGAGCGGAATGCTAAATTACAAGCTCAACTAATTGAAGATTTGCTGGATGTCTCTGGGATCTTACAAGGCAAGCTCAACCTCAACATGTTTCCCGTCAACTTAGTGCTTGTGATTGAGGGGGCATTGGAGACAGTACGTTTGGCAGCAGATGCTAAAGATATTCAAATTCAGACAATAGTGGATGCTTCTTTAGGGCCAGTTTTGGGTGATTCCGGTCGTTTACAACAAGTTTTCTGGAATCTCTTATCGAATGCCGTCAAATTCACTCCTGAAGGAGGAAAAATTGATATTCAACTAGAGCGCATTGACACTCAAGCTCAGATTAGCGTCAGCGACACAGGCAAAGGGATCAGCCCTGATTTTCTCCCTCATGTCTTTGAATATTTTTGTCAGGCTGATAGCACAATAACCCGAAAATTTGGTGGCTTGGGATTAGGGTTAGCAATTGTCCGTCATCTAGTAGAACTACATGGTGGAACGATTTGGGCAGAAAGTTTAGGTGAAGGGCAAGGAGCTATTTTCACAGTCAGGCTACCGCTGATCAAAAAAGAGTTAACCCCAAAACAACAGATAAACATTGCTGCCTTAAATGCTTCTCCTAATATTGAAATCCTTGCAGGTATCCAAATCTTAGTTGTGGACGATGACGATGATACCCGTGAGTTCCACACATTTGTGCTAGAGCAGGCTGGAGCAAAGGTAATTGCTGTAGCATCAGCAAAAGAAGCACTGCAAGTATTGGCAGAGTCAGAACCAGATATTTTGCTCAGTGATATTGGGATGCCAGAGACAGATGGCTATATGCTGATACGCCAAGTTAAGGCATTGCAGGCAAAGCAAAGAAAACAGATTCCTGCGATCGCTTTAACTGCTTATGCAGGAGAAATCAACCAGGAACAAGCACTCCAATCAGGGTTTCAAAAGCATATGTCCAAACCTGTCGAACCAGAGGAGTTAGTCAAGGCAATTGCAACCCTAATTGGCAGGAGTGGAAATGGCTGAGTGTTCGGCTGCTATGGGATTTTTTAGTCGCAGAGTTGAATTCGCTATTGCGATCGCTATTATTCTCAGCGCCATTTTAATTGTTTTCCTTTTGTTCGTATAGCAAGGGATTGGGGACTGGGTATACAGCAGTTTGCAACTTAAATCATGCATTCTCTCTAAGCTCGACTTTATCCAAAATTAAAAACTTGGTTCTCCTTATAGGGCAAAAACCCTAGCTTTTTGGCAAAAAACTTTTCCATGTCACTGATTCATGGTGAAGTCGAAAAAGTAAAACTACCGCCCCATATAGGTTTCAGCTTGTTCTAGGTTATGGTAACTTTATGTCACCTTGAACACCAAGGAGGCTTCCACTTTGACACTAGTAAACTCAACGAGGTTGTCACCAACCCCGTTGGTCTTCAAAACCGTGCATGAAACTTTCGCTTCACACGGCTCCTCAATGATTCG
>NZ_JBALCY010000043.1:0-52567 GCF_036917655.1 Nostoc sp.
ATGGATTTAGAAGCTTTGAAAATTTTAGAGTCAGATGCTTATTAAATTGGCATTTTATTTATTAGTTTGGCATAACAAGTACTGAAGAGCCTTTAATCACAGATGTAGGCCCCTACTTGAAAAGTTATCACCAGATTTTCAGAATAACAGAAATTCGCCGCTTTTCTTGTACTCTTGAAACTTTCCTAAAACAGGGTGGTCATTTGGCATTAGGGCAGGTAAGTCCGTCAAATCAAAAAATTCCAGCGCCAGCGATTCTCCATCTAAGCAAGCGAGGCTGCCTTCCCATTCAACAGCTCGCAAAATCAAAATGAAGTTTTGCACGCGATCGCCGTTGGGATAGGTTACAGTTTCAAAGGCTGGATTAGAAGAAAACCCCACAGCTTCAAAACGCTTAACCGTTAAACCAGTTTCCTCAAAAACCTCTCGTGCTGAACATTCTTCGGCAGATTCACCTACCTCAGGACAGCCACCAGGTAGCCCCCAAAGTTTGAAATCACTTCGCTTTTGCAACAAAACGCGCCCCAAGTTATCCTCGACAATCACGCGTGCGCCAAACAACAGAAGTAGGCGCTCACCTACAACTTGTCGTAACTTGCCGAGATAAGAGTCTGACCAATTCGCCATAATCTTAGAGAAAGTTTCTAAAGAAAATCTAAAGGTAGCAAATAGCGATCGCCTGAAAACAGGATAATGCAGCTGAACTGGTCAATCCTTCCCATTCAACCTAGAACTATGGCATCTACACCCAAAATCCTCGCCTTTGCCGGTAGCACCCGGATTGATTCTTACAACAAAAAATTGGTAAAAATCGCGGCGGCTGGCGCTAAGGCAGCAGGCGCAGAAGTAACTTATATAGACCTCCGCGATTTGCCCCTACCTCTGTTTGATGAAGATTTGGAAGCTCAAGAAGGACTACCTGCCAACGCCCGCACTTTTAAGGATTTGCTGATTTCTCATCAAGGATTGCTGATTGCTTCGCCGGAATATAACAGTTCACTCACAGCAGTTTTGAAGAACGCGATTGATTGGGCATCTCGTCCAGCCCCAAATGAAATACCGTTGGCTGCTTTTGCAGGTAAAGTTGCTAGCATTATGAGCGCTTCCCCAGGCGCTCTTGGTGGTTTGCGGGGGTTGGTTCACCTGCGGTCTATCTTGGGAAACATCAAAGTTTTGGTACTTCCCGACCAAATAGCAGTACCCAAAGCTTACGAAGCCTTTAATGCCGATGGTACGTTAAAAGATCCTAAACAGCAGGAATCTATTGAAAAGTTAGGCGATGGCTTAACAAAGATATTGCTGAAGCTTAATTAAACTCTTCAATTTGATATAGCAATCCTAAATCATTTGTGAAAACGAAAATCGCTGAAAAGCCTATAAATACGTACTTTTAATCTCCGTATTTTCTCACATTTCAATTCGGATTGCTATAGTAAATAACGCATACCTATCATTAACACAAAGATGCCATACAGCTTTTTCATCAACTCGCTGCTAATAAACGGCTGATTTGCAAACAATGCCCCGAAGAAGTTACCCACAATTAAACCAACTGCAATAATCAGGGCATATTTGATATTAAGATTACCGTTGCGATGGTAAACTAAGGCTGCTAAAATGCCGATTGGCAAAATTTGAGCAGCCACAGAAGTTCCTGTAGCTAACTTCTGATCCAAACCAATTACTAACACCATTGCCGGAATCATAATTGCGCCGCCGCCGATACCAAATATCCCGCCAGCAACGCCAGAAACTAAACCGATTAACAACAGTTCGATAAAGATATTAGACATAAAAAATGGTTGGTAGATTGCAAATTATAAATTAATTTTTTTAGAAAATATTGATTTTTGTAGCATTCCATGCACACCTTTTTGGGGACTGTTCACAACTTGAGTGATGTGAAAATTCACAGCCAAACTACACAATACATAAGCATCTTCTGGCGACAAATTTATGAAGCGTTCCAGAAAATCAATCATGTTTTTTAAAGCCAGTTCCAAGGCTTCATCTAAGGTTTGAGCAAAGCCCATTGTGATGATATGAGTTGGAGTTTCGGCAATTGGTGTTGTCAGTTGTAAATCCTTGCGAAGTTTGAGGGTAATTCTACCGTTCATGGAAGTTTCAATGGCGGTGACATTTACCTCGCCATCTCCCTGTGCCGAATGCCCATCACCAATAGAAAATAATGCACCTGGTACAAAAATCGGCAAAAATAAACAAGAACCAGCTTGTAATTCCCGATTGTCGATATTACCGCCGTAAGAACCTGGTGGGACAGAAGTTCGACAGGTTTCTGGAGTAGCGACACCAAGAATTCCAAAAAACGGTTTGAGGGGAATTTTTATGCCAGCCCCCGCTGGAAATTCAGCGATATTGTTTGCTAAATCTAGAGGAATGAATCTCAACGCAGGTTGAGGAAACTGATGTGGTAAAGCTCCCCAACCTGTACGAATGGCATTGAAGCCGACAGGTAAACGAGGTGCGATCGCATCTAATTGTACTTCTAAAACATCCCCTGGTTCGGCATCGCGCACATAAATTGGCCCTGTGAGTAAATGCGGCCCCCCGGCAATTTTGCGTTCTGGTACAAGATTTTGGCAGATGTCGAGAAATTCTGGTGTGACAAACTCAGGTGGTGCTTTGTCATAAATGTAGTAACCAGTATAAGTTTCTACGTCAACCGTATCCCCAGAATCAATCATGAGTGCTGGTTTTAGCAGATGGGAGAAACCACCTAGATGCACAGTTTCCTTGGTAGCTTTTAAAATATAGTGAGTCATATTATATCCGCCTAATCACTGCTCAAAAAAACTCTCCGCGTCAGAGTGTCCTCCTAAATAAGTCTTTAAGCTGTTTTTCAACTCCCGTCATTCCGTCAAACCTCAGATGAAAGGATGCCTACTAGTACTCGTACCAAATCTTCTAAACCTTCAGGGACACGATAAAGTTTAATATCTTCTGTAATTAGCTTCTGTTGTCTATTGAGTGTACCAAATTTCCAGTCATCTCCATTAGTAACTGCGCCAAATAAAATTGATGATTGATCATCTAGAGACTGATCCAGAGCGATTAATTCTACTGCTAGCTGTGTAAACCCTCTTCTGATATCTGATTGTTTGGCTTCAATCACTAATAGGGAGTTAGATTTATGTAAGTAATAATCCAAAGTACCTTTGAGCTTTTCATCCACATTAATTGGATACTCACTATATAGTTGAGCTTTTGTCTGATCGCAGATTTCAGCAAGGATAGGAGCAATCATAAATTCTCTGATTGATATCTCAGCCGTCGGGTTAAAAAGCTTTATATTGCGCTGCAAATATTTTTGTAAAAATTCTAAATAGCTAATATCAGCAAAGTATCTTGGTAATTCTAGCTCTGTACGCTCGTAGGCGTACTCAAACTCAGCTACTACATCTATTGTAGGATTAGGTAACAAAAAATATTGACTAAAAGTGTAACTTTGCTCGGTTTTTAAAATTCTATATTTGCTCATAATTTTTATCGTGAATGAACTAAGCCAGAGATATTACGAATTACGAATGAGGAATTAGGAATTGATATGATTATCTCAATAATTTGCTAAACTCCAACTTCGGGGATAGCAATAAAAACAATTTGATCAGGGAATTTGGAGGGGTTGCAGAGTGGCTGATGATAAATGCATAGTCAATGCACAACAGATACATCCAAAAGACTTTTCATGGGGATTATGGCCTGTTCTGCCACTCTACCCTTATGGCAGGCGGCAGACAATCCGCAAAGAAGTGGTCAAAGACACAATCTGGAATTTTGACCAGATTCAGGGCATTTTCTACGTTGTTGTACCGATTCGCATGACTGTTGTTAAGCTCGAAGCTCGGGGTCTTCTCGTCTATGCGCCTGTTGCACCAACCCCAGAGTGCATCCGGCTTGTGAATGAGTTGGTGGAAAAATATGGTAACATTAAGTACATCATCCTGCCAACTATCTCCGGTATAGAACATAAAATCTTCGTCGGCCCCTTCGCCAGATACTTTCTGACTGCACAGGTGTTTGTGGCTCCCTATCAGTGGAGTTTCCCGCTAAATCTCCCCCTTAGCTGGCTTGGCTTACCCTCAAAACGGACTCAAGTACTCCCAGAAGATAGTAGCAAAACACCCTTTGCTGACGAGTTTGATTATGCAATGCTGGGCCCCATCCACCTTGGGCCTGGTCGGTTTGCGGAAGTTGCTTTTTTCCACAAGCGATCGCATACTCTTTTAGTAACAGATTCTGTGCTTTCTATCCCAGAAGATCCACCTGCGATCGTTCTATTAGATCCATATCCCTTGCTATTCCATGCCAAGGATCATGCTTATGATATTGTTGTAGACATTGAAGTAAATCGCCGTAAGGGTTGGCAGCGCATCTCGTTGTTTACTTTGTACTTTCAACCAAGCACACTAGATATACCTCAATGGAGTCAGATGTTGCAAGATGCTTTGAAAGCACCAAAACGCTCAAAGAAAGCTTATTTTGGATTGTATCCCTTTAAATGGCACTCAGATTGGCAGCGATCGTTTGATGCTCTGCGAGGGAATGGACGTTTGTTTGTTGCACCAATTTTACAGACGCTGATTCTCAATCGCGCACCTCAAGAAACCATTGATTGGGCTGATAAAGTTGCGAGTTGGGACTTCCAGTGGATTATTCCCTGCCACTTTGATTCACCGATTAAAGCCGAGCCGCATCAGTTTCGTCAAGCTTTCTCTTTTTTGGAAAAGCAGCCTGCTGTCAGTGGGGGTTTGTTTGGCAGTAGCAGCTATCCTTTACCAGAGGAGGATTTTAAAGCACTTAGGGAAATCGATGCAGGTTTAAATAAGTTTGGCATTGTACCAGCAGCAAAAGAGAAAGTGTAGGAGAGTTTTTTGTAACTTTAAAGAAGTGATTAATGAGGTAGTAGTTACTACCGCCAAAAATCAATAGTGTCAATTAGCATTTGAGTTTGCTTCAAAATCAATACAAGTATTGTATTTAGCTGTAAATAAATTCCGATGACATAGAGATTTAGAGATGTGAAGGAGGTATTTGCCTTTAGCATCTTTTTTTATTTACTAGATTCTGTCGGCAGTGCTACCACCAATACGGTTCGGTTAAGCTGCACCGTCAACGATTCAAGGTACGTTAGCCTACGGCATAACACACCCTACTGAGAATTTATATTTCTTCATATAAATTGAATTTTTCTCGCCGACTTATTTAGAATAAAACTCAATTTAAATGATAAAATATCTAAATAAATAAAAATCACTTGAGCAAAAGTAAATATATGTTTAGTATAATTTGGGGTATTGTTGTTGTACTGATTGCTTTTTGGGCATTAGGATTGGTATTTCATATTGCTGGAAATTTAATTCATGCAGTATTACTTTTAGCTATTGGACTTGCCGTTTACAATTTTTTCAAGGCGCGTGATGTGTAAATGAATAACTCATGACAGTCCAAATCTAGTATTCAGAAGTAAAACAGGCTTTCTGGCTGGCTTTGAGATTCGATTTGTGTACTTCAGTAACAGGAATTACGCAAAAATCGCTAAAAAGCTTAATTTATCGAACCGTCATTTAAATAATGCTCAACAGAAGAATAAGTCATAGTAATGGCGAATCCTAGAGATACAGACAATGGATGGTCGCAGTTAACTCGTGGTGCGCCATTGGCAGTAATGGTAGCTGTGGTACTATACATCCTATACCAACTTTTACCAGTATTAGAACTTTTAACTATTGCAGCATTGATTGCTTTAATTTTGCGAACGCTATTACGGTTTTTGCAAAAGTTAGTCAAATCACAGGATGTTGCTGTTCTGTTATTAATTGGATTAATCGTCGGATTTATTGTAGTATTAGCTACTGTAGTCCTACCTAGTGTGACGTTTGAGTCTCAAAAATTAATAAAAACATTACCAACTTATCTCAATAGATTAACAGGAGATGTTGAGCAACTACGTCAGAGATTTACTTTTATTCCTGACATCTCTCAAGCACTAATCCAATTACGGAACTTGACCGACCAGTTACTGGCTGGAGTACCAGTTTTCTTAGGTGAAGCTTTGAGTTTAACCGTGGAGTTGGTAGCGACCTTAATTCTAGCGCTTTACATGGCTTACGATCCTAATTCCTTAGTGAAAGGGATTTTAAGATTAGTACCAAGGGGACATCATCAGCGGTTTAAACGAATCCTTAAGGATTGCGAGACAAGATTGCGGGGCTGGATTTTTGGGACAGGGATAGCGATGATATTTCTGGGTGCTGGAGCAACGTTTGGACTTTTGATTTTGGGGATTCCCTCAGCCCTGCCATTTGGGATTATTGCAGGTTTATTTGAAATAATTCCTTACTTTGGTTCAATTATTGGTGCTTTTTTACCAGCATTAGTAGCATTGAGTATTTCACCGCTAAAGCTAGTATTTGTGCTGATACTTTTCTTTGTAATGAATCAAGTAGATGCCCATGTTGTTCAGCCTGTGGTGATGGGTCAGCAAGTTAATATTCACCCGGTAATGGTGATTGTGACATTTCTGGTAATGGGTAAGCTATTTGGATTTATTGGTATACTGCTTGCAGTGCCTGCGGCAGCGGTGATAATTACGCTGATTGATGAGTTTACGCTTGAAGAACCGTCTTTAGAGGATGTTTGAAAAGTGTTTGGTTGTGATTGTACACACAAGTCCTAAAATCCTTGCCTGCTAAGATACAAGCCGGATATTGGCAAGGTTTTGAGTTGAGCAAGCTGATTATCAATAATGTCAGCTGATTGATAGAGTTCTAAGGTCAAATCAAGGATTTTAAAAATAATTTTCCGTTCTTTTCCCTCCATTTGATTCCCAACTCGACTTGTGTGTACACCGTAGCCCCGCAAGCGGGGAGGAGTTGGGGGTAGGGTGTTAGGGACTTTTGCAAGAGGTCTAATGAAAGTGAGGTCTTACATTTAATTTGGTTGAGTTACTTAGTCATCAACATCACGACGTTAGTCACGAACATGACGCTTTGCCAGATATTGGTACATCTGCCAACGGGCATCGACCTCAGCTTGCGCTTGTTCTAACAAATGCTTGGCAACGTCGGGTTTGCTCTTGGTGAGCATTTTGAAGCGATTTTCTTGATACATCGAATGTTCTACAGATTGCGTAGGCGATCGCATATCCAATTGCAATGGATTTTTACCCTGGTTGAGCAACTCTGGATTATGCCGATACAGCAACCAACGACCTGATTCTACCAGAGTTTTCTGATGATTCATCCCTGTGGTCATATCAATGCCGTGAGCGATGCAATGGCTGTAAGCAATAATCAGTGATGGGCCATCATAAGCTTCTGCTTCCAGAAATGCTTTGAGAGTATGTTCATCTCTAGCACCAAGGGCTACACTCGCTACGTAGACATTTCCGTAGGTCATGGCAATCATCCCTAAGTCTTTTTTAGGCGCAGGCTTGCCACTGGCGGCATATTTAGCAACTGCTGCTCGTGGTGTGGCTTTGGAAGATTGACCGCCTGTATTAGAATACACTTCTGTATCCATTACTAGGATGTTCACATTTCGACCACTAGCAATTACATGATCGATGCCACCAAAATCAATGTCATAAGCCCAACCGTCACCGCCAACAATCCAGACGCTTTTTCTCACCAGGTAGTCAGCAAGGGATTTTAGATTTTGGATTTTAGATTTTAGACTTCGGCTTACCTCGACTTCGCTCGGTACAAGTCGCTCAGTCGAACGATTGGGGTCGAGAGTTAGGATTTCATCTAACCTCTGCTGCAACAGTTCTATTCTTTCCCGCTGTTCCCAAATGTCAGCTTCAGATTTTTGTTCAGCTTTGAGGATGGAGTAGACAAGATTTTCATCTATTTCACTCCCCAACTGTTGCAACAATTCCGCTGCAAACTCAGCTTGTTTGTCGAGGGAGAGGCGGAAGCCAAAACCGAATTCCGCGTTATCTTCAAATAGATTATTAGACCACGCTGGGCCGCGTCCTTGGGCGTTGGTTGTCCAAGGAGTTGTGGGGAGATTTCCACCATAAATTGAGGAACAACCTGTCGCATTGGCGATGACGGCGCGATCGCCAAACAATTGTGTTAATAATTTCAAATAAGGTGTTTCACCACAACCTGCACAAGCACCAGAGAACTCGAATAAAGGTTCTTGCAGTTGTTGTTGGCGAATCTGGTTTAATTTTAGCGATCGCCTGTCAGGATTAGGTAAACTCAAGAAGAAATCCCAGTTTTTCCGCTCTTGCTCTTGTAAAGGCAACTGCTGTGCCATGTTAATCGCTTTCCGCAATGGCTCAGATTTATCTTTAGCAGGGCAAATATTTACACAAATAGTGCATCCTGTGCAATCTTCTGGGGCAATTTGAATGGTAAATTTCTGATTGGCAAAGTCTTTATCTTTTGCACCAGTTGACTTGAAGGTTGCTGGTGCATTGACTAACTCATCCACCTGATAAGCCTTTGCCCGGATGGCACTGTGCGGACAAACCATCACGCACTTACCACATTGAACGCAGACATCCGGCTCCCATACAGGTATCTCTTCGGCAACGTTACGTTTTTCCCACTTGGCAGTACCTACGGGAAAAGTGCCGTCAACCGGTAGTGTGCTAACAGGTAAGTCATCACCTTCCCACACCATGATTTTGCCCAGAACTTCCCGCACAAATTCGGGAGCAGAGTCTAGCAATTTTGGATTTTGGATTTTGGATTTTGGATTTTGGATTGTCTGTGGGATGTCTACTTTATGCAGGTTGTCTAGGGTGTTGTCTACAGCTTGCAAGTTCATGCGGACAACTTCTGCGCCTTTTTTACCATAGGTTTTATCAATCGCTTGTTTGATTTTAGCGATCGCTTCTTCTTGTGGCAAGACACCCGCTAAGGCAAAGAAGCATACCTGCATAATAGTGTTAATACGTCCACCCATGCCACTTTCACGCGCAACCTGGCTAGCATTGATGATATATAACTTCAAATGCTTATCGATAATTTGCTGCTGCACCTTCAGCGGCAGATTTTCCCAAACGCTATCTGCATCATAGGGACTGTTAAGCAGCAAAGTCGCCCCAGGAATAGCAGCCTTTAAAATATCTATGCGTTCTAGAAATCCCCAATGATGACAACCAATAAAGTTGGCTTGGTCAATCAAGTAAGTAGAGCGAATTGGTTCTTTGCCAAAGCGCAGATGAGAGACAGTCATCGAGCCAGATTTCTTGGAATCGTAGACAAAGTAGCCTTGGGCGTAATTGTCGGTTTCTTCACCAATAATCTTGATGGAATTTTTATTAGCACCAACAGTGCCATCAGCACCTAATCCATAAAACATTGCCCTGACAACATTATCCGATTCTGTAGAGAAATTAGAGTCAAAGCTCAAGGAAGTATGACTAACGTCGTCATTAATCCCAATTGTAAAGTGATTTTTTGGTTTAGCTTCGGCAAGGTTGTCAAAAATACCCTTCACCATCGCCGGAGTAAATTCCTTAGAAGAAAGACCGTAACGACCACCCACAATTTTAGGAGTGCTGAGTGCTGAGTGCTGAGTGCTGAGTGAGGAGTTAGAAGTTAGGAATTCTCCCCCTGCTTCCCCTGCTTCCCCTACCCCCCCTGCCCTTCTCTCTCCCCACGCCTCATGGATAGCAGCCACAACATCCAAATACAACGGTTCCCCGGCGCTACCAGCTTCTTTGGTGCGGTCAAGGACAGCGATCGCTTTTACACTAGTTGGCAATACTGCAACAAACCTTTGGACATCAAAGGGGCGGTAAAGTCGCACTTTCACTACACCAAGTTTTTCACCACGGGCGTTAAGGTAATCTATTGTTTCATGGACGGTTTCACAGCCTGAACCCATAAGAACGATAACGCGCGAGGCATTGTTGTCCCCGTAATATTCATAGATTTGGTAATGCCTTCCTGTGCGTTCTCCAAATTGATCCATGATCCGCTGGACAATTTCTGGACAAGCGTTGTAGTAAAGGTTAGCCCCTTCCCGTCCTTGGAAGTAGACATCGGGGTTTTGGGCAGTTCCCCGCAAGACTGGACGATCTGGGGTGAGCGCACGGCTGCGGTGGGCGAGTATTAGATTATCGTGGATGAGCGATCGCAAATCTCCATCTGACAGCAGTTTAACTTTCTGCACTTCATGGGAAGTGCGGAAGCCGTCAAAGAAGTGCATAAACGAGACTCGCGTCTCTAAGGTAGCAGCATGGGCAATGAGAGCAAAATCTTGACTTTCCTGCACCGAAGCGGAACACAGCAAAGCAAAACCAGTAGCACGAGCTGCCATCACATCGCTATGATCACCAAAAATTGATAAAGCATGAGTCGCCAAAGAGCGGGCTGCAACGTGAACTACGGCGCTAGTCAGTTCACCAGCAATTTTATAGAAGTTGGGGATCATCAACAATAATCCCTGAGATGCCGTAAAGGTGGTACTCAGGGAACCTGTTTGCAATGCTCCATGCACAGCGCCTGCGGCTCCTCCCTCGCTCTGCATTTGCACGACACTGGGAACAGTACCCCAGAGGTTGGGACGACTTTCTGCTGACCAAGCATCTGCCCATTCACCCATTGCTGAAGAGGGGGTGATGGGATAAATGGCAATCACTTCATTTAGTTTGTAAGCAACACGGGCAACAGCCTCATTCCCGTCGATGGTTGCAAAGGTTTTGTTCATAATTTGATTTTTGTCTTTGCCTGTAAAGTGCATTATCAGAATGCGTGAATATAAGAATCAGAAATAGCCAGAACTAAAAAGTGAGTGGACTATATGCATTAAAGATTTCTCGGTAAGATTTACTCCGTGTTTAAAGGATAATTTATTGATGACTTTTGGCTCGGAAGTTAACTTTCAACAAATACTGCATCTATTAATATCTCATTCGCAATCCTGCATCTATTAATATGTATTAATAATGTACTCAATAACCAAAGTCTCTGTTTGATAAGACTTGAAAGCAATTTATTATTTTTTGTGGGGTCTAGGGTCGGGAATCTCTGATATATTTTACTTAAACAAAACTCAAAACCAGTTTGCTATTCAAGCATGATCTCTTTTTTACTTTCTCTGGCAGCGATCTCAGTAATTGGCAGTATTAATCCTAATGGCTTTGCAGTACAAATTTATCTACTGAGTACACCGAAACCTGTGATCCGTGCATTAGCTTTTACCCTTGGGGAATATGTTGGGCTTTTGATTTCAGGACTGTTAATTGCTTGGGGTATGATACAAGTAATTCAACAAGTTTTAAATTTTGTTGGTGAAAGTATTTATGGATTACAATTCCTTGTAGGAATAGGACTATTGATTGTCGGATGTAACGCACCAAAATTTTTTAAACCTTCTACAAAAACTCTACACCCTCTTTCACTTAAGCCCCAGCACACTTTTTTCTTAGGTTTTACTATTGTCGCCGTTGAAACTCCAACTACATTGCCTCATATTGCCGCCCTCAAGCAATTGACTGATGCTCATATTTCAATCCCAATATTTATATTAATTTGGGCATTATACGATTTGATTTTTATCTTTCCATTATTTATAATAGTTGCTGTTTATCTTGTGTTTAATGACAATATTGTTAGTTATTTAGAACAATTTTATTATCGAATAAATAGTTGGACGAGCAAAATTTTACCCTTTATTTTAAGTGGAATTGGGGTTTTATTGATTGTCAACAGTCTTATTCAGTTTTTTAGATAGTTTTTTGTCAGAGCGAAATTTATTTAAAAGCTGACTGATGTTACTCACTTAAAGTGCTAGTATCATCCGCCTTGGTTTTTAATTGTTTGGTTCATGGCTTCAAATCCTTGGCATTGCCGATATTTAATCGATGAGCCGCAGAGACACCAGTAAGCCTTTGAAAGATTCTTGCTGAATGAAGCGATCGCACCTGCTTAGTTATGTCTGCGCTGCCTGGGTTGGGCTCATGCAACTCTAGAGACATTTGCACATTTTCTTTAGCTGTCAAAAAAGTCATCAGGTTATGAGCTTGGAAAATATAACCAATTTGGCGGCGAAGTTTTGTTAATTGCTGCTTTTTTACATCACAAAATTCCTTTCCTAAGATAAAGATGAATCTAGGAAGAAAACCTAAGATAGCTAATAACAATGCTTCTTTAATTAGGACTACCAAGAGATAGTTATCAGTGTATCCCATTGATTTTAGGGTGGCGTATTCTGGCAAGTGGTCATAAACATCAGAGTAAAGGATTTGGTAGACAATCACGATGCCAACAATAAACCCGACTGCTGTACCTAAATCGAAAATGAAACCAACGCCAGTACCAGCTTGCCAGTAACTTCTCTCCACTTTTGCAAATTCTTTTGGAGTCAGAACTCTAACATCTTTAGGTAGCCTACCGACAAGTTCGAGCGCACTTTTGCTGGATTAGTATTTGGTTTAAGCGTGATTAACCCAACTTCGATGCAATCGGGTTTCCGCTCTAGGAATAGCTGGAGAAAGGTAGAGTCACTGGCGATCGCATTACATCGGTAGCAAAGGAAGCACCATCAGTAAACAAGTCCTTAACAAAGACAGCTTTACTAATCAGTTCCGTGTCCAATTTACCTGTTTGAACTTATTTTGTAATATAATAATTACAGAATGTGTATTTTTTATTAAATATAATTTATGCCTTATCGGAGAAAATTTTTAAAAAGAGCAGGATATACAACCCTTTCTGCTTTATTGACTATGGGGTTTTTACAAAAGGATAAGCAAAAAGAAGACCATAGCATGAATGCTGCTATGGCAAATTATACAAGTACAAATGTAAATTCTCCCCTTCGGCAATTAGCTGCCGCCAAAGGAAAGCGTTATGGCGCAGCAATTTCTGGTGAATTTTTGCAAACAGAGAAAGATTACGCTAACCTGATTGCTCGTGAATGTTCCATTGCGACACCGAATGGTGAATTAAAATGGAACGCCACTGAACCACAGCCAGGAAAATTTACCTTTGAATTCGCAGATGCGATCGCTGATTTCTGCCAAAAGCATAATATAGAACTGCACGGGCATACCCTTTTCTGGCACATGGAAAGACCAGACTGGGTTCCTTACCCTCCTACACTTAAGATGATCGAACGCCATGTTACGGGAGTCATGGGGCATTATCGCAATAGCCCCGTTTTAAAGTCTTGGGATATTGCTAATGAAATTATCGCTGATAATGAAAATGAAACTGACAACGCTACCTACGGTTTGCGTAAAGGGGTAAAACCAGAATTGATTCGAGACTTGTTTTTAATTGCCGCTTCAGTTGATAACAGCAAGAAATTTTACGTCAACGATTTCGGCATCGAAGGCGCTACATGGAAATCAGACCGTTTCTTAAAAATGGTCGAATATCTCAAGAATAATGGGGTTAAAATTGATGGGGCAGGTATCCAGTCGCATCTATGGTTTTCTACTGACTATGCTTTTGACGAAAAAGGATTTAATTCCGTCTTAAAACGGCTTAATGATCTTGAAGTTAAACCAATAATCACAGAATTAGATATTATCATTGATACCCCACTACCCGATAGTATCAAAAAGCTAGACCAGATGGTAGCCGACAGTTACAAGCGATATCTTGATCTGTGCTTTGCGGCTAAAGTTGATACTGTGATTACATGGGGGCTTACCGATCGTCATACCTGGATACGTCATCCCGATTGGATGCCAAGAAAAACCTTTAGAGACAATCCAAATCTCTGGAAATTTCTGCGTCCGCTTCCCTTCGATGAGAACCTACAACCTAAACTTGCCCGCAATGCTATCGCCCAGGCTTTTCAGTAAGCAACTCTTTCATTACCAGTAAAGTATACTCCACCGAGGCGTAAATAGCGCTTTTAAGTATTATTCTAAGAACTTATTCCACTATTGTAAAAATACCTACTTATTTTAGTAAAATGTGCTTGAAAAGCTTGATTTTTCGTTTTTAGTTCTCAATAAGCTTAAGCTTTTTAGCATAAATTTTACTCTCCTACTTCTCTCATATTTACAGGGACTTTTGCAAGAGGTCTAATGTCCCTACTCAGGGTGGAACGTCTCAACGAGCATGGGAACTTGAAAGTATTAAAACCTTTGTGGTTAGCATGGGTTGGAGAAGAAATTCATAACGAACTGAGCAACCTACTGGTAAGGCTTTCAGAGATTCGATAACGCTACAGACTTGTTAAGTCTTGTACTTATTATTTTTTTGTTGACTTGAGATATTCCAAATTTCTCGTAAAAATAATGTGCCAACAAACCAAGGCTCAAGTAAGTAACGTCTCCAAAGTCTTTTAGGTTCACACAACAAGCGATACAACCATTCCAAGCCGACCTTTCCCATCCAGCGAGGAGGAGTGGGTATTGCTCCTGCTACATAGTCCATGCAGGCTCCACTAGTCAAAATAGTGTTGGTGTGAATATGTTCAAGATTTTCGGAAATCCAATACTCTTGGCGTGGCATACCCATCCCCACCATTAATATATGGGGTTTGTAAGCATTAATTGCAGCCAGAGTAGCAAGATTTTGCTGACTATCTTTATCCATGCCAATATAGCCATGAGCGCAAGCAATCTGTAAACCAGGAAATCTCTGGCGCAAAATACTTGCTCCTTGTTCAGCAACTCCTGGCTTCGAACCTAAATAAAATACACGCCAGTCTTTATTAGCTGCTTCCGCCATCAAAGGCCATATCCAGTCAGCATAGGTTACTCTTTGTTCTCGTTTCATTGGAAAACCCAACAGCTTTCCAATAAACACTAGAGGCATACTATCAATATGGGTATATTTTGCCTTGGCATAAAAAGCTTGCATTTTTGGAGCATTATGGAAGAGATAAAGACTATGCAGGTTGTGATTGGCAATAATCCATTTCTGATTCTTATCAATAGATTCTTCAATCAATAAATTTAAGTCGAGGATAGAGAGTGCATCCACTTGAGCACCAAGAAGTTTATAAGAAAATCGCTTTTTCATATCTTACTTTTGTTTTTTTTGGGAAAGTATGAAAGTTTATTTCACAGCCAAGGTGAGTGTTTGAAAATTAATTTTTAGCAATATTTAAATACTTCAAATATTGAAATATTTAACCAAACTAAGTCTTCTTGGTTGTATTTATCTAAGAAAATAAATACAACTAAGAATGACTTCATTTCATGAGGATTTCAGCGATATTTTTTGCTCTTGCATTCCAGGAATATTTTTGTGTAATTAAGGTATATGCTGTATCTACAATTGATTGATATTTATCAAGATTTGAAGCTGCCTCTAGCACTGTATTAGCGACTTCCTTGCTAGAGTATCCTGTTACTAAAAGATGTTCTAAGTGACGGAATTCTTCTAAACCTCGTAAGCCTTCTGGTGTTGATACAACTAACTTTTTGCTAGCAAAATAATCTAATGCTTTATTGCGAGCGCCACCTGCTACTGCCTGTTTTGAGAATGGCAGCAAAGCAATATCTGCATATTTAAGATGGGCAATAAAATCCTCTCTTTTAGGTAAAAATCCTAAAAAAGAAATGTTAGAGGGGATTGATTCTGAAATATCACTACTATCCCTACCAATGACAACAAAATGTACTTTATGCAGATGACTTTCAAGATATTTAGCAACCTCAATAGTCATTGATACAGACATATCATTAGTTGGAAATTGAAATGTTTTGGGAGCAATAAGAACAACTATTTTCGCTGGTCTGAATGATTCATAGGGGTCTTGATAGGGAAAAAGTTCAGTATTTAGTAAGTCTTCAGTAACTCCGTTACCGATGCAATAAATCTGCTGTGGAGTTTTACCATACCACTGGGAAATTAGTTTAGGAATTGATTCACCTGCTGCAATAATTGGACTGCCAGAAAATATCAAAATTCCCTGAGCAATATATGTCTTAATACATTGTGCCAACTCTTTGAAAGGATTCTCAACGGAAAACAAGCGCATCCAGTATTCATATGCCGAAAATGTATGAAAATCTAATATAAGAGAGGAATTACTGTGTTTTCTAAACTTAAATGAAATTAAAGCAGCCAATCCAGGTAGTGTTTCTTGAGCATAGACGATATCTGGACGAAACTCGTCGATGCACTTTTCTATAGTTTGAATATATGACTTCAAGCTTCTTGAGCCAATCGAAACAGAAGGTGCATAATTAACAGATGAACAATCTAATCCCAACTGAAAAACATCAAAATATTCAGTAAGATATTGTCCTAAATAAAAAGGTCTAGTAAATGCACCAAATGGTTGACTAGAATCGAGGGTTGAGACAATTAGTAAGCGTTTACCCATAAAATGATTATTGATTATTTAAAATTTTAAAAATCTGATTTTTGAAACAGTATTTCTCAAACTTTTGATTTGTTTATAACTGCTCAAAATATTATTAGTTTAATGACTTTTGCGGAAGCATCAAACTTATGAGTTAGTTTGATTTATGTCTTCAGAAAATGTGGGTGAAATTGCCAAATTTTTGTAACCAATAATTGCTCGGATATAGGGTAAAAACCAGTAAAATATCCAGAATGGCCCAGAGTGTCTGCTACAAAATATAGTCCAGGATTTCAATGGAAATCCTTTAATTTCCAGTACCTTTTTCAAGCGTTCTAATATATTTAAATTGGTATCTACCCAACTATTGCGGATAGAATTTTTAGTACAAGTACCAACATATCCAGGAGCTACCCATATTTGACAACCCGATTTATGCGCTCTGAGCGCATAATCTAAATCTCCTAAACTGTGAACAAAAGCTGTATCAATATTGCCAACTTTTGCGACAACAGTTTTAGGAATTAGCACGCAGTTACCATACATAGCATCGCATTTTTGGGTAACGGAACTTGGTTCTAAAAATTCAAACTTATTAGAATACCACTTTTTTGATTTTACTGCTCCTCCATAAGTTGCTCTCCCTGTGATTGGGTCTTTAGTTGAACCAACTACAATTGAGTCTGGATAACCTTGTTCAGTCAAATTTTGATGAATCTGTAATAATTTACTCAAAGCATTGGCTTCCAGAAATGTGTCATCATTCAACCACAGATAATAATCATATTGATTTTTTATCGCCTCACCAAATGCAAGATGCATTCCTCCCACCCAGAATAAATTGCCATTACCCTGAAGAATTTTTACCTCTGGATATTCTGCTTTGATAGCCTCTGCCGTCCCATCAGAGCTACCATCATCAGTTAAATAAACATCACAATGATTTTTTTGCTGATATAAAGTATGTAGACAGTTAAGAGTTGTATTACGCCTGTTATAGCAGGTCATAATTACGGCTAGGTTTGCTTGCTTCATCTCATTCTCCTCATATAATATCTATGAATATAATTAATACAACAATTTTATAAACTTCGTTTCATAATCCGAACATAAAATTATTACCTTCCATATATTTTTAGAGAACCTTAAAGTTTAGCCATTCTTTCTATCCAGCCACTCAGGTTAATATCTAAATTAAAGTTTCGTAATTTTTGTTCCATTCTTCTGACTACCAACATATATCGATGTAAAACTGATACGCGAGGCATATTGAGTCTGACAACCTCTTGACACAACCATCGATATTTATCTGAATTGATATTAAACTTTTTCAATTTTTTGATTTGTGCATTCCAATCGTTATAGAAGAATAAATTGAAATAATGAATGGATATAATATCATCCCAATGTTTAATCTGTAGTTCAGTTGATAAACGGTTATGTAAAGGTAATGGATAACTATAATTAGGAGGAAGATGTTCGACATTTTCTTCCAAAGCACATAAAGTTACAGACAAAACAGACTGCTCAACAAAATAAATACCTTGGGGAGGAGTAATATCCAGCCGCATTACTTTTTCAAAATTCTCTTTCCAAGTTGTAAATATACCTGCACTCCTTCTCACAGCGACCAAACCAGAATTCCAGTAGGCTCTGATTCTTTTATTACCAATTGGTGTGTCAACAAATACCTCACGCTTTACCCCCAGCACTTCATATAGTTTTTGCCAATACCATTCTTGAGGGTCTTGCAGACCTGTAGAACCAATTCCTTGACCATACTCAGGACGTATGCGAACGTTACAATTTACTGGCAATAGAAATTCGTTTGGCTCAGAAAAAAAGCATTTATCACTGTCTAAAAAAACTAATATTTCTGCATCAATATTTTGTTCTGCATAGGCACAGACGAGGGGTTTATTGGCTAAGTAATATTCATGAAATTCTCGATTGATAGGAACTTGTTGATGAGTCACCCGCAACGCTTCAAATGCCTGTTGGCTTTGCTTTGATATTGGTTCACCTACTCTAGGATGAAAACTATATATAGGTGTATCTTTCAATTTGCCGCAGAACTTACGAATACTTTCTGCAAGCATTAAAGATTGACCTTCTAAACGACCAGGTTCTGTACAAATTATAAATGCTATAGGTATTGACATACTATGAAGTGTTTGTTTACTAAGTTAATTATTAAATGAAGATTTATTTGCTATCATCAAGATTTCCTGAAACAAAGCTGAATAACGACGTGCTTGAAGTTCCAGGGTGAATTCTTGTTCGGCTTTCTCGCGAGCATAGAATGACAGCTTTTGCAGCCTCTGTTCATTTTCAAGTACCCAGCTAATTCCTTTGGCAAAATCCTCAACTTCATAAGGTTTAGCCAAATAGCCGTTCTGCTGATGATCAACAATATCTTTTAAGCCAGTAGAATTAAACGCCACAACTGGAGTACCACAAGCGAGTGATTCAGAAGCTGTCTGTCCAAAAGATTCTTGAAGAGACGGAACAAGCATCACATCAGCTGCTGAGTAAACAGTTGCTAAAGATATATCATCGTGTAAGTGTCCCAAATAGTGTGTTTTGAAGCCCAAATTAGGTGGATTGTCGGGTTGAGATGCACCTAAAATAAGGACCTCAAACTTATCTTTCCAGTCAGATTTACTTAATTCTTGTAGTGCTGGTTGCAAGTAATGAAAACCTTTTCTATGGTCATTAGTTGCATCTAGCGCTCCAAATAGAATAAGTTGTTTATCTAGAGGTAAATTCAGTAATTCTCGCGCTAAACCTTGATGAACAGGTTTATACTTTTGAGTATCCAGCCCATTCGGAATTACTTCAATTCGCAAATTATTAAACAGAGAACTAGACTTGGCGCATTCGGCTAACCAAGAACCTGGAGAAACAATAGTCAGATTTAAATTTTTCAAAGCTTTGGCTTTACGTTGCCATACCCAATGTGATAAATCCCAATCCTTTTTACTGTTCAGTTGAGGACATGCTCCACAGGATATTTGGTAACGATCGCAATCTCCAGCGTAGCCGCATCCTCCAGTAAATGCCCACATATCATGAATTGTCCAAACTAAAGGGCGCTTTAGTTTAGCAAGAGTTTCTATTTGCATAAAAGCTGCGCTAATCCAATGCAAATTTATTATGTCTGGATTAATATGAGCAACTTGAGAAATAATTCTATCTGGCAACCATTGAATAAAAAATGGAGTATTTTGCTTTTGAGAATAAAGCTTTAAAGGTAAAGTTTCAAATGTCAACTTTGCCTTGGCGATGCCTTGAAATAATCTGAGCTTAGGTGCAATTACTGTTTTGTCATCAGTATATTTTTCTTGCACCAGCATTTGTGATTGGAAGTCAATATTTTGTAACCCTTTGTGCAAGCGATATGCAGCACGAGCCGCACCACCAGCCACATCCTGGGTGCTAAGGAGCAAGACGTTCATATTACTACTATCTAAATTGAAAAAATATACTTGATAATACTGATTCTCTATCACAGAGAATCAGTATTATTTGTTTGGCTTGATGCCCTCACAATATAACGAGCCTGGTAGATATACTGTTCCATCAGCATTAATATCTAAGACTTCATTACTAAAGTTTGGAATCTCACTTGTATGGGCATCCAAAAATTTAATATCTGAAAAACCAACTCTTTCAAAGAGGATTTTCATACTATAGCTATCATACATCCACTTATGTTTTTCCCCAAGGGAGGTTTCATCTATCATAGACTTGCGCACATACCGAGGTATCAACCTCTTTACCATGTCAATATAGAGGTATTTGAATTTATTTTTGAGTTGATTCTGATTGATATTAAACATCTTTTGCAACAAAGAAGTAGTATTATTAGTTGCTATCTCGTCTTTGATGTTCACACCTGTTCTTGCTTCTACATAGTTTATCGATGGTTCATCATTGTTTTCAAGCACTTGTCGCCAATAAGTTTTCATCAAGCCACCATGTTCTGTTCTAACCAATTGGTCGATTAACTCAATAATAATCCATTCGTATTGTTTCCTTGCTTCCTCATTTTCAATCCTGTCGATAATTCTTAAATATTCACGGCATGTTCGTTCTAGGTCAGGAACAACGATGCGTAAAATGCCTTGAGGTTTTAGAACTCTGTAGCATTCTTTCACCAGCATTTCTCCCGTGTCCTGAGAGAAATGCTCTAGGACATGACTGCTATAAATGACATCGAAATAATCTTTGGGGTATGGAAGTGGTTGCAGTAAGTTATGGGCAATTACTTCAGGATGCTCAGAATTAAAATCTATATTGATCCATCCAGAAGAAAATCTGTGTCCACATCCAAAATTTAGCTTTTTCATGCTTTTTCTCCTTTGAATTATACAAGTATGAACCTATCCCACTATTCAAAAAACCCCTACTTCTTTTCGTAAAATGTGCTTGAAAACCTTGATTTTTCGTTTTCGGTTCTCAATAAGCTTAAGCTTTGTAGCACAAATATTATTAGTGGGATAGGTTCATGTAAACTATTTACCTATTTATATATTGGTGTTCGCTGAAAACTAAGAGTCAGAGATAGAGAAGTTGTGACATACATCAACCAATTCCAACCGGGAGTTAATAATCTTGCTTCTGAGAAATTCACTATGACGATGAGAACTAGCATCTGCATTGGCCAATAATCTTCCGGTTTTTCTGCCACTGAAAGAATTCGAGTCAGTGCCATTACGAAGAACCGGATAAATCCTGCTGCAAAAGTCAAGAAACCTAAAAATCCTAATTCTAACAATAGTTGTAAAAAGCCATTATGAGCATTACTTGCCCAATCATAAGTAGCTCTCAGATTAGATGCAGCATTACTAGTCCAAAATCCAGAATATCCATAACCTAGCCAAGGTCTTTCCAAAACCTTCGCTATCACTAATTCCCAGAGATCAGAGCGCCCATTCAAGGTAAGGTCTTTACCAGAAGTACCAACTACAGTTTCAGCATTATTGATCAGTAATATTGAAAAAATAATCAGTAACATTAGAGCTGAAGTAATCATAATAACTTGTAATTTGTAATTAGTTTTTTTAAAGGACTGATAGAAAGGCAAAAGTAATATCATTGTCAATAGGATCGCCAAAGATGTTGTTGAACGTGTGAGGATAATTAGACATATAGATAACCCACATAGTGCCCACATCAACCAGCGATATCGATAACTACTAAGGGCAAGATGTAAAAAAACTCCTGCACTCCAATTCATCATGTAACCTAATTCATTTTTATGACCATAGATTCCGCTCCACATATCTAATAATTCAGGTGATTTGTGAATATAACCTGGTATGAATGCAGAGAATATCATAGATAATAATGCCGCTACACCAAGCGCCCAAGCTATTAACCTCATTTGTTCTCTAAGGGGATAACGCATTGCCAAATAGATTGCAAGAAAATATATTCGGATTAGACCTTTTATATCTTTTAGAGTAGAACTTAGGTCTTCTGACCACAATATAGAAAATATAACTATTGCTAGTAAAAAAAACTGTAATGGACTTTTTGTAATTACATAAATAAAACCTTTCCAATATGAAATTAGGAAATAAAATAAGATTAAATATGAAACTATATTGAACAAAGTATCTACCTTATCGCCTCCAAGGGTAGACATAGAAACTTCTTGTGCAGGGTGTATTGTTAATGCCCCTACAGCAATGAGTAATAGCAAAATAGTTAATATTTTTTCTGTTAATGTTACCTTCATCATTGACATTTAATATATTAATTTACTAAATATATCACTATTTTTTTATCGTTGAGTAATTCAATCTTTTCTTCACTTCCTCTTTAATAATGTCCAATGCAGTTGCTTTATAGACTGTTTTCTGGGTAAAGTTATCTGCCTCTATATTCCTCACAATAAACGGTGGATGTTTTAAAGGAAATTCCATCGCTTGCATCGACATATTGATGAACGAAAATTCTTGGTTGGAAGTGAAATGAGTAGCGTCTACACCAACACCAACATTAGAGATTAAATTAACATTGGGAATAATGCTTAAGCTACCCTGTATCCAGCAAGCAAATGTCCATTGGTAATCCCAGGTTATACCTGTAGGATTGTTATAAACAGAATTAAATATTCGTCGCCAATAACTTACTGCTTTTGGGTCTATAAGAATGTCATTTAAAAGGTTTTCTACTTGCACCTCTTTCCAGAGTTTGATGGTTAAATCATAATGTTGCCAAGCACGTCTCCAACTTGCCCAACCCCAGCAGTGATTGTAGCGAGAAAAATAGTAACTGTAATTTGTGCGTTTTCGTCCGAATTGAAGATTTTGAGCAGAGATTGTGGCGATTCTGGTATCGTTTCTATATTTTTCTAGTAGTTCTTCACTAAATCTGAAAAATGTTGGATGAGGGATACAATCATCTTCTAAAATAATTGTTTCTTCAACATTATTAAATACCCAATCTAAACCACTAGATACTCGTTTTGCACAACCTAAGTTAATATCAGAATAATTCTTAATAACTTCGCAGTCCCAATCAACTCTTTCAATAATTGCCCGAGTTGCTTCACACTTTTCTGCCTCACCTTCGTGGTCAGTACGGGGCCCATCTGCAATTACAAAAAGTTTTGTTGGCTTGGCTTGCCGAATAGCTTCAAAAACTTTCTCTGTTATTTGTGGGCGCTTGAAAATAATAAAAGTTACTGGTGTTTCCATTTTTGATTAATTTGGCTAATGTCCTTGATATGGAAAGGTTAGATAAGAACGATCAATATTTATAAAAAGGAAGAAGCGATCGCACCTGAATCTTAAATATTTTTTGTGTTCTTGAATCAAATGCATTGCATAGAAAAGTAGCAGCAGCTTGAGATATTATTGTTGCGATCGCAGCCCCAAGTCCTGCATATTTAGGAATAAGTAATAAATTAAGAATAATATTTAGTATCGCCCCAAATAAAGTCTTACCTAAAGAAACATGGTTCAAACCTTCAGCAATAAACCAAGGTGATGTTGCAAGACCCATAAATACAAATAAAGAAGTCCAAATATGAACTGCTAATATTGTTCCTGCTTCTGCATATCCACTTCCAAACATCACCATAATTATCTTGTCAGATAGAAATGACATTGGGAGAGCAATTGCCAAAGATATACATGTCATTAGACTGAGTAATTGTCCTATTCGCTGATAGTAAAGACTTTCTGATTTTTCCTTAGCTGCGTAAATTGCAGGAGCGACAGAAGAAACAATAGCCCCCGGAATAAAATACCAAATTTCAGAAACACGGACAGCAGCAGAATAAATTCCAACCTCACTATTTCCGATCATTTGACCTAACATCACCTGATCTATTCTCATATAAATCAGGATAGCGAACCCAGAAAAAATTAGAGGTAAACTCTCTTTCAGAAGAGTTTTAGCAGCAGATAAACTCCAACGCCATAACCACAACGAAGACCCTTTGACTTGGTAAACAATCAGCAAGCCAATTGCACTCATCGCAAATTCTGCTAATGTTACCCAAGCAAAAGCTAACAATGGTGCTTTTGTTAAAATTAACGCGATTTTGATGACACTATTTAGCAGAAAGGCTGTGTTTTTAGCAATCACAATGTATTTTGACTGCACCTGTGATTGAAACCACACTTCAATAGTATCAGCCGCCCTAAAAATTCCTGCCATTCCTAAAATTGCAACTAGCCATATCTTCAGCGTTTCATGCTCACCTAAGAAAAACATAGTGCTAACTGCCAATAAGACAGAGGCAATTCCACCCAGCAATTTTAGCCAAAAAGTGGTTCCTAAAATTTCCTCTTTGTTTGATGATTGACGGACAATATGGCGAACTACTACATCGTCCAGTCCTAGAGTAAAAATTGGGCTAAATAAGCTAACAAAAGCTAAAGCATAGTTAAAAAGACCATATTGCTGTACTCCTAAGTAACGTGCTACCCATACTCCTACGACCAAGCTTGCACCCATACGTAGAATGCGGTCAGCAAACAACCAACCTGTATTGGCAATAATTGCACGCAGTCCAGAACGAGATTTAAATTTTGATAAGTTTTCAATTTTTAATTTACTTAACATTATTTTTAGTAATTAATCATGTGACATTTTCTATCCCTATCAAGCTCTATCGGGCAATTTTTTTCCAAGGTAAAAAATAACGTGGATTTATCCAGGATTTCACATTATTTATCGCCATTTTGCATTGACCACTCATTAAAGTTTTCAAAAAATAGCCAGTTAATAAAACGATGCCCTTTGTTTTCCAAAAAAAGTTATACTCAAACAAAAATATTATTTTCAAATATGAAATAAAATCTTCAGCTTTTGGACATGGTATTGTTTTTAACTCATTGAGAGAAGTGAAAGCCAATAATAACGGTAAACTAAAATTATTTTTTTGCAGGATGTAATTAAATAAGGAATTGCGTTTCCAGAATCTCTTGTATTCATAGTTGTTGTCTATATCTAAAAATTTCTTGTTATGATACTGATTATTTTGATGTATTCTATACATCACTAAACATTTAGACATATAAAACTTTTTAGCCCCTACCAAAGAAGCTCCCCATACTAGACAGTCATCAGCCCGGACACGCCAATCTTCTATGTATGGAATAGGCAAAATTTTTCTGATTATTTCTTTACGCATTGATAATGTTGAAGTTATGGAGCCAATCCATTCACCACTATATAAAGTTCTGACTACTGAATAACCCAAATCTAAATCAACTACATCAGCTTGAAATGTTTCTTCTACTGCACCAAATTTTTTATACGCACAAAATATAAAATCACATTCACTACGTATTTTATAAAAATTTAGGGCAGTTTCTAAATACTGAGGTTCATAAATATCATCGGCATCTAAAAAAAATATAATGTCACCAGTTGCAGCTAAAAAACCTTCGTTAAAGGATGATAATTGTCCTTGATTTTTTTCTTTCAAGATAGATTTAACATTAGTTAATTGAGTAAATTTATTGATGACTTCCACAGAATTATCTGTGGAAGCGTCATCAACAATAATAATTTCATCAAATTTAACTGTTTGATTTAAAGCGCTATCAATTGCCTCTGAAAGAAATTCCGCGTAATTGTAATTATTAATTAAACAAGATGTTTTGATTTTATTTTTATCCATACAAAAATGCCTCGGCAGGTAACAAAACAGAATGGAGATAGTTTTGACAACCTAGAATTACCAATAGGCTGGATATTTTGAGGGATTTTTAGGGATATCGTCAGGTCTACACCTCACCCAGTAATCATTATAAAGAGACTGAAAAAATGGAATCTTATCCCAACGGTTGCCTTTAATTCCAAAAAGAATTTGAGTTGATCCTCCAAGATGCACAGCCTGTTTACCCAGAGATTTAACGTAAGCAGCTAACGGAAGTCCATAAGCACCACATCCTATAATAGCTATGTCAAAATCTTGATCTTTAATCTTATTACACATCCAATCATAAGCATCGAACCAAGTATTGAACTGGGTTTGAGTTCCAGCCAGAGACTGAACTGCTTTGAAGGTAATTAATTCAAATTCAGGTAGAATATTTTGATTTTCAAAAAGTAAATTCCTATGGTTTTTATATTGTAATGAAATGGTTTCTGCAAAAGGATGAATGACTAAAACTTTTTTTCCCTCAAGATTCTTGCTCCAAGGGTCGTTGTGATAATAAGGTTCAAGTGTATTTAATTCAACAAAAGAAGCTTTTCGGCAAGAATTTCTGATAATTTCCGGCTCTCCAATTTGAAACCATACTCCCAGAGCATCTATAGATTTTGACGATTCTAGAAAAAGTTGACTAAATCGATCTAGATGTTTTTCATCTACTGGGAAAAAACCAGAATCATTAGACATTGAATCAAATATAGATCCCTTGTAACCTCCTTTTAGGTATTCATGTACACAATAAGCTTCTGTGCTACCAAAGCGAGTAATCATAAAAGGTTTATTATCTTTAATAAGATTGCTAACTAATTCATTACTCTGTTGAGGAGATAAAATTTGCTGATATATATCATAATTTTTTACATAATTTTTGAGAATTATTGCCTTCGTGTAAAGAGAGCCTTTCCATTTAGCTAATGGAGTATTTGATTTGACGAATTGCTTAAAATTTTTGCTTAATGTCATTAATTTAGTCCTACAGTAAAAAAATTGGGTTGAGATAGTTGTAGTCAGGGCAATACTTTTTGGTTAAGGGGGAAAGGGCTTGATTCACCTTTATCCCTTGCCCTTTAATCTTTTCTCAGACCAAAAGGGAGATTCTTAGGTTTATCCGAAAAGTATTGGTAGTGAGGGTCGTTTTCGCAATCCATAGGAGAACTTAACGCTCTTTGGAAAATTTGGTTAAGCTGCTAGATACTAAATCTTGCTCAATTTGTCGTTTTTTGGTGTCATAAAAATAATTATTAGGTTCATTTTTAGTATTCACACCATTGATGACTATCCCTAACACTTTCTGACCTGACTGAGTTAAAAACTCTTTAGCTGCATTCGCACTGTTCAAGTCAACCACTCCAGGACGAACGACTAATAAAATACCGTCAGTGAGGGTGCTTAAAACAGCCGCATCTGCTATTCCTGATAGAGGAGGAGTATCAAAAATTACTAAATCATAATCTCTCCCAAAGTTACTAATTAATGTTGCCATGCGTTGAGAATCTAGCATTGCTACTGGATTGGGAGGCAAAACTCCAGAACTAAGAACCTCCAGATTAGGCATCACTTCTTGCACAGCTGCATCTAAAGAAACTTGACCAACAATGACATTACTTAGTCCTATTGTATTTGTTAGCCCCCAGATATGATGCTGTATGGGATGACGCATATCTGCATCCACTAATAACACCCGACGCCCTGCCTGAGCCATAGTCACAGCTAAATTTGCAGATACGTCAGACTTTCCTTCTTTGGGAACGGAACTTGTAACTACAATGCTTTTGAGCGGTTTATCAGAACAGAGGAACTTCAAGTTCACTTGTAGTATTTGGTATGCGTTACCAACAGGAAAGTAAGGAATATCTCTGCCAATGATTTTGGGAATAGCTCTATCGAGTCCTGCTATAGAAGAATGAGCTTTACGATTTCTACCTTGTGTCGGAATCACTCCCAAAACACTGTATCTCAAGACTTCTTTGGCTTCTTTGACGGTCTTCACCGAGCGGTCTATCAAGTCTAAACTAAAGGCGACAATGATACCTAAGAAAAGACCAACTGCTCCTCCACCAACAATAAACAGGATTTTGCGAGGCCCTTCTGCTTTATCGGGGATTAAGGCATAGGAAATGACACGAGCATTAGGAATCTTTTGGTTCTGTGCAATATCAATTTCTTGGCGTTTCTTTAAGAGTGTTTCGTAAGTCGTTTGAGCTGCTTGCAGTTTCCGTTCTAGCTCTCGTTGGCTCTGTTCTAGCCTTGGCAAATTATTTGCTCGTTTGATGTAGGCATCTTGCTGTCGCAAGAGTGTGCCTATTTGTCTCTCTAGACCAACGCGTTCTGCCTGAGCACGAGTAATATCTGCAATTAGGCTTTGCCGCAGTTGTCCAACCTGCAAACTTCCCTCTGTTATCTGCGCTGTACCAGCGACTTGTCCTGTCCGCTCTTTTAGCAAGCTCTTAAGAGCTACGACTTTTTCTTCTAAGCTAATAATTGTAGGGTGTCCAGGTTCAAAACGAGTCCGCTCTAGTGCCAGTTGGCTTTCTGTTTCTTGGAGTTGGGCAAGCACTTTCTGAACTCCAGGTGCTTGACTCAATTCAGAATCGATTACACCTTGTCGTGAATCTACCTGAGCTTCAGTGCGTAACTGTTCTAAACGACCTTTGACATCATCTAGTTGAGCTAAACCTTGAGAAATTTGATTTCCTAACTTGGAAATCGTATCGACTGCTGCGGTTGCTTCTTGTTCCAGAACAACAACTTTATTAGTTTCTTTAAATAGCCGCAGTTTTGATTCGGCTCTTCTGACAATTTCCTCAGCTTTGGGTACTTCCGTTACGAGAACCTCTTTGGCTGTCCGCGCTTCATTCTGATTAGCCTTGATATTTAGGTCGATATAACTGTCGATAACTTCATTGACGATTTTGGCAGCCAGTTCTCGGTCACCACCTTTATAAGAAAGTTGTACAACATCAGTGCCTTTGATTCCTTCTATTTTTAGTTGTTCTGCCAAGTCAGGAATCGACAGCGGTTTGCCTTGACTATCTTTGAGGTTGAGGGAATTAATTGTTTTCTCAATCACTGGATTTGATCCAATAACTCTCACCTGAGTTTCCAGGGGATTGTCGTTCACATTCAAAGCTTCTAGGCGTCCTATGTCTTCCGGTAAGCCTGTGAGTGAGGAAGATCGATTTGTTTTAATCATCAAACTTCCTTCTGCTTTGTATGAGGGTTTTAGTGAAAATGCATACAAGCATCCAAGGGTAACAGCTATGCCAAAAACTCCGACTAGAGGTAGCCAACGCCGTTGAATAACTTCTAAGTATTTCTGAATATTTACTTCTTCAAAGCTGGGTAAAGATTCCATCGTCATAATATATACAAATTTTATAAAAAAAGACTATTTACTTACAGCAGATATTTCTCAGTATTTTCCCGGCAGTAGCACTGGGTCTACTTTGCGATGGTAATATTTGCGTTGATTATCAGCTAAAGCCTTGTTGTTGAGGTTGTTCAAGAGATGAAGTAAACTAATGGACATTTTTAACTAGCAGTATCTGGATTCCACTTATGTACAGAACAGTATATATGAGATTATTTTGAACATTTTGGAATACGAACGCACTTTCACTACAATTTAACCTTCTTTATTCAAACACGTAAATATAAAGTTACTTAAAAAAACTTAGAGCAAAGAGACTAACAAAGCCCAATTTCAAAAATACTCAAAATATTTTTATTGAATTGTAATAAACACCGTTTTAGTATTAATTGACCAAACCTTGGTAGTGTATACGCTGATGATTTTGTTAATTAATAGTCAATTGTTTTCAACCCAAAATCTTTCCTGAGCTACTGACTCACGGAATACATTCGACTAAACTGCGCCAAATCTATCCTCCGCATATTATATATAGTTTTATCCGTCGCAATTATCATTGATATTGCTTGATATTATCCTGACAGCAAAAACAGGATAACTCACAACTTTCTCGCTGATTTAGAGGCTCTCCATTTTTTTTGGTTAACTTAGTTTTGTCTTGTTACTGATGCAAGTATTGATTAGTAATCTAATACTCAATATCATATTATGTAAAAAGACTTAATTGAATAACTTTACAAAAAATTCATACATTTCAGTATATTCACTACCTCTTTACTAATCTTTAAAAGACAAGAGGAATTGATTCCTTAAGGGTAAGGAATAGGGCAATTGTGCCAGCATCTAAGCAATAGAACCACTTCATAGATAGACTTTGTGCAGTAAAAATAGACATTTGGAAAGACTGGATAGATATTTATGTAAGCTGTTTAAAAGCTTTCAGCAATAATCAATTCTTGCTCTGAATAATGTTCAATTTTGAGAGCGGTACGGTACTGGCAATATTAAGATTGTGTGATTTTAGTATGGAACTTGTAAAGACTTGCGATCAGTCTAATTTGCCTAGACTAATGAAAGATTTTTTTTGATGTGGCTTGAGGTGTGAAAATTACAACACAGTGCCCGTCCTTGGGTTTATATCCGTATTTTAGGTTTACCCGTAAACTTGCAATCGCCTTGTTTGTATTCTGCAATAGACGCAAAATACTCTTTCCAAGATTTATCTAACAACATATATGTATATGTTGTCTTATCTGTGTAACAGTATGGTAACACGCATGAGAGATAAACGGCTGGTAAGTAGGTTGGCACAATAAAACCAAACTATGTGAAGAAATTAAACTAGGCTACAACCCCCTTCCCTCCTACCTCTTTGAAGTTCGAGCGCCGACTTGCAATGCTCGAACTTCTATCTGCCTTCTGCCTGATGCTAACGACAAATTTTTACGCCGACCTACTTATTAATACAGCTAACAGAATATGAGTTAGCACAGTTGCAGCAGGAAGTAGATAACAGGCGAGTGTCAAATTCCGACGTGGTTAGAGCATGGATTGCTCAACTGCCTCCTCCCAGACAAAAGTCTACATCTGACTAAACTTCACTATATTTTTAATGAAGTTTAGCTAAACTTCTTACTACTTGTGTTAATCTGAAGTACTCAAACTAGGCTGCTATTTTTTGGTTTCTGTATCTAGCCAATTGTAATTATTAAACTAACATTAAATGTTGAGAGATTGAATTATGAAATCCTCTTCTATCACCTTAGTCGTTGTGATTAGCGCGCTTGCTCTCACCCAGAGTGCCTATGCTAACCAAGAGAATGTTCCCATGACGACAACAGGTGATGCTGTAAACGAGCCGTTTCACGATCGCAATCAGGCTGGAGTTTTATTGACGGAACCAGCCACGATTAACACTACATGGAGTAATTTTATCGGACAGACTAATAATCCAAAACAAACTGCTGAATCAATTTCCCTAGTGCCGGAGCGAGGATGCCAAAAAATTAACCCGCTTGAGTTCATCAATAACCCAGACGCTTTCTTTAAGCAATGTCAAAAGCCAACAAATATCCCAAGTTCTCAAAGTACTGAGCCAATTGAGTATCTCAAGGTTCCTAAACTCGATTCTGGGATTAGTGTGACAGTTACTAAGTTTTGATATAGGAACTTTTTTAAAAAGAGATAACTAAATTCTTGGTAGTCTAATTTATCGAGATAATTTACGCTAAAACATGGATGAAATATTTATGCTGGCTGCTTTAACTCAAAGCAGAAAAGCTTTGCCAGAATGTTTGCCGAACCCACCAGTAGGCTGTGTGATCGTAGATTCCCAAGAGATAGTAGCTCAAGGATACACACGGGCACCAGGAAAACATCATGCTGAGGCTGACGCACTTAAGCAGATTCAAGGTAAAGCTTTCAACTTCTTGAAAATGTATGTAACTCTTGAACCTTGTTCTTTTCATGGACGCACACCTGCATGTGCTTTAGCGATCGCTGAAGATCCTCGTATACATGAAATATATGTATCTATAATTGATCCAGACCTCCGCAATAATGGTCAAGGATTAGACATTCTTAGAATTGCAGGAAAGACAGTTAATGTCGGATTATGTGCCAATGAGGTGAATGCTTTTCTTAACCAATATCTACTAAAGTGATGGTTGAAGAGTTAGATTAAAATTCCAATATAGTAGCATTTTCCCAAAAATATTTGCAATAAGTCAATCATCTGTATAAATGCACAACTGTGCTTTTGTGTCAACTTAAGCTGAAAACTAGTAAGCGAGAAAGCTGTGAGATGTTGCTTCGTTAAGAGTCTCAGACTATTTCCTACTTGTCCAATCAGTAGGGAATCTTGTCGTTTTAGTTATGCTACATAACAATCAACTACCCACTCCTAAACAAAAATCTTTTCGCTTCAATAGATATTAGTGGCGATCGTGGGTGTTGCTGTCTTGCCAAGTATTATCCTTGGTGTTAATCTGACCACTGTTACTACTTTTAGTCCAGAAAATGTCTCCAAGAGTAATTTCATTGATAATACCGAATCCAATGCAGATGTCTGCGTGCAGTATGACACAAGTGCAATTGTCACAGATACGAATGGCACTAAGATAAGCCCAATGCCTTGTGTTGCCATATTCCCAGCCTTCAGGCTAGGAACCAGTCAGGGCAAGGGTTATATCTTAACTTAGTGCCATTTGTCACAGATACCCATGTCTTTGTCATCCTAAATCCCTAATTCTAAGCATTTGACCGGACTCCTAAAGAAAGCTGTTCTTGAGCAGGGGGAGTAGGAGAAGGACTTTCTTTCATAGTTAACGAGCGCCCGCTATGTACCCAGCTTGATATGATTGGATTATTTAACAAAAAATTAGAGGTAAAAAATGGATATTTTATATTTAATGAATTTCCATTTAATCAGAATTACATTGATATAGAGGCAGACTATTAAAACTTAAAAAAATCTGGGTTTTGAGAATTCAGAATTATGTTGGCATTTACTGTTAGTAATTTTTTTTCGGTAATGAAATCGTTGCTCGGTCAATTTTTATTTTTTTTATTAAATGCATTAGATAATTAAACTAGACATGATTGGGTTTGAAAATATGCAAGAATCAATAATAAAGGAGTGTAATTACATCAAAAATTATGCTGATCATACTTTGGGTAATTGATTTGTCACTGGTGATGATGTTAGTATTAAGGGGTGGGTTGATTTTGGGTTTATTATCTCCAACAATTGACTTGTAATGTATCATAGACCAGAATTCATCAGTATTGCCAATTGATTGATTAGCAGTGTGAAATGGCTAAGGGTCTGAATATCTAGACTTGATACCAATAAATTGATGAGGTTACAGAGGAGCAAATAACCATGAGCAACTTAACATCTCCACATACCGAAGTTCAAAAAACGAAGAAAAAAAGTTTAGCCGCAGATAAAAAACCTCGAGCTACAGATGATATTGTGCGTAGTTATCTGCAAGAGATCGGGCGTGTAGATTTGTTGACTCGAGAACAAGAGGTTATTTTTGCCCAACAAGTGCAGCAGATGATGAATTTACTAGCTGCTAAGGAAGAATTGGCTGTGAAATTAAAGCAAGAACCCACGCTGCAAGAATGGGCAGATCAGGTGGAGTTAAGTGTTGAGGTGTTAGAGCAACAGCTAAATTTAGGACACCAAGCCAAGCAGAAAATGATTCAGGCTAATCTCCGGTTAGTGGTAGCAGTGGCGAAGAAATACCAGCACCGTAACCTGGAATTTATGGATCTAATTCAAGAAGGTACTTTGGGTTTAGAGCGAGGCGTGGATAAATTTGATCCCGCTCTTGGTTATAAGTTTTCTACCTACGCTTACTGGTGGATTCGTCAAGGAATCACACGAGCGATCGCTCAACAAGGACGGACAATTCGCTTACCTATCCATGTCTTTGAGAAACTGAACAAAATTAAGCGTGTGCAACGAGAATTATCTCAACAGCTAGGTCGCGTTCCCACTACTGCTGAAATTGCTAACGCCTTATCTTTGACACCTAGCCAAGTTCGAGAGTGTTTGTACTTGGCCCGTCAACCCTTCTCCCTAGAGGCGCGAGTTGGTGAACAACAAGATACAGAATTGCAGGACATACTGGAGGATGATGGGCCTTCTCCCGAAGACTATGCTGTTGAAGAATCTCTCCACCAAGACTTACAAGACTTGTTGGCAAAGCTGTCTCCCCAGCAGCGAGAAATATTAACCTTGCGCTTTGGTCTGAGTGATGGATATGAACTTTCTTTAGCACAGATTGGCGATCGCATGGGTATTAGTCGAGAACGGGTGCGTCAGATAGAGCAAAAAGCTCTCAGTCTCCTCCGACGCCAAAAGGAACAAGTACGTAGTTATCTAGCTAGCTGAGGTTATTTTTTCACAATGTAGGGCATTTAAACTCAGGAAGTCACCATAATGGCTGTATATTCAGTCATTTTGGGGGAAAATAAACCTAAGTAATCTTTCTCAAAGATTTGATATGAGCAAATCAAAGACAGTGCAACAATTGCAGGCACAATGGGCGACTTCTGAAAACTTTCGGCGTTATGGACAGGTGATTTTTGCAAGTCTTGATGGCAAAGCTTACGATGTGGAAGATGCCCAGTTAAACTTGCAAAATGGGATTCCACGATTTTATGTTATGCGGTTGGAGAAGAGGGGGCGAAAGTTTCACAACATTACTCGCCATGTGCAATGCACTCAATGTCTGGGTTCTTTGTCAGGGAAGGATTGGTTAATTGCAGTTTGTCCTCCTGATAATGATGTGAATGAACCAGCATTAGAAGAGATTGCTGCTTTCCGCATTCCGGGGAATTGTTTTATCAAGCTACATGAGGGTACTTGGCACGCTGGGCCCCATTTTGACCATGAAGCTGTGGATTTTTATAATTTGGAACTAGCTAATACAAATGTGGTGGATCATTTCACCCATGATTTTCTCAAGAGTCATCAATTAGAGTTTGAGATGGTTTAGGTGAGATTGGGTTTAATTATAGCCATAGACAAGCGATTTTTCTAAATCAGTTCAACTATTGAAATCTATTTTCCACAGAAGAAAGGATTAGTTCAAGAGTTACGTCAGTTTAGTTATCATCTGTTGACATCCTAATTATGCTGGACAAGTAAATTACTGAATTAGCGATGAAGAAATATGAAACTTCTTCTGCTTTAAGCTTATGAAAAATTAAGTTGCGAATAGTTATTTATTTTGTCTGCCGTTTCTAATAAAAAACAGGCGATCGTTAAGTTCTAAGGTTTTCTTTGCACTCAAGTTTTGCAGCCCAAACTCATCTAAATCTCAGATGCCCACAGGCACATTAGTAAATTGAGCAAACAGCTGCATAAACCGTTCAATATCCACATCTAAACAAACCTCTACATTGGGAGGATTAGCTTCCTCATTTCTGCGATCGCGTCGATCTGCCAATGACATTCCAGTAGTAAATCGTCCTTCAGTTTCCACCATTATATAGAGGGACTCTGTTTTGACTAGACTAGGATCAATAGCAACCGCCATAGCTAAGGGGTCGTGTAGATAACACCCGTAAAAGCCTTCATTGTCACGATAGAAAGCCATATAAATTCCAGTGCAATCGGCAATAAACTGGGTAACTTTTGAAGGATGACGCTGTAAATTCTCTTCAACAACCTGGCGTGGTAGGGAGGCTTTCATCGTCACATCTAAACCAACTAAGGTCAAGGGAATTCCTGATTCCATCACGATTTGAGCCGCATCGGGATCTACAAAAAAGTTAAATTCCGCCGCGGCTGTAATATTTCCGGGTACAGTTACAGCCCCACCCATGATCACAATTCGCCCGATTTTTTTCATCGTTGCGCCATCTTTCTGAATCGCTGTTGCTACATTCGTAAGTGGTCCTAAAGCAATAATAGTCAGACTGTTGCCGTACTCTTGAACTGTTTTGAGAAGCAGATCAACAGCATTCTCTGTAGATGGTTCAATAGTAAGTTTGGGATAGCGAGGTGTACCATCAGCTTCCTTGAAGCGATCCAGTTCACCAAGACCATCTGCACCATGAATCCCCACTGCATTGAAGATCGGTTTCACCAGTGGTTTTTCACAACCTTTAGCAACGATGGGCAAAGTATTGGGTTTGACAATACTCACTACGCGCAACACATTATTAGCAGCCTGATCTACGTTAATATTGCCAGCTACAACGGTGATTGCTTTTAAGTCTAATTGGGGTGAATTCAATGCCATAATCAGAGCCAAGGCATCATCAACACCACCGTCTGTATCTACTATCACTGGGACGGGCTGATTTTGAAGGTTTATCATGCTGATTGCTATTCGATAGAACAGACAAGGGGCAAAATCCTCTTGTTATATCATGTCCGCTTGATTGCTTATTAAACCCGAAGAACCCCACCCCGCCAAAGCTATGCTTTGTCTCCCCTCCCGAAGAGCGGGGAGGGGTGCGATGACTGTGGGAATCGTAACTAATTATGCGGACATGATATTAAAGGTATGCAAACTATCAATTTGAGCAGTGCGTTACACTTGTCCCTCTGATTGAACCAGAAGATGGTTAACCCAACGCGGACTTTAACTCACTTTCCGCTTGTTCCAACGCTTCTGGTAATTTACTCGCATCCCGTCCGCCTGCTTGGGCTAAGTTCGGTCTTCCACCGCCACCGCCACCACAGATTTTAGCGATCGCACCTACAAATTTACCAGCTTGCAAACCTTTTTTGTTGACTTCTTGACTAAAAGCTGCAACTATGCTAACTTTCCCCTCTTCAGGAACAGAACCCAGCACCACCGCACCATTACCCAGTTTTTGCAGCAAGCGTTCGGCTGCGGTTTTCAATGATTCTGGATCAACATCTTCTAATTGAGCGACAATAATTTTATAATCGCCTACAGTTTCGGCTGTTTGCAACAAGCTGTCAGATTTAGCGATCGCTAACTGTACCTTTAAGGTTTCTAGTTCCTTCTGGCTGGTTCTGAGTTCGCTTTGCAAACTTGTGATTCTGTCTGGTAATTCTTCGGGTTTAACTTTAAAGCGATCGCTCAAATCCTTAACTACTTTATCCCGAATATTGAGATAATCCAGTATTGCTGGCCCCGAAACAGCTTCAATCCGCCGCACCCCAGAAGCTACTCCAGCTTCTGAGATAATCTTGAACACGCCAATTTCAGCAGTATTACTGACATGAGTCCCACCACATAGTTCCATTGATACGCTGGGGAAGTCAATCACCCGCACTTCCTCTCCGTATTTTTCACCAAACATGGCAACAGCACCCCTAGCTTTCGCCTCTGCTAAAGGTAATACTTCCACTTTCGCAGCATGTGCTTCGGCAATCCAAGTGTTCACCTGTTCCTCAATTTGTTGGACTTCCTCTGCTGTCAACGCACGCGGACAGTTGAAGTCAAAGCGCAACCTGTCAAAGGAAACCAGAGAACCAGCTTGAGATATGCCATCATCAATAATTTTCTTCAACGCCGCTTGCAACAGGTGCGTTGCGGTATGGTTAGCTTGGGCGCGACGCCGACAAGCCGGATCAATTTGGGCTGTAACATGATCGCCTACGCGCAATGTACCGCGTTCGATGCGTCCGAAGTGAACAAAGAAATCAGATTCTTTCTTCACGTCTTCCACCCGGACTACGATCCCATCACCACAGATATAACCGCGATCGCCGATTTGTCCCCCAGATTCAGCATAAAATGGCGTTTTGTCAAGGACAATTTGTACCTCTGTCCCTGCTTCTGCTTCCTCTTGGGAAACACCATCTACCAAAATCGCTTCGACTTTCGCCGTCGTTGCAGGTTGGGTATAGCCTAAAAATTCGGTAACTTGGATGTGTTCTGCTAGTTTGTCGAGGGAACCTTGCACAGTTAAATCGATGGTTTCGTGTGCTGCTTTGGCACGTTCCACCTGTTTTTGCATTTCGGCATTGAATCCCGCTTCATCGACTGTGAGATTATTTTCCTCGGCAACTTCTTGAGTAAGTTCGAGGGGAAATCCGTAGGTGTCATAGAGGGTAAATGCGCTTTCACCGCTAATAGAAGTTTTTCCTTGCTGTTTCACCTCTTGGATAATTTCTTCTAGGAGTTTTTCGCCTCTATCCAGAGTTCTGAGGAAATTGGATTCTTCCCGTTGCAGTTCAGCAATAATTGCTGCTTCCCGTTGGCGCACATTGGGGTAAGCTAATTCCGAAAGAGCGATCGCAGTTTCGGCAACTTGGGTAGTAAATTCACCAGAAATCCCAATTAATCGCCCATGACGCACCACGCGCCGAATCAACCGCCGCAGCACATAACCCCGTCCCACGTTGGAGGCGCGAATTTCATCGGCGATCATGTGGACAACAGAACGAACGTGATCGCCAATGACTTTTAGAGAAACTTTGGTTTTTTCATCGCTGCTGTGGTAATCAATGCCAGCAATTTGCGCTGCTGTTTGGATGATTGGGAAAATCAGGTCAGTTTCGTAGTTATTGGGGACTTTTTGGAGGATTTGCGCCATTCTCTCCAAACCCATGCCAGTGTCAATGTTCTTGTTTTGCAGTGGAGTTAAATTGCCTGACGCATCCCGGTTATATTGCATGAAGACGAGGTTGTAAAACTCGATAAACCGGGAATCATCTTCTAAATCGATATTTTCGTCACCGCGTTCGGGGTGGAAGTCGTAATATATTTCTGAACAAGGCCCACAAGGCCCAGTCGGGCCAGATACCCAAAAGTTATCATCTTCGCCCAACCGTTTAATTCTCGCTATCGGCACACCGATTTGATCGCGCCAAATTCCAAAGGCTTCATCATCATCTTCAAAAACGCTGACGACGAGATTTTGGGGTGAAAAGCCAAAGACTTGTGTGGAAATTTCCCAACCCCAAGCGATCGCTTGTTCTTTAAAATAATCACCAAAGCTGAAATTGCCCAACATCTCAAAAAACGTGTGATGCCGTTTAGTGCGTCCGACGTTTTCGATGTCGTTGGTACGGATACACTTTTGCGAAGTGGTAGCCCGCTTAAATTCTGGTGTGCGCTGCCCTAAGAATATTGGTTTAAATGGTAGCATCCCCGCGATCGTCAGCAGCACCGTTGGGTCTTCTGGCACGAGGGAGGCACTTGGGAGAATTTGGTGATTCCGTTGGGCAAAGAAGTCGAGGAATATGTTGCGAATTTCGTTACCGCTTAGGTACTGGGGATTTGAAGACATGGGTTTTTAACTTTAGACTTTAGACTTTAAACTTCCGCGTAGTGGCACTAAGTAGGTGTATTTTCATAAATAGCTTTATATATTCTTGCATTTTGTTTCATATTACTGCCAGCGAATTGTGCCAGTCGATGAGCTATATGCAGTTATTAGGATGTTTTTACACCATTACCTTACTTTAGTAGGATGCGCGATCGCATTTTGATGGTTAGGATTAATCGTTAAGAAATAATTGAAAATTTCCATATTGAGGTAACAAATGGCACTAAAACTGAAAGTATCAAACATTGCCTGTGAGGGATGTGCAGAAACGATTACTGAATCCATCCACGTTATGGAACCTGAAGCCAAGGTGGATGTCGATGTTAATGCTAAAACTGTCACGGTAGAATCCGCAGCTTCTGAGGAGTCAATCAAACAGGTAATTGTTGCTGCTGGTTACACTGTTGAAGGTTATTGATCTGATTCTAGTTTTTCACAAAAGTTTAGATTTTAATATCTTAGGCCACGCTAACAAAATTTTTTCTCTTATTTTACGCCGCTAGAAAAGGCGAAAACTAACTAATTTCCCAAAATTAGACGTAAGCAGAGACATTTTGTTTTTCCTAATAACACATTGTGATACTTTGGTTCAAACCTTGCTTAAATTGTAAATTTTTTATCCGATAAATTCGATCTGTAATTGTAGGGATATTAGTGCCAGAAAGCTACTCGCCTTAGTACGAGTGAGTTTTGCTGCCTATTTGATTCGCATTTTTTTTGCAATTAAACCCCTAAATTAATATTTGATAAAAGCCTAGTACAGCACAGCGGAAGTTTGTCTACCTTTAGCCAGTTGCTCTGAGCAACTTGTGTTGTTAATTGAGATGGTAGCTGAATTTACGCCGTGCTGGACTATTTCTTAAAGAAAAAGGCTTAACTGTTCTTTGGTAAATAACATTTTTAATTCCATGAAAAGGTTTTGGCTTTTATAATTGAATGAAAAATTTTATAAATTCTTTATTTTTATTCTTGGGGAGAATTTAGCTGCCTGACGTGACGGTTATTGCAAAAAATTTATTTTGCTAATTCCCTCAAGTTACCTTGAGAAAATAATACTTAAGAAACTACAGAAATAGTTTTTAGTCGTACAAATAAGATTCAGTATTTTTACTGTTTTAAAAATATACTGTAAAGAAGACATTAGTTGTCATAAGAGAAAGTTTCAAAAACCATAGTAGCAAACATAAAGTCTTAAAAGGAGATGAAAGTCGGAAATTTATTGTAGATTAAGCGTGAAAAAAATCATATATCAATAAATATAACTCTGCCTAAAACAACATATTTAGTATTAGGCAACAATAACAGTAAGTTTTAGTAATTTAATCTATTTAAAATTTAAATATGATAAAAAATAACGCAACTAATATTTCTATTATGATCTTTGGAAAGAATAACTTTATCGCTACACTTCCAGATCAGATTCGTTATCCGACTGCTTTTAGTCTAGAAGTTATAGACAATCTTAATCAGGCAGTGTCGCGGATTCAAATTACGCCCCCCGATATAATACTTGTGCAGGCTAACCTGGATGGCAGTATGGAACTGTGCGCTTGGTTGAAAGACCAGACAAGACTATCTTGGATATACTGTATTCTCTTCGAGGATCGTTCGCAGCAGCTTACTGATAGAAAGAAGTATGGTTGGCAAAGGGAATTGGAGATGAGTGCTGCGGCATTAAAGCAAGGAGCCGATGCTTATATTTGGCATCTTATTGAAGAAAAAACAGACCATAGCTTGGCAGAGTTGACCGCCAATCATGGACTAATACTTGCTCAATTAACTGTTGGCTTGCGGAAAGTGCAAAAATACCGAGATTTGATTCGGACAAATGATATGTTATCAGCGATCGCCTTAGCCGATTCGTTGACAGAATTAAATAATCGTCGTGCTTTAGAATGGGACTTACCCAGACAAATTAAAAGAGCTAGGACTCAAAAAACTTCCCTGAGTTTGATTATTCTCGATATAGATCATTTCAAGAAAGTTAACGATACTCACGGGCATTTAGTAGGTGATCGCATCTTACAGCTGCTATGTCAGCGTCTGCGACACAATCTGCGCTGTCAAGACACAGCATTCCGCTATGGTGGCGAAGAGTTTGTGATTCTTCTGGCTAACACTACCGATGAGGAAGCACTATTAGTAGCCCGCCGTCTCAATCGGGTAGTCAGCGAAAAACCATTTGCACTCAGCAATAAATTGATAATTAATATCACCATTAGTCTGGGCACAGCCTGTCTGCAAGCTGAGGATGATGAGCAAGGAAAGAGTCTGCTGAATCGTGCCGATCAATGCTTGCTACAGGCTAAAACTGCTGGGCGGAATCGGGTTATTAACTCGAACTACCTATCTCATGTCTCACATTTGAAAGCTGTTTCTTCTTGAAAGTGGGGATTGGGGATTGGGGATTGGGGATTGGGGATTATTATTCTTCCCCTACCTTCCCTGCTCCCCTGCCTCCCCTGCCTCCACTCTTCACTCCCCACTCCCTACTCCTAACTCAGCATGACAATCTTCTACCGAAGTGCGTTGTCGCATGGCATTAACTAAAGCCTCATAGCTAGACCAATTTTCTTCCAGTAGGGTTTTTGCCTGGAGGGTATGAAACCGCAGTTTCTGCTGATAAACTGATTCAGAAAAACCCAAAATTGTCAAGACACCTATCAGCTTGTTTTTATCATCAGATCCACCCTCAGCATTATTAAAAACTAGGGTTTCAGCAGCAATACCCGCCATCCAAACAGTGCAGTAGCGGTCTAGCATTTGGGCACTGATTTTACCCACTTCTAGTTGAGATGCTAATTCGCCATCATCAAAGCTAACGCCGCCTTGCCCAGGTTGCCCCTGTTTCCAGGCTTCCCAAGCGCTGAGTGTGTAGCCAGTAACGGGAATGCCCAATAGGTAAGCAACCAAGAAATGTCCTGCTTCGTGGTGGACAATGCGATCGCGGTGTTCGCTTGAAAAACCGGCAATCCAATCTAAAAAGATAGTACCACCCTTGCCTTGCAAGCTGAAACTATCTAATGTAGCTATGCCTAAAATGGTGAAGGTAGCGATCGCTGGTACTGCGGGCGATAAGTGAATGAATGGCCCCAGTAGGCTGGACATGGTGATCAGAAAGATAGATATTGCAACTAAATTTAGGCTAGTTTGGCTCATTGAGAGTTTTCTGAGTGCAGCTTAATCTTTCTATATTATGAGGCGAGATTAGCTACAAAAGGAATGCGATTAAACAATGGTGCATTTATTGAGAATGACTTCCAGCCCCTTCTGTACTTGCTCAAGTTCTTGGCGCTTTTGGTAAATCCACATTTTTTCAGCCTCACGTTGTTCCAGAGTCTCGTTGTGAGCTTTTTCCTGCTGTTCTAGGAGATTTTCGTAAAGTGCGATCGCTTCTGCGATTACAGCAGAAAACGATTTAATTTTGCTTTCAAAAATTGAACTAATATATTGGTTTATTTGCTCTTTTATTTTATCTTGTGATTCTGCAAATTTTGCTAACCCTGATTCAATAATTTTTTGCTTTATTCCTGTATCTTGTTGCCCATCCACCCAACCTGTAAATTTATTTATGCTCCCTATAAATAGAGGAACGAAAAGTATTAAACCTGTTGATGCTAGTAGCATACTACCTAATAAATTCACTGACCATCGTCCCAATGTGCCAAAAAATAATGTTGTATCTACCTCTGTTATATTGTGAGAGATATAGTCACTAAAGTTAGTATTCAACCTTTTATCTATTAGTTCCAACTCTGTATTTAACGCATTTATTTGTTGTGATATTTCACTATCGAATATTTCTATATATGGCTTTATGATTATATCAAAATTTGATTGCTGCCAAGTATTTAACTCAGCTTTTAATTCTTGTATAAACTGATCTCTATATTCTTTTAGTATTTTTTTTTGCTCAAAGACTCTTGAGTTTTGGGAAGACCAATTAATCGATTTTTTGACTATTGTGTCTGGTAGTTCCCCATACCATTTTTGCCAAGAATTATATACCTCAAAAGCTACTTGTTCTTTTTGCGAATCTCCTAATATACGCATTTTTACTTCACGTCCACTTACTGCTCCAATTTTTTCAAAAATTTCAAATTTAGCAGCTTTTGAAAGCTGGATATTACCATCTAAAACGTCTTTAGATTGAGCCAGCCAATTTAAAACTTTTGTAATTAAACTATTAACTTCCTTAATTGAGTGTCTGATTTTAACTTTACCACGCTCAAGTACCAAAAAATTTTCTAAAGATTGAGTGAAAAATTGAAACCTCTTTAGATACTCATCTTCATATTTATTCTGTATAGCTTTTAATGCTAATTTTGCAGAAATATAATGGACACGGCTTTTACCTGTATTAATAAGCAAATTATCATTTTTTACGAAGTTTTCTACTCGAGTTTTAACCTCATGAAGGTCTTTTTCATTATCTAACATATCCATAAAGTTTACTAATAGAAAAAGATTTTCAGCGGGTTCATCCAGGCTACCATTATTAAGTTTATATCTCATATCCTGTATCAGTTCTTTTTCTTTCTCAGTCAAAACACTCATAGCAGCCGTTAAAAAAATAACTGCATCTGTATCTTGAAGCAGTTTATAAGTAATAGATGTTCTATCAGGATGTTCATTTAATCCAGGAGAATCAACGATTTCCACACCATTTTTACATAAAACTAATTCAGGATTTTCAAATATAATTTCTTCAATATCAGATTGTGCTAGTTCATCACTACGATGCTCTAGAGCAGCATCTTTGGAAATTGTTGCTTTCAATTTATACTGATCAAAAGGTATCTCCTCAGTTCGACCATCCTTGTACCGACAGGTTACTCGCCTTTCTGTCCCGTATTTAATAACTGTCACTGTACCACTGCAAGGAATAGCCCTTACAGGTTGTATTTCTTCGCCTAGTAAAGCATTTAGTAATGTTGATTTTCCTTTGCTAAATTCCCCTACAACTGCTAACCGAAAACGTTGAGATTTAATCTTTTGAGATACTTCTGCTATATTCCCTATTAAAGTGTGAGGCAAAATTCCGTGATTTTTACAGTCTTGAATTAGCTGGGAAATTTGATAGCAATAATTAGCTAATTGCTTGCGATATTCTTGGTATTTTTTCAATTTCCAGTAGGATTGAGTTGTGTGCTGTTCAGTTGTTTCTTGTTCGAGTCTTCCAGGTAAAGTTGCTAGAATACCGTTCGCAGCTTGGATAAATACAGGATATGCTGACTGGAAACGAGCAGGGTCAAGTAAAAAATGTACTTCATTTAAAGCATCTGGCTCCACATTTACTTGATGAGTAAATCCAGCTTCCAAAACTGCTAAATGTTGCGATTTAATGCCAAGCTGCTTGCCAACTATCTCCAAATAGTTTTTCTCACGCGAGTCCATTTCACCATCTGCCGTTGACATTTCATAACTCAGACTAATCAACAAAAGCTTTTCTGAATGTGAAAGCGGATGTGTCAGCATTAGGAACTCTGGGGAATGAACAGAAATCTGATGCTGTTTCATTCCTAAACTGATGAGTTGTGTTAATTGTTTTATTTCTCTTGAGACAAAACGTTTGAGAATTGTTTGCCAGCGTTGCATTTCCTCTTCTGTCACGACACCATCTGCACAAGCTATATCTCGCAGGAGAACTATTAACAATGCTAAAAAAATGACTTGAGGAGTGATATCTCGTTGACTAAGTCTTTGTCCACTAATCCATGACAAGAAATTAACAATCCGAGAACTAAACAACGAAGTATCCATAAAGATTTTGAACCAATAGAGTATTTGTGTTTAGTATGCCCAGATTTAGACAAAATTCATTAATATACCGAATAAATACGGTTATCTTTACTTTTCTATACCAGTTAGGCTCAAGGAAATTAGCTTTTAGCAACTTAAAAATATGCTGTTCCAATTTGCGCCTGCAATTCAAGCTGGTATTCAAGCTGGTAAATATCTACAGGTCTTGAGCAATGGAGTACCCTTAAGTATGGCTAGAGATGCAGTTAGCGGGCAGTTTATTGCCCATGCTATTGGTGCTACAGTCAACAACAGCCCTTTATCTCCACTGATAGCTGATTATAATTTGATTTTGAGTGGGGCGCAGATGTATCAAACTCAGCAAGGCTTTACATCTGTACTGAACGGCTTGCAAACTATACAAACTAGCTTGGGTGTGCTGCAAGCAACTACAGCCTTAATTGGTGTGGGAACAATAGCAGGTGTAGCGTTGACAGCAGTAAACCTGCACCAGACACTGAAATTAAGAAAAGAAGTAGAGCAAATGAGGCTGGAAGTCAAAAACGGCTTTATTGACTTAAAACAAGCCTTAAAAAACCAAGGAGTAGAAATTAGACAAATAATCGAACAAGTAGCCCAAGATATCAAATTTGAACAACATCGCACAGCTTTAGTAAGGGCGTATGGAGTGTTTATCCAGGCGCTGAACCGCTTCCGTTCAGCAATACAAGTGCAAGATTTTAGCCGCAGAAACGCTGAAATTGATGGTGTGAGGGGAATGTTATTTACGGCTTTAGCAGATTACAGCAATCCACATCTACTGGAAGAAACCTGTGCAGCTGGCCAACTACGCAGACTCGAATGTGCTTGGGCAATTGAACAAGTGATTGTTGCAACTTATCAAGTGCAGAATGAAGTTTCAGCAGTTAGCGATCGCTTGTCTCATCTCCAAGATAAAATCTGTGAAGATGCTATCACTGTGATTAATCGCTGTGAATCACATGATGAACTTGATTTTCTTTTTCCTGAAATTATCCGCATTAAAAATCATGATTTAGCAGTCTTGAATTCCTGGCAAAATCATGTTGATTGGATGCGCTCACTTCCACCATCAGAATTAAAACTTTTAAATAGCGCTGATTTTAATAGTTCACAACTCACTACTAATGCAGATGCTGATCACTCCGCAATCAATTTAGCAGAACCGCCAGAACAATTAGTATATGAGAGTTCAGCCAAAAAATCTCATTTCTATTCGCTTCGTGATCAGTTGTTATTTATATTCAAGCCTGAACTCCGTCGAAAATACGAATTTTATATTAGTCAACAAGCTGTAATTACTGGTCATAAAACATTAGTTACATCTAATTTACAACAGGCATCAGACCTAACTGTTGCTAACCTTTTTTACTACTTTAATATTAGAGATAAATCGAAAGATGAAACAGAGTTAGTTTCAGCTAACTAAAACAGCTACGGCAATTCTTGAAATAATTATTTTTCTAAAGTCCGTCTATGCGGACTTTATTGTATAACTGCGAATTACATGAGACTGTTGGCGAATTCATAGGAGGTCTAACCCCTCAGCCTGAACCCATCTTAATTTCTTTAATTTTCAGTGCGTTTCAACGCACTTTAGCTATTAGCCCGCAATTTATTGCAGGGCGGGAAAGCAACACCAAGCCAAGGTTTTAGTAGTGAGGGGTCTAACAAGAGAGTGGATTGATCAACAGTCTGATTACATTCATTCCTTCGGATATAAAATCACTCGAATACAACTGTCCTATTACCATAGACTAAGACACGATTTTGCAAGTGCGATCGCACTGCTCTTGCTAATACAACTCTCTCTAAATCTTTGCCCTTTCTCACCAAATCATCAACTTCATCACGGTGACTAACTCGCACTACATCCTGTTCAATAATTGGGCCTGCATCTAAATCAGCAGTGGCGTAATGAGCAGTTGCACCAATAATTTTTACCCCACGTTCAAAAGCTCGGTGATAGGGATTTGCTCCGATAAAAGCTGGTAAAAATGAATGATGTATATTGATAATTTGCGGAAATTGACTAATAGAATCTGCACTAACAATCTGCATATATTTCGCCAATACAACTAAATCTATTTTGTACTGGCGGAGTAATTCTAGTTGTTGGGCTTCCTGTTCTGATTTATTGTCTTTAGTGATGGGAACGTGCTGAAAGTCGATATTAAATTGTTCTGCAACTACCTTTAAATTAGAATGATTACTAATAATTAAAGGAATTTTAGCGAGAAATTCTTTAGCGCGTTGTCGCCAAATTAAGTCAAATAGACAATGGTCTTGCCGACTTACCCAAATAGCAATGCGTGGTACTGTATCAGAAAAACGTATTTCCCACTTAGCGCCAAGAGGTTGTGCGATCGCATTAAATGCAGGATCAATAAACTCTCGCGGTAAATTAAACCCATCTAACTGCCATTCAATGCGGGTGAGAAATAACCCAGCAGCAAAGTCTGTGTGCTGATCTGCATGGATAATATTACCACCATTAGAATAGATGAAATTGGCAAATTTCGCCACCAGTCCCCGTTGATCTGGGCAGGAAATCAACAATGTTGCTGTCGGATTTGTCATAATAATATCGCCAGATTTTTAATTAATTATTTGCTGTTTGTCGGACTCGGTTTAGGAATGGTGAGCGGAGGAAGTTTCTGACTATTATCTACAGGTTGCTTCCACTCTGATAGTTCCCGATTCACGGCATTTGCAAAATCTGTAGATACCAACAGCACATTTATATTCCCATCGGGTTTAGCAACAGAGTCAGCTTGAGCATACAAGAAACGACCGTTAAAGTTAGATTTACCCAAAATCAACTGATGGCTTTGGCGATTTTTCAGGGTGATACTGATAGTTGCTTGGGGTTTATCTAAGGCAAATTCTCCAAGCTCTTTTGCTGGAGTTGATAAAGTGGCATCGCTCTTACCCTTGACCAACAAATCCATCAAATAAGAAACAATAGCATCATTTGCTGGTTCCGATATCGGAGATTTGATTAACCACTTCGGATTACTAGATTCAGGACTACGTTCCAGATTTAGGGTGAGTTTTTTTGTCTTGACTGTTAAAGATTGCACATCATCTGCGGCAAAAGAAAAAATTTGCTGCTTTTGCTGCTTAATTTCTTCTCGCACACTTGCACCTCTAATTTCATAGAAGTAAACAAAACCACCTAAACCCAGCGCTAACAGTATCAAAATTAAAGTCGTTCGTGGCAATTTCATTTTTTAATTATTGGGGATGAGGCATTGGGCATTGGTGAAGAGTTAATATTTATAGCGGTTCTCAGTTGAGTGAGGTACAAGAACCCCACCCCCCTCCCCGCAAGCGAGGCTACGGTGTACACACAAGTCAAATTACCCCCCTCAATCCCCCCTTGTAAAGGGGGGAAGCCGGAAATCTAGTTCCCTCACGCCACATGCTTCAAGTCGGCAAAGCCGCCCAACGCAGTGGCTCCCCTTTCCAAGGGGAGGGTTAGGGTGGGGTAAAACCAGATTCGTAAACTACTTCAGACTTGTGTGTACACCGTAGCCGCTCTTCGAGAGGGGGCTATGATGTACCTTACTAGGTCGGGATACCGCTATATAACTCCTAACTCCTGTACAGACGCGATTAATCGCGTCTCTACTCCTAACTCACTTCTTACCGTCGTTTCCACCAGATAATAGTTGCCGCCGCAAACCCAATTAAAGGTAAAACCAACAAAGACGACAATATTAAAAGATTGGCTTGCGTAGTAGTCAAGGTTATTCTACGGTTTTTCGGTTCTTTGGGGCGAATAGAAAGGGGTTGCTTCTCCTGTTGACTCAGCCAAGTAACTGAGTTGAGAAATACATCTCCATTTAGTTGCTGTTGAAACAAGCCATCGGTGGCGAAGCTAGAATTTCCGAAAACTACTAACCGGGATTCGGTGGCTGTTTGAGATGAGGCAGTGGGAGAAGCATTGCCTTGGGTGGTTGGTGATGATAGGGGTGAAGCTTGCGGAGTTTTGGGGGAGGGTGAAGGAGTAGGGCTAGTTTTGCTTTGGGTGGTTGGTGATGGTAAGCGTGAAGGTGTCGGTGAAGCTTGGGGAGTGGAAATAGATTTAGCCGCTTGTTTTCTGGTTAAGGCTACGCCCAAGGTCAGAGGACCTTTGAGGTCTTTATCTGCATTAAACTCTAATTTTTCGCTTTGGAGGTCGCTTTCTGCCCAGCTGTTGGGATAGGGTTTGGTTCGCAACAGTGGTGTCGCCTCAACACCAGGTACAGAGGTAATTTCTAGTGGTCGGGTAACTGGATAAAAAGAAATGCCGTTAGCGAAATCTTTGGTAATTGGATGTTGTCCATATTCTGTCACTAAGGGCGCAGCAGGGCCAAGTCCCACGCTATCCTTTGAAACATCTACTGCTAAACGATTATCGAGACGAACACCCCACTCTTGTAGCAAGCTGTTAAGTTTGGGATCGGTATTGGGATCAATCATCAGCAGTAAGCTACCACCGCGATTAAGATACTCTTGCAAGGCTTTGACTTCACCCTCAAACAGCCCTCGCTTAGGACCAGCTACTATTACGACAGCCGCATCTTGAGGAACTTTGGAAGTTTCTGCTAAATTCAGGGGTGAAGTTGTATAACTTTTGTCACCTAATCCCTGAACTGCTTGTGATATTGCACCTTTACCAGCCGAAAGTTGGCGTTCGCCATGACCTTGGAGTAAGTAAACTTTGGCTGTGGTTGAACTTGTTAGTTGTTGCAGGCGACTAGTTAATCTGATTTCCGACAGGCGCTCATTTTCATTTACTGTCTGCACTAATTGCCGTTTATCCCCAGATTCTAGGTAAACTTCCCCATAATCTTTAACGCCAAACTTTTCTGCAAGTCCTGGTCTAGCTTGGGGGTCGATATACTCATATTTAAATTTTGAGCTTTGCCGTTGATAATTTTCTAGCAGTTCTCGGTCTTGGGGATTCTGGTTAATATCAAACACCCACACTTTAACTGGCTGTGGTAAGACACTCACTAATTCCCGTGACTGGGGCGCAAGGGTAAACAATTGAGTTTCTGTTAAGTCTGCCCGTAAGTGATAGCGAGTCCCCAAAAAGTTAATCAATCCCAAAATTGCCAATACTGCCAGAGTTGCCACCAAGGCATTAGTCCCAGCTTGGGTAGAACGACGCTTCCACCAGTTAGTTTGGTAGCTTTGCCATATTATCCCCAACGCACTGATGATAATTCCCGTAATCAGAAATGCTAAGGGAATTAATCCCCACTGTTCAGAGATTAATCCAATTGTTAAGCCGACTGTAATTAGGAACGGGCCAAACCAAAATAGATATTTCCACAGTTTCTTTTTTGCAACTATCTTCATGTTATTTGTCATTTGTCATTTGTAAAAAACTAGTGATATCATGTCCGCTTGATTGCTTATTAAACCCGAAGAAGCCCACCCCCAACCCCCTCCCCGCTCTTCGAGAGGGGGCTATGATGTACCTTGGAAACGCTATAAATGCAATCAAAATAATCATTAACGAACTAGCACTCAAATTAAACTCTTACCTAAACTCAATTGGCAATGTACCAGATGACAAATGACAAATGACCAATAATTACTGCCTTTGAAAGCGCAGTGCATCAATTGATTGAGCGGTGAGAAAGATGCCCAAAAAAATGTAACTGGCAAATAAAATTAAGGCGCTGGTATCAAAAATACCTTGAATTAAGGTGTTGTAATGTTTTAGCAACGACAGATAACCTAATGCTTCGCCCACGGGACCAGGGACAATTTTGCCGATTAAATCAATCAATAACAATAATAAGATTACTGCAAATGTGAGAACGGCAGACAGAATTGTGCTGTCTGTTAATGAGGAAATAAACATTCCTACAGATAAAATTGCTGCTGCTAGCAAGATTAATCCCAAATGACCCAGCAAGGGAATTGAGAACGCCATTGGTGGATTTGATCCACTGATTGCGATCGCTTCCAACACTAGCATGGGTACAACCATTGTGGTAAAAAATGTTAGCACGCCTAATAACTTACCTACAGCTACCGCCCAATTGGTAATTGGCGAGGTGGCTAACAGTTCTAAAGTGCCCCGCTTACGTTCTTCGGCATAGAGTCCCATTGAGAGAATTGGCAGGATAAACAACAATAGCCACCCCATACGATCCAAAAATGCTCGGACAAATTCGTAAGGGACATCTATCGGCGGTACTGGCACTCCCTGTTGTTGTCCTTGTAAATCTATTGCCGCGACTCCGGTCAAAATGCCATCTGGCCCTAGCAAAATCATCACGAAGAATAAACCCGCGATGAACCAAAATATGCCTGCGATCGCATAAGCTAAAGGTGATACAAAATAACTCTGTAACTCTCGGCGATAAATGGCAATAATATTACTCAGCACTACACCCATTTACGCTGCCTCTCCTTCGTTGTCTGCTGCTAAGTCTACCTCAGTATCGAAATTCTTTTCTTCTGTGGTCAGTTGCAAGAATACATCTTCTAGGGTGGCGTTAACACGCCGCAGTTCATGTAAACCAAAGCCTGCACGCACTAATGTTGTAGCAATATCGCGCCCTGGTTCTTTTCCTGGTTCCGATATCACCCGCAGGTAAGCGCGGTTTTCCTGGAGTTGATGACCGTGCATTCCAGTTGTTGGAATTGATTCTATCAGACTCACACCCGCGACTTTTTGCAATACCTGTTTCGCTAGGGCAGCTTCTCCTTCTATTTCCAATTCATACCCTGAACCACCTGTCAACTGAGTCATCAGATTTTCTGGTGTATTAGTTGCTACGACTTTCCCGCGATTGATGATGGCGACGCGGTTACAAGTCATGCTTACTTCTGGCAGAATGTGGGTGGAAAGAATAATTGTGTGAGTACCACCAAGGCTTTTAATTAAATTCCGCACCTCAATTATTTGTCGGGGATCGAGTCCAACGGTGGGTTCATCCAGAATGATCGCTGGTGGATCGTGGACGATCGCTTGAGCTATTCCTACCCTTTGGCGGTATCCTTTAGAGAGTTTGCGAATAATCACCCGCCGCTTATCTTCTAAGTTGCAGCGTTCGATGGCGGCTGTGACTTTATTGGGGCGATCGCCTGCTGATACTCCCTTAATTCGGGCGACAAAATGCAAAAATCCCTCCACCGTCATATCTGGATATAACGGTGGTGTTTCGGGTAAATAACCAATCCGTTGGCGTACAGCCAGGGAATTTTCATGGACATCATAACCAGCAATCCGGGCATTTCCATTTGTTGCCGGTAAATAACCAGCGAGAATCCGCATGGTTGTGGTTTTACCAGCGCCATTAGGGCCGAGAAGCCCTAAAATTTCCCCAGGTTCGACGCTAAAAGTGACATCAGTAATCGCTGGGGTGGAACCGTATATTTTACTCAGATGTTCAACTTCGATCATCGGTATAGTGGCGATCGCAATTTATAGAATACCCAACAATCTTAGATCACGATATTGGGTATGGGGGATTGGCACTAAGATTAGCCGACAATGGGTAAAGTTCCTGAAAAACCTAACACCCTTCCCAATGCGAGAAGGGGAAAATTCAAAGTCTCTCTCCTTTTAGGCTACGGTGTAGACACAAGTACTTTCGTTCAGAACACAAGCCTTTTCGTTCAGAACACAAGTCTTTTCGTTCAGAACACAAGTCTTTTCGTTCAGAACACAAGTCTTTTCGTTCAGAACACAAGTCTTTTCATTCAGAACACAAGTACTTTCGTTCAGAACACAAGTCTTTTCATTCAGAACACAAGTCTTTTCATTCAGAACACAAGTCTTTTCATTCAGAACACAAGTACTTTCGTTCAGAACACAAGTCTTTTCATTCAGAACACAAGTCTTTTTTGAGCTTTTGAGGGAATGAAACAGCTTTGCTTTTCAAGAGGAGTTGGGGAATTAAAAGTCTGTGGAGCCACTCTCAAAGACTTAACCGCCGAGAACTAAAGTTCCGGGCTAATAGCTAAAGTCCGTTAAAACGGACTATAACCTTTTCTCAGTCGTCTAAAGACGACTTTCGCTATTAGAGGATGTTTGAAAAGTCATGATTGATGTATCAAATATTTTTTACCCCACCCTAACCCTCCCCTTATAAACTATCCATTACCCGGATCTTTCTTAACAAACAGATAAAATACTTAAAATTAAAGCGAAACGGTTGATAGGTATAGTTTTGAGGGGAAGTAGAGTT
>NZ_JBALCY010000044.1:0-53373 GCF_036917655.1 Nostoc sp.
ATAGCTGCGATGCTTTTAGTAAGTTTTTAATACAATTTTTAATCTTATTTTACGGGCATAGCTAATAATTTGGCATAGCAAGTACTGAAGAACCTTATTTCCTTCTCTTTCTTCTCTCTGTGTCCTCTGCGGTACCCTGCGGGAAGCCGCTTTGCGTCTACGTAAAAAAAATGACTTTGATAAACAGTGCTAACCTTAACTGAACCATATTGATTTGTAACTCACTTATTGCAAAACTCATACAGCACTTCCGGCTATTATGAAGCACAATTTTCCCCATATCCCTTTCCTATCCTAACTTTTGAGACTGTGTGCGTACCTCATAGCAGGCGGAAGTGCTGTAATTTACAACTCCTTCTCTGCACCTCTACGGGAGATAAAAAACCATGCAATCCCCTATAAACTTCCTCACCGTTGAAAAATACCTCAAAGCCGAAGAATCTAGCGATATTCGTCATGAATATCTTGGCGGTCAAATTTTTGCAATGGCGGGTGCTAGCGAAGAACATAATCTCATAGCAGGTAACATTTACGCCTTATTACGTCCTCACCTGCGCGGGAGTTCCTGTCGGGCTTTTGTTTCAGATATGAAAGTCAAACTTAAGACAGAAAAAGCTGATATATTCTACTATCCCGACATTGTAGTTACGTGCGACCCTCAAGACAATGAAAGGTATTTTAAAACCCGTCCTAACTTAATTATAGAAGTGCTATCAGCAAGTACAGAAATAACAGACAGACGAGAAAAACTTGTTAATTATCGAACATTAGAAAACTTGCAAGAATATGTATTAGTTTCCCAACATGAAATCAAAGTAGAAGTTTACCGTCAAGATGCTCAAGCAAATTGGTCAGTGCAAACTTTAGGCAAAGGTAATGACCTAGAATTAAACTCAATAGGGTTAACCCTAATAATGGCAGATATTTACGAAGATGTCCTAACCGTATAACGTTGAAAAAATCATGCAAGCAGCTTTACGCATCACAACTAAAGTTTTACCAGGAAACAAAATAGAAATAGAACTTCCAGAATCCGAAATTGGTGACACCGTTGATGTATTTGTTATTTTGCCAGAAAAGCCTAAAGTAAAACGGCGTTCAGCAATAGAGATTATAGAAGAAGTTCACGCTAAACGTCCACCAAGAAGTGCTGAAGAAATAGATAGACAGTTGCAAGAGGAACGGGATTCATGGGACAGCTAATACTCCCCTCTTCTGGCGTCATCTATATAGATACATCAATCGTGATTTACAGCGTTGAGTGGAACCCCGATTACTATTCACTGCTGCGACCCCTATGGTTAAAATTTCAGACAGGAGAAATTCAAGTTGTCAGCAGTGAACTTATATTGATGGAGACTTTAGTTATTCCTTTGAAAAATAATGATGCCTTTTTGCTTAATGCTTACGAAGAATTGATGTTGTCAGAAAATATGCAGCTAGTTCCTATTAACCAATCTGTACTCAGACAAGCTGCTAACCTTCGGGCTACAACAAACTTAAAAACACCCGATGCTATTCATGCAGGTACAGCCTTATTTATTAATTGTAACCAATTTCTTACCAACGATAAAGGCTTTCGTAATATTCCTGGTTTACCAGTTATTATCCTCAGCGAAGTTTTAGCATCTTGAACTCTGGATATGCTGCGTTAAATAAATTTCATGCACTAATTTAAGATTTATCGTGCAGCCCTTGAGATACCTCACCCTGATTTTGCTATGCAAAACCTGTCCCTCTCCTTAGTAAGGAGAGGGATGTCCGATAGGACAGGGTGAGGTTTTTCTATACCTTCTGAATCGCTCATAATTTTATTCAACGACTAACTATATAACTTATGCCCACACATGACATAATTGATAATCGCAATCAAAAATTAGTAGACCAAATCAACTGCATTCTCGACTCATCAGCAGCAGCCCATTTTGCAGTAGGTTACTTTTTCCTTTCTGGCTTCACCGCCATTGCACAACGCCTCACGAACATTAAAGAACTACGCCTACTAATTGGTAACACCAGCAACCGCGAAACCGTCGAACAAATCGCCCAAGGATATCGGCGACTAGAATTAATTACAGATAAACTTGAAGCTCAAAAATATCCCAAACACAGTGAAGAAAAACGGATGGCTAACGATACAGCAGCCAATATCCGTTCTAGTATAGAACTAATGGATCAGACAGATGAAGCTGAAACACTGGTAAAAAATCTCGTGCAGATGATTGAAGAAAAACGGCTTCATGTTCGAGTTTACACTAAGGGAACTTTACACGCCAAAGCCTATATTTTTGACTACGGTACTATCTATGATGACAAAGGTAGAGCCTTAGAACGTAGAGAAAAAGGTATTGCTATTGTTGGCTCATCTAATCTTACCCTTTCTGGTATCACTCATAATACTGAACTCAATGTCATAATTCACGGAAACGATAATCATACAGAATTAACCAACTGGTTTGAGGAACTGTGGAACGAGGCGGAAGATTTTAATGAAGCCTTGATGCGCGAAATGAAACAATCTTGGGCGGGTTCTCCAGCCCGTCCCTATGATGTTTACATGAAAACTCTCTATAGTTTAGTCAAAGATAGATTAGAAGATACAACCCCAAAAGACCTGATTTTAGAAGACGAAATTACTAAACAATTAGCAGATTTTCAAAAAGTTGCTGTTAATCATGCTGTGCAAAATATCCGAGATTATGGTGGCGCTTTTGTCAGTGATGTCGTCGGATTAGGTAAAAGCTTTATTGGTGCTGCTATTGTCAAACGTTTTGAACAAACAGAACGCGCCCGTCCTTTAATTATTTGTCCTGCACCACTGCTAGAAATGTGGGAACGTTACAACGAAGTCTACCAGCTAAATGCTCGTGTTCTATCAATGGGAATGCTGAAAGAAGACGATGAAAGCGGTTTCAAACTTTTATTAGATGATTTCAAATATAAAGATAGAGATTTTGTATTAATTGACGAAAGCCATAATCTCCGAAATAACGCGACTCAAAGATATAAAGTAGTCGAAACCTTTTTAGCCACAGGTAAACGTTGTTGCTTATTAACAGCAACTCCCCGGAACAAAAGCGCTTGGGATATCTACCATCAGCTAAAACTATTTCATCAAGATGACAAAACAGATTTACCGATAGACCCTCCCGACTTAAAACAATACTTCCAGTTAGTGGAAAAGGGCGAAAAGAAATTACCAGAGTTACTATCTCATATCCTCATTCGTCGCACTCGCAACCATATCTTACGTTTTTACGGCTTTGACGCGCAAACCCATCAAACAATAGACCCTGCTAACTTCCGAGAATACCTTGACGGAACCCGACGCGCTTACGTAATTGTCGGTGGGAAACATCGATTTTTCCCTAAGCGAGAACTACAAACCATTGAATACAGCATCGAAGATACATACCAAGGGCTTTACCAGGAATTACGTCAATATTTAGGCATATCTCGCAAGCGTCAACTGGCTAAACCACTAGTCAACGAACTCAGCTATGCTCGTTATGGATTATGGAATTATGTTTTAAAAGAGAAACAAAAACAAGAGCCTTATAACACTTTACAACGTGCTGGCGCTAACCTGCGAGGGCTAATGCGAGTGCTATTATTTAAGCGCTTTGAGTCGAGTGTTTACGCTTTTAGAGAAACTATTCAAAAATTATTGATAGTCCATAAAAGGTTTTTAAATGGACTATCTCAAGGATTTATTCCCGCAGGAGACGAAGCACAAATCTTGCTATCAGCAGATTATAACCAAGCTGAAGAACAAGATTTAATGGATGTATTACGTCAGGTGTCTGGTAAATATGAATTGGCGGATTTTAATGGACATAAATTACAACAACATATTGAGCATGATATTAACTTACTCAAAAAAATTCAGGCGTTAGTTGAACCAATTACACCTGAGAAAGATGCCAAATTACAGACTCTGATAAATTGGTTAGATAAACCAATATTTCAAGATAAAAAACGGCTAATTTTTACTCAATACGCTGATACTGCTAAATATCTGCACGAGAATTTAAACCCGCAAGGTAAGCAAAATGATATTGATGTTATTTATAGTGGGAGTAATAAGAATAAAACTCGTGTTGTTGCCAGATTTGCACCGAAAGCCAATAAAGAATATAAATTTAAGCCAGGTGAGTCTGAAATTAATACACTCATTGCTACCGATGTATTAGCAGAAGGTTTAAACCTCCAAGATGGCGACCTCATCATCAATTATGATTTGCATTGGAACCCAGTAAAACTAATTCAACGTTTTGGTCGCATTGACAGAATTGGTAGCGATAAAGATGTAATTTATGGATACAACTTTTTACCAGAATTAGGTATTGAACGTAATTTAGGCTTAAAGCAAAAGCTCAAAAATAGAATTCAAGAAATTCATGACTCTATTGGTGAAGATGCTGCAATTCTTGACCTTACTGAACAATTAAATGAAGAAGCTATGTATGCCATTTATGAGCAACAAGGTAAACAATTGAGTCTTTTTGACATGGAAGAAGAAGAGGATTTCTTAGATTTAAATGAAGCTGAAGAAATTCTCAGGAAACTACAGAAAGAAGACCCCGGTGAATTTGAGCGGATTGCTAATTTACCACATGGTATTCGTACAGCTAAATTCTCTATGCAACAGAAGGGAACATACGTTTTTTGTGAAGCTTCAGACCCCAATCGACCTGATATCAAAGGTTATCAGCAGTTGTTTTTATTAGACGATGAGGGAAATATAATTTCTAGGGATATCCCGCGCATTTTGGGTGCAATTAAAGCTGATTCTAGTACTCCCAGCTTAAGAGTTTGCAAAGACCATAACTCTACTGTGATGCTTGTCAAATCTCAATTTGCAGAAGAAGTGAAGCATCGCCAAGCAGAACGGGAATTTAACCAACGTTTGACTCAGGGACAACGGTATATTCTCCGTGAACTGAGAATATTTTTTAAATTAATCACAGACGAAAAAGTAAAAGGTGAAGTCAATATTCTAGAAAAAGCGTTTCGCAGTTCTATGACTCAAGTAATCAACCGAGAGTTAAATATACTGCGACGTAATGGTTTCATCGGTCAAGAATTATTCAATCAACTGGTGCAAATTTACCGTCAACATAATATGCGCGAATGGCTAAATAATAATAGTTTGCCTACGCTGTCTGTGCAAATTCCAATTATTATTTGTAGTGAAGCTTTGGAATGATTTTACGCTAAAGATTTGATATCATCTCGCAGACATAATTGAAAAACCTGCCAATCTTTTAAAAAGACTAGCAGGCATGGCTTATCATCAATCGGAGCGGCGGGATTCGAACCCACGACCTCCACTACCCCAAAGTGGCGCGCTACCAAGCTGCGCTACGCCCCGGTCAGAATTCTTATCATACAGCAAAACTTTAGGATAATCAAGAGGCAAATTTAAAAAACCTTAATCATCCCAGTAGCTTGCAGTAAATCTGGAACAACAGAAGCATCCCATTTACCTTCTACACATCGTCCTGTATTCAAGATGAAGCGCAGACTGTAAGCATGAGGATAGCCTTCTACCTCCATCCATAATAAATCGCTTTCGGCTTCGCAAGCAATTTTTTCCTCTTCCATCAATTCAGTTGCGAGTTGCTTCATGGTGTCTGCTAGCTGTGCTAGTAGACGGCAAAAATCATTCAACTCGGCTTCGGTTAACTCAATTGCCCAATCATCTGTACCCACTAAACCTTTAAAATCAGGTGCATCGGGGTTCCAGCCAATACGCCAATCAAATCCGGTTTTTAGAAGGCGTTCCATAGGTTAGTTTTTTAAACGCAAAGGGACGCAGGGTTTAACGCAGAGGAACGCAAAGGAAGATTTTTGACTCTGGGTTTGGTCATTTCAGTAATTCGGCACCTCCCCGTTGCTGTGGCTGTGGGGTAGTTGATGTAGTAGGACTGGGTGTGGTGTTGGGGCTAGGGGATAGGGTATTTTGCGAAGTAGCAGGATTAAATATATTCACTAAGACTTGCACTAGGGCATCTCGCTGGCTGCGGGTGAGATGGGTGATGGCTTTGCGATCGCCTTCTAGAGGATTTTCCCTTAGTGAATCATTTCCTGGATAGGTAGTATCATACATAATTTCGTTCGCACCCAGGTAATCAGCTAAAGTCAGCTTCCAATCTAAGCGATAAATTGGGGCCCGCCCTTTGGTATAAATATGATATCTAATCAGGCGAGTTACCAGGGTGTTGTTTTCGGCAACTTTGCCATTTTCTTTGCTGATATACTTATTTTCCCGTGGTAAATTTGGCAATTGCTGATATACTAGCTGCCAAACATCGCTAGGTGTGATTCTCTGAGCGATCGCAGGTTGGATACTAAATAAATTTCTATGTATTGATTTGCCCGCCCCTGAACCCAAAACTATTACACCCACTACCATTAAGGCAGTGAGTGTCTGCCAGGGTTTGAGTAGGGGTTGAATGAACGATAAATTTTTGCTCATCCTACCTTCTCTAAAGCCTTTTTTTATAGTTCGCCAATAATTTCTGGCTGAGTCAATTCATCGGACATTTCGATAATTGCCCTTAGCACTGGCTTCATCATCACATCTTCGTTACTTTCAAAGTCTTCATAACGCCGACGTTTAGCACGATTTGCCACCTGAACCGTAATGCGGTAACGATTTGAGGCTGCACTAATCAGTTCCTCAGCCCGCTGCATAATCTGAGACTGAGTTGTCTCGAACTTTGAACGCTTTAGCATAATCAGTGGTTCTTGGGGTCATTCCCCAGTGTAGCAGTACTGATAAATCTGCCGCTGTGTATTTAATCGCTGGCAACCTCTCTCTTGATAGAGGTTGAGGGTGTTTTAATCACTTTATAAGTTAAGTTACTTATAATATTACCTGACTAAAGTCACACACCCTTATGGCTGACCTTTTGGAAACTGCTGTCAACGCGGGAAACTTCAATACCCTGGTGAAGGCTGCTGAAGCTGCAAATCTCATAGAAATTCTGAAAAGTCCTGGTTCTTTCACACTATTTGCACCAACTGACGAAGCCTTTGCCAATCTGCCAGAGGGAACTTTAGATTCGCTACTACAAGATATCCCGAAGCTAAAGAAAATTGTGGCGTATCATATCGTTAGTGGGGATGTTCGGTCTGATGACTTAGTACAGATTAATGAGGCAGAAACCCTTGAGGGGTCAATTGTAGCCATTGAATCTGCCGACGGCAAATTTAAAGTAAATAACGCCAATGTCCTCAAAACAGACATTTTGACAGACAATGGCGTAATCCATATTATTGATGCGGTGTTGATGCCTGGGGTGGTGGCAGGAAGTTAATGCATTGTGTATGGGGCAATTCAATTTTGGATTTTGGATTTTAAATTTTGGATTAAATTTCAATCTAAAATCTAAAATCTAAAATTCTTGCTCCCCTAGTCCCCAGTCCCCAGAATGCAGCCGCTGCGTGGAGGAACAGTTAATGACAAATGCTGAGTTTCTCCTTCACCATTCCACTCAACTTCAGCAGTGCCATATAACTGCTTGTTGGGTTGAGTATGCAAACTGGCGATATCTACATTCGCTGTTGCCGAACTTGTGCCAGCGTTGACAACAATTATCAATTCCTCTGTCCCCAAAGTTCGCGCAAAGATATAAAGTTGTCCTTGAGCATAGAGGACTTGGTAATCACCAGTACGCAAAGCTGGGTAAGTGTGGCGGAGGGCAATTAATTGACGGTGAGTATTGAAAATTTCTCGCTCCCACTTGGCTTCTAAAGGAAAGCTACGACGTGAGTCGGGATCTATACCACCAGGTAAACCAACTTCATCACCATAGTAGATGCTGGGGGCACCGGGAAAGGTGAGTAGCAGTAGAGTTGACAATTCGACGCTAGCTTTATCGCCGCCTGCAATTGTCATCAATCGCGCTGTATCGTGACTTGCGAGCAAATTTAGTTGAGTTAGCTGAATTTCCCAAGGGTAAAGTTGCAGCACTTCTTGGATTTTGGTAGCGTACTCGGTAGCAAATAAGGGTGGATAGGGTTGATAGTCGCGGCTTTGGACTTGTTCTAAGACTACGCGATCGCCAGCCGCAAAGGCAATTGTCGGCCCAGCAAACAGATAATTCATTACCCCGTCAAATTGTGTCCCATCCAGCCACTGGCGAGAATCTCCCCAGACTTCGCCCACAATGTAAGCTTCAGGATTGACTGCCTTAACGCGATCGCGAAATTCCTGCCAAAAGCCAGGAGTTTTTATTTCAAATGGTACATCCAACCGCCAACCGTCGATGCCGAATTTAATCCAATATTCGGCAATTTCCATAATGTATTCCCGCACTTCTGGATTATCGTGGTTAAATTCTGGCAAAGCACGATTTCCCACCCAACCCGCGTAGTTGGCAGGGAATTCCCCATTGTATGGTGAAAGGGGCCAGCCTTCTATTTTGAACCAATTTACCCAAGGCGAATGGGGGCCATTCTCTAGAACGTCATGGAAAAAGAAAAAGCCCCGACTGGAATGGTTAAACACCCCATCCAGAACGACTTTGATATTCCGTTGATGGGCTGCGTCGAGTAATTCTTTAAAAGCCTCGTTACCCCCCAGCATCGGGTCAACTTGGTAATAATCGTGGGTATGATAGCGGTGATTGCTAGCGGATTGAAAAATAGGTGTAAAATAAATCGCGTTAATCCCCAAATTCTGGATGTAGTCTAAATCCTCCATGATGCCCCATAAGTCGCCGCCTTTATAACCTTGGAGTGTTGGCATAGCGTCCCAATCTTCCCAACGGGCTTCACGCAGCAGCCGTTTGCGCGGCTGTTTGCTTCTAGCAAAGCGGTCTGGGAAGATTTGGTAGAAAACCGCGTGTTTCACCCAGTCTGGTGTTTGAATTTGCATGAATAACTTTTTGTACCTTCAGAAGCGATCGTTGCAAATATTAGCTTCTTTATGGCTCTTACTTATGATAGAGAATCTGTCATTTGTCAGTAGTCATTAACGATTTAGCCTGTCTTCTGCTGTTTTATAGGCAAATGCTATCAGTCTTAACTATTTTGACTACAATTTATTTTAGTTTTTAACAGATCAACAAGACAGATATACCACTGATTGCATTCTGACCGGAGCTTTCGGAGTCTCCGGCTTTGCTCCTGAATTCTTCTTCAATATTTATTAAATTTATCTTTTTTATTTATTACTTAAGTATTCTTAATTTTATTTTCTTAACTTTGTCCGTAATGATTTAGGTAGACACTGGATTAGTCTAATAGCTTCATAAAAATTCCCAGTGACCCCAGTCTTGGGTAATTCTTAGATGCGGCTGCTCAAAGATGTCTCACGAGCCAGAGAAAATCACTATGAGGGAGACATAATTTATGATTATGAGTTATGAATTAGCAATTGTCTTAGGAATAAGTTTCCGTATCCTAAGCTTATTTGATGTCATCTATAAAACAAATAGATAACTACAGTCGCATCAAATAATCAAGGCTAAAAAACTACATAGTTTGCGTTAATGCTAGAGCGGCTTATCTCGCTAAACTCACTATTTTGCTGACAGTAAATAAATTTAATTTGAGGTAAAAATGAGACACGAAAAACTTTCTCCCGGACTCCTTTTGGCATTTCAGGACTATCAAAATGGAGGAGGACAAGCTTTAATTCAACACAAAAAATCGCTTGGTATCATTGCCCACAAAAGCCCAGTCAAGCCTACTAAGAGCGTTGTTTTTATCTACTGCGACCCTGATGCAGACTTGAGTTACTTGTCACAATATAATATTGAAGTCAATCAAAACTCTGGGAGTGTACGGACGGCTTTCTTACCGATAGAGAGTTTAGATGTCTTATCTGAAGAAGATGTTATTCAGCGGATTAAGCCATCACGCAAACTTCATTTGAGGATGGACACTGCACTGGTAAAAGTCAAACTGCCGGAGTTTAAGAACCAAACCGGACTGACTGGTAAAGGAGTAATCATCGGCATTATAGACAGTGGCATTGATCCGAAACACCCCGCCTTTGCTGGACGAATTTTACAAATTTGGGATCAAACACTACCAGGGCCAGGAGTCACAGAGGGCGGCTATGGAGCTGAATTTACGGGAGCGCAACTGACAATTTCTCAGGATACTGGCGGTCATGGGACTCACGTTGCTGGAATTGCCGCCGGTGCCGATACTACCTATGGCGGTGTAGCACCAGAGGCGGAATTAGTCGTCGTCAGGTCAGATTTACAGGATGCCCATATTGCTGATGGTGTGCGTTATATTTTCCGAGTTGCTAGAGAGTTGGGACGCCCAGCAGTGGTGAATCTTAGCGTGGGTGGACACGCTGATGCCCATGATGGTAGCGACTCCCTATCAAAGGTTATTGACGCCGAAACTGGCCCTGGAAGAATTGTTTGCTGTGCTGCGGGTAATGAAGGAAACGATAACATTCATGGACAAGCGACGATACACAGTGGACGGACTCGTGGTATGCGCTTTAATGTTCCTTTGAATCAAGTAGGTATAGTTTGGTTAAACGGTTGGTATTCCAAAGACAGGGAATTGGAAGTGTCGCTGCGGAGTCCTAACGGTTTTGTCACCCCCTTCCAAAAAATAATTAGTGATGGTAATGCCGCACAAGATTACCAGTTACCAGATGCACAGGTGCAATTAGCGACACCAGGGCCAGATAAAGCCAACAGCGACCATAATTTCTTTGTGCAAATACGTGGTAATGGCCCCTCGCCAGTAATGGGAGGTGTTTGGCAGCTGCGAGTCCGCAATACTTCTTCAACTGACACACGTTTAGATGTGTGGACACTAGATGACAGTTCGTCAGTGTTTTTCACTGGTAAAAGTGTGAAGGATACGTTAAAAATTGGTTCGCCAGGAGCCGCCAGCAGTGCAGTTACAGTTGCCGCCTATACTACTAAAGCCACGTACATAGATATTGATGCCCAAGTGCGAGAAATGGGCTTAGAATTGGATACTATTTCGGAATTCAGTAGTGAAGGGCCTCTACGGAATGATGCACAGAAGCCGGATGTAGCAGCACCAGGAGCAATGATTGTTTCCACGCTTTCCGCCGATGCAAATTTTGACCGCTCATCGATGATTAATTCCAAGTTTGTGGTTCAGGCTGGTACGAGTATGGCGACACCGTTGGTTAGTGGATTAGTGGCACTGCTGTTGCAGCGAGATCCTAAACTTGATCCGGCTGCTGTGAAAGAGTTGCTACGTAAAAATAGTGCCATTCCCGGAAAACCCGCAGGCACATTTGATGACAAATGGGGTTATGGAGTGATTAATGCCTTAAATCTGTAATTAGACTCAGAAAGATGGATATTATTTCTATACAAAAGTAGGCGATAAAAACCTATAAATTTGATAAGTTAGGGTAGGCAATTATTGTCTACCCTGTTCACCAAGGAATTGCTGATGAATTATCAGAAACTAGACGCCGCTCTTGCTACAGCGCTGAATGATGTTCAAGATTCAGAACAAGCAAGTTTGGCGCTTTTCATCCATACCGAACCAGTTTTAAACTCTGCTGCAATTGCGGTTTTAGAAAGTTTGGGCATTAGTGATGTGACTAGTGGTAAAGATATTTTCACAGCAACCCTGTCACCAAATGCCATTTCCCAGTTGTCAGAGCAACCTTGGGTGAAGTATTTGAAGCGATCGCAGCAATTACGTTTGGTTAATAAGATCATAAATACAGGGAAGTTGGGTGTTTAATGGGCATTGTCTAACCCTACACTTCGCGAATAATTTTTTGCAGTTACTGTGAATCAGGTTTTTGTTTTTCTGTAAATTTACACTTCACCTCAATTTGCAGATTACTTTCAGCTGAACCTTCGGTAATGTAAGGAATGCCGGCTTTGCCACCTAACTTAATGCCAAATGTAAGTTTTACCTCCTCAATCTCAGCAGTACTGAAGTCTTTAAAAGCACTAAGAGCATAGATAGTATAAGAGCGAATCATTTGGCGAGCTTGTTGCATCCGAGCGATCGCATCTGTTCGCACATCCTTGTATTCTATGCCATCATCCTCCTCTTCAATTTCCTGAGTTATTTCGGTGGCTGTAACGTTAATCTCAATCTGCTCAATTTCCCCGTCTGCTTGGAAAAATAGTTGCTGTACTTCTGACATGGACTACCTCAATTAAATTTTTGTATCGTGTCTGAAATATTTCAGCTTGTTTGCGGAAAAATAACAGATGGTGTTGTTTCTAGTAACACAGCCATCATTGTGTCTGTCAAGATTATCCCGCATTTACCAACCCAAGGTGTGTTAAATGGCACGATACGCGCTTGTTATTGGCATCGCCGAGTATCTCAGCCCTTCATTATCGCGTTTGTCAAAGACAACAAATGATGCTGAGGCGATCGCGCAAGTCCTAGAGCAGTATGGTGATTTCCAGTCTGTGCAAAGACTACCTCAGCGCTGGAATAAAGATAAAAACGGCTATGAAATGGCAGCGCAAAAAGTTACTGGCACTCAACTTGGCCAAGATTTGAGAACATTTTTACTAGAGCAAGCTGCTAATAATGAAGCGCTGATTTATTTTAGCGGACACGGTTTTACTATTTCCGACAATTTGGGACAACAAAAGGGATATTTGGCAAGTTCCGATTGTCAGATTGAATTTAAGGAAAACGAAAATGTTGAACAAAAATATGGTATTCCCCTAGATAGCCTCAACGACTTAATTCGAGAGTCACAATTGAGTAGTTTAGTGATGCTACTCGATTGCTGTCATAGCGGCTATTTCTTAGAAAGACAATTAATAGAAAGAACTCTTAACGCTTTCAGTTCGCAAAAGGATTATTACTTAATTACAGCTTGTCGTGGCTTTGAACGTGCGGGAGTGATTAAAAGTGAAGAATACAGCATTTTCACAGGTGCAGTTGTTAAGGGATTGACGGCAGAAAATGTAGGTAGTAGTAGGCGAATTAGTGGCGATCGCTTGTTTGATTTTGTTAGCAATGAATTGAAAGGTTCTGTACAGGAGCCGATTCGCATGGGTTGGGGACGTTCGATTACTTTGGTAACTTATCCCCAATTAGATATTCCCACAGTAGTCAAAGTTGCTTTCAATCAGGAAAATCCTTATTGCGGACTTTATGCATTTGAATCAGAACAAGCGCAATATTTTTGTGGACGAGATGCAGCAGTTCGCACACTAATTTCGCGTTTAGCAGAGAGTCGATTTCTGGCTGTAATTGGCTATTCAGGTAGTGGTAAATCTTCTTTAGTAAAAGCAGGTTTGTTACCGCAACTGAAAAGCGATCGCCTCCCTGGAAGCAGTGAATGGGCGATCGCATCTTTTACACCAGGAGAACATCCTTTAGGAAAATTAGTTGACATTTTAGCTCGACAACAGCAGCAAAATCAGCCACATCTATTGTTTATCGATCAATTTGAAGAAATATTTACTCTTTGTCAAGACGATGAGGAACGCAAAACTTTTATCCGCTTAGTAACACAGGAAGTAAAAAAGGGTGAGGGAGAAACACGGATAATTTTGACAATTCGCGGTGATTTCTTAAAAAGATGTGCTGACTATTTAGAAATTATTACTCTTATTAATAGCATCCCTCCCACATCATTCATCGTCACACCGATGTCTTTTGCTGAGTTAGAAGAAGCAATTGAAAAACCTGCAAAGTTGCATGGCGTAACATTTGAGCATGGTTTAGTTTCGCAAATTTCTGCTGATGTAATCAACCGTCCGGGTGCATTACCCATACTGCAATATGCGCTTAAGGAATTGTGGCGAGTTTGCATTGAAGAACCGGAATCGCCAGAACCACTTTTAACTCGTAAAGGTTATGAGGAAATTGGCGGAGTTAAAGGAGCTTTAGACAAACGAGCGACAATTGTGTATCAAAGTTTAACGACTGTAGATCAAGCCTTTGCGCGTCGCTTGTTTATGGAGTTGGTGCAGTTAAGTGAAACTGGAGAAGTGACTCGGCGGCGTGCTAGTTGGGAGAGATTAGAAGTAGTTGCAGATTCTCCCCAACAATTGCAAAGGGTTGTCGGATTATTGGCAGGTTCACAACAACGTTTAATTATCACCGATCAAAATACTGTAGAAGTTGCTCATGAAGCACTTTTATCTGAGTGGAAATTATTAAATACTTGGATTGCTGAAAATCTGGAGAATATTCGTCTCAGTCGTTCTTTAGAGGAAGATTGTCAGGAATGGGTACAAAGATTTAATAAATCGGATGATGCACTGTTGGCGGGTGCAAACTTGGCTGTAATTTCTGAGTGGGTGAATAAGACTCAGCCAAGACTAACGCCATTGGAATCAGAATTTTTGCATAAGAGTTTGGAGAGACGAGATAGAGAAATTAAAGCTCAACTAGAACAAGCACAACGACTCCAACACCAAGCAGAAGCTAAAGCCAAAGCTGAATCACAGAGAACTAGATTTGCGATCGCTTCTGCAACACTTGTATTATTGTCTATGGGATTGGGATTGCTGCTACAACAAAAGACATCAGAGAAAAAACAAGGGGATGCGATCGCTTCTGGAGCGTTAGTTGGAAAATCCGAGCAACTTTTAGCTACAGGGAATCAGCTTGAGGCAATGATCGCAAGTGTCCAAGCACTCAATGAGTTGCAGCACTTAGGTGGAGACAATTCTCAAGCACTCAATCAACTGAAAGTAGTAATTGACTCAGTGAAGGAGCGCAATCGCTTAGAGGGACATACAATGAGTGTTAACGGTATAAGTTATAGTCCTAAAGATCCATTGATTGTTTCTGCAAGTTCAGATAAAGCTTTAAGACTTTGGAAACTTGACGGTACTCCAGTGCAAACTTCTCAGCCGATGACACATGATGATCAAGTCTATAGTGTGAATTTTAGTCCTAATGGTGAGTATATAGCCTCTGCAAGTAAGGATAAAACAGTCAAGCTTTGGAAGAAAGATGGTACTTATATTACTACTCTCAAAGGTCACGAGCAAGGAGTCACATCTGTAAATTTTAGTCCTGATAGTAATACTGTTATCTCTACTAGTAAAGATGGAACAATAAAACTTTGGAACATAGTAAATGTTTCTCTAAAGAAAGCGATACAACCCACCATCATTAAAGGACATAACGGTAAAATCTGGTATGCAGAATTTAGTCCTAATGATCAGCTAATTGCCTCTGCTGCTGATAATGGAATCGAGATTTGGAATAAAGATGGTACTTTGATTACTAATCTTAAAGGACAAGGACATACTGCGGCAGTAAGATATGTGACTTTTGGGCGTGATAATAAAACTATTATTTCTACAGGCGAAGATAGAACTATTATAATTTGGAAGTGGGAAACTGACCAAAAAAAAATCCAACCAAAACTTTTTACTGATAAAGCAGACAAATCTTACATAGTAAAGTTCAGTCCAAATTATAAATTTATTGCTACTGCAAATCCAGATGGAATAATAAATATCTGGCAAGCTGATAATGGTAAAAAAAGAGCTACTCTAGAACGGCATAAAAATGAAATTTTTGATTTGAGCTTTAGTCCTGATGGCAAAGATATTGCTACTGTCAGTGCTGATAAAACTATCAGGATATGGAGTTTAGATTTTCTGGAAAAAAATACAAATGACACTAAAAATAGCAATTCTGATTTAATCAAGAAAGATTGTACTTGGATTGCTGATTATTTAAATAATAATCAAAATGCTCGGAAGCAATATCAAGATGTAAAAGAAATATGTCAGAAATATTAATATTCAAAGAGTTACTAAAAATTTCAGCAAATAATTGTAATAATTATTAAAGACCACTAATGAATAATCAACTCTAAGGAGAAATTAAAAGTGAATAAAGATAAATTGACCAACGATACAACCTCTGGAAAAACTCAACTTAATCCAATAAGTGGTAGCGACGGCTTTGATGGAAGCGATAATCCTCCTCCTAAAGGTGATAGTTGTTCAGAAAACACACCTAGCTCTCCTACAGGAAGCGCTAATCCTCCTTATAAAGGCGATAGTAGTTCACCTAGCATCCCTGGAAGCGATAATTCTCCTCCTAAAGGTAAAGCTAATTCAGGCAGTGCCCCTATAGTAAGTGATAACCCTTCTCCTAAACCTCAACCTAGCTCCTCCATAAGAAAACCATCCAAAACCGAAGGTGGTGACAGTGATAACCCTTCTTCTAAAGGTGTAGGAAGCAATTCTCCTAGTAACCCTGGGGGCAGTAATCATACTGGTGGTAAAGGTAAATAGGCAACTATAAGCAAAAGTTGGGAAGCGATCGCTAGAGGTTCAATTAATTTCAGGTTCAGTGTCATAATCTTTGAAAGGTGACAGTTTGTCAGAGTAGTAAGCGCGATCGCACCGCATTCCTCATACCAATTAATACAAATGTTCTATCTATTTATTTGCTAGCTGCACTATCTATCACCAGCAGTATTCTGTAAAATTCATCCCTAAGAATCAGACCATCCCCCTTACCTGTGGTGGCAGACAGTCCTAAACTGTAGATGAGAGTTGAAAGGCAGTCGGGAGAAATTTTGTGAAAAAAGTATTATCAATCATTCTTGGTGGTGGCGCGGGTACTCGACTTTACCCACTAACCAAACTCCGCGCTAAACCAGCAGTACCAGTAGCGGGGAAGTACCGCTTAATCGATATCCCTGTCAGTAACTGTATAAATTCCGAAATATTCAAAATCTACGTCCTGACACAATTCAACTCAGCTTCCCTGAATCGCCATATCGCCCGCACCTACAATTTTAGTGGCTTCAGCGAAGGCTTTGTGGAAGTGCTAGCGGCACAACAAACGCCAGAAAACCCCAACTGGTTCCAAGGTACAGCCGATGCTGTGCGCCAGTATCTGTGGCTGTTGGAAGAGTGGAATGCAGAGGAATATCTGATCCTGTCAGGAGATCACCTCTACCGCATGGATTACCGCCTATTTATCCAGCGGCACAGAGAAACGGGTGCTGATATTACTCTCTCAGTCATCCCCATCGATGAGCGCCGCGCCTCAGATTTTGGTTTAATGAAAATTGACGATTCTGGTAGAGTAGTTGATTTTAGCGAAAAACCCAAAGGTGAAGCCTTAACCAAAATGCAGGTTGATACCACTATCCTGGGATTAACAAAAGAACAAGCCCAATTACAGCCGTACATCGCCTCAATGGGGATTTATGTCTTTAAAAAAGAGGTTTTGTTCAAGTTGTTGAGAGAATCTTTAGAACGGACGGATTTTGGCAAAGAAATTATTCCTGATGCCTCTAAAGATTACAACGTTCAAGCTTATCTGTTTGATGACTACTGGGAAGATATTGGAACAATTGAAGCATTTTATCAGGCAAATTTAGCACTGACTCAGCAACCCCAGCCACCTTTTAGTTTCTACGATGAAGAAGCGCCAATTTATACCCGCGCCCGTTACTTACCTCCGACTAAACTTTTAGATTGCCACATCACCGAATCAATTATCGGCGAAGGTTGTATTTTGAAAAATTGCCGCATTCAACATTCAGTTTTAGGAGTGCGATCGCGGATTGAATCTGGCTGCGTCATCGAAGAGTCTTTGCTCATGGGTGCAGATTTTTATCAAGCTTCTGTAGAACGCCAATCTAACGTGGAAAAAGGTGACATCCCCGTAGGTATTGGTACTGACTCGCTTATTCGCGGTGCCATCATCGATAAAAACGCCAGTATCGGTCACGATGTCAAAATTATCAATAAAGATAATGTGCAAGAAGCTGACCGCGAAAGTCAAGGTTTCTACATCCGCAGTGGTATCGTCGTCGTGCTGAAAAATGCTGTAATTCCCGATGGAACCATCATTTAATAGTTAGGAGTTAGGAGAGACGCGATTAATCGCGTCTGTACAAGAATTAGGAGTAGAGACGCGATTAATCGCGTCTCTACAAGAATTAGGAGTCATCAGTTATGAGTACAACATCTAATCACTCCTTACTCTTGACTTCTTACTCAGCACTCAGCACTCAGCACTCAGCACTGATATTACTGATTGGTCTTCCAGGTAGCGGTAAGTCAACTTTGGCAAAACAATTACTGGCAGAATGCCCCCAGATGTCGCTAATTTCTACGGATGCCATCCGGGGGCAACTGTTCGGTTCCCAAGCCGTTCAGGGGCCGTGGCTGCTGATTTGGCGCGAAATTGAACAGCAATTTCAGCAAGCAATCGCCACAGCTAATACAGCTATTTTTGATGCCACCAATGCCCAGCGCCGCCATCGTCGTGAAGTGATTGCTTTAGCCCGTGACTTGGGCTTTACCCACATTAGGGGAATTTGGGTGGATACGCCAGTTTGGCTGTGTTTGGCACGCAATACTCGGCGATCGCGCCAGGTTCCAGAAGAAATTATTTTGCGGATGCACCGTCAACTCCGAGATGCCCCCCCAAGCCTGGAAGAAGGACTAGACAGCCTGATCCGCTTATCAGAAAAATCGGAGTACGGAAATTGCGATCGCTCGGTGAGCAAGAACCACACTTGATTTTCTATATTGTTTGTTAATTTAAAATCAGATTCTTTTGCTTGGCACTATACCTGGCAAACCACAAATCTCTGATCTTAAAAAAAAACATAACCGGAATTTTTATAGGAGGCTGGTAGATGGCTGCAACCGACTTCAAAGACTATTACGCAATTTTGGGAGTTAGTAAGACTGCCAGTCCGGAGGAAATTAAACAAGCCTTTCGTAAACTAGCCCGCAAATATCACCCTGATGTTAATCCAGGCAACAAACAGGCAGAGGCACGCTTCAAAGAAGTTAGCGAAGCCTACGAAGTTGTGTCAGATGCAGATAAGCGCAAAAAATACGACCAATTCGGTCAATATTGGAAACAAGCTGGTGAAGGTTTCCCATCCGGCGGCGTTGGTGCTGATATGGGTGGCTTTGATTTCAGTCAATACGGCAATTTTGATGAGTTCATCAATGAGTTGCTAGGACGCTTTGGTGGTGCTAACCCTCGTGGTGGGCGGCAAAGTTACTCACAAAGTTACTCTTACCGCACTTCTACAGCTGCGCCTGGTGCGCCTGGTGCGCCTGGTTTTACTAGCTTTAACGATTTTGGGTTTCAAGATGCAGGTGGGGGTACTAGCCAGGATAGTGAAGCTGCAATTACCCTAACTTTTGCTGAAGCATTTAATGGTGTGCAAAAGCGCTTCAGTTTAGGTAACGAAACAATTGATGTTCGTATCCCATCTGGGGCTAAACCTGGGACTCGCCTGCGCGTGCGGGGTAAAGGTCAAATCAACCCGATGACTCAACAACGCGGGGATTTGTACTTAAAAGTCGAACTTCAGCCGCACTCGTTCTTCCAAATGGAAGGCGATAATTTGGTGTGCGAAGTGGCAATCACACCAGATGAAGCTACTTTAGGAGCATCTATTGATGTACCCACTCCCGATGGTCCAGTTAATGTCAAGCTACCAGCAGGAGTGCGTTCTGGTCAATCGCTGCGTTTACGTGGCAAAGGTTGGCCCCTCGCCAAGGGTGGACGCGGCGATCAGTTAGTCAAGGTGGCGATCGCACCACCAAAAGACCTCAGCCAACAAGAGCGGGAATATTATGAAAAAATCCGGGCTATACGTACTTATAATCCCCGTAGTCATTTGAACCAAGTCAAGCTGTAAAAAGTAAAAAGAGAATCCCCATAATTAAAATCTCGTCATTACCCACATTTTTGTAACAGTCAAAGTATTATGCTGAACCACATTCTGTCCAGAACTTAAGTTCAGCAATTCAAAGCTACTGTCCACTCAAGTGGACTAGAATTCTTATTTAGTCTTCTTGAGAGGACTTGAACTATTAGCCTTGGAATTCTATTCCGAGGCTCTATAGCCACGAAGCGAAAGATTAAAAAGATGTGGGTAACGACAAATAATAAAAATTAGGGGATTTTTGTTGCGATCGCCAAAACAAGCAAAATCTAGAGATGCGAAATTAACGTGTCTCTATATTGGTTAGCGATGAATTATACCCTAATCTTTCAACCTACATTCTGCTGCGCCATTCTCGCCAGCACTATGGACTTAAACGCTTCTATTGCCTCTGGAGTAGTTTCGGTAGCTTGCCACGATGGACGTACAATCAAGCGATCGCACCAAGCATTTAATTTTGGATAGTCACTTAAGGAAATGCCTACACTTGGCAGCACAGTTACTACACTTCCAGCCACAACTTCGGCGAGAGTCAGGTTGTGACTAGCAAAGTAAGGGCGATCGTCTAATAAGTTTTCAAAAAACTTCAGCACTGTAGCAATTTTTTGCTGTGCCTTCTCGATTTTTTCTGGATCTCCTCCAGGCAACCCTAGAAACTGAGGTAAAAATGTGGTGGTTGCTGGCAAAAGTTCATTTACAGTTACCAGTTGTACCATGCGTGCGATCGCTAAATCCTTGGCATCTTTAGGCAACATCACAGGTGTAGGATATTTTGCCTCTAAATAGTCCAGAATTGCTAAAGATTCAACTACATTAAACCCGTCATCTACCAACGCTGGAATGTGATGGAAAGGGTTAATTGTCAAAAACTCTGGTTTAAACTGTTCCCCATCCATTTTTACCTCTACCAATTCAAACTCAAGTCCTTTTTCTAGTAGAGTAATCCAGACGCGGCGCGAGTTGGGAGAAATCGGCGCGTGGTAAAGTGTCAGCATGATAAAATTTTAATTTTAGCTAATTGAGTAGTGAACTTCTGAGAATTAAACAATCTTTTCAGATTATTCTACTTGTAATACTTACAATATGCTTAATAGTCGCTCTAAGAAATAAGTCACAAACAGTTGCCATAGCACAAACTACTAGCAGTGTATCTTCTGGATACGTGGGTGTTTGGCGTGGTAATGGCATCCAAAGTAATAATAATCAGTGGTCGATATTGATAACTCTGATATCTAGTGAGGTTGATTCAATAATTGGCACAATTGCATACCCTTCCTTGAATTGTGGAGGAGAACTTTCTCTGCAAAATGTCAATAAAAGTTCTATTGAGATATCAGAAGACATTACTTATGGGAACTGTATTGACAATGGAATAATTACTCTCCAAAAAGCATCAGTAAAAAAGCTAACATTTGCATGGCGAAAAAACTCAACCTCAGAAACTGCTACTGGTAGCGTACAGAAAATTAGCAGTGATTAAGTCATTGTGCTTTAAAAGCATAGCCACAAACCTCAATTGAGGACTTTTGCAATCAGTCTATTCATTTTGATAATTTTATTGGATTGAATTGTTCTAACACTGTCTCAACACTAGCATTGTGATCCAAAAAAGAAAATAAATGCCAATAACGAAGTTTTCCTTCTTTATCTAATACAAACTGTCCTGGTAAAGGTGCTCCCAGTGCTTGTCCTACTTGATAGGTACGAAATATGCGACAACTAGGATCACTCAGCAACGGCATTTGTAAGCCTAAATCTTTCACAACTATTTGACTCTGCCGTTCATCGGTACTAGTAATCATCAAAACTTCTATACCACGCTTTTTGAATTGCTCGTAATTCTCCTTCAAAGCTTTGATATGAGGAAAACAAAAAGGGCAATATTGTTTTTCGGTAAAGATGCGAGTAAAGGCGAGTAATACTGGTTGCTTGCCTTTATAATCAGACAACTTTACTAAAGTTCCATTGGTAATATCTGGCAGTTGAAAATCTGGCGTTTCCACTCCAAATCTGAGTTGATGTGTTGCTGGAACTGGTAAAAAATTGCGGAAGAATCGCTCATTTAATAAGCCACTAAAATCAGTTGAAGTAAGCATATTTTTAACCCTGATTATTTAAATACCATTTTATGAAAAAACCACAGAAAGATATGGAGGTTGACACTGTTTAATGTGTGTCTCTGTTTATCTGTGGTTTTCATTGATTTTGCTCTCAACTCCAATAGGATGGATTAGAGTTTGCTAGCTAGCGAAATTTAGACAGCAGAGAAGTAAACTTTAGACTTCACTGGGTCAGGATTCATTGTCTTGTCACCAGGTTGCCAACCAGCTGGGCAAACTTCGTCGGGGTGAGACTGAACATACTGAATTGCTTGTAATGTCCGCAGGGTTTCATCAACGCTGCGACCAAAAGCTAGGTTGTTGATAGTGGCGTGCTGTATGATACCATCTTTATCGATGATGAACAGACCACGCAAGGCAATGCCTGCTGCTGGGTCAAGCACGTTATAAGCGGCGCTAATCTCTTTCTTGATGTCGGAGACTAGAGGATAATTCAGGTCGCCGACTCCACCAGACTTACGATCTGTTTGAATCCAAGCGAGGTGGGAGAATTCACTGTCAACGGAAGCCCCAAGGATTTCCGTATTAATTTTATTGAATTCTTCGTGGCGATCGCTAAATGCTGTGATTTCAGTCGGACAAACAAAGGTAAAGTCTAGTGGGTAGAAAAACAGGACGACATACTTACCGCGATAATCGGAAAGTTTGATTGTCTTAAATTCCTGATCTACCACAGCCGTTGCTGTGAAATCGGGAGCTTGTTGACCAACGCGGAGGCTTGCTTCGGTTCCGTAAGTAAGGGACATTAACCTAATTCTCCTTTATCGGTTTAGTAGCGTTGGAATTCGGGTCAGCTAAAACTCACCCATCCACGCTCTCACAGTTTAATTACGATCTGTTACGACTATATCATACTCATAACGATTTTGAGTAGCAAATGTCTGATTTAGATACAAGAGAATGGTTGCTTACCAATGGCTTGGGAAGTCTTGCCAGCGGTACACTTTCTGATGTCCGCACGCGCACTTATCATGGTTGGCTGTTTGCCGCTACAAACCCACCTTCTGGGCGGACTCTGCTGTTTTCGCACATAGAAGCTAGCTTGGAAGTATTAGGGAGCGTTGTGGCACTGGGGACAAATTTTTGGGGTAGCGGTCAGATTGAGCCGACAGGCTACAAACTGCTACGATGCTTTGATATTAACCCAGTTCCAAAATGGACTTGGGGTCAAGATAACTGGCAGTTAACTAGACAATTGGTGATGCCCTATGGTTTGGTGGGCGGTGGAGACTGGGGGAAAAGCAGGGGAGCAGGGAGCAGGGAGCAGGGGGAAAATTCCTCTTTTCTGCATCCTTCCCCTTGCCCCCTGCCCCCCGGCCCTCTGCCTCTTCCCAATGCCCCTGCCCAATTTTGCCATCGGATTTTAATTCAGTATCGCTATGACGGAAGTGATACAGCAATTTTAAGGCTGCGACTGCTGATAGCAGAACGTGACTTTCACCACCAGCAAACTGCTAGTCCAGGATTACAGTTCTCAGAATTGCTTGGGCAACAGCAAGTCTGTCTGCAAGCAAAAAATTCGGGTAATTTCGGTATACCTTGGCACTTGCGCTGGACACAAGGAAAATATCAACCAGATGCAGTTTGGTATTGGAATTATGGATTGTCTGAGGAGACAAAACGGGGATTAGGCGACAAAGAAGACCTCTACAGTCCTGGTTACTTGATAGTCACACTACAACCAGGAGATGTGGTGACTCTAGAAGCACGAGTAGGTTTTCCAGACTCGATGGCAGATGTTCTCACCTCCGAAACCTTTGCAGAAGCCGTGGAGGCAGAGCAAGAACGGCTCTCCCAGATTCTTGGATGGAGTGAGGGGAGCACAGGGGCAGAGAAGCAGAGGAGCAAAGGAGTAATAAAGAATCTCTCTCCTCTTCCCCCCATCTCTAGACCTCTGCCTGTTGTGCCCAATGCCCCATGCCTAACACAACTCTTGGAAAAGCTGCGCCAACCGCAACGCTCAGTAAAAGTGCCCCATGCCCAATCTACAATCTGGCAAGAATTAATCAAAGCAAGCGATCAGTTTATCGTCTATCGAGCCTCAATTGCAGGCCCCACAATCATTGCTGGTTATCACTGGTTTAATGAGCGAGGACGCGACATATTAATTGCATTACCTGGGTTAGCACTAGTTCCACAGCGCTTTGACCTGGCAAAAGGAGTATTACGGACTTTTGGGCATTACTGTCGCCACGGTTTGATGCCTAATGCATTTCCTGATGCGGATGGCGAATCACTTTATAACAGCATCGATGCGGCGCTGTGGTGGATTGAAACTTTAGGACTTTATTTAGAAGCTACCCAAGACTGGGAGTTTTTGGCAGAGCAATTCTCTGTAGTCCAACAAATCCACAAAGCCTTTGTTGGTGGTACACGCTACAATATCCAGGTTGATGCTATTGATGGGCTAATTGGTTGGGATGCTCGTGGTGTAGCCCTCACCTGGATGGATGTGGTAATTGGGTCATACCCCGTCACGCCCCGTTCCGGTAAGCCAGTGGAAATCAATGCGCTGTGGTATTCTGCTTTATGTTGGCTGAGTCAGTGGGCAGAACGATTGAGCCAGCTTGAGTTTGGTGAGCCAGTGCGTCTCACTAAGCAAGCACAGCGTTATGCTGAACAAGCAGAACGGGTTAAAACCTCGCTGCAAAAGTTCTGGAATCCTCAGCTAGGTTATCTGTACGATACTATTGAGCCGGACGATCGCCGGAATTTTCAAATTCGTCCCAATGCTGTTTTGGCGCTGTCGCTGCACCATTGTGGGTTTTCTGAACAGCAAGGGTGTCAAATATTAGATTTGGCTACTGCCAGCTTGCTGACCCCCTATGGTCTTCGCAGTCTCGATCCAGGAGATCCCGAATATAAAGGAAAATATGAGGGCAATCAAGAGCAACGCGATCGCGCTTATCATCAAGGCACTGTTTGGGCTTGGCTAATTGGGCCATATATTCGGGCTTGGCAACGTTTTTATCCACAACAATCGCTGCCTTTTGATTGGCAACCCCTGCTAGATCACTTCCTATTTGACGCTTGTCTTGGTTCTATTTCTGAGATTTTTGATGGCGATTCACCTCACACACCCAGAGGTGCGATCGCTCAAGCTTGGTCAGTTGCCGAAGTAATCCGCCACATTAAATAGTGCTGAGTATAAGAGATAGCCATAGCTCACCACTCACTATTTGTAAATTTTTATCCCAAAAGTGTAACAACAGCCTGAATTTCCACTTGTTCTGATGAAAATTTTTCAGCGATAAAGTATTTAGTTGCTCAAGTAAAATAGCACCATCAAAAGGTGGTTTTGATCCCAAAATCTCTGTTTGCTGACTTTTGTGCTTAAACAATTCGAGCAGGAGCGTACCATGAGTTACATTACCACAGGCGAGCGCATTGGCTACGAGCGAGGGAAGGAGGAAGGACAACAGGAACAAGCACAAACACTTGTACTACGACAGCTACAAAAACGGGTAGGAGAGTTACCACAACAGGTTCGAGAACAGATTTAGAGTCTTTCTCTAGAACAATTGGAAGCACTGGGTGAGGCTTTGTTAGATTTTAGTGCGCTCGCTGATTTGCTCAACTGGCTACAAACTGATCAAACAGTTAGTGCTGAGTCCTGAGTATTAGAGGTCAAACTTGCCTCTTACAGAGCAGTCAAAGTTACTCTATCTTAACTCCACTTATCGCTCACTACTTATAACTTTTAAAGTGGCTCAGGTCGGAGTTGAACCAACGACCCCAGGCTTATGAGTCCCGTGCTCTAACCAACTGAGCTACTGAGCCAGATTTATTCAAATCATTAACTAATATAGCATACAAATTTACTCAAGACTAGCCCCTTTTGCAATTTTGTTAGAACTTCTATCCCTGTTGAAGTCATAGAAAGCAAAAGAGGGAGGTGAACTCCCTCAACTAACAAGCCAATCATTTAGTTACAGACAGTCAAGAATTACAGGCGATTTGGTAGGAAAGCTATTGGGTTAACAGCATCCTTGCCTGTGGGATGAATTTCAAAGTGGCTGTGTGGCCCAGTGCTGTGACCAGTGCTACCCATTAAAGCAATTGTTTCTCCTTGATGCACATGCTGACCAGGTTGCACCAGAATCTTGCTGTTATGACCATAGCGAGTCATGCTGCCATCGGCATGACGAATATCGACGAGGTTGCCGTAACCACCATTGTTCCATCTAGCTTGTTCTATCGTACCATCAGCCGAGGCAACAACTGGTGTGCCAGTGGAGTTAGCAACGTCAATTCCTTTGTGCAATCTACCCCAGCGCCAGCCGTAGCCAGAGGTGAGGGTGCCCTTTGCCGGCCATGTGTAAGCTATAGATGAGCTAGATGGAGGGGGTATAGTTTCGTCAATCGCTCTGGGCAGATATTGATCCACTGCTGCTAAAGGTGGTATCCGCATCTGTGGAGAAACTGTAGTTCCCCGCATCTTTCCTAATGAGTCAGAGGCATTTACTCTTCCAGAAGGTGTTGCAACCCTTACTCTTGTGCCAGATGGATTGCCAGAGGGAGTCCACTGACTAGCAGACCCCAGATTGGGCAAGAAATCTGGATTTACTGGCTCGTTAGCCGGCATAGTAGCACGGAATTGGGACTTAGTTGGTTGTTGAAAGCTATAGTTAGCTCTAATAGGTGTAGGAACTGGAATTGGTATCGCTACACTATTCGGTCGAGACGCGGGGTTGGGTACAGTGAAATTATTGGGGGTAGAAATAGGAGTGAGCATCGCAGCATTATTAGTTTCGCTAGCTGCTACTGGTACAACTAAGTTACCAGACTGTTGAGCGCGATATTTCTGCTGTAACCTCTGGATTTCCGCTTGTAAGCCCCGCAAACGGTCATTATTGTTATTGTTTACCCTTGCTACCCTATTTGTTGGTGTTTTAGGCTGTTGCATTTCGGCAAAAGCTTGTGGCACTGGAATGTCACCACCGACGCCATAAGAACTAGCCGTGGGGGGGGCTGTTTCTAAGTCGGTTGCACTATTTGCCTGAATCTGAACAGTTACCGGTGTAGGGACGGTAACGCTCCTGTTGTCGGCAATAGTTGGTGATTGTGAAGTAGGTAGATATGAGTTGGCACTACCAATATTCACAGAGGAGGTGGCTACTTTTGGAGTTTTGCTGGACTCAACAAAAGTGGCGTTACTCGCTACAGTTGCCTCAACTTGAGCCACTGCTGGAATAATCAGTTTTTGACTGATTTGCAGTGCATTTGGATTATTGAGGTTATTTGCCTTGACTAGTTCTGATACTGAAGTATTGTATCTGCTGGCGATCGCTGCTAGTGTATCTCCAGACTTAACTTCGTAGGCTGTTCGAGTCGAGGACGCAATAACTGTTGGTCTAGCTGGTACAAGTGCAGTCGTCTGTGTCTTCTGTTTTAACCTCGATATCAGGTTCGCTTTGCTTGCATCGCCAGAAGTGTCCGACTGGGCTAATACAGTTTTTTCAACTACAGTCGTCGGCTGCGCCAACCCCATATCAGCTTGTGATAAATTTTTGGTCTCCCCAGACCGCAACTCCGCCAGACTTTTTCTTAAACGGTTCGATTTTTCTTGTAAGCGATTCAGTGCGAACTCTTGTTGCGCCTTAAGTTGTGCGTTTATTTCACTGTTGGCTGCGGTTGACGTTGCCACTGTTTGTGGCTGGGCAGTTAGTGATGCATTTATACTACCAACACCATTAGCACTAGAGTCAGACAGATTATTGACTGTTGGGAAACTAGTCTGGGCTAAGGAAGTGTTCAATCCCTGTGCCACTTGGGGCTTTAGGTTAGTGGAATTTTTATAAACCGCTGTTGCTTGGGAAAACGTTTCTGATGCAGGAACTTGCAAAGACATTCCATTTGCCGCAACTTGCCATTTAGCTTCAAGCCCAGGCACTTGTGAGACTGCCGTTGGTTCCACGATCACAGGATTTTCCGGCACGCTCGCTGATGAGACTGCTTGGGACCCTAGCTTTGTGGAGGCGAATTTCACCTCAGTGTCAGGAACAGCAGGAATCGCTGAAGTTGCCTTTTGGCTACCTACAGGCACCGCTGCTTGGGCTTGATCGCTTTGCCGAGTCACCAAAAGGCTGGTTGCTCCCATAGAGATTGCCAAGCCAATCATGGCAGCTTTTGTCCGTACCCGGCGGTTAACTTTTGGATTCATTACATTTAGCAGTTCTACCGGGGCATCATCGCTGCTGGGGTTATTGTTCAACACAGCTTTTACTCTCTTTTTTAATGCTCGTTTCAAAGACGACCTCCTATGATCACTAGCGCTTAACTGACCTCGATTTTTCAGTTGGATACTAGTCAATGATTTAGATCACAACGAATGATAGATCAAGATCACATTCACCAGAGATGCTTACGCAAGATTAACCCGCTTCTCTGATTTAGACAAGTTCACACGTGTTAGCAAAATTTAAAATTTGCTGTGTTTTCTTGTCCGAACCACTCCTAACACCACTTAGGACGTTTTCCTCTTTCCCATTGTCCGCGCTTGTCTTGCGTCAATCGCGGGGACTGGACAAACTATTTGCCAAGTCCATAGTCGCTGCTGAGAATTAAATTGCTGCGACTTCTGGAAAAGTGATGCCCCCTGCTGTAGATATCTTCAAGATATTTCTACCGAATCCGTCTTCTCAACACGAGACTTTACGTTGATTATTCCCTAAAAAACAACCGTATGAACTATCGGCTACTTTTGGGCTGCTTCCTTTGCGTTCTTGGAGCCAAAATAGCTCAAATGTAAAACACAACTGGGTTTTAGCGCTTTTTTTCCCAATTTAGGATGTTTCAAATTCATCAAAATCTATCATTCAAATTTGGCAATATCCGAAGTTTTATATACAAATTTCTTATAATAACCTCCCTCTCCTTGTAAGTATCTTCCACTACAATTTGGTGAAAAACCCAATTTTCGGTATATTGTTTTACATATTATTGCCATTACCAAGAAAATTTTTACCGCCACAAATAACTCATTTAATAGATTTCTGGACATATCATAAGTATATTTACTTGTGATTGTGAAGGTAAACAACTATTGTAAATACCCTAACTGACGACGGGTTTCAAATAAGCTAATTGCCACACTCACTGACAGATTTAAGCTGCGAACCCCCGGTTGGCTCATGGGAATATACAGGGTAGCATCGCAATCTGACAGAATTGCTGGTGGTAAGCCTGTGGTTTCACTACCAAACAGTAGCCAATCATCAGGTTGAAACTGAAAGCTGACATAATTACAGTTTCCACTGACAGTATAACCCAACCATCTGCCTCCACGCTCTTGATGTAAGGTTTTAAAAGCTTCTAGCGATTCGTGATAGTGGAGCTTGACATAAGGCCAGTAATCCAAGCCAGCTCTTTTGAGGTAGCGATCGCTAATTTCAAACCCCAAAGGGCCCACCAAATGCAACTCCGTACCCGTAGCGGCACAAGTACGGGCAATGTTACCTGTATTAGGAGGGATTTGCGGGTTAACTAAAACTACCTGAGGCATTGTCCGTATAATTTACGTATTGTATAAAACAATCTATTCTCAATGTTAAATCTACCAAAAGATAGAGGCTATTCATAGGTTTTGTTAATAATAATCAAGCATCCTCCATCGATTAGATTTTTAAAATGAAGCGTAAACCCTCCCAGAGCAATGCCTGAGAGGATATTTCGCTAAAATAAGAGAATATTAAGTTTTATGTAGAAAAAGTGGGAGTGGGGAGTGGGGAGTAGGGAGTAGGGAGTAGGGGAGAAGAGTTTGCCCAATGCCCAATGCCCAATGCCCAATGCCCCCTAACTCTTCAGTTAAGCCAGTAGAGACGAACATAATTTGTTTTCGAGTTCGATTTCGCGCTCTTGGGTGGCGACAATAGCTTGGGTGATGACGCGCTGACTGTCAAAACCGACTGAGTGTAATTGCAACCACTGTTGAGCTTCATTACCTTCGCGGAGGATTTTGTGCAAAGGGGAAAGGAAACAGCCAAAGCCTTGTTGTTTAGCGATCGCCCAAACATCTTGGTACATTTCAGAAATCCAATCTCTCGCTAGGATACTTCTGCCATCTTGCCAATGCCTCAGTTGAGCATCGAGACTACCAGCAGCAGCAGCAGCTTCGTTGTCAGCAGTCAGGGTGACGAGTTCTTCGCCAGAGAAGGTACTTTGGGTTAACGGATCGATGCTGGGATTTTCGATTACTTGCAATAAACGCGCTTCTAATAAGGCAGTAATCGCCAGCAAGGCAATGGGATCTGTGACTAAATCGCAAATTCGCAATTCTAGACGATTCAAATCATAGGGACGGCGATCGCCATTTGGTCGCACTGATGTCCACAAATGCCGCACGTTTTGCATAGTTCCGGCAACGAGTTGATCTTCCACCCACTGGATATGATCGGCGTGGCTGGCAAATAATGGCACACGGCTAGGCGTTTGAGGAAATAGGCCCCAACGAGTGGAGTGATAACCAGTAGTTTTGCCATCCAGGAATGGAGATGAGGCGCTGAGGGCGAGAAATAGAGGTGCTTCCATGCGGATCACCCGACACGCCCGCATTAATACTTCTGGATCGCTGATGCCTATATTGATATGTACGCTGGCGGTGACTACTTTCGTGCCGTAGGTGTTCTCAATGTAGTCATGATAGGGGTTTGCTGGATCGGAACGCAGAAAGCGATCGCCCCCACCCAAAGATAAAGTACTCCCCGGTATCAGGGTGTAATCGCCCAAGCGATTGAGGTAGTTTCGCAACTCCCGCCTGGGACGCAGCAAGGCACACAATAAATTCTCGTAATTATGGGATGGTTCGGTTATATATTCGACGTTGCGGCTATCTGGCTCCCGCATAAATCCACCCAAAGCGGCAACAATTTTGTCGGAGAGACCGACGATTTCACCTTGAGGCGTGCCAGTGTACATCTCAATCTCAAAGCCTTTTAATAAGACCACCTTGTTCTCCTCGGCTCTCTCTGCCTATAAATTGTATCGAATTAGACGCATCTGTGGATCTATCTTTAAGTCAATAAAAGGTTAAGAATCATTTTATTGATCATTCATGCTAAATCCGGCTGACAGATTTATTGCCTGTCTTTTGGAAAATTCTTATTACTTAAGTATGAAAGATATCCTAATAGAATTTACGCACTATATAGATCAGCATCATGGATGTTAATGAATTTGGTTATTTCAGTCAGTTAATTTCAACTGAAACTCTCCACGCTATGGGGTTAGTTATTAGACATTGTGTGCTAATTTAAAATAATAGTATACACCTTTAGATACATATTCGTCTCACTTACATACTGATATGACGTTGAAGCAGCAAATATGATAATGTTAACATCATATTTTATCTATGTATTTTCTTTAATAATGTATGTTGCGAGATAAAATTATCAGGTGAATCACTTTCTTGAACAATATTGAGACGGAGAAACTGCGCCCAGACTTCATCACTAAGTAAGTTTAAAGCAGTTTTGGGATTGTGACTTGCGATCGCGCCGATAACTTTATGCCATCCCTGTTGCAATAATTCAACAAAAGCCTCTTCATTAGAAACTTGATTCAGCAACAAAAGTGCAGTTTTAAAACTTGCTGAATCACCTAGTAAATTTTTCGATCTTAATCCCTGTAGTGCTACATTTAACCACACAGGCAGAAGTTCCAGCCAATTGTTTTGTTGAATCTCTTTGAGTGTAATGTCTTCCATACCTAGCGCACCCCACACACATAAAGACTCTACAGCTAGTTGAAAATCACGGTTTTCTAGAGCATTTTCCCATAATTTTTGAGCATGATTTTGGAAGCGATTAGCGAGAAATTCATAAGCTTCCTGAACTTGATACGGAATTGTAACTTTATAAACTGACTCGCCTCGTGGTAGGTAGTCGCCGCGATAAGATAGCCAGTTATGAGAACCACAAAGATGGATTTCCTGATCAACTATTACTTCTTTGACATGGGAATCTCCCAACCAAAAAACCTGTACAGATGGTAAACCATCAGGTGTTTTTATCGCTCGAAGTTTTTTCTCTAGTTCTGGTAGAATTGGTTTTTCTTCATCTTCTTGTCGCCGCGAAATTCCATGTCCAATTAAAATCCAGACTCCGCGGTTAGCTAATTTCTGTAACAGAGTTAGAAATTTTTCATTTACAACTGCCTGATTCACCCAAGGAGAATAGATTAGAATCTGATGTTTAGCCGAATTTAAAACTTCTAGAAAAGCTTGAGCCATTTGTCCATCGCGTAACTGTACAGCTTCACCTATCGCTTTATAACCATCTACTTTCTCACTGGTTTTTGTGGCATTTTCAAGCGCCTGTTGGCGAATATTTTCGAGTCTAGCTTCTATTTCAGTATTTTTCTGCTTGAGAATGGCTTCACGTTCAAAACTGATAGTTTCGGTTGACAATTGACATAATGTCTGTAAGGATATTTTACCTTCTGTGTGTAGTACTTCCAACCAATTTGATGCTGACTCTAAAATTTGCTTTCCATTTCTTATTTGGATGCTCAATTTATCTTCAAGGGCATCGAAGATAACGAAAAGTGATATCTTTTTCCAAATTTTTTGAGTCGAAGTTAGTACCTTACAGGAAGTGATGATTTTTCCTTCTTCTGGTATATGAAGTGCTAAATCTGAAGCCTGAATACTTTTTTGGATTTCCTCAAGTGATAACACGGAAATTTCAGTAATTGTATTATTAATAGTTATAAAGTCTGCCAAATCGGGCAAGTTTATCACTGTCTCGTTTAAAGATTCAGATTGAAAGATTATTTTGTCACTTAAAGGGTCTGTAATAGCATTAAGCTGTACAGGATATGGGGGTTGTGGTACAAATCCTTTTTCATAAAATGAGCGACCTTCAGGAGTGACTGTAATTGGCGATGTTGCTGATAAAGTTTGTAATGAACGAAGAGTTGCAGTAGTAGTTTTGATAAATACAGAATCAAGTCCAAGTACAGAGGCTAATTCATCTTCTGTTGGCGGAGGTTGAAATTCAATAGCAGCGCGGATGATAAATTCTTCGAGGACGTTAAACTGGCGGGGTTCTTTGATATTTACTTCTATAGGAGTTTGACGCAAGCTATAACGGAATTGACGCGCTGCTAAAACTGATAAACTAGAACTTTGCGCTTCTATTTCATCTACCAAATTTTTTAGATTCTCATCAATAGGTTTAGCAGAAGAGGCGAGAAACATCAACGAAACCTCCATGTAGACGCACGACGTTTGAAACATTGGAGTACATACTTCCGACTTGTCCACGCTGCTGGGTAAATAGCGAATGACAACCCGCAATTACTAGTAGTTCTTGAGCGCGGGAAAATGCAACGTTAACCCGTTCTGGCTTTTTGGCAAATCCCACATCTCCTCTACTATTGTTGCGAACCATACTAACAATTACAACAGGTCGTTCCATACCTTGAAATCTGTCTACCGTACCAGTGGTAATTTGCAGTGATGGAAAATGTTCCGATTGCAGGCATTTATCAATTTTTCTGAGTTGAGCGCCATAAAATGTAATCACCGCGATTTGTTTTTTTGGTTCACCATTAGCAACTTTAGAAGACCAAGCACTCTCGAACTGCTGACACAAAGGTTGAATTGCATAAATTTCTTTAGTATTAAAGTAAGAAGTTCCATCTCGTTCCTCTAAAAACTGTTTCTCTATAGGCGTGTGTACCCAGATAAGATGCTGAGATTCTTGAATTATTTCGCCTGCTAGATTATGTGCGCGTTTGGTATCAGGCTCTAAGATACCACATTCTAGTTTGCCGTCATAAAACTGATTGATTGCACCCATAATTATGGGGTGCATTCGATATTGTGTATTTAACATTTGTTTGATGCTATCATTAGCAGCTTCAAACTGAGTTTTAAATAGTGACTCTTGCAATAATTGTAGTTCTGCATTTGTGATGCCAATCTCTTGAGAAACTTCCTCTAAAGTCTTCGTGTCGAGCATAGGTGGTAATTGTCGATGGTCGCCTACCATGACCAACTTTTTACCTTTCAAGGCGGGGATTAATAACTCTGGAGGAGTACATTTACTAACTTCATCAATAATGACGACATCAAAGTATTTGAATTCTTGTGAAAAATGGTAATTTGCAGCTTGAACACAGGTGATACCAACGACGTTGGCATTATCTAGATAAATACGCCTTAAATCAGTGCGATCGCACTCTGTTGGATTTCTTAACTTTCCTATCCAATCTTGAACAAAATACTGATATTTGTTAAGATAATTGTCTTCTTTTTGGAGTTGCTGCTGCCAAAATTTAAACTGATTTTTGATATTACATAAAAAGTCTAGATTCAACAAGTCTGTAGAATAAACTTCAGGCTTGAATTTATCAGGAATAACTTCCCAAATCGACTGCCACCAAGTTCGCTCATTTGAGATATATTTTAATTGCTGGTGTAAATGCTCAACAATTGTCTCGATTTGGCTTTGAGTTACTATGAATTGGCTTTTATAAGTTTCAGTTGTTTTCTGCAAGCTAGTAATATGAACTATGAGCAGGTCTTTGATAGTCGCAAGTGTAGCAAAAGTATCGATTAAGTAAATCAAAGTATCAAGTTTTTTTATTCGATTTTCCCAGTTATGTAGTTTTGCTATAAATTGTGGCGTCTCAGTCAGAATAGTTGAAGGATTATCGAGGTATTGTTGCACTAAAAGTCTTAATTCTTTAGGTAAATATGGGAAGGGGAAAAGTTCTTGTAAGAATGCGATCGCTCTTTTAAATTTGAAGTCAGCTTCACTGCGAGAAGTTTCTAGCTCCTCTTGATTAGCAGATATTTTTTGCTGTTCATTAGCCGCTAACCTCATCTCTTGATTTAATTGAACCTCAAGCTGCTTTTGCTCTTTTTTTGTTTCAGCCTGTAGTTGCTTTAGCCATGTACGCGCACTCGTAACCATACCGTTGGCCACGTCCACTGTAATTTTCGAGATAGCCGATTCACTCTCAATAGGTTGAACTTTTTCAAGTATAATCTGGAGTTTTCTCTTAATAGCCTCAAGAGTTACCGCCGCAGCATAACGGCGGCTATATGGGCGTAACTTTTGAGCTATGGAATCCAAACTTTTCCGCTTGAGAGCAACCGCAAGCATCCATTCAATAATCTGACCCCAGACTCCTAGTGGTTTCTCAATCTCATCGATACTATTTTGTGCTAGTTGCTTCAGCTTCATGAGGGATTCCACAGGGTCTAGCGCTTTACTAACGCTCACCTGAGAAATAGCAGCTTCATTGATTGAGGGATAACCTGGTATATTTCGCCTCCGCACGAGTAAATCTTTTATCTCACTAACCCGACTGCATACCCTATCCCTTTCATGGTATTTCTGAATTAACTCATTAACTTTTACCCGACACTGATCAAGACTTTGTTGCCAGGGTAGATATTGTTCTGCGATCGTCATGCTTCGTAATCTTGAAGGTAATGAGATTAAGTCAACTGTAAAGTCTTGACGATTTTGTAAGCACTGTGTCAAGATATTGACGATATTTAAATTAGCTGTAGACAGCCATATATCAAGGTCATTTATTGTTAAACTAATCTCAGATTCACGGTTGTGTAGATCCCTAATTATTTGATGCAAATTTTGCTGGTTAGCAAGCAATTGTTGATGATTTGACTTTAGGCGAGTAAGAAATTCTGAATTTTGTGTGTAAGTTTGTGCAGCTAACTCCGCTTCCGTTATTACCATAGCTGTATCACTGGCGTAAGCTAATGCTGTGCGAACTTCAGTAATCCAAGAAGCTACAGTATTTTGCAACCAAGCGGCTAAACCAAATAAGCTGTAATTTGGGTGAACCATACGAATTTCAGCAAGGAACAACATCTTGAACATTTGCTGCTTTGAAGATTTTTGATAATATTGCCCGTCAGCGATAAAATTCCCGACTTTTTAGAAAAGTCAGGAATCTAAACCTTACAATTTTTACAAATAAAATAAAATTTTTATAGTCTCTACTTTCAATACTATGCCGTGACTCAAAACAAAATTTTATGACAAATAATATCAGCTTGAATAATGATTAGTTTTATCAGTATATTGCCTAAAATTTTATCTATCACATTTTTCAGATTATCATCAACAGGTTTAGCAAAAACCGCCAGCTATTTCTGAAGCGCCTGCTGAAAAGTTTTGATGGCATCAACATGATTTACCATATTAATGCAGCGTAACAACAAATCAAGATCGATTCCTTTGACTTCCTCACTACTGGAAACCCTTTCATAGTGAAGCGCGTTACCCTCTTGACGCAGGTGATAAACTTCTAACACGCCATCTTCCCAGAACCACACTTCTGGAATCAACAGCCGCTTGTATGCCTCCAGTTTGTTGATACCGCCACTGGTAAACACCACCTCTACTGCCAAATCGGGACGGACTCGACCAGGGACAAGTTTATAAGATTCATCCGCCTCTCGCTTGACAGCACCCGATTCACTTTCTAAGGTCATTGATCCAGTTGGAGTAAAGTCAAACCCTGCCATGAGCAGGTAAAGTTCTAACAATGCGGCAATTCTCTTCTTAACAGTTTCGTGGGGTTCTCCAGGCATTCTTCGGATCTCCAAAACACCATCCAGGAAAGACAGCCGATATCCTGGACGGTCTAATAACTGCTCAACTGCTTTGAATTCTCTCCAAGTCAGTCCTTCAAACAAAAGGGGTGATTCTTTTGTGGGTGTAGCGATCGCTGCTCTAGTCATAAAAGTCTCCAGTCTGTTTCTAAATGAGAAATGATCAGCTTTGGAGTTCAGTTTCTTAATTGTAACTTTTTTCTAGGATATTAAAAATTACTTTTTATTTCCTAAACGTTTAATTCACAACAAAAGCCATTTTTAGACTCAGATGAGTTGAGAAACATCCACAAAACCTTGATGCAGACTTACAATATTTGAAACTTCGGAATACATACTTCCGACTTTACCTGATTGATGGGTAAATAAATTATGACAACCCACAATTATCAGCAGTTCTTGAGCGCGAGAAAATGCAACATTTACCCGTTCTGGCTTCTTAGCAAATCCCACATCTCCTTTGCTATTGTTGCGAACCATACTCACAATTACAACAGGTCTTTCCATACCTTGAAATCTGTCTACTGTTCCAGTACGAATTTCTAACGAAGGGAAAAGTTCAGATTGCAAGCGCTCATCAATTTTTCTTAATTGAGCGCCATAAAATGTAATTACAGCAATTTCTTTTTTTGGTTCACCATTAGCAACCTTAGAAGCCCAAGTACTCTCAAACTGCTGACACAGACTTTCAATTGCATCAATTTCTGGAGTATTAAAGTAAGAAGTTCCATTTCGTTGCTCTAAAAACTGATTCTCTATAGGCGTTTTTACCCAGAGAAGATGCTGAGATTCTTGGAGAATTTCGCCTGCTAAATGATGTGCGCGTTTTGTGTCCGGCTCCAAAATACCAGATTCTAGTTTACCATCATAAAACTGATTGATTGCACCCATAATAAATGGGTGCATTCGATATTGTGTAGTTAGCATTTGTTTGATGCTTTCATCAGCAGATTCAAACTGACTTTTAAACAGTGATTCTTCTAAGAATTGTAGTTCTTCTCGTGTATTACCAATTGTCTGAGCAACTTCTTCTAAAGTACTAGTATCAAGCATGGGTGGTAATTGCCGATGATCGCCTACCATGACTAGTTTTTTACCTTTCAAGGCTGGGATTAGTAACTCTGGTGGAGTACACTTACTAACCTCGTCAATGATGACGACATCAAAGGATTTGAATTCTTCAGAAAAACCTCTATTTGCAGCTTGAACACAGGTGATACCAACGACGTTAGCATTATCTAAATAAATGCGTCTTAAATCGTCATGATCGCCTTCAGTTGGTTGTCTCAATTTTCCAATCCAATCTTGCACAAATTGCTGATATTTATTAAGATAAACTTCATCTTTTTTGAGTTGCTCTTGCCAAAGTTCAAACTTAATATTTATGCTGTTTAATAAGTCTATATTAAACAACTCAGCAGCCGAATTTTCTGGCTTAAACTTATCCGGTATTCTTTGCCATTCTGTCAACCACCAGTTTCTTTCTTCTATTAAATTATCTGATGGCTGTGGTTGTGATTTTTGTTCTATTTCGCGTAGATTAATTTGTAATTTATGAAGCTGCTGTAAGGAAATTTCAGTTTCTTCTTGTAGCTTTGATAAATGCTCATGGAGAGAACTTTTAATTATCTCCAGCACAGCAAAAGGTTCTAATGATGAAATTAAAGCTTCAAGTTGACTAATGGAAGTTCCCCAATAATTAACTTGATTTGAGAATTCTTGCGACTGCTCCCAAATATTTGATTGTGTTGCGAGATATTTTTCAGTTAGAATGCGTAATTGAGCAGGTATATTGTGTTGATTAAGTTCTTGCAAGATATTAATAACTCGTCCAACTTGGAAATTAGCATCCTGCTGTGCTTTTTCTACCTCAGCTTGAGTAACAGATATTTGCTGTTGGCTGATTTCATTTTTCTGAAGTTCATTTAATTGTTGTTGCAGATGCTGAAGCTGTTGTTCAGTTTCGGTTTTTACTTTTAAAACGCATTGACGTGCATTTATAAGAATAGTATCTAGTAATTCTTGTGTAATTCTGGTAAGAGTAGAGTCGATATTATTCCATTCCCATGATGCACCATAAATCCGTTGCATTCTAATTAAGAAAACCTGGGTATTCTCAACCAGTAATTTTCGCTGTTTAGGAGTCAGTAGCTGATAATTACTAAACTGTTGATAGGTTTCTTGCCATTGAGTGCGATCGCTCTTTGATAGTACCATTGGAATCTGACTAAAATTTTGTTGTAAAAAATAGCTAAAATTATGTTGTTTACCCTGCCTATCAGTAAAACCTCCTTCTATTTCATAAGCGATCGCTTTTGCCAATAGCTCCCATTCTGGTAGGTTAATTTTGTAAATTTTTGGTACTATTGGTAACTTTAATGTATTAGCAAACATCAATAAACCTAGTGGTAAATCTACTAAATTTTCTGTTAATGGTAAACCTGATTGCTGACAATCTTTCAAAGTTTGATATAGATAAGAAGGTGCTGTAGATTTCCACTCTTTCACTGCTGAGATAATATAATCAATTTCCCGTTTGCGGTTTTCCCATATCTGGATTGTTTGCTGTATATTTTGCAGCCTGGTAAGATATTGCTGATAATCTGGTTGCAACTGATTTAACGAGCTAAAATTCTGTTTAACAACCTCCACTGATGCTGCAACTTCTAAAATGGCTTTACTTGCTTCGTGAGCATGAGTCAAAACAGTTTTAAATCCAGAAATTTCTCTTGCTACAGTTTCACGCAACCAAACCGCTAAACCAAAAGCACCAAGCGCCGGACGCATAAAGCCGAGTTCATTAGTATATTTGATAGTTTGACGAACATTTGCTAAAAATTCTTCTACTAAACTGTTACCTTCTGTATATGGCTTAAGAAGTGGCAAAAGATCTGTAACTTCTGGAGCTTCCCAGTTAACATTTGGTGCAGTATTTAGTAGATTTTCCAAACCAGCAATTAGGGATTGAGCCTCGTTCTGTTTTTCTACAGTTTCGTTGTAAAATTTTTCTTGATTTTTAAAGTTAGCCTCTAGCTTTAACTTATTTTTGTTGAATTTAGTTTGTTGGTGATTGAATTCTTCCTCTGCTTGGAAGTAGGCTGTGAATCTTTCTGAAGATGCCAGTAATTGACTGAAAGTTTTAATATTTTCGAGGCGTTGAGTCAGATTTCTTTCGCAGTCACCCGCAGTGTTTTCTAGCCATCTGCCAATCACTTGGTCTTCTAAAAATGGCTGTCCTTCCTCGCCAACTTTATCGGCTCTCCCCTTGCGTACAGCCCGAATTACTGGGTTGTGAACTAATCGACTCAGGGCGTTATCTACTGCTAAATTGGCTTGAGAAGCAATTAAGGTACGTCCACCGCGAAGGGCAATTTGATAGCAAATCTCAGCAATTACGGTAGTTTTACCTGTACCTGGTGGCCCTTGGATAAGAACAAGATCCTTAGCAGCAAGTACCTTTTCTACTGCTGCTTTCTGACCAGGATTAGCAGAAGATAACAACAAATCTTGTGGTTGAAGTTCAACAGTTGTTTTGATTTGTCTAGCCTGAGAAGCATCGAATAAAAAGTTACCTAAATAGGGATTTTGGGTGTAACTATTATTCAAATCATCTAAAGCTTTTTTCTTGCGCTGAATCTGCTGAATATCACCAACTGCCTCGAAACATAAAAATCCGGTAGCTGGTAATTGATAACGCTCTGCCGCCATGAATTCAGCTAAATCGCGTTCTAGTCTAAGGCTGATAATACAACGGTTGGGATCAACTTCTTCAACAGTCCCTAATTGACGACCGCTAATCCAATTTTTTCCGATAGGAGCAGTTTCAAAAAGCTTCAAATCTTCGTTTTTTGTGCGTCTTGCTCGTTCCCAAAAATTGTCCACGTCGAGGGAATTTTGATAAAAGCCGTCAAGGGTAGCTGAGGCTACATCAATTTCAAAACTGATCCGCCTTTTGAAGTTATAGTTATGACTTACATAACGCACGCAAAATTGACGGGCTTTAGCGATTTTTTCCTCAATTTGCAAAAATGCTTTCCAAGCTTTCAGCTGTTCTTCTGTAGGCACATGATCGCCACAAACTAAAGCGGCTGCGATGCGTTTCAATGTCGCGGGTGGAATGTCGAGATGATGCTGATGATTAGGTAGCAAACGCAAGCGACAAGGTACAGCATAGCTATCGGCGTGTCCCCGTGAGGGTTGTAACAACTGAGCCGAAAGTATTTTTAACCCGTCGCGTCCATCTTTTTGTACAGCCGCTCTAAATCCTAATGTTTTTCTGAGCTTCTCAAGTCTTGCGGGTAATTGAAAATCATCGCTGTCTGTTGCGATTGTCAAATCCCAAATTTCTTCTCTTGCTTCTTTCCCTGCACCCTTGCGACGCACATAAAATAGACAAGGCTTTTTACCGACACATTCCAACATTAACTCATTGGCGCGATCGCGCCGCTCTCTAAATTCGGGATATGATTTAAGGGCGCTTTCACCTTCAAGATGGCGGATAAAACTATCAATTGCTGAAGCTATGAACATATAGCCCCAATCTTCAGAGTTTGTTTTAGTTTTCGAGGATTTTGCTGGCAAAGCAGTTAGTTTCTTTACCGCTAGACGAATGCGTTCTGCCTCGGATTCTGAGATTGTACTGGTATGGCTTTTGACTGCAATTTTTAGTTTTTCACAAATAGCTAATAGCTTCTTGCTATCCAAATTCAATTCTTTTGCTAGTTCGTAGATTCTGAGTTTGCCGTTGTTCATCCAGTTTCGTAAATTCGTGGAGAATTGGGGGTTTAAATTTAAACGCAGAGGGACGCAGAGGTAAGCGCAAAGGAGCGCAAAGTTTATTTTAGTCCGATTTGCTACGAATTAAATTTGGCAAGACTCTGCGTTTAGTTTGCGTTCCTTTGCCTTTAAAAACGTTACGATTTTGGGTAGTATTGCTCACTAAATAACTATAGTTTGTACTGCTGATAAACTTCACTAGCAGCCCGATGCAGCAGGGAATGCCGCCAAACAAGAGATTTCATATCATCAGCATAACCGCCGCCAATGACGCAGGCGACAGGATAACCGCTACTCATACAGGTACTTAAAACCTGCATTTCCCGGCGGAAAATGCCAGCATCTGTTAAGGCTAATTTGCCCAAGCGATCGCCTATATGAGGATCAACACCTGCATCATAAAATACTAAATCTGGCTTGACTTTTGACAATAAATCTGCTAAATAATTCGCTAAGGTTTGTAAATAAGCGTCATCCTCCATTCCCACCGGCAAAGCAACATCCAAATCGCTGTTTTGTTTAGTACCGGGAAAATTGACTTCGCAGTGCATGGAGAAAGTAAAAACACTCTCGTCGTCTTGGAAGATAAAAGCGGTACCGTCTCCTTGATGTACATCCAAATCCACAATTAGGATTTTTTGGACAAGTCCGAATTTTTGTAAAACGCGGCAAGCGATCGCTAAATCGTTGAAAATACAAAAACCAGACCCATAACTAGGAAAGGCATGATGAGTTCCACCAGCTGTATTACAAGCTAAACCCTGACTTAGTGCCAGTTTAGCAGTAAGTATTGTACCACCTACCGCTACACAAGTACGATTCGCTAATGCTGGACTCCAAGGCAAACCAATGCGTCGCTGTGCTTTCGGGTCTAGAGTTCCCTCGCAATAAGCTTGAACATAGCTTGGAGTGTGGACTAACTCTATCAACTCTGGTGGCGGACGTTCCGGGGTGTGAAATTGTTCTTGATTAGCTACACCATCAGCTAACAGCAATTCGTAGAGTTGTCGGAACTTAGACATCGGGAAGCGATGTCCTTCAGGTAGGGGAGCAATGTAATCTGGGTGGTAAATAATTGGCAAGTCCATAATCCAGAAAATATCAAGCAGCTAATCCGACAATTAACAAGGTAAAATTTAGCCATAATCACAGCAAAAATGCTGCTTTCCTAAATCTAAAATTCCCAATTTAAAATTTATATGATGGAATGGATTACGCCGATATGGTTTATTCTAGCTGGCTTACTGGCTGGAGTAATTGGTGAAAAAGTTATCTTCAAAAAACTGGAAACATTCGTTAATCATAAACGAATTGCTGGGGGTGATATTATATTTCATTCCCTGCATCGGATGACCTTTATTTGGTTTGTCCTTACCGGTTTGTTTTGGGCAGTTCTGAGTTCTCCCCTCAAGCCAGATATTGCGATCGTACTGCAAAAAGTTCTGACGATCGCACTGCTGTATTCTATAACTCTACTCTTAGCCAGATTGACTGCTGGTTTTGTAAATTTATTTATTCGCAGAGCAGAAGGGGTTCCCACATCACTAATTTCTAACCTTGCTAAGGTTACTGTTTTAGTTTTGGGAACATTAATCATATTGCAAACGGTGGGTGTTGAAATTACGCCGATCATCACAACTTTAGGGATTGGTGGTCTAGCAGTTGGTTTGGCACTTCAAGACACACTTGCAAACTTATTTTCGGGTTTTTACTTAATTATTTCTAAGCAAGTGAGAACCGGAGACTATGTAAAATTAGATGCTGGACATGAGGGATACGTCATAGATATTTCTTGGCGCAATACCACAATTAAAGAAATTTCAAATAATGTAGTCATTGTTCCCAATTCTAAATTGTCTTCGGCGATTTTCACCAACTATCATTTACCCGCAAAGGAAATTACTTTAACAATGGATGTGGGTGTAAGTTATGATAGCGATTTGGAAGAAGTTGAAAAAGTGACTATAGAAGTCGCCAAAGAAGTTATGCAAGAAATTGCACCGGAATTAAAAGACAGTGAACCATATATCAGATTTCATACTTTTAATGATTTTAGTATAGATTTTACGCTTTATATGCGCGTCAGTGAATACTTTGATCAGCGGATTGGCAAACATCTATTTGTCAAAAAATTACACAAACGCTATCAGCAAGCAGGAATTCAAATTCCTTTTCCGATTAGAGAAGTGTATATGCAAAGTAATATAAATGAAAATTCGGCATTAAATCCAGACTAACTCTTGCTAAGGGATGAGTTTTGGCAGGGGAGGCAGACGACGTTTATTATATCGTCCTTGCAGGCTTTTGGTGAGCAACACGCAGGCAAATATGGCGGTTGACAGCAGCACTACACTAGCTCCAGAGGCAATGTCGAGGTAGTAGCTGAGGTAGATACCTACAAACGAAATCGCAGCTCCTAAAATCCCGGAAATAATCATCAGATAACCAAAGCGATCGCTCATTAATCGGGCAATTGATGCCGGAATCACCACGGCTGAAATAATCAGAGTTACCCCTAAGACGTTCAGTGTCGCTACCAGTAAAGTCGCCAACATCAAAGCAAATAGAGTATCCATTGCAAAAACGGGTACGCCATGAACTTGAGCAACTTCTCGGTCAAAACACCAAAATAGCAACGGGCGATAAAACAAGAAAACGAGACTGAGTAAGACAATCGTCACACCCGTCACCACCCACAAATCATTAGGGGAAACGCCCAACACATTGCCAAACAAAGCAGCTTCAAAGTTTTGGCTAAACTTGCGATAGCTACTGATCACAGCTACTCCTAAAGCAAAGCTAGCAGTTGTCACAATTCCAATCGCTGCATCCGAGTAGATTTTGCGTCCTGTCAAATATTGAATCAGCAGGGCTGCTGCAAAACCCCAAATCCCAGAGCCAATGTAGAAATTCAAGCCCAGTACATAACTCAGCACGGCTCCCCCCAAAATCGCATGAGATAAACCGTGGGCAATGTAACTCATTCTCCGAGTTGTAATATAAACTCCCATAATGCCGCATAATAGCCCCGCCATCATGCCTACTAAAATGGCACGGCTAAAAAATTCGTAGCGAAAGGGAGCTAGTAAAAAATCCATATTTTTATTGAAAGTAGCACAGTATTGATTAACGTGAGTTCGACAAACCTCTCTCTGTCTTGAACTCAAGTTCAAGTTTCTCTCCGAGTCGGAGAGAGCAATACGGTTTGATTAACGTATTTATTTCTGGAAGATCCCCCAACCCCCCTTTTTAAGGGGGGCTTTTTCTTATAATCAAAATCAATTCGATGATCAGTTAAAATACAACGTCTAACACATGTAATAAAAGCAAGCTGATGTGGATCAGAGACAATTATTTTGCCCGCAATACTTCCGGCAAGTTGTCTTGCATTTGATGACGTAGGGAAGTACCGCCGCTAGCGATCAAGATTCGGTCTTGTTGGTGGAAAACTACCATTTCTCCACCAAAAGTCTGCTCAAGATTTGCGGGAGTGAAGACATCGATAGGTTGACCTTGGCAAATTAAACCGTGGTTGAAACACAATACCCAAGGTAAATGAGTTGCTACCGAGTTGAGGTCATGGGTAGAGAGGATAATTGTCAAGCCTTGCTGATTCAAATCAGCTAATAGGTGCAATAGTTCGTGTTGAACGTGCAAGTCTGAACTACTGGTGGGTTCATCCAGAAGAACTATTTTTGGTTCTCCTACTAAAGCACGGGCAATGAAAACCCTTTGCTGTTGCCCACCAGATAGATTACCGATCGGTTGATGGGCAACATGGGCAACTCCAACGCGCTCCAGGAGTTCGCTGGCAACTTGGCGATCGCGCCGCGAAGACCAAGGCAACATCTTCTGCTTTTGATAACGCCCCATCATCACTACTTCCAGAGCCGTAACTGGAAAAGTCCAATCCACCGTTTCTACCTGCGGCACATAGCCCACCAAAGGCGGTGGTACTCCTGGCTTTAAGCGCTTTCCTCGAAACCAAATCTCTCCAGCCCAAGGCTGAACTAGCCCTAAAATCGCTCTGATTAAAGTGCTTTTACCACTGCCAGAAGGGCCTACCAACCCAGTAAGTTGGCCTGGGTAAAGCGTCAAATTAACATCCCTAAACACTGGCTGGGTTTGATAACCACAGGTTAAACTTCTGACTTCGAGTATTGGTTGCATGTACTTATTTTATTGATCCTACTTGGTTGCTGTTGGCCCAACTACATTTCCAGTCTTCAAGTTCTTCACCAAATTAGGATTTCCTCCTAAATTAGAGGCGATAATCCGCATGTTGTTAGCCATCATGCCAATATAAGTATGCTCAGGATTAGTGTTTTCAATTGCATTGGCTGAACCGGTTCCTGGTAAGTCATCATCGGCAGTGTTAGCTGTTTTTACCTTCGCTTCGCGGGCAATTTGTTCTTCTACCTTGCTGGGGTAGACCTCAGAACCAAAAATTGCTGGGACGTCTGTTTTCCGAATTTGGTCAATTAGCTTTGCGACATCTTGAGCGGATGGTTCCTTGAAATCTGAAGGTTGAATCGCACCAATTACTTGAAAACCATACTCTCTGGCCCAATACGCCCAAGAATCATGGTAGGTCAAAAGTTTACGGTTTTTAGCAGGAATACTGGCAACGATTTCCCGTGTTGCCTTGTCTAGGGCATCCAGACGTTGTAAATAATTTTTGAGATTAGTAGCGTAGTAGTCTTTGCCAGCAGGATCTAAGGTGGTTAACTGTTGGGCGGCTAGTTTGGCGTAATTTTCAGCATACTTGGGGTTTACCCACAGATGAGGATTGGGATCGCCCTTTTCTTTAGGAAAGCTGAAGTCGAAAAGCCATTGCTCTTGGGTAATGGTATTACTACCTAGTTCAAAGATTTTAGTTTCTTTGGGCTTCGAGGCATTTGCCAGCTTTTCTGTCGGGGATTCCAAATGCAACCCATTGGCGATGATCAGATTAGCTTTGGCTAGCAAATCGGCATCGCTGGGACGAGGTTCAAAGGTATGGGAGTCGGTTCCTTCTGGAATAATCCCTTTAACTTCTAAGCGATCGCCTGCAATGTTACTCACAATATTGGTTAAAGGAGCGACTGTCGTTACAACTAAAGGCTTATTTTGTGTCTTTTGCTCTCCTACTTGAGCCGGAGTGATTGTGACTTCAGGGTTGGAAGACACCGTTTTATCTTGGGACGGACTGCAAGCTACTACCATGAAGCTAAGTACTAATACCAAGCCGGGGAGGGTCTTCATTACACTCAAGCCTTCTAAATTAAAGGATCAAGGTTTAATTAGACCTTTTCATGATATCAATATGCAATGCCCCCTCAGGGTATTTTCGGTTGATTTTTAGATTTTTTTTACCTAACATCCTACTTAACCCTCTTCTAAGTTGTTCCACATTTAACTTGCATATATTGGGCGGGCGAGACGTCCACCCCACAAGAAATGTACAATTTCAGATTATGCAAACTAGATGTGGTTTCAATACGGTTCGGTTAAGCCTAAAAAATAAAAATATGTAGGTTGGGTTGAGGAACTAAACCCAACATTTTGCCGGGTTTGTTGGGTTTCGCAAAGCTCAACCCAACCTACGAATATTCTTAACCGAACCGTATTGGATGTGGTTTAGCTTATGACTCTCACCAGATAAAAATCAGAAACCTTTGTTGTCACTAGTTTCTATAAATCTACGGGTAGGTTGGGTTGAGAACGAAACCCAAGTCAAAAATTCTTGATTTTGTTGGGGTTTCACGAATGTTCAACCCAACCTACAAATATTTTATTTTTTCAGAGTAATAAAAGAGCATTAAGCTGAATTGGAGAAATCTAGGGTTAGATATTTTGCAAAGAAATAAATCCCTAGCCGATATACAGTTATCGTAAACTTCACGAGTAATCATGGGAACACCAACCTTTGGAAGGGATGGGCGACGGCTGGGCATTTATTTGATTAGCTCTCCCTAAACATTGGTTGTATGTCGGCATCCAGCATCTGCTCTCATTAGATTGCTAATGCTCGCTTTTCTAAGCGTAGTTCAAAGCGATCGCCTGGTTTCGGCTCAAGTACCCGCGTCGAAAGATTGTTTTTCTCTACTAGCAAACGAAATTCTTCAGCACTTCCTTTAGTCTGAATGAGTTTCATCAGCAATCCCTCAAACGCCACATCCCCGCCAGCCGCCGTAGATAATATTACTTGAGGCTGTAACGACTTTACTACTTCTAAAGCACTATTTTTCCCTTTAATAATTGGCCCAAGCAAAGCTAGCGTCATGTCAATAAACGGTGTAATCACTACATCGATAGGTGCAGCTTGCTTAAGTTGCGGTGAATGATACCCATGAGGCTCATAGTATACAGTTAAACCACTCTCCAATTCTTTGAGGAGATAACTATTTTCCACTAAAGTGGGGCCAATGGGAGAGCCGGGAAAAGCCTTGATTTCAACTTGATTATTTAAAGTGAAAGTTTGACCATGAGCCAATACTGTTACCTGGGTGTAACCTAATTGCTGTACTACCTTGGCTGCATTGGGAGAAGCTACAACCTTGATGCTGTGGTCGAGCAGCTTCAGCGTTGGTGGGTGAGCATGGTCTTCTAAACCCTGAGACAGCACGATCAAATCAATATTATCTGGTATTGGGCGATTTTGCGATCGCGAACCTTTAAACAGCCAATCCAAATTGCTAAAAATTAACGAACCAACCAGCCAAGGGTCAATTAGTATTCGTTTCCCGCCGATTTCTAGCAGCCAAGAGTTGCTGTCTAACCAAGTTAAGAACATAATATTTGTGAAAATAACGCCTACCTTCATTATCAACTGTGTTAGCTTTCTTGCAGGAGTCGAGGTTAGTACCTACATTTATTTGATGCTGGAGTCGTAGTCTTGCAGGACTTATATTATGTATGTCCGCCAAATTACCCATAAGAAAGAACCCCACCCCGCTTGCGGAGGGGAGCTAAAGCGTAGCTTTGGCGGGGTGGGGTTGGGGGTATTATGCTTAATTGCCCGAACATCATATTACGCACATTCTACGAATCCTTCTCTACGAGACGCTACGCGTTGGCGTCAGCCTCCGGCAGAGAAGGCGATTTGATAAATTAAGCTTTTTGGCGATTTTTGCGTAAGTCTTGTCTTGATAAATTGGTAAAGTCTTACTGGTCTTGCTTGGTGATAAGGTTACATATATTGAGCTAAGTCTCCCGACAAGTAGCTCCAAGTCTACACACGGAGTTTTCTTAATGTCTGATCTTGGTTTTACTCACATTGCACTTGCAGTCAGTGATGTTGATGCAAGTATCTCATTTTATGCAAAGTATGCTCAGATGACAGTCGTGCATCATCGCATTAATCAAGCCACTCAGTCAGATGTTGCTTGGATTAGTGACATGACTAGACCTTTTGTGATTGTGCTAATTAAAGCAGCTAAAGTAGAAGGCGCACTGTTACCACAATCCCATCTTGGGGTAGCTTATCAGAATCGCGGGGAAATTGATCGCCTATGCAATGAGGCACGCACAGAGGGAATACTGCTGGATGGGCCAAATGACTGGGGCCCTCCGGTTGGTTACTGGGCTTTTATTCAAGACCCAAATGGTCATACACTAGAAATTTCCTCTGGTCAGGAAATTAGTTTTACAGTCGAGCAAGCAAGAGACGCAATTAATCGCGTTTCTTAAAATAAAGGTATTACTTATTACCAGGGGTGCGTTCACCTTTATTGCTACTCCCACCGTGAGGATGGGAATTATATCATGTCCGGGTAATTCGTTGTGATTCCCATAGTTATTGCACCCCACCCCTTAATCCCCTCCCCGCTCTTCGGGAGGGGAGACAAAGCATAGCTTTGGCTCTTTGGGGTTCTTCGGGTTTAATAAGCAATCAAGCGGACATGATATTACCTGGGTCACAGCCCTCAGCACCATTACCAATTCCTTGGTTGCAATGGCGACGCGCTTTGACCCCTCCCTCGAAGTTTCAGTCTGCAACTTATTGTTGTCCAGCGACGTACTGCGAGGAGATGTTTGCTACCTTTCCAGTGCTAGACAGCGCTTGGTATAACAAAGCAGACACTTCAGACCTGGTTGCTACCCGTTCAGCATTTAGCAACTTCACATTGGGATAGTTGACGACTATACCGCGTTGTGTCAAAGCAGCAATCAGACTGCGATGTTCACGACGAATAGAATTTGCATCACTGTAAACAGATAAGATTGTGTCCGTGGAACCACTGTTTTGATAATTTAATACCCGCGCTAATGCTACCAAAACATCAAGACGAGAAATGCTTTGGCTGGGGTTGAAATCCTTGCCAATAACAGCGTTTAAAAAGCCCATTTGATAAACTTCGCTGATGGCATTGTAAGCCCAATTTTGAGTTGAGACATCCTTAAAAGCGTGGATGCGTAGCGGCTTGTCGTTAGATATCGCTTGGCGAATTTTCCCCTTGACAAACGCTTTCCGCAGCATTGCCGCAAATTGGGCACGAGTTACCGGTGCATCAGGGCGAAAAGTCCCATCAGGAAAACCTTCGAGAATTTCCATTGCTGCCAATTTGGCAATAAAATCTTTAGCCCAGTAGTTTGGGGAAACATCAGAAAACCCAACTTGAAGAGAGCCAGACATGCCGACTTGGCGATAATTCATTAGCATTTGGCTGATGTCGTAGCTAGAGTTATCCCTGACTTCAATCACCTGCACCAAGCTGCCAGGAGTAGCTTGCAAAACCTTTGCCAAGTCGGAACTAAAGGCGTTAACGAACGACTGACGGACTAAAGCATACTCACCCTGAGTAAAAGAAACGGGATAAACACTAGTTGCTGCAATTGTTGACAAACCTTGTACTTGGAACTGACTACCTTGGAAGGTTTGGGAACTGCTCAGGAAAATAACACCTTGGTCGCTGACTTGGGTAAAGTAGTCGTAGGTGGTGGTATTTGTGTCAATAGTGCCGTTTTGGTCAGCATCAACACCATAAACAGTACGAACAACTTGGTATTCTGTAGGTTTGGCTGACAAAATCAGGTTAACTGTGGTATTTGCCGACAAACATTCAAATTCGCTGTAGCCAATAAAGCGGTTTTGAATATCATACAATCGCACGACGATGCGATCGCTAGCTTTTAACCCCTGAACAAATTTTGCTTTTTGGTTAATCTTGTACTTGTAATCACCCAAAAACCGCTCTTTTAAATAGCTCTTGCCACCTTTACTCTTGACAGAAATGCGAGCAATCACCTCTGAAAAGTTACCCGCTGGTTGCCAAATCGCAAGGCTAAAACCTGTTTTTTTCCCTTGTCCCGAAACACTACTAGTATTTACCTGGGTGCGGCTTTCTGTGGTGATAGTTTGCCGCGCAATAGTAGTAGTATGACTCCTTGTTTCTACTTTTTTATCAGCTAAAAGTTGTTGACCTGTGGAATTATCAGATATTTGGGCGACGATGGTAGAGAATCCTAAAGCTGCATAGGCAGAAGCTATTGGCGAAAATATTGCCACAGAGGTTGCAGCCAGAACAAATTTGCTCAAATGAGCAAAGTTACTTTGATTCATGTATTTCATCTCACACTACCATTCGTCTAAAAAGTTACAGGGGTATTTGGTATCCCTCGACTTATTAATCCCTTGGGATGGATGGAACTAACAATCTAATCAGTGCTGTTAGCGGTGGCGGGGCGTTTAGAGGAGTTAGGAGTTAGGAGTTAGGAGTTAGGAGTGAGGAGTTAGGAGTTAGGAAAACATTACTATATTAAAGAAACACTTTATTAATCTTATTAATGACTGTAACTACACAGCAGCTTGCAACCCAAGACGCTTTTGAAAAATTCTTTTGGAATTGGCAGGGCTACAAAATTCAGTACACTGTCATGGGCACAGGACACCCTTTGGTGCTGGTTCACGGCTTCGGTGCTTCTATTGGACACTGGCGCAAAAATATCCCAGTTTTAGCTCATGCTGGCTACCAGGTGTTTGCTATAGACCTTTTAGGTTTTGGTGGTTCTGATAAAGCGCCCATTGATTACAGTGTAGAAGTTTGGGTGGAACTGCTGAAAGATTTCTGCACAGCACATATACACGAACCTGCTGTATTTATTGGCAACTCCATCGGCGCACTTTTGAGCTTGATTGTACTGGTAGAACATCCAGAAATTGCTGCTGGTGGTATTTTAATTAACTCTGCGGGTGGGTTGAGTCATCGTCCTCACGAATTGAACCCGCCGCTACGGATTGTGATGGCAGCTTTTAATCGGTTTGTGCGATCGCCAATTACAGGTAAATTTGTCTATAACCGCATCCGCCAAAAAGCCCAAATTCGCCGTACTCTCTACCAAGTTTACCGCGATCGCCAAGCCGTCACCGATGAATTAGTCGATTTACTTTATACTCCCTCTTGCGAAGAAGGAGCGCAACAAGTCTTCGCCTCTATTCTCACAGCCCCTCCTGGCCCAAGTCCAGAGGAACTATTGCCCAAAGTCGAACGTCCTTTATTAGTGATTTGGGGTGCTGATGATCCCTGGACACCAATTACCGGGGCCAAGATTTACGAAAAGGCCCGTGAGAATGGCAAAGAAATCAAAATTGTCCCCATTCCCAATGCCGGTCATTGTCCCCACGATGAGGTTCCAGATATTGTTAATGCCCAGATTGTCGATTGGCTAGCGCAAAGGTGACTCAATTTTGGATTTTGGATTTTGGATTTTAGATTTTAGATTAACGCAGACTCCTTCTCTACGAGACGCTCCGCGTTGGCAAAGCCTCTCTCTTTGAGAGAAGACCGCAGTGACTCATGAATGCAGGGCTACTCAATCAAGAATTTTTAATTTTGAATCTTTCAATCCAAAATCCAAAATTTAAAATCTAAAATTCAGTGAGTGGATCTTAATTTTTCTAATTGCACCTTGACAGAATCAAACTCATGTGGTGTGTAATGGAGCTTGATATGCACAATGGATATAAAGGGGTAATTCCCTTAAATCACCATCCAGATTTTTCAGAACTTGGCTATCAAGTTATCACCGAACTAGGACGCAATAGAGAAGGGGGACGCATTACTTATCTAGCTAATGTCCTCAACTCCAATCAACAAGTGGTAATTAAAGAGTTTTGTTTTGCTCGTGCGAGTGCTGATTTGTCAGGAGTGAAAGCCTATGAGCGCGAAATTAAAATACTGCAACAACTGAATCATTCCCGCATCCCTCACTATGTAGATTGCTTTGAAATACCAGGGATATTTTATATGGTGCAGGAATATAAAAATGCCCCATCCTTGGGTTTAAAACGCAGCTTTCATCCTGAAGAAATTAAGCAAATTGCTCTGTCAATCTTAGAAATTTTGGTTTATTTACAAAAGCAAGTTCCGTCAATTATCCATCGGGATATCAAGCCAGAGAATATTTTGGTTGATGAACAACTAAATGCTTATCTGGTTGATTTTGGATTAGCTAGGATACCAGGTGCAAAAATAGCTCTTAGCAGCTTTGTAGCAGGAACCCCAGGTTTTATGCCACCAGAAGAACAGTTTGGTCATTCCCTAACTGAGGCATCAGACTTATATAGTTTAGGAGCAACACTGATTTGCTTACTTACTAATACCCGTTCTGCTGAGATTGGCAAATTAATTGATGATAACTATCGCTTTAATTTCCAGAAATTAGTTCCTTACATCAATCCGCGTTTTCGGTCGTGGTTGATGAGAATGGTGGAACGCAACCGGAAACGTCGTTATGCTAATGCGGCCGTTGCTTTAAAAGCACTTCAGCCAATTCAGGTTGTTGGTACTGCCACCGCTATAGATACTTTAGTCAGTACAATTAAACCTAGAAAACGAGCTACAGTGCTGGGACTAGCTACTGTTGTTACACTAGCTGCGGTGGGGGGAACTTTGATGAGTTGTCAGCCTGGTGATGCAGTTAGGCAATTACTGGAAGCTAGGGAATGTCAAGGCTTTAATTTAAGCTCAATTTGCCAGGAACAAACCGGACATTAAGATTAATTAGGTCGCATCCGGCTAAGGATTACAACAGTTTTCAATTGAATAGACTACACGCGTAGGGGCACAATATATTGTGCCCCTACAATTATGTGTATTCCACACTTGTGAAAATTGCTGTAATTTTCATGAGTGTCAAAGACTTATTAATGGAGTTCAAAGACTCATTAATGGAGTTCAAAGACTCATTAATGGAGTTCAAAGACTCATTAATGGAGTTCAAAGACTCATTAATGGAGTTCAAAGACTCATTAATGGAGT
>NZ_JBALCY010000045.1:0-49723 GCF_036917655.1 Nostoc sp.
TGGTGCCAGGGCAATTCAGGATGAGAATTATCGTGCCAATGCCTTGAGTGCCTTAGCTGACAAACTGCCAGAAGTTTTGCCAGAAGCCCTTGCTGGTGCCAGGGCAATTCAGGATAAGTATTATCGTACCAATGCCTTGAGTGCCTTAGCTGAGAAACTGCCACCAGAGTTATTGCCAGAAGCCCTTGCTGGTGCCAGGGCAATTCAGGATGAGAATTATCGTGCCAATGCCTTGAGTGCCTTAGCTGACAAACTGCCAGAAGTTTTGCCAGAAGCCCTTGCTGCTGCCAGGGCAATTCAGGATGAGTATTCTCGTGCCAATGCCTTGAGTGCCTTAGCTGAGAAACTGCCACCAGAGTTATTGCCAGAAGCCCTTGCTGCTGCCAGGGCAATTCAGAATCAGTATTATCGTGCCGATGCCTTAAGTGCCTTAGCTGACAGTTTGTCACAAATGCCAATTGTGAAACTTTTTCCCCTTTGGCAAGATACACTTCATGAACTATCTCTTCGCACTCGCCCTAATTTGCTGCGAGATATCGAAGCATTGTTTCCAGTTATTTTTGCATTAGGTGGTGAAGCAGCAATGGTAGAACTTGCCCGTGCAATTGTAGATGTGGCGCGATGGTGGCGGTGATTTAACAGTTATCAGTTCGTTAGACATTGCTTATTTACAGCTACTCAACCCAGTTCTCTAATAACAGCGTAGGAATGCGAGAGAATTCTCGGATATTATTGGTGACGAGGGTAACTCCTAAACTTAGAGCATGAGCGGCGATGAGCATATCCATTGCACCAATGATGAATCTTCTATTTTCGCGATCGCTTCTAATCCTGCCGTAATACCGTTTCACTTTAAATAATCATACAAATACGTTGGTAAGGGCACAGAAAAAGCTCATGCGTGTCAACTTAACGTGAAACCCTTGTCAAGACGTGATATTCAGTTCTCTAACTTCCCATCACGATCCGCGTTACCCCACCCTAACCCTCCCCTTAGAAAGGGGAGGGAACTAAATTTCCTGTTTCCCCCCTTTCTAAGGGGGGATTAAGGGGGGTAAAACGCCTGTGCATCATGCATTGAAATTAAGTTGACACTAATGAGCATTACTGTGCCCCTACGAGAAATTTATATATATCAGAATGGCACTAAGTTAAGATATAACCCTTGCCCTGACTGGTTCCCAGCCTTCAGGCTAGGAACCCATCCTGGGAGGGCTGCCGCCTCCTCTTTCTTGACGAGAGGCAGAGCCTCTTGGAATACATTCCCAGCCTGGAGGCTGGGAACGAGGCAACACAAGGCTTTGGGCTGATCTTAGTGCCATTCATATATATCACAATACAATTCAGTTAAGCCTAAAACTCAACTTGTGCATAGCTTTGGTTAAGTCTGTGTAGCCGCGATTTCTAATCGCCAGGGCTTTTGCTAGATGTGAGTAAATGCAGATATTGGTATCAAGCTGGTATTGCATTTACAAACTCTCTCTAGTGTCTATGAGTGGCGATCGCAATTAGTCATAAAATCATCAGAGAAATTGTCTAGACTGTCGATGAGCGATCGCCTATATTGGTCTTTCCTACAGAATACTAGGCGATCGCCCTTCTATAAACTGCGATCGCCTGTTGTTGCTCTGCCTACGCACTCCCCAACAAACGGGAGCGGTCTGACTCGTGCCGGGAGCAGTCTACCTCGTGCCGGGAGCAGTCTACCTCGTGCCGGGAGCAGTCTGCCTCGTGCCGGGAGCGGTCTGACTCGTGCCGGGAGCAGTCTGCCTCGTGCCGGGAGTAGTCTACCTCGTGCCGGGAGCAGTCTACCTCGTGCCGGGAGCAGTCTACCTCGTGCCGGGAGCAGTCTACCTCGTGTTTTCTTGCATTAACATAAACCTCTCCCTGCCTTAAACTAAAATTCAAGTCTGTCTCTCTCCGACTCGGAGAGGGACAGGTTTTGCGTAGTCAAACCAGGGAGGGTTTTTTGATTCGACTAACTAGGCGAACATGATATAAGCCGTTGAACTCATGTTGCATTACTGATTAGATACCGAAAAATTACCGATATGACCTGAAAATTTTATGAGCAACAATTGCTAATTCTGCTGAACCGGAATGCAGTTTAATTGAGGCAAGCTAGCTCTAGCAGCATTTTAAAGGAGTAATTTTATGTCTCGTCAAAAGCGTGCATCCCGCGTTTTAGAAAAAGCTCAGTTAAGATCCGCTGGACTGAAATCGATTGTTCCAAACATCAAATATGATGAAGATTATAGTCTGGAAAAACTGATTGAGTCAATTGAGCAGTTACGTAACAAAATTGATGTTTATAATACCGCTCTGTCTGTGATCGACTCTTCTATAACTGAAATTGAAGAGATGGAAAAAAATTTGAGTCAGCTTTGTGAGAAAATGCTGATGGTGGTTGCTATCAAGTATGGCAAAGACAGCCGTGAATATGAGATGGCAGGTGGTGTTCGCAATAGCGATCGCGCCCGCAAAATCAGGTCAAGTCGCTTGAAAAATGTTGCAGAACAAGCCGTAGATGATAATGTTAAAACTGCATAGTAGAGTGTGTTATGCCAAAGGCTAACGCACCGTTTTTATGATCTATTGCGGTGCGTTTTAAAATCTCGTTTCCAGTCTCTGGCTGGAAATGCTAATTATTGCGGCTCTGCCGCGAGTAAGGGAGGCGGAGCCTCAACGATGGGCATTCCCAGTCAGAGACTGGGAACGAGGGAAGACTGGGAACGAGGGAACGAGACAATCCAAAATGGTCTAAGCTAATTAGGAAAAGCAAATTGGGGGTTAGCACGCTAGCAAAATCAGCAGATAATACAATAGCTAGCGTCTCCCAAAAGTCACCTATGCCGCAAAATAACCAAACCGCCGTCGAATTCCGCGATGTCACCTTTAGCCGTAACCATCGCCCATTGGTGTCAAATCTCAATTTCACCATCCGCCAAGGAGAAGCGCTGGTATTACTTGGGCGCAGTGGAAGCGGCAAAACCACAACAATGAAGTTAATTAATCGCCTATTTACACCTACACAAGGCGAAGTTTTATTTGATGGCATTCCCACAACTCAATGGGACGAAATTAAACTGCGGCGAAAAATTGGTTACGTAATTCAAGAAATTGGTTTATTTCCCCATTTTACTGTGGAACGCAATGTGGGTTTAGTCCCAACTTTGGAAGGTTGGCAACCAAAACAAATTAAAACGCGGGTTTATGAGTTGTTGCAATTAGTAGGCTTAGAACCGGCACAATTTGCTGGACGTTACCCGCACGAACTTTCGGGAGGACAAAGGCAAAGAGTCGGTGTAGCCAGGGCTTTAGCAGCAGATCCGCCAGTGTTGTTGATGGATGAACCCTTTGGCGCACTCGATCCGATTACGCGCCTAGAACTTCAACAAGAGTTTCGGCATTTGCAGCAAGAATTAGGCAAAACAGTTGTTTTTGTTACCCACGATATTCAAGAAGCCTTTATTTTGGCATCGAGAATTGGTTTAATGTCTGGCGGAGAATTGGTAGTATTGGGGACAACAGATGAATTTATGCGATCGCAACACCCAGAAAGCCTAGCCTTTCTCCAATGTCTGCGTTCCTTCCAAGACACTTTATGAAAAATTTCTTCCTCGTTAAGTATGCCCCAGAAATTCTTCAGCATACTCTAGAACACCTATTTTTGGTAGGCATTGCAATTGGAATTGCCATACTTATAGGCATTCCATTAGGTATTTTGATTACACGCAAAACCTATCTCCGCCAACCAATTCTCGGCATAGCGAATATTCTGCAAACTATTCCTAGTTTGGCACTGTTTGGCTTACTAATTCCGGTTCCCATAATTGGCGGAATTGGCGCAGTACCAGCAATTGTTGCCCTGATTGTATATTCTCTGCTGCCGATAATTCGTAACACTTACACAGGAATTACTGGCGTCGATCCAGCGATTCGGGAAGCTGGGAGAGGAATGGGGATGACAGATAGACAATTGTTGTTGCAAGTTGAGATTCCCTTAGCAATGGGAGTGATTTTAGCAGGAGTGCGTGTAGCAACGGTAATTGCCATTGGCATTGCAACTATTGCAGCAGCAATTGGTGCTGGTGGTTTAGGAGTGTTTATTTTTCGCGGCATATCAGTTGTGAATGATCAGTTGATTTTAGCTGGTGCAGTTCCGGCGGCGGTAATTGCATTACTGGCTGACTTTGCAATTGGCTGGTTGGAGAATAAATTAAAAATTAAAAATTAATGAGAAAATCTTTAGCACTTTGCTTTTTAACTTTTGCTTTGTTACTGTTAATCACTAGCTGCACGCCGAATTTAAATAGTAGCAGCAATGGCAATATTATCGTTGCTTCCAAAGATTTTACCGAACAAGATATTTTGGGTGAACTGTTAGCACAGCAAATCGAGGCAACAACTAATTTAAAAGTGGATCGTCGCCCTCGTTTGGGTGGTTCTTTTGTTTGTCACAGTGCGATTACTTCTGGTAAAATTGATGCTTATATTGAGTATACAGGTACAGCTTTTACTGGAATTCTCAAGCAAAAAGCAGTTAATGACCCTAAAGAAGTTTATAAAAGATTAAAACAAGCTTATGCCCAAAAATTCAATCTGGAAGTGATGCCAAGCCTGGGTTTTGAAAACACTTTTGCGATGATTGTCCGGGGTGATGATGCTAGACGCTACAATATTCAAACTCTCTCTGAAGCTACTCAATATACACCGCAGTGGCGCGGCGGTTTTGGCTACGAGTTTTTAGAACGGGAAGATGGTTTTCCCGGATTAGCAAAAACTTACGATTTACGTTTTGCCAAACCACCCCAAATTATGGACTTGGGTTTGATATATCGGGCTTTGATTCAAAAACAAGTAGATATGGTAGCGGGAAATTCCACTGATGGGCAGATTTTTCGCTTGGGTTTAGTTGTCTTAAAAGATGATAAACATTATTTTCCACCTTACGAAGCTACACCAATTGTTCGACAAGAAATATTAAAAAAATATCCCGAATTAAGAAAAGCGATCGCTCAACTTGCCGGAAAGATTTCGGCAGATGAAATGCGGCGACTAAACTATTTAGTTGAGGGTGAATTAGGTGATATTAAAGATGTTGTCCGAGAGTTTCGCAAATCGAAAGGATTAGATTCATCTCCGAAAAACAATGTAGAGACGTAGCACTGCTACGTCTCTACAAGAGTTCTGGATAACGCATATTTAATTTCACCAGATGTCTACAAGTCGAAAAAAGCTCAATTTTCCATTATTCTCTCGTTTATCTCGTTCCCATGCAAAGCTAGGAATGCCTGATTAGGGGCTGCTGCCTCCAGTCAGATATTGAGTCAGAGACTCAATGAATGCATTCCCAGTCTCCGACTGGGAACGAGGGAAACGAGGGAAACCATTACTGTACCTGCATTTGAGCCAAAAAAAATCTGGCGATCGCTGCCACGCTTTGATATTAAAATCTAAAATCTAGGCATAGCATAGGTTTTCGGCTGTGTTCTTGCTACAAATATCATAAGGGGAGCGGTAGAACCGAAAATAATAGATCCCAAAGACGCGATAAATCGCCGTCAGGACGAAGGACTGATTATTGTAAAGACGGCGATTTATCGCGTCTCTTGCCTTAACCGAACAGTATTGAGATAAGATTGTCTACTGTTGTTGATGCAAAAAGTTTTTTAACCACCTAATGACTTCACTTGTTGTTTGCTCGTTTGCCATTTGAAGACATTGCTGCACAATTTCTCTGACATTAGGAAAGTAGCTGCTTTCTGTAAGCACATAACTTTCTGCCTGCAATCGATAAATTAATAACCGATTATTCTTTAATATCCAAACCTCTGGCACTCGATAAGGCAAGAAATCATTAATGTCGGTGTAGCTTGTCACATCTATTTCAATTGCTAAATCTGGTGGTGGATCTGACTCCCAATCAATTCTTTTTTTGCCTACTACTGCTCTACAATTTTCAATGTAAAAGCAAAAGTCTGGTTCAATACCACTAATTTCTGCCAAGCTCATAGTGATGGGCGTAAATGATTCATAGCTTTGCTCTAAATGATCTAGCAAAACCTTAGCAACATCTGCCAGCAAACTCGCATCCCTTCCATGTTCTGGTAACGGTGCCATTAGCAAAATCTCCCCTCTTCGATATTTAATGCGAGGCGAGGAGCGATCGCCTAGTTGCTGACTCAATACTTGATAGTCTTGCCAGTCTCCCAACAGTTTCAACACCGCGCCAGGTGGTAACTCTATTCTTTGTGGTGTAATTACGGTATCCATATTAGCTCACATTTTAGATATTGCCGGCATTGTTTAGATCAAGGATGGGCGATTACAGGATTTATGAATTCAATGAACCGCAAAGGATGTCAAAGCTGCGAGTAAGAAGATAATTATAAATTATTTAAAATTGCTTATAGCGCTTCTCGTTTGGATGCAATACACTTTGACCTCTCTCCTAAAAGAAGAGAGGCTTTGAGGCTTACTCCCCTTCCCTTGCAGGGAAGGGGCTGTTCTTGTTAGGTCTGTATTCTATGCAATTGAAAACCGTTATATGTGTATCAAATGCACACCTTAACGGTAGGCTAATAAATATCAAACAAAATGGCATAAAAATGCTTACTGTTGCTAAATCAAAACGGATTGCGATGCCTGCGGTGGGCGTAGCGATCGCAATCTTTTCTTTCAGCGTCTTATTTTACAGCCAAGTTGCATCAGCCGCTTTAACTTTACCCCTACGCAGCAAAAAGGGAATGGTGGTTTCAGCCCATCCCCTAGCAAGTGAGGCGGGAATTTCGATGTTACGCAAAGGTGGTAATGCAGTGGATGCAGCCGTAGCCACAACTTTTGCAATCTCTGTACTTGAGCCTTTTTCGGCGGGAATCGGTGGCGGCGGATTTTTGCTGATGCACTCTGAGAAAACTGGCGAGATGAAAGCGCTAGATTTCCGGGAACGCGCACCCCTGAAAGCTACAAGAAATATGTATCTTGACGCTCAAGGAAAGGTGCGTCCAAATGCAAGTATTAATGGTTATTTGGCAGTAGGGACACCAGGAACGGTGGCGGGACTATATGAAGTGCATCGTCGCTATGGTAAGCTTTCTTGGCAAGAGGTGATCAAACCTGCGATCGCACTCGCTGCATCTGGCTTTGTTATTGGCGATGTAGCAACTTGGCGTTCTCTGCAAACGAACCAATCCCGCAAGCAAGCAATTCTCAACAATCCAGCCGGGCGGGAAATTTTCACTCACAACGGCGAATTTTATAAACCAGGTGACAAGCTAGTGCAGAGTGATTTGGCACGCACTTTAACAGCAATTGCCGAAAATCCCCAAAGTTTTTACACCGGAAGTATTGCTCAGGCGATCGCTTCTGATATGGTAAAAAATGGTGGTTTAATTACTCTAGAAGACCTGAAAGCCTACAAACCAATCTGGCGTACTCCCGTTTGTGGCAACTTTCGCAAAGCTAAAATTTGCTCAATGCCACCACCATCATCGGGAGGCGTTCACCTATTGCAGATTTTAAATATTATCGGTGACACTGATTTGAAATCTTTAGGATGGCATCATCCCGACGCTATACATTTAATGGTAGAAGCAATGAAGATTGCTTACGCCGATCGCTCAGAATATTTAGGCGATCCTGATTTTGTCAAAGTTCCTGTACAAGAACTGCTCAGTCCAGCTTACGCCAAAAAACGCCGTCAAGAAATTAATATGCAAGTGGCTAGACCCTCGACCGAGGTCAAGCCAGTAGATAGAAAGATACTACAACGTTTTAGTCAAGCTAATAATCAGAGTTTAGGAGAAAATATCATCTCGTCATCCCATCAGTCTCTTAAACTGCACGCGACTCAGTATGAATCTCCTGAAACCACTCATCTTACTGTTGTGGATGAAGAACGCAACGCCGTGAGTCTGACTTTCACGATTAACCTGATTTTTGGTGCTGGTGTGGTGACACCGGGAACTGGAATTGTCCTCAACAATGAGATGGATGATTTTGCTGCTGCGCCAGGAGTACCGAATGCTTTTGGTTTGGTTGGTAATGATGCCAATAGCATTGCACCCCGGAAAACTCCTCTATCCAGTATGACTCCCACAATTGTTACAGAAAATGGTCATTTCCGCATGGCAGCAGGTGCGCCTGGTGGTAGCACCATCATCACCCAGGTTTTGCAAGTGATCCTGAATGTGCTGGAATATAACATGGATGTTGGCGCAGCTGTTTCTGTTCCACGCATACATCATCAATGGCTTCCCGATGAGTTGCGCGTTGAATCCTGGGGCTTGGATGCTCTGACTATGCAAGACTTACGCCGTCGGGGGCATAAAATTAAGGAAACTGCTCCTTGGGGTAATGGTAATGCGATCGCTGTTACACCAGATGGAACTCTAGAAGGGGCGGCTGATCCTCGCGGTGAAGGTTCCCCCAGAGGGTGGTAAGGGAGACAAGGGAGACAAGTAAGGAAAATAATAACTCCAAACTCCTGTACAGACGCGATTAATCGCGTCTCTACTCCAAACTCCTGTACAGACGCGATTAATCGCGTCTCTACTCCAAACTATTGATTTTGGATTGTTGACTCTGCGTAGCTGCTGCCGCCAAACTCGTTTGCCCGTGCGCTAGGTACTAGTGTCCAACCTGCTTTGAGAAGTTTTTGATAAGTTGCCCAACCTTTAGAACCACCTGGTATTTGATAATCTGGGACTGCAAAATGTCCAAAAGCTGTGTAGGGACGCCAAGGCTGATTGGGTTCTGTCTGCAAGTACAAAATTTTCTCTCCATCGCCACCAGACTTAGGTAACCAGCACATTTGTCGATGCATTGCAAACTCCTTTGCTTTTAGCTAAAAACTAACGCATAATGGCAGGCTTTTGTCAAGCCACATCTTACCTTTGTGGGGTACTTTTTTGCCTAATACTTTAGACAAAGTGTAATTAAGTTCTATCCACTACAGGATAATTACTTAACAAGTCATACCCTGAGAAAGCTGCTAGTAGGACATAAAGATCAACAGCTTTCTCTCACCTTCCTTCTAGGGGAGATTTTTCTAATGTTATCCGCGCTTTTTATGATTGTGTGTAACAATAACTACCATTCTGGCTGAGTTTCGTAATCAAACTATTTGTTTTCTGCTTACATATATAAGCGCAGACTTTGAAAATTACTTATGAAATTCGCTAAAATTTGACATCTGGCATTAATCTCAATCACAAAGATGCAGGGACGGGGAAATTTTCATTCTCCCCGTCCCTGCATCTCCCCTTTATCGCGTTACTCCTTATGGATGATTGGTTGATTGACCGAGTATTAGAAAGATGGAGCATACAACTTATCGCCGACAATCCTGCGAATTGTCTCTACTTGTTGGGTGTATGCAAAGTCAGATAAAACTGGTTTTGCTGCTTGCAACTGAATTGCTTGATCTAAATCAATCCATGACTTACAGCCAGCATATTTGGCGTAATAGGGAATTTCTTGTTGGGGTAGTTCATATGTCCGCAGGAGGAGAATATAAAGCGGCTGGCGTGGTTTCCATTTGAGGCGATCGCTAATAAAATCCTCGTTCCAAATATGAAAAGGAAGCAAGGCGTTGACAATAAATTCGTCGCTAACTGGCAAAATATCCGTAATCTCAGCCCAACTGCCGATGCGAACTGTCTCTGGATGCCAACCTGATGTTACTGGATAAACACGATTGGCATACTCAGCTTTCAGCATGAAAGCTTGTTGATGTTCATAAGTAGGGTAAAGCAAAATTTGCTTGTGAGCAACTTGAAAATGTCCATGTCGTTCATGGATACCGCCTTTGCGGAGCAACATAATTGTTTTGCCACTTTCTAAGGCATTTACGGCGACTGCCCATTCTTTGAGAGCATGAAAAGTTGTAGTCAATTCCATCAGCATCTACATGTAACTCTGATTTAATTTCAAGCTAAAACCGATAAAGTGTGAAACTATCCAGGGAAATGAATTAGGAAACAGTTAGTTATGGAAAAGAGATGTCTACGACGGGCTATTCGGCGTCGCTAGGTACTTCTGATGTCCAAATCACTACTTATCCTGATGGGAACTTGGCAAGCCGGCAAAAGAATGTGGGTGGGAGTTGAGGATGCTGACTTGATTAAAACGATCTAGAGCGCGTTATCCCGAACAAACACTATATAATACATTAGCCGCCCAAATTCAGCTTTCTGCCGCTCAATTGGCAGAAATTGACGCCATTGGACGTAGTGTCACCGACGATCTTGATAACAGTCAAATTATGTGGAATTGGTGACAATGTAGTTTAGTTAGCCATGCTGATCTGTCAAAGATCCCTTCAACTCTTTTAAAAAAAGGGTTGGGGAGCAAATTTCTGGTTCTAGATTGCAAAATCTCACAAAACGTCAATTTTAGTAAACTAAGAGTTGCAACTCACAAACTAAGTGATAACTTAAGTAGCAGGACACCAAACTAAAATAAAACCAAACTAAAAGGGTAAATGACTTAGTGTCCCCTGTCATCAACCCAAGCAAATTTCAGCATATCAAGTATATAAGTGGTAAAAAGCCTAATGTAGAAGGCAAAGCCAAATCCCAAAGCGGAAAAACGCAAGGATGCTGAGTTTGTTAGTTGTTTAGTCCACCTTAGTTATTAACTTTCAATTACTTAATTAGTTTAACAATTTGAAACCTGTGAACTCGATAAAACCTGGTCAACCTTGACCAGGTTTTTGGTATTTTATTGTGATCCAATTTTCCCAGTCCGGCAGGGAGTGCTGGAATTCAGGCTTGAGGAGCTAGTTGCGAGACTAAGATAAGGGACTTCCAAATTAAAAAAATATCCCACGCTTTAGGGGCTGAGGGCAGGGAGCAGGGGGAGGGAAAGTCGTAGTGAAGTCCAGAAATTGGATAATTTATTTTTTGGAGTTCCCTAACATTAACAAAAGACAGTTAATGTGCCCAATAAACCTAAAACCTTTTGCTTATAAAAACAAGCCCACTAATGTGAGCTTGTTTTGTACAATATAAAAGGTTTTCAACGCAGCAATTAATTTATCGCGTTTGGCTTTCATGGTGAAAGCGAACTTCGGGATAACTGCTCCCATGCTCTCTATAAAGTAAGAAATAAATGTCTAGACAAGTCTTGGATTTATATAGCAGATTTAGCCAATAAAACCTCATCCAAGCCACGATAAATAAGATTGTGGAAGCTTAGGTATAAGTAATAGATGCAAATGGTAACATTACCCTGGTAGCCCAAACACCTACAGTTAATCCTGTGCGTTCCTGGTTATCACTTACCTCTTGTCATGCTTATGGCTAAAACAACTAGGATTTTTGGCGCGAATTCTATAAAAGTTAAAAGGCAAAAGCAGCCAGAGCGTTGGGAGAAAACCACGCTGGCTCACTTTTTACGTTTGCCTTTGTACTTCTTGATAACTTTGCTATGCATCCTTGGTTCACCCGTGCTGGCAAAAGTTCCTGGCTCAATTAATTCCTCATCTCAACTACCAATTAACAGTCTGACGTCGCTGGCTGTGGCCGCTGACCCCGCCTCACTACTACAACAAGGCAAAGTTTTATACAATACGGGAAACTTTGCCAAGGCGGTAGAAGTGTTACAACAAGCTGTCCAAGAATATAAGCAGCAAGGAAAGAGCCTCAGACTGGCAGCGACACTGAGTAATCTTTCCCTAGCTTACCAGCAACTTGGTGCATGGAGTCAGGCACAGCAGGCAATTACAGAGAGCTTAAATTTGCTCAACGGACAGGATGAAAACCAAAATCTGCAAATATTTGCCCAATCACTGGATATTCAAGGTCGTCTTCAACTAACAAGGGGACAGGCCGAGGCGGCTTTAGCAACTTGGCAGCACACAGAAGAAATTTACAGGCAAGCAGATAATAAAAGCGGCGTGGTGCGATCGCTAATCAATCAAGCACAGGCGTGGCGAAGCCAAGGATTTTACCCTCGCGCTGTCAAAAAACTCGAAGAGGTTAGTCAGACGTTAAAATCTCAACCAGACTCTATAGAAAAGACAGTGAGTTTGCGATCGCTCGGTGATGCCCTTTTGGTATTGGGCGATTTTGAAAAGTCACGCCAGGTACTAGAAGAAAGTCTGGTGATTGCTCGACATCTACAATCAAGCGCTGATATTGGGGCTAGTCTGTTCAGTCTGGGGAATAATGCCTGTAAACAACAGGACAAACTAAAGGCGATCGCCTATTATCAGCAAACAGTTGCAGCATCTCCTTCACCCCTCATAAAAGTCCAAGCGCAACTGAATCACCTGGGCCTACTCATTGAAGATCAACAATGGGCAAAGGTTCAAGCTTTCTTACCGTTAATTGAGTCCCAACTCAAGCAGCTCCCCCTCAGCCGTGCTAGTATTTACGCTCAGGTTAACCTTTCACAAAGTTTGACAAAAGTCAAGAGCGGTGTTTTGCAAGCATCCAGTCAGAATTATTATTCAGGATTCAGTACAAAAGACTCAGCAGTATTACTCGCAAGGGCCATCCAGCAATCCCGCAGTTTAGGGGACAAGCGGGCAGAAGCGTATGCTCTGAAGAGTTTAGGCGGCTTGTACGAAGAAACCGGACAGTGGTCAGAAGCGCAAGACTTGACCCGGCAAGGATTAGCTTTGGCACAGAGCAGCAATGCCCCAGAAATTACTTATACCTTGGAGTGGCAGTTAGGTAGATTGCTCCGGGCACAAAAAGATATTAATGGTGCGATCGCGGCATATGATGCTGCTGTGGACACTCTCCAGTCTCTCCGCAAAGATTTAGTAGTCAATAAAGATGTAGTCAACCAGGATGTACAATTCAACTTCCGGGACAGCGTAGAACCCGTCTACCGACAGTCAGTAGAGTTACTGCTAAAATCCCAACAAGGAAAACCAAATGAAAAAATATTGGAGAAAGTCCGCCAGCGGATTGAAGCACTCCAACTAGCAGAATTGGACGACTTCTTCCGGGAAGCTTGCCTGCAAGGTCAGAGAGTAGCCCTCGATCAAGTGGTAGACCAAGATAATCCCACGGCTGCCATCCTCTATCCCATTATTCTTGAAAAAGAACTCCAGGTAATTGTCAAAATTCCCAAACAACCTCTGCAAAGCTACACAACTCAGATTTCTTCCACAGAAGTAGAGAAACTCTTAGTAAAACTGCGAAAAAATCTTGTCAATCCCACCGCTACCAAGACCGTCCAAAGTCAATCACAGCAAGTTTATAACTGGCTGCTCAAACCGATTGAGTCACAATTGCAAAAAAGTGGGGTAGATACCCTAGTGTTCGTCTTGGATGGCCCGTTACGCAATTTACCAATGGCAGCTCTCTATGATGGTAAGCAATACTTGGTACAGAGATATGCGATCGCTCTGAGCGTGGGTCTACAACTCCTCGACCCTAAACCACTAGTAAAACAGCAGCTAAGAGCGCTAACCGCAGGACTAACTCAGCCGCCACCAGGTTTTTCCAACTTTGCACCGTTGCTTGCGATCAAATCTGAATTCGATGGCATTAGCAAAGCAGGAGTCTCGACAACTAGCCTAATAGATGGAGATTTTAAGAAAAAGAATTTAGAGAGTGAAATTGGTGCTGCTTCATTCAACATAGTGCATTTAGCAACCCACGGTCAGTTTAGTTCCCGCCTTGAAGACACTTTTATTTTGGATTTCGATGGTCAGATCAATGTTAAAGATTTTGATACTCTCTTCCGCAGTCAGGGTAAAACCATAGTAGAATTACTAGTTTTGAGTGCTTGCCAGACAGCAACAGGAGACAGCCGTGCAGCACTCGGTCTAGCAGGAGCAGCTGTCCGAGCTGGGGCACGCAGTACCATAGCCTCTCTGTGGCAGATTGATGATGAATCGACGGCAATGTTTGTTAGTGCCTTCTATCGAGAACTCAAGAGTGGCAAAATCACTAAAGCCGAAGCTGTCCACCGGGGCCAGCTACAACTGCTGAAACATCCTAATTACAACGCACCAAGTTTTTGGTCTGCCTATGTGTTGATTGGCAATTGGTTGTGACATCTCCCGCCACTAACATCGGAGTACCGATAATGGTGTGAGTACTATCAAGTTACATTGGCTGATGAGGATTTGGGTACGTGGTCAGAGTTGGGAGGATTGGGGACTAACACCCCTAATCCCCAATTTTCTCATAATCATTCTCTGTTTTGTGGCATAAATTTAGTGAATGCGGGTGATATGTACATAGCAGCATTGATCACTAGGGATTGACTTATGAGTAACTCCACCTATCAGCTAGACAATTTCGCTTTAACATTGCCGATTTGCCAATTAGCTCGCATAACTGCCCAGCAATTTGCTAACCAGCAGCCAAATCCTGAAAAAGCAGAACAAGTCCGACTGAATACACTGGCTGTGTGGGTGGTGAATGACTACTTGCAGATGATGGATATTCCTACTGACCTTCAAGCTAGTGACAGTTGGAACCCCATCATGCGTCTCTGTGAAAATATAGCTGACTTAGAGGTGCCCTCAGTTGGTCGTCTGGAGTGTCGCCCGGTGCGGGAACACCAGCAAATATGTTCCATTCCTCCAGAAACTTGGGAAGAACGGGTGGGTTATTTAGTAGTTCAATTTGACGAATCGCTCCAAGAAGCGAGGCTGCTTGGTTTTATTCCTAGTGTCGCAACTGAAATACTGCCTTTAGAACAACTGCAACCATTGGAAGCGTTTATCGACCACCTGAGTCAACTGCGCCAATCCCCTGTTAGTTCACTGGTGAATTTAAATCAGTGGTTTACTGGTATATTTGAGACAGGTTGGCAGACTATTGAATCTCTGTGGAACGTGCCAGAACTCAGACCAGCTTACGCCTTTCGCAGTAGTGAAACTTTGGAACTAAATACCCATAACCGACCAGAATCAATTACTAAACGTGCAAAACTGATTGATTTGGGTATCCAAATTCTCAACCAGCCTGTGATGTTGATTGTGGAAATCAGCCCCGAAAAGGATCGACAAACCAGTATTCATCTCCAATTGCACGCCACTGGGAATCAAATCTACTTGCCGCCAGGAGTTCATCTCACCGTTCTAGATAGTTCGGGAGCAGTATTTCTAAACGCTCAATCTAGAAAATCAGACAACTACATTCAGTTGCAGTTTCGCGGTGAACCTACAGAGCAATTTAGCGTTAGAGTAGCCTTGAATAATACCAGCATTACCGAACATTTTAGGATTTGAAACATGTAGCTATCTTCCCTGTTTGTTGGTAATTTATTAAGTGGTAATTGGTTAATTAAAAATTAAAAGTTAAAAATTCAAGCCAGCTTTTAGAGATTTTCAAAGAAGTCTGTAGACGCTTGTGGAGCTTGTGATCAGACATTAGAACAGGGCGTGATTTTGCACAGGGAGATAGTGACGATCATGGGTAAGTTAGTGGTTCTGAAATTCGGAGAGGGTAGTTTTGAGCAGGGGTTTGCTGTTACTCTCCAAATTGGTGAAGAACACGAACGGGCTGCAACAGAAATCACGGGGAGGCTACCTTCATTCCCCGAAATGCCACTCTATTATAGTCATTGGCAGTCTAGTTATCGGCAGATAGGCAATCGTTATCGCCTCCATGCTGACCAAATGCAGGTGACGAATGTATCGATGATTCAAGACTGCGAAAACACTTCTCATATTTTGCGGGCACGCTTTAATACCTGGCTGCGAGCAGAAGAGTTTCGCCCTTTGAGGGAAAAATGGTTAGAAAAATTGTCGTCCACGGAAGAAGTGCGGGTGATTCTGCAAACAGAAAATAGCCAATTGCAGCTATTACCTTGGCATCTGTGGGATTTGTTAGAACGCTACCCCAAGGCTGAAATCGCCCTTTCTTCACCATCGTACGATCGCATTTACAAGCCACGCACAAAAAATCCATTAGTCAACATTTTAGCAATTGTGGGCAATAGTCAGGGGATTGACACCCAGGCTGATCAAGCTTTACTGCAACAGTGTAGTAACGCAGAGGTCAGCTTTCTGGTAGAACCACAACGTCAGGAATTGACTGACCATCTTTGGGGAAAAAACTGGGATATTCTCTTCTTTGCTGGCCACAGTTCCAGTAACAGAAATGGAGAAAGCGGACGAATTTACCTGAATAAAACTGATAGCCTCACCATTGGCGAGTTAAAGTACGCTCTGCGGAAAGCCATTGAAAACGGCTTGCAACTAGCTATATTCAACTCCTGTGATGGATTGGGATTGGCGCGAGAATTGGCTGATTTGCAAATCCCTCAGATGATTGTTATGCGCGAACCCGTCCCAGACCAGGTTGCCAAGGAGTTTTTAAAGTATTTTCTCCAAAGTTTTGCCGGTGGCGAGTCTTTATATCAAGCGGTACGCCAAGCGCGGGAACGGTTGCAAGGACTTGAGGACCGATTTCCTTGTGCAACTTGGCTACCAATGATTTGCCAAAATCCAGCGCAGATACCACCCACTTGGGATGAATTAAGATTTACAAAAACTGAAGATATACCGAATTTAGCTTTGTCTACCAGACGCAGATTTCAGACAACTTTGTTATCCAGTTTGGCGATTACAGTTTTGGTTTGTGGGGTGAGATGGCTGGGATTGCTAGAAAATCCAGAAATTCAAGCCTTTGACCAGATGATGCGATCGCGCCCTGCGGAAGGAGTTGATCCCCGACTGCTGGTAATCACAATTGACGATGAGGATTTGACAACTCAAAGACAAAATGGCGAGTCTTTGATTGGAGCTTCCATTTCCGAAAAATCTCTCAATAAACTCCTGGCAAAACTGAATCAATACCAACCCAGAGCGATCGGCTTGGATATCTACCGTGATTTTAAAGCCACACTACCAGATTTAATTACTCGTTTGCAAAAAACTCAAAACTTGATTGGCGTATGTAAGGGAAGCGATGGCACAGTAAATATCCCAGGCAATGGGCCGCCACCAGAAATCCCCAAAACAAATCTGGGATTCAGTGACTTTATTCATGATCGTGATGGAGTTATCCGTCGGCATCTCCTATTTATGAACCAAGAGGCGACATCGTTGTGTCCTGCTCGCTATGCCTTCAGTTTACAACTAGCCTCCCTTTATCTGCGACCTTTAGGAATTCAAACAAAGTTCACCCCTGAAGGGAATTTGCAGCTGGGTAAAACTATTTTTCCAAATCTGAAATCTCGGACTGGCGGCTATCAAAATATTGATGCTAATGGTGGTCAAATCTTGCTCAACTACCGTTCCTCAAAGGAGATAGCCGAACAGGTGAAGCTAACCCAATTTTTATCTAGTCCGATTGACTCCAGTGCGATCAAAGACAGGATTATTTTGATTGGTGTGGTGGCAAAGGGGGATTCTCCAGACACCTGGCCTACACCCTATGGCGTTCCTTTAGATGAGCAAATGCCAGGAGTGTTAGTACAAGCGCATATGATCAGCCAGATTCTCAGTGCTGTCCAGAATGGGCGGCCGTTGCTGCGAGTTTGGTCGCTGTGGGTTGAAGTGGTCTGGATTTGGGGCTGGTCTTTGGTAGGGGGAGTTCTGGCTTGGCGAAAGCTTTCGTTCCCTTGGTTGGCATTGGCAGTCAGTATTACCTCTAGCGTTCTGTATATAGCTTGCTTTGCTCTGTTAATTTCGGGTGCTTGGGTGCCGTTTGTCCCGTCAGCTTTATCGTTGGTAGCCACGGTTGGCTTGATGTCAATTTATAATTCAAAAACAAAAGTTCGCGTGGCGAGTGGAGAATAGGGAATAGGAAAAGATTTTTTTGATTAAATTTTTGGATAACCAGCAGATAAATCTACAAGGCTTACATAGTTAAGCAAGGGTTTTTATGAAGTCAAATTCACAACCGATAAAACTGTTTGTAGTAGTAGCTTTTAGCTGCACCAGTTTACTAGTTAGCCTGACTCCAGTACTGGCAAAACCAACTCTTGGTTCTTTACTTAGCGATGCCTACGGCGGGCTACGCCTACGCTCTGATCCTAAAACGACCCTTGCTCAAGCCACAACCTTTAGTCAACCTCCACTTCCACCTGGCCCCCCTCCTGGAGGTCGCGTTCGTGGTGGAGCAAAGCGCGGGACTACATGTAAACTTACTAAACTTGACTTGACTGCTTTAATGCCCTTTACTGAGGAAACTAACTCTGTTACCAATGTCTGGGGACAAACAACGGTAGAACGGCCAAGTTGGTTTTTCTATGTGCCATATACCAAAGATTTGCCCTATGAAGTTGAATTTGTGCTGCAAGATCACGACTCTAACGAGATTTACCAAAAAGCGATCGCTCTACCAGATAAACCAGGAGTCATCCGCGTTTCTCTGCCTACCACTGCTCCTGCTTTGGCACTAAACAAACAATATCACTGGTTTTTCACCATTAACTGTGACCAGCAAAAGAATTCTCCCCCGACTTTCGTCCAAGGGGTAATACAAAGAGTCGAACTCAATCCCGCCGTAGTCAAAGAGCTACAAACAACAGAACCTCTAAAGCGCTATGCTATCTATGCCCAAAACGGGATATGGTACGAGGCACTGACAATACTGGCTCAACTGCGTCAGAAAAATCCTAAAGATGCAGCACTGCAAGCAGAGTGGCGGAATTTGTTAAGCAGCATCCGCTTAAATGATATTGCAGCAGAACCGATTCTCTCAGACCAACCTTAGAGGATGTTTGAAAAGTATTTGGCTGTGATTTTAGGCACTTATTGATCTCCCCTAACCCACGCCAGTCGCTTCACTTGGGGAGACCCCAGACGCTCTCTACGAGACGCTGCGCGAACGCGGACTCGCTAACGCTGCGCTATGCGCGGCATCGTCTCCCTTTGGGAGAAGACCGCGCTAGCTCCCCTTATTTAAGGGGGGAACCGGAATCAAAGTCCCCCAATTTATCGGGGGATTTAGGAGGATATAGAACGTTTTGATACCTACAATATAACTTTTCAAACAACCTCTTATATCATGTCCGCTTGATTGCTTATTAAACCCGAAGAACCCCACCCCTTAATCCCCTCCCCGCTCTTCGGGAGGGGAGACAAAGCATAGCTTTGGCGGGGTGGGGTGCAATGACTGTGGGAATCGTAACTAATTATGCGGACATGATATTATATCATGTCCGCATAATTACCCATAATAAAAGAACCCCTCCCCGCTCTTCGGGAGGGGAGACGAAGCGTAGCTTTGGCGGGGTGGGGTTCTTTGGGTTTAATCAGTAATCAAACGGACATGATATTAGCCTAAGAAAAACTAATCTTCTTTTTGCAAGATATCATCATCAATTGGTCGCTCCCGATTAATATCGGGACTTTCTGCTGTCCAATTTTCATCTACTCCAGGAGATTTAGAAACAATCACAAACTCAGTCTCTTGTGTATGATCATTTCCCCATTTATCCAAAACATCTTTAATCAGCACTTCTTGCAACCAAATCTTAGCAACAACAGTCAAAGGTAGTGCCAGAAATAATCCTAAAAAGCCAAAGAAAGTAACGAAAAATAGTTGGGCAATTAAGGTTATGGCTGGCAGCAATGAGACTTGATGCGCCATCACAACCGGCGTGATAAAATTACTCTCGACCTGCTGAATGATAAAGTAGAGAATCAAGACAGCGACGGCTTTCCAAGGTTCATCCAAGAAGGCGATCGCCATTGCTGGTATTACACTCATCGTTGGCCCCAGATTGGGAATCAAGTTAAAAAATCCCGCTAAAACCGCTAAAGCTAGTGCTGCCTTGACATGCAAAATTAATAAGCCAATGAAACTCATCAGCCCTACTACACAGATGGCAATGAAAGCGCCTGTAATCCATCCCTCTAAGGAGACTTCACATTTATCTAAAATCCCATCTACCCGTCGCCGATAAAATGAGGGGAAAAGCCGCACAAATACTTTGCGATAAGCTAGGGGGTCGGCTAATAGCATTCCTGTTAAAACCAACACTAGCAAAATCTTGAGAACGACTTCCAAAGAGCCAGATACAAAGGCGAAGGAATTTCCTAGTAGCCGATTGACGAAGGGCTGTACTTGTTGAATGAGGCTATTGATATCTGGAATGTAAGTAACTAACTGGTCAGGAATACGAGTTCTCAGAGCATCAAGCCAACTATTAAAGCGTCCAAACCCTTTAGGAACTTGATAAGTTAGTTCTTGAAACTGCTGGGCAAATGGCGGCACAATTAGCCAGAAAAAACCCACGACACCTGCAAAAAAGATAGCTACTGCTAGGAGGACGGCGAATCCACGCCTCATGCCAAAGCGTTGGAAGCGTTTCGCTAGCCGATTTAAGGTGGTGGCTAAGACAACTGCGGCAAACATGAGCAAAAGCACTTCCCGAATTTGCCACAGGATGTATAAAGAAAGAAGTATGGCGATTAAGCCGATCCATTGACCGAGGTTCACAGGCTGACTCCCAACGGTTGGCGAGATGCAATTTTTTGGTAATTCAGCTAGGTTAACTGATTTTAGGAACTTGTGCGTAGATGGTTTGAGTTAATTTTGTTTTTGTGTTTGGAATCGCCACAATAGCGCGATCGCTATAATCACAATCGGCAAAAATATTATAATCAGCGCGTTGGTTGCTGTCGCCGGAATTGATAGATTTGGCGCTGCATACTTAATTAATAGCGATAACAAAGCCGAGAGTAAAAGCAGTTTCAGAACAAATCCTAGTTGAATTTCCATAAAAGTACGGCATACAAATTTTTGTGGTACACACGAGTTTGGGCTGTACCGTCCAGTTTCTACAATAAACCTACAGATACAATCCTTTCCAACTTTCTCTAGGAAATGCGATGCCGAGTACGGCAACCTTGCGGAACGCTTTTTTACGTCAAACTCAACCAGCCAAAAACTTGTTCTACAGTCAATTCCAATTCAATACCCTCCAGGATGGGTAATTTATCAGCACCTTCGGATAATTCCAATCGCACTCCAGGAAAAATCCCCAGCACACTTTCATCTTCAGGGTTGATCAACCAGCCTAGTTCAGTACCATTGCGTGAACAATGCAATAACTTACTCAACACTTTTTTTAACCTTTGGTCTGGGGAAAGAATCTCAATTGCCCAGTCGGGATGAATTTCAAAGCGGTTAGCAATTCTGCCAGATGAAGTTTTAAGAATTCTGTCCCAGCGATACACCGCGACATCAGGGACAATAGAAGCACCGCCAAAGGTACAACGCAGTTCTGAGAAAGCATAAGCAATTTTTTGGCTTTCAGTTACGTTATTAATGACATTACAAAATTTAGTCTGTAGTCGGCTATGTTCACCTTGGGGCATTGGTTTTTGAATAATTTTCCCATTGATAAAATCTGATGCTGGCTCAGTTTCTGGCAGTTTCAGGAACTCTTCTAAAGTTAATTGGGGTTGAGTTGCGATCGCCATAAGTAAATAGTATAGAGGGGATGATTTAATTATGTGCGTTAGCCAAGCTCACCGCAGGCATCGCCAAGTGACAGACATTATGAAGTGCGTTGGCGCAGCCCGCCTTCTCTACGAGACGCTCCGCGAACGGCATCGCTATCTTATCTTTGCGTCTTTGCCGTGAGACTACGCCCGAATTACAAACTAGCTTAATCCTCAACTAACCACAACTCCGCTAATTCTTCTGGTGTGAGGGGATTATTTCCTGACTTAAGTGCTTCTATCCAGCGTAGCCGTCGCTGCTTCACTTTTTTTGAGTAATCAAGTGCGCCACTGTCTACAGCAGCCTGAAAATCTTCTAATGCCCCAACCAAATTGCCTGTCAATACTCTAGCCAGGCCTCGACCATCTTGATAGATTTTATTGTCAGGGTCTAAGGTAACAGCTTTTTCACCAAAGCGGAGAACAGCTTTAGCATAACCGTGTAAACAGCCAACCCAGCAAATGCTATTCCAAAATTCAGCAGAGTTTCTCAAACTAGGATCAAATATTTGGGCTTGCTTGAAAGCTTCCTGTGCTTCTTTAATTTTGCCTTCTCTCACCCAACTGATGCCCTGACTCAAGGAAACCGCAGCCGCAAAAGCTGGGTTTTGCTTTAACTCTGGAGATACATTTACTGCTTCATGTAGCCCTCTAGCATTGAGCCACTTTATCCTACTATCCCATACAACTTTTCCAAGGTTGGCACCCCTGAGGTCGGCATCCCTGAGGTCAGCACCCCTGAGGTCAGCATCCCTGAGGTCGGCACCTATGAGGTCGGCACCTATGAGGTCAGCACCCCTGAGGTCAGCACCTCTGAAGTCGACATCGCTGAGGTTGGCACAGCTAAGGTTGGCATCGCTGAGGTCAGCACCTATGAGGTTGACACCGATGAGGTTGGCACAGCTAAGGTTGGCATCGCTGAGGTTGGCACAGCTAAGGTTGGCATCCCTGATCTCAGCATAGCTGAGGTCGGCACGGCTAAGGTTAGCACGACTAAGGTCAACATGGCTGAGGTAGCTACAGCTAAGGTTGGCACCGCTAAAAAATAATCTTAAGTTGCTGTTAAAGGCAAAGACACCCAAGCAGTAACCATAACCAATAATACGGAGTAAGCGTTCTGAGTCAAATTGATCAGTATTAGGTTTACCGCAGGGGTGAAAGCTGATTTTATCTTTGAGGTCGTCTCTTGTTTGGGCATAGCGATGCAACTCTAAAAGCACAATCATCACATTCAGCCCTGTATACACATCCACTTGACGCAATCCCAAGTGATTTTCTCGCTCTGGTAATTGCTCCCTCAATTGTTTTTTCTTTATCTGAGGATGGTTTCGATCTTCTGCATCAATAAATTCCCCATCGCACCAACGGAAATAGAAATCCTCCAATCTTTGGAACAGTTGACACAAGCGTTCCACGTTTTTAAATTCTGAACTCTCAGCCAACAACCCCATCAAATATTCGACAATCTCAGGCGTTAAATTGCCATAACCCAATAAATCGTAAATCTGCCAATCCATTTCAGATGTGCTAACGAAGTCTTCTTGGCGCTGACGGTTGCTTCTTACGTTTGTTGTTGTCCAATCCACAAAGCTTTCTAGTAACCGTTCCGCGAATAAAAACTCGCCAAAACTCTTGTGGACAAACTCGGCAGAGCCGCCTTTCTCACCGGAGGCTGGTTTAATATAAAATGCCGTCAACAGGTTATTCAGTAGCTTATCTTGTTGATTTTTTTCCGAGGCATTTTCCTGTCTAGCTTGCTGAATTAACTTTGCAGCTGGGTTGTTGCTGTCTTTAAGCCGTGCTTCTAACATCGTCACTCTCGCAGATTCATTCCCAGACTGCACCACACACAAAGCGGCTTCCGTGAGAAATTGCCGCAAATCTCCACCCTTAAATCCAGTCAAGCGGGTGTTGTCATTCTGATTTTCACTGTGACGCTGTTTTTCTAGTACCCAATTTACCGCTTCATCATAGATGCGGATTTTTGCCTTAATAGCGTCTGCACCTGCAAACATTTGGATGTTGAGACGGTTATCTCGGTGCATCTGCGCCAGTAAATAGAGTAGTAAGGGTTCTCGCGCCAGGTTATTTTTGACTTCACCAGGGCAAGCCTGCAAAAATTCTTCCAACTCACTCTTGTTAACTTGAGCCGCAACTGCCCATTTTTCCAGCCATGTTTGCCGAAGCGAGTCATTCATTGGCTGAAGTTCAACGTGCTTCAAGCTTTTGGTTTGTGAAAGGAAGCGCTCAATTCCTTGCAGCGCTAAAGGACGACCGGTAATTAAAAACTGATGACGGCAAGAGGGGTCTTTTTGATACTGCTCCACCTGTCCTAAAAACTCCTTCAAGCCGCCACTGGCTCGTCCTTCGAGCAACAGCTCGTCAAACCCATCCAGTAAAAACAAAAAGCGAGTATTTTTATCGGTCAGCCAGCCTGAATCACTGGTGACAAAATCATGGTGTTGTAAATAGTTCTGTAGAGTATCAGTTAAGTTATTTTCTAGTACCCGCAAATCCCGCAACCGAATCAGAATTGGGGTAAAACTCGGATGTAATTCGCGCCGCACCCAATCGGCAAACATCCGACAAAAGACACTCTTCCCGCGTCCAGCTTCGCCCTGAATAAACAAAACTTTTTTGTCTTTCGCCTCTGCATCATTCAGTATTGCCTTAACCCATGCTTCTAGGTCAAGATTTGCATCGTCTTTAACATCCAGTTCTTTGACTTGCAACGGTACATATAAATCCCGAAAGGTAATGTTAGATTCATCAAAAATCTTTTCTTCTGGCTTGGGTTTAATTACCTGTTCCAAATAATCTTCAATATCCAGATTTTTCTCTAGCTTTTCTTTTCCTCCGGCGCTATACCATTTCCAAAGTTTGTCCGCTTTCTCTCCGACTTCTACCAATGTGTCTTGCATCTTGTCATCGGTGTGACGCGCTACTAGTTCAGTTAAGATTTCTGCTTCTTTCTCGGTTAATCCGGCTTCTTGTAAGCGTTGCTGCAAAATCTGATTAAATGATTTTGCTAGTTGAGATTCGTGAAAATAGAGAATAGCTTTTTTCACTTCCCGCTCATCAAAGTCTTGCTCACCCAATTTCTGAATCTGCAAAGCTAAAGCACGAGAAGCTGGAAGGTCTGGATTAATTTTGTTGAGTAATTCGGAGTTTTCTTTGAGAATATCCTGAAAACTATCTATGTAGGCAGCTTGACTAACTAGTACCACACAGTTTTCTAAACTTGGCTCTTTGTGGGTTGCATCAATAATGAACTTGAGGATGTTAATGGCGACGGGTGCGAAGGGAATTACTTCCTTGGTAATTTGACCGAGAGGAGAATTAAATACATCTAATAGCGACGAAATCTGTTCTACATAGGGTTTGAAGTTTTGAACATTGGGTTTTTGCTCCTTAATTGCTTTTGCCAAATCAAGCACGGCTTTAGCACCTTCGGCTCCAGTCTTTGTTACCTCTACGCCTTGTGTCCAGTTCAAATCCCGAATGTTTCGCAAAAACTTCCAGAGCTTCGTCATTGCCATAGACTATTCTCCAACATCATTAATTTGGTAAAAAGGTAGTTGTATAACGCTTTTCGTTTGTATGCAATAGACTTTGACCTCTCTCCTAAAAGGAGCTACGGTGTACACACAAGTCGAAAAAAGCTCAATTTCCCATTATTCTCTCGTTTATCTCGTTCCCATGCTCTGCATGGGAATGCCTGATTAGGGGCTGCTGCCTCCAGTCAGATATTGAGTCAGAGACTCAATGAATGCATTCCCAGTCTTCGACTGGGAACGAGGAAACGAAAAAAGTTTTATCAAGCTAGGTTTTTAGGACTTGTGTGTACACCGTAGCCTAAAAGGAGAGAGGCTTTGAATCTTACTCCCCTTCCCCTGTAGGGAAGGGGCTGGGGGTTAGGTCTATATTGGACTCAACTGAGAACCGCTATATTACTTAACTCATAGTCCTATAGCTAAAAACTTGTTTAACTGTCAGTTTTAACTCGACATCATTGAGTATAGGCAACTGATAAGCTATTGTATATAATTTCACTCCCTACTTGGAAACGCTGTTAGTAGGGTGTTAAGTTTCACGCAAAGGCACAGAGGCGCAGAGAGTAGTATCAAAGACTCATTAATGAGTATAAAAGGTGGATGAACGAGTATCAAAGACTCATTAATGAGTATAAAAGGTGGATGAATCCAGTTCAAAGACTCGTTAACGAGTATCAAAGGTGGATGAACGGAGTTTTTTAACTCCTAACTCCTAACTCCTAACTCCTAACTTCAACTCCGTTGCCAAATTTTAATCGTCTTATCCAAACTCCCGCTAACTAACATCTCACCGGAAGTTGTGAAGGCTAATGCTGTGACTATATTCCCATGACCTGTAAAAGTACCCAGCAATTCGCCGGTTTGGAGATGCCATAATTTGATAGTTTTATCAGCACTACCGCTAGCGATAATTTGTCCATCGGGACTTAAAGCGATCGCATATACTCTATCTCTATGTCCTTTAAGAGTATGAAGTAATTCCCCAGTCTCCAAATGCCAAATTTTAATCGTTTGATCCCAGCTACCACTCACCAGCAGTTTACCATCTGCACTGATTGCTAAGGAACCAACGATGTGAGAATGACCCATGAGGGTATGCTGTGGTTGTATGTCCTTTAAACTTTTGACTCCCATCAAAAGTGAGGTGCGCCAGACTTTAATTTTGCGGTAGCTACCTGTCACCAGAGTTTCGCCATCTCGACTCAAAACTAGAGAATGAGCTGCTGTATCATCTAAAGAGAGGGCGATCGCAACCTGACGTTGCATCAAATCCCAAAACAGAATTTTTCTGTCATCTCCGCCTGTAGCCAACATTCTGCCGTCTGGAGTAAAGGCAGCACACCGCACTACCCCATTATGTTTGTGCAAAATATCTATCAAGTCTAGTGCGCCTACGTGCCAAAGCTTGATGGTGGAATCTGCACCGCAACTCACTAAAGTCTGCCCATCTGAACTAAAAGCTAGGGAATTCACTTCATCCACTAGCCCAGATATCACCCAAGGATACTCTGACAATGTATCTATTAATTCACCCTTGCTTAAATCCCACAGCTTCGTTTCTCCTCGACTACCACTTGCCAATATGGGTAAGGCTTTGCCATTCTTACACCCGGAACTGAAAGCTAGGCAATTAATACCTCTGTTGTGCCCTTGCAAAGTTTGCCAGCATTCCCAGTCACCGACTATACCCTTGAGGCAATGCTCTGATGGTAGAGTTTGTATTGTCTCTGCGATCGCTATCTCATTAATTAATGGCGACGTGTCTTTTTTACCAACAAGTGATTCTAAATACCAACTTAACCCCCCCGCATACAACAATTTACTTGGAGTAATGTAGAGTTTTGGTTCAGCAAATTCAAGTTGATTCGTAGGTAAAAAGCCTGTAATTATACTCTGTCTTTCGTCTCCTAATTTACCTGTAGATGGATAAAACAAACACAGAAAAATTAATACTTGGTGATTTTTTAAATCTTCTTGAGTAACCGACCACCTAATTTTGTCTTTCTTAATACCATTAAAACTTTCTCCATCAGCAACATAAACTTGAACACTTAGCTGAGGATTATCTTTTAGTAGATAAGAAAATTTGCTTTCGCCACACAAATTTCCCTCATCATCTAAAATCATGTTTTGTAAGGTATCTTGTGACACCTTTTTTACCAACTTCCCCAAGCGTTCAGTTATCACCCGGTCAACGATTTGCTCCCGCAAAAAATAATCTTCCGCCTGTTGCTGGAAGTATTTGGGAAAAGGTATCGTCCAGTCGGGAGGGTCAGGATATTCAAGCGGCGTAGGCGGCGGATTTTTGGCGAGAACTTCTGCTTGTTGGCGAGAAAGCTCTTGGAGTTTTGCCAAAGGCTCGCCCCAAAATCCCATAATTTCAGTGTGACAACCTTTGACTTGACTTTCCAGCAAAGATAAGTCATAAGTTTTAGGTTTTTTCACACGTTGAAGGAAGTCAGTTTGTTGAGCTTTGAGTAAGCTAATCCAATCCATCTGCATTCCTGCGGCAAACTATTGCATACCTACGGTAAGCTATACCAACGCAATTACTCAAGTTTATAACCTTAGTTAATTAAAAATTCAGTAATATTAGCAGTCTAATAAAACACAGCCATTGGCAGATGTTTCCGGGAAAGAGATAGATGGATAGCACTTAGACATTTGATTAACTGATGCAAGTGAGGTATATAGAATTAGTTGATGTCAGTTAATTCTAACGGACATGGAGAACGGATACTGTTTCCCTAGAAACAGTTATAGCTGCAAAGGAAAGTTTAATCTGAGACGGATTTCAAAGGTTGCGGTAACGTTAAGTCAACAAATACCTACACAAAAATAACCTAGTAGCGCTGATTCTAGGGGAGATCATCTGAAATTGGCATAAATGGTGAAGATTGGCTAATTTTAACCTTTGCGTTTTGGTTGTCTGGGTGTAGTACTTACATCAGAGGAGTCGCCAAAAGTATCCCTTGCTTCGATCTGTTTAATTTTCATTTGCAAGTTCAAGTCATCGCTGCTAACAATTGTTTCTAAATTTGCTAATCTTTGCTCTAACAGTTCTATTTGCTGTTGTTGCAAATAGTTAGTTTTTGATTTTTGCTCATCAGAACGCCAAACAGCAACTGTACCAACAGCTGCGCCACCAATAGCAACTAAAGGAAGAATAGCGCCGCTTCTAGTAACGGCTGACAGTGGGACGCAAACTCCGAGAATGGCGACTGTAATTAGCCAAATTCTTGTGGTGGCAGATAATCTGACATCTTGGTATTGTTCTAAATTAGGTTGAGATTTTTTAGCCATAAGTAAATCCAAAGAAAAGTCATTTGCTAGATTGACACAATTGCTTACTCAAATACTTCCTACAATTGGGTTAAATATAATTACTTACTGATATTTTCGTAATTATAGTTACCCCGTTATTTAAGAGCACTAGATTTTGTTTGTGCTTATTGAAACTTATGTTCACCGCCAAACATCAGCTTCTCAGGGGGTTGAGCAATTATTAAATATTGGCAATCCTCTGATAAAATCCTTTGAGCGTAAATAGTTAACTTTATTATGACAAGTGCATCTTATATTTTTCTGGCTGGGGCAAGTCGCGGTGTTGGTCGAGAAATTGCCAAATACCTAACAGCGCAACAGCTAAAGGTCAAAGCACTCTTGAGAACAGCAGCAACTGCTACTGAACTAGAAAGAATCGGTATTGAGGTAGTTTTGGGAGATGCCTTGAATATTGGCGATGTAGAACGCGCAATCCTGACAGATGAACCTATTCACACCGTTATCAGTACAATTGGCGGTTTACCAACAGATGTAGAAAGGCCGGATTACCCTGGTAATAAAAATCTGATCGATGCAGCAGTTAAAGCTGGGGTGCAAAAGTTTATTCTTGTATCTTCCATAGGTGCTGGCAATAGTGTTGTTGCTGCCTCACCCCAAGTTTTACAGGTATTGGGAAAAGTTTTAGCTGAGAAAGACAAAGCTGAACAACACTTAATTGCCAGTGGACTCACCTATACAATCATCCGTCCAGGTGGACTCAAGTCAGAACCAGCAACGGATAATGGCGTTTTAACCGAAGATCCGCAGATTATTGGTAGCATCAATCGTGCAGATGTCGCGCAGTTAGTTGGTCGCTGTTTAAATAGCGACCGCGCCAATAATAAAATTTTGTCAGCGGTAGACCGAAATATGCTGTTTGGGCAAAGAGAATTTGCAGAATTTACTTTCGAGTAATTTAAGCACGCCAGCGGAGTATCTGACCCTTAACAGGGTTCACAAATTCTCGTCCTTCAGCGACAGACCGAGCATACTCCCGCTTTAACTGGTAGTACCACTGCGCCTGCATATCTGAGTCCTTAATCAGTCGCAGCACGGGATTATATTGCAAACCAATCTGCTGCTTTTCCACAACCGTTCGGTCTTGGCCAATAAAAGTCCGCGCCAGCACATGCAGCAGTGGCTTGAAAAATCCTACCCAAGGGAGTGTCCAGTAAAGAGCAAAAGTTACCTCAGTTTCTGTGTCTGAAATGGGTGTAACTGCGGTTAAATTAACGACTCGATGGTTGCCAATGGTGGTTTCTTCTATTCTGACTCCAGGTAAACGAAAAGAAATCTCCGTTTCCGGCACACCACCGCCAATCAACCAGTATAATCGACCCCCATTCGGTGGTAATCGGTGTCGTCGCATCGTGAAGCCGTAGGGCGAAGCATCGAATTGCTTCACTTCTTCATGCAGTTGCTCATTTCGCCACCACCAAGCACGATGAACATAGGGTGAATGGGCAGGGTCCATCAGACCTACCACTGCATGATCTATAAAACAGGGGAATCTCATCACCTCTACGAACTGGGGCGAACGCTGATCAAATCCTGGAATTACCGGAATCTCCATATCAGAAGCAGGTTGAGGGTTATCAACATCAACCATATATATCCAGATATTCCCTTGGGCTTCCCGAATTGTGTATGATTGGACATCGAAGCGACTCAAATCTATCTGCTGTTCTTCCACAAGAGACGGGATCGCAGTACAGCGCCCAGCCGAATTAAAGCGCCAACCGTGGTAACAGCATTCCACTTCCTGCCCATCGAATCTACCACAACTCAAGGGAACACCACGATGAGGACAAATGTCTGTCATCGCAGACACTTTGCCATCCTGGTCACGAATTAATAGCACCGGTTCTCCCAAGAAAATGCGGCTGATCATCATACCTGGCTTGATCTGATTACTAGGCAGAGCATAGTACCAAGTATTACGTAATACAAAGTTATCGTTATTTTTCATCACTAATAGCGTCTGCCTTTGACACAATGAAAGTCCTGGTTTGTGAAAAGGAAGGTTATTCTTGAAAACATTCTTTCAGATTTTTAATTGCTGTAAGTAAATTCAACTGATATCATGTCCGCTTGATTACTTATTAAACCCGAAGAACCCCACCCCGCCGGCAGGGAGGGGATTAAGGGGAGCCAGTGCGGTCTTCTCCCTACAGCCCTTCTCCTAAAGGAGACGCTCTTGCGAACGGGCATCCTACGGCGGGCGCTAGCCTCTCCCAATGTGAGAAGGGGAGACGCTAAAAGCGATAGCGCAGCGTTAGCGAGTCCGCGTTCGCGCAGCGTCTCGTAGAGAGCGTCTGGGGTCTCCCCAAGTGGAGCATCTGGCGTGTGGGGTGCAATAACTATGGGAATCACAACGAATTATCCGGACATGATATGATACACTTGTTCGTCGTGTTCGTAATTATCTCAGATTTAGGTTGTTCTGGAAATATTGCCGGTTTGAGATTACATTATTCGCCAGAAATTTGGATAAATACCGTTCTTTTGCGCGGCCCATCCAACTCAAAAAACAACACAGATTGCCAGGTTCCCAAAGCTAATTTACCATCCACAACAGGAATTATCTCACTAGTGGTCAGCATCATTGCCATTAAGTGAGAGTGAGCATTAATCGGTTCATTTTCTGGGACATCTCTTAAATGTAAGTCATTATGCAAATAACAGCCTGATTCCGGTGCTAATTTTTGCAAGAATACTTTTATATCTTCTAACAATCTGACTTCATTTTCGTTAATAGCTAACGCTGTTGTGGTGTGTCGAGAAAATACTAAAACCTGTCCATTTTTAATTGATGTTGAAGCCAACAAATCTTGGATTTGTGGCGTGATATGATGAATATTAATTTTTGGCTCAGTTTCAATTTCAATTAGCTTATTAATAATTGGCATCTGTTCAATTTTATATTTGGAGTTGCGGAGGAGGTACGCCAATATAGCCTAACGCCCTGATAAATTTAAGGAAAAATGTAAAATCTAAAATTGAATGACTCTTAACTCCTAACTATAGTTTCCAAACCTTGCACTAATCTTTCAATACCTTCTTTTGCCGTCTCTTTTTGCAGCGCACCATAGGCAACGCGTAGGTAGCATCCGTCATCCATGCCAAAAGTTGTACCTGGAATGACGGCTACTTTATGTTCCTGGATTAGTCTTTTAACTAACTCAAAAGCATCCATCTGGGTATTAACTTTGAGGAAAAAATAGAAGGCACCATTGGCAGGTGTAATGCTACATAAACCTTGTAGACGGTTAAGGGAATCGAGTACTACTTGCCGCACTTGGGTTAACGCACCTATATTACTCTTCAAATACTCCTCTTTTGCTTGCAATGCCCCTAAAGCTGCATATTGAGAAATGACTGGCGGACAAATCAAAATTGTATCCTGGACTTTTTTGACGGCGACAAATAAGTGTTTGGGAATCACCATGTAGCCAATGCGCCAACTGGCAAAACCGTAGGCTTTGGAAAGGCTAAAGAGAGAAATGGTGTACTCGCTACTACTGCCAAAGGCACCAGGGGAAACGTGTTTTACTCCGTTATAGGTAAAGTATTCATAGGCTTCATCGCTAATGTGGTAAATACCGCGATCGCTACAAATTTGATTTACGTGGCGCAATGCCGCTTCTGAATAGACAACTCCAGTCGGATTATTTGGTGAAATCGTCACCACAGCCCGTGTTTTCGGAGTAATTGCTTGAGCGATCGCTTCTGGGTGCAGTTGGTAATTTTCATCCGTCCCCACTAACACCGGACGACAACCAGCCATTGCGATCGCCATTTCGTGGTTGAAATAGTAGGGCGTATTCAGAATAATTTCATCGCCTGTGTTAGTAATAGCAAGAATGGCATTCATAAATCCCATATTGCTCCCCGCTGTCACGACAATGCAGTTTTCCCCATTGATTTCAATACCGTTGAAGGCTGGCAATTTTCCTGCAAGTGCTGTCAGCAACGGGGGAATTCCTTCAACTGATTTGTATAAATTATTAGTGGGTTCTGCGAAGAATTTGGGTAAAAATTCTCTGACTTCCGGTGGTGGGTTGTAATAAACAACACCCTGTCCTAGAGAGATTGTTCCAGGAGAGTTTTTAATCAGTTCCCCAACCACAGGAATAATTGGCGACTGTACCGCCTGCATACGAGAGGTTAGGGATTCCATATTTCCTTGCCTATGTACTTACCTAGCTTCAGTATCTCTTAATATGGAAGACATGGAAAGTTCCTCTGTGACAGACTCTTACATTGTCAATACGGTTCGGTTAACATGTTTGTCTCTCGGAGATCCCCCCAACCCCCCTTAAAAAGGGGGGCTTTTTCTGATCTTTACCCCCTTTTTAAGGGAGTCGCCGCAGGCGGGGGGATCTTAACCGAACCGCATCAATGTGGGAGTCTCTCACCAAAATGATTAACCGAATTTGCGATTACTCAAAAATTTAGTCAATCGAAATTTGTTGAGGGCCAGTGGCTTTGCCATTATGTGCGTCTCTTGTGGTGCTGGTGTAACTATTGGAGCGGATCTGTTGATCCAGCCAGCCTTTAACAGGATCGTCTGCAAGATTGAGCCGAAGCACACCAGAGAATAACCCACCCACAAATGAGACTGGATGTTGGATAAATTCTCTGAATATAGGTGACAATTCATCAATGAACATAAAGAGACTCCTGGCGGTGCCGTAAAAAATTATTACTTCTTAATTGATCGTAACCTGTTGAGCAATATATGGTTGGTGGTAACAAAAAGTACAAATTTTGTCTGCCATGAACTGAGAGTAAAGATGAAATAAATAGCCTTGGCGAATAGAATTCGCGGCTACACAAACAAAGTCCGCCTCCGCGGACTAAGGTCAAATCAAGCTCGTTGAATTGGAAGTGCTGCTTGAAAAAATTCTAGAGCTTGCTCAAACTTGCCTAAGACATTGTAAGCAAACCCAATGCCATTTAGTGTTGTTGCCTCACCAGAAAAGTCACCTAACAATCGCCGCATCCTCAAAATTTGGTGTTGTAGCAACAGTGCCCGTTTCGGTTCTCCTAAGCGGGTATAAATTAGGGCTACATTATCTAAATACAGCATTTCATTAATTTGATCCAAAGTAAATTTGCAATACCCTGCAAAGCCAATGTGTCGCCTGACAAAGCCAATGTGTCGCCTGACAATACCAATGCGTCGCCTGACAAAGCCAATACGTCGCTTGACAATACCAATACGTCGCTTGACAATACCAATACGTCGCCTGACAAAGCCAATGTGTCGGCTTACAGTACTTTAGTTATCTAAGTCTTGAGAAGTATAGGGTCTTAGTAGTCTTGCGGTTTCTATCTCAGGCATGGTATCAGAGTAGGAAGACAAACGCTACTTTAAATAAGCGTATTTTTTTGTAAACATTAATATAATGCTCTTACTATGAGCATCTACCAATCTCTCAAAAAATCTTTTACGCAACATCGCCAAAGTGAAAATGACTGGCGGTTATTTTTGCGTTTAGTGCCTTATGCCCGTCGTAGCGGACGACTGTTGGCGCTGTCGATGTGCCTACTCGTACCGATCGCGCTAGCGAATGCCGTACAACCACTGTTGATTGGCCAAGCTATCTCCCTAATTCGGAATGAACCAAGCACTTACGAATTTCTCAGGAATCGCCCCTTGTTGCAAGGGCTAAATATCCTGGAGGGATTATTGGTGATTGCGATCGCGATCGGATTGATTTTGACAGGTTTCCAAGGTTATATAGTCCAAAAGCTAGGGCAACAAATCACCGCAGCAATTCGCCAAGACTTATTCCAGCATGTGACATCTTTAGCAGTACGCTTTTTTGACCGCACGCCCGTAGGTAAATTAATCACCAGAATCACCAGCGATGTGGAAGTGTTAGGCGATGTCTTTTCTACTGGGGCAATTGGCATTGTGTCCAATTTGTTTTCCATGCTGGTGATTTTGGGTTTAATGTTTTCCATCCAATGGCAACTCACTTGCTTGCTGCTGTTGATGTTGTTACCAATTACCTGGTTAATTGTTTACATTCAGCAACAGTACCGCAAAGCCAATTACAAAGGACGGGAAGAACTTTCTATCCTGAACTCACAGCTACAAGAAAATGTGCTTGGCATTAACATCGTGCAGTTGTTCCGCAGGGAAAAATTTAATGCCGAATTGTTTCGCGCCACGAACAGCCGCTACACTCAGCAAATGGATCAAACTATCTTTTATGATTCATTTATTTCAGCAACCTTGGAATGGATTGGTCTGATTGCGATCGGAGCTGTTTTGTTGGTAGGTAGTTGGTTACTGTTTAAAAAAAGCTTGACTTTTGGAACTTTATCTGCATTTGTATTGTATGCCCAACAATTGTTTGACCCTTTAAGGGATTTTGCGGAAAAATTTACGGTAATTCAAGCTGGTTTCACTGCGATTGAACGCGTAGGCGATATATTAGATGAACCGATAGAAATCCGCGATCGCGCCAATGTGCGCTTCTCAATATTTGATGCTAAATTCGGCTACATAGACGAGATAGTTGCAAATCTAGAATCCCCAGACATCACTTCCCCGCCTGAACTGGGAGAGATTCGTTTTGATCACGTCTGGTTTGCTTACAAAAACGATGATTACGTAATTAAAGACTTAGATTTCACCATTCATCCTGGTGAAAAAGTGGCATTAGTCGGCCCCACAGGTGCGGGTAAAACATCGATCATCCGTCTTTTGTGCCGCCTCTACGAACCCACCCAAGGACGCATTTTGATAGATGGCGTCGATATTCGAGAAGTACCACAGGCAGAACTGCGGCGTTACATGGCAGTAATTTTACAAGAAGGCTTTTTGTTTGCTGGCGATGTTAAAAGCAACATTTCTTTAGGAGATGGCTATACCATTGAACAGATTCAACAAGCAGCAGAGCAAACCAATATTGCCCAGTTTATAGAAGAACTACCCCAAGGGTATGATACTCAACTTCGAGAACGGGGTACAAATATTTCTAGTGGTCAAAAGCAACTTTTAGCCTTTGCGCGGGCTGCCATTCGCAATCCCCAAATTTTGCTACTAGATGAAGCTACCGCTAGTTTGGATGTTGGGACAGAAGCTTTAGTTCAAGAGGCATTAAACCAGCTTTTGCTCAGACGTACTGCGATTATTATCGCTCACCGCCTGTCTACGATTCGCAATGTAGACCGGATTTTTGTTCTCAAGCGTGGCGAACTAATCGAACAAGGAAGTCATGAACAACTGCTGCAACAAGGAGGGCTTTATGCCACTTTGCATAACTTGCAGATGTTGGGAACTTAGGATATTTTCAGAATAATCCCAAGTGGAAAATAGCGATCGCTATCTCTGTGACGACATTTACAGCAACAAGTGAAAGAGTGTTAATAATTCAAAATTCACCCATTGAAGAGAGTTACATAAGGGGATTTATAGACCATTTATAAAGTAAATCAGAAGTTAGGGTGTGTTACGGCTTTAGCCTAACGCACCATGTTATAAGCGGTGCGTTAGGCGCGAGTGTTATTTTCAACAAAAAACCCTACTGTTGATTAACAGTAGGGCAAGTTTGTTAATTGTGTCGTTTTCTCAAGCCTGCTAATTAAGTAAACATTTCAATTTAAAAAACTGCTAGATATTACATCCAATTAATAATTACGAGATAGACCATCTAATCTATCCCTTATATTTCTAAGCGACCACCTTATGTTTACTTTTTTAAGTATAGACCTCTTGCAAAAGTCCCTAACACCCCACCCCCAACCCCTCCCCGCTCTTCGGGAGGGGAGCGTTTGCGTTAGCAAATGCGGGGTGGGGTTCTTAATTTTTGATTTATGCAAGAGGTCTTATATATATAGCTACAAAATAAAAGTGCAGCATTCCAGATTATGCCCCCAAAATATTAAAAGTAACTTGAGGTCAGACATTGCCTTGCTATTGTCCTCAATCTGGAAATACCTAGTACAGCAGGCGCGTAAATCCAGCTAATATCTCAATTAACCAGACTTGGGGCAAGAGCAACTTGTTAAAGGTAGGCAAACTTCTGCCACAGTGAACTAGATACCCATTTGACCTACCACTTTTGGCGCATCAACCCGCAGACTCATCTGCTCACAACGCACAGTTAACCAAGGCTGACCTAAACCTATTCCAGAAAAAGGACTTTCGGCGGGGATTTCTAATTTAGAACCAATCAAACCCAACACAGACTCAAATTCAGCAGGGAATATCAGCAAATCAGCACCCTTTGCGCTGAAACTAGAGGCACTTAATCGCTGTCTCCATGCCAAGCTTTGTTGATTATACTTAAGACTACACAACTTCCGGTTTCCTTGATGCACAGTGACATACTTTCCTTGTTTCCAGGTAAACTCAGCTAGTTCCTTTGGTAGTCCCCAAATTTCTCGACCGCCAGCCACCGAATCAGCATTATCTACATAAATGTGAGAAATCCAAGCACCGATTTTCCTTTGGTAATTAACCAAAGCGGAGGCAACAATTAACTCACTGTACTCCAGTACCGAGCCTGACCCGTAATTAGATAAATACACGCTACCGAGGGTTTTACCAGGCCATACGGAAATAATTTCTAACTCTGAGGGAATCAAAGAGCGTACTTGGTCAATATTCACCAAATGCAAAGTTTGGATAGCGTAGCCTTGAAGTGTCCAAGGTGTTTGAGGATATGGCATAAGGGAGTTAAGAGTTAATCGTGAGGAGTTAGGAATAAAGTTAAGAATTAAGATCAAGAATTAACAATATTATTTCTACTCTAACCCCAAACTCCAAACTCCTAACTCCAAACTCCTAACTCCAAACTCCAAACTCCTAACTCCTAACTCCTAACTCCAAACTCCAAACTCCTAACTCCTAACTCCAAACTCCTAACTCCTAACTCCTAAAAAAATCCCCACCCAAGCAAATGCCTGAGTGGGTAATATGAGGTGGGACAAGATAATCTTCCCAAAAGAAGTAAGGGAATTATTTGCTCTCTGTAAAGTCAGCGTCAATCACATCGTCGCCGCTAGCAGAGCTAGATGTCGAACCACCATCTTGAGGTTCAGTATCTGGTGCAGCACCGCCACCAGCTTGTTGATAGATGTTGCTACCAACAGCGAATAGCGCTTGTTGCAATTCTGGGGTGAGCTTCTTGATTTGCTCATCGTCTTCTTTAGCAACTGCTTCCCGCAGTTCTTTCACCAAACCTTCAACTTTGGTCTTGTCAGCAGCGGGAACTTTATCGCCCAATTCTTGTAGCTGCTTCTCAGCTTGGTATGCTAAAGAGTCTGCTTGGTTCTTGCGTTCAATCTTCTCACGCCGTTCTTTGTCAGATGAAGCGTTTTGTTCAGCTTCTCTCACCATCCGGTCAACGTCATTTTTATCCAGGGTGGAAGCGCCAGTTATGCTGATGGACTGTTCTTTACCAGTGCCTTTATCCTTAGCGGTGACGTTAAGGATACCGTTGGCATCAATATCGAACACCACTTCAATTTGAGGAACGCCGCGTGGTGCAGGAGGAATACCATCCAGGCGGAAGGTTCCCAAGCTCTTGTTATCGTTAGAGAATTCGCGTTCACCTTGGAGGACGTGAATTTCTACGTTGGTTTGTCCATCCACAGCAGTGGAGAAGACTTCGGATTTTTTGGTGGGAATTGTCGTGTTGCGGGGGATAATTTTGGTCATCACGCCGCCCAATGTTTCAACACCCAAAGATAGCGGTGTCACGTCTAACAGCAAGATGCCAGTTACATCACCAGCCAGTACCCCAGCTTGGATGGCTGCACCAACTGCTACGACTTCATCAGGGTTGACGCTTTGGTTGGGGTCTTTACCCAATACCTGCTTCACAATCTGGTGGACTGCGGGAATGCGGGTAGAACCACCAACTAACACCACTTCATCAATATCGCCTTTGTTTAACTTGGCATCCCGGAGGGCGTTTTCCACAGGGATACGGCAACGGTCGATTAAGTCAGAGCAAAGTTCTTCAAACTGAGCGCGAGTCAGCGTTGTATCCAGGTGCTTGGGCCCATCCTGGGTAGCAGTGATAAATGGTAGGTTGATTTCTGCTTGAGTGACGCTAGAAAGCTCAATTTTGGCTTTTTCTGCGGCTTCCGTCAGACGTTGTAAGGCTTGTTTGTCTTTCCGCAGGTCAATACCTTCGGCTTTCTTGAACTTCTCAGCTAAGAAGTCAACTATTTTTTTATCGAAGTCGTCACCACCGAGGTGGGTATCACCAGATGTAGCTAGTACTTCAAAAACTCCATCTCCTACTTCCAGCACGGATACGTCGAAGGTACCACCACCAAGGTCAAAGACGAGAATGGTTTCGTTACTCTTCTTGTCAAACCCGTATGCCAGAGAAGCAGCGGTAGGCTCGTTGATAATCCGTAGAACTTCAATACCTGCAATTTTTCCAGCGTCTTTTGTCGCTTGCCGCTGGGAGTCGTTGAAGTATGCCGGAACGGTGATTACAGCTTGGGTTACGGTTTCGCCCAGATATTTGCTAGCGTCTTCAACTAGTTTGCGAAGAACTTTTGCAGAAATCTCTTCAGGAGCAAATGGTTTACCAACAATTGGACAATCTAGTTTGACATTGCCGTTGCTGCTGAGGACTTTGTAAGAAACTTCCGTAGCTTCGTTACTCACTTCGTCGTAGCGGCGTCCGATAAAGCGTTTGACTGAGTAAAACGTATTTTCGGGGTTCATCACCGCTTGGCGTTTGGCGATTTGACCAACCAAGTTGTCGCCATTTTTCGCAAATGCGACTACTGATGGCGTTGTCCGAAAACCTTCAGCATTAGCAATTACTGTGGGTTTACCACCTTCCATCACTGCCACGCAGGAGTTCGTTGTTCCTAAGTCAATTCCAACTACTTTTGCCATTTTAGGTGCTGGCTCCGTATAACTACAAATGAATGAATGAGAATATAAAGCACTAAATTTTGAACCAACAGGGTCAAGAAATCAGCCAGTTCAGCATGAATACCTTTGGTTTGGCTTTCCTGGGGTTAAAACTCCAGACTATGCTGATATATATACTGAAGCTTAGTGGTAGCCAGTCCATGAAGGGTGGTTTCCCGAACCTTGCTTGGGACGGTTAAACTAACTAAATACTTTTTTTAGTTGGTTCATGAATTAATTTGCCTTCACTTTGTCTAATGTATGAGAATTAATACTTTCAGTAATTAGGGTGAACCGTAACGTCAGAGTGGTGTTTGCCGTCTTAAGGGGTAATAAACTACAGAAACACTGAGGATAGAACAAAATTAAAAGGCGCGTAGGCGTAGCTCGCCGCAGGCATCGCTTCTGTAATTCCGTATAATACACGGGAACCTTCTATAAGATCCGCGATCGCCTTTGGGGTGCTGAAAGCGATCGCACTAACGACCTCCATGAAAAATCTCACTCTATTATCTGCTATAGCCCTCGCCACCATATCTGGATTAGTTTTCGGGACAATGGAAGCCGCCTCTGCTTTAAGTTGGAACTGGAATTATTCTGGTACTGGCATAGCGGCGAACGGTACTTTCAGGACTAATGACACCCCTAACGATTTAGGTTTTTACCTGATTTCTGGAATTACTGGTACACGAAATGGTGAAACAATTACTGGTCTGCAAGCCGCCGGAACTGCAATACCAGGAAACGAACCTTTTGATGTTGATAATTTAATTAGTCTTAATACTCAGCAGTTAACAGGTGACGGTTTTGGGTATTCCACTTTTGGAGGAAACTATTCTAGTCCATTTTTCGCTAGTTTTTTGCCAACACCAGGTTATTTAGAGGTTTTTTCTGCGCCGCCAATCATACCAGGTTTTGAAAATTTGGGATTGGAAGATACTGAGTTACCCATTAGTTTTTCTGCAACCATAATTACCGTCCCTGAACCCACTTCTATCCTTAGCTTACTCGTCCTCGGCACTGTCGGCGCACCTTTAGTACTCAAACGTCACAAACTATCCAAATTCACTCAGAAGAAGCCCGAAAAAGTTTCCTAAAACCATCAATAAAAACTCACAATTACTCCTTCATTCACCGAATTTTAGATTTTGGATTTTGGATTGAAGATTCAAAATTTAAACAGGTCTGTTCGCGCACCGTCTTGTAAGAGTTGCCCCCGAATTTAAACGCGAGAATAATTCTATTATCTAAAATCTAAAATTACTTGACTTGTCCCTGACTTGATTGCTTTTTTCAATCTAAAATCTAAAATCAAAAATTGATTCACTCTCTTGAAGGGGTTAATTGTTGTCAGCTAATCCGGGTCTTCACTGCAATCATTTTTTTCAGAAGGAAGATGAGGTACGTACTCTTTGATAAAAATTGCGATGTCTTTATACGCTCTTTGAGACACACAGATTAGAGTAATATAGCAACGGTGGTATCATTGCATCAAAATGATACCGTAATTTTGTCTAGATATAGAATTATATCGCCCTGCCAACGGTAGATTATTTCTAAAAGGAGTTTGCTGCAATGTCCACAACACCAACGACTCGATTAATTTTGGAGACTTTACTCCCCCATCTCAAAGTAGCAGCAGCCTATGCCCATTTTCTTCAACCAAAAATTGCTGCACTTCCCGCCAAAGAACAAGGAAAAAACTTTTTTGCTGCCGCACTTACTGATGCAGATGTGGCTATTCAAAATCTGGTGGAAGTGGTATTACTGGGTACTTTCCCAGAGATTCGCTTTTATGGTGAAGAATATGAAAGTTCTAATAACACTAAGTATTTTCGTGCTACCGAACTCGGTTCCGAAGGTGATTATTTAGTCACACTCGACCCAATCGATGGCACGAAGTTTTACATGGATGGACATTCTAATTACCAAATTATTCTCAGTATTCTAAATTCGGATAACTTTGAGGCAGTACTCGCCATTTCCCCTGCCCAAAACATTTATTTTTACGCTTTTCGAGGCGAAGGTGCTTTTAAAGGGACGCTGGAGATGAACTTAGAAGCCTGTGCCCCATTACACATAACATCCGCCAAACCTTCTATTTTGTTGGGATGGGGAATGAATTCTATCGCACATTTACTAAAAGATCGATATAAAGTAATCGATATAGCGACTGATTACTCTAGTGATATTCAAATTCCCAATCTCAATGGTATTCTCACTGGCGACTTGAGTGGAGCAGTGATCAAATCGGGCAAATTTATTGATAGTGCTGCACTCGCTTTTATTGCAAAAGAGGCTGGCTGGATTGTAACTACTCTGGATGGTTCGACTTTACCGCTACTGCATACTTGTAAAAACTATAGCCTGCCTGGATTGATCGTAGCTGCCTCAAAATCTGTTCATCAACACCTGCTGTCAGCGATGCAAAGCGTAGCTGTTTGAGGTAAAAGCGACTGGATACCGTCTTCCACGACTCATATTCTTTTGACAAAATGAAAATCTGTATTGTTGGCGCGGGTGCAATTGGTGGATATTTAGGGGCAAAACTGGCATTGGCAGGTGAAGCAGTGACGCTGATTGCGCGTGGTTCTCATTTGGAGGCAATTCAAAAAAATGGGCTGAAGTTGCTCATGGCAGACGGTTCCAGCCAAATTGCTACTCCATCTCTGGCAACTAGCGATATTCAGTCAGCGGGACCACAGGATGTAGTAATTTTAACTGTTAAGGCTCACAGTGTACCTGCGATCGCACCCTCTCTTCCTACACTCTACGATTCTCACACAATGGTGGTGACAGCCCAAAATGGCGTTCCTTGGTGGTACTTTCGTCAGCATGGAGGTGAGTATGAAGGTACGCGGATTCAATCTGTTGACCCGGATGGGATTATTGAAGCTCATATCGGTGCTAACCGCGCCATCGGTTGTGTTGTTTACCCGGCAACTGAGATAATTGAACCAGGTGTAATTAAACATATTGAAGGCGATCGCTTTACTCTCGGTGAAATCGATGGTGCTAAAACAGAACGCATCCAATTATTGGCACAGACTTTTAAACAGGCAGGATTCAAAGCACCAATTCGCAATCAAATTCGCACGGAAATTTGGATCAAGTTGTGGGGTAATGTAGCATTTAATCCCATCAGTGCCCTGACTGGTGCTACTCTAGAGGATATTTGCCGCTATCCCCTCACCCGTGAACTAGCGCGGCAAATGATGACTGAAACCCAAGCGATCGCTGAAAACTTGGGTATAAAATTTGGCATTACTTTGGAACAGCGAATTAATGGGGCAGAAAATGTTGGTGCCCATAAAACCTCTATGCTACAAGATATTGAAGCCGTACGCCCCACGGAAATAGACGCTATTGTTGGCGCGGTGGCAGAATTGGGAAAACTAACTCAAATTCCCACACCTTATATTGATGCTATTTATGCCAGCGTTAAGCTGCTGGAAGCGACCAAACAAAGAAGTCTATTTGATGAAAGGTAAAAGGTCAAACTCTTGACGAATTTCTAACAGTGAACGGTCTAACATTGGTTCAAAGTTAAGAAACGGGAGGAAAATTTTATGGTTGCGAGTTTTTAGCCACATTGAAATCAATTCTGGCACTAATCGCAGTAATTCAACCAACATGGAACTATATAATCCAATCACACCATGACGTTTGATCAGGTCTTCATACATCACACTTACAGATGGATTCTGCCGCTCACGCAACCAATCTCTAAATTTGAAGTCACTCGTCCAAAAGGCTAAAAACTAAAACTGGCGTAGGTTGGGGAGCCAGTGCGTTGCGGGGGTTCCAAGAGTTGTAGCAACTGGCGTTTGAGGAACGAAACCCAACATTATCAAGGCTTTGTTGGGTAACGCTTACGCTCAACCCAACAAAGCTATTCTTCTTAACCCAAGCGTATTGATCAGTAACGAAGATATAGAAACCCGTGCAGGAGCTACGAACAAAAATATCCCCGACTTCTTGAAGAAGTCGGGATCTAAGCCTCTCGCTTTTTCCAAATCAAATAGGATTCCCAAGGCTATTTGAACCGTACATAAATAAATACAGCAGATTTCAGTTTGTGAGGTACAAAAATACCCCACCGCGCTGTCGCGCACCCTCCCCTTGTCAAGGGGAGGGTTGGGGAGAGAGGTATACTTCATTTACTTGCAAAGTGCTGTAATATCACTCAAATTGCACAAGCGATCGCCCCGATACAACAATGAAACCCACAGAATCCAGTCTAATCTGGGGCTGGCGAATTCCCTCTAAAATGGCTGCATTTAAAGCAGTTTCTATCTTCAACTCTTCAGCTAATGCATTATCCCAACTTTGCTGGTTCAGACGCAGGCGTAATTGTTCGACTCGATTGGCTAATTTCTTTTCGGCGACCTTAGCACAACTTTGGCATAAGTCAATAAAATCGGGACGATTGGAGAGTAATTCTGAAGAAGTGTTACGCACTTGATAGCAGAAATTTTGCCATTTACTAGGATCAACAAAATCGTCAATAATTCCTAAGCGCTCTTTTGCCAGATTGTAATCTCGTCCTTGATTATTGTTTTTATCTTTATATGGACGTTGTAGGATACTTAAAATTGCTCTATCTTCAACAACACGTATTGGCTCCTTGCGACCATCAACATAGATAGTTTCTATAATTGGCGGAAATAGAGCATCGACACGTCGCTGCAAGTTTTTGAATTGAGAATTATCTAGTTTGTTATCTAGTAAAACTTGTTTGGCAATTCTTAAATTTGCCTCGACTACATAATTGCATTGGAAACCAAACCACTCCTTCCCTTCTTTAGCATCCCAAGATGCATCAGTGCGCCACATCGCAAAGGCTTCACCTCGGTCATCCCAGTTTATATAGCTCAAGAGTGCTTCGACAAATCCTTCCCCAACTCGAAAGAGTTTAATACCAGCATTCTGGTTTGCCACTCTGCGATTATAAGTACCAAATTGGTCTAGATAACTATCAGCAAAACGGTTTTTTAACTCATTTATGGGAACCAATGTCCGCGTTGACGGTTGATAACGTCGCATCTCTGATGAGTCGGGGTTATTGAGTCCTCTGAATCCCAGCGCGTCACAAATCCAGCCTTCAATTGCTCGTTTCATTTCTAGATGACAAGCATCGTAATTATCTAGCTCTTGAAAATATTCGGTGGCAATTTCATCGTTAGCGTCAATTTCATCTAGAGCATTTTGTTCGCTAATTTTTGCTATTTCCGCTTCAATTTGCTCTTGAATTGGCGAAATCATCTCTAACAATCCAGCAGCACTTGATTGAAACAAAGCTGTTTCTAATTCTACAAGTTTATCATCCACATAAAACTGTAGACTGGCAATTGATTGCTGGAAAATACCAAAGCCATCTTTCAAGACTTGATACCAAGCATTGTGAGGGCTATCTGACAAATAGGGGCCAATCAAGACACAAGATTGGACTCCAATTTTGCTGCCAATGCGGTCAAGTCTGCCAATTCTTTGCTCTAATTGATTAGGCGACCAAGGAAGGTCAAAATGAATTAACCAATCGGCAAACTGGAGGTTAAGTCCTTCTTCTCCAGAGCGATCGCATACTAGAATAAAGCAGTTTGGGTTATTTCTGAACTTGCTTAAGCCTTCCTCAACTTTGTCTGGTGATTCTCCAAATTGATGTTTGGCTACTGTCTCTACACCAAAGGTATTAGACAAATACCGGACAATTTCGCCACAAGTTTGCACAAAACTGCTAAATACAATAAATTTGGGCAGAATATCGCCAGTAATTGGTCTCTTGATTCTCTGCTGTATCCTCGTGATGAATTCGTTTTGATTCTTGCGAACGTTTGCAGGAATTTTGAAGTACGTACCTAGCTGATTCAGCAGCACTGTTTTCAAATTTTCCGTCCGTTCTCCGTCCTCTTGAGGTTGACGAATAATTTTTAGGAAAGATTGCAGAATCTCTTCTTCCCCTAAGAATTTGGGGGTTGTAGTTAAGATGCGAATATCATCTTCTTTAAACTCCTGGATGAGTTTAGCATGAGGTTTACCAGTTAATCGAGCGGTAATTACCTGCTCTAAAATGCCTAACCAAGTACCTGAAGCTAGAAATAACAGCAGAAAAATTCGCTGATATTGCTTTTCACCAGGAGCAACACTACGCCATTGATTGAGCAGTTCGTGGATATCAGGCGATCGCTCGTCTAAATCATACTCTTCTTTCGGCGTAAAATTGCGGTCAAATATCACATCTTCCACCGCAGCGCGACGGTTGCGAAGCATTCGGCGGTGTAGTCGATAGATATCGCTGACGTGAGTGCGAATCGCTTGGACTATTTGATCTTGCTCGGTAGAATTTGCTTGTAAACAATTTTCTAAATCATCCGCCAGCTTCAGTAAATACTCATCCTCAGCCAACAGGTTTCGTAGTTGCTGCAAGTTGCTTTTGAGGACAACAGGTTCCGCACCTTCTTTGAAAGAAAGCAGAAGTCTACCAATTTCCTGACGGCTTTCAACTTTGGCGCGAAAACCTGCTAAATCACCAAGCTTATAGGTTGTTGGGTCGAGCAAGTGCAACATGGCCAGAAAATCTTGCTCATGATTGAGAACAGGAGTGGCAGATAATAAAAGTAAGCGATCGCTTTTATGAGCAAGTTCTTTGCAAGTCTGAAAACGCTGGCGCACTGCCGCATCCTTAGAGGTTGCCATTGCTGCAATATGATGGGCTTCATCTAAAATTAAGCAGCCTATCTTCGCTTTCAGATTGATTTTATGGATATCTTCAACCGCCAGCACCGCTACCCGTTTGGGAAAATGGGAGATGTAAAACTTGTTTTCTAACTCCAGCCGCCATTGTTTGAGCAAATATTGCGGAACTATGACCACCGCACCTTTTTTCGGCTCATCAAGGAGGAATTGACGCAGAATCGCACCCGCTTCGATGGTTTTTCCTAGTCCCACCTCGTCTGCTAGCAAGTAGCGTTGAATTGGGTCTTCCAGTACCCGCCTGACGACTTCAACTTGGTGAGGATAAAGATTAATATTTGCCGAAATCAGTCCCGTCATCCCGCGACTGACAGCGCGTTGCTTAATCAAGGATTTGACGAAAGCTAATCTTTTGTCGTGGAAGTAGGGCGTTTCGTGACCCTTCATCGCTAAAGTTTCGATGGGATCTGTGTTTGGTAGATTACAACGAACGTAAATGTCTTCTTCAGTAGCGATCGCAGTTTTCTTATCTGGTAAATCAATTTGATACATTTCTGTATCTTCATCCCAGATAAAAACTCTGCCAACTATCCATTTATCCTGAGTTTGGGACTTAATATAGCATCGAGCCTGGGGTTCAAGCCTGACTTCAGAGAGCGAATTTAAAGGTAAAGTTTTTTGGAGACGTTGCCCTATTGAGCAGAAATACTCAACATTTGCATTGGTATCAGATATTTCCGTAACTTTTCCTATACCCAAATAGTTATTCTGGGACTGTACTAATAAACCGAGCTTAATCATAGATCCAGTCCCCTGAACACACTAAAAGAACCTTCCAGACTAGTTTATTCACCTATATCTGGCAGTTTTGTCGATCAACATTATAGATAATAAACTGGTATTACAGTTTTTGCCATTGCGATGTCTACGAGGGGCTATGACGCTCTCTACGAGACGCTGCGCGTCGCAGGGGTACGAATACTCGCTCTAAGCGTTCGCGTCGCTCCACCACAGCCAATTAGTAAAATCGGCCCAAACGTTGATTTTTGTTGTCATCTACTAAAAGTTTACCTAAGCAACTCACGGCTTCTAGTCGTGGCTTTGTCTCCTTCTCGTTCCCAGTCTCTGACTGGGAACGAGGTTGTAAAGTTTTGCGTAAAAGCGTAGCGTTTTTAATGCAGGCGAACGCATTGCCATTGTAAGGGGACTCATTGGCATTGTCAGAGGACGCATTGACATTGTAAAGGGACGCATTGGTATTATCAGAAGACGCATTGGCATTGTAAAGCGACGCATTGGCGTTGTAAGGCAACGCATTGGCATTGCATTGCAGGGGATTGCCAAATTTAATTCGCTACGAATTAATGAAATACTGTATTTAGGTGATTATGTGGCGCAACAGATTTACGTTTTGCCTTGATAACGCCACGATACAATTAAGGTGATGTAGTTTTATTTCCTATGAAGAAAATCAGAGATAACACAATTAAGTTAAATCAATTTTTAAAATTGATGGGTATAGTACCAACTGGAGGACAAGCCAAGCTGATGATTCAAGGTGGCGATGTCCAAGTCAACGGTATGCTGGAAACCCGACGAGGGCGGCGACTAGTACCAGGTGATAAAGTGACAATAGAAGGACAGACTTTAGAGGTGAATTTGAACAACAATGAAGACCAAGACGTAGTAATAGATATTCCCGAACAAACCGAGTAAAAGATTTTTATCCCAAATTTAAAAGTTCCTCTTTTGTCTTGTGAGTAATGCTGCAAATTTCCAACAAAGTTATTATCCCACAGAGTGAGATTGAAATTAGTGCGATTCGTTCGCAAGGAGCAGGAGGTCAAAATGTGAATAAGGTTTCCACTGCGATTCACTTGCGCTTCGATATTCTCGCTTCATCATTACCAGATTATTATAAACAACAGCTTTTAAAGCTGAACGATCGACGCATCACCCAAGAAGGAGTTGTCGTCATCAAAGCGCAGGAACACCGAAGCCAAGAGAACAATCGGGAGTCAGCGTTAAGACGACTTCAAGAACTCATTCAAAGCGCAGTTGTAGTGACGATAAAGCGCAAACCCACCAAACCGACTCGCAGCTCTCAAAGAAAGCGCCTTGACTACAAAAGTAAGCACGGACAGGTTAAGGCTAACAGAGGGCAGGTGACAGATAGTTGATTTAGAAATTAAACTATGGCACTCAATTTGGTTGCAAAATCTTACCAGAGAACTAAAACTAATTCCTTCTCTGGACTGTGGTCAAGTTCATGACTTAGTTGGTTAGCTTGAGAATAGCAACTATTAAAGGTGAAAAAGATGAATAAGACATTACTAACGATTTTGATGCTTGCGCTCTTACTCTTATTCATCATCTCTCCGTTTGCTGCCCTTACTAGTTTAATGCTGGTAGTTTTAGTTTCGGCGTTTTTATCTTTACTAGCAAACTTGTTTCAAGCAATAATTGGTGGTGACACCAATCCAAAAGGGTCTTAAAAATTCAAAATTTAATTTTGAATTAATTGTTAACTCTTAGGCGGTGCGTTAGGCTTAACGTCATAACGCACCCTACTACAATCGACGAACTTTGAGCTTAAAAATCAATTTTCATCTTGAAAGAGATGCCACCAACTCGGTTGATTGTTTCGCTACCGGGAACAACTTCAAAGCCCAATTGTTTATATAAACTCAAGGCTGGATTTGTCGCTCTGATGCTAAGGGATACTGATGGGTAAGATGTTTTGGTTGCTCCTAACAAATGTGTGAGTAACTGTGTTCCTATGCCCTTATTTCTATGTTGGGGAAGAATTGCTATTGCTAGTTCAGGAGTGCGATCATCAACATAGCCATATCCTTTATTTTCACCTGTCAATAGACGCAGCCATGCCGCTCCTACTGGCTGATTACTACTTTCCAGAATAGCGACGAAGCCGCTATCATCTTTACGTCCCCAATTTTTCACATATTTTGCCAAATCAGGATTATTCATTGCATCCTGCACTGTCAAATTACCTTCTTCTACCTATATGGGCTGCTTCGTAAAGCATTTGCCAAAGAAAAGGCTCATCTTCCTGTGTGAGTGGACGAATAAAATAATCCATACTCATGCACCAAAGTCCGCTTTTGTCAAATTTAGGGTAATTTACTCAGTGGTGTCGCTAAACCGTCAATGCTGACGATATTTTTCTGCTGTTGATATTCTCGAATTCCCTCTTCGCCTTTTTTACTAGCCCAGTTTACTAGAGTCTGGCGCTGACCTCGATATTCATAGAGTGGCACGCCAAAACCACAGGAAGTCTGTACTTGTTCAATGTCAGCGACGATAATTTGACGAGTTCCAGGTATCGGCAAAAACAGAGAATACAGGGAATTCCAGTCTGGAGAACTCGGTAAAATCGTGTTTCCTTGACCGTAAAGACGCAGGATACATGCGGGTTCTTCAAAGGCACAAAACATGAAGGTTATCCGCCCATTTTCTTGCAAATGGGCTGATGTTTCGTTAGCGCTGCCTGTGAGGTCTAAGTAACCAACTCGGTTGGGAGAAAGGATGCGAAAGCATTCTAAACCTTTAGGAGACAGGTTAATATGACCCGTAGGACTCAAGGGTGCAGAGCCAACAAAGAAAAGGTGTTGGGCAGTAATAAAGTCTTGCAGTTCCTCAGTGATACTGTCAAAAAATTTAGACATAGACTGTCTGATTTACATTTGCAAATTTCCTATCTTCTCAGCCTATGTCTTAGCTAAATATCTAGCAAGGTCTAATTGCCAATGTCTAAGGGAGTGGGGAGTGGGGAGTGGGGAGTGGGGAGTGGGGAGTGGGGAGTGGGGAGTGGGGAGTGGGGAGTGGGGAGTGGGGAGTGGGGAGTGGGGA
>NZ_JBALCY010000046.1:0-28312 GCF_036917655.1 Nostoc sp.
AACCATCGCCACGGCATCAGAGGACAAGACAGCGCGGTTGTGGAACCTGCAAGGGCAACTGCTCCATGAATTCAAAGGGCATCAAGGCATTGTCTATAGTGTGAGTTTCAGCCCGGACGGCAAAACCATCGCCACGGCATCACAAGACGGGACAGCGCGGTTGTGGAACCTGCAAGGGCAACTGCTCCATGAATTCAAAGGGCATCAAGGCCCAGTCTTAAGTGTGAGTTTCAGCCCGGACGGCAAAACCATCGCCACGGCATCATTGGATAACACAGCGCGGTTGTGGAACCTGCAAGGGCAACTGCTCCATGAATTCAAAGGGCATCAAGTCCCAGTCTATAGTGTGAGTTTCAGCCCGGACGGCAAAACCATCGCCACGGCATCACAAGACAAGACAGCGCGGTTGTGGGCTGTGGAGAATTTAGATCAATTGCTGGTGCGGGGTTGCAATTGGCTGCATGATTATTTGCAGAATAACCCGAATATGACTGAGAGCGACAAGCATCTCTGTGATGATATCAAGTAAAAGCCCTAGAATTATCTCAGGTGATGCCTACGGCGGTAAACTACGCTACGTTTTTAACTTTTGCTAAAGCGTTTGTTGCAAAAGCGGTGCGTTAGCCTTTGACGTAACGCACCCTACTGGCGTGGCAAGCCTAAAATAGTGCATTAGATGTAGATGTAGGTTGGGTTGAACAACGCGAAACCCAACATTGATCGGAGTGTTGGGTTTCGTTCCTCAACCCAACCTACAAATTTTTTTGCAACAATTTAGCCTTGCCACGCCACTACAAAGTTAAACAGTAGAGAAATTAGCCATTAAAAACGCGACTACGCCACTTATTCAACCGGGCTTCTCCAATTGTGGCATACCGTCGGGCATCAGCAATTTGCTCTTGCAAACCTGCAATCTGTTTTGCTTGCGCGTCAACTTGCTGTTGCAAAGATGTATATTCGCCTGTGCTGGTCACGTAACTGGAAGATTGCCAACTACTACTAAATTTTGTTGTCCCGATACTAGCAAATGGTCGTAAGTCTGCTAGTTGTTGTTGCAAAGTTGCAATCTGGCTTTCTTGCTCTTGAATCTTTTGCTGCAAGCCTTCTTCAGCTGATGTGCGAGCTGCAATAAACGGGTTAACTGGAGCAGCAGTTTCTGGCTTTCGCTTGAATACTTCAGCAAGTATTGCACTAACATCCGTGGGTTTCAGTCTACCATAAGGAGTGTTGGTAATTAGCGATCGCACCAGTTGAGGTTCATTATTCGTTGCTAAATTCTTGTCACTGCTAGAATTGCTCCGCAGCAGTTGCAGCATATTGGTAAATTCCAATATCTTTTTGCCCGTTTGGGTTTTGTAACCCCGGTAATATGGCACTATGTTATCCCCAAAGGCATCTAGATACTCGTCGCTATCAAGATAAGAATCAATATCCGCCTCAAAACCCTTCTCATCTAGAATGTTGCTGTGATGTTTCGTCTCGGAGTAGTCATCGGGAGCGCGACCCAGCAGGTGCTTGAAGTTCAGTTCAATCGCCCGGTAGCGGTAAACTTTATCAAAAAATCTGGAGCGATACAACTCTGATTTGGCAACTTGACGCACAAACTCACGGACATCGATTATACCTTGCTTGAGTTGGGATTCTGGAACGATGAGCCGCTCACTTTCCATAATGTAGGCATTACCCAACACTTGCCGATAAACTGCTCGAATTACAATTTCAATGTCTTCAGATGAAGCAGTAGTCCACAGTTCGATGGGTTCTGTTTGGGGAAATGCTTGATATTGGCGTCGTCTGGTTTCTTCGTCTAAGAAAGTCTGCATACTTGGTTAGTGTGGGTAAGAGTGACTAATTTGTAAAGTAAAAATAAAATTTCTGTAGGGGAGACAGTGCGTTGCGGACTTTCTCAAAGTTGTAGCAGCTGGCGTTGTGTTAAGCGCATATTTCGAGATGATTTCTCACAAAAAATATAAATCAAAGCGCCTAAAGCACCTCTAGATAACATGGTGCATGATCGCAAAGCCATAACACACCCTACTTCAGATTTACTAATTACTGGGTCTTGATATAACTTATCAAGTTGTGGGGAGTTTTTTAGTTACATTTTCTAACAAACTTAGACGGCTAACCGTTAATAACTAACAGCTAATCATGATAAAAAATTAGCAATTAGACATTAACAATTAGCCGTCAACCCCCTTGGGGAGTATTTAAAATTCAAAACTTAATTTTGAATTGCAGTGTAGACACCTGTCAGAAGGATTTCCGCAAAATAGCGACTCTCAAGCACGCTCATCAAATCTAGTGTAGAAACCACCGTATTTTATCCAGTATTGTTTCAAAGTGTGATGAGGCGTATGTAAACTGGCTTTTGCCTGATATAAAATAACTTGGCGATGATCGCCCATCCAAATTTTATTAATGGGGTCAACGGATATTACTGTTCCTCCTAAAGAAGCTACACATTCAGAAAATCTTTCAATCGTGGTATATTCTAATGTCTCGAATATAAAAAAGTTACCCGAACAAATCAAGTGGCGACTGCGAATCCAGCAGCGCATTTTTTTTTCAGCTGGTGGAGGTAACATTTTGGTTTTAACAGACTCAAGCTGAATCAACATTTCTGGCTTATCGCATGTAATTCATCAGCAAAACTCTCCCGTTTTTCAAATCGGAATGGGCCAGCAGTTGATCCCCATATTTGCTCGTGGGTTTCAATATCCATACCTTTATCTAGACTTAACCAAGTATGCTCAGTTACTTCTACTTCGCTGACAAGATATGTCTGGCATCCATTGCGCTTAATCAGACATTGATTACCCGGTTCCACACTGCCTCGAAACATTTCACCTTCTCGTTGGAAAACCATTGAACAGTGATAACGCCGTTCAATGCTCTCTGGGGTGATGGTTTTGAGAATATCTAATTCACGAGCAGCACCTGCATAAAGCACAGGGTCTTTCAAGCTGTAATTTTCGATATAAATGCGATCGCCCCAATCGACTAGTCTATGTACTCCTTGACGATAGGGTGTCCATAAATCGTGGTCATATGCTTGTTCAGAATAAAAACCGATGGCAGAAAAAAATTCAATCGGTAAAGGACGAAAAAAAATGTGAATGTGGGCATAAAGTTGCGGATTTGCAAAGGATTGCTTGTAGTTGCTAAAATCTCCTGCCATCCAACAGGCTAAGGTGAGCAAATCGCTAGCGTTGGTGCTAGATTCACTGGGCGCTATCGTCACGTCGCTTCGCTCCGAATTCAAAACTTGTACTGAGCTTGTCGAAGTATTCAAAATTCACGCATTACAATCCCCATAAATAAATTTAGGAGCTTGTATCCTTTTATGTTTTAACCTGATATTGCTAACTGGTTGAACTTGACAAAGAGCGAATCTCTGAAGAAAAGGAAGCTGTTGTCACGCCTTTACCATCGCTGGTTTTAATCGTCGCTACCCGAAATCGGAGATTTGGGGTAGCAAACCAAATTCGCTCCTCAGCAGCAGCGAGGTCATACTCTGTCAACAGGGTAAAAATACCATCGTCACTCAGATGATATTTAGCCACTGCTGGGATTGTTTCGGCGTATCCCTTATCCCGTAGGAGTTTGCCTCTAAAAGGATTTTCGATATCGGGAATTGGCACCAGCACAGTACTACCAGAGATTGCTTTATCGTCCCAGTCTGACTCACCCTCCCAAGTCATCCGAAAAGGGTGGGTGATACTGGCGGGGTCAGTGTCATATAGTTTACAGATTGCTACCACTGCCGGATCATCGGTAGATAGAGACTCAATGTCAATGGTAGACAGCACTTGTTCAAAGTGGGCGAATGCTAAATGATGACCACTACGCTGCGATCGCCATCGTCCAATTGAAAGTTCAAAGAATTCAGTAATTTCCATTAAAAAAGTGATCTTAAAAAGTAGCTTACAATCCAAGAGATATCTTGGCTAAAAGGTTATTCTCCTACTGAGTTAGGAGAGACGCGATTAATTGCGTCTGTACAAGAGTTTGGAGTTATTATTCTCCCCACACTCCCCTATTTAAGCAACTTCAGTGATACTGATGATTTTGCCGCCCGTTCTATGGATGTTTTGCACTTGCCCAGACAGTTGGTTGTAGTTAACTACATATTCGAGGTTGCCTAAACGAGTCCGGAGATTAGCACCTTTAACTGCTTTAATCAAGAAGCGTTTGTCGGTGCTGCTTACACTAGAACCAGCAACGGGAGCCTTGATGGATGTGGGTAAATTTGAACCGACATCGCTGATCAGTTTGGCTTTGCGATCGCTATCGCTGCTAGCTACTCCTCTGAATAAGGTAAAAGTGCGGTTAAAGGTAACATTCTTAATCCCGACTTGGGAGCTAGTGCTGCGAGCATAGGGAACAATATTTTCGCCAAAATTCTGCTGATACTCTTCGCTATCGATATAGGATTCGATCTCAGCATCATAGCCCTGTTCGTTGTAGATGCGGACGTGCTCGGAAATTTCTGCTTGATCAGCAGGAGGACGTCCTAGCAGGTGTTTGAAGTTCAGTTCAATGAACCGATACTGGGAAGAAGAGTTGAAAAACAAAGATTGATAAAGTTCTGATTTCGCAACGCTGTTGACGAATTCGCGCACACTGATTTTGCGATCGCGTAATTGCGATTCAATAGTGGCTAGTCGCTCACTTTCCAACAAGTGAGCATTACCCAAAACCTGTTTGTAAATTGCCCGAATTAGTGTTTGTAATTCACTTTCGGTGGTGTTCGGACGCAGTTCAACCTTAGGTGAATCAATAGCCCAAAGTGACATTGAAGTATCTCCTTAAAACGTGAATTAAATTAAATTTTTGAGCATCCTACCCCTTATGGAGGTGGAATTTCGCATCAGTTATCAGTTATTTTTGCTACTGACTAGCTTTTGTAAAACTTTAGTTTGTGAAAGTGTGTTAAATCTCTTCGTAGATGACAACTGATGGCGTAATTGCGATTCACCACTCACGAGTCGCTCACTTTCTAACAAGTAAGCGTTACCCAAAACCTGCTTATAGACGGCTCGAATCACCGCTTCCACTTCTTCATTAGAGCTAGTCTGCCATAGCTCCACCTTCGGGGAATTTATAACTATGCTTCCCATTTACCTTTTTCCCAAGCTTAGTTTATGGATAGATTCTCTAGTTGACAGGAGTAATACTGGCAATCACGCCGCCCTGTTTGTGAATCCGTTGATCCTCTTGTGAAAGCTGATTGTATGGCACGAAAAAGACCTGGTTACTGCGGCGAAACTTGGAAATGTTATTCACCACATTTGCCTTGTAGCCAGTCACTTCAACTCGGTATACCTTACCGTCGTCACCAGATCCCACACCTTGACGAGTGCGAAGAGTAGATGTCGGGTTGCGGAATGCAGCACCCTTGCTGGTTGGTGAAACCACAGGGGTAGGCGTGCTTTGAATTAGCAAACTATTCAATTTTGCTTGTTTGCCAGCTAAGTCACCTTTTAAGCTGCTGCTAGAGGAACCACGTACCAGTTGGAAGAAGTGGGTAAACTGAACCAAACTCTGGATAGCTTCGGTTTTGTAGCCCCGAATATAAGGCACAAGGTTTTCACCGAAGGTTTCTTGATATTCGTCGCTGTCTACATAGGAATCAATCTCAGCTTTAAAGCCCTTTGTATCCAGAATAGTGCTGTGTGTACGCGTCTCTTCTAGATCCAATGGCGCACGACCAAGAAAATGTCTGAAATTTAATTCAATCGCCCGATAGCGGGGGGCGCTATCAAAAAACCGCGATCGGTAAAGTTCCGACTTCCCAACTTGACGCACAAACTCGCGAACGCTAATTTCACTTCGTTTGAGTTGGGATTCAGGAACGGGAAGCCGCTCACTCTCCATTACATAAGCATTGCCTAGAACTTGCTTATAAACTGCTCGAATTACGGTTTCAACTTCTTCATTAGAGCGACTTGGCCACAGATCAATGGGATCGGTATCTTCAAACAGAGCGACCCCTAATCGTGATGCTGGTCCAAAAGCCATTCAAACTATCTCCCAATTAACAATTAAATTTTATGAGAAGGATATTCAGCAGATGTTAAAAAACTTTACATCATTTGACAAAGGAGAGGCTATATAGACCTTAAATCTTTATTAGCCTTCATGATTAAAATTTTTACATCGTTGTGCCTTTATACATTTTGATACGATGCTGAAACCATATTTATTAAAAGTTGTGAAGTTAAATAATACTTTTATAGAAATTTCAGCTTTTTTTTAGTATCTGATTGGCAATTGGGGTACACGCAATGGTATCGTGATATCCCTCTGATATCATGTCCGCTTGATTGCTTATTAAACGCGAAGAATCTTACCCCGCCAAAGCTATGCTTTGTCTCCCCTAAGAGTAAGCAGCTACGGTGTACACACAAGTCGAAAAAAGCTCGATTTCTCATTTATCCTTGTTCTCTTGTTCCCATGCAGAGCATGAGAATGGTTGATTAGAGGTTGCTGCCTCCAGTCAGATATTGAGTCAGAGACTCAATGAATGCATTCCTCATGCAGAGCATGGGAACGAGTCAAGCCTAATCAAGCTAGGTTTTTAAGACTTGTGTGTACACAGTAGCCGCAAGCAGGGAGGGGATTAAAGGAGCCAGTGCGGTCTTTTCTCCCATTCGTGAGAGGCTAGCGCCAAGGGGTCTCCCCAAGTGGAGCATCTGGCGTGTGGGGTACATCGACTTACAATGCGATTGCATTGACTAACAATCCGATTGCATCGGCTTACAATCCCATTGCATCGACTTACAATCCCATTGCATTGGCTTACAATCCGATTGCATCGACTAACAATCCTATTCATCGACTTACAATGCTATTGCATCGGCTTACAATGCTATTCATCGACTTACAATGCTATTGCATACCCCACATGCCAGTTGTTTTAAGTCGGGAAACCTGCTGTTAGCGCTTGGCTTCCCTTAATCCTCTACCCGCAAGCGCAAAGAGGGGAGACAAAGCGTAGCTTTGGCGAAGTGAATCATGGAGGATAACCTTTGTCATCAGTTCATCCGTTGCATCGGCGCAATTTGCAAAGGCTTGGTTTCAGCCAGCATCGCATTGGGAACTAGTCTAGCCACTTTTGGCCATAGCATCATTCGCTTAAGCAAGTCTTTAGTTAAACTAGATACTTAAATCAGAACTGTTTACTTAGGACTACTAAATTTGGAAAGTAGCCAGTCGGGTAATTAAATGGTCAAAATAGGGAGCAAGAGTTTCTTGCTGATCGGCTTGACACCGCTTTAAACTAGCAACTTTAATACTTTTTAAGCCTAAGACCATTGCATCTAATGGAACTTGTAATTCCTGATAGAGCAAATTCATATAGTGCAGTCCTGTAGGATTTGTATACTCAGTGTGGCCACCTGCTATGCCATAGGTAATACACCGGAGAAAATGCCAGAAATCTCGCCAGCAAGCTTGGGCGCGTTCAGGTGGATAAAGACCGCCTCCAGGCTGAGTAATTTCAGGATAAGTCGCCAAAACCTCTTCCCTAGCTTCATCAACAATATCGGCTGCGCGATCGCGTAATAATACAGCAACAGGAATCAAGGCTGAATTATCAGGTGACAAAGTTATAATCTGCAATAAATCTTCATCACTCAGATACTGAAAAGCATCATCCGCAGCTTGGAATATAACAATCGCTGCTTTTGGATGGGACTGTTCCCACTCAGTAAAGCTGACAATTCTAGCTTTGGCTATTAATTCTTTGACGGTTTCGCTTAATTGAGTCATTGGTTTAGGGCATGGGGCATTGGGCATTGGGCTTCGCTCACTACAAGTGCCCAATGCCCTTAATTCAATCTTCTTAGAATGCGATCGCCATTTGATCGCATCTGTAAAATAAAGTAAAGAATAGCTCTACCAAATGCACCTATGGAAATCCATAAAATCCAAGCTGAACTGAAGAACCCAGATTTTCACTATCGGCTCAAGGCGATCGCTGCCCTCAATAATTATGAATCAGAAGTTGCAGTTCCTCTGTTGACGAGTAAACTTCATGACTCAGAATTTTTGGTGCGTTCTTTTGTCGCAAGGGGTTTGGGTAATCAACAATCAGCGGAATCTTTTGCTGCTTTGATGCAAATTATGAAATTCGACGATACACCCAACGTGCGAGCTGAGGCGGCAAATTCTTTATCGCTATTTGGCAGAGTCGCAGTTTCTCATCTAGTTCTGGCATTTTATCAGGATGATCACTGGCTAGTTAGGCGGAGCATTTTGGCCGCGATCGCTGAAATGGATTGCCCTGAAGAACTATTTGATATCTGCGTTCAGGGTTTAAAAGATGAAGATTTCACAGTTCAGGAATCTTCTGTTGATGGACTCGGTTTACTAGCTGATTCTAGCCAACATACTGCGGCATTATCCCAAATACTAACGTTGGTGAATGGTGAATCTTGGCGGATGCGCGTGCGAGTTAGCTATGCCCTCAAACGCTTTGACGAGCCGGAAGCCAAAGCAGCCTTGAACCAACTCAGACAGGATGAGGATCACCGAGTTGTCGGAGCGGCTTTAGAAGACTTGTTGCCACAATAGCGGTATGGATTTGTTCGGAATATTCTGAGCAAAATCATTTGATAAATAGCTAATTTATTATTTTACCTTAAATTTGACAAAAATATCCGGGCAATCTGCCAAAATCTGGAAGAAAAGATCAACTTTTTCGAGATGAGGAGGCATTTGTGACTGATATACCAACTGGTCAAATGACTTGGCGACTACCAGGTTCCTCAGAATCTGCCTTATATTTGCGGCATAATGCTTCGGAACCTTGGCGATCGTATAAAGAATTTCCACAATATGTTCTACCCGATCCGCCCGGTTTTTCCGAAGGATACGCTACATTTTTAGCGCTCCTGAAAAAGAACTGGCAGCCGTTGTAAACTGACTACCGAACAACTGGTGAAACAATTTTGGATTTTGGGTCGCACCTTTGGTGTGCTTGCAGCACAACTTGAATTTTGGATTTATTTCGCCCACAAGGAGCGTGGCTTGCACCTAAAATCTAAAATTGGCACGGTCAAGCCCTCAAACTCTCACGAGTTGTTGTGCGGGTGTAGGCGTTCCAAACATCGAGTTCTGAATGTGGACGGCTGGAAAGCATGGCTTTAGTTGCTTCTGTGAGTCCTTGAGCAAGAGTAAAATCTGCCCCAGCGATACTTTGAAGATGCTCCATCTCTGCATCACTGAGGTCAGTTGCTCGCAAATCTGTATCCCGCAAATCGGCTCCAGTTAATCGAGCATTCCGCAAGCAAGCCCCTGTCAAATAAGCTTTCGTCAAGTCAGCGCCACTTAAAGCCGCACCTTGCAAATTGGCTCCTGTCAAGTCAGCGCCACTCAGGTAGGCTCCACGCAGATTAGCACCTTGTAAATCCGCATTTCGTAAAGAAGCTGTATTCAGAAAAGCCCCATTGAGATTAGCACCTGGCCCCACCGCTCCCGAAGCTTTGTAGTTATATTCTTGGGGCCATTTCGTTTGTGTATCATAACGCGCTACTTGGAGTTTGGCTCCCTCCAAATTTGCGCCACTAAGATTTGCTTGCTGGAGATCAGCACGGTTTAAATAGGCTCCCTGCAAATTAGCCCCACTTAAATCGGCTCCACGCAGATTAGCGCCTCGCAAATCTGCCCCACTCAAATCGGCATTACTCAAGACCACCTTGCCCAGATTGGCTCCTAGTAGCTTGGCTTTACTCAAGTTAGCTTGTCGTAAATCGACTTCCCTCAGATTGAATTGGTACAAATCGATCCAATCTAGAGCAATTCCTGTTTTGAGGGCTGTTAAGATTTCTGGAGTTGGACTGGGGCGTTCGCTAGTGATAAGTTGAATTTCACTATTTGTCATCAGCTGATTAAAATATAACTTTTGGAGTTATTCTACACTTTAGCTAAATCGGGACTTCATCTCATCAGTCAGTATTCAATAACGCCAAAATTTGATAAAACGAGGTTTCAAAACAGATGTATCTAATACCGCCCTTGACAATGATCGACTTCTTCCGTAAAAGTGAGGGAACATGGTTTACGGAACGCTCCGTTCATCATTTTGACTCTGCGGCGGATGAGTCAGGGGAGTCGAATTTGATCATTAAAGTCATGGAAAAGGATGATCCTAAAGTCCAAGAAGTCTGTACAGCCCAAGGGATAGACCCTATTAAAGCAACAAGCGGTGCTAGCTTTGCATGGCAGGCTAACCTAGACACCAGGCTACCTAATACCGATAATGCCGCCATTTTAGTTGATGTACCTGACGAAACGAGGCGTTCTGGAAAACTTATCCGCAACCAGGGCTATGTTGAGAGCATTCCCGTTGTCAGCCGATATCAATTTGCTGATGATGGAGTGCTGACGATTGATACTGACTATGACAATAATCAAGGTCAGGAACGTTGTTGGTTTGTTACGGATGATTTTCGTGTCAGGGTCAGTACAGTACGAATGATGAACGGAGTCAACTTGATGACTTATTGTTCTGAGCGTCGTTGTGTTTCCCAAGAAGTCTTGGAGCAAATGATCAGTCGGAATCATGTTAGGTAAGGAGTGGTACTGAGTGAGGGAGAATAACTCCTAACTTCTAACTTCTAACTCCTAACTCCTAACTCCTAACTCCTAACTCAGCACTCAGCACTCAGCACTCAGCACTCAGCACTGTTTTGCCCAATGCCCATTAAGGAATGTTGCTTTGTTTCTCATAAATGAGACGCGCATGATTGCCATAACTTATTTTCATGCAAGGGTTAACAAGTCATGCTCCATGTATAAGCCTTTCCTGGAATTTTTAGAAAAAGAGCTATTTCAACGGTTTGATTTACAAAGTAGGGTCATTCCCCCTGGTTTGGAATTCAAAGTTAGCGATCGCGGCAGAAACCCAGCAACTATTCGTAGTTGGTGTTACCAATGTCAAGAGTTGCGGAAAATTCGTTATACCTACATTGATGCCGGGGAGAGTGCCCAGATTTTTAATAGCGTGGTTTATCCCAGTCATCACTACGATCTACCTCTGTTAGGGATTGATTTTTTATCTTTTGGTAAAGTCAAAAATCTGATTGTGCTTGACTTTCAGCCTTTATTTCAGGATGAAGATTATCAAAACAAATATATAGTTCCGCTAAAATCTCTCCATGATAAATACCCGGATTTGGCGCAAAACTTAGAAATGAAGTTTTACGATGCCAACCAGTATTTTTCTAAATACCTATTGTTTGCCAAAACAGATTCTGAAACAGTGGCAACGCGAGTGTTTGAAGCTTTTCAGGATTATTTAAACTTGTATTGGCAAATGCTAGAAGAGGCCCAAGCGCTCGAAGATCCTGAAGATATCCAACGGATTGTCAAAGTCCAAAAAGACTATGACCAATATAGTGCAGACCGCGATCCAGCATCTGGTTTGTTTAGCAGTTACTTTGGTCATGAATGGGCAGATCGCTTTCTCCATGAATTCTTATTTGAAGATGCTGTTCCCCTAGCAGTTAGTAGCAGCAAAAGATAACCATCATTGGGCATTGGGGATTATTAATTTTGAATTGGAGCGAAGCGACGTGACACTTTATCAACCATTTCTCGATTATGCGATCGCCTACATGCGATCGCGCTTAGATTTACAACCCTATCCTATCCCGACTGAGTTTGAGTCCAAGAGGGCTGTTGTGGGCAAGGGAAAGAATCAGGAAGAGGTTGTCACCACCAGTTATGCTTTTCAAACCACAAAATTGCGGCAAATTCGTGCAGCTCACGTACAGGGTGGCAATTCGCTGCAAGTGCTGAATTTTGTGATTTTCCCCCGCCTCAACTACGATTTACCCTTTTTTGGGGCGGATCTGGTGACATTGCCAGGAGGACATCTAATTGCTTTGGATATGCAGCCCCTATTTCGGGATGATCCAGCATATCAGGCAAAATATACTCAGCCAATTCTGCCCATTTTCCATGCCCATCAACAACATCTGTCTTGGGGAGGAGATTTTCCAGAAGAGGCACAGCCATTTTTCTCTCCCGCTTTTCTGTGGACTCGTCCCCAAGAAACGGCTGTAGTAGAAACTCAGGTGTTTGCTGCTTTCAAAGACTATTTGAAAGCTTATCTAGATTTCGTGGAGCAGGCAGAAGCTGTAACAGATTCCCAAAATTTACAAGCCATTGAGCAAGCCCAACTGCGATATCTGCGATATCGGGCTGAAAAAGACCCAGCCCGAGGAATGTTCAAACGCTTCTATGGTGCCGAATGGACTGAGGAATATATCCACGGCTTTTTATTTGACCTAGAGAGAAAATTAACAGCCATCAACTAGAGGCTTTTGTACAGGAAGTAAGGAGATTTTCTTTGAGAGTGGTTTTACTGTGATGGTGTAGAAAGCTATGTGTCAATCACTTACACAAGAACTGGAAAACCTTGAGGTCGAACTGCGAGAAGCTATGCTCCGTAATGATATCACTGCTTTGGAGCGCCTCTTGGCAGATGAGGTTATTTTCACAGATCCTCTGGGTAGCGTAATAGACAAAGGAGAAGATTTGTCTCTTCACCAATCAGGCGACTTGGTAGTTACAGGCTATGAAGCAGATGAATTAATTGTTCGAGTCTTTGGCTCAACTGGAATCACAAATTTGAAGGTGAGAGTGACTGGACTTTTTAAGGGGGAATCCTTCAGTGGTGTTTACCGTTATACACGCACATATTTGAAGCAAAATGAGCAATGGCAAATTATAGCAGCCCAAGCAACGGCGATCGCTGCATAGTTTACCTGTTTTTGAAATTTCTCTGCTGGTATATATGCTCAAAGTCCTTCCCAAACAAACCGCCTCCATGCAAATACGCGATGGAGTCCGCCTTGATGCAGACATCTATCGCCCCGATGCTGATGGGGAGTTTCCCGTATTATGATTTGTGTGCGGTGCTATCAGAAGTGTATCCTGATAGGCGCGTATATATTCGTTCCTGAACCCATACTACGGCGGAAAATTCAAAGCCTCTCTCCTTTTAGGCTACTGTGTACACACAAGTCCTAAGAAATCTAGCTTGATTAGGCTTGACTCGTTCCTATGCTCTGCATGAGGAATGCATTCATTGAGTCTCTGACTCAATAGACTTCTTGCATAAATCAATAAATTTGAACCCCAAAGAGCCAAAGCTACGCTTTGTCTCCCCTCCTCGCTTGCAGGAAGGGGATTAAGGTTGGGGTGTTTGGGACTTTTGCAAGAGGTTTAATATCTGACTGGAGGCAGCAGCCCCTAATCAACCATTCCTAGCTTTGCATGGGAACAAGAGAACAAGGAGAAATAGAGAAATCGAGCTTTTTTCGACTTGTGTGTACACCGTAGCCTTTTAGGAGAGAGGAATGGAAGTGAGGTCAGAGTATTAAGTTGCACATCGCGTTAATTAGGATAGAGCAACATTCTTGAGGATGGTCATCGGGCCTTGGGCTTTGAGAAGCTGCATTTCTGCTGCATTCCGCACTAGTAAAGCACCAGCGAATCCTAATGAATTCACAGAGATAGACTGAAAATGCTCCTGCGATCGCGGTATGATTAACATCCATTCTCGTGTCGCTAACAGATTGTAAGCACCAGATTGCGTTACATTTAAACCCACAGCATGACGCAAAGTGCGATAAACTTCCAGTGTTGCTTGGGCTGCTGTAAACGGGGACTGCACCCAATGGGGATCTAGGGGTGCGAAAGCGTGGATAAAAGGAAGTTTTAGTGAAGTTACGTTCAAGTCATGAAATTGTGCTGCCTTCAGCAGAGGTTCAATAGGTATCTGCGGCCCTGAAGGTGCAAGTGGTAGTGGCACTAATTGTAAGTGCTTGTGTCGCTGACTGGCACCTGCGGTTTTGCCACGGTTGTAAAATGCTAAACCATCAAAATCAGCCAGACATGCCCACATAGCCGTAAAATCTTCTAGGGTGAGTAAGCTTTCCTGTTCCTCGAAGCCACGGGTGATGATTAGCAGATGATAATCAACAACATTGAATTTATTTAAAATACATACATGGGTATCGGAAATATCCGCCACAAATAAATCCTCTTCGTAGGGCAAGAAAGGATTGAACTCTTGACTAGACGTGGCAGATTGTTTTTCCTGTTTCTCCTTGGCTGCTTTTTTGCGATTCAGGTTAGACAAAATCCGCACTAAAAAGCGCACGTCATCCTGTTCGACAAATTCAAATTCCGTCGGTATCGATAGCAACGCCCCACATTGTAAAGCATGTTCAGTCTGTTCTTTGACACTTGTCCATAAAGTGCCAGGCTTAAGTAAGATTTTACCCTGTGCCATTTTATTCCTTCAGACATGGATGGAACACGCAATCGGGGCGCACAGTTGTGCGCCCCTACGAATGACTATATTCCAATACAGTTCAGTTAAGATGCGATAAGTAAAATACCAAACCTTTCACAACAACGCAATACCTCTGCAACAAAACTGTCACAAATAATATCTACATTAGTAATACATCTAAATATCCTTCCAGAGAGCAATGCAAAACCAATCTCGCGATGGAGAACACCCATCAAATAGCATTTTATCCAACACTGCTGACACCAAATACCATAATCGAGCACCCTGGAAAAAGGCTGCCGCCTCTCTATCGCTGGTGCTACTGGGATCAGGTATGACATTGGCAGGCGGCTATATGGCTGGACATTCTCAGCAGATGTCTGAGAATGCATCTAATTTGGCAGTGAGTCGAGTCAATGCCGCCCCTCCATTAGCAGCAGGTACAGATCCTAACTTTGTTATCCAAGTGGTGCAAAAGGTCGGGCCAGCTGTGGTACGAATTGACTCTTCGCGAACTGTAAAAACCCAGATCCCAGATGAATTTAACGATCCACTTTTCCAACGCTTCTTTGGCTCTCAAATGCCAGAACAACAATCGAATCGGGTAGAACGGGGTACTGGTTCAGGTTTTATTATTAGTGCTGATGGTCGTATTCTTACCAATGCCCACGTAGTCGATGGTGCTGATACGGTAACAGTAACACTCAAGGATGGGCGTAGCTTTAAAGGTAAGGTATTAGGAAAAGATGACTTGACCGATGTTGCTGTTGTCAAGATTCAGGCAGACAATCTACCGTTAGTGGCCTTGGGTAACTCAGATAAACTGCAACCGGGAGAATGGGCGATCGCCATCGGCAACCCCCTTGGACTAGATAATACAGTAACTACCGGAATCATCAGTGCTACCGGACGCAGCAGCAATCAAATCGGTGCTCCTGATAAGCGAGTAGAGTATATTCAAACCGACGCAGCGATTAATCCCGGTAACTCCGGCGGCCCTCTGCTAAATTATCGTGGCGAGGTGATTGCCATGAATACAGCGATTATCCAGGGAGCACAAGGATTAGGCTTTGCTATTCCTATCAATACAGCACAACGCATTTCCAGTCAACTAATAGCTACAGGTAAAGTAGAACATCCTTATCTGGGAATTCAAATGGTGGGGTTAACGCCTCAGCTAAAACAAAATATCAACTCAGATCCCAATAGCGGTTTGAGCGTGAATGAAGATAAAGGTGTATTAGTTGTGAAAGTTGTGCCAAATTCACCAGCTGCTAAAGCAGGAATACGGGCTGGTGATGTTATCCAAAAGCTTGGTGGTCAAGCAGTCACAGATGCCAGCAGTGTCCAAAAGGTAGTAGAAAATAGCCAAGTCGGGGGAGATTTGCGCTTGGAGTTACGCCGCAATGGGCAGAATCTTAACATTGCTGTGCAACCTGGTGCTTTCCCCACGCAACCCACGCAAGTACAGTAATCCCTGTGGTCAGCCGTTTCGAGCGATTTTTGAGTAGTAAATGAGTAGTATCAAAAATCTGGAGCTTAAATTTAAGAAAACAAAGAAAGCTCAAAATAAAGCCGTCCTATTAATGACAGGACGGCTTTATTTATCGTTATACATTCACCACGGACGATCGCTCTATCTACCTGCATCATCGATGAGCATGAAACAAACATGGGGGAAACCCCCTTGGCGCTAGCCTCTCCCAATGTGAGAAGACCACGCTAACTCACTACAAACTTTAATTTATTTATGCCTAGCAAGAAGTTGCAACTGAATTTTAAGCTAGAGCCACTGCTGGTTGCTGCCAGCGTCCTACCGCCTTACCAATCACTGCTAATTCTTGCATCAAGTTATCGAAACGGTCTGGTGTGAGAGATTGGGGGCCATCGGATAAAGCTTTGGCAGGATTGGGGTGAACCTCTATCATCAGGGAATCTGTGCCAGCTGCGATCGCAGCCATTGCCATTGAAGGCACAAACTCAGACCAACCTACGCCGTGGCTGGGGTCAATCATGATGGGCAGGTGAGTCAGCTTTCGCAACACTGGTACTACCGATAAATCCAGTGTATTTCGCGTATACTGGCGGTCAAAGGTGCGTATTCCCCGTTCACACAAGATTACATTGGGATTGCCAGATGCCAAAATATACTCTGCTGCCATTAACCAATCTTCAATAGTAGCCGCCATTCCCCGCTTCAAGAGAACTGGTTTCGCCTGCGCTCCTACTTTTTTAAGCAAGGAGAAATTCTGCATATTCCTTGCCCCCACCTGGATCACGTCAGCAATTTCGACAATTTTATCCAGGTCAGCGGCATCCATCACTTCTGTAATAATACCTAGTCCGCTGACTTCCCGCGCCTTTGCCAACAAATCCAAAGCACTCTCGCCGTGTCCTTGGAAGGCGTAAGGTGAAGTCCGGGGTTTGTATGCCCCGCCGCGCAAAAATGTGGCTCCAGCCGTCTTGACGCGCCGCGCCGTCTCCACAATCATTTCTTCATTTTCTACGGAGCAGGGGCCGGCAACGACTACTAAGGGGTGATGTTCACCAAATACCACCGCTCCATTGGGAGTATTAACCACCACTTCCGAAGCTTCGCCGTGGCGGTACTGGCGGCTGGCTCGTTTGTAAGGCTGCTCTACCCGCAACACCTGCTCAATCCAGGGGCTAAGTTCCTGAATTTGTAGTGGATCTAAGCTGGCGGTTTCACCTACTACACCAATAACTACTTTGTGTTGACCAACAATTTTTTCTGGAGTTAGTCCCAAGCTAGTTAGTTCCTGATCAATGCGGTTTATTTCCGTCTCTGGGGAACCACTTTTCATTACTATAATCATGTCAAACTTCCTGATTAATTAAGTAAAATTTTCTGTAAATGAGCTAACTTTATTGTTGTCTATTGGTCTAATTACGAATAGTTAAAAATAAAATTTATTTACAAAATAAATCTAGCGCTCAGTCAGTAGTTTTACTACTAAATAACTGGATATGGGGTATAAAAAGGATGATATAATTTTAATTATTAATGTTGAAGTTATAAAATTTCAACTTCAACATTCACGGGTTCGGCACTTCCTTCAAGTCGGGAAACCCGCCCAACGGAGTGCCTCACTTCTTCATTTACCCAATACCGCAGTTACATAATACCTGAGCGCCGGTCATTATGAGTTTTTTTGCCGAGTTTCGCGCCAAACTGCCACCATTCGTCCCCAATTGGTGTTGAACTCACCCAAACCCAGCAAACTTCCGACTCTTTCTTCATCCCAAGAGGCAGAGAGAACGCCATAAGTTATCCCTAAGACCCCCAAACCAAATAATCCCATGTTCACTAATAACACGGCGATGGGAGGTAGTTGGATGTCGGAGTAGATAGCAAGCAGATAACTCACAACTAGGGTGGTAATGCCCAAAGCTGTTGGTACACCACAGAACCCAGCTACCCGTCGGATCATCCGCTGGCTGACTACTTGGGGAATAGTCATCTCTTCTTTGGTGTAAGACGGTTTTCGATCAGCCTGTTTGCCAGATTCTTGTGACTGTGCTGCTGGTTTACTTTGAGTTTTTGCAGCTTTTTGGCGCTTTTTGTTTGGTTCAAAGGGCAAGCGATCGCGTCCAGATTCTTCAGCAGACATAAGCGGTAGTCCCTATCCACGAATACCGAGGCGAGCAATCAAGGCTTGATACTTTTCCCGGCTTTCCTGCGATATATAAGCTAGAAGACGTTTGCGCTGACCAATAAGCTTCAATAGTCCCCGTCGGGAAGAATGGTCTTTTTTATTTGCCTGGAGATGTTCGCTGAGGCGGTTGATGCGCTCAGTTAACATGGCAACTTGGACATCGGCCGAACCAGTGTCGGTTTCGTGAACTTGGTAGTTGGAAATTATTTCTTGTTTCCGCAGTTGCGTCAGAGCCATGATCGATTCAGTTTCTAGTTTTTCTAAATGTATGCAGCAGTCTCCCATAATATCACAGCCCTCAAGCTGGATGTGGAATGACCTTTGTCGCTATATTTTGTATGTTTTGATACTAGTGAAATTGGAAGCCAGAGTTTCCCCGCAGGAGTTGCAAGTGGCGTTGTGTTACACCGTAGGCTAATGCACCTTGAATCGTTGACGGTGCGGCGCTTGGCGACAACGCAACGCCAGTTGCTACAACGGATAGCGCAGGTAAAGCCAACTCTTAGAGAGGCTGCGCCAACGGCATGGCAACTCTTAGAGACGCTACTCGCGTTCGCTTAGAGCGAGTCTTCTCCCAAGGGGAGACGCTTTAGCGCAACGAGCGTCGGGAACCTCCGCAACGCACTGGCTCCCCTACATTTAAATTTCTTAACATAGCTTGAAATATTAGCACCGACTTACTTATCTACAAATTAGACACCTCCAGAAATTAATGATGCGTTATCTGAAACCCTTGTAGAGACGTTACATGTAACGTCTATAGATTCATTTTCACTCCTATATCTATTGTGTTAATCTCTTTGTTTGATAATCACACATCAATAAAATGAGATACCAGGTAGGGGGTAGTCTTCGCAGTGACGATCCCACATATGTTATCCGTCAGGCAGACGAAAAACTTTATACAAGCCTGAAGGCTGGTGATTTTTGTTACGTCTTCAATTCTCGCCAGATCGGCAAATCATCGCTACTACAGCGCACAAGTTATCGTCTCAGACAAGAAGGCTATAGTTGTGTTTACTTGGATGTAACCACATTGGGTAGCGAGGATACTACACCGGAACAATGGTACAAAGGTGTTATTATCAGCTTGTTCTACGGCTTAAATCTGGTGGGAAAAGTCAAATTTAAGCAATGGTGGGAGATGCAAGCAGGTCTTTCCTCAGTGCAAAAACTACACCAGTTCGTAGAAGAAGTATTGCTGCCAAATTTTCAAAGCGAATCTCCGCCAGATACCAAAGCCGAACGTATTTTCATCTTCATTGATGAGATTGATAGTTTGTTAAGTTTGAGTTTTCCTGTCAGTGACTTTTTTGCCTGGATTCGTCATTGCTATAATCAGCAGGCACACGACCCGAATTTTCAACGTTTGGGATTTACACTATTTGGGGTAGCCAGTCCATCTGACTTAATTTCTGACAAACGTCGTACACCTTTTAATATTGGTACAGCGATAGATTTACATGGCTTTCAACTCCATGAAGCCACACCATTGCTAAAGGGATTAGAGGAAGTTATAACTCAACCAGAAGCAGTACTTCAAGAGATTATTTACTGGACAGGGGGACAACCATTTCTTACCCAAAAACTCTGTCAGTTAATTGTCCACACAGCTTTACAAACATCAAATAGAAAAATTGATTTACCGCCAGAAACTGAAGCATCTTGGGTAGAACAATTTGTGCGATCGCAGATTATTCAAGACTGGGAAGCTAACGACGATCCCGAACACCTCCGCACAATTCGCGATCGCCTACTTTTTAACGAACACCGATCTGGGAGATTACTAGGGCTTTACCAACGAGTGTTGCAAGCAGAGTCAGCAGAGGAGCATACTTCTCTAGGAGAGGCTGCGCCAACGACTGCGCTCAGTAACCAGGGGAGCAGGGGAGAAGAGTTTTCCCCAGACCTCTTTTCTAGACCTCTGCCTCTTCATCCTGTACCGACAGATGATAGTCAAGAACAGACAGAACTGTTGTTATCTGGTTTAGTCGAGAAACACAACGGCTATCTCAAAATTAAAAATCCGATCTATCGGAATGTTTTCAATGCTGAATGGGTGATCAAGCATTTAGACAATCTCCGCCCTTACTCGCAAACATTCAATTCTTGGGTAGCCTCTTCCTTTAAAGATGAATCGCGTCTTTTGCGAGGACAGGCTCTAAAAGATACTCAAAATTGGGCGCAGGGCAAAAGTCTGAGCGATTTGGATTATCAATTTTTGGCTGCTAGTCAAGAATGCGAACGCCGTGAAGTGCAAACGGCATTGGAGGCAGCACGGGCGAAAGAGGTAGAAGCACGACTAGAACAAGAGAAAAGAACGGCTTTATTGCAAAGATTTCTGCTAATTGCAGTAGGTATTGGGTTGCTTGTCTCTTGCTGTTTGGCGAGTCTAGACAAGACAGTAAAACTCTGGAAACGCGACAGTTCAGGCTGGCAAAAAGCCAAGCCTCTACAACCTCTCCAAGGTCACACCGGCTGGGTTGTAGGAGTAGCTTTCAGTCCTGACGGTCAGACCATTGCTTCATCAAGTGAAGATACTACTGTTAAACTTTGGAAAAGAGACAGCATAAATGGAAGCTACCGCCTTGATAAAACTCTTAAAGGTCACAGTGCCGGGATTTGGGGAGTCGCTTTTAGTCCCGATGGTCAAACTGTTGCTTCTGCTAGTCTCGACAAAACGATTAAACTTTGGAATATTGATGGTACAGAACTGAGAACGCTGAAAGGACACAGTGCATCCGTTTGGGGAGTGACTTTTAGCAAGGACGGCAGCTTTATTGCTTCGGCGGGCGCAGAAAACGTTGTTAGACTTTGGCAAAGTCAAAATCCATTCCAGAAGTCTATCATTGCCCATAAAGCTGGGATTTGGTCAATAGCGATCGCCTCCGACAGTTCGACGATCGCCACAGCTAGCCACGAGAACACCGCTAAACTTTGGAGTCGCCAAGGTAAATTGCTCAAAACTTTTACTGAATCTGGGGGCGCAATCTTCGACGTTTCATTCACTAAAGATGGCAAGTTAATAGCGCTTCGCGCTTACGATGATACGGTAAAGCTCAAGAAGCGAGACGGCACTTTGGTCGCTACTTACAAAGATCCTCTCGGTAAACTCTTAGCAGCAGTAGTGAGTCCTGATGGGCAAACGATCGCAATGGCAAATGTTGACAAGGTTGTTCAAATATGGAGGCGCGATCAGCCTGCACCACAGATTCTCAAAGGGCATCAGGCGGAAGTGTGGCACGTCGTTTTTAGTCCAGACGGTCGGCTTGTTGGTTCAGCCAGTGGCGATAGTACTGCTAAGTTGTGGACGCTTGATGGCAAGTTGTTCAAAACCCTTGTAGGACATTCGGCGGCAGTATGGAGAATAGCCTTTAGCCCTGACAGTAAAATGGTAGCTACTGGAAGTGGCGACAATACTGTTAAGTTATGGACGCTGGACGGCAAGTTGCTAAAAACTCTTAAAGGTCATACGGCTGCAATTTGGGGAGTTGCGTTTAGTCCCAATGGAAAAATAGTTGCTTCTGGAAGCGTGGATGCTACCGTCAAACTTTGGAAGCTGGATGGTACGGAATTAACGACTCTGAGAGGACATACCACAGCAATTAGGGAAATTGCCATCAGGCGGGACGGGACAATGCTTGTTTCAGGGGGTGATGACAACACACTGATTCTATGGAATTTGCAGCGAATTCTCAACTTAGATGCACTGACTTATGGTTGCGCCCTGGTGCAAGATTATTTGAAAACTAACACAGCAGTGGAAGAGAGCGATCGCACCCTTTGCAATTAATCCCATTCAAATGATCCTATTCTCTATCTAAACCGCAATAATGCGGAGAATATTTACAATCAGCAATTAATAAGACTCGCCGACGAGTATAAAAGACTCGTGAACGGAGTTCAAAGACTCGCCGACGAGTATAAAAGCACTCGTGAACGGAGTTCAAAGACTCGTCAACGGAGTTATTGGATGAAATATTTCACTTTCTACACTCAGAAGTGCCAAACGTATAGAATTTCGATGTTTGGATACTGCGGACTGGCGATCGCGCAATGAAAACAAAGTCAAGCAGAGTAAACTAGAATCCAATACGCTTGGGTTAAAGCCAAAAACCAAAACCAGCGTAGGTTGGGTTGAGGGACGAAACCCAACATTTTCAGGACTTTGTTGGGTTTCGTCCCTCAACCCAACCTACAATTATCCTTAACCCAAGCGTATTGAACTAGAATCTACATTAGACCTCTTGCAAAAAAGTTTTGTGGTATTATTAAGGGTCTTATAAAAAATCCATACCAGAACCTATACAGAGAACTTTTGTTACCTCGCTGGGATGTTTTCTAAAGATAGAAAGGAAATTTTTAAAACCGCAATTATAGCATAATTTATTTTTGCAAGAGGTCTATTTACTATTTTGGCTGGCTACTGCTAAACAAATATCTTGGCTGTATAGCTTGGCAAGTCAGTGACTAAACCATCTTCCCCAACTTTCACTTCACGCTTGGCGAACCAATCTCGCGAATACTCAGCAGTTGGGAAGTCTGGAATTTGATATCTAGTTAGATTCTGGTGAGAAAAATTAGCCACGACAACGATATGAGAATTCTGCTCATCCCAGCGGGTGTAAGCTAGCACTTTATCGTCGGCATTTTCGTAGAAAAACTCGATATTGTCACTTTGCAAGGCTAGATTCTGCTTGCGTAGAGCAATGAGCTTTTGATAATACTCAAATAAATCACGATTCTGGTCGCCTGACAACAAAGACCAATTAATCTTCTGTGGCTTAGTCACATCTTCGCTTTTTAGCTGGTATTCACCAAACTCTTCTCCCATCCAGAGCATCGGTATACCCATTGCTGTCATTAAGAGAACAGCTGCTAACTTCGCTCGCTTAAATGCGTCTGCGTCAAATATACCGCGATCGCCTAATTCTCGCAATAGATGTTCGCGATCGTGGGTTGCCAAATAATTTATCACATTGGTAGCGATCGCATAACCCTGCTGCCTGGGATCTAAAATTTGCTTTAGTTGTTCTATTTCAAATGTTTCTCCACAAATATATGGAACTATAAAGTAGCGAAAACTCTCATGCCAACAGGCATCTAATGGCCCATCTGGCTTGACTACAGTGTTTGTATCGGGAATATATTCGGCAATGTTGTAAAACTGTTTGGGTGCAGCATGATTTTTCCCTTGCTTCGCTAGCCAGTCTAGAAATTCAAAGTTAGCCAATTGGCGCACCGCATCAAAACGAATTCCATCAATGTGATACTCCTGAATCCAAAATTGCACCACATCCCCGACATATTTCCATGCAGGCTTAACATCTAACTTTTCATCATAATTATCATAGTTAAACTCTGGGCCCCAGTAATTACCTGGATCTTCAGGATAATGCATGTGTTCGTAATACCAGTAATTCCGGTCAATCAGCATTAACGGGCATTCTTCATCTGTGTGGTTATAAATTCCATCCATAAAAACGCGAATGCCTCTAGCATGACACTCATCTATTAATCGCTTTAAATCTTCTGTTGAACCGTAACTAGATTCTGTAGCAAAGAAGTGGCGCACTTTATAGCCCCAGTTATAGTTACCAGGGTACTCATTCACTGGCATTAATTCAATTGCATTAACTCCCAACTCAACCAGATAATCTAACTTGGCAATTACCCCTAAATATTTGCCTAGTTTCTCAAGTCCAACCTCATCACCAGTAAAATCGGCAACGTGCATTTCATATATGACTAATTCCCGATTATCGGGCAACGGTTTTTCATCATATTGCCAAACGTAAGTATCAATAATGCGTTTCCCATCTTTAATCCGCACTCTGCCGGATTTTTCTGTTTCATTAACATCAGTTGCTTTAGGGTCAATAACATCTACCCATTCATCAACTGCAAAATTTGGGCTTTTGCTTTGAACATGAAACTTATATTGATAAATGCCGTCTTCCAGTTTTACTTGAGTGCGGAAATAACCATCTTCACTTTTTACCATTGGGATCTCTTTCCAGTCCGAAAAAGACCCAATTAAAACTGCTCCTTTGTTACGAGGAGCAAAGAACGTAAATTCAATTAAACTTCCCATTTTCATTTTTTTAAATTAGCATCCGGTTAGCATCTGCTCAGGAAATCGACGTTTCTGAAACCTTTCGATAGGTTACTTCCTTCCGAATGACCATACATCTATCTTTAGTTAGTCTTACTTCAAAATAAATATCGTGCTTTTAAATTTACTTGGTTGTGAGTTTTTTATAAGATAGAAGACTTATTTTCTGTTGCTTCAATAAACGCCTCAAACTGACCATTAGGCGTCCATTGAATAGCCCCGTCTCGTCCTGTAAAAAATAGTTTGGTTTTGCTTTGATTCAATTCAGATAAAACCTTTGGATCAAAGTTGGCAGAAGAAGCGATCGCCACTTGTGGTTGTAGGGCAATAACTAAATCCTTTAATGACTGAGGGGCACACCACAGCACTTGTGGACGAGGCAAACTCCCACTTTTAACTAGTTGCTGTACCTCTTTAGACTTTATATTACCTACTAATAACCAATTCTGATCTAAAATTTGCAATTGTAAGATGGGTAATTGATCGTTGATTAACTGTGCCACTATTGAACCCGTTTTCACAGCTTGACCAACTGCCAGCGGTTGGTAAGATCCCTGATACTTTTGTAATTCTTGTTGAATTGCCTGAGTTGCAATAGAATTTTCTGGCTTGGGAGAATATTCGTAAAAATTTTTTATTGGTAAACGTTGCAGTAATTCCAACCAAGCATTACTTTCATTGCCTTGGAAATCAGTTGCGATCGCCCAATTGATTTGATTTATACCCTGCTGTTGTAAAAACGGTAGGATTGTGAAACGTCCTGTACCTTCATCGCCACTATTAATTACAGTTACTGTACCTCTATCTTGAACAACTACAATTGGTTCCGTACCAGATTCTAATACTGTTATCCGAAACAATGTATTTGTAGAATGCCAAAGAGGGATGAATACTAAACCAATCGCAATCACATTAGCAAACCACCATCGCCGCTGCCACCAAGGAACTAGCCAAACCAGTATAATCAGTACATAAATCGCCAGAAGCTGCCAAGTCGATATGCTGCCTACAGCAACAGAATTCCCTGGCAACTTGCTAAAAAATTCCACTAGTTTAATTAGCCAATCAGTCGGGTAATGCAACACACCCGCAAGGAAACTTCCTGCCTCAGTCCAAATTAAACCTACTAAGGCACTGATGATTCCACCTATACTAATGATCGAAATTAATGGAGTACTAGCGACATTCAGCACCAAACTATAAGATGGTACAACCCCAAAGACAAAAAGTTGCACAGGTAAAGTCCAAATCGTGGCAGCTAGGGGAACGGCAATCAAAGCAGCGATCGCAGGTGGTAGCCATGCTAGGCGGTTGACTAATGCGGGTACTGTTACGACTAATCCCAGTGTTGCTAAAAAACTCAATTGAAAACCTAAATCCCAAATCCATAGAGGATTAAATACTAATAACAGAGTTGCCGCTAATAGCAGCGAACCCAACTGTTTTACCTTCCTTTTTAATAGTAAACCAACTAATGCTGCAAAACCCATAATTACGGCTCTGAGTACCGCAGGTTGAAAACCTGTCAAACTCAGAAAAATGATTAAAGCTAAAAAGCCAAGGGTAAATTGAGTTGCTTTTTTTGTCCGCCTTGTTAACTGTAAGATCACACTCAAAATCAAGGAAGTTTGGAACCCGGAAGCTGCTAAAGCGTGAGCTAATCCTGCTTGTACAAATAAGTCGCGGATATCATAGGGTAAATCAACTGCTTTGCTGCCTAAAACCATCGCACTGACAAGAGGCCCTTCAGGGATACCCAACCAACGAACTTGCGATCGCACAATTCGCTCCCGAATTTGCCACCATCCCCATTTACGCTCCTGATCCAAAACATTTATCTGTCGCCCAATCAAACCAGCAAACGTTCCTTCTTGCTTGAGAAACTTCTGAAAGTCGAAACCACCACGATTGGAAGCCGCCTTTGGTTTGTACAAAATCCCAGTCACAGCAATTTGTTGACTAGGGTATAATCCAGTAGCTTGAAGTATAGGCACTGTCACATACAATTTGCCTGTCACCCCTTTTGGGACACCCGCTGAACCTTTTTCATTTTTGACCTCATCTAGCTGAGTCGCTTCCAGCCAAAATTGTCCTCGCTGACTGCGAGTCAAGCGGGGATTACTCGCCACTTCGCCGCGAACAATCACAAGTTGTTCTTGATTACTGCTATTTCCAGGCGGGACGAACTGACTAATATCTTTTGCACCTGGTTGTGGCACTCGCCATTGAAAATATAGAGTTGCTAATAATCCCACTAAGCCAGCAGCTAGCCATATTCGAGGATGGAGAGTAGTTTGCCAAGTGTTAGGCACTGCCTTATTTTTGCTTCCAGCATTTTCTGGTTTCTGAGCAAATTGCCGTAGCATGGTTCGTCTTGTAAAAAGAATTGCTCCCACTATCCCCAGAACCAAAATCCACACTCCACCCCAAGGAACTCCTGTAAACAGCAACCCGAAAATGTAGCCAAGACAAATAATTACACCACTGGTTTGAATCATAAGATTTTTTGTAAAAGCACCTGACCAACAGAATTTGCAGCTAACTTAAAAATAGCTAGGGTAGCAATAGAGAAAAATCGGCGTTGCTGAATTTGGCTATGAAATTCAAAAATCAAATATTCCAAACTCTTATTATCTGCGCCGGGAGCGCCTCTGCGTGAGCTTTTCATCTCTTTAATCAGCAACGCCGAAAAATTTTTATGCTTGTGGTGAAGTATAGTCCAATACAGTTCAATTAAGCTTTAACCCAAATGTATCGAAGTATAGTCCATCAAGTTTATACAAACAAAGCCCGCACAGGCGGGCCTTATCCTTGTAGCATTAATGTTCTAGACTCAAGATTTAACGGTATTTCTGACCTTTAGCAATAGCCACATTATAAAGATATACCGAGCTTGGAGAATGCAAAATCAAGGGTTTGCTAACCTGCAAAGGCAGGTTTTGTCTGTAGTAGCCGCGTTATACTCGCTCAGACGAGTAATAAATTAGACTTTACAAACATCGTCTTACTGTGCCAGATAAAAAGTATCTGAATGTAGAGCATCCTTGGACACATCAACTTCTCTACCAAAACAATGAAAGTATTACCCAAAGAAGATAAGAGACAATTGGAGTCAAAAACAGCCAATCAACAATATATTGGTAACGAGATTTAACTGTAAACTCTGAAACAGGTTGTGGTAAGACTGGCTGTGAAACAAGTTGGTGCACAACTGGCTGTATGACTGGTTTTAAATCTTTGAGCAACGGAAAAGCCAACTTCTCCCTTTGTTCAACATATAAATAAGCTACCTTCCTAGCCAAATGCCGAATCCTAGCAATATAGCGAGTTCTCTCCGTCACCGAAATCACACCTCTAGCATCCAGCAAATTAAACGTGTGCGAACACTTCATTACATAATCTAAGCTAGGTAAGACCAATCCTCGCTCCGTCAATTGGGTAGCTTCCTGCTCATACAAATTAAATAGTGTCAGTAGCAACTCAGGATTCGACGCTTCAAAGTTGTAGGTACACTGCTCAATCTCTCCCTGAAGGTAAACATCACCATAAGTAATGTTGTCCGTCCAATGAATCTTAGTAATTGCCTCCACTTCCTGGAGGTACATCACCAATCGCTCTAACCCGTATGTAATCTCAATCGACACAGGACGGCAATCGATTCCCCCACACTGTTGGAAGTAGGTAAATTGAGTAATTTCCATCCCATCTAACCATACTTCCCAGCCAGTGCCCCAAGCTCCCACCGTTGCATCTTCCCAGTTATCCTCTACAAACCGAATATCGTGGTCTTCAGGACGAATGCCTAAAACCCTTAATGAATCAAGATAAATCTCCTGAATATTATCTGGCGACGGCTTAATCAGAACTTGATATTGATAATAGTGTTGAAAGCGGTTGGGGTTTTCGCCGTACCGGCCATCTGTCGGGCGACGACATGGTTCAACGTACGCAACAGCCCACGGTTCAGGGCCTAATGCTCTTAAAAATGTCTGCGGATTCTTAGTACCTGCGCCCTTCTCAATATCATAGGGCTGGGCAATAAGACAACCGCGTTCGCCCCAGAACTGATGCAATAAAGCAATAACCGACTGAAAATTCACGCTTGACCCATCCTTACTCAGCACAGTGGATAAACCATTGTGGACTACAACTCGGCACTGTGGGGAGTTTCAGGGGACTAAAAAGGAGTCCAAAAGATTTTTTGGA
>NZ_JBALCY010000047.1:0-196376 GCF_036917655.1 Nostoc sp.
GCGCCAAACCACTGAGGAGCCGTGTGAATTGGAAACTTTCATGCACGGTTTTGAAGACCAGTGAAACTGGTGACAGTTCCACTGAGTTCTAATGAAGCATGGGATATGGTTGACTGATACTGCTTGGAAAGTACTAAAGAAACAAGCTTGTATACAAGAATTAAGTCTTAGTGAATTTTTGGAAAGATATGCCCGATCTTTAATAGATAGCTAAGTTCGGGGAGGAATGAATAACTTTTTGGCTATTCAATCAACCTCTGTGAACCCTAGACTATTTAATTCCTCTGCTGGTGTTGGTAAGCCTTTGCAGTATGTCAGCGGACTCATTTATCTTTTAACGCTACAATCACTAGTATACCACTTAATACAGTATTTTCTATGCCATTCAATAAAGGTCATGAATACCGTTGGGAGCCAACAAATGATGAAAGCCTGGATAAATCGCCAATCTGCTTTAAAGGTCGTGTTGGGCAGAAACAAAGGCTTAAAAATATTCCCGATTGGCAAGAAATACTGAGGGATTTTGTAGATCAGTTAATTCTAGAAAATCCCCATTAAATCTAGGTAATTCTAGATATTTAGCCTACTGTTGTTAGCCCATCAATTCCGGTAAACTGGGAATCGGGAGACGAACTCAAAGCCCGTAATTTGAACAAGGACAACTTTTATAGTTATGGTATCGACTCACCCCACTGGGGTTCAACATTCTGGAAGTCAATATTTACCTCAAAAGCGCGACACCAGCGCAAATCCATCGCCTAATCAAGAACTTTTACCCTTGACTGCCAGAGTTCATCATCATGACTCCCTGGAAATTGGTGGGTGTGATGTCACAACCCTAGTTGAGCAGTTTGGTTCACCTTTATATATTTTAGATGAAGAAACCCTGCGTTCGGCTTGTCAGCAATACCGAGATGCTTTCAAGCAATACTACAAGGGTGAATCTCAAGTATTGTACGCCTCAAAAGCTTGGAATTGTTTAGCCGTTTGTGCGATCGCGGCTTCTGAAGGGCTGGGAATCGATGTAGTCTCCGGGGGCGAACTTTACACCGCCTTGGAAGCGGGTGTTAGTCCCAATAAGATCTACCTCCACGGAAATAATAAATCTCATGAAGAACTAACTTTAGCGATCGAGTCTGGTGTCACCATTGTCGCGGATAACTGGTATGAGTTGCGTACCCTTGTCGAAATAGCCCAACCCTCTCTTCCAATCCGCATCATGCTACGGCTAACTCCAGGTATCGAGTGTCACACCCACGAATATATTCGCACGGGACACTTAGATAGCAAATTTGGCTTTGATCCCAACGATCTAGATGAGGTGTTTACCTTTGTCAGTCAACAATCTGCCCTTAATTGCGTAGGAGTACACGCTCATATTGGTTCCCAAATTTTTGAGCGCCAACCGCATCAAGATTTGGCTGCTGTCATGGTGCAGTGGCTGCGGGATGCCGCGAAGTATGGTTTAAATATTACAGAGTTAAATGTTGGTGGCGGTTTGGGGATTAAGTATACAGAATCAGACGATCCTCCCAGCATTGAAGAGTGGGTGAAAGCGATTTGTGAAGTAATCCAAGAAGCTTGTGTAGCCGAAAATCTGCCTTTGCCGAAATTACTTAGTGAACCAGGGCGATCGCTAATTGCTACAGCTTGCGTCACTGCCTATACTATTGGTTCATCTAAAGTCATTCCAGAAATTCGTACCTACCTGGCAATTGATGGAGGAATGTCTGACAATCCCCGCCCAATTACTTACCAATCAGTTTATCGGGCAGTTGTTGCCAATAAAATGTCTTCTCCTTTAACCGAAACAGTCACAATTGCTGGTAAACATTGTGAATCAGGAGATATTCTGATTCACAATGCCCTACTCCCAAAGACTGAACCAGGGGATATTCTCGTAGTTATGGGAACTGGTGCGTACAATTACAGTATGGCATCTAACTACAACCGCTTGCCCCGACCGGCAGCAGTCGTAGTGGCGTATGGCGAAGCAAATTTAATTTTGCAACGCGAAACTTATCAAGACTTAATTCGACAAGATCGCCTACCAGAAAGGCTAAAAAGTCAAGAGTTAGGAGTTAAAAGTTAGGAGTTAAGAGTTGTGAATTTTAAGTTAGGAGTTATACCGATTATCTATGAGGTTGCTCCTGAACAATTTGCTTGAGCAAATTGTTTCACCATGCTTGATTTTGTGCAGTTTCACAAAGAATTGCGATTAGGAGCTAGGAGTTGTCAATTAAAGGTTTTTTCATAACTCCTAACTTCTAACTTCTAACTCCTAACTCATAACTCAAATTAGAGGCAAAAGTGTAATCCAGATGTCATGAGAGATTGGTGGAAGCAATGGCTGACAAACCTAGGATGGTCACAGTCCTTGCTACTTGGGACTCTGGATATTGTGTTTGTGCTGGCGCTGACGTACATGATACTAGTTATTATTAGTGAGCGCCGAACACTGTGGATGGTGCGAGGATTCATTATCTTAATGCTAGCCTCAGCACTAAGTGCCAGATTAGGACTACCTCTGCTAAGTTTTGTACTGGAAAAGTTGGTGATTGGTTGTGCTGTGGCGATGGCAGTTGCCCTACAGTCAGAGTTTCGGCGGTTTTTGGAACAATTAGGGCGTGGCGAATTCCGCCAGTTATTTCAACCCGACCGTCTGGCAATCCCCAAATCTGATAGTGTAATTGATGAAATTGTCGAGGCTGTTAAAGAATTGTCAAAAAACCGCATTGGAGCTTTACTAATTTTGGAAACCACAGGGCCGATTGATGAGCGGGATTTTTCTGTGCCAGGAGTAAAGCTAAATGCGGAGGTTTCTAAAGAACTGATCCAAACAATTTTTCAGCCAAAAACTTTGTTACACGATGGAGCAACATTGATTCGTGGCTCACGGATCGTGTCATCGGGTATAATTTTACCACTTTCGGGACGCACAGCCTCGCGCCAGTTGGGAACACGCCACCGCGCGGCAATGGGAATTACTGAGCGGGTCGAAAATTGCATTTGTGTTGTTGTATCTGAAGAAACGGGTTCCATTTCCTTAGCGGAACGGGGAACCCTAAATAGACCGCTAACGATTAAGAAACTGAAAGAGTCATTAGAGGCTCTTTTGTCCCTAACCGTGGATAGGGAAGCTGTTGCTCCTGGTCTATTGAGTTTTGTTCGTCAGATAGGTGGGAAGACAGTAGCACTGGTTTCACGTTTACTCAGATTACCATCGACCGCTTCTCGAGATAAAAAATGACAGCACAACAAACTAAACTGCAAGATTTGCCTACTGACTTAAAACGAGAACTATTGCCCCAGCATATTGCGGTGATTATGGATGGCAATGGTCGATGGGCTAAACGTCAGGGTTTACCTCGGATTATGGGTCATAAGCGAGGAGTAGATGCTCTTAAGGATTTACTTCGCTGTTGTCAAGATTGGGGAATTCAGGCGCTGACGGCTTATGCTTTTTCAACGGAGAACTGGAAAAGACCGCAGGAAGAGGTGGATTTTTTGATGACTCTCTTTCAAAGAGTTTTGCGCCAAGAACTGCGGGAAATGGTCGAAGAGAATGTGCAAATTAAGTTTGTGGGAAATTTGCAAGACTTGCCACGATCGCTCCAACAAGAAATATCCCGTTCAATGGCAGAAACCAAGGATAATCGCGGTATCCGGTTTTCAGTGGCAACTAATTATGGTGGACGGCAAGAGATTTTACAAGCTTGTCAGGCGATCGCCAAGCAAGTTCAGCAAGGTATACTACAACCCGATGAAATTGATGAACAGGTGTTTGAGAGCCACTTGTACACAGCAGGAATTACTGACCCAGATTTGTTAATTCGCACCAGTGGAGAAATGCGCCTCTCAAATTTCCTTCTCTGGCAAATGGCTTATGGGGAAATTTACATCACCGATACTCTTTGGCCTGATTTTGACCGAGCTGAGTTTCATCGCGCCTTGTGTGCCTACCAGCAAAGGGAACGGCGGTTTGGGAAAGTGTAATTATCTATTTAGGACTTACGCAAGAGTTACGGAATAACGAACAGCAGAGGCGCAGAGAAGCCAGTGCGTTAGGCGGGTTCCCCGACTTGTAGCAACTGGCGCGACACGGAGAAATCAGAGTTTGAGATATATTTTGCGTAAGTCCTACTATTGAGAGGCTACGGATACTAGGTAAAATTTCATCACGCTGTCGTCCGAGACGAGGGAACTGAGCAATTTGGGCAAATTTTCACGTCCAGCTTACTTAAAAAACCTTCAGACTGAGCCAAGCCAGATTGTCTAGCAATGTAATCCGCTATCTGCTCAATGTCTTGAATTGCGGGTTTGGTAAGGCGAAATTGTGGGGTCATGCTTCGTCTGAAACACCGTAGCGTGATCGGACATTGGCGCGAATTTGAGCCATTGCAGCCGAACCATCAACAACTAACGGCCAAGTGACTATCCCGTTTGATGTAAAGCAGGCGAATAAGATCATTTTACGTATTGACCCTCCTTCGTCGGGACTGATTGTAGCCGCAGTCCGCTACAACGTGCAGGCAATTGATGCCGTGAAATTTGCCCAAATGGATTCCAACGCGGCACAGGTAGTAGGAACCTATCGTGTTCATAGCTATGAACTTGGTGAGGATGAAAATAATAAACTTATCAAGCTATTGCCAGATGGCAGAATCGAAAGCGAGACAGGTTCTACAGGCTCGTGGTCACTCTTCGATCCGGGCAGCAGAACCTACGTCATACAACTCGCAGGCAAACGTGGCAGTCTAATATTTTGGCCCGCCGTAGGTTTCTCGAAGGAATCCACCGGCAATCCCGATCTGCTACTAGTCCGATAGTAGTTCGGAGAGTTGGTGATCGGGCAACACGGTAACTGCTTATTGGGCAAGCTGCGATCGCATTCGTCCCAACTCCCCAAGCTGCGATCGCCTTCCTCCCTTTTCAAGGGCGATCGCACAACAGTTTGGGATCAATAATCTGATTCGAGCGACGAATCAGGTGATTGACTGACGGGAGGTAACATGATTTCTGCCGTGCCTTTAGTTATGTAGTCAGCCGCACTTTTACTTTTGAGCCGTTCAAAAGCCTCATGCAAACATTGTGTAGGACGCGCTTCTAGGGGATGCCAAGTATAAGGATCTCTAATCGTAATTTGAAACTTGTTATAGCCAACTGGGTCATATTTTCCAATCAACCGCCAGTCAACTTGATCTATGTTGCCATTAGCGTTACGCCAATCTTCCGAGTCATAGTCAGATTGTGCAATAGGTGCGTCTTGACCGTCATCTGCACCTTTGCCAATTATTGAGCCTTCGGTAGTGCTGCCACTAGCGATCTGAGCGTTAATTAGTTGGGCAATGTGCGATCTAATCCGTGGGTTAGCCCCAAACAAAGCCTTTACATTTTCTGGGTAGTCCTTACCAGCACCAGTGACATAATGAATTAGGTGCTGACGTGCGTTCGGTTGATTTGCAAAATAGAAATCGCTAAACAATTTATAAACATGTTCATCGCTCATCAGGGCACAAGCAGTTTCAGATGCAAGCTTTTCCCACGAAGGTAATTTTTGAATAGTGCCTTGATTATTTTCTTGACGTTGAAATTCCCTTCCGCCTGTTTGCTGCACCACATGAGTCAACTCGTGGGCAGTCAACGTATCCTTCGCAGGAGCCTTCCCCGCCCCAAAGTAAAGATCCTGTCCATGAGTAAACGCCTGGGCATTTACATCCTGGTTCATCTGCACCGCTTCACTGTCTGTATGCACCCGCACAGAGCTAAAATCGACACCAAAGCGGGGTTCCATAAACGATCGCACCTCATCTGGCAACGTACTACCCCCACCTTTACTGCTATTGAGCCGACTTTCAATATTATCCCCTGCCTGAAAGCGCCCATCAGTATCTGGTTGTATCGATGACTTAGTTTGTACTTTGTCTTCTTCCTCACAATCTGCACATTTAGGCTGCAACAAATCTTGTACAGGCTGTACGCTTTGAGCCTTAAGTTTATCTGGCACAACCATCCGCATTACCTGATTTGCCACCCAATCCGCTTCCTGCTCATACTTATCCCCTGGTTCTCCCACCGTCAGTTTGGCCTGGGGACGATGCAAAGATATCCGGCTAATGTCATGACCAAAAGACCGTTGTTGAATGGCTTCCGATAATAAGGATTGCTCGTCAGCAGGCTGTGGTTCTTGAAGGTTGGTTGATTCTTTTGTTGCTGTTTGGATGACATTATTCGTTGGTAAACCAAAGCCACGGAATGGGTTTGCCAGCGTTGGAGTAGTTGGTGAGACAAGCGATGGATTGGAAAAATTAGATGTACTTGCTTTCTTGCGCCCAAACGTGCGTGGGCGTAGCCCGTCGTAGACATCGCTCATCTCACCCCTCCTGCATTGGTTGGTAAAGTTGCTGATTCCTGACTGCCAAGCAAATTTTACAATTTATCGAAATGCGATCGCTATCGACTTTTGTCTAAATTTAGGGTGAATTGTACTTATAGCGTTTCCTAATCACATAAGGTACATCATAGCCCCCTCATCGCTTGCGGGGAGGGGGTTGGGGGTGGGGTTCTTGTACCTCACAAGGGCCGAGAACCGCTATAGCACTTCCTTATGGCCCAGAAAACACAGCTTGTTCTACATCATCTCGACTAAGAGAATATTTGAATGAGCGTTGGACATCTTGTCCATTTTCCCCAGATTGGACATAGCGCACCACGATTTGCTCAACATCGAGCCATAGTTCAGCTTGCCAACTAGGCCGCTGCACATGCCAGCAATGCCTCTGTGTTTCGTCTTGTTGACAGCCTTGGTCTTTTAGCCACTGTTCAATTTGTGGCAGAGGATGATTATATAGGGGGGTATCAGAGGGAAGAAGAGGCATAGGAATTTTAGATTCTGGATTTTGGATTAGGAAATTTTTTAATTTTTAATTACCATACGGGTAATTGGTTGCGACACATGGATAATGTGCTGTTGTACAGATGGAGTTGGCTGTAGCAAATGCGTTTGGAAAGCAGCCTCACCACGAGTTAAGCCGATGGCTACTGCTAGTAGTAGACAACCTACAAATGTTAACACCAGCATAAATAAAGCAAAAATTTCGCCAGATGATAGGGGGCGATCGCTCGCATCCAGGTAAGCTGATTTTGACAAGTCATAGGAACGCGATCCGGGATGATTCAAATCAGGGGGTGGTTGAATCACTCCAAAGCGGGAATAGCCAATTTTTAAATCGTAGCGGAAGCGCCGTTCTGGATGGCTAAGGGTAGCGTAGGCTTCGTTGATTTGCTGAAATTTGGGAGTGGCGATCGCAGTAGGCAAGTCTGTAGTATCAGGATGATAGCGTTTGCTCAGTTCTCGATAAGCGCGACGAATATCAATTACTGATGCCGAGGGATGCAGTCCTAGCAGGGAGTAATAAGTTGGTTTACTGCTTTGTGGCATTGCCCCGTTGTGATTCACGGCTGTTTGAGTCACTTTGCTCAAAGATATTTTTTATATTTTAAATCCTTAAATGGGCAGAGAACGATCTGAGTTGGCTCCTTTGTTGCGAAGTTTTCCGGTAAAAAATTAAATAATTTTTTATCGTCCAATAGCCGAAGGCATAGAAATTGCACGTAATCTTGCACGGCTCACAAGATATAGAAACTATTTTTCAAGATGAAGACTGAGGTCAATGAATTACGAATTATAAGTTAGTAATTATTTTGATCAATAGCTTGATGTGCTATCTCATGCCTAACGGATTAAATCAGCACGGGGTTTAAAGGTTTCAATTTGCCGTAACTTCTCGTACAGTTCCCGTTCTTCTTGACTAATATTTTTTGGGGTAACTATTTGAATTTCCACCAATTGATCGCCACGTTTCCCGTCATCGCTGGCGTAACCTTTATTGCCTAGTCGAAATTTTTGACCAGACCTAACTGCTGGGGGAATTGTCATTTTCACTGGCCCGTCCAAAGTTGGTGCTTCTACCTGTCCTCCTAAAACTGCCTCGCTGGGAGTAACTGGGACTTGACAGAGGATATTTAAACCTTCTAGCTTAAATAATGGATGAGGCTCAACAGTAATTTTTAAGTAGAGGTCGCCACCACCAACGCCTTGGTTCCGCAAACGGATGGTTTGACCTGTCACCATCCCTGGAGGCATATTAACTTCTAGCGATCGCCCATCTTCCAAACGAATGCGTTCATTGCCACCTTGATAAGCTTTTTCGAGTGGGAGGGTTAATCTGGCTTCTATATCCCGCCGGGTTGTGCGAGGTGGAGTGTTAACGGTGTAGGCAACTTTTGTTCTGGGGGAACGAAACGGATCGCTAGTATTGGCATTATTGGAGTTACTTGTGCCATTCTTATTTTTGACGCCGATAACTTGATTAATAAAGCTTTCAAAGTCGGAGAATTGACTTGGATCTACGTCCTGATTACTGTTGCGCTCGCCTTGACTACTCTGCCAAGTTTTAGCCTTTGGTGTTTGTTTGTTGCCCGCAAAGCCTTTTTGCTTCCAGTAGCGGCTAAACTGGTCGTACTGCGATCGCTTTGCTGGATCTGAAAGAACTTCGTAAGCCTCGCCGATATCCTTAAATTTTTCCTCAGATTCTTTGTTACCCGGATTCAGATCGGGGTGATATTGCCTTGCTAACCGCCGATAAACCTTTTTTATTTCCTCACTAGAAGCCTCTTTAGTTATTCCTAAAATCTCATAGTAATCGCGGAAGTTCGGCAAATTTTGCATAGTCAGTTATTTAAATTTTAGATTTTAGATTTTTGATTAATTATGAGTAGAGACGCGATTAATCGCGTCTGTACAGGAGTTAGGAGTTGAAAGATTTAATTTTTAACTTCTCACTCCTAACTTCTCACTTCTCACTTTGATTAAAAGTACTACAACCAATCATTGTCTTCTTCATCATCCCAGTTATCTTGGTAACTGGGACGGGATTTGCGTGGAGGACGGCTATCAGAAGAGGAAGAACGACTGTCTCGGCTATAGTCTGTGCCATAGTCTTTACCGTAATCTCTGCCGTAATCTCTGCCATAGTCCTTACCATAGGAGTCGCGTTCTCGATATGTATCTCGCACAGGTTCGCGTTCTTTATCTTTATCACCAGTAAAGATGTCACGGATAGTACCAAACAAGTCGTCGTCTTCGTCTTCAGCATAAGACTGGCGAACTTCCCGGTTTAGCTCATACAAAGCATCTTGCAAGTCAGCGTAGGCTTGGTCAATACCGCGATCGCTATTTTCCTTAAGACTCTCTTTTAGTTGTCGGCAAATATTATCAATTCTTTGGCGGCGGCTGCGGGCAAACTGCATACCAAATTCCAGTGCTACTTCTCTAAGTTGTCGTTCTGCTTGGAAAATCAACGCCTCAGAACGAGTCCGCTTTTCTACTCTTTCTTTACGTTCGCGATCGACATCAGCGTATTTCTGAGCATCCTGAATCATCCGATTCACTTCCGACTCGTTCAAGGTGGAAGCGCCTTGAATGGTGATACTCTGTTCTCGCCCAGTAGTTCTATCTAAAGCTGTCACCTGTAAAATACCGTTAGCATCAATATCAAATGACACCTGAACTTGGGGAATTCCTCGTGGTGCTGGCGGGATGCCATACAGCTTGAAGCGTCCTAGAGACTTATTGTTTGCTGCCATTTCCCGTTCGCCCTGGACTACGTGAACTTCCACAGTATTTTGGTTATTTTCAGACGTGGAAAAAATGTCAGAACGACGGACTGGGATGGTGGTGTTGCGGGGAATAAGTTTTTTCATCACGCCGCCGATGGTTTCCAATCCCATAGAAAGGGGTGTGACATCCAAAAGCAGCACATCTTTGAGTTCGCCTGCGAGAATGCCTGCTTGAATTGCTGCACCCACTCCCACAACTTCATCGGGGTTGACGTTTTCGTTAGGTTCTGTACCAATCAAGTCCCGCACTAGCTGCTTCACCATTGGCATCCGTGTAGAACCGCCAACTAACACCACTTCTTCAATATCTCTAGGTGAGAGTCCGGCATCTTTGAGGGCGCGTTTCACTGGTGTCCGCAAGCGCCCCACCAAATCACCACACAAGCCTTCAAACTGGGAACGAGTTAGACGAGTTTCCAGATGTTTGGGGCCATCTTCAGTGGCGGTGATGAAGGGTAAGTTAATATCGGTGACGCTGACAGCAGAAAGCTCAATTTTGGCTTTTTCCGCCGCTTCCATCAGACGTTGCAAAGCTTGGCGATCGCGTCTTAAGTCTACCTCTTCTGTTTCCAGAAATTGCTCTGCTAACCAATCTACTATTTTTTTGTCAAAGTCGTTCCCACCAAGTTGCGTATCTCCACTGGTAGCCTTGACTTCAAATATCCCATCACCAACGTCTAAAATCGACACGTCAAAAGTGCCACCACCCAAGTCAAATACTAAGATAGTTTCCGTGTCACCCCGATCTAATCCATAAGCCAAAGATGCAGCAGTCGGTTCATTCAGAATCCGCAGTACTTCTAAACCGGCAATTCTGCCAGCATCGCGGGTTGCCTGCCGCTGAGAATCGTTAAAATAAGCGGGGACTGTAATCACTGCCCCTGTGACTGGTTCACCCAAATAGCGACTAGCATCGTCTGCCAATTTCTTCAGCACCATTGCCGAAATTTCTTCTGGGGCGAAATCTTTATTCAGACGGGGACAGGCAATTTTAATATTACCTACTTCGTCTTTGCGGATGGTATACGGTACACGCTTGGAATCTGGGTTAAGTTCGCCATACTTGCGCCCAATGAAGCGTTTCACTGCAAAAAAGGTATTTTGGGGATTGAGTACCGTTTGTCGCCGTGCCATTTGCCCAACCACCTTTTCACCATCTTTGCTGAAGCCAACTACGGAGGGGGTTGTTCGCATTCCTTCTGCATTGGCAATCACCACCGGCTTGCCACCCTCCATAACGGCGACTACTGAGTTGGTTGTACCCAAGTCGATGCCGACTACCTTGCCCATGCGTTACTCTTCTCCTAAAGTGTCTTATATATTTATTATGATTGGGCGGAACTACTTCTAGCTTTGTGCTATAGCATTAAAAGACCTCAATGGTATAATAGTCATCATTAAGGCAGTAAGCTAAGAAGTGCAGCTAAAGGAGATAGTTGCAAGACTAGGATAGCATTGACGATGATTGGTGTGTCCAAGCAGCCTCAATTCTTGTTATCCAGATACTTCTATGCACTGGATCTGCAAGTTTGTAAATGCATCTTAATAATACTTGTTCTGCTTCTTTAAGTGCCTGAAAACTCTAATATTGCCACTATTTTAAAGATTTGAATTTAACAGAGCGATTACAAACTTCCCTGAGTGCGATCGCGCGAGAACGCGATCCTTACATGGCAACGGCTGGACATTTTTTTGTCCAAGAATACATCCGGCAGGAATTTTCTCAATGGGGGGGTGTGGAAATCCACACCTTTGAAGTCAGGGGTAAAGCTTGTAAGAACTTGATATTAAATTTACCTGGACGAGCTAGAGGGCAAAAAAAGGATTTGCCACCTATTTTAATTGGCGCTCATTATGATGGCGTTCCGGGAACACCTGCGGCTGATGATAATGCTACAGGTGTGGCAGTGTTGCTGGAATTGGCCCGAAAGTTTGCTGTCGAGCCTGTAAGATATCCCTTAAGGCTGGTTGCTTTCGATATGGAAGAATACGGCTTATTGGGTAGCGCTGATTATGCAGCGCTGTTGCATCAACAAAAGCAACAGCTACGCTTAATGATCTCCCTAGAAATGTTGGGCTATAAGGATTCTACGCCTGGTTCCCAAAGTTACCCTCCTCCTCTGGAACGCTTCTACCCAGATAAAGGAGATTTTATTGCTTTAATTGGCAATTTGCGGACATTGCCTGACTTAATTGGCATGAGCCGTAATATTCGCAAAACTGGCGTACCTAGTCAATGGCTACCCGTGCCGAATCGAGGTTTAATAGTTCCCCAAACCAGACTTAGTGATCATGCACCTTTCTGGGATTTGGGTTATCCCGCAATTATGGTTACAGATACGGCATTCTTGCGAAATCCCCATTATCACAAACCTAGTGATGCGATCGCTAGTTTGGATTTAGATTTTCTTAGCGGTGTATGTGAAGGGTTGGAAATTGCGATTCGGCGATTGTGAAAAATATTAGACATGTCCAGAAATTAAATATGCGTTATCCAGAATCCTTGTAGAGACGTAGCAGTGCTACGTCTCTACATTCATTTTTCACCAGATGCCCAATGCCCAATGCCCCATGCCCAATGCAGTTGTTACCAATTATCACTTTGTGACTATGAGGATTGTACCAATTGACACGAAACAATGAGGCTAATGAATGCCAAGATCAAAAAAGGATGCCCCAAGGATATTAAAAGTACTATGCCAGAATTACACCAATCAATTGCCCAGCATTACCACGAACGAACTAAATACAATCCTGAGACTCTCGCCTCCAAACATCAGCAATTAGACTGGACTAAACAGCCAGTGCCTTTCAAAGAGTACAAAATTGGCTCTACTTTTGATCTCAAACCCTATATTCAAGAAAAAGCCGAGGCATTTGCTAATAACCCAGATGCTCAATGGTGGCAAAGACTTTCACGGTTGCTGTTTCGCAGCTATGGATTGACAGCGAGAATGCCTTCTATGGGTAGTGCGGTGTATTTACGCGCTGCTCCCAGTGCCGGCGGATTATACCCTGCTGAGGTGTATGTGGTTTCCCGTGGCACGGCGTTATTGCCACCTGGACTATATAACTACCAGTGTCGGACTCATTCTCTGATGCATTATTGGGAAAGTGAGGTTTGGCAAACTCTGCAAGCAGCTTGTTTCTGGCATCCTTCCCTAGAAAATACCCAACTAGCAATTATTGTTACTGCGGTATTCTATCGTTCTGCGTGGCGCTATGAAGATCGGGCTTACCGCCGAATTTTTCTAGATGCGGGACACCTGTTGGGCAATATCGAATTGGCTGCTGCTATTACTGATTATCGCCCCCATTTAATCGGCGGTTTTGTGGATGAATCGGTAAACGATCTGCTTTATATCGATCCGCAACAAGAAGGTGCGATCGCTGTCTTACCTCTGGCAGACTTGTTAGATGTCAATCAAAATTTGCCATTGGGATGTACTGCTTTACCTTCCGCCACCGAAACTAGTTATCCCCAAATCCCGGATGGCGAACTACTGACATATTTCCATCGACACACCCAGATCCAATCAGGTATAACTGGCAATCTCAATCTACCAACTATCAAACAAGAAAAATCTTTGGAGGATAAATACAATTTTCCTTTCTGTTTAAAAATTCCCACCACCACAGCACCCATAGATTGGGGAAAAAAGCTGTCAGAACTGGAAATCACTATGTACAAGCGACGCTCTACCCGCGCCTACAATGGTGATGATTTAACCTTCGATGAGTTGAAAAGTTTACTCGATTTCACTTACCAACCGCAAAATTACATCGATCAAAGTTTAGATATTTCTCCAGACTACTTTGATTTGAATTTAATAGAAACATTCATTGCTGTTTGCGGAGTCAAAGGATTGGATGCGGGTTGTTACTATTACGCGCCCAAAGCGCAAGAATTACGCCAAATTCGGTTTAAAAATTTCCGGCAAGAGTTACATTTCCTCTGCTTGGGACAAGAATTAGGCCGGGATGCAGCAGCGGTGTTGTTTCATACATCTGATCTGAAAGCTGCGATCGCCCAATATGGCGATCGCGTTTACCGTTACTTACATATGGATGCCGGTCATTTGGGACAACGCCTGAATTTAGCCGCAATGCAACTGAATGTAGGTGTCAGTGGGATCGGTGGATTCTTTGATGATCAAGTAAATGAAGTTTTGGGTATTCCTACTGATGAAGCTGTTTTATATATCACTACATTGGGACGCCCAAGATAAAAATAATCCCAGAGGCGCAAAGTTTGTAATTGATAATACAATTATCAATTACAAATAATTTTAGTTTTCTACTTGTTTGAGTTTCTGAAAAATTTCATCAAGTGGTGATTCAGATTCATCAGGACAAAATTCTAAAGCGAGTCTAACTTTTCCTTTTTTCCATCCCTGAGTACTAAACTGCAAAACTTCACAATTTAATCCTTGGGTATACAAATTTACTTCATCTGTCTCATCTGCTCCAATATATTCCTTAATTGCTGTAATCAAATCACGGACTTTAAAAGTTTTAGGAATATTTAACTTATTAAAAGTGTCTGGTTCTATAGACACAACTTCATCGTGATTCAGTCTCTCGAATCCATCTTCCATAAAAATCTCCTGTCACTAAATCTATACTTTCTACAGATTTAGCAGTTCATCCGAAATAAAATGATGATTTTGTAGATTTAGTGCTACTCAGTATAAAAAATTATAACGGTTTGTTTTCATCAGGATGGAATAAATACACTACTCCAGCCCCTAGTTCCTTCAGTAACTATGGCATTAACGTTAGTGCGACGCTCAATAGCCCGTCGTAGACATAGCTGATTGGGTATTAATTTTCAACTTGTCTGAGTTGCTGGCGGATGTCATCAAGTAGCGATTCCGGTTCATCAGGGCAAAATTCTAAAGCGAGTCTAACTTTTCCTTTTTTCCATCCTTGGGCACCTAATTTCAAAACTTCACAAGTTAATCCTTTGCTATATAAACGAGCTTCATTTGTATTATTTGCATTGACATATTCTTTAATAGCTACAAGGAAATCACCAACTTTAAAAGTTTTAGAAATATCTAAATTATTAAAAGTGTTTGCTTCTAAAGACACAACTTCATCATGATTTAGATGTTCAAATCCATTTTCCATATCAATCTCCTGCAACCAAACTTATAATTTCCAAGAGATAGTAGTAAATTTTAATCTGCTCCTTTCTCCCTCTCCGCCAGCGGAGAGGGCTTAGGGGTAAGGTTATTAAAAGAACCAACCGTAAGAATGCAAACCTTTACCCAAAAGATTTACACCTAGATAGCAAACCCAAACAACAACAAAGCCGGTGGCGGCTAAAATTGCGGGACGACGCCCTTGCCAACCGCGAGTGATTCGGGCGTGCAGGTAGGCGGCGAACACTAACCAGGTGATTAATGCCCAAGTTTCTTTAGGGTCCCAACTCCAGTAGGAACCCCAAGCTTCGTTAGCCCAAACGCCACCGGCAATGATGCCAATTGTCAGTAGGGGAAATCCTAGCCCGATGATGCGATAGCTGATGTTGTCGAGGGTTTCGGCAAGGCTAAGGCGCTGGGGTGAAAGGGGTTCCGAATTTTGGATTTCGGATTTTGGATTTTGGATTGAGGTTGTTGTGACTAAACCCAAAACAGCGATGTTACCGTTACCGTTGCCGTTGCTACTACTTTCAAAACGAGCAAAGCCGTTATTTTCGACAGGAGAGGCTGGTGGTTGAGAAATTAGTTCAGCTGCTTTGTGCAAGCGGTAGCCATTGCTGCGATAGCCACCATTACCTACAGAACTGCCTTGTAGTTGAATGTTTTGACCGCGAGTGACCACTAAAAAAGCGATCGCTAATAACGCACCCACCATCAAAGCAGAATAACTCAACATCATGACGCTGACATGCATCATCAACCAATTTGATTTCAAGGCAGGTACTAGGGGTTCTGACGTTTGCATCTGGGATGGTAATGTCATGGTAGCAAAAGCAGCGATCGCCATTGCCACTGGAGCTGTAACAACTCCTACTAAGCGGCTACGGCTACTACTTTCAGCAATCAGATGGACGGTGGTAATTCCCCAAGTTAAGAAAAACAGGGATTCATAAAGATTACTTAAAGGAAAGTAACCAGCTTCTATCCATCTTGCCCCTAATAGAGTCGCCATGCACAAATTAGCGATCGCCATCCCAGCTGTCCCCAAAGCGGCTAGATAAGGCAGATTCGGAAAAGCCGCTCCTCCCCAATACACCAGCATTGTCAGGAATAATATGGCAAAGGAGGCATTGTCCAGCCAGTTCTGGAGTACAACCAGATTCATAAAGTGTTCTCTCCGTGGATGATTTAAAATATGGATTCTGACTGTTCTGATCCTATATGCTTACAGGGTGATGAAACAGGAGAAAGTTAGAAGTTAAGAGTTATCAGTTAATAATTTTTAATACCATTTCATTTTCAGGTTGCTACAGATGATATCGCTCTGAGGGAAAGATACACCAGACGCGAAGATTGATGTATAGCAATATTTTTGAGAATTGGTACAACTCCTAACTTCTAACTCCTAACTTTTCCAATTGGTGTTATGGAGAAGTCGGAGATGGTGTAGCAGAGTTGCTCTTATTGCTTTCTGGACTAGGCAAGGCTGTCAAGTTACTAACTTTTTTGAGTGCTATAAAAATGTCGTAACGGTTACTGCGACTGTCGCTGACAGCAGATGTGATCCCAATTGAGCGCGTTGCATCTAGCAAAGTTTGTTGATTGGGAATTAGAGTTGGTAAAGGGAAATTTTTCACAGTTCGTTCCACATCCAGGAAAAATTGACCATTTGTCGGATTTGGTTCTGTAGGAACTGTTTGTTGGAAGGGGATCGTGCTAGCTAGTGTGTTATTGGGTTTGGGTACAATTTTATCAGTGATGGGAGCGCCCACTACTAGAAAGGCGACATCTCCATCTAACCAGCCGTGGGTGGCAGTTAACGTCCCATAAGGTGAAACCCAGTTAACAACGGGTTGCCCTGCAACTTTTGCCGATTGGACTTGGAATTGGTATTGATTTTTCATCACGTCATCCAGCTGTTTTATAGATGCTTCAGCTGATTGGCGTAGGCTTTGCCCGCCGTAGGCATCGCTTGCCTGTACCATAAACACTAAACCCGCCCGAAAATCATCTGGTGAACCTTGTTTTGGAGTAGTAGGAATCACTGATAAGGAAAATTCACCTTTCATCCAATCGAGCAAATCCTTATCTAAATCGAGATTAGTAAGAGATTTTATACCACCTCTGATCTGTTCTGGTGCGATCGGCGAGAGGGGATTTCCCTGAGATGTTAAAACGTAATCTCCCCACAACCTCTGTAAGTTACCGCCAGATAGCATCATTAAGGTTTCTGCTGGTACACGGCTTTGCATTTTCCCCGCGTTGTTTTCCACCGCCAGCACCCGTTGACTATTAGGGTTTAGCCAAGAAACGCCCTTGAAGCGGATTCCTTCTGCCTCTAAAGTCATTGTCCCTGCTAAACCTTGGTTATTTTGCAGTTGAGCCAAAACTTGAGCAGGTAAAGGGCGGTTTGGAGCAGCTGCGGCTATTTTGGCTGCTGTTGGCACATTTACGTAAAACTGGCCAAAGGGTTGGTAGTTGGCAATTTTTGGAAAATTCTCAGCAAAGCCCCCTGTTGTCGCTAGGGATGTTTTATTTTTGTAGGCGTCGATCGCTCGTTCTGTGGCTTTGGGACTATCAGTTATAACTAAAAAACGCCCATCTAGTAATGCCGCTGAAAAGTTTTCCCCTGCTTGTCCCTCAGTTTGTTTGATGGCGATCCCTTGATAAATACGGTCAATCCATTTGCCTTGTTTAAGGGTTTTGGGTTGTGCCAAAATACTTTTGGCGATTTCTGGGTTTCTCACTGGCAATACCATCACCATCGATTGCTGATCACTGGCAGCATCTTCATTGGTGGTAACTGGTTTGGGTGTAGGTTTACTCGCTGTTGCTGGGGCAAGAATTGCGATCGTAATGTCACTGTCTACCCAAGGAGCGATATCTTTCTGGAAGTCGTAACCATTATTAGTCAGAAAGCGATCGCGCAATTCTACTAAATTTTTGTCCAGTTCTGCTTGGGTTTCTTTTGTCCCAAACTGCCGCAATTTCTGCCACTGCTGGGGATCTGTTGTCAGAGAAACCGCAAACAGGGCATCACCAGGAATAATATTTGCACCTACTAGCAAATCGCTAGAAGATATTTGTCTCTGGCTTAACAACCAGTATCCTATACTCCCTGCACCAATCAATAGCCCAGCAGCCGAGAGCGTCAGCACCAGAGACGGTTTCTTATTTTTCTTCATCGGAACAGACACAAGAGGCGGTGCCATTGAAACCTATACCTTATACTTGCAAACTCATTACTTGTTTGATTGGTTAAGTTAACCAAAAAGTTTTTCGTTGTCTAGGGCAGTTAACTGCATAAATTTCTCCATCCTAGACATTGATGATATTTCCGTAATAAACCTTCCTGAGTCTTTCAAAAGCTGTGTTTTTGGCTCAGTTACCATTTTTAACACGCTTTGTTGAATTTCGTAGGACGTTTCCCTAAGATTAATTCCTCAGTCGGAGAGTTTCCGCAAGTAAATCCGTTATTCCAAGCAATTTGAGAATATAACTAACTGGACAAAGCTGCAAGTCATGATTAACTCACACTACTCTGGGTTGGCAAAGCCTCCGTTCGTTCCAGAGAAAGGAATCTGAAGTACTTTGGCTACAATTTTTAATGGGCGATCGCATCTTTTGGATGGAAAATGTGGTAAGCAAAGCTATGCCGTCAGGCTAATTGCCTACTTATACTTGCAACTCAAATCCAGGTAATATATCTTCTCCAGAAACAATCGCTGGCATTTGCACAACTTCTACAGCTTTCAAAAGTCGGTAAATTTCTACTCTTGCATCTTGAGGATTAATCAGCCAACCCAAGCGCAGACCATTTTTGATGTATTCCTGCATTTTCTCTTGAATCGATGCCAGCCGATCTGTCTCCGAACGCAGTTCAATCACAAAGTCAGGTACAAGTGGCGGAAATTTTTTTCGTTGTTCTGGTGTTAAAGCTTCCCACCGCTCCAATTTTACCCAAGCAGCATCAGGAGAACGTTTAGCACCGTTGGGAAGTATAAAGATAGTTGAAGAACTAAAAACTTTCCCTAATTTAGCTTGACGATTCCAATTATTTAAGTCTGTAATTAAATCTGCTTCTTGATTTCCGCTTTCTCCTCCTACTGGTGGCATAATGATTAGTTCTCCAGCTGCATTCATTTCCAGACTTAAATCACGATTGGCAATACACAATTGATAAAATTGCTCATCGGTTAAATGAGCAATCGGTTCTAGATTTAGCACAACAGTATTCATTAAATCTTTCCTCGTGCCTTTCTTGCTAACATCAGTAGGAAATTTTTGCTTGTTGGAAGATTTGTTGAGGTGTAATTTGCAACCCTTCAAATAAGGAATCTTCTAAACTATCAGTACCGCGTTTGGTTTGAGGGAGAATATCAGGATAAAAAATAGTAATAGTTTTTGCTCTAGGATCAATAATCCAAACTCGTTGAACTTTAGCTTTTAGATAATCAGTGGCTTTTTCGGTCATTTCTGGGAAAGTTTGACTGGGGGAGATAATTTCAATGACTAATTTGGGTGCAACAGGACAAGCCTCATCTTGCAACCAATCAGCAGAAAGCCGATTATAAGAAATATATGTCAAATCTGGTACAGGAACCCAATCTTGTTGATTTCGTGTTAACTTAATTGCCCATTCAATTACAACCCGCCCCTTTCCTTGCGCCCATACAGACAATAGTAGAAATAGCGCACCTGTTATAGAACTATGAAAAAATTTTGGTGCCATTTCATCCTTTTTGAATTTAGAAACAGCTTCTCCATCAATGAGTTCGTAGGTGATGTCTCCTTCGGGAAGTGCAAGAAATTCTTCGAGGGTGAATTGGGTTGTGAGTGGAATCATGGTTGATCTTGGGGAATGACTCTATTTTAAAGAGGGTGCGATCGCCTAACAACGACACTACTATTAGAGGCGATCGCTGCAACAATAATTCAACCTTCCTTTGATAATTTCATTGTATGATTTCAGCTACTTGGTTTTGCTCGGTAGCGACGCCGAACAGCCCGTCGTAGACATCGCCTAAGGCTGCGGGTACGCCATCGCACCACATCATAACTTTTTACCATATTCAGTACTGACTGCTGACTGTTGACTGCTGAGTAATAAGAGTACTCAGTACTTTTGCACTATGGTAAAAGCCCCGCCCCTTGTGGGCGGTCTTTTAACTCAGCACTGGGAACTCGGAACTCAGCACTCTTCATTGATTTGTTGAATTTAATTGCATAGCTCCCAAATATTTGGTTAAATAAGGCGAAAAAACTTCATAAATTAAGGTTAGTGGCTGTCCATGATGCCAAAACAAGTAGTGGCGACCCCAAAAAGGCCCAGTTACATCAAAACCAGACTCTAGCGCCGATGAGTCACCGTAGTAAATTCCTCGAACATCCCGATACAACTCTGTGCGGAGACGAGCTAAACTTGCCCAAATTGGTAATGAACGATTTTGCAAATACTCATCTACATGACTGGCTTCCCACCACGAGGTAGCATAGGCTAATCGTTGGCCAGAAGCGGTACGCAGCCACACTTGTCGCCGTAGTCGCGGCCCTGGGACAGCTTGAATTAAATCAGGAGCCGCATCCAAGTCCATGCCAATCAATGACATATCAATCACATCTACTTCTACAGGCTCACCTGTAAGCAATTCTAGGTGACGTGTTGGAGAGCCGTCACCCAAAAGCATTAGCTGCCAAGCCGGTGCTAGCTGAGTATGAGGTAAACTTTTTTGAATTATTTCCTCCCCTCCTTGCCAAATCGGAGTGAGGCGATGCCAAGCTGCTGGCAGTGTTAAGTTGTTTGTCGGCGTAAAAGTAATACTCAATGCTTTTTACAAAACTTCACGTATTTCTATAAAAGCATAAAAAACCAGAGCTATACCAAGATTTAAGGGTCAACAGTCTAAGGTGTTTTGACCCTTGACTATTGACCCTATGATTAAACAAGCAAAAATGCGGATGGCGAGACTCGAACTCGCAAGGCAAAGCCACACGCACCTCAAGCGTGCGCGTATACCAATTCCGCCACATCCGCACGGTTTGTCTAAACATAGACTATAGCATAAGAAAATAATTATAGTAAGGTGATATCTAAATTCAGTTGCTCAAAAATATAAATTTTCTCAAGGCGGTATCAGACTGACAGAAATCTAGCAGCTGCACAAGTGATATTAAAAAGGGTAGAGCTACTGTAGGAGACGCGGTGCGATGTCTACGACGGGCTGTTCGGCGTCGCAAAAGCCACCGCAAAAGCCGAATTTGGTAAGCTAGCCAAGACTTACAGCAGCAATGTTGTTAATGTAGTAAGACTGTAGAGGCAGCAACCTGCAACCTTGCGTTTTCTTAGAATCAGGGTGGCGAATCTCCTGTGATAATTTTAAATAGTGCGAAAGCGTCGTTTCAAGTTGGATCAGAGAAAATGTCAGAAACCCCACGGATAAATCTGGGGGCTTGAAAAAGTCCTAATCTGACCAGACTAAGTTCTTAACTGAACTACGTTAGAGGCAAGAGTTAAAAGACCTACCAAGGAATGCGTTCGCGTCAGCGTGTCGTCAGACAAGCTAGTTCCTTGCACTAGAACCGAACGATTAAACATCTGTACAAGGGTTAAAGAAGTGTCGTTTGGATAGTTACCGACCTCTAACATTGTCGTTCGCGAAGCATCTCCCCTTGGGAGAAGCTAACATTACCCCGTAAGGGAGGCTCTTTTGAGCAAAACATTATGCGTACAGGGCGAAAAGTTTGAAGCGGTAATTGTCCCGTTGAAAGTACATTACAAAGGTACACCGAATAGAGTAGCCCCAAGGCGATAATGTGACGGCGCTTTATTACCGCCTGCGCCTTACCCCCATACATGAATGTAGGGGCTTCCACGGCGCGAGGAATTTGGTAAATCTACTGGTAATGATATCGAAACTAAAAAATGAAGTTTGACAAAATATTAATTGCCAATCGGGGAGAAATCGCCCTTCGCATTCTCCGCGCCTGTGAAGAAATGGGGATTGCCACAGTTGCGGTTCACTCCACCGTTGACCGTAATGCTCTCCACGTCCAACTTGCTGATGAAGCGGTTTGCATTGGCGAACCTGCTAGCAGTAAAAGTTATTTGAATATTCCGAATATTATTGCTGCCGCCCTGACGCGCAATGCCACTGCCATTCATCCAGGCTATGGCTTTTTAGCAGAAAATGCCCGGTTTGCGGAAATCTGTGCCGACCATCATATTGCTTTTATCGGCCCAACTCCAGAAGCTATCAGGCGGATGGGGGATAAATCCACTGCCAAAGAAACCATGCAAAAAGCTGGAGTCCCTACAGTACCAGGTACTGAGGGGTTAGTAGAATCTGAGGAAGAAGGATTAAGATTCGCCAAGGATATCGGCTATCCAGTGATGATCAAAGCTACAGCCGGTGGCGGTGGACGCGGTATGCGCCTAGTTCGTTCTGAAGATGAATTTGTGAAACTTTTCCTCGCAGCCCAAGGGGAAGCAGGAGCAGCTTTTGGGAATTCTGGCGTTTACATAGAAAAATTTATTGAACGTCCCCGCCACATCGAATTTCAAATTTTGGCGGATAACTACGGTAATGTTATCCACTTGGGCGAACGGGATTGCTCTATTCAGCGCCGGAATCAAAAGCTACTAGAAGAAGCACCAAGTCCGGCTCTCGACCAAGAACTGCGTGAGAAAATGGGACAAGCTGCTGTAAAAGCTGCCCAATTCATTAATTACAGTGGGGCGGGTACTATCGAGTTTCTCTTGGATAGATCGGGTAAATTTTACTTTATGGAAATGAACACCCGGATTCAAGTAGAACATCCTGTAACAGAGATGATTACTGGAATAGATTTAGTTGCCGAACAAATTCGGATTGCTCAAGGAGAAAGACTCAAGCTTACCCAAGAGCAAGTAGTTTTGCGGGGTCATTCGATCGAGTGCCGGATCAACGCTGAAGACCCAGATCATGATTTTCGGCCTTCTCCTGGACGCATTAGTGGCTATCTGCCCCCTGGAGGCCCTGGTGTTCGGATTGATTCTCACGTTTACACAGATTACCAAATCCCGCCTTACTACGATTCCTTGATCGGCAAGTTAATTGTTTGGGCCCCAGACCGACCCACTGCTATTAACCGCATGAAACGCGCACTCCGGGAATGTGCCATTACTGGACTACCCACCACTATTGGGTTTCATCAAAAAATTATGGAAACTCCACAATTTTTGCAGGGTAATGTCTATACAAATTTTGTGCAGGAAATGAACGGTTAAGGGAGTGGGGGAGTAAGAATTTTAGATTTTAGATTTTAGATTTTGGATTTTAGATTGAAATTTAATCCAAAATTTAAAATCCAAAATCCAAAATTGAATTGCCCTGTTTGGCCAATGCCCCATCCCTAATTCACACGAGAAAGCATAGTCAGCAATCCCTGCTGACCTAGTAATATTTCTCGCAGCAGACTGAAGATACCAACCCAAATAATAGGTGTAATGTCAACTCCGCCTATAGGTTGCACCAGTTTTCGCAATTGCACTAAAAATGGTTCAGTAGGCCAAGCTATTAAATTGAAGGGCAAACGATTCAGATTCACTTGCGGATACCAAGTGAGAATGATCCGAAATATAAATAAAAATGTCATCACCCCTAACACAGGGCCAAGAATCCAAGCAGTCAGGTCAACACCAGTCATCGGTTTAAGGTACTATCTATCTGTAAAGAAAGAAAAACTTAGGCAGCGGTAAGCCGCGCTTTGCGACGCCGAATAGCCCGCACTTCTCTACGAGACGCTACGCGTAGCTTGCTTCCCGAAGGGTACGACAAAGCTCAGTGACCATCGTAGACATCGCCACAAAAATTTTAAGCTTTGTAAAGCACTCTCATCATCATTTTAACCAAATGCTGTCACTTCCATCTGGAATAAAAAAGCAAACTCGCTCATAGCAGTTACCAAGTTTAGCAGTTCAGAGTTAGAGGCTTCTCAAGAAAGTAATACACTATTAAAATTAGGATGAAGTGTGTAAAAAAAGGTTGAGAAGTATGACGCCTTCTTTAGCAAATTTTCTTTGGAGTCTGTTATGGGGTACTGCAATTGTTGTAATACCCGTTACAGTTGGTCTAATTTTCATTAGCCAAAAAGATAAAATTCAGCGTTCATAATGCTTATGAGAGTTAATTTAACTCTCATAATCGATTGTCTGTCAGCTATCTACATTTATTTCACCAAAAGCAGCAAAAACTGCGACTGGTGGCAGTTGTAGATGACAGACATAGGTGTTTTTACTTTTTGGTGAACAGCTTCAGAGCTTCTTTGCCAGAGGCTTTGAAGCTTCAATATTTATCGTGACTAATTAGAGTAGTGATTTTAATTGTGACTCGCTAACATAGATTTGATATTGGGAAAACAGCAATGATAAATTTTGGGCTGAACTCAGCCAGTTTTCTGGCTCAGGTAAATTTTGGGGCAAATTCAGCCAGTATTCTAGGAATTTTCCTGGCTGTGGCTGGGGCAGCACTGTATTTTCTCCGCACTGTGCGTCCAGAATTGTCACGGGATCAAGATATCTTTTTTGCGGCAGTCGGTTTGCTCTGCGGCTTCATTCTCGTCTTTCAAGGATGGCGGCTAGACCCCATTCTACAATTTGGTCAACTGCTTTTAGTTGGTACAACTGTGTTTTTTGCAGTTGAAAGTATTCGCTTGCGGAGTATAGCTACCCAGCAAGCAAAGCGCAACACTCCGATTGTGGATGATGAGCGAGAGGTAAGCAGAAACTATGAGTACAAGAATCGCAAAAATTATCAGGCTGAAATTGAAGACTTAGATCCATTGCCTTATGAAGACGAGGAAGAACGCCCCGTGCGTGCCCGGATTCGGGGTAGCAGGGATGAGATTTCCACTCGTGATAACTACTATGAGGAGCAACCCCCCCGTCGTACAGAACGCCGTAACAGCAGCAGTGGTGAAAAACAGGCTCCAGCTGATAAAACGCGGCGGCGGACTTCTGGCCGTCCTGTGAATCGCCCTCCTGAAAGCTCTGAAGATGAGAATTGGGGTTCTTCATCTAGGCAAGTTGATGATTGGGAAAGTTCGGGAGGGGAAGTCAGAAAACCTTCTCGCCGCACTAATAACGGGTCTGGGCGTCCCGAAAGTCGTGAAGATGATGTTGCTCCCAGACCGAGAAGGCGTCGTCCGCCTACTGACTCAACTCCTCGAAGAGGGCGCGAAGATGATGAGGCGATACCAACTGATTATGTACCATACAACCCAATTGAAAAGCCAAATGAGAGGCCAGACAATTCGACCGATTTTGATGACGATGTTTAAAACAGTTGGCGTGGAAGTAGATTTAGAGGCGGCGGAAAACAGTTGAGGTGGAAAAATTTACGCCTACATTTTGGCTCCAAAGACCTATTCATTGGAGCCTGGTTTTTGGTTTAACAAGTTTGCTTGTATCTTGTAGTTCTAATGATATTCCCATAGGGCCTACTTCCCTCAACAGTCGCTACACCGAGGAGCAACCTGCTTTGAGTGGAAATGGGCGCTTTTTAGCATTTGTATCTAATCGGAATGGTAATCAGCAGCTACTAGTGTACGATTTGGAAAGGCAACTGTTTATTAGCACACCGGGGATAAACCGACAGGAAACAATTGCTGAAAGTCCTAGCTTGAGCTACACAGGGCGTTATATTTCTTATGTTACTAGTGACCAAGGTAGACCAGTTGTGGCGCTTTACGATCGCGCTACGCAACAGTCGCAAATCGTCACACCAATCTATCGCGGCTGGGTCAGAAAACCAAATATCAGCCCAGATGGACGTTATGTTGTTTTTGAAACCGCCACCCGTGGTCAGTGGGATATTGAAGTTCTAGACAGGGGGCCAAATATTGAGTTAGATATTCCCAACGGTGCAACTGTAGGTTCACCTCCGTAGGGGAGAAAGTTAGGAGTTAGGAGTTAGGAGTTGTGAGACTATTGACTAATGACTATATATCTGAAACGTGTTTTTTTTATACCTTTATTTTTCTGCTTAAGTTTATTGACTGGGTGTTTTGGCTACCCTCGCATTTTGAGTTATCCCTTTGATCCGGGGGGTCGGAGTCTCAATAGTTTAGCGTCGGAATTAGACCCTCAAATTTCTGGGAGATACATTGTTTTTATTACTGACCGACGCGGTAGCCAAGATGTTTATATGTTTGATACGGTAACTCGTGATTTGGTTGATTTACCAGGTTTAAATTCCTTTGATGCGATCGCAACTCATCCTAGCGTTTCACAAGATGGTCGTTATATTGTGTTTGCTGCTAGCCGTCAGGGGCGATCGGCTATTTTTCTCTATGATCGGGAAACACGTCAATCACGGAATTTGACTAATAACCTACAAGCAGAAGTCCGCAACCCTACAATTAGCGCTGATGGTAGTAGGATTGCTTTTGAATCTAGTAACAATGGGCAGTGGGATATTTTAGTATATGACCGGAATGGACAGCCGTTGAATATACCTCAAGAACCACGTTGAAATAGAGTTAGGAGTTAGAAGTTATGAGTTATGAGTTAAAATTCCTTACTCCTAACTCCTCACTCCTAACTCCTAACTCCTAACTTTTTTTTCTACTTTTTGCACAGATTCAATAAGCGATCGCACTTGTTGCGTCCCTTCTGAAGGTTCAAATGATAGGGGAAACTTGCCCCGAAGGATCATCCGCAAACCGAGGGGTGCAAGAGTGAGTAATCCTTTTAAGTCCCGAAAGTAGTTACCGACAACTTGTAAACCAAATTGACGTTCATCAATCCAACCACCTTCTTTAACTAAATCCACCAACACTTTTCGGTGACGAAGTGAGCGACTATCGCTGACTTGTTTCTGGGTGAGAATTTCTTGTTTAATTTTGGTGATTTGTTCTAATGGTGCAACTTCCATTGGACAAACTGAATCGCAGTACAAACAACGGGTACAACCCCATACGCCTTTAGTACCTTCGTTGTAGCTTGCTAAACGATTTTGGGTGTCGCTATCGCGGGAGTCTGCTACCATCCGGTAAGCTTTAGCAAGGGCATGGGGGCCAACAAAGTTTGGATCAACTTCACGGGCGTTGCATTCCGAATAACAAGCACCGCACATAATACAGTTGCCAGTTTGATCGAGGCGCGATCGCTCTTGTGGTGTTTGCAAAAACTCTCTTTCTGGTACTTGTCGTGCGGCCGTACTCACATAAGGAGCAACTGCCTCTAGATTATTCCAGAAACTGCTCATATCTACAACCAAATCTTTAATCACGGGCATATTGCCCAGAGGGGCGATCGTGATTTCACCAATGCCATTTACTTTACTTTGGGGTGATGGTATTTGTTGTAATCTGGCAAGTTCACTGCCAACATTTTCCTTACAAGCTAAAGCCGAACGCCCATTAATTCGCATAGCACAGCTACCACAAATGGTATTGCGGCAATTTTTGCGAAACGCCAAAGTTCCATCTTGCTCCCACTTAATCTGATTGAGGCAATCCAGGATTGTATTACCTGGTTCTGCCTCTACGAGGTAGGTTTGCACAACAGGAGAGGAATTTTGTTGCTGTCGAATCACCTTAAAAATAACTTCCATGACCACTAACCAAAATTTTAAAATTGCTTCACCAGCCTCAACAATCATCAGTAAAGGCAGCTAGTTGCGAAAAGTGAGCTATACTCTTTTTGCCCTTAATTCAAACTCTGGTGTTAACAGGCTGACGATGAAAGAGCGACTGATTCTAGTTTAAGGATAACCATTAAAACTTTAGTTTTAGCAGCGCTCTAGGCAAGATTTGTGTCAAATTCTGAGTTAAAACGCCAAAAATGTAATCTCAGCTTTGCATTGAATTTCGCTGTTTGGGAATGTAAAGGAAACGGGGTTTGCGGAAAAAGACACTTAGGTTTATCTTTAACCTAGCGATCATATCCAAATTAAATGCATATCAGGTTAGTGACACGTCTTGATGTCAACTTCAGTGAAGCAGTCCTGCCTGGAAAATTCTGTCAAGCTACCGCATGGCGGAATTTTTTGATTATATAGAAGTGTAAAAGCAGATGTTCAATATATAGTAGTGGCAATCAAGCGGTAGGCAGATGTTAAGATATTTATTCTTCCCATAGACATACGGACAAAATCCTCTGACCGCTTTTGAGCTTAAAGTAATAAACCGAGGAAAAATCTTCATCACTTTCAAAGAAAAGTTCTTGCACCGGGAATCCATGATCCGCGAGACTTTTAGATTTTTGCCTCCTCTCAATCAAGAAAATCTTGGATTTAACTCATTGGTCAAAACTGCTCGTCTAAATTAGATAAATTTCTATAAAAGCCATAGAGCAATACTCACGCTTGCAATAAAGGGTTAGGAAAATCCTCACTGCTTTTTCCAAGCTTTAAGTCCAGAAATTTAAATAAAAATTTACCAGCAACTTTAATTCAAAATTAAACAACTATTTTGCTATTATTAGTCCATGCTAGTATTTAATATAAAATTACGAAGTCACAAAACCAGAATCAATAGCCGGATCAGCGCGGCTACTACTGCTTTGTTGAATCGTAATGTAGAGACAAGAAAATTCATGTCTCTACTGGCAGGACAAAAGGGCGTATGCCCGTAGGACTCTATTGAAATACTATGCTGTCCTAAGTTTGAGAGGACGAGTAGAGAAAACTTTACTTGCTCATTGGCCAGAAGGGCAAGCACTAAAAGTGGAAAACCTGCAATCTTTTGGGTCTACGACTTATTTGTAGTAGAACCAACCCAATTTGTAAAGGTGGCTGAAAGTTACATCGCTACAGTAGCGCCAAAAGAGAAAACAATTTTATTTCTGATGGCGAATAATGGTTAAAAGTGGCCTGAAATTAGCAAAATTAATTTCTGTGGCAACTATGACCTCTAATTGGTTATGGACAACCATAATAGAAGTGCTTTTGGCTCCTATCGGCAGGAATTCACCCGTTACACTAGGGTCTTAAGTAGCTCTATGCAAATGCTAAAAAGCTAAATGCTGGCATGAGACTACATCGTTTATCAGTTTGGAGAGAGTAAGGAAAATTTGAGCATAATGACTGAAACTGCAACCGCGCCATTAACCGGAAAAGCACTACTTGCTAAAGTAAAAGAACTTTCCACTTTACCACGCCGAGAAAGAGCTAAACAGTGTGGCTATTACACTGTTACTAAGAATAACCAGGTTCGTGTCAATCTTACCGATTTTTATGACGCTTTGCTATCGGCTAGAGGAATTCCTCTAAGTCCAGAAGCACCTAAAGATGGTCGTGGTCGTGAACCGACATATCGGGTTAGTGTCCATCAAAACGGTCAGATTGTAATTGGTGCTACATATACCAAGGCAATGGGCTTAAAACCTGGAGATGAGTTTGAAATTAGGTTGGGATACAAGCATATTCACTTGATTCAACTCGGTGAAACTGATAAAAAACTAACCTCACAAGATATAGATTCTGACGAATCAGACGAAGATTTGGAAGACGAAGAGTAAATTTGCTGATGGTAGGGATAAGTTTCAGGTAATGATAACTTGTCCTTATCCCGTCGGCAAACTGGTAGCTCTATTGAGAAAATTTTGTCCCAGGTAAAAAATACGATTAGACCCCTTGCAGAAGTCACCAAATTTAGTAGAGTCTTGATTAATCAGCAAGAAATCTATAGTGCAAGAAGTCTATCGTGTTTTTTTTGTTTATTTTGATAACTTTCTTTGAGCCTTCGGTCAACGTCCTACTGGCATTTCTGGAAAATGCACCACCACTAGTTATAGTGATGGCATTTTTTATTTGCTGGATAGTTTGCTGGTTGCCAATAGCAGCAGTAGCAGCAATATTGCTCAATTGGCAACCCACTAAACCTTTGCAGCCAGAGCAAAAGATGCCGTTATTGGCGTCACTCTATCTATTAGCTCCCCTGATTCTATGGGGAGTTAGTTGGCTGACCAATAAATCTTTTTCGGATTACGGCTTTGTTGGGAATCTTTCAACTCTTGGTTCTTTAGCGCTAGGTTTCGGTTTGGGAGTAGTGAGCCTAGCTATTGTATTTAGTGGGCAATTTGGGTTAGGTTGGTGTTCTTTTGAAAAGACGAATTTCAAGTTAGTACTACCCATCTTGCTACCGATTTTCTTGATAGCGTTATTAGTCGGTGGGATAGAAGAGTTAGTTTTTCGCGGTTTCCTGTTCACTGAATTAGCGCAGGATTATCCAGTTTGGGTAGCAGCAGCAATTTCTAGCTTGATTTTTGCCTTGCTACACCTGGTTTGGGAGCAACGCGAAACCGCACCTCAACTCCCTGGATTGTGGCTGATGGGAATGGTGCTGGTGTTGGCACGCTTTGCTGCGGACGGCAATTTGGGTTTAGCTTGGGGATTGCACGCGGGATGGGTATGGGCGATCGCTACCCTAGATACAGCAGAAGTAATTATTTACACAGGTAAAGTCTCTGACTGGTTCACAGGTAAGAACAAAAAACCCTTAGCTGGCTTGGCGGGAATTATTTGTATATTGGGAACTGGAGTGATTATCTGGTTTTTCTCTAGGTATTTTTAATTTCGCGCCGAGGTGCAATATTTGAGAGGCGAGTCTGCTAACCAAGCTTGCCTTTAAAATAATATCTTGCAAAGAGGGGCAAGCCATACACTATTAAGATAGAACTGGAGCAGAAGTCTATGGCATACAGTGATTTTAGTCTCCTTAAAGTCAGAGATGCATTTAGCTTAACTTTGGAAGAGACACGTAATCTGTTTCTGACTGTAGGCGAGGTGCAGCCCTCTGACTTGCTAAAGCGGTTGCTGGATGAGAACCTAACTTTAGCGACTGCCATTAACAGCGAAAAAGCTCGTTCTGAGTTTTTAATCGCTCCTATTCTGTCTGAGGTTAGGCGACAGTTAAATTATCAGATCAGCTTATTTTCAGGTACAGAGTTCAATATTGATCCTGCGAAAGGACTATCAGGTTTTTGTGACTTCATCCTCAGTGCATCTCGTGAACAGTATTTTATCAGCGCTCCAGTAGTCACTGTTATAGAGGCCAAAAATGAGAATATCATCGCCGGATTGGGGCAATGTGCAGCCACAATGATTGCTGCTCAGATATTCAATCAAAGAGCAGGAAATGATATTAAAGTTATATATGGAGTTGTGACAAGTGGTACCGCTTGGAAATTCTTAACTTTAGAACAGAATACTGTTTGCATTGACTCAATAGAATATCATGTTAATGCAGTCGAAAAGATTCTGGGAATTATATTACAGACCTTTGAGAGTTCCTTGTCTAAAACCCTAGTTTAGAGAAATGGTAATACCATTTCTGTTTGAAGATGTGCCCATAAGACTGATACAAAACTACAGGCTGTAGGGGCAATTCATGAATTGCCCCTACGTGAATAAAGCGCAGTCTCATATAGAATTGGTATAAGTAGATAGGCATAAATAAAGTGAAAATAGGGCGGGCGAGACACCATTGGTGTCAACTTAAGCTAAAAGTCTTTTCAAATCTCGTTTCCAGCAAGAGGCTGGAAATGCAGCTCAATTGCGGCTCTGCCGCCAGCAAGGGAGGCGGAGCCTCTAGAACGGCATTCCCAGTCTGAGACTGGGAACGAGACAATCTAAAAGCTGGTTCTAGGCAGGTTTTCACGTTAAGTTGACACCAATGGCGAGACGCCCATCCCACAAGAGATGATTAATTTTTTGGGGTGGGTGTCTCGTCTGTTAGAGATTTTTTACCTAATCCTTAACCGCCAAAACCAGGGATTAAACGCTTCAAGGCGCGACTGGCAACGTCGCCATAGCGTAGTTCTCCACATAGAATCTTACCCATGATTTGGGCACCGGAGGGGCGCTTAACACCAACTTTGTAGCCAATGCCTGGAAAGCGATAAAATGCTCCACCTAATTTTTGCGCCCAAGCCATCTCAGTACCCCATTGTTCATTAATGTCTTCGCTATATTTTTCTAAAGCGTTGGTATCACCAGAAAGAGCCTCATTAATCGCTCCTGCTGCAATCAAACCGCTAAAAATTGCCGGACGAATGCCTTCTGCTGTCATTGGATCAACTACACAAGCAGCTTCCCCAGCTAAAACTGCATTTTGAGTATGCAACTTTTGGTTGCCATCCCACAAGCAAAGGGGATAACCATACTGCTTGCTAGTTTTGATATCTACATTAAACGATCGCGCGTACTCATCTAAAATCTTCTTAAAATCTTGAGGTTCGCCACCGATAAACGTACCGACACCAATGGAATAACCATCAGCTTTTGGGAAGTTCCAAATGTAGCCATTTTTCACCAAGCCAAACTCGAAATGAATTGTGGATTTGTCCTTGACAGTTGCCAGAACTTCTGCTTCCAAGGCTGCCGCTAAACGGCGTTTACGTTCTTTGAAGCCTAACCATTTTGCCATTGACCCTTTGGCACCATCAGCCGCGATTAAGTAGCGACCTGTAACTGAGCCATTAGTTGTATTAACTTGCCAATAATCACTTTTAAACTCAATACCCGTTACTTCCGTATTATCTCGTAGTTCAGCCCCTTGCTTCTGTCCTTGCTGCACTAGGAAATGGTCAAAAATATCTCGTCGCACCATCCAGACTGGTTCTTTTGTGGCAATTTTCGCTTCCACGGGGTCGCCCAATTTCCAGGTAAAGCGAACGGAGTCGGCTTTCACCGAAATCACTGGGCTAAAATCAAAGTCAAACCATTGAGCGATCGCTGGAGATACACCACCGCCACAAGGTTTATATCTTGGTAGAGATTCTTTTTCCAACACTAATACTGAGCGACCTTGCTTGGCTAAATGATATGCAGCTGTTCCACCAGCTGGCCCAGCACCAACGATGATGCAATCGTACATAAGGCTGAATTTTTGCTCCTGAATTAGTTTATTTTCTATTGAGTAGGGGCAATTCATGAATTGCCCCTACTTTAATGATTCACGCTCACTTACTTGCTCAATCTCTCGTTCCCAGTCTCAGACTGGGAATGCCCGTCGTTGAGGCTCCGCCTCGCTTACTGGCGGCAGAGCCACAATGAGCAGCATTTCCAGCCAGAGGCTGGAAACGAGGTTTGAAAAGGGTTTTACCTGAAGTTGACACATATATTCATGAATTGCCCCTACTTTAATTATTCACTTGATCAATTTTTGTTAGATACCTAAGAAATGATAAAGGCTGAAGAATTTATCCATCATCCTTCAGCCTTTATGCTTCAGACTTTAGACTTTAAACAGTGGTGATGTCTTTTTCTTTTTCTGCGAGCAATTCGTCTATTCTTGCAGTGTACTTGTTTGTCAGTTTTTGCAGTTTGTCTTGCTGATCCCGTGCTTCATCTTCAGAAATTTCAGTATTTTTTTCCTGTTTGCGAATGGCATCTATGGCATCTCGACGGATATTGCGAATAGCAACACGACCTTCTTCAGCATACTTAGATGCCATTTTGACGAATTCTTTACGGCGATCGCTTGTCAGGGGCGGAATATTCAGCCGAATTACGGAACCGTCGTTGCTGGGGGTTAAACCGACATCTGAGAGGGAAATCGCTTTTTCGACTATATTTAAACTGCTGCGATCGTAGGGTTGAATTAAGATCGTCGTGGCATCCGGTGTGCTAATGTTTGCCAGTGATTTCAAGGACGTGGGCGAACCGTAATAGTCTACCAATACCTTATCTAATAGACTCGCATTGGCGCGACCAGTGCGAATCGTGTTAAAAGCTCGTTGAGTTGACTCAACGGTTTTTTGCATCGTACTCTCAGCTTCAGCTAATTTCACAAGAACCTCCCACAACGGTGCCGATGGATTCTCCCATGACTGCTCGGTGGATGTTACCTCGCACCGTTAGGTCAAATACCAGAATTGGGATATTATTTTCTTTACACAAGGCGATCGCAGTACTATCCATCACCCGCAAATCTTTGGCTAAAACGTGCGCGTAGGTGAGGCTATTGTAACGCTTCGCATCAGGATAAATATGAGGATCAGCATCATACACTCCGTCTACTTTGGTGGCTTTAAAAATCACTTCCGCATCAATTTCTGCGGCTCTTAATGCCGCAGTAGTATCTGTAGTAAAGAAGGGATTTCCCGAACCAGCACCAAAAATTACCACCCGCCCTTTTTCAAGATGGCGGATGGCACGACGACGAATATATGGTTCTGCTAATTCTTGCATAGCGATCGCAGTTTGCACCCGCGTCTGTACCCCTATGCGTTCCAGCGAATCTTGCAGCGTCATGGCGTTCATTACCGTGGCAATCATCCCAATATAGTCAGCGGTTGCCCTGTCCATCCCCGCCGACGCTGCTTTGACGCCACGAAAAATATTGCCGCCGCCAACAACGATGGCGATTTGAGTGCCAGTGGCGATCACCTCTGCTAATTCTTGTGCTATTCCTTTGACCACTTCTGGATCAATGCCATAGCCCATGTTGCCCATTAAGGCTTCACCGCTCAGTTTGAGTAAAACCCGTCGGTAATTCGTTCCCATGAAGTTACGCTTTATCAAAAAAGTTGCAATTGCCTCCAATTTAAGATAGCAGTTACAGGGACAATCTATGTCTAGTTACGCCAAATCAATGTAGTACCTATTGGTTCTGTTTGTGGTATATCTATTTCTTTACCAAGAAACAGAGAAGCGATCGCAGTTCTCAAATAATCGTCTCCCACTGCTGATGCATCTTGGGGATGATCGTCAATTTTACCTTTGTAGCGGACTATACCGTTAGTATCTATTAGAAAGGCCATTGGTGTTTTTGTAGCACCAAAACTGTGGGTTACATCTTGCGTCGAGTCCCACAGGTAAGGAAAGTTCAAATCGTGATGCTGGGCAAAAGCTTTCATATTTTCAAAGCTTGGCCTAGTGTCGTTATTGCCATCACTACCATTCATACCAATTAGTGTGAAGCCTTTCGGGGTAAATTCGGCTTGAATGTTTTTTAACCTGTCTATATACCACTCTACATAAGGACAGTGGTTACACATGGAAATAACGCCCACTGCTCGAAACTTCTCAAGATAACGCCTGAGATGGTGTACTTGATCATCAATTCCTGGCAGTTCAAAATCGGGTGCGTAGCTCCCAATGGGAGTATCGATTGTTTCTAGTATATTCATGTTGTCTGGCTCGCAGAACTAGGAACAAGAAAAATGTTGTTAAATTCAGCGTCAGTTTCCAGTTGCAAACCACTCCTTAGCCGATGCCTCATATTCGACAATCTTATAGACCAAATTAGCTATCGTAAATTGTGAAACTACTGAATCTAGCACTGATGCTAATTCGCTCGCATCTAAAAAATAGCGAAAACCTTACTCACATTATAGAAGTTATGATTTCTAATACTGACATAATCTAATTTGTGAGTAAATTACCTCTATCAATAACATGAAAACTCTCTATGCTGGATAAAACTATCAGCTTGATGCTAGTGTTATCAGCCTAGAAGCTTTCATGGTGTATGTCTAAGCTATCACTAGAGCAAAGGATTTACTTTGAAAATCTGATAAATTTTATTCAAATTAAAAACAATTTTGCTTGCGCGTTGCTACTGAAAGGCTTTTACCCTTGTATTCATCAAATTTACCATGACAACCTCAAGTTCAAAAACAGCACTTAACTCTACAAAAACCTGGATTTGGCAAGATTTCCCGATCTGCTATCAAACCCAAGGAACCACTGGGCCTGCTGTTGTCCTGGTGCATGGATTTGGCGCTTCTTGGTGGCATTGGCAGAAAAATATTCCCGTATTAGCCGAAAATTGCCGTGTTTATGCGATCGATTTGATTGGTTTTGGCGCTTCCGCAAAACCTCAACCTGGTGAAAAAATTGCCTATACACTAGAAACCTGGGGACAGCAAGTAGCAGATTTTTGCCGCGAAGTTGTCGGTGAGCCAGCTTTTTTAGTCGGAAATTCTATTGGCTGTATTGTAGCCATGCAAGCAGCAGTAAGCAACCCAGATATTGCCTTGGGAGTTGCTTTGCTCAACTGTTCTTTACGGCTGTTGCACGATCGCAAACGGGTAACTTTACCTTGGACTCGTCGTTTCGGAGCGCCTTTACTGCAACGCCTGTTATCCATCAAACCAGTTGGTGATTTCTTTTTCAATCAACTCGCCAAACCGAAAACAGTGCGGAAAATTCTGCTGCAAGCCTATGCTAATCCTGAGATGGTGACAGATGAGTTAGTAGATATTCTCACTTCACCAGCAAGTGATCCGGGGGCTGGGGCTGTGTTTCTGGCTTTTACTTCTTATTCTACAGGGCCACTACCTGAAGACCTTTTACCACTGTTACCCTGTCCGGCGATTATCTTGTGGGGAACGGCTGATCCGTGGGAACCAATCAAGTTAGGTAGAGAATTAGCAAACTTTCCACAAGTAGAAAAGTTTATTCCTTTAGAGGGAGTGGGGCATTGTCCGCAGGATGAAGCGCCGGAGTTAGTCAATCCGATTTTACTCGATTGGATTTTGGAGCTATTCACCAAACAGTGGACAAAACTAGACATCTAGTACTGCTACTGGACAGATAGCCAGCCTAAGCATAAAGCTACGTTTTGAGAATCATGACACCTGTGGGTGCTTTCCAGCCTGTAGCTCTATCGTCAAACATTAAACACCCGTATTTGGTTAAGGGAGTGTGGTTGACTTAACAAGTTCTCAAAACATTGGCGAGGAAAACATAACCCCAGTGATGGGAGGACAATCAATGTCTAATTTCGTATTTGTACTTGACACCAACAAACAGCCGTTAAATCCAATACCACCAGGACAGGCAAGACGATTATTGAAGTTACAACAAGCTGCTGTGTATCGTCGCTACCCGTTCACAATCATCTTAAAATATGCAGTTCCTAATCGTGAAATAGAGCCACATCAATTAAAAATAGATCCAGGTTCCAAAACTACTGGATTAGCAGTTGTGCAAGGTGACAAGGTAATCTGGGCTGCTGAATTAAGCCATCGTGGACAACAAATCAAGAATGATATAGAGTCACGTCGCGCCATTCGCCGCCATCGTCGTAACCGAAAAACTCGTTACCGTCAGCCGAGATTTTTAAACAGGACTCGACCAAAAGGCTGGTTGCCACCAAGTCTAGAATCTAGGGTCAAAAATATCATGACTTGGGTTGAACGCATAACTCGATATGCGCTAATTACGGGGATATCTCAAGAATTAGTTAAATTCGACCTCCAATTAATGCAAAATCCTGAAATATCAGGTGAAGAATATCAGCAAGGTGAACTTGCAGGCTACGAAGTTAGGGAATATTTACTTGAAAAGTGGGGCAGAAGGTGCGCTTACTGCGGTGTTGAAAACGTACCTTTTGAGGTTGAGCATATTTACCCAAAATCAAGGGGAGGAAGCGATTAGAGGCATACCGATCGCGGTAATTGACTCGGCTCACTTTTCACGTAATGGGTGGTATTGAATATATTCAAAAATATTTATTTTTTTCTTTGTGTACTTTGCGCCCTTTGCGGTTCGTTCCTCATCTGATTTGGAGCATCTTTATACAGAATTGGTATTACCCGTATTGGAATCAGATGAGAAGGATTATATTTGTTAACTAACGATGAATTTTTGGCGCTATCTCTTGTTTGCTCAATTAGGAATAGTACTCAAAGCAATTATTAACTCAAAACTAACTGACTTAAAAAGAAAGCAAGGGCTGCACTGCCCAAAGGAACTGTCAAATTGTCAATACCCAAAAAGGAAACAGCCTCTAAAGCAGTAGCTATAACTGCTACTAACAGTGATATTGCCCAAGTTTGCCAACTGTTTCCTTGAGTTCCAACTAAAATCAAACTACAGACTAGAAAGCTAACGAGCATCATCGTTAGGGAGCCTTCCCAACTTTTTTCTGTACCAAAAACTTTATACTTGTGTGTACCAAAGCGTTGCCCAATCAAGGCTGCTAATCCATCTCCCCAAGTCATGATCAAAATTCCTAGTGCTGCGTATTGAGGTTGTTGCAAGTACCAGAACCAGGCGACTAAAATACCGAAACTGACAGAGTAAAAAAACGTCCCTAAACTTTGGCGTCCAACGCTATTAATACCAGGGAGAATGGGCAATCGGTAAGATAATAAGGTGATTGCACTCGCTAAAATTGAAGCTGTAATCCCTACGCTAGCGGGAATATCTAGCCACCAAGCGATTAAAATCACATTACCAGTGCCAATATGAACTATCTTCCGCACGATTTCTGGCTTGTTGGCAAAGCGGTTTACCACCGATGCAATTAGGAGGATGAGTAACACCCAAATTGCAGCTATCGCAATTTGCAGCCATAAAACCGGAATTGAGGTGAAGTCAGAAAATGTAATTAACAAAGATGCAACAAAATGAAAATTTTTACCTCTGTTACTAATTTATAAGATTTGGGTAACTGCAATGAAATTATTATTTATTTGGCTGATTCGGGGCTACCGAATGTTTATCTCGCCGTTGTTTCTCCCGACTTGTCGCTTTCAACCAACTTGTTCGATGTATGCTATTCAAGCCATTGAACGATTTGGAGTGTTGCGTGGTGGGTGGATGGCAACTCGGCGGATTTTGCGCTGTCATCCGTTTCATCCAGGTGGTTACGATCCAGTGCCAGAGGTGGTAGAAAAGGTAAAAGAGCCGAATTGAGGGTTGAAATTTAAACGCATAGGGGCGCAGAGAGAAACGCAGAGGGACGCAAAGTTTGTTTTAGTGTATTGGCTACGAATTAAATTTGGCAATACTCTGCGTACTTTTGCGTTTACTTTGCTACCTGGAGCGTTTAAAAACGGTAAATTATTAAAGGGAGTGTTCGTGGGTATAGTCTTTTGGGGAGATGCCAACAGCTGAGGTTGTCATCTAGTTTGGGAAGGTTGAATAATTTAATTTAGACTTACCATGATTAATCCCACTGCGATTTCTATACCAGAACCACAAATTCCTACTCCTGGCCCGAACCCGCTACCCAGCCCCAATCCTGAACCGAATCCGCTACCGAGTCCGCAACCTGTACCAGAACCAGTACCTGCTCCGATTCCTCAAACAGTTCCAGGGCCGATTCCCCAAACCATACCGGAACCTGTTTAGATTACCTTGGTAATGTAATCCAAAATCCCAAATCTAAAATCCAAAATGCTAAGAGCCGGAATTGTCGGACTTCCCAACGTCGGAAAATCTACTTTATTTAATGCTGTAGTTGCTAATGCCAAAGCAGAAGCAGCTAACTTCCCTTTTTGCACGATTGAACCGAATGTCGGCGTTGTCGCAGTACCGGATGAACGGTTAGATGTTCTTGCTAAGATTGCCAGTTCGGCACAAATCATCCCGGCGCGGGTGGAATTTGTAGATATTGCTGGTTTAGTTAAAGGTGCAAGTCAGGGTGAGGGACTAGGAAATCAATTCTTGTCCCACATCCGGGAAGTTGATGCGATCGTCCATGTGGTACGTTGTTTTGAAAATGACGATATTATCCACGTTGCTGGTTCTGTAGACCCAGCGCGAGATATTGAAATCATTAATATAGAGTTGGGTTTATCAGATTTATCACAAATTGAGCGGCGAATTGACCGCACTCGCAAACAAGCTCGTACCAGCAAAGATGCACAGTTTGAAGTCTCAGTTTTGGAAAAATTAGCTGCGGCTTTAAATGAAGGTAAATCGGTGCGTCAGGTGAGCTTGAATGAAGAAGAAACAGAGATTATTAAGGGACTGGAACTGCTCACTTATAAACCGATTATCTACGCCGCCAATGTATCTGAGGATGAGTTGGCAACTGGTAATCATTTTGTAGAAAAAGTGCGGGAAATTGCAGCGACAGAAAATGCCCAAGTTGTCATAGTTTCGGCCCAAGTTGAAGCGGAATTAGTAGAATTACCAGAGTCAGATAAAGCTGATTTTCTTGCGTCTTTAGGTGTGCAAGAAGGCGGTTTGAAATCATTGATTCGTGCAACTTACATGCTTCTAGGCTTGCGGACATATTTTACCTGCGGCCCCAAAGAAACCCGCGCTTGGACAATTAATGCCGGAATGTCTGCACCTCAAGCTGCTGGTGTAATCCATAGTGATTTTGAGCGGGGATTTATTCGCGCCGAAACTGTTGCTTATAAAGATTTGGTAACAACTGGTTCGATGAATGCTGCGAAGGAGAAAGGGTTGGTTCGCAGTGAAGGGAAAGAGTATGTTGTGCAGGAAGGAGATGTAATGTTGTTCCGATTTAATGTGTAAATGTAATTAATCAGTGACCGTTATCAATAAGATAATGGTCACGCCCTACCAAGTTGCGATCGCTCTAAATAACTTGACAAAATCTTAAAAATATGTTATAATACAATTATTAATGAAGCTAGTTTATTTGCGCTAGCAAATAAACTAGCTATCGTCAAAATATAGTTGCAATCACTAATTAGGTCAAATAAAATGAAAGGCGCTCTCGAAAAGGGGGGCGCTTTTTAGTGTGATTAGTCAGTTATTAGTTTTTATGAGTGGTATAGGTTAATAATTGTTGTTAAAAACGAACAATAACTTTACCGCAATTTTTACCACTATATAAGTATTCCACAGCGTCAACGATAGACTCTATTCCTCTGAATTCTGTTGAATCAACAGCAGGTTTAATCTTATCTGTCGATAATAATTCCATCAGTCGAGACTGTTTCTCTTGTAGATATTCTGAATAGTCAACAAACAGAAAGCCGCGTAGTGAGGCTGATTTCCATAGTAATTTGTTGTATATTCTCGGACGGTTTACCAACTCTAGTTCTGATGATAAGTATTCAGAAATATATCCGACGATAACTACTCTACCGCGCTGTGCCAGGTTATCAACACATATATCAAACAACTCACTCCCAACGCATTCATAAACTAAGTCAATGCCTTGAGGATATTCTTTTTTGAGAATTTCATCAAGATTTTCTTGAGAGTAATTAATCGCTCGATGACAGCCAAGCTGCTTGAGAAATTCAACTTTTGTTTGCGTTCGGCATGTTCCAATCACATGAGCACCTGCAAGCAAGGCGAGTTGGACAGCATAATTACCCGTGCCACCCGCTGCGGCTGTTACCAATACCACATCACTGCTTTTGATTTCTCCAACAACTTCTAAACCAATTGCAGCAGTTATACCACTGACTACAACAGTCAGTATTTCTCTTGTCGCTTCTTTAATTGGAATAACTTGAGTAGCATCAATTGCAAAATACTCGCGGTATCCACCTCCTATTTGAAAAGTAATAACATGGTCACCTATGTGGAGATGCCGTACATTCTCACCAAGAGCAACGACAACAGATGCAGCTTCAACTCCGACATCGAATGGTGGTGTATTTTGAAAATATACCCCAGCAGCAATATTCACATCCGAAGCATTCACTCCAGCAAACAGATTACGCACGACAATCTCATTGGGAGCAGGTATAGGAAAATCAGCTTCAACAATATCGACAGCGGTTCTAAAATCTCGGCTCAACTGTTTGACAACTAGTTTTTTATAAGTCTTGGGGTTCATCATTATTTCCAAATAATTGGTATCAGTTGAAATCTCACTTACCAACTGCTACTCCTAAATCTTAGTCCTAGAGGGTATTTTTCAAATAGCAGTTTACACAGGTTATCAAAGGACATACCGTTCAGCTACTTCCACCCACAATGTATACATAGGAACCCAAATTCTCATCATCTGTACCAACAATTACACCGCCTTCTGCACCGGGAACAAGTTCGATACCTTCAATTTTGTGATAATTAGAGCGGTAGAGAGGAACAAGTTGAGAATTTTGTCGCCATGCAATTTTGTTATCACGCAATCCCAAGTAACCAGCGACATACACAGCTGATTGGAATGGGCCATCATCTCCGGCATCACTTGCTGAGGTGATGTACACAATTCCTACAGGGTCTACTTTAATATCTGAAATATGGCGAACATTGCCAGATGGAAACGGTACTTTCAGATTGGCAGAACCTGTGAGAGTAATTTGATATTTAGCCAAGTCAAACACTCCCCAAAAAATAGTTGCTGGTTGTTCTCCTTGACCGCGATGTCCCCAAATAGCAACTAATTTACCATCTATATTTTGTAATCCAAATCCTTCAAAATTATTTCCTTGAATAATCTCTGGTAGATTGAATTCCTTGAGAACCGAGATGGTTTTGTTGGCAGGGTCTAACCTGATGTAATAAGCTTTTCCAGAACTGCTTAAAGCGATAAAAGAAAATTTTCTTTTCTCTGGAACAGATGTTAAAGCTTCTAAGTCGATGGGCAATTCTATGTTATTTGGCCAGTTCAAGGGGAAATATTCAGGTTGGTTTTTACCCTTAATACTGATGATTGCTAAACGACCTTGGTTTTTTTGTTTGTTGTCATGGACAATCAGAAAATCGAGCGTATTGCTTTGCTGCTCTATCAAAGCTATACCACTGATACCGAAAGGGATACCACCGCGAACCGGACGCCAATCTTGGGCCCAAACTTGCTGGGATATGAGTAATAATGTACCCAAGATTACTATGTTGATGATTAACTTAAGAAACCGAGGCATATTAAAAGGGATTGGGCATGGGGCACTTGTACTGAGCGTTCGCGTAGCGTCTCGTAGAGAAGTATTGGGCATTGGGCATGGGTTAGAAAAACTCTTCCCACTGCCCACACTCCGTAAGAGAAATGTGTTAGCGATGCTCAATCATATCAAACCCAGGCAATTTGCACCCACGTCAATAAAGCAACCTTTTGTACTCACAACTATCAGGATACTTACGTAATTACTTGACCGTGCCAATTTTAGATTTTAGATTGAAGAATTAAAAATTATTTCGGTTCATGCCCTGCCCCTAGTGGGCGGAACAATTCCATTATCGTTCGACTGAGCGCTCACGACGAAATCCTCAATTTAAAATCATATTGCCTCGTACCCTTGTGGTTGGGGTCAATCCAAAATTTAAAATCCAAAATCCAAAATCGATTGACTCACGATAATATTTTCTGTAAAGAAAGCAATAATTCGTTGACAGTATAGGGCTTCGACAAAAATGTATTCACACCAATAGCAGCTACTGCACTGAGCTTATTGTCAGACATAAGTCCACTGCTGGCAATAATTCTGACTTGAGGGTTGATTTTTTGCAGGGTACGGATGGCAATTAAACCATCTAGCGAGGGTAGCATAATATCCATCAGGACGGCACTAATTTTGTCCATATTTTTAGCATATAGCGCGATCGCCTCAATCCCATCACTGGCAATTAGGGTTTTGTAGTTGTGAGCTTCCAGTGATGTTCTCGTAATCTCTTGAATGGCGGCTTCATCGTCCACAAGCAAAATCAATTCTCCATGTCCTATCTGTGGTGGCAAATTTTCTGGGCTGAATGTTTCCATTCCCCCCGCAGCTGGCAAGTAAACCTTAAAGCTGGTGCCACTTCCCGGTTCGCTATACACGTTCACAAAACCTCCGTGACTTTTAATTATCCCCAGTACGGTGGAAAGTCCTAACCCTGTGCCTTTTCCGACATCTTTTGTGGTAAAGAATGGCTCAAAAATTCTATCTAAGATTTCTCTAGGAATCCCAACTCCAGTATCAAAGACAGTAATCACTATGTAAGGCCCCTCTTTGGCTTCCAGGTTCATGCGGGCAGAATTTTCGTCAATCAACAGATTCTCGGCAGAGATACTCAAAGTACCGCCATTGGCCATAGCATCGCGGGCGTTAACGCAGAGGTTCATCAGCACTTGATGCAGTTGCGTGCTATCTCCAGAAACCATCCACAAATGTTGCGGTACATCAATGCTAACTTCTATAGATTTAGGAAATGTCTCTTTAAGAATCTTGGCAACTTCCACAATCAAATGCTTGAGTTGCAAAGTGATGCGCTTCCCTTCCACACCCCGCGCAAAAGACAGCACTTGTTTGACTAAATCAGCGCCGCGTCTAGCGTTAATTTCCAAAATCTCCAGTAGATGGCGAGTCCGCTCATCTGCATCGGGAAATTTGAGTGGTAACAGTTGCGCTCCTGCCAGAATCGGTGTCAGGATATTGTTGAGGTCGTGAGCAATGCCACTAGCCAAAGTGCCAATACTTTCCAGGCGTTGAGCGCGAAACAATTGGGCTTCTAAATGTTTTTTCTCGGTAATATCTGTGTCAACGGTGAGAATTGATTTCGGTTTGCCTTGTTCATCGCCCACCAGACTCCAGCGACTAGCAACAAGGATTTCTTTGTCAGTTTTAGTAAGTTTAGTTAACTCGCCTTGCCACTTCCCTTTACTAATAACTTGCAACAGAGCCGCTTCGATTTCTGGTGAATGTTCGTCAAACAAAAGCTCACTAGCATTTTTGCCCCAAGCCTCTGTAGCTTGCCAGCCGTAAAGTGTTTCTGCGCCTTTGTTCCAGAAGAGTATTTGATTGTTTAAATCTCGCACGCAAATGGCATCAGTGGTGACATCTAGTAATGCTGCTTGTTCGCGGATTTTTTCTTGTGCCAATTTGCGTTCACGTAGCGCAGCTTGCTGTTCGCGAAGTGCAGCTTGCTGTTCGCTAATATCAATACTGGCGCAAGTCACGCCGACAACTTCTTGCGACTCATTCCGCAATGGCTCAACTGTCAAATCGTAATATCGAGTTGTATCTTTGATTGTAATTGATACTTCCTCGCGCGTTCCGATGCCAGTCGTTAACACCCCACGTTTAATTGTGGTGAGATGTTGAGCATCTTCAACTGGCATGATATCCAAGTCTTGTTTGCCTAATATTTCGTCAACCGTCAATTCATAGGAGGGATTGTAAACCCAGGTGTACCGTAACTCCTTATCTTGGTTGTAGACAAAGATTGGCGAGTTTTTCAGGGCAACCCGAAATCGTTCCTCACTCTGTCGCAGTGCGTTGTCTGCCCGTTGACGTTCGATGGCATAACGCATTGAGCGCACCAGCAAGTCGCCAGTTACTTGCCCTTTCACCAAATAATCCTGCGCCCCTTCCTGCATTGCGCTAATTGCCAGGGTTTCATCGTCTATACCTGTTAGCACAATTATTGGAGTGGCTTTTGCCTGATGGTGAGCGATGACAAAGGTTTCTAGTCCCTGGCTATCTGGCAGCGAGAGGTCTAACAGAATCACATCAAAAATTTCGTTTGCGAGGTAATTGAGTGCTTCCGAAAGCCGCACAACGGGCATGAAATCAACTACAACTGTGGTAACTTCCTTTAAAAACTCCTGTAATAAAAAGACATCACCAGGGTTATCTTCTACTAATAAGACTTTAATATTTTTACCTGCCATTTTCACTACTCCGGTGGCAGTTTTACGATCGCAAACCAAAAATTTTCTATTGATTGGACAATTTTAACGAATTGATCGAAATCTACTGGTTTAGTTATATAACAGTTGGCAGCAAGGTTATAAGCTTTGAGGATGTCTTCTTCAGCTTGGGAAGTCGTCAAAATTACTACAGGAATTCGTTTGAGTTTTTCATCTCCTTTGATTTCTGCTAATACCTCCCGCCCATCTTTTTTAGGGAGGTTCAAATCCAACAGCACGATATCTGGATGGGCTGCTTTGACATATTTTTCCTGTTTTCGCAAGAATGCCATTGCTTCTACACCATCTTGAACCACATTCAGGTGAATCGAGATTTTGCTATCTTCCAGGGCGATGCGTGTGAGTTGGGCATCGCCAGGATTATCCTCTACCAACAAAACTTCAACAGGCATAATCGCTGTTATGGTTGTCACCATTGCTTACCTGCTATATCTGGAATTGTGAAGTAGAAACTAGAGCCTTGACCCGGTTTCGACTCAACCCAGATCCGGCCGCCGTGGCGTTCTATAATTTTCTTACAAATTGCCAGACCAATTCCAGTACCTGGATACTTGTCTATAGCGTGCAAGCGCTGAAAAATTAAAAATATCCGTTCTGCATACTGGGATTCCAAACCAATACCATTATCGCGCACCCAGAACAACCATTCATCTGCCGACGGGATAACATTTAAACTTTCCTCATCTGGATTTGCATCTCCCTTCGCTACGCCGATGTGAATTCGTGGCTGCTGATGACGGCAAAATTTGATCGCGTTGGCAATCAGGTTTTGAAATACTTGCGTCAGTTGAGTAGCATCAGCCATCACTTCAGGTAGTGTATCATGAGTGACAACTGCGAAACTATCCGCGATCGCCAGTTGAAGATTAGCGATCGCCTGTTCTAAGACAACACTACTATTTACTGGCATCAAGGGCTGTCCACGGGTGCTGACACGGGAATAGTTCAACAAATCGTTGATCAGGGTCTGCATCCGCCGGGCCCCATCTACTGCGTAGGTGATAAACTGATCAGCATCGGCATCTAGTTGATGTTTATATCTTCGCTCTAGTATTTGTAAATAACTAGTTACCATCCGCAACGGCTCTTGCAAGTCATGGGAAGCCACATAGGCAAACTGTTCCAATTCTGCATTGGAACGAGCGAGTTCCTGACTTTGCTGGGTTTCTTTTTCTAATAGTTGCGCTTGAGATAAAGCAATCCCAATTTGATTACCTAGTTGCTGTAACAACTCCGTCTCAAAGTTATTCCAGTGTCGAGGTGCAGCACACTGATGAGCCAGTAACAAGCCCCAAATGCTCTCCCTGACAAGTATCGGCACTACGAGGTTAGCCCTGACAGCAAACTGCTGAAGAAATTCTCGATGGCATTGTTGAATATGAGCAGCTTCAATGTCTTCAATGGCACTCACTCTTCCCCGGCGATATCTTTCTAGGTATTCTTCTTTAAAGCAGGGATCGAAAATATTTTTTCCCAAAATTACCGGCCAACCAGGTAGCACCGCTTCTTGCACCACTGTTCCCGAACCATCAGCATCCAGTTGAAAAATCAAAACTCGGTCAGCTTGTAGTAGTTTTTGTACCTCTGTCACCGTGGTTTGGAGAATTTCGTCTATTTGTAAAGATTCTCGAATTTTCAGAGTGATTTCGGCAAATAGTTGCGATCGCAGATTCTGCTGTTTTAATTCCTCTTCTACCCGCTTGCGATCTGTGATATCAGTATAGGAACCTACCATCCGCACTATATCACCCGATGCGTCCCAAAGTGCCTGTCCTCGATCTAGAATCCATTTATAGCTGCCGTCTTGGCATTGGACTCGATATTCACAGACGTAAAACGGTATTTTCTTGGCAAAGTGGTCTTGGAAAGCTTGAAGTACGCAATCTCGCTCATCGGGATGGATTCGTTTTATCCATTCATCCCAACCGTTGGAAACTTCGTGGTCTTTATAGCCGAGCATTTCCTTCCATCGAGCTGAGAAGAACACTTCATTAGTCTTGAGGTTCCAATCCCAAATACCATCATTATTACCATGTAATGCTAACTGCCAACGTTCTTCACTCTCTCGTAGTGCTTCCACTGTTTTTTGCCGTTCAGTGTGTCCAGCTTTCATTAACTTTTATTAAAAAATCTCAATCAATATGATATCTAGTTAACAGCATGGCTATCTGAAGAATAGCTTAACCTTTTTTAACAATCCTTAGTCCTTTCCCCGCCTCTGGCTGTTCAGGGAAGTCTATTTAAATTTTCTGAAACCGCTACATCCAGATTAAAAGTGATGCCTAGCAGCAAGCTATTCCCTGTGTACACCACAAAGCTATTAATCATAGTGTAAACAAATTTATGACTGATATTATTTACTGTGTATGATCAGATTCAGTTGTTGCAGACTATCGACTAGTGAGTTATCACTACGCCAAAACCTGTTGCGATAAAAATCGTGATTTTATGATAAAAATCGTGATTTTGGTTAAAAAATTGGGGAGCATCCCAAATGTGCAAAATTTCCCTCTAACTGGGAAGATAGGCATTATAATGCCCATCCTACCGTTATCTAGCCCCTACCAAAACGGCTGACCGTAGCTTGGCAATCACATCAGTTAGATTACCCGTGTTTAGGCGGTAACTCAGAGGATGAGCAATCAACCGCGCCGTGCTTTCATACAGAGTAGCGATTTCAATCAAACCATTTTCGCTCAAAGTCCGCCCTGTCGAAACCAAATCCACGATCGCTTCTGACATCCCAGTAATTGGGCCTAGTTCCACTGAACCATACAACGGCACTATTTCCACAGGTAAATCCAGACTGTGAAAATATTCACGAGCGCAATTTATATACTTAGAAGCAACTCTACCATGTGGTGGTAAATCTAAAGGCGATCGGTAAGAACTGGATGCTTTTACCGCCACCGACATGCGACAATGCCCAAACTGCAAATCTACTAAGTGGGCAACTTGCGGCTGCTTCTCCCGCAGTACATCGTAACCAACAACACCCAGTTGTGCTTGACCATATTCCACATAAACGGGCACATCCTGCGCCCGCACCAGCAAAGCTTTCGCAAGTCCCTTAGTGTCAAAAACTTGAAGTTGGCGATTTCCTGAATCTAAAAAAGCACTAAAATCTAATCCCACAGATTGTAGCAGGCGGATGCTATTTTTAAGGAGTTCCCCTTTTGGCAATGCAACAGTCAGCATTCTTTTTCTTAGTATCCTTGGCGTCCTAGCAGTTGAATAATATCTCTATATGCTTACCACAAGCAGCATGACAATTTTATTAGTTGATGATGAAGTTGAACTAACTGAACCCTTGAGTCGCTTATTAACTCGTGAGGGTTACATTGTGGATGCCGCTTACGATGGCACAAGTGGCAGCGAAAATGCACAAGCAGGCAGTTATGACCTACTAATTTTAGATTGGATGCTGCCAGGAAAAACGGGGTTAGAGATTTGTCAGGAATTGCGACGCCAAGGCAAAACCACTCCTGTTTTGTTCCTCACAGCCAAGGATACTCTAGATGACCGCGTACAAGGTTTAGATGCTGGTGCTGACGACTATTTGGTTAAACCTTTTGAACTGCGGGAGTTACTAGCCAGAGTCCGGGCTTTATTGCGTCGTTCCGGTTCCCAAACCTATGAAACCACCACCGAACGCCTAACTGTCGCTGATTTAGAACTCGATTGTGAAAATCAAGTAGCCTATCGCCAAGGACGAATAATTGAGCTATCGCAAAAAGAAAGCCAGTTGCTGCAATACTTTATGGAACACACTGGACAACTAATGACTCATGCCCAGATTATGCAAAATTTGTGGCAAGAAGAACAACCCAGTAGTAATGTGATCGCGGCATTAATCCGCCTATTGCGCCGTAAGATTGAGGTAGGTAGAGAAACTGTGCTGATTCACACAGTCTACGGCAAAGGCTATCGTTTCGGTGCTTCCTCAGTAGAGTTAGTTCACCCGCCTATTTCCAACTCATAATGATTCGGTTCATTGGTAGGAGAATCATTGATATTTCTCAGTCTTTGCGACTTTAATTCCTGTCGAAGTTTTTTGTAGAGGGATGAAAAATCAAGCGATTATAGTTATCCTTTGAAATAAGATACAAGCAAATCAGGGGACATGGTACGATCTACCTAGTACCTATCAGAAAATTAGCATTAGGGTTAAAGGTAGTTTTGTACCAATTCCTATCAGGGATTGAAATAATTCAGATATGGCTACTGACAATACACTTACCAATAAACGGATTCGCCTCAGAATTCCCAAGGATTATCACCAGGAACCTGTGATTTCTCGCCTGGTGTCTGACTATGGACTGACTGTGAATATCACAGCAGCGATTTTGGGAGCCAATGCTGTCGGTGATGGTTGGTTTGACCTTGAATTACAAGGAACAGATGCACAAATTCAGAGCGGCTTAACCTATCTCCACGATTTGGAGTTGGAAGTTTGGGATGACACTAAAGCAAGTGATTGGTAAGGGTTAACCTCTCTCTAAATCTCTCTCCTTTTAGCAGAGAGACTTTGAATTTTCCCCCTTCCCGCGTCGGGAAGGGGGTTAGGGGGTTAGGTTTTTCTTTAATAAGCAATAGAAATTAGTTTTTCAAAATCTTGGTAATCAAAATTTTGTTGTTTTTGGGAATATTTACCACATACATCATAGTAAACTTTATTTCCTTGTATATTGAAGAAATATCCTTCTATTTGGGATTGCTGTTGTTTAACTTTAAAAACTACTTGATTAGTTGTATATTTACCATATTTCCTAATTAAATAAGCAAAACTATCAAAATTTCCGTTTTGAGCTTTTTCAAAATCGAATAAATCATCATTGTTATTATTGCTTTGTAAAATTAATGCCTGTATCTCTGTAAGTCTTTTGAGGTGATTAATTTCAAACTGATCATCTTTTTTAGTCAAGGCGATAATTTCATGATAATTATACAAAATTCCAATATCGCAACCAGATTTTTTTAGATACCTTTGAATCTGATTATAATGATTTTTTAAATTCACATCTTCTCGTTTTACTTCCACAATTATCAAAGGGGATTGATGTGGCTTAAAATCATCATTTTTTTGCTTTTTATATATTTCTATATCATGATGATTAGCCTCAACTTCGATACTGATGATATTTGGAAATAACCCACTTTCTTTAATAAGAAAATGAATAAATATTTGTCTAACTAATTCCTCTGGTCTTCCATTAATTGGAATTTGTATTCCCCTAATCAAACATTTTATATATTCTTGATAATCTTTCTTATATTTGATAAGTTTTTTGGTTATTTCTTGTTGTAAATCAGTCATATATCTTTTGATAGCAACTAATGGTAAATAAAATAGTTTTAGGGACACAATTATATTATATTGCGCCCTAAACTATGTATTAAATGTACAATTGATAAATTGTCTATTTTTCCCCAAAAAAGCCTAGTATTTTGGTAACTAATTTCTCCCAATGATATTCAGCTTTGCTTTTTAAGAACGTATTTAAGTTTGTCTCTTTTTCCAGTTCTCGCTTAAATATCTGACATACATTATCGACAAATGTTTCTCCCCTCTTCCTCTCCTTACCTTTTTCAGCAATTAGAGCATTCCAAAAATCAGAATCTTCGCTTCGGGGTAATAGTTTTCTTGTGACTTCTTCTTCAATTTCTTTGCCTACTTCGTATATAAAATCGTCATACAATCCGTAAAAATTCTTAACTAATTCAGGAATAAATGTCTTTAAAGATTTATTAGCAGATGTCAGATCATTCAGGATACTTTCTAATTCCTGTTTTACTTCTTTGGTAAATTTTTTCAGCATTTTATCTTCATCTATTCCCCCAGCGACAACCCTCGCATCGTAATATATATCTATATCTCTTGGCTGATAGTAACCGAAATTTCTATGGATAGCGTGTTTAGTGTTCCATGCTGGATAAACCTTACGATAGTATTTATTAACATATTCATCAATAAAATCTTCATAATCACGACTAGGTACTCTTTTACTTAAATCCCGTAAATCCCTTATCTTCTGAATGGCATTTTGAATTACCTTGATTTCTGATTCCTTTAAAGCATCACTATTTTTGATTTTCGCCGAGCTTTCTTTGATAGCCTTGATTTCATCTAATAAAATATTTCGCCTACGTTCTACAACACCCGCTATAGCTTCGATCAATTCATTTTTATCTGCCTGTACATCTTCTTCATCGTAGATTTCATTTAGCTTAACTATGTCATCACGGTAGTATCTCAAGGAATCATAGAATAAGATATTTTTTTGGAAAAAATCTAAGTTCAACTTTTTGAATGTAGCTTGAACTTCATCTTGTCTGATTCTAATTCCTAAATCTCTATCTTCATCAGAGCCATGCACTTTTTCAGGCTCATTTTTGCGAGGCAATACCAAGGTTACAAATCTATGATGAAAGTCTTTGGATTTAGATGTAAGATGATAAATTATTAATTTTCTAATATTAGCTTCAGGAGCATCATTAAAGGGAGTTACAAAAATACAGATGGTGTCCTGACTGTCAACATATTTCTGCAAATCTTTACGAATTGGGTTCTCATCAGTTCTTAATTTTTGATTTATGCAAAAGGTCTAATGACGATATCAGCGAACGGACAGATGTAAAAGATTCTCAATTAGTCTGGCGTCAAAGTACTCTACGTAAATTATGCTAACTTTACGTGAATTTACCCATTGTTTTTTGGCAGTCTTTGTGGGAATCTCCTTTACATAACAATTAACTGCATTAACTCGATAGAATTACCGTAGTTTAATAAAAGCCAAAAATATGAAAATCTATATGAGGCTGATATCCAAGCAGGTACAGTTGAGTTGTAGGGGCACGGCATCAGCAGGATTTTCTGCCGAACCCAAAAATTGCGTAGGCGCAGCCCAACTTAGGCATCGTTATTGGGAATTAATCTGATGTCTGCCACAAAATCTGTAGAACCCGCTTCAGTCCACAGCCGCATTCTCGTGCCTCAACGGTATCATAGGCAACCTGTAATTTCTCGACTCGTGTCTCGTTATGGTTTAACCGTCAATATCAAAGCTGCATCCCTAACATCAGACAGTGACAGCGATGGCTGGTTTGATTTGGAACTTTCGGGAAATCCCCAAAAACTGACAAATAGCCTATCTTACTTGCAAGGATTGGGAGTGAATTTGCTGGAATTAGCGATCGCTAACCAGATTCAACTCAAGCATCACTCTCTACCTTTCCCAAATCCAGCTAGCAAAATGAGTCCCAAAGACTCTGCATGGCTGACAAATCAATGGCAAGAACAATTCCAGCAATGGATTTCTACAGGTCAAACCAATCGATTGCGCTTGCAACTGTGCGTCTTAAAAAGCTATTACGAAGAACCGGTGATTTCGGAGTTAGTTTCTCGTTATGGACTAACAGTCAATATCACCAGTGCTAGACTTCAACCCGATACGGAAGATGACGGCTGGTTTGATTTGGATTTGTGGGGGAGAACAAAGCAGCTCTACTCTAGCCTGAGTTATTTAGAAAAACTGGGGCTACCGATTTGGCTGGATTTGTCTAGCGTTTATAGCGATCGCTAACCAAATAATTCATAATTACTGAAAAACAAAAAACTTAGCAACAATATTTTTTGACCCATCAAATTTATTAGTAGGGTAATTATGAATTATGCTGACCGAAACAGAAAAGGATACAGAGCGACTAAATTTATTTGTGGGGATTGTTAATTTTGAATGCGTGAATGCGTGAATTCGGAGCGTCCCTTGTACGTCTGGTAGAAAAGCGACGCGACGGCGATGGCTGATTTTGCTGAAATAATCTAAATTTCGTAGTACCAAATTTCTTCTTCTCGCAGCACAATTCGATGCAGGGAAAGACGAGCAATCAAGCCCTCTTGCTCAAACTGCCCAAGAACACGAGTGATGGTAACACGAGTTGAACCGAGCATTTCCGCCAGGTCTTCATGAGTCAGACGCATATCTATTAAACGTCCTTTCTCAACTTCCGAACCAAACTTTTTGGATAACCATGCCAACAGCTTGATGAGCATAGTATCCACTTTTTTATGGCTACGAATGATCATCAATTCTTGAGCCTGTTGGATATGGGCAAGTAGAGTTTCTGTTAGTTGAGTCCACTCCTCTAGAGGTAAGACTGTCGCCTCCACTTTAGTTAAGCATTCCATCTGATAAGGTTCTAATTTTGACAAAACCTTGCCAACAACATCTCCAGGGCCCCACAATCCCAGAGCGACGGTTGTACCATCTTCCAGATAGGTAAAAGTCCTGACAAAACCCGTTTCAATCTTCCAAAGGCCGTTTTGATGCTCTGGCAGAAATGACCTACGGGCAAAAATTTGCTTAGTATTATTACTGCTTGAACTAGATAAGCTTGTGTACAAAGACACCATATTAATTAACACTTTTATCCGATAAACTAACCGTAGTATTATATTTATATCAGGTTCTAAGAGCCTATGGGTATTTTAAAGAGGGGAGTGGGGAGCAAGAATTTTAGATTTTGGATTTTAGATTGAAATTTAATCCAAAATCTAAAATCTAAAATCCAAAATTGAATTGCCCCATGCCCAATGCCCTAAATTAAATTCCCGCACCATCAAGAAAATCTTCAATCATCCCATCAGAATTTTTGCTCTTAGGGTTGTCGGTTGGTTCGTCACCAAACTCAGTTGGAGACAAACTTGATTGATCTTGCAACTGCTCGAACTGTTTCTCTAGAGCTTTGACGCGTTCAAATAGAGCGCGGATGACTTCAGCTTCTACGTCGCGGACTTTATCATGATCTAGAGCATTGGTAGCCAAGTTGTTCTGACGAGTCACACGCCCTGGAATCCCGACTACAGTTGTGTTACTGGGCACATCTCGCAGCACCACAGAACCTGCTCCAATCCGGACGCGATCGCCAATTTGAATATTTCCTAAAACCTTCGCACCCGTTCCCACAACTACATGAGAGCCTAAAGTTGGATGGCGTTTGCCGCTTTCTTTCCCAGTCCCGCCAAGGGTGACACCTTGATAAATCAGGGCATAGTCACCCACGATCGCTGTCTCACCAATCACTACTCCCATCCCGTGGTCAATAAACACTCCCTGACCAATTAATGCCCCAGGATGGATTTCAATCCCAGTTAAAAACCGACTAATATGAGAGATAAATCGAGGGATGAAGGGAATTCCCATTTTATGCAGCCAGTGTGCCAATCGATGAAACACTAGGGCATGAAGTCCAGGGTAACAGAACAATACTTCTAGCCAGTTACGGGCTGCTGGGTCACGCTCAAAAATGGTTCGCAAGTCAGTTAGTAGCATACTCTGTTGAGATTTTTGTTGGTAGGTGAGGCTCTGAAAACAGAAACTCAGGATAATTCCCACAAAAAGATCAAATCATTTATGGGAATTGTGTAAGATAATAATCTACGGTAAGTCGATAGAGTAAAGTGTTTTTGTGGGTAGTAAGTGGGATGCTATCACATTCCACACTTTGAGAAAAATTAATTTCGCATAAACTGCGATAAGTCCCCCAATTCACCGTAGTATATTGAGTACAGTCTTGAATAGCCAAAACTACGCTCTCTTGGATCTGTCTTCCAAAGTGGAATACGCGCTGCTGGCACTCTTAGAACTGGCAAGCCACCACGGGAAAAAACTTCCTCTAACCATGAGCGAGATCACTGCCAAACAACCCATACCTGAGCGCTATCTGGAACAAATTTTGACGAATCTCCGGCGTGCTGGTGTGGTGCAGAGTCAACGCGGCTCTAAAGGAGGTTTCGTTTTGGTTCGTGAACCTTGGCAGATCACAATACTTGAAATTGTCACTTTGGTCGAAGGCGAGCGGAAAGAGAAAGATACCTCTGACTCTTCCACTCTGGAAAAGACTCTGGTATATGAAGTTTGGGAGCAAGCTAACGCTGCCTCAATTGAAGTTTTGGGTCGCTATACACTCCAAGACTTGTGCCAGGAAAGGGAAACTCGGGCACAGCAAAGTCCGATGTATTATATTTAGACACGACGGAGTATTCACATGCGGATAGCGAAAGATATCACAGAGTTAATCGGACGGACTCCTTTAGTTCAATTAAACAAGATTCCCCAAGCTTCAGGAGCGGTTGCTCGGATTGTGGTGAAGCTAGAAAGCATGAATCCAGCATCTTCTGTGAAAGACCGGATTGGCGCGAGTATGGTGGAAGCGGCGGAAGAAGCAGGCTTGATTCACCCCGGAAAAACCGTTTTAGTAGAGCCGACTTCTGGGAATACAGGAATTGCGCTGGCGATGGTGGCGGCCGCCAAGGGGTACCATCTTATTCTAACGATGCCTGACACAATGAGCCAGGAAAGACGATCCATGCTCAAAGCTTATGGCGCTCAACTAGAGTTAACGCCAGGGGTAGAAGGGATGCGAGGAGCGATCGGTCGTGCAGAGCAGATTTTAGCTCAAACGCCCAATGCTTATATGTTGCAGCAGTTCCGCAACCTTGCTAACCCGAAAGTTCACGCCGAAACCACAGCAGAAGAAATTTGGGATGATACCGATGGAGAGGTGGATATTCTGGTGGCGGGAGTGGGTACTGGTGGGACGATTACGGGAGTTGCAGAAGTTATAAAAGGACGGAAGCCGAGTTTTCAAGCGATCGCAGTTGAACCAAGCAACAGCCCGGTATTAACAGGTGGTAAATCGGGGCCCCACAAAATACAGGGTATCGGCGCGGGATTTGTCCCAGCAATTTACCGTTCAGAACTGGTAGATGAAGTGATTCAGGTAGCAGATGAGCAAGCGATCGCTTACAGCCGTCGCCTAGCAAAAGAAGAAGGATTGCTATCTGGCATTTCTACTGGCGCTGCTTTATACGCGGCTATTCAAGTGGCACAACGGCCAGAAAATGCCGGTCGCCTAATCGTGATGATCCAGCCTAGCTCCGGCGAACGCTACCTCAGTACCTCATTGTTCAAAGATCCAGAGGAGAATGAGTGGTTGAGTAAAGTTTGATTCCATATACCAATTTGAGATTTGAGATTTTAGGGACTGACAAAAAATAAATTATCTCGTAGGGTGTGTTAACGCGACAGCGTAACGCACCTATTATTTGTTAGGCGGTGCGTTAGGCTTAACGCCGTAACGCACCCTACTGAAAATTTCTATTTCTTCATATACATTGAATTTTTCTCGCCGACTTACTTAAAATTGGCTTGGTTATCTACCAGAATTTTTACCATTTTCATGATTTTTCACCAAAATCATCAAACAGAAACAACTAGCAGCTAGTTTTATTAAGCTTAAAGCTCCACTTTTTAATACAATAAAAGCGCCTAATCCTATAAGAACAAAAGGCACAAGATTATTAACGTAGCGAGTCAATACATCAGCTATGACTCTGTTGTTAGTTAATTTGTATGCAGCGTAGCACCAAACTGCTAACAAGAGAAAAAATAATCCGATAATTACCACAAAACTCTCTAAGTTACTGCTCGCAAATAAAGGCACGTAGACACTAATATTATCGCTACCATTGGCAATTGTAACGGCTGCCACACTATAAGCTTGGGGAGAAAAAAAACTAGTAATTGTTGATGTTTCAGTTTCTTCTGTTGTAGCTACAACTTCTTGTGATGAATCTTCTTCCCGATTCACTAAGCTACTGATACCTATGGACATTGGTACTAAACCAATTAATCCAATCCAGCTTTTTGATAAAACTAACCCACCAAATAAACCCGGAAGACTAAGAATTAAAAGAACCGTAAAACCTAGAAACTGACCAGCAACTATATGTCGGGGGCGAAAGTTAGCATTTATTTGAGAAAAAAACAACAATAGAATGACAATATCATCAATATTAGTGGCAATGAACGCGATCGCCCCTGTACTAATTGCAGTAAGTAACTCGTTCATATTTTAAGAGAAACATAGATATGGTTTTATCTTGCAGAGAGCATCTCACCTTAGACATCTGGTGAAATTAAATATGTTTTATCCACATCCCTTATAGAGACTTAGTACTGCTACGTCTCTACATTCTTTTTTACTCCTATGTCTAATTGAATTGTGGTAATTCTAATTTCAGGTCAAACGGCTGTAGGAGAAAGAGCTATCTGCAAAAATAAAATTCTCAAAACCAGTTGTCGAAAGGGTAATGAGGTTGCCATTGTTGTTGAAAGTAATGTTGGCAGGGTTTACACTATTGCCAGAAATAACCCCAGAAACACTAACATCAGAACGCTTGAAAGCCCTCACATCAAGGGTGTCAAAACCATTCCCGCCATCAACAATTGCAGAGCCGAACCCTTTGAAGTAGTCATTTCCAGCCCCTAGTTCAAAGTGGATACCGCCACCAATAGTGACTTTCTGTTGAACTTTCTCGATGTTACTGGTAGCGGTAACTTTGTCATTTCCATCGCCAGTCCTGATGATTCCTTGCCCATAAATGCCATAGGCAGTACCACCAATTGTGGTTGTTGCTTGTCCGGTGAGGATGTCATGGCCATTACCAGTATCAATGATGCCGTCATTGAAGATGCCATAAGCTAGGGTGTTTGCTTCCAAACTGGTTGCAGAACCCTTAATCGTGTCGGTGTTCTCACCAGTAGTGATAATAGCTTCTTTAATGTTCTGGATGCCGATGCCAGTACCACCTGTGCTGCTTTTTCTTCCCGTTTTATTGTTGCTGCCAGCAGTACCAGTACCGATGAGCGTATCTTCTCCTTTGCCAGTATTTAATTTATCACTGTTACTAATGCCAATTCCAGCACCGCCGTCCCCGCTTTCGCCTCTGAGGATGCTGGGGGGAATGGAACCAGTCTGGCCAATGACACTACCTTCGCCACCAGTACCACCAGTACCAGTGCCAGTGATAGTGTCATTTCCGTCCCCTGCATCAAAACTGCCACTGTTGCTGATGCCGATTCCAGTACCGCCTTTACCGCCTTTACCAGTAAGAGATCCTCCACTGTCGCCAGTACCACCAGTACCAGTGCCAGTGATAGTGTCATTTCCGCTCCCTGCATTGAGAGTAGCACTGTTGCTGATGCCGGTTCCATTGCTGCCAACAGTGCCACTGCCTGCCCCACTGAAGATTATTAAAGTTCCTTTGATTTTGGGAAGGTTGCCACCAGTACCAGTACCAGTACCAGTAATACTGTCATTTCCGTTCCCTGCATTGAGAGTACCACTGTTGTTGATGCCGATACCAGTGCCAGCTTTCCTAGGCTCAAGATTACCAGTGTCAGTACTAGTACCAATACCACTAATACTATCGTTTCCTGAAAATGTATTAATCACACCTTGATTTAAAATATCAATACCAATCGCCACAGATGCATTCGACTCTTCTGCGGCTAAAGTATCAATACCGGAAGTACCGACGAAATTAGGTGGAACAGTAAGTCTAGACATTGACAAAATCCTCTCTATCAGAATAATTACTTTGTCAATTTTAAGGCTTAGTTGTGCCGGAAGGTTAATTTGGTATGGTGATAAATCGTAGATTCTAAAAATCCAGTATGAGTAAGCTAGGTACAACCTTTAGTGAAGGGATAATTGCCTTCATAGCCACTAACATAGATGACATCATTATCTTGTTAATATTTTTTTCACAGGTAGATGTTAATTTTCGACGGCGGCAGATCGTACTCGGTCAATATCTGGGTTTTACAGCCATTATCATCGCTAGCTTACCAGGATTTTTTGGTGGCTTGGTCGTACAGCGAGAATGGATAGGATTGCTAGGACTGCTACCAATAGCAATTGGTCTTCAGCAATTAGTATCTAGAAAAGAAGAAACAATAACAGTTCAGACAGTTAGCAGTGATTTTAGGCAATCCACATCTACTAACCCCGTATTGTCTTTTATTTTGAGTGTTTTGCATCCCCAAACCTATAAAGTGGCAGCAATAACGATCGCTAATGGTGGTGACAATATTAGTATATATATCCCTTTATTCGCTGGTCATAATCTTACCAGCTTGGGAATAATTATAAGTATATTTTTTATCATGGTAGGGATTTGGTGTGCGATCGCTTATTTTTTAAGCCGTCAACCTACCATTGCTTATATTTTAAGTCGCTACGGTCAAGCTGTTGTACCTTTTGTATTGATTGGCTTGGGTCTGTTCATTATGTATGAACGAGGTACATTTACTCTACTACCTTGGGTGAGAAGTTAATCAATGTTGGATGCTGGATTTGGGATCTAAAATCTAAAATTTGTCATACCTGATGAACTAATTTCCAACTTACCATCATCAAGATGGCATAAATGATAAACCGTAGTGGGCGTTGCGGAGCGACTTGGCAGATTTTAGCACCTAGTAACACCCCTGGTACAGAGCCTAGCCATATAGGCAATACCAAACTCCAATCAACCGTTCCCAGGCTGAGATGACCGAGGGCTGTAAACAGCAGTAAAATTGCTGCGTGTGAAATATCTGTACCTACTAACTTCCGTGCATCAAGGCGGAAAAACCCAATCAGCACTAGAGCAAACATTGAACCAGATGAGACGCTAGTTAGACCAACTAAACAGCCTAAAACTCCTCCCAAAGTGATTGTTAGGAAGCGACCAAAGTTAGTTTCTAAATCTAACTTTGGCAGTTCGGGTAAATTAAATTTGGGCAAAAAAGTCAATAACAACAATTGCACTAGTGCTAACACTGTGACTAGCAAAATCATTCCGCCAAGCAAACGGAGCAAGATATTATCCAGGTTATACTCACCTGTACGTTTAAGGAAGTGCAAAATCCCCACCCCAAACAGTGAACCTGGAACACTCCCGAATGCCAGCCATTTGACAACTTCTGTGTCAAGGGTTTTCTGTTCCCAATGCTTGACGCTACCAACAATCTTCATCAATGTGGCAGCCATAACATCAGAACTTACAGCGATGGAAGGCGGAACCTGAAAAACAAAAATCAACATTGGGGTGATGAGAGAGGCTCCGCCAATTCCCGTCAAACCAACGATGATGCCAACAAAAAAGCTTAAGAACGGTAGTAATAAATAATGCATACTCTTCGGGGGTTTCAACAATCAGTTATCAGTTATCAAAGTCCTGTTGAGTCTCCCACTTTTATAAGTGAGCAGCGTCGGTTAGGGTTTAAATCCCCAAACGAAGCTTTGATAACTGTTCACTTTAACTACGAGCAGCTAGAACTGAAAGTCAGCTAAAGCTTCACTGCTAGAAAGCAGCAATTGTGCCAAACTATAGCCCAGTGGTAGACAGAGCTAGTGATGGCAAGTTATTGTGTTTCTCAAGGCATGAGTGACACAAAGGTTATCCAGCTAAAAGTTAGGGCAAAGGATTCCTGGACAACTTAAAACCTGTCTGGAAGTTTTTGTCAGCATGGCAACTGGCATTTAGCTGAAACAGACTTTGATAACTGTTTATGGGTCAGTTGCTCTGCTAAACTCAACTTCTAACTGGTTTTTATGCGGTTTTACATGTAAAAGCCCGTAAGGCGATGCACTTACCGTATTTTACTTGTAAGCATGAGTAAACGTCCAGCGTATTCGCGTTGTATATCGCTAGATTAGCTGGATAATACACCGTAGCCAGTTAAACTTCTTAGGACTGGTTGCTAAAAAAATTACCTACAAGTTAATAACCGTAGGGATAATTCAAAACCTTGTAGAAAAGATATATCGTGTCTCTACATCTGGATTCATACTGCAATTGGGCAACGCCATGAAAGTGATTACAATACTCAAAGTCAAATGCGATTCCCTAGTCTAATCATTCATGGAAAACTTTGTTTTTTACAATCCAGTCAAAATCCTGTTTGGCAAAGGTCAAATCGCCAATATTGCTAGTGAAATTCCTGCTGTGCGATTCGTTGCTTAGTGAATCACGGTACTCAGCCCGTACATAACTAAGCCAGCCCGACAGCAGATTACTGTCTCAAAAGGCTGAACTCTCGGTCAGATGTAGGTGAAAAGCCCTACCATTCAGACTCAGAATTGACTCCTTATCTGCCCACACCGAACAAGCTCGGTTCTTGTAGAGTGAAGCTAGCTGGGAACAGGGCGCAACCAGACGACCGTTGCGGGTTGACACTGGCGCTAACAGGGAGTTCCTATGATGAAACAGAGCCTAGAAAAACGACTTAATTTCGGGCAGGGCGCAACGCAAAACCCCTGACTTCATTGGAGAACATTCCCGCCGAACCATAGCAGGAGTATCGGTAAGAGTCCAGGGAATCCAACAGTCGAACTGGCTACATCTAACGGAACAATCAATCTCTCCGAGGGAACGAATAAAAACGATTTTGTGAGTCCTGGGGCTTTCGTTCCCCAAGTAGGCTAGACGAGAAGCGGAATTCTCACAAGTCGGGTAGGACAGACCGTAATTGGTCTGAGGTGTTCAGAATACACAAACTCTAGAAGAGAAAATGATTAGACACAGTAAAAATACTAGTGAATCTTGGAAAGCTCTACCGTGGAAGAAATTCCGCCGAAATCTTTTCCGCCTTCAAAAGCGCGTGTATAAAGCTGTTCAAGTTGGAGACAAGCGGAAAGCTCGGTTACTCCAAAAGCTTATTCTAAAATCCACCTCGGCTCGATTTCTTGCAATAAGACAAGTATCTCAGCTAAATGCTGGTAAAAAGACGGCTGGTATTGATGGGAAGAAATCCCTCTCATTTGAAGAACGCTTCAGCCTTGAAGAACTACTGAAAATGAATAGTGGAAATTGGAAGCATCAAGGACTACGGGAAATCCCCATCCCCAAAAAGGACGGGACAACCAGAATGCTTAAAATACCAACCATCGCAGATAGAGCTTGGCAATGCCTAGCAAAATATGCACTAGAATCAGCACACGAAGCCACTTTCCATGCCCGGAACTACGGGTTCAGAACTGGGCGCTCTGCCCATGATGCACAAATGTACATCTTTAACAACCTTCGCTCCAAAGCCAATGGAATAGAAAAACGAGTAATTGAACTCGATATTGAAAAATGCTTCGACCGGATTAACCACTCAGCAATAATGGACGAACTCATAGCACCCAAAGGCTTAAAACTCGGTATCCTCCGATGCCTCAAGTCAGGAGTTAACCCAGAATTCCCCGAACAGGGAACACCTCAAGGGGGAGTGGTCAGCCCATTACTAGCCAACATCGCACTTAACGGGATTGAGAGTATACACAGATACCACGAAAATAGAGGGTATAGAATCACCACTAAAACCTCAGCCAGTTCGATCATCGAACCATCAGTCCGATACGCGGATGACATGGTTATTATACTCCGACCCGAAGATGATGCGACAGAGATACTTGAAAGAATCAGCGAGTTCCTCCGCAAACGCGGAATGAATGTAAGCCAAAAGAAAACCAAAGTTACCGCCGCGACAGATGGGTTTGATTTCCTCGGCTGGCACTTTAAAGTCCAGAAAAACGGAAAGTTCAGATGTAGTCCCTCAGTGGACAACTTTAAAGCGTTTCGTAAGAAAGTAAAACACATCGTCAACAACTCGAATTATGGTGCTACTACAAAGGCTGAGAAATTAGCCCCGGTAGTTAGAGGATGGAGAAACTACCACAAGTTCTGCAAGATGGATGGGTCAAAGTTTTCCTTATGGCACATCAATCATAGAGCTTTTCAGGTATTCAACAAGGAAACCAAGCAAAACCGTCACTCATGCCAGGAGCTAATAAAAAAGGCATTCCCAAAGGTTCCTTACTCCGAAAACAAACACATTTCTGTCAAGGGAACTAAATCACCTTACGACGGAGATACAGCCTACTGGAGCAAACGTAACAGTAAACTCTATTTCGGCGAAACCTCTATTGCTCTCAAGGAGCAAAACCATAGATGTGCTTCCTGCGGCTTAAAATTCATCGATGAGGAACGCATTCACTTGCACCATATCGACGGAAATCACGCCAACTGGAAGAAAAATAATCTGGAAGCAATTCATGAGAGTTGCCACGATTACAAACACATGAGCAAAAGCGCAAGCTAAGAACATCGGAAGCTGGGTGCGGTGAAAGCCGCACGCCCAGATTTAACTGAGAGGTGCGGGGAATAATATCCCCCATCGACTCAACCGATGCCAAAATCCTGATTATTTACGGTGGGGGCAGCATCAAAACTAACGGCGTCTATGACCAGGTGAAGTCTGCATTGGCTGGACGGAATGTAGTTGAGTTTGGTGGAATCGAACCCAATCCTCACCTAGAAACCCTATTGAAAGCGGTTGAAATAGTGCGGAATGAGGGCATAGACTTTCTACTTGCGGTGGGTGGTGGTTCAGTTCTTGATGGCACTAAGTTTATTGCAGCTGCGGTTCCCTTTGTGGGCGATCCTTGGGACATCCTCGCAAAGAACGCACCTGTAAAGGCTGCTGTGCCCTTCGGTACAGTTTTGACTTTACCCGCAACCGGCTCGGAAATGAATACTAACTCGGTTGTTACTAAGTGGGAAACCCAAGAAAAACTACCTTTCAGCAGTCCTTTGGTATTTCCCCGTTTTTCTGTTCTCGATCCGGAAACGACTTTTTCCTTACCTGTGCGGCAAATTAGTAATGGAATTGTCGATGCTTACACCCATGTGATGGAACAGTATTTGACTTATCCAGTCAATGCGCCACTACAAGACAGGATGGCTGAATCAATCTTGAAAACGCTGATTGAGGAGGGGCCAAAAACCCTGGCTAATCCCCAAGACTACGATGCACGGGCTAATGTGATGTGGTCTGCGACATTGGCACTCAATGGGTTGATTGGTGCAGGAGTACCCGAAGATTGGGCAACTCACATGATTGGGCATGAATTGACAGCACTGCATGGTTTGGATCATGCTCAAACTTTAGCTATTGTGCTACCCAGCACCTTGACAATTAAACGCGATCGCAAATGGCAAAAACTCTTACAGTATGGCCAGCGAGTTTGGGGGATTGTCGATGGTAGTGAGGAAGCGCGGGTTACTGAAGCGATCGCTAAAACTCGCAATTTCTTTGAGTCGGTTGGTGTAAGCACGCGCTTGTCTGATTACGGTGTTGGACTTGATACCATTCCTGTAATTATTGAGCGTTTTGAAAAACGCGGTACTGTAGCTTTGGGTGAACACAAAGATGTTAATTCTCAAGTAGTCGAGCAGATTTTAACTCTCTCAGCATAAGGACTGGGGACTGGGCATTGGGAAGAGTTTTCCCAATGCCTAGTTCATTACTGAGCGCTAAAAAAACTTGACTTGCTAGCATGTATTATGGTATTTTTAATCAGACCATTCGGTCGGTAATATTTTATTTACAGCAATTTTCAATTCAATAAACTACACCACTCCCTACTCTCTATCGCGTATCCATTCATCTAATAAATCGCTGTAATGTCCAAAGGCGAAGAAACAAAAAGCAGAATTCTCCACCAAGCAGCCGAACTGTTTAACCAACAGGGGTATGCAGGGTCATCGATGTCAGACATCATGCGTGTTACTGGATTGCAGAAAGGAGGAATCTACAATCACTTCCAAAGCAAAGACGATCTCGCGCTACAGGCTTTTGACTTTGCGATCGCACGCATCAAACAGCATACTAGATTTGTATTACGAAGCAAACGCCACGCAGTAGAACGCCTGCAAGCAATCATTGGCGTATTTAGTAGCTTCGCAGAAAATCCACCTATCAAAGGAGGGTGTCCACTGCTGAATACTGCTGTGGAGAGTGATGATGCTCATCCGGCGTTGCGGGAACGCGCTCAACAGGCGATGAACTATTGGCTGCATATGATTCGTCGAATTATTGAAACGGGAATTGAAAAGGGTGAAATTCGCCCGGAAGTGAGTGCTGAGGAAATCGCTACCATCATAATTGCAACATTAGAAGGAGCGATAATGATGAGCAAGCTTTATGGAGATTCAATTCACATGCACAGGGTAATTAATCACTTGAATCAATATTTGGAAACTCACCTTTAAATTTATCGCACAAAATAATTTCCCATGCTTAAAAGAGGAAAATTTTTTTGCTATTTTACAGACCGATCAGTCTCAAAAGCTGGAGAAAATAATGGTGGTAAATAATAACTTGCACAGAACATTAGAAGTAGTATTGGCAATTCCTGTAAGAACATACGACATTGATTTTATGGGAATCGTGAGTAATATTGTGTATATCAGATGGCTAGAGGATTTACGTTTAAAGTTTTTAGATGAACATTGGCAACTAAATCAACAAATTGAGCAAGGATATGCACCTGTTCTAGCTGGAACTGAAATTGAATATAAACGTCCGATAAAGATTATTGATCAAGTAGTTGGACATTTATGGCTGAGTAATTTAGGACGGTTAAAGTGGACTGTGCAAGCGGAAATTTTATCTAATAATGAGTTAGCAGCAGTAGCTACACAAAAAGGTGCTTTTATTAGTTTACACAATGGCCGTCCCATGAGAATTCCAGAAGAATTGCAAAATAAATATTTCCAGTGTCAGCAAGTGACTCAGGACATTTTAATTTGATAAAAGCTGAAATTTTTTACACAAGTGCTTGGCGATCGCATTTTTTTTGGTAGTCACCAGTTAACTTTAGCAGATATTGTTGCAGGAATAGGTGTACTTTCATTACCTAATTTAGGTGTTAATCTCCGTGATTACCCCAGGCTAAATGAATGGTCTGAGCGCTTAATGCAACGTCCAGCATGGCAGAAAACTAAAATTAGCAGCGAAGAATTTGAAGCATTTAAAGGACGAGTTAGAGCTTTAGTGAGGTTGCGTAGGTATCAAGCCAATAAGAAAAAATAGCCAGTGATTAGCGAGTTGTTGCGTATTGAGGCGGGATATCAAGAAGTAATTGCGATCGCTAACCAATCAAGTACACTCTATAGAAATATCCCAAATTGGTATCACCACTGAAGTTGTCATATCTTTAATAACATGAGGAGTGAGGAAAATTTCTTCTGATCACTCCTCATAAGTTACTCATTACAACAATTTACTTAGCACCAGTCAATATACTTTCGATATTTTCTAGCTGCACCACTCCTGAAAAAGTTGGACTATTAATTACAAAGAAAGGTGTGCCAGGAACACCCAATTTCTCAGCTAGCTGGATATCTTTCTTAATTGCGGGAGTGGCAAGAGTCAGGTCGCGTTTAAATTTACTCAAATCCAGACTCAGTTTCTTAGCAATATCTAAATATAACGCCTCACCTAGTTGCTTTTGATTAGTAAATAGCGCATCATGATATTCCCAAAATTTACCTTGCTGATGTGCCGCCCAAGCCGCTGTCGCAGCTGTTAATGCTTCAGCATGAATTGAAGTCAGGGGGAAATTCTTGTAAACTAATCTTACTTTATCTGGATACTTTGCTAACAATTCTTTTAAGGTTTTATGCGCCTCAGCACAATAGGGGCATTGAAAATCTGAAAATTCTATTAGCACAGTTTTTGATTTAGTTGAACCTATGGTGGGAGACTCACCAATCACTGTTTCAGGATTCGTCTTTAAATCCTGTAAAAATGTTTGCTGTGCTTGCTTGACTTTCTGTTGTTGTTGCTGCTGATAGGTTTGAACAGATTCAATAATTACCTCTGGGTGTTCGCGGATAATTTGTAAAACTTGCTGTTCCAACTGCGGATCAATGCGGCTAGCAGCTTGTGCAGGAATTGACCAGGTAACAACCAAAAATAGCAGACCTATTGCTGTCCAAGTACGCACATACTGAAATAAGGGACTAAACCAATCAAAGAATATACCCATACAAAAACTCATAAATATTTTTTATCTGACTTAGGAGTTCACTCCAATTTAAAATCCCATAATTTAAGTTATGGGAATTTTCTTTTTACTTATTAAAAAGATCCAGCAATCATCCCAACAAGTAAAATAAAACCAATCCACACGTTTTGCCGGAACATCTTACCATAAACAGGATTAGGTAAGTCTCGCAGTCTTAATCGCAGAGACTGCCAAACCCATCCGATAGTAGCAATTGCAAGGCTAATCCAGAAGGCGAAGTGCAGATGTATCAGTACACCTAACCAAGCCAATAACAAGATTGTGCCAGCAAAGAAAATTCCAATAGCTACAGAGGCATAATTCCCAAAAAATAGAGCGCTAGAATTAACACCAATACGGCGATCGTCTTCCTTGTCGCTCATGGCGTAAACTGTATCAAATCCCAATGTCCAAAGTACAGTCGCGCCCCAAAGTAACCAAGTTGGTTGGGAGATGGTTTGTGTGACTGCACTCCAGCTAATCAATACCCCAAAACCCCAAGCGATGGAAAGCACCAGTTGCGGTACAGGAAACACTCGCTTTGCACCTGGATAAAGCAGAATTACAGGCACTGCTGCCACACATAACCAGAAACTCAGGGGGTTAAGATAAAAGGCCAGGACTGCTGCACATGCTAGCGAGACGATCGCGACTACAATCCCAACCTTCACAGACAAGGCGCGAGAAGCGAGGGGGCGATCGCGGGTTCTCTCCACTTGTGGATCAATATCCCGATCCCACAAATCATTGACAACACACCCAGCCGCACTCGTGGCCAGAGTACCCAATACAATCACACCAACCAGAGGTAAAGGTGGTTTCCCAGAAGCTGCCAAAAACACAGCCCACAGGGCAGGAATCATTAAAATTAACCGCCCTTCTGGTTTATGCCATCGCAAAAGCCGGATAATTACAAGCCAAACTGGTTGCTGGGGGCGTTCTGGCGTCCTTAACATAGAAATCAACAAATAACTTTAGATAGATCAATTCACACATCTTTACATCTATAGAATAACGTTATTTGTTATTTGTAAAAACATAACCTAAAAGTGGCAACTTTAAATATCCTTAAATAGTCACTACGGTTAGAAACAGTCGGGTGAATATACTTAGCTCAATTCCCCTCGACCAAAGATGAATAGTGCTGAGTATTTTTTAATTTACTCAGTGCTGAGGACTCAGCTTGAGCAAGTGTGTTGCAATCAATATCAGTGCCAGCTACCCCGACATATCACCGTTTGCCATCATTTCTTATAAAGAGAGAAAACTAGATGCTGAATTTAGTTTCTAGCTGGGAGAGTGTTCCAACTCAACCAACTAAGCAACATCGGATTATTGCTGCCATTGACCTGGGAACAAATTCTCTACACATGGTAGTAGTTAAGATTGACCCCACACTACCAGCTTTCAGCATTATCGCCAGAGAAAAAGAAACTGTAAGACTTGGCGATCGCAATCTTAGTACTGGGGAACTCAAACCGGAGATAATTAAAAAGGCGATCGCTGCTTTAGGACGCTTCCAAGAAGTTGCCAAAACTATCAATGCTGAAACAATCATTGCTGTAGCAACTAGTGCCGTGCGGGAAGCCCCCAATGGGAAAGATTTTTTGCACACAATAGAAGCGGAGTTGGGTTTAAGCGTTGACTTGATTTCTGGTCAAGAAGAAGCGCGACGAATCTACCTTGGCGTGCTGTCGGGGATGGAATTTCACAACCAGCCCCACATGATTGTTGATATTGGCGGTGGTTCCACAGAGTTAGTTTTGGGCGATAGTCACCAAGCACGGACTCTCACCAGTACTAAAGTCGGTGCAGTCCGACTCACTAGCGAGTTAATCACCACTGACCCCATCAGCAACACGGAGTTTCAGCAGCTGCAAGCCTATGCACGCGGGATGTTAGAACGTTCCGTGGATGAGGTACTAGCAAATTTCCAGCTTGGGGAATCTCCCCGTTTGGTAGGTACGGCTGGCACAATTGAAACCCTGGCGATGATTCATGCACGAGAAAAGTCGGGTGTTATTCCTTCCACTCTCAATGGCTACCAGTTCAGTCTTAAAGATTTGCGAGACTTGGTAAATCGCTTGCGGAAACTAAGTAACTTAGAAAAGGCTGCGATTCCCGGTATGCCAGATAAGCGCCCTGAAGTTATACTCGCTGGCGCAGTGATATTACAGGAAGTAATGACCCTTTTGGGTAGTGAATCGGTCACAGTCTGTGAGCGTTCTCTGAGGGAAGGTGTAATTGTAGACTGGATGCTAACCCACGGTTTAATTGAAGATAAGCTGCGTTACCAAAGTTCAGTTCGGGAACGCAATGTTCTAAAACTCGCTAATAAGTACCACGTCAACTTAGAATATAGCGATCGCGTGGCAGCATTTGCCCAGAGTTTATTTGACCAAACTCAAGGTACGTTACACCACTGGGGATCTGATGAGCGACAACTGCTGTGGGTAGCTGCAATATTACACAATTGCGGTCATTATGTCAGCCATTCCTCTCACCACAAGCACTCTTACTATCTAATTCGCAATGGTGAATTACTCGGTTATACAGAAACCGAGATTGAAATCATTGCCAATTTAGCGCGTTATCATCGCAAATCGCCGCCCAAGAAAAAACATGAAATTTATCAGAGTTTGCTGACTAAACACCAGCGCCAAATGGTCAGCCAATTGAGTGCAATTTTAAGATTGGCAGTGGCATTGGATAGACGACAAATTGGTGCGATCGCTCAAGTTCAATGTGAGTATTATCCACAATTTCGGCAGGTAAATCTGCTGATTTTTCCATCTCAATCTGATGATGATTGTGCTTTAGAACTCTGGAGTTTAGATTATAAAAAAGGAGTGTTTGAAGAAGAATTTGGAGTTAAATTAGTAGCGAGTTTAGAAAAGTCTAGCGTTGCTAATTTGTCTTAGAAAATAGGGTGCGTTAACGCAATGTAACGTAGTGTAACGCACCTGATGAATCAAGCATAAGCGCACATATATGCGTCACTACAAATTATCTGTAATTTACGCATCTGCTTTCAAAATTTCAGTTTAATCCTCATGTCTCATGTACTTTTTCATCATACTTAAGGATGAATTGAAAAACTATCCAGAGAAGTAGTTTAAAAACAAAAATTAGAATTAGAATTATAAGTATAGTTAATAGTCTATTTAATGTAGGTTATGTTGCTATTGGATATCTAAGCTGGGAAAACTTAGGTATCCTTTTATAAAATTTCAATCAAGCAGGCTAAATTGCTCAGTTTTCTGCACTGGAGAATAGTCAGGCTTCAGCACATAGCTTACATTTCTTAATTGTGAGAATTCCTCAGCTTTGAGAGCTATGCTCGATATCAAGGCTGGAGGGAAAAAATCTGATGAATTTATCTGTGACAACTTCCCTGACTAAAATTGCACCTAAGTTGACTTACGATATACTTATTGAAAATGAACAAGATGGCAGGGTTAGTGCGACATTGATAGGCTAACCAGATGTTAAAAGCTGTGGTGCGACTAAAGAACAAGCACTAGAGAAACTAATTCAACTGAGAACCGCTATATCAATTATTACGAAGACTTAATTCGTCAAAGAATCCGCATTGGTATACAAGATTTACGCATTGCGGCAATTACGCTGTCATACCATTTCACTTTAATAATGATACAAATACGTTGGTAAGGGCATGGCAATGCCATGCCCTTACGTGAAATTTATGTGTATCAAGGTTTTCGTGAAATGGTATCAGTGAATGGGATTTTGGTTACTCGCAACCGCAAGGATTTTGAAAAAGTGCCTAATTTGCGTTTAGAAGATTGGACTATATCTTAATTTGTCCCAAGGATAATTCAACTTATTTGTTTATAGTGAAAAACTTCAGAGTAATATTATTAGCTTCCCAGTGTTCTTTGGCTGAGAGTTTGCGAGTGGTAAGTTTTTGCTAAGTAACCATTGTGATTAGTTCACCAAACTTTACCTTCACCACTATGAGCTATCAGTTCACCCACCAGAGTAATTGATTTTCCCGTATGCGCGCAGGTGAGAAATGTCATTGAATTTTACTCTCTATCAAACAAGCACAAAAGTAAAGTTTTATCATCGTCAGTGCGAGAATTTAGCCGCTCAGAGTTGAGGAATTCCGTCAGATATTTATTTTCATCCTCTGAATTAACAGGTTTACGCAAGTGTTCCTCCAAAGGTTTAAAGAAAGGTGAGAAAGGTTTCCAGTCGCTCAAGCGAATTGCTACTTTTTCCAGTCCATCAGTGGAAACACAAATAAACTCTTGTTTTTCGGAAATAACCTCTACCTGCATATCTTTTACTGCATTTGTTGAGGTGATAAAAGTTGTTTCATTGATGAACTCACCTTTATCTGGCTGAAACAACAGTTGATATTCTGAGTCTTGGGAACGCAGCACAATAAATCCATCCCCGATTTGCATAGCTGCAACCCAGTCAGAAGTTGCCACGAAAACCAAAAGAGTACAAGCTAAATCATTGACAGAATAATCTTCATTGTCTGCTTTATTATGTAATTCTGTAATAACTTGATTCACGATCTCAGCAAACAGTTTCTGAGCTTCTTCTTTGGACAGTGGTTGAGAATCTCGCTTCTGAGGATATTCATTAATTTCAGAAAAGCATTTGAGTACCGTTTCCACCGCCAACTTAGAACCAACATCAGAATATTTAGCACTACCAGCACCATCAGCAACCGCGCCTACAATCACATCATCAAAGATGCGATAACCCCCATAATCTTGACAAAGTATCCCCTGGTTTTGATGACTTGTTCCGATAGCGGAACTCGCAACAGCTTTCCAATTCACAAAATTTCCTCTAACTGGTAATTTGACCCCATCCCACAGCCGGTAAAGCTACAGCCGGCCCTACTTTGCCACTACAAACCCGTTTCATCGAAGTAGAAAGCCAGACAAACAATTCACGAAAATCTAGAGTAAGAGAATTACAGGGCAACGATTTTCTGGATTTTCAACGAATTCAGGCAATCCTACAGACATCCGATGCTCCTAAATAGAGTCAACTGGTTTGAGAGATAAATTACTTACATTTTTAACTTAAAAAAATTACTTTTGCAGTAGTATTTATACATATAAAAGCTACTGCTTCTCTGCCTGATTTAAAGCGTTTTTGCTTGTTATCTGATTAAGCTTTTTAAAGCTATCCGTTTCATTACAATCTTCAGCCTCCTGTAACCTTAGCTACACCTGAGTATTAATTCCTTCTCTCCAAGACGCTACGCGATCGCAAAACTACATAATTCGGTAAAATTGGGTAAAGCAATTTTTGCGCTTGTTAAACAAAGGCATCAGCAAACCCATGCAATTGAAACTCAGTGCATCTCGACTTTCCTTTGCCCCTCTGCTATTAATTGCCCCCTTTTTTCTATGGGGGACGGCAATGGTAGCCATGAAAGGAGTGATACCCCATACCACACCGCTATTCATGGCGGGAGTGCGTCTGATACCAGCGGGGATGTTAATTTTGATTGCAGCAACATTCATGGGTAAACCCCAGCCCAAGGGTTGGGCTGCATGGCTGTGGATTGCCTTATTTGCCCTGATAGATGGGACGCTGTTTCAAGGCTTTTTGGCAGAGGGATTAGTCAGAACCAGTGCGGGGTTGGGGTCTGTGATGATTGACTCGCAACCTTTAGCTGTGGCCTTGCTATCGTTGTGGCTATTTCAAGAACACATTGGTTTTTGGGGATGGTTGGGGCTAGGCTTGGGAGTCACAGGTATTAGTTTAATTGGCTTACCTGATGAGTTGATTTTACATTTTATCGACTCAGGCGCAAACATCACAATTGGCAACTGGCAAGATTTGTTTGCTAGTGGTGAGTGGTTAATGCTGTTAGCAGCCTTATCAATGGCAGTGGGAACAGTGTTGATTCGGTTTGTGTGCCGACATGCTGACCCAGTAACTGCCACGGGATGGCACATGATTTTGGGTGGATTGCCACTATGGGGAATTTCATCAGTTGTCGAATCCCAGCAGTGGGAGAATCTGGGAGGATCTGATTTAGTGGCTTTGGGTTATGCTACCGTATTTGGCAGTGCGATCGCCTACGGGTTATTCTTCTACTTTGCTTCTAGTGGCAGTCTCACCAGTCTTAGTTCCCTCACCTTCCTCACACCCGTCTTTGCCTTATTATTCGGCAATCTCTTCCTCTCAGAAGTCCTCAGTCCGTTGCAGTGGGTAGGTGTTTTCCTCACTTTAATCAGCATCTATCTGATTAACCAACGTGATACTTTAGCAGGGCAAAACGACACAGTTACTGTCGGCGAAATAGCTAATATACCGCGACCAGTTTTAGAAGCATCGGCTAAAAAATTGAAGCCCATAACCCTAGCAGTCAGAGAATCTGAACCAGAAATTTTGCCCTAACTAGTTAAAGGGGAGATGAGGGGGATGAAGGAGTAGTAGTGCTGAGTAATTCGTGGGGAATCTCACTTCTTTACTCAGAATTGGGAACTGGCAACTGTTTTGTCCAATGGGCAATGACAAATAACAAATAACAGTTAACATTTAGACACCTTGAAGTTATTGTGGGATCGATGACTTCAAAAGCACGTTCAGGCTGAAACTTGCAATATGAGGCTACGCCCTTCCTCAATCTTGATATTTACCTGTTTTTCTTGCCTGGGTTTTTACCCAAATCGCGCAAGTACAGCCACACCTAACCTAGCACCTGAAATTTTAGAACTTGCACAAGCTAGTTCGAGAGTCACTGCTAGTCCGGCTGTTTTGAGATATGGTAGTCGAAAATCAGATGTGCAGAGACTACAAACCCAATTAAAGCAGTTGGGATACTACAGTGGTGTGGTAGATGGACAGTACAACGCCAGTACGGAAATCGCTGTAGCTAAATTCCAGAAAATAAAGGGTTTAAAAGTAGATGGTCTTGCTGGTCTGACGACTAGGGAGAGGCTGCAAGCAGCTTTGGCAGCCAAAAATCAGATTATCACCTCTCGAATTGTTGCCTCTCCTGCTGCAAAACCCAAGCCAACTGCAAAACCCAAGCCAACTGCAAAACCCAAGCCAACTGAGAGAGGTTTTGTCTGGTGGTTAATATTTGCCATTGGAGTTCTAGGAAGTATTGGCGCACTTGTTTACCTGCTGAGGTGGTTTCGTCAGGCAAAAGAAGTGCAAAAGTCTCAAATATCAAATACTAAAAGTTTGAGTGAGGCTAACAAAAAAACGATGATACCACCCCCACCAGAGACTGTAACTAGTCCACAAACAGCTACGCCACCACTCGCTACACAATTACTGCTACCAGAAAAAACTTCCCGGCTTGCTAAACTCAATATCGTTGACGAATTAGTTCAAGACTTACGCAGTCCTGACCCAACGAAGCGACGCAAGGCTATTTGGGATTTGGGTCAGCAGGGAGATTCGCGGGCAATTCAGCCTATGGTTGACCTGATGATTGATGCCGATTCTCAAGAAAGAAGCTTAATTTTAGCAGCTTTGGCAGAAATTGGTATCCGCACACTCAAACCGATGAACCGGGCTTTAGCAATTTCAATTCAAGATAAAAGTCCACAAGTGCGGCAAAATGCGATCCGTGACCTGACGCGCGTTTATGACATGATGGGTCAAATGAGCCAGATGTTGCGCCATGCACTAGAAGACCCAGATGCCGAAGTACAAGCAACAGCACGATATGCTTTAACTCAGATGAATCGAATGCGTGGCTTGGCGGAACAACAGAGTCTACCGGAAGATTCACACAACGATTCACGAGAATAGAGCAGGAGTGATTCGATTTTAGATTTTAGATTTTAGATTTTTCCTTCAATCCCTTCTCCTGTCGAAGACGCTGCGCGTAGCTTGCTTCCCCGTAGGGGTAAGGGTGACGCTCGTATCGACACTCGTTCGCCCTACACCCTTCGGGTATCCTACGGCGCGGTCTTCTCCAAAATCCAAAATTCAAAATCTCAAATTGGCGCAGTCACGAATAAAACAGGTTTTATATGTGGTTTTGAATTCTAGTTTGTCTACTGCACCAAGTTTAAATCTGCTGTCAGCCTAAAAAATATTTCAATTGGATTTTGATATTAGTATTTGGGCCTGCGACCAAAAATGCTGCTTCGCTAAATTTGGGCGCTCTTGTGCGAATTTCTGGGTTGCTGGAAAATCCAAAGCCTTCGATTGGTATACCAAGGCTATTACTATTGAGAGTGCCGTCATTATTTTGATCGTGAAAGACAGCAACGGCATAACTACCTGCTTTCAAGTTCTCAAAGGTAATGGTTAAGGGAGTTTCAGTAATCTTTGTACACTGCTTTTGTAAGATGCGATCGCGATCGCTAGGAAATCCTTCACTGCTTGCAAATATACTGGCACAGACTTGTCCTTGTTTATTCTTCAAGCCATCAATTTCCACAGTGAGTTTACCGTTAAAATTTGCCTTGGCACTAAATGGCCATGCCAGATTTCCCAGTACTGCCAATAGCAGCATACTAACTCTCAATCCTCTAACCATAAAATTGTCACAAGGTAAAATAAGTTTTGCTGAAATTAAGTTTTTACTTTGATTCAGATCACGCAGATTCATCGTGACATTATTCGGTCAATACTCGCAAGTATCCTGCCATATTTCGTCTCTAGATTTGTCTGTACACGCAGTAGTCAGTATTCATAATTTATAATTTATCTCTGCGAAAGAAAAATGTATCAAAAGCAACGCATATTTTCAAGATTTATCCTGAGATAGTGGATTGGTCGAGCTATTTACACAAGAGTTATCACTCTGTTAAATCTGGTTGTAAGTGTAAACTCACAGGCGATCGCTATCTTAATTGAACAGCTGCACCAGTTGAGCAAAAACGCTCCGCATCCTGGCTTGTTGTTAGACATCGCCTTGCCCATTAAGCACCAATCAGTGAAGGAAACATCTATCGAAACTCCCATACAAGCTTATAGCCTGAGTTAAATAGAATCGTAGTGGGAAACTTGGCTAACAAACCTAATTTCCTTAAATAAACTGGGTTTAGAGTACCTGTAATATGGGAGACTTGGCAATATTCCCTATAAATCAGATTCAAGATGAGTAACACAATTTCGGACATCGCAGTCAAGACCATCAACGGTGAAGATAAGCAATTAAACGAGTATACCGGGAAGGTACTCTTAATTGTGAATGTGGCTTCCTATTGCGGTTATACTTCTCAATACGAGGGGTTAGAAAAGTTGAACCAGAAGTATGGGGAAGCAGGGTTACGTATTTTGGGGTTCCCCTGTAACGATTTTGGAGCGCAGGAACCAGGAAGCAATGAAGAGATTGTGCAATTCTGCACGAGTAAATATGATGTTACTTTTGAACTATTCGATAAAGTTCATGCCAAAGGCTCGCAGCAGCATCCACTTTATGAGCGACTTACCAAAGCCGTTGAGCCAACAGGAACTGTTGCTTGGAACTTTGAAAAATTTTTAGTCAATAAACAAGGTGAAGTGGTAGCTCGATTTAATAGTAGTGTTCAGCCAAATTCATCAGAGATAATTGCCATAATTGAGAAAGAATTAGCAAAATAGTCAATAGTCATTAGGTAAAAATTTCTGTACTATTGACTGTTAGCTCTGGGCTGTTAAATTTATTTACGTCCAGTCCATTAATTGAGAATATTGTCTTGATGAGTAGTTTAATTTATTTGTGTCTAATTTGTCATGAACGTTGCAATCATCGGTTGTGGTTATGTTGGTTATAAAGTTGCTCAATATTGGCAGCAAAAGAGGAATTTTATTGTCAGTGTAACCACAACTTCCCCTGAGCGTGTCCCTGCACTACAATCAGTATCCCAAAGAGTTTTAGTTACCCGTGGAAATGACCCACATAGTCTAAAATCAGTTTTGCACAATCAAGATGTTGTCGTTTTGAGTGTTGGTGCAAAAGGTGGGGAAGTTTATGAAGAAACTTATCTACAAACTGCCCAAACTTTAGTTTCATCCTTGCAGCAGATTCCGAGTGTGAAACAATTAATATACACAGGGAGTTATGCAGTATATGGTGACAGAAATGGTGTATGGGTAGATGAAGAAACACCGCTTGCACCCGCTAATTTAAATGCCCAAATTCTCAGAAAAACAGAGGATGTGCTGCTATCAGCATCTAGCGAAAATCTCCGCGTTTGTATCTTCCGCTTAGGAGGGATTTATGGGACTGACAGGGAACTGTTGAAAATATTTAGTAGATATTCTGGTGCAACCCGTCCGGGCAATGGCGAGGATATCACAAATTGGATTCATTTGGATGATATTGTTGGTGCGATAGAATTTGCCCGTCACCGTCGTTTGCAAGGGATTTATAATTTAGTAGATGATGCACATCTCACCAGCCGAGACTTGCTAGAGTGCCTATTTGAAAAACATAATTTACCCAAAGTTAAATGGGATACTTCTATTAAGAGGACTCGCCCATATAATGCTTGGGTATCGAATGAAAAGCTTAAAGAGGCTGGATACCAGTTAATTCATCCACAGATGATTTTTTAGCAAGTATTAAAAACTAGGAATTATGCAACCATCTGCTGTAGCTAACACAACCAATTTGACAGCATCTCCTAGCCAGTTTTACACTTGGCAGAATTATCGTTGCGCCTACGAAGTTCATCAACCAATTAATATAACATCTGAGGGTATTCCCTTACTGTTAATTCATCCTATTGGCGTCGGGTTGTCGCGGCAATTTTGGCAGCGATTTTGTCGCGAATGGTATAATACAGGTCAGCGAAATTCAATTTACAACCCTGATTTACTAGGATGTGGCGAAAGTGATATGCCCCATGTGGCTTACACTCCTAGTGATTGGGCAGAACAGTTGCAGTACTTTTTACAAACAGTAGTACAAAAACCTGTCATTGTAGTAGTACAAGGTGCTTTATTACCAGTTGCGATCGCATTAGTTCAAAAGGAATCAAACTTAATTGCCAGACTTGTACTCTCTGGGCCTCCGGCGTGGGCTTTGATGACAAAGAAATCACCAGAATGGCAGCAAAATTTTCTTTGGAATATCTTAGATTCGCCTTTTGGGAGTGCTTTTTATCGCTATGCACGCACCCCAAAATTTTTACATTCTTTCTCGACTCGTCAACTCTTTGCTTCTGATAATGCTGTGGATGCAGAGTGGTTGGATACATTGGTTGCAGGTGCAGAAAATCCTGCTAGCCGCCATGCGGTGTTTTCTTTTTTAGCAGGGTTTTGGCGACAGGATTATACTAATTTTATCGCCTCTATTCAGCAAGCAACATTGGCGGTTATAGGGAAAACTGCATCGAGTATTAGTCAAGACAATAGAAAAGAAACGCCAGATGAATGCTTGGCTCACTACCTGTCCTGTTTGCCTCAAGGTCGAGGTATAAAAATAAATGGGCGTAATGTTTTACCATATGAATCAACTGCGGAATTTGTCACAGCGATCGCTCCATTTATTAATGAAGTTTCTTAGCTGATTGATAATTAGATTATATCCAGTTCTCCCATGATAGGTTATGACTGGAATTGATTACTAAAGGCAAGCAAAATTATGTTCCCCAATCGCCAAGGACAAAGAGTACCCAATGTCACTTTCCATACTCGTCAGAATAACGACTGGGTGGATGTGACAACCGATGAATTGTTTGCTGAGAAGACAGTGGTTGTCTTCTCCTTACCCGGTGCTTATACACCGACTTGTTCATCAACTCATCTCCCTGGTTATAACGAGTTGGCTAAGGTTTTCAAAGAAAATGGTGTTGATCACATTATCTGTCTTTCTGTGAATGATGCCTTTGTGATGAACGAATGGGCAAAGGATCAAGAGGCAGAAAATATCACACTAATTCCCGATGGTAATGGTGAATTTACTGATGGCATGGGTATGCTGGTAGATAAATCAGACTTGGGGTTTGGGAAGCGATCGTGGCGCTATTCTATGCTGGTGAAAGATGGTGTAATTAACGAGATGTTTATTGAACCAGACGAGCCAGGAGATCCCTTTAAGGTGTCCGATGCCGAAACAATGCTCAGATACATCAACCCCCAAGCAGAGAAGCCCGAAGTAGTTTCCCTGTTTGCAAAAGTCGGTTGTCCCTTCTGTGCCCGTGCGAAGGCGATGCTCAAGGAACATGGCATCAACTACGAAGAAATTACCTTGGGTAAGGATATCACCACACGGTCGTTAAAAGCAGTTACAGGTGCGACAACAGTTCCCCAAGTGTTTATCGATGGTAAATTAATTGGTGGTTCTGAGGCACTAGAAGCCTACTTCGCTGCTAAATAGGTTTAAGTTGGGGTACACAGCCGTCAAATGTGTCAACTTTAGCTGAAAATCATGATATTAGGACTTACGCAAAACTACACGCGCTCAGGGGCAATTAATGAATTGCCCCTACGGGAAATCAGGGCTTTCACTGCCTTTTGGCGTAAGTCTTGGGTATTTTGACCACAGCCTGATTTGTGAGAATTGAAAGCCACAGATCCCCGACTTCTCAAAGAAGTCGGGGATTTTGTTTCTTAAAAGTCAGCAATTAACAAATCTTTAAATGAGTAAATGTATTTTTGTGCAGTTACTCATTACTAATCATCTAAAATTGATTCGGATCGAATTTCCATTTATTTAAAAGACAATATGTTTGCCAGAATCCGCCGTCTTTTGAGTCAATTTTTTAGTAAATCAAGGACAATCAACAACGAACCACTAAATAAAGTGAGTTTGATTGTCATTATTTTAATTGATATTTTTATCTTGATTAATGTTTTTACGGGACTGGATGATATTAGCAGATGGCATATTAGTTCAACTGAGGCTTATCCATGTTATTCAGAGTGGCAAGATTACCGGACAAAAACCACTAACGATAAAGACTATGAAATTGTTAGACTTTCGTTGCCATCGGACACAAACAATCAACTCAGTTTTCAGCGAAACTATCAACAAGTCGAAGTAGGACATCTAGGTAAGGTTTCTAAAAGTTGCTTGCAATATGCAGATTACAAAGATAAGATTAACAATCCTGAAAAGCAGCAAATTATCAAAACTATTGATCAGGAACAAGCGAAAATCAGGACATTTGAACAAGAGAATCGCACTATTCAAGCCCAATATGACTCAACGCTTTTAGAAAAAATTGCAGGTCAGGGTCGTGAACAATCAATTAATCAAGTCAGTGCGGAAAAAGCTAAACAGACATTAGAACAAAATAATCGCCAAATTTCTACCCTTAAACAGAAAATTTCTACTCTTAAAAATGAACTGCTTACCAAACCGGAAAGCATTAGTTTTATAGCCTTTCTTAAAGATAACAATCAATTCCATGAAGTTGACAAAGGCTATCAAAAGGCATCATTTTGGTATCCAAGTATCCAGCTTGCTTTTCAGTCTCTCTTTCTTCTACCACTGATTCTTATTGCCTTATCAGTTCACAAATTTGCCCAAGGAAGAGGATATGGACTGATCTCGCTCATTAGCTGGCATTTGCTAGTTATCTTTTTTATTCCACTCATAATTAAAATATTTGAGTTTCTTCAAATAGGTGCAATATATAAATTTATATTTGATATCATTAGCGTCATTTTTGTTGGTTTACTTTTCCTGATCAATTATGTTTATATCTTACTGATTCCAATTATTGGTTTTGGAATTATCCAGTTTTTTCAAAAATTTGTCTTTAATGCTAAAGTTCAAGCAGCTAGCAGAGTTCAAAAATCACGCTGCGTCAATTGCGCCAAAAAAATTCGACATCTTGATACTTACTGTCCGCACTGTGGTTATTATCAATATATTGAATGCCAAAACTGTCATAATCTTACTTATAAACATTTGTCGTACTGTAAACATTGTGGAACTTCTCAAGATTCCAGTAATTTGTAATCAGTGAAGTCGTTTATAGCGGTTCTCGGTTGAGTGAGGTATAAGAACCCCTCCCCGCTCTTCGAGAGGGGACTATGATGTACCTCATGTGATTAGGAAACGCTATATCAGTCTTTTTAACTTAGATATGGAAAAAGTGAAAACAGCCCATAAAGAGAGTAAGTCGCCTCTTGATTTTCTGAAAAACCTGTTGATTGCTCGTTGGCGATCGCTCTTACTCCTCTTGATCGGAGTTTATTTACCTTTGCAGATATTTGAAATCCTGACAGTGAAGATATGGCAGAATCAAGCTGGCTTCCTGTGGGATGTGCCTATTCTGTTAGCGGTTCATTCTACAGCAAACCCACAGCTTGATGTTTTAGCAGTGACGCTAGCTATAATTGGGTTGCCTTGGACGGCGATACCGATTTTAGGTGCGATCGCACTCATATTACTACTTCAAAAACGCTGGCGATCGCTAGCTTATTTACTCACCGCCTCAGTGGGAAGTATCATCATCAACCGCACAGCAAAGGAATTAATGCATCGAGTGCGTCCACAATTGTGGCAGTCTATTGCGCCTGAGTCTAGTTTTGCATTTCCCAGCGCTCATGCCATGACGAGTGTAACACTGGTAGCAATTTTGCTATTCTTAAGTTGGGATAGCTCCTGGCGCTGGTTGCTTCTCATGTTCGGCAGCTTATATGTAATAGCTATTGCGTGGTGTCGTCTCTATCTGGGGGTTCATTTTCCCAGTGACATTCTCGCAGGTTGGATGGTTACATTAGGTTGGACAATTGGCGTCAGTCTAATTATCAAACCCTATAGAACTATAACCAAATCTGTAGATGGCGAACATCCTAAGGATGAAACTACCTTACTCCCTGAAGAAAAAAAGTTGATAACTGAAGAGTGATATTATGTCCGCTTCAAGACTTATTAATGAGGTTGATGCACAAACACGGAGAGTTTTTTTTTTAATAAATGATATGAAAGCTTGTTGCCGTATCCATCACTAATAAGATAGATTTACATATACAGATTATGGACATAAAATCACGTTCTTTTCTCCAGCCATCAATAGGGGCGGTAGCGAAACCAATGAAAAATCTGTACTACCACAAAAAGTGAATGTCACAAATAATTTCAGTGTTTTGGCAATCACATTGAAGCACGTTAAAGTGAGCAATTGAAGTTAAGGATGGATTTATATGCGCTTGCCAATCGCAATTAGTTCCTACTCTACGGTGTACACAGAAGTCATCGAATTACCCAAAACAAAAGAAAAACCTCACCCTGTCAAGAAAGGACATCCCTCTCCTTAGTAAGGAGAGGGACAGGTTTTGCTATGCAAAACCAGGGTGAGGTTTCTCAGGGGCTATGAGACTCGTAAATTGCCTCATCAAAGACTTGTGTGTATACCGTAGATTCCCTAATAGGGAAGAGGGCTTGGGGTTAGGTTTGAGTAAAAGTATTGAAATACAACCAAAAATAAATTACGAACCTTGTAAAAGGTCATTAATTGAACTTATCCTCTGTTTAATTTGTTCTGTCAGAGAAGTTCTTAATAAATCAAGGGTTTCGGCTGAAAGGTTAAGTAATCCCAAAGCATATAATAGGCTCGAAATACCAATAAATAGAGCCAAAAATCTGCCAAAACAACCGGGATTAATTTCAATAAAACCTAATTTAGATTGCCCGATGACTGCAATCGTTATAAAAACAATTCCTGCTATTAAAAATGTGCTATTTGGCGTTAAATCTGTCATTTTCCTATTAAGATATCTCAGTATTTTTATTGTAGCTATTATTAGTTCAAATTTCTACCCCGGCTATATGCAAAAACATAAAAAATTTGCTCCTCAACATCTATCCACCCTACCCCAAGAAGGGTCTGGCTATTACAGTATCGGTGCTGGATATCATGATGTGCTATGATTTAGAAAGACATATTCTGATTTTTAAACTTATTGAGCAACAAATAGCGTTGATTATCTCAATTGTATTTAAATCCTTCTATTTTACTCAGATACCGAAGGACAAACCCAGATTCTGCAAGAAGCGAACTGACTCATATACCTCTGGTAGAAATCAGATATTCTTAAGTTGCATCTGCTACCGATTAACTGTGAGGTTGCACAGAAGACAAAGGGCTTAACCACCTTGTCTAGCCAAGCCTGATTTTGTGCAGTTTCACAAAGAATTTATATGATTTAAACCTCAATTTTGCTTTTTACTATTTTGCTGAAACTATGCAGTGGTAAAACTTTCAGCATCAAAAAGCCAAAACGTTATCACTTCTTTACTAGACTTTGGCTTAGTTTATATATTAAAATACACTAAGCTGATAGGAATAGTGGGTTTTTATGGAAAGCGTCCAAAAGGTCAGTCAAGAGTTGAATGTAACAGGAGACACAGCCCTGGAGCACTTACAACAGTCTACTCCAGAAGAGTTCAAAAAAGACATTTTCAAAAAACTCAGAGGTGGATTTTTTCTGGTACTGGGATATTTGTTATCACCACTATGTTGGTGGAATGACCTACTATTCAATCTGCCAATAGCTTATGGTTTTGGGTATGCATGTAGTTTACTTTCCCCAAAATTACTTCTACCTTGTTCAATTATAGGATACTGGCTCTCTAATATCGTGGGAATTCTCTTGATGCAATTCGGTTCTAAGGACATTTTTCAAAAAGAACCTCAAGAGCATAACCTCAAAAAAGAATTATTCACGGGTCTAATTTCTTCAACAGCTTATACTCTGTTGATTATACTATTGATCCAGTTGAAGATTCTCGATTCTCCCATTTTATTCTCCAAGGGTTAATTGACTTTATCACCTTTATACAAATGAATCGGTTATAGGGGCGCACATCTGTGCGTCCCTATGTATAAGCAGATATTTCATTAAAAAGAATCTCAATTTTTATCAAATTTTAAAATTTCACTTAAATTAAATAATTTTGGAGCCTCCTTACTTACAATTAATGGCAGTTTCCCATTCCATTTTTCTATTGCTTGCCTTTGCAGGATTTCTGGAGTTAAACCGTCACGTAATAATCTGTGCGCCTCAGCCTCTCCTTTTGCTAAATTAACTTTTGCCTCAGCCTCTTTTGTTGCTTTCAGCGCGATAAACTCTGCTTGTTTTGCTTCTTGTTCAGCAATCTGCTTTGCCTCCACCGCCTCACCAAATCGTTCTGAAAAATGGACATGAACTAGAGAAATATCATCAACTGCAACGTGATAGCTACCTAGTCGTGTGGACAGTGCATCATCTACTACACCTTTGACTTCTCCTCGTTTAGTAATAATTTCTTCAGCAGTGTACTTTGCCATTACTGCTTTTAGTACTTCTTCAACTGCTGGGTTAATAATCCGAATAACTACATCTTGTTCATCTCCAATTTCTTGAAAAATGGCATTTGCTTCTTGGGGAATAATATGCCAATTGAGAGCGACATCGGTGAAAACATTTTGTAAATCTTTGGAAGAAGCCTCAGCGGAAATTTCCTGTTTTTGGACTCGAATACTCAACTTTTTCACAGTATTGACTACAGGAATAATTAAGTGAAGTCCTTCTCCTAATATTTGGTTTTGGACTTCGCCAAATTTCATCAATACACCACGTTCTCCTGCATTTACAATCACACAAGGCGTGAGGAACAGAGTTATCAGGAACAAAAGAGCAGTCAGTTTACCGGCACTGTTAAAAGTTGTAATTTTTCTCATCTGTATGAAACATTTATGCGTCTTGCACAGGGACACATCTTTAGGAGTTGTAGGCTTCTTCCCGTCATCCTCTTATAACTTTGGCTCTAAGTCAATTTTCATCTCACTCTAGCCAAGGTAGTATTACCAATAAGTAGCAAGTCCCTGACTGAGCAGTGAATGTGTTTAATATACAGGCATATAGTTAAGCTGCCAATGTGTACTTTACTACCCAAACTTGCAGCTAGCGAAGGTTAGGTAGCTTTATATTTACATAAATTACTGTAATAGTATCGAAAAACCGTAGTAATTGAAAAAGTAAGTTTGCCCTTAATTGTGTAAAGCAGCAGCGCAATCACATTGTTAATAATCAAAAAGCGTGCCCAGATGCTTACTCAAGGATGGAAAATATGATCATTGAGGAAATTTGTCAAGAAGCAACGGGAGCAGCAATGACAGTTTTTGAAGGCTATACGCAGAGGTCTTTACGATAAATGGATGGGGGTGCAACGCTCTTAACCCATGTATTACATTTAGCTCGTCTTTTTGTTTACTAAATTCATCAGCTGCTTATCCAAGCCGATGAGGTAATCTCTACCGTAAGTCCCATTCTCTAAGCCTGTAACGAGATGATGGGGAATGTCTTGTCTAATTTCTTCGCTACAAGAACCAGCAGCCAGGGCGATCGCAGCTACTGTATCCACATCCCCGGTAAAAGCGATACAATCTTGTAAAAGTTCGCTCATGCTGTCATTTCTGATCACCGCACTAATCGCAGCCCTGACACTCATCCAGCCTTTGGACTTTACTTTTCCTTCCCACGGTTTAGACCACTCGCCAGATACATAACCTTCTAGAAACTCTCCTAATTTACGTTTTGCTCCCAGTCGATAGATAAAATAATGTGACATCAGGGCAGCCGCAACGGCAGCATTGACTCCATCAGGTGTATTGTGGGTAATTGCTGCTTGAATTGTTGCAGCCTCAATGACTTTTTCTGGTGTGGGATAGATACCAATGGGTGCTGCACGCATCGCCGCCCCGCTTTTGTCACTATCAGGGTTAATTTTGGTTAAAAACTCTTCCCCATTCTGAATCTCTACCAGAAAATGGTAGAAGCTTCGAGAATAACCTTCTCTACTATCGCGTTTGAAAGCTCTAACAAAGCTATCGGCTAAAACTTCTGGCGTCCACGGTGCTTGAGCAACAATCACTTCCGCAATGGCAATGCTCATTTGGGTGTCGTCGGTGTAGCTGCCAGGAATGAGTCGAAAACGCGGATGTTGAACGTATCGACTCAAATCGTTGTTAATAATCATCTCGTCAGCATATTCAAAGCCTGCACCGTAGGCATCTGCAAGCGCTAACTCTAGCAGCATATTGGTGTTAAACTAAAAACGGACGCGCCAGAAAAAAGCTAGAAACTGATTTAGCATCTACCGGTTCTCCTTCCAGAATAGCTTTCTCTAATTCTTCGGGAGTCAAAAATACAGTTTCGATGTCCTCGTCTCCATCTTGTGGTGGTGGTGTCTCTAGCTTTTCTAAATCTCGCGCCAGAAAAGCATAGATAATCTCATCAGAATAACCGGGAGCTAGGAAAAATTCGCCTAGTTTGTCCCATTTTTGGGCACTATAGCCAGTTTCTTCGGCGATTTCACGCTGTATTGTCTCTAAAGGCTCTTCATTTGCTTCCACTGTCCCCGCCGGAAATTCTAATATCCGTCCCTGAATTGCAAAACGATACTGGCGCACGAGTACAAGTTTACCCTCTGGCGTCACTGGCACAGCTAGGGCACCACCAGGGTGACGAATACATTCCCATTCTCCTTCCGATTTATTCGGCAAACGCAAACGATTGACTTCAAAATCAAACTTGCGTCCTTTATAAAACAAGCGTTGCTTTAGCAGTTGTGGTAATTCTCTACCTAATGGCATAGTATAATTCTGATTATCTGTGAATACAGAGGCCAAATCAGCGTTCTTCTGCGTTTAAGGATGGTAATTTTAATTGCCCATCAATTAAATGTATATCAGAACAGTCTACCTTTTTCAGCAGTTCTTTAATAACACACCCAGAAACTGGTTCTATCCAATCTGGGGCAATTTCTGCCAGTGGTACTAACACAAAGGCTCGATCCCGCATTCGCGGATGGGGAATCTGGAGATTTGGTGTATCCACAATAATGTCATCATATAATAACAAATCCAAATCTAGGATTCGTGGCCCCCAGCGTTCTTGACGTACACGCCCAAATTGTTGTTCAATTCCTAACAAAATTTCTAATAACTGCTGGGCCTGAATTTCTACCTGCAATGTGACGCAGCCATTTAGGTAATCTGGCTGTGGTGGCCCGACGGCTTTGGTTTTATACCAATTGGATCTGGCTTCTAAGGAAATACCTGGCGTTTGGGCTAAAGTCTCTATAGCTGCTTCTAAAATGGTCTGTGAATCGCCGATATTACTACCAAGGGCAACGGCGCTTCGTCTGGGTTTTGCGTAAGCATAGCTCACCATAGGCATCGTACTCTCCTTAAGTAAGCCGTTTTCTGGCTGTCTTTGCGGATACTTCGCTGCGTCTGTTCCAAAAAATGCCAATATTTATATTCCGAATAGTTATCAAAATTAGAGTAGTTTTATAAAACTAAATTCACTAAATCTAAAAAACATTATTTTTATGGTGAATTTAGTTAATTATTTATAGGATATTATACTAACACAAAGGTGGTGTGCTAACCCCAAAGCTGATTGATGGTGGTTATATAGTTACTACTTTGAGCGAGGAACTGACGTGGGGAAGCTTACCTCCTGGTTCAAGCGAAGACCAACTAATTTGAGTGACTCTGGACAAGGAGGAACAAATGAGAGCTTACCACCAGCACATATGGCGCAGGCGAGGCAGTTACTGAGCAAAATGAAAATTTTACCATCTAAAATGAGGGGCAATCAGGCAACTGGCGGTAAACCACTCTATCGTCGCATCTGGTTTTGGGCAGGCTTGGGTGTAGGTGGTGGGATAGTTGCCTTGATTTACGGTGTCAGTTTAATAGATCGGACTTTGCCAGATCGGGCCGAGTTGAATGCCGTGCTGAGAGAGCAAACACTGACCATCAAAGCCGCTGATGGAAGCATATTACAACAACAAGGTGAAGCGACCAGAGAACAGCTAAAGCTGGAACAAATACCAGATAATTTAAAAAAAGCTTTCATTGCCTCAGAAGATAGAAGATTTAAGCAACATAACGGAGTTGATCCGCAAGGGATTGTGAGAGCAGGTTTGAATAATTTGCGATCGCAAGGTGTGGTAGAAGGTGGTAGCACCATCACCCAACAGCTAACGCGGATTCTCTTTTTGAAACAAGAACAGACAATCTGGCGCAAACTCAAGGAAGTCCGTCTGGCACAAAAAATGGAGCAAGAACTAACCAAAGATCAGATTCTAGAGCGTTACTTGAATCTGGTTTATTTGGGATCTGGAGCTTATGGTGTGACAGATGCAGCCTGGGTATACTTTAGTAAATCGCCAGACCAGCTTTCACTCGCCGAAATGGCAACAATTGCTGGATTGGCTCCTGCTCCTAGCTTGTACGCCCCAGACAAGAATCCAGTAGCGGCAAAACGGCGGCGGGACTTGGTATTGCAACGGATGCAAGAAGATGGAGTGATTACGCCAGAACAAAGGCAGGCAGCGCTTCAGGAGCCACTAACCCTAAAAAGCAGTTTACCTAAGCGAATGCAAGTAGAATCACCCTACTTTACCAGCTACATCCAAAAAGAATTGCCGAAGTACGTTTCCCCGGATGTGCTAAAAAGTGGCGGTCTAGTAGTGGAAACCACGCTCAACCCAACTTGGCAGAAGGTGGCAGACGAAGCAGTAGCTAAAACACTGCGAAATCAAGGACGCTGGGAAAACTTTAAGCAAGCAGCAATGGTGGCCATTGACCCTCGCAACGGTGAAATTAAGGCAATGGTTGGGGGAAAAGACTTTGGTAAAAACCAGTTTAATCGGGTTACTCAGGCACAACGGCAGCCAGGATCGACATTTAAAGGGTTTGTATATGCTACTGCGATCGCTAGCGGTAAAAGCCCCTACGATAGCTACGAGGATGCGCCCTTTGTCGTCGATGGCTATGAGCCGAAAAATTATAGTGAAAACTTCCACGGCTCAATGAACATGAGAGATGCCCTCACCCGCTCTGTTAATATTATTGCGGTGAAGGTGTTGATTGATGTGGGATTTACGCCAACGATTAAACTTGCCCATGATATGGGGATAAAATCTGAACTCAAGCCCACCTATTCTTTGGCTCTCGGCTCAAATGAAGTCAATCTGCTAGAGTTGACCAGCGCCTATGGTAGCTTTGCAACTCAAGGATTGCATACAGAGCCTCATGGTATTACTCGCATCCTCAACCGCCAAGGTAAAGTAATCTGGTCAGCTAATTTCAAGTCAAAACGGGCCCTTGACGCTGACAGTGCCGCCATCATGACTTGGATGCTACGCAACGTCGTAGAAGCAGGGACTGGTGGTGCTGCCCAATTAGATAATAGACCAGTTGCTGGCAAGACCGGCACCTCCGACGAAGCCCGCGATTTATGGTTTATTGGCTACATTCCCCAGATGGTGACAGGGGTCTGGCTAGGTAACGATAATAACCGTCCCACAGACGGCAGTAGTAGTAGTGCGGCTTACACCTGGCACGAATTTATGGAAAAAGCGGTAGAGGGGATGCCCGTAGAAAAGTTTCCCAAACGACCCAAGTTAGAAGATCGCAAAGGCACCATCAAAGCCCAGGCTATCAAGCCCAAACAAGTGCTGAATCGTTCTATTGACTCTGATGATGACTCAGAACAGGAAAGTTCTAGAAATTCTAATTCTGAGGATAGTGGTTCATCTAGGAGACGTAGAAGCAGAAGAAGCTATTCTCAAGAAGAACAGCAATCCAGCGATTCTACCCCAAGACGGAGAAGGCGCGATCGCACCGAAGAATCTAGTTCCAATAACTCTTCCTCAGAATCATCTACTTCACAGCGGCGCTCTAGAAGTGTAGAATCTGATTCTCCCGCGCCTCGAAGAAGTCGGCGAGAGTCCTCTCCCGCCAATAGTTCTGGTTCTTCAGGTTCTTCATCACCAGAACCTAGCTGGCGGGATAGGCTTAGACCTTCTCACTAATAACCCAAGTTGCTAGTTATCCACTGGGAGCGGACTTTGCAGGCGATCGCCCACAACAAGATGTACGTTGTAATAATTTCTGCATCACTCATCCCTGGGCGACAGTCTTCACTATGCCTAATCGCCTTTAACAGGTCATCGATGAAAGCACTCCATCTAAGGGAGGTAAGCTTTCAAAAACAGATGTGGCACTGGCAGATGTTACCCAGGAACGAGTGTTAAATCAAATCCGATCACAATTGCACTGGTAATCAAACCTTGTAAAACTGAGCGCCGTGAAGTGTTTTGTCTCATAATTTTTACTTGGTAACCTGAATTGTCAGATTCTAGACTGGCTTTTATATTAAGTTGACACCTATCCTCCTTGTCTCCCTCACCTCCCCCTGCTCCTCTGCTAATATCAAGTTGCTCAAACTAAACTCTGGGGGGATGTTAGGTGATAGGCTCATCTTATAGTGTGTTAAGTACTGTTATTTAACCTTGGAGAATATACTCATGCATTTATTTATGCAAACAGCATCAGCCATAGATGCTGACCCTCATTTTCCCGTGGCTTTTACCTTGGTGTATGTCGTTGGTTTTATTGCTGCTGTAACCATTGGTTCAATAGCTTGGTACAACTCGAAACGCCCCGCAGGTTGGGAAAGCAAAGAGCGTCCTGATTTTGTGCCTAAGGTTGATAAAGAAGAAACTCCGGGTCTGGGTGAACCGAAGCCATAAATAGTAATGAGTAATGAGTGATGAGTGCCTAGATGTGAGTGCCAAACTTAAAAATCATCTATCTAAAGACGTGATTATTTGCCTCTTGTCAACTCATAACTCATAACTCCCTGTTAGTTTTGCACTTCAACCCAACGACGGTAAAGCTTTTGAATTTGTTTGAGAAGTGCATTGTGAGCCGGTTGATTTGAGTCATTCGGCTTGGCTATATCCTGCAACTCCGTCAAGAGTCTGGCTTCTTCGACGGCAACCTCACCATCGCTATAAATTAAGCCACTGATGGCTTCAATCAGATTTTCACAATCTTCAAGGCTGGGGCGATCGCCTAAATACTCTCGCACCCAGTCATAGCACTCTTTTGGTTGTACAGGAACTAATTCGTACAGCCAAGGCTTAATCTCTGGATCGTTAGCCAAACCCTTTGCTTGAGCTATTTCGCGGAGATATTGCCGTTCTTCTGGCTGGATTCTGCCATCAATCCAGGCTGCTCCAATCAGGATTTTAACTAAGTTTTTCACATTGTCAGGGGTAACCATTGCTGCCTCCTCTGGTAGATTCAGGCCACCACCAAATCGTACAATCCCAAACAGTATTCACTCGGAATTATTGGTTTTTCTTAAGCGCACCATAAAAAAGCCATCCATGTCCTGTCTATGGGGCCAGACTTTAAACCAACCTTGAGGCGTGGTATGGGCAGAATAAGGCAACTCAACGCCACTGGGAGACTCAATTTGCCAATCAGGTGACTCAGCTAAAAATGCCGAAATCACTTCTTCGTTTTCTGCTGGATGCAATGTACAGGTGGCATAAACTAGTACACCACCAGGTTTGACAAAAGTAGATGTATGTGTTAATAATTCTTTTTGCAGCACCGAAAGTTCTCGGACAGATTCTGGTGTCTGTCGCCAACGAGCATCAGCATGACGGTGCATGGTTCCCAAACCAGAACATGGAGCATCAAGCAATACGCGGTCTGCGGTGTTTTGAAATTGGTTGAAGTGGCGACTGTCACCAGTGTAAATTTGAATAGATTGTAAATTCAGCCGTTGAGAATTTTCTTGGAGTTTACGAAGACGAGAAGCAGTGCGATCGCACGCCCAAATTTTCCCTTTATCTGCCATCAATTCAGCGATGTGGGTTGTTTTACCCCCTGGTGCAGCACAGACATCAATTACCACCTCACCTGGTTGGGGGTCAAGCAAATGACTTACCAATTGAGCGCTACTATCTTGTACAGTCCACCAGCCTTCTTTGAAACCAGGTAGTTTTTGAATTGACCCAGTATTACCAATAAATCGTAAAGCTTGGGGTAAATGAGGAATCCGTCTCACCAAAATACCAACAGATTGCAAAGCCGCCTCAACTTCCTCGATTGAAGTGCAAAGTGGGTTGATACGCAAGTCAATTGTTGGTGATTGGTTCATCCATTCACACAGTTGTTCTGTCTCGGCCAAACCCAATTGTTCTAACCAGACTTGAATAATCCAGTCAGGAAAGCTGTGTAAAATGCCCAAGCGTTCCACTGGATTTTCTGAAAGTTGTAATGGATCTTTCTTTATCTTTTCTGCAAGGCGGATGTACTGGCGTAATAGACCGTTAACAAAACCCGTGAGTCCAGAAAAACCGTTTTCTTTAGCGAGTTGGACAGTGGTATTAACAGCAGCTGAAGCGGGAATACGCTCTTGATAACGCAGTTGGTAGAAGCCCAGATGTAAGATGGTGCGGAGGTCTTGTGGTTGTTGATCAGATTTCTTTTTGGCGAGTTGATCAATGAGAGTATCAAGAGTGCGCTGCCTTCTGACACTGCCATAAATCAATTCTGTCACCAAGCGGCGATCGCAATCAGCCAAATTAACTTTTTGCAGCACTCTATCTAGGGCAACATCAGCATAAGCCCCCTTATGAACATCTCGCAGGGCGATAAAAGCTAGTTGACGCGGGTTTGTCATGGAAACAGGATTCAGGAGTCAGGAGGCTTTTGTATTCTAACTCTGCCAATTTTAGATTTTGGATTTTAGATTTTTTCTTCAATCCAAAATCTAAAATCCAAAATTGAATGATTCCTAACTTCCCTATCGAGACATATACGGGTCTACACTAGCGATTTCCAACTCACATGCTCTAGAAACCTGTTCTGCTGGTAATTTTCCAAAGCTGATTAATGGTAAATAAGTGGGGTTTGCCATCAATTCTTTTGCTAATAAGAACCCAGTAATTGTCCAAGTTTGATATTTCCTAGCTTGTTTCCCAATCAGTCGCCCTTTCTTCCCGTCGTAATACTCTGGCCATTCATCTGTACTGAGTCGTCCTTGGGCAGTTTCAATAGCCTTTTGTGCAAGACTTATTTTGTTAGTTTTCACAGCGGCAGCTGCCAACATCCACATTAAAACTGGCCAACTACCAGCATTATGATACGACCAGGGGATATTTTTGGGGTCGCATCCAGTGACAATTCTGTATTCTTCATGTTCCAAAGCTGGGAAACAAATTTTCATTGGCATATCTCCCACCAAATCATCCCATCGTTCCTCGATGAGAGTCATAATCGCTTGTGACTGTTCTTCGGTGGCTAAGTCTGAAATGATTGCCATTAAGTTTCCGAGTGAAAAGAAGCGAGTATCTAGCTGCGACGGCCCGACATTACCTGCTAGATAACCACCTTTTTTTGGCAGCCACTTATCTAATTCATAATAGGGAACAGAATCTACATATATATTGAACAAATTAACAGCACCCTTGCCATATTCTTCACTTTTGAAGCGATAAATTGCATTCAGGCGATTAATATCTATCCAATAATGCTGGCGAATATGAGCACATAAAAGAGGCAACCGGTTATCAATGGCTGCAACAATATCAGAATTACCTTTACAAATTAGCAGTTCACGAGATGCACGCAATGCCGTGTAAAAAAGAACTTGTAGCTCTAGAGGATGCCCATAAATGCCCATCCGACGATCAATCATACAAGCACCATCGGGAACCAACAGCGTTGGATACATATCAAAACGATTCGCCAAGCAGATTTCCATGATTAACCTGATACCATTTTGGAATTCAGGTTGATCGGCTAGAGAAAAGTCATCTGTGGCGACTACATAAGCACGTAACAAAATAATCCACCATAGGCAAGAATCTACAGGTGTAACTCTAGCGATCGCATGTTCACCAAAGTCTGCTTCTAAATATTCTTCCCCATTTTCTGATACAACTTTAAAGCTAGCTGGTATTAATCCTCGTCCCGGTTTATAGGCATCTAATGCCTTTTCTTTCGGCTGTAACTTTAAGGTTTCTTCTAAGAAATTACGAACAATATCTGTTCTACCTTTGATCAGAAAAATTAGACCGGCAGAGACAAAATCCCGAACAAAGCACTGATCATAATTGAGCGCCGCTACAGATGCATCATAAGCCGCTACCGTGCCAACGGGACGGCCTTGATAGTAGAGAATTGACTTTTCTAGTGCTTCCCATGCTTCTCCTACTTCTTTTAAATTTTCAGTAGTTTCCAATTCGTTTAGGTGCATCGCCAGAATAACTCCATTTGGATTGTGAATTTGTGGTAGATGCGTCTTCATTTATTATTTTTGCTATTCTCAGCATAACAAAAACGATTCTTTGAATAGCAAATATAATTTGCAGAAAAATTAATCAACTAACTAGCAATAAATCTGCTGACATTTATGCAGCTTTATTGCTAGTTAATTTGCTTATAATCGATTACTCTTTTGATGAATTATAGTTGTTGTTCTTCACCGCAAGCAGTAACATTATTCTTAAAAACAGTCACACCAGATATATTTTGAGATTATTTATCGTTCCCTCTCATGTCCAGAATCTTTGCTTTACCAAACAAAAATATATCTTCAGTGCTGTTTAGAGTTTGTGTGAAGTTAAAACTGGTTGCAGTATATTTACTTGAGCCGGATTAGTTTTTGACACTAAGAGGTCAGATTATTCCCCTATAAACTAATAATTTATAACTTTTTTTCAGAATATGCAAGATGAGCGCTTTAAAAATTTAAGATGTCAATACTTCTGAAGAGTTATATATTTTACCCTACTTGACATTGGTGAGCGTTTAACTGCTCCTGAAATTCTTTATAAGCTTGATTAATTGCTTGCATTGAAGCAATTGCTTTCGCAGAACTGTTGACATCAGGATGATACTGTCTTGCTAATCGATGGTAGGCAAGTTTAACAACATTGGCATTATCACTTTGCTCTACACCCAAAACTTCCCACCATTCCCCAGATAATACGGAGTCGAAAGTAAATTTATCAAAGCTTTGCACTTGACTCCAAATCTTGATGCTTGCACCATTACCGCCACTTAGCAGCGTCTTGCCATCAGGACTGAAAGCAACAGGACTACACCCAGAAAGACTTTGTAGTAGTTCTCCAGTAGGTAGGTTCCAAAGTTTGATAATACCGTCTCTGCTGGCACTGGCCAGGCTTTTTCCATCGGGGCTGATGGCAACAGACAAAACCGCCCCGGAGTGTCCAACTAGAGTACTGAGTAATTCTCCAGTTTGGAGATTCCACAGCTTCATTGTCGCGTCTGTGCTACCACTAATAAGAGTTTGACTGTTAAAACTAATAACAACTGTATTCACAGCTCCCAAATGTTCAGTGAAAATATAGCGCTGTTCCCAAGTTTTGACATCCCAAAGCCTAATAGTTTGATCAGCGCTACCACTTGCAAGGATTTTACCATCGGGACTGATGGTGACAGACAAAACTGCATCTGAGTGTCCATTCAAGGTGCGTTTTATTGTTCCCGTATAGCGTTCCCAAATTCTAATCGTCTTATCGGTAGCACCACTAGCAATAATTGCTCCATCAGGACTATAGGCAACCGAGTTAACAAAACCATTATGACTGTAGGGAGAACTTAAATAAAATAATGTCCGGTGAAATTTTCTTGTGTCCATCTGCCAACTGCTGATTTTGCGGTCGACGCTGCCACTTGCAATTTGCTGTCCATCGGGGCTGATAGCAACAGATAAAACTGCCTCTGCTTGTCCAGAGAACGTGTAAAGCCATTTTCCTGTTTTCAAGTTCCACAGATAAACTTGTCTGTCATCACTGCCACTAACCAAGGTAGTACCATCAGGACTGATAGCGATCGCATTAACTGCCGCTAAGTGACCCTTGAGTGTGCGTACACATCTCCAGGTTTCAGGTAGCTGAGTTGTCGGAGATATTATTTCTGGTTCAATATTGGGAGTAGAAGGTTTAGGGGTAACAAATTCTGATTTTTTCTTTAATTTAGCTTTGAGCGTCTGTAACTCATCTTCAACTTCTAAAGCAGCAAATTTTTGGTTGAAATCCTCACCAGATAAAAATGCTTCTAATTCCATCACTGCTTCTGAATAGGCATCCATCAGCAAAACTTTCTCTTCCATTCGCTCAAAAAGCTCTGCTGGAGTTTCGCTAATTTCAGATTCGTCTAACAGTTTGGCAATACCATAGGCGGCGAGTCCCACCACTGCACCAATTCCCGCCATCGGTACTGCACCAATCCCAAATGCCAGCCCTACTTTAGGCGCGACTAAACCCATACCACCGACGACGCTATAAATACCAGCACCGCCGACTGCACCAATTCCCATTGTAGCGAAGGCAGCTGCATCTCCTTCTGCGATCGCTTTAAAAGCGCCATAAGCAGCTGCACCAACCACAGCGCCAGCACCGACTACAGGAGTTATACCAATGCCAACAGCGCCAAATCCGCCTGCTAGTCCCATCCCGCCAACTGTTGCGGAAACACCAGCGCCTGCTATGGTTCCGCCTGCAATAAATACTGCGCCTGTTTTAGAGTTTTGTGTCACTTGTTTTTGTTTTTGAAGCTTTCAACTATAGCTGACAATTCAGGTCATGTGGAAAAGCCTACGAAAGACCTAGCCCCCTCTCTCATGGGTAGGTTTTTCAGATACGGTGAAAAGTCAGCAACTATAAACCTTTGCTCTTTAGCCAATTGATAAACAGGTCAGCGATCGCTAAGTTACCGTGTTCAAGCATTTGCAGATGACCGTGGGCAGGGAGTCCAACTTCAGGAAGCCAAATAAAATCACCCCGGAAATATTTTGCAGTTTCTGCATCTGTCTCACGAGGATGGCGCGGGTCTTGGTCGCCTGTAATCACACAGATGGGAATATCAAATAGTATCTGAGGGTCGCAAATATAAAACCCTCCTCGTTCAACATTTCTGCGTTCGTTGCTAATCCGCGCACTCTCAGCGACCAAACTGCAAAAGTAATTTTCAAATGCCTGTTGCGGAAAAGTATCTGAGTTGGTAAAGTACTTTTTAGTATCTTCACGCGACTGGATACGTGGACGGTCTTCGGGAAAAGCCAAAGAAGAGTTTTTTGTGATAACTGGTAATAGATTGGCTGGTGGACTTGGTGCAATGCCTATAATAGCTTTAACAAGTTTGGGATGAGTTTGTGCCGTCTCCCAACCAACGACACCAGACATACTGTGGGTAAGAATCACAGCCGGGCCAATCTGTTGGAGTAGCGCCACTGTAGCATCGATTATCCGTTGATATGACATCACGGGGAAGTCTGGAACAAAACCCGATCGACCATGCCCTGGCCAGTCAAGAATATAAGTTTGGTAGCCTTTTTCTGCCAGATATGCTGCCCAACCTTGGCGATTATCGGGTGTTTTGACAAAGCAAGTACCTGTATGAAATGCACCATGTAAAAGCACAATAGGAACTGGATTTTGGTCTTGACTCGGCCGGTAATATTGAACGTACATTTGATACGGAATAGCACCAACAAAGAATTCTGTTTCAGTGTATGAATTCATTTTAAGAAAAGACTTAAATCTTTACGGCAATGTTCATTGTTCACTCACTACAAAAAACTATTAACTGAAATTTTGAACAGTTGCTCTCGTGCAATCATATCATAGTCATGGAAACACAATCTGCTGAAATCACCTTGTAATCTACCTTTCAAGCACCTCTGTTCTCGTTGCTGCCGCCCAAGCAGGAATTGTCTTTTTTAGCTTTAGTTTGCTCTTGAGGTTTAGGTGGTAGCAATAATGCTTCTTTAAGTCGCTGTAATTCATCATCAACCCATACATCAACATCTTCATGTTCAAAGCTGATGAATGTCGGTGAAAACTCACTGTTCTTAGGCTTACTTCGTAATACTTCATTCTGTGCTTCTGAAACCTTTTTCTTCCAAGATTTTAAACTACTTTTAATTGCGTCTACTTGCGGTTGTTGCTCCTCTACAAGGGTTTTTAGCCTACTAGCAATTGCTTGGTATCGTTCTTTTTGGAATTTTGCTTGACGAATTAAATCCTGATTACTTCCTTTCAAAGCAAGTTGATATTCTTGTTCCCATTTATCAGTTGCCGCTTGAGCTTTCGCATAGTCTCGTTGAGCAATTTCTTGGGCTACTCTGGAGTGGCTTGCCCCTTCGCGTAACTTTTGTAGCGCATCCTGTGATGATTGATTTTGGTCGTAAAGTCCCATAAGTTTATCTGAGTAGCCTTATTACCCAGAGCGTAGACTAATTAATACTGTTGCGTCTTCGGAAAATTACTTAAGTATTGACTTTTGCTTTTAATGCTATGTCAGAAAAGTCTCAGTACAATATTTCATTAATTCGTAGCGAAATAAATTAGGCAAAACTCTGCGTTACTTTGCGTTTAAAAATATTACAATTTTACGCACTCATTACCAAATAATCGTAACTAATCCTGATGGGGTCATATTTGAATCACAGGTTAATAGTTGCACTTCATCACCTTTATTTGCTAAAACTAGCGCAGTTGCAGTAATTTGTCTATCGTGCATTTCATTAATAGCAGATAAACTCATAGTTGTTTCAATTACATCTTTGTCCAATGGATAAATTACCACACGGGGATCAGCTTCAACTGCTAAAAGTAAATTCTTGGCAGAAGGAATAGATGTTCTTCCTCTCTCAACAATCCAAACAGCTTCGGCTAATGTTGTAGCTTGTATAACTAACTGGGAATCAGGATTAGAAAGAATAGCATTGGCATTAGCACCTAATCGGGAATTTCCTTCGATAAACCAGATGAGAGCATGAGTATCAATCACGTACTTCATAACTACTTATGACCAATCTAATCCGTCTTCGGTATCTCCATGAAATTCAGTAATGTGAAAATCTTTTTCTGTTGATTGTTTCTTTCCAGAAAACATACCAAGCTGCATTATCTGCTTTGGGGCTTGAGATTTTTTTGATTCTAGAAAAGTGACAATAACACGGCTTTCTGATACATCAGATGGTAATTCTGAGAGTTGTATCTCCCCGTTATTGTATACTCCTTCAATAGATTGCAACATTAGTATTTACCAAATTTGTACTCAGAGAAATTATAAAGTTAATCCTAAAAAGATGCCGATTTGCTTAAAAACATCAAATTTTTGGGCTGTACTGGCGCGATCGCGTGTGCGTAACTTCCCCATGTTCCAGCTTATCTGCCAAAACACGCAGTGCTAATGCTTGAACTCTAGCAACTGCTTCTTCTCGTGTCTGCCCGTAAGCTAGCACACCAGGAAAATCAATCACTTCTGCTTATTGCGTCCATCCTCTTCTTGTTCAATCTCTATCGTGAAGTTCATAGCGAGTAAAGGTATTGTAATAAAAGCGATTCCTGGATAAAACAAAAAATTTATATGACCTCAGTTGATTCTAGCAAGCACAAAAAAGCCAGAGCCTTAAAACCTACCAGCCGCCGCCCTGCGAAAGAACTCTGTAGCGAGTGCGGACTATGCGATACATACTATATTCACTATGTCAAGGAAGCCTGCGCTTTTATTAATCAGCAAATAGGCGAACTTGAAGAAGAAACGCACACGCGATCGCGCCATCTCGACAATCCTGATGAACTCTACTTTGGTGTTCACCAAGACATGATAGCAGCGCGGAAACAGCAACCCATCGAAGGCGCACAATGGACAGGTATTGTTAGCAGCATTGCTATTGAAATGCTCAATCGCGGCTTAGTTGAAGGTGTCGTGTGTGTGCAAAACACCAAAGAAGACCGCTTTCAACCCATGCCCATCATCGCCCGAACTCCAGAAGAAATACTAGCAGCGCGGGTAAATAAACCAACGCTTTCCCCGAACCTTTCCGTATTGGAACAGATAGAGAAATCGGGGATGAAGCGGCTATTAGTAATTGGTGTTGGTTGCCAAATCCAGGCGCTACGAGCCGTAGAAAAACAACTGGGTTTAGAAAAGCTGTATGTTTTGGGTACGCCCTGCGTAGATAATGTTAATCGCGCCGGACTGCAAAAATTCTTAGAAACCACCAGCCGCTCGCCTGATACAGTTGTGCATTACGAATTCATGCAAGACTTCCGGGTTCACTTCAAACATGAGGATGGCTCATCAGAAACAGTGCCTTTCTTTGGTTTGAAGACTAACAAACTCAAAGATGTCTTTGCCCCATCCTGTATGAGTTGTTTTGATTACGTCAACTCCCTAGCCGATTTAGTTGTTGGCTACATGGGCGCACCTTTCGGTTGGCAATGGATTGTAGTTAGAAATGACACTGGTAAGGAAATGCTGGATTTGGTGAAAGACCAGTTAGATACTCAACCAGTGATGTCTAAAGGCAACCGCAAGGAAGCTGTACAGCAAAGTATTCCCGCTTACGATAAAGGCGTTACCCTCCCGATGTGGGCAGCAAAACTGATGGGTGTGGTAATCGAAAAAATCGGCCCCAAGGGTTTAGAATATGCACGGTTTTCGATTGATTCTCACTTTACTCGGAATTATTTGTATGTGAAGCGAAATCATCCAGAGAAATTAGAAGCGCACGTTCCAGAGTTTGCCAAGCGTATTGTTGGGCAATATAAGTTACCAGAATAAAATAGAATCTGGGGCATGGGGCATTGGGCATGGGGCATTGGAAGCTTTGAGGTTCCAGGGTGGATGGATCTAGTTCTAACTCTTGCCATCTCCCATCTCCCATCTCCCCATCTCAGTTGTAACTACTGGCTTGACGAGTAAACCTGTAATACTGGAGAGTAGATTCCTCTCTCCGAAAGGTCAAGAGGCTTTGAAACTCCCATTCCCTTGTAGGGAATGGGGTAGGGGGGTTAGGTTTGAGAGCTTTTGGTGTTAGCAATAATACTTTTCAAACATCATCTCAATCATTTGCCGTAGTTGAGGTGTAAACGTTACTGTGGGTTAGTTGATTTTTGGAAGTTCCCATATTCTAATTCTTTGAGGTTCACGGGACGATGTATCGCTTGTTGCTTGGCAACGTATCCAAAATTAGCAAAGTCAGTAAAATAGCCATCTATTCCTAACTTAATGAACTGTTCAAACTCACGAAGCGGTTGCCCGTGGTAGTCAGGGGACAGAAAATATGAATCGCTGCGGAAGGTGTAAGGATGGAGTAGCAAGCCAGCATTATGAGCATCGCTAACTAAGGAAGTTGGCTTTTCGAGGAACTTATCAGCATCGCTAATCTGCCCATCTCCATTAATATCAATCGGTTGACCTTGCTTATTCAATCGTGCAGAGGCAGGCACAATTAGCCGTTTGTCAGGGCCAATTCCGGTTGCGTAAGTTTTAACTTGGGTCAACCCTTTAGGAGTGATCAGATCAGCGTAGGTTTGAGGAACCTTGTGGTAAATAAAGTCATAAGGAGCGCCACTGCTATCAATTAACTGAATCAGAGGAATATCGACTCCAGCAGCAGGCATGATCTTATTTTTTAATTCTTTAAGATTAGAGACTTCAAAAGATTGAATAAAAATGCGATCGCGATTGGTGTAGCCGTTCGCAACCAACTGATTAATCAGAAGTTGTGAAGTATTGACATGGATCGGAGTGCCATCTAAATATTTACCAGCTTCAGCAAAATATGTTGGGTGCTTGGTTTCGGGATAGATACCAATTTTCCGACCAGTTTTTGCTTCGCTGCGTTTGGCAAGATTGATAACTTCATCAAAAGTAGGGATTTGGAACACACCATTATATTGAGTATTCTGAGGACGAATACTTGGGAGGCGCTCGATTGCCCGCAGTTTCTTAATCTCAGCTAAAGTAAAGTCTTCTGCAAACCAACCTGTAACACGATTCCCGTCAAGGACTTTGGTTGTTAAACGTTTAGCAAATTCTGAAACATCGGCAACGTTTGTTGTGGCTTCTTGAATAGTAGGTTTCCCATGAGCATCGTAAACAATCTTGCCATTGCTATCTGTTTTCACTGTTGCCAATAGAGGTTCGTGGCGAACAATCAAGACTCCATCTTTGGTTACTACCAAATCAGGTTCAATGTAGTCTGCACCAAATTCAATTCCTAAGTTGTGAGAACCAATCAGATCATGCCCAAAATCTCCCACCGTATGTTCTGGACGATAACCAGTTCCACCGCCGCGATGACCGATTACTATCGGAGCTTGTCCGTATAGAGTATTTAGTTTAGGGGAGTTTATAGCGTGAACAAAATTCATACTCCCTAGAATCACTGAAACAGATAATGCTAGAAAAAAGCAGAGAAATAATACATAACGTTTGAGCCGAAGCATATTTTCAAACCTCGCAAATCTATAACTTTATAGTTTGAGACTGCGAGGTTAAAACAAGGTTTACGAGAGTTTAAACTCTGTAATTGGCTGTCTTCTGCGGGACTGGATTTACCACTTGATATCATGTCCGCTTGATTGCTTATTAAACCCGAAGAACCCCACCCCGACAAAGCTGCGTTTTGTCTCCCCTCCCGAAGAGCGGGGAGGGGTTGGGGGTGGGGTTCTTTTAAAATCTAAAATTCGGTGAGGTTATGCCGGATAAATCCGCAATCTTCTATTTGGTTCTTCGCCAAAACTATGCGACTTGAGGCGATAATGTTCTACCAACTCATGTTGCATTTTGCGGACTTGGGGAGAACGCGGCAATAACTCCACTGGTTGTCCTTTCGGAATCACAATTTGCTCAACAGCAAGTCTAGCTTCTTCCAAGGCATCCATCTCATCATCGCTACCATTGTGCAAAAACAGTTGCAGTTCCCGGTCATCAGCCATCTCTGGGTCGTCGATGTTCAGCAACCGCCGCAAACCACGGGTAATTTGGGGAATGGTGCTGGACTTAATCATGTGGATGGGTACATGACGGGCTTTGGCCATTTGGCGTAATTTAGCGTGGTTTTTGACGTGCGATCGCAGTGCTAAAATTGCATCAGCACTATCTATATCTTTTGTCAATACCACGGGTAAAGTTAGTACGCTAATTACCTGTTCTAGCTGGTGGCGGCTAACGCCATAAGGGTAAACGTGCAGTGGCAAATCTTCACCATTGGGGCCGGGCTGTCTAGTAGCAGCACCCAAATCAATGCTCTCAGCATAATTGAAGGATTCATCCAACAAACGATCAAACTCACTGCGTCCAGTTACCCGCTCTACAGGCAATTGCGGCAGTGCAACCATTTGTCCAGATGAACGCCAGCCATTAGACGGTCGCGCTGGTGGGAAAGATTCCTCCACTGTTGCTAACTGTCCACCGCGACCGTTGACAACAGCTAACTGGCGTGTAACACCGATTTTGCCCTGTTCATCAACGGTTCTCGTTTGTGGGGTAGCCTGACGCCCCCGCAGCAGATTATCTACTGTGTCAGCAACACTTTCGTGTACTGTCCAGCGTTGGCGTTCCAACATTTCCACCGCAATTTCAAAGGTAGGAGGGGCTTTCCGCTCCAAAACAGTCTTTTGGCTGCCCCGGCGTCTAGCTTCGTCGTCTCCCAGTGTCACAGCTTGGATACCCCCAACTAAATCAGCCAGGGTGGGGTTTTTAATCAGATTTTCGATCTGATTCCCGTGGGCAGTACCTACCAACTGTACACCCCGTTCCGCAATGGTACGAGCCGCTAAAGCTTCCAGTTCCGTGCCAATTTCATCAATGACGATCACTTCTGGCATATGGTTTTCCACTGCCTCAATCATCACCTGATGCTGTTGTTCTGGATGAGCCACTTGCATCCGCCGAGCGCGACCAATGGCGGGGTGGGCAACATCACCATCCCCAGCGATTTCGTTGGAAGTGTCAATAATCACCACTCGCTTATGCAGATCATCCGCCAAAACACGGGCAATTTCCCGTAAGGCAGTAGTTTTGCCCACGCCTGGACGACCCAGCATGAGAATCGATTTACCCGTTTCTACCAAATCGCGGATCATGCCAATGGTTCCGAATACCGCCCGACCAACGCGACAGGTCAAGCCAATAATCTTGCCGGTGCGGTTGCGGATGGCGCTGATCCGATGCAAAGTTTGCTCAATTCCTGCCCGATTATCTCCGCCAAAGATTCCGACTCGTTGAATGCAATCATCTATCTGTTCTTGAGTAACGGGTACTTCGCTCAGATACTCAGCTTGATTGGGAAAGCGAGCCTCTGGGCGACGACCCAAATCCAAGACCACTTCTACTAAACTATCTCGTTTGGGATGACTCTCTAGTACTTGTCGCAGGTCTTGGGGCAAAATGTCTAATAACTTTTGGAGATCGTCTGTAATCGTCATGCTTTCTATGGTGACGTTTTTAGAGATAGCGAGGACATTTGCGTGCAGGAGAAGCCGCTTTGGGAAATTTTCAAAGAACGAGCGATTAGCGCTCCTGCTGTGACTTGATCTGGGAAACGAGAGAATGGGCAAGTTCTACAGCTTGCCAAAGTAATGTATCATCTTCTTCTAGGCGAACAGGCGCCTTTACATTGGTGTTACTTACCTCCTTATTCTCTAACTGTTCGAGAATTGGTGACAGCAGTACACGGGCGTAGCTACCGTAGGCGACCCCGGCAATTTTTGATTCTGGATTTCGGCTACGCTCAATCGAACGATTTTGGATTTTAGATTGTGGATTGGTGTCTTCTAATCCAAAATCTAAAATCGGCAATCTCAAATCGCTGAGTAGTCCCATTGCCTTTAACTTAGCAACGGTATAGCTATTAGTGCCGCCTGCTAACTGCACATATCCCGGTAACTTAGCTGCCAAAACTTTTTGCCCTAATTTCACCGCAGCTAAAGTGGTGCCATCGCCAATATCACCACTCATGGGACGACCATCGGTTTGCCAAATTAAAGCACTCTTGAGGGGGGCAATCAGGTTATATACTGCTCTCAGGTAGTCAGTCATCCCCTCGCCATCGGGACAACTGATGGCTAGTAACTTTAGTTGATCGGCCCACGGTGAAATTGCCTGCCATAATTGCTCAAATTCTGCCAACCGCCCGACTTTTGTATGGATTTCTACGGCATCTACTCCCGTTGACATTACCAATGGCGCGATCGCTCCCGGCGTTGACATATATGAACTTGTATAAATTATACTATAGGGACAAACTGGTATACAACGACCGCAGCCATAGCACTTTTGTGATAATACTCCCGAAAAGTCTGATTTTATACTGTTAAACACGATTGCTTGTGCCGGACAAATCCGTTCACAGGGTCTAGGGCAGTCTGTAGGACACTCAGTAGGATTAAATTCTGCTTTCCGAAAATGGGGGTCTTCTCCATCGTTTAGGCTGACCATCAAAAAGGGTGAGTTACCTTTGTAGTCAAAACCTCGCTTTTGGGCATCCCTAGCAAGAGTTCTGGCTACTTGTAGCCCTGCTTGCGCCGCTGCAATCACCGCTGGATCAGCTGCGACATCTATGCAGTCAGCGCCCGCCAAAGTATAGGCTAACGTTAAACTTCTGACTGCCGGCAAATGCTGGAAGCTGGCTCCGCAGATCAGCTTGAACCAGTCACCTTGTTTGAGAGATTGTAAAGGGGCGAACAGATCAGTCACTTTTCTATTATGCGTTTATGCGACTAAAAATAGTAGTCTGTAATCAAGAAAAATCCTGATTTCCTAATTAAGGGACTTCCAAGTAAAAAAATATCCAACTATTTTTTGTGGGGAGTGGCTCTCTAGCCCAGCCAGTTGATCAAAGGGGCGAGATGCTCCGTCCCTTGCACAGCTACCATCGGAGAAGTTCTGATGCCTTCTGTCCGAGACGCTACGCGTAGCTGATACGCCGACCTTTAGGCGTTCTCGCAGGATAGCTAGCGCGATGACTTCTTTCCATCCCACAAAATTGGATAATTTAATTTATTGAAAATCCCTTACCGTAAACCTGGGTTAAATTTGATTACTTTTCCCAAAAGAGCATCAAAGCTAAAAAATTGTCAATAAATAGGAATTGCAGTTCACGGGATAACTCAAATTAGTTTCTCCACGCAATAGATGAGGTAGAATTGCTGAACCGACTGGCGGTGCAACAAGCGATCGCCCGTGCTGCTCAAGGATAGTTTATCCGTTATGAAGTTGATGTTCTAGGCGCAAATAACCGAGTAACAACAATCGATTTTTCACTGCGTCCCCTTCCAGACGAGACGGGTCAAGTTGTTTTGTTGATTCCAGAAGGGCGAGATATCACCGAACAACAAGCCGCGCTGCGCGAATGCAAAAAACTGAAGAACGTTGGCACTTAGCGATCGCCGGTACTAATGAAGCAATTTGGGATTGGGACATATCTACTAATCAAACCTTCCGGTCTGAGCTTTGGTTCACAATGTTGGGATATGAACCCAACGAAATTAGCAATAGCGATGACGAGTGGAGTATTCGCATTCATCCTGATGACTATACAAGAGTCATGGCTGCACAAGAGGCTTATTTGCTCCAGCAAGTTTCAGATTATAACGTCGAATATCGTCTCCGGTGCAAGAATGGCAGCTACCGATGGTTTCGATCGCGGGCAAAAGCGATCTGGAATCAGCAAGGAAATCCAGTGCGATTGGTCGGTTCAATTGCGGACATTAACGATGTCTCCGACGCTTTGAAATACGCCTTTGCTGGTAATCAAAGAGGTGAAATTCAGGTTAAGTTTTATCAAGCATCTGAGTCTACTTTGACACTCATTATTCGAGATAATGGTATTGGTTTACCTGAAAACTTTGATAGCAAGAAAGCTAAAATGCTGGGCATAACTCTTGTCCAGGGTTTAGTCAAGCAGCTAAGGGGAAAACTTGAAATTAACTCTCAACAGGGAACAGAGTTCAAAATTATTTTTACAAACAGCCGGGCATGAACATGATTGGCATCTCATCAAACATGCAGACAAAAGAGACAGTTCGAGTCCTTGTTGTTGAAGATGAATATATCCTTGCGATCAACTTACAAGAAAATTTAGAGTCCTTGGGATATGTTGTTGTAGATATCGCTGATTCCGCAGAAGCCGCAATTGAGAAAGCAACCGAACTGCGCCCAAACTTGATTTTAATGGATATCAGATTGCGAGGCGAGATGGACGGTATTCAAGCATCTGAGCAAATCTGGCATCATTTACAAATTCCTGTTATCTACGTCACAGGTCATTCTGATAAAAGAACCGTGGAGCGGGCAACGTTGACATCCCCCTTTGGGTATATTCTCAAACCCATCAAGGAGCAAGAACTTTACGTTGCCATTCAAACAGCACTCAATCGCTACGATCGCGAACAATTTTTGAGTTCTGTGCTTGGGGGAATGGGTGATGGGGTGATTGTAGTCGATCTTCAGTTAAGCATCAAGTACCTAAATCAGGTAGCTGAAGCTTTGACAGGGTGGCGATGGGATGAAGCCAAGGGACGGATGTTAACCGAGGTGATCAAACTCGTTGACGAAGAAACTCAGATCCCCGCCCAAAATCCAATTATCGCAGCCCTCCAACAAGAAACTACTATCTATCTAGGCAGTAGCGTCCTACTAATTGCCAGAGACGGGACAACTACACTAATAGCTGATAGCGCTACTCCCCTGAGAAATAATAGTGGTGTAATTACAGGAGCCGTACTAGTTTTCCGGGATGATACGCAACGACGGCTAACCGAAGAACGGAATCTCGCAGATGAACGTGCCCAACAGACAGAAATTCGAGTCACAGAACTCCAACGGCTGAACCAGTTGAAAGAGGATTTTCTGGCAACCACTTCTCATGAAATGCGAACGCCCTTGTCAAACATCAAAATGGCAATCTCCGCGCTAGAAAATATTCTTGATCGGCAGGGCATCTTAAATTCAAACGCACTTTCCCCATCTGAACCTGTAGCCCGCTACTTAAGTATCCTGCGTGAGCAGTGCGAACAAGAGCTAGATTTAGTAGACAATTTGCTGCATATACGAATGCTTGATGCAGATGTCTATCCATTGGAATTAACTTCAATTCAACTCCAAAACTGGCTGCCTCATGTTGCCGAGTATTTTCAGGAACGGGCTGGAGCTAGGCAACAGACTTTGCAAGTTAGCATTCCTGCAAATTTACCACCTTTAGTTTCAGACTTAGCTAGCCTGACCGAAATTGTCTCAGAGTTACTTAACAATGCTTGTAAATACACCCCGCCTGATGAACAGATTACGGTTGATGTTCAGGTAATTGACACCACAAAAAGTCTAATCAATAAGGATGCTGAATCTGGTGGATTACGTAATTTTCAACTTCCTTACTTTCAAATCACAATTAGCAATTCTGGGGTGATGATCCCCAAACAAGAACAATCTCGGATCTTTGAGCCATTTTACCGGATTCCTCAAAGCGATCGCTGGCAACATGGCGGCACAGGATTAGGTTTAGCATTAGTGAAGAAGTTAGTCGAATATCTCCAAGGCACAATAGAAGTTACCAGCACTCAGGGCTGGACAACGTTCATAGTTCAACTGCCGTTAAACTTGTGACACAACGGGTTGTTCTTTTTTCACTTTAGAACTGCCGCGCTTGTTAATTTAACGTTACCAAGTTCGACTGATTATTTTCGACCCAGAAGAGGAGATGATCGTCAAATGGCAAAAGTAGAACAATACCGTCAAATAATTCAAGAATTGTTACAGGCTTACAGTGAAATTAAATCTAGTAACGAACAAGTCGAAGCCGAAGTAATTTTTGATGACGAGCGTAATCGCTATCAACTTGTTCATGCAGGCTGGTCAAACAAACGCCGTGTATATGGCTGTGTTTTACATCTAGATATTAAAAATGAAAAAATTTGGATTCAGCACGATGGTATAGAAGGAGGTATTGCCAATGAGCTTACCAATCGAGGTATACCGAAACAAGATATTGTATTGGCTTTTCATTCCCCCTTCAAACGACAATTTACCGAGTTCGCTGTTGGCTAAATTTCCACAAAGAAAGTCACTAACCCCAATGCGGAGGATGAAAACGAGATGTTCTCATCTAACGCTTAGGTTGCTCTATGGGAATTTCGATCGCAAACTCTGCTCCTTTGCCAACAGATGAGGTACAGGTAATCTGTCCTCGGTGTTTTTGCACGATAATCTGATAACTAATGGATAATCCTAGCCCACTACCTTTGCCCACAGGTTTTGTCGTAAAAAATGGGTCAAATAAACGCGATCGCACCGACTCTTCAATACCACGGCCATTATCAGCGATCGCAATTTTGACCATATTCAAGTCTATCACCTCTGTGTGAATCCAAATTTGGGGAGTAGGAGATTGATTTCCCACTCCCTCTTCTATTGCATCAATAGCATTATTCAACAGATGCATAAATACTTGGTTTAGTTCACTCGCATAACAAGTGATTAGGGGCAAGTTACCATAATCTTTCACTACAACAATTGCGGGACGGTCTGCTGCTTCCCTGAGTCGATGTTGTAACATTACCAAAGTGTTTTCGATGTCTTCATGGATATTTACCCGCTTCATCTCTGCTTCATCATGCCGAGAAAAGTGTTGTAACGCCCGGACAATTTCCCGAATCCGATCAGATCCTCTATACATTGCACCTATAAGGTTTTGCAGATCCTTAATCATAAAATTCAGGTCTATATTTTTGGCTATTTGCTGAATTTTTGGTGTGGGTTTGGGATATTCCTGTTGATAGACCTCAATCATATTCACTAGGTCTTGCACATATTGACCAGCATATTGGAGATTGCCATAAATAAAACTGATGGGGTTATTAATCTCATGAGCAAGCCCAGCTACTAACTGCCCCAGCGCCACCATCTTTTCGTTCTGAATCTGTTTAACTTGAGAGGCTTTCAAGTTGTCAAGAGCCTGCTGGAGCAAAAAGTTTTTTTCTTGCAGTTTAACTTGGAGCAAACGTAAATTAATCTGATTTTCAATTCGCAACACAACCTCTGCCCCATGAAAAGGTTTTGCAATATAATCTACACCGCCAACATCAAAGGCTTTTACCTTATCTACAACATCATCCAGGGCGCTAATAAAAATTACTGGGACTTCACAAGTTTTATCGTCAGCTTTCAGTTGTTGACAAACTTGATAGCCATCCATATCTGGCATATTGATATCCAGCAAAATCACATCAGGCAAAACCATTTGACACGCAGTCAGTGCCATTTTACCGTTTAAGGCTTTGCGAACTTCAAAACCCTGTGCAGTCAACATCGCCGATAAAAGCCGCAAATTATCTGGGGTATCATCGACTACCAAAATATTTCTTTTATGATAGTTAGTTTGATTAAAATGCATTATTATCAAAAGCTAGGCGGATAATTATTGAGGATAGTAAATGCTTCTTTGAAATCACCCTGAAATTTGTTGATCGATTTTACCAAAATACTTATATTTATAGTTTAACTCCCACGGTGGCTGGAGAGTTTTACAGACGCTCAAAGCTATCAGCCAGTTATGAGGTTTGCGAACGTGATAGCCTGCTGACAGCAGTATAGTAGATAGCACATGCAGATTATCTAGCCGAGCGTCAACAATGAAATTTTTCCCAGATGCTATTTGATAGCTACCATTGAGGGGCTGCGGCAAGCAACTTAAGAACCAATTGTTGTTCTATGGGTTTAGAAAACAGATATCCTTGAGCAAAATTACAGTTTAAACTTCTCAATTGAGCTAACTGTTCTTGTGTTTCGACACCTTCAGCGATCGCACTCATCCCCATTGAGTTGGCAATGCCAATCATTGCTGGTACTAACCCCATATTCTCTTTGTTTTCCAGCATCCGTTTTACGAAAGATTTATCGATTTTGAGTGCATTCAAAGGAAAGATGTGCAGATAACTCAAAGATGAATACCCTGTACCAAAGTCATCCATAATCAACTTGATTTTTCGCTGCTTTAATTTTTGCAGAATTATTTTAATCGCATTAGTATTTTCCATAATTACACTTTCTGTAATTTCTAATTCTAAGTATGCAGGATTTATTTTATTTTCATAAATTATTCGGTCAATTTGTTCTACAAAATTGGGTTGTGAAAATAACCTTGCACTCAAATTGACACTAATAGTTAGAGGTTCGGGTGTCACTGGATGATGTTGCCAGATGCTTAGTTGATGACAAGCTGACTCTAATACCCAAGTATTGATGGCATTAATCAAACCTGTTTCTTCTGCCACAGGAATAAATTCTGTAGGAGAAACCAGACCGTGAATCGGATGTTGCCAGCGCACCAAGGCTTCAAATCCAGAAATTCTGCCTGTAGGTAGGGAAACAATTGGCTGATAATAAACGAGGAATTCTTGCCTTTCAACAGCCCTTCGCAGGTCATTTTCTAACTCTAAAAGCTGAATAGCTTCCTGATGCATCCCTGGATTAAAAACGTGATAGTTGGCTTTTCCTTGAGCCTTAGCTCGATACATTGCCGTATCAGCATCCCGCAGCAAATACTCGGGGCGATCATAATCTTTATTCCCCCAACTAATACCAATACTGGCATTCATAAATACTTCATATCTTGACAGTTTAAAAGCAAGTGATAGCTGTTGCAGAATCCGTTCGGCAACTTGGATTGCTATGTTGATATCTGTGATATTTTCTAGGAGAATTCCAAATTCGTCCCCGCCTAATCGTGCTAAAGTATGAATAGGCATCAGACATGCTTGCAGGCGGCAAGCGATGGCTATGAGCAATTCATCTCCCACCACATGACCAAGAGAATCATTGACAACTTTGAAGCGATCGCAGTCTAAAAAAAGTACCGCATACTGATAACTAGATTCTTGCTTCGCCCGATTTAGAGCATTTTCTAATTGCCTAATAAATAAAACTCGGTTTGGTAATCCAGTCAGTGAATCATGCAGCGCTATGTCTAGCAGTTGACTTTGCAATTTCTGGCGGGAAGTGATTTCTTTTTGGAGTTTTTGTAGAGCTTTTTCTAGCTCCCCAGTCCGCTGTTTTACCCGATCTTCCAGTTCGACATTTAGTTTCAATATTTCTAATCGCGCCGACCTCAATGCCAGTTGGTTTTGGACGCGCACTAAAACTTCTTGAAATTCAAAAGGTTTGGTGATGTAGTCTACACCACCTACCTTAAAGGCTTTAACTTTGTCAAAAACATCATCTAAAGCGCTAATAAAAATTACCGGAATATCGGCTGTTAGTTCCCAAGCTTTAAAGGTCTGACAAATTTCATAGCCATCTACTTCTGGCATCATAATATCGAGTAAAATCAAATCCGGTAATACTGTTTGAGTTGCTGTCAGTGCCATTTGCCAGTTCAAAGCTTTACGAACGTTATACCCTTCTCTTGTCAATATCGAGGATAAAACCCGGAGGTTGTCCGCCATATCGTCAATGATCAAAATATCTTTTTTATCGGGGTCTAAATGCTCGTAATTCATTCTATGTTTCTTCTAGTCAATTCCATGATTTTCTCAAACTGGTAGTTATTTGCTAAATCCCGGAGAACTTGAAAAACTTGACCATTATCTGATGGAATTTGCTTGATTAACTCTAAAATCAGTTAATCGCTACAGCTGGCTGCGGCATAGTGCATCTGTTGGAGCCACTCAGGTGACATTTGTGATAAATGGCTTAGGAGTTCGGCAACACTGACAAACATCTGTGTGGATTGATCGACAACTGCTGTGTTTATGGTATCTACTTGTTTGGTATACTTTACACCCAGATGTTGGCTCAGTTTTTCCAATAATACTTCCTGTGTGAATGGCTTGCGAATAAAATCATCGCAACCAATAGACAAAATTTTCTGGCGTTCTTCCTCAAAGGCGCTAGCAGTTAGGGCAATAATAATCGTGTGTGTATTGGAGTAACCCTATGTTATCCCAGAGAAGTTGAAAGCGGGAGGCAGGCCTGTTGGCGTCCGCGTTCGCAAAGTGGACGCACCAAAAGCATCATTTCCCATGACACCAGTGACTGAGTTCCTCCAACGCCTAATTTTCAAACTTTGCGACGCCGAATAGCCCGCACTTCTCTACGAGACGCTACGCGTAGCTTGCTTCCCAAAGGGTACGACAAAGCTCAGTGACCATCGTAGACATCGCACCTGAATTTGCTCAGTTTTATCTGGCAATATTTCAACACATTTTCTCAGATGAACTGAAATTTAACCGATAAGCTACAGTATGCCATTCTAAAATTCAGGTCGCCATTAGTACTCAATCCTAAAATTTAATTTTTAATTGCTGATGTCTTGATTTTCCGGTCTCAAAACCTCTGGACTTGTACAAAAACTTATCTTTAACCACAACAATTTTAAAACTTTCATGCAAATACAAAGTATAAACAAAAAAAATTCCAAAAAATTTACTTTGTATTTTTTATTTTGAATAAATGTTAATTTTGTTGTGGAAATATGTCAACCTCATCGCCGATTTGTAAAATTTTTCCGGCTGACGATGGGGGTAATTGGGTATTGACACTCAATCTGTAAAAGTGATTAAAAGGTGATGAAGCAACCCAATTTGGTAGAGTTGCTTGTCGCTGGGTTGCAAAGATTTTTTGAAAGTTTGGGTAAGCTTCTCCTAAGTAAGAATCACGTGTTGGGACAATACAACGCTGACATGGGTTAACCCCAAAAAAGTCCACATCTCCCACTCGAAAGGAAAATAAATTACCTTGTTCACTAAATAACTGATCTTCCCAAAATGCTGGTACACCACTAATCTCGATGTTGGCACGCATCCGACGGCGCATTTCATCTACACTTAAACCGGGAAACCAAGAAGCTACTTCTGCCAACGTTGCCGTACTAATTACCGTTGGGCCAAGTGAGTGTGTATCGTCAGGAAAGCCCATCAAAGAGTTTTGGCTTAATGTGACAGCAAACTCAAAAAAATCACTCAAAGTTGCTTCTAGCGCTTGCCGTTCGTCATCCAAATGAAAAATTTGTTGTGAGTCGCCGCCTGGGATTTGTAGCGATATAGTTCTATTGAAGAGTGCAAATTGCGCCCTTAGTAAATGAATTTTAGCATGACGCTTGCCATTGACAAATCTACCCTGTTCGTCAAAAATAGCAAACTCGCGATCATGCTGTAGTGCGCTACTAGCAAGAACTCTAGCGTTATCGACTTCAATACCATCCAGTGATTTAACTGGATACAGAAAAATCTTGGCTAGATAAGGCATCATAGGAATTTTGGATTTGAGATTTTGGATTAAAGATTGGTGATTTAGCAGTCCCCAATCTAAAATCTAAAATTCTTTTGTTACTTAACCACCTTTATTGTCAATTTATGGATATAGTGGCGATTTATCTATTCCTCCAATATGATTTAGAGGCCAGAAGCGAACTACAGCCCGTCCAATAATATTCTGGCGGGGGACAAGACCCCAACAGCGGCCATCATAACTATTGTTACGATTGTCACCTAGTACTAAGTATGAGTCGGCTGGTATAGTCTGGGGTTTTGCCAAAAAAGGTGGCTGTGGCCCTGATTGACAAACATCAATTACTGTGGTCTGCCCAGAACTGAGATAATTAGCCTCTGGTAGGGGTTTGTTGTTAACATAGACCTTGCCATCTCTAAGTTGTACTTGTTCTCCAGGTAAGCCAATTACCCGTTTAATAAAAGCATCCTGGTATTGTTCTTTTTGTAATTCTTTCGTAGGTGAAAATACTACGATATCTCCCCTCTGCGGGTCAGCAAATTTATATTTCAACTTATCGACAATGATTTTGTCTGCCTCCCACTGGTTTGGCGTACCATGCAGAGTCGGTTCCATCGATCCCGAAGGAATCCAGCGTGCTTCAGCTACAAAGGTACGAATACCCAGAGCTAGAACAATGCTCAATACAATTGTTCTACCTAGCTCTGCGATCCAGGAATTATCGGGTTGTTGACTAGAGTTGTTATCAGACACTTGATTATGCATGAAATTACTTAACTAAGGAAAGATGTAGGTAATTAACTAGCCTAGTGAGACTTTATCTGTTAATCTTAACGGGAAAACTTTAATTTCCTAGTCATGTTCGCATCTTGACTACCAATTTTAGATTGTGGATTTGAAATTTTGGATTGGGAGTGTTTCTTCTGGTTCATGACTCGCCTCTGGTGGGCGAAACCAATCTCAAATCCCCAAACCGCATACTTTCTAGGATAAGGTCAATCCCAAATCCCAAATCTAAAATCCAAAATTGATTGATGGGGTTCTTCATAAATTAAAAATAAACTTTTTTTAACAGGCGGCAAAATTGCTCACTCAGAGCGCGACTAAGTTTAACCTAAAAGCATAGTTCTCTGTAATACATAAGCTGCCTTTGCTTAAGAAAACGTCCGGGAAATAGCCATAACTCTTGCCACGATTGAATCTCTCATTTTTAATTGTTGAACCCTATGTCATCTCCACAAATTTTACTTATTCGCCGCGCTCGCATAATCTTACCCAATGGTGAACTGATGATTGGGGATGTGTTGACGCGCGATCGCCAAATAGTCGAAGTTGCGCCAGAAATCTCCCAAACAGCACTAGTCACTGAAATTGACGCAGAAGGCTTAACTTTGTTGCCAGGGGTTATTGATCCGCAGGTACATTTCCGGGAACCTGGACTAGAACACAAGGAAGATTTATTCACCGCCAGTTGTGCTTGCGCTAAAGGCGGAGTCACTTCTTTTTTAGAAATGCCCAACACACGCCCCCTAACAACGACACAGCAGGCTTTAGACGATAAACTAGACCGGGCCTCACATAAGTGTTTGGTTAATTATGGCTTTTTTATTGGGGCAACAGCAGAGAATTTACCAGATTTGCTTTTGGCCAAGCCAACACCGGGAATTAAGATTTTCATGGGGTCGATGCATGGTCAGTTGCTGGTTGATGGCGAAACAGCACTCTCTGGGATATTTGCCAAAGGCGATCGCTTGATTGCCGTTCATGCCGAAGACCAAGCTAGAATTAACCAACGACGCCAAGAATTTGCCAATATTCACGATCCAGCCGTTCACTCGCAAATTCAAGATAATCAAGCGGCTTTGCTTGCAACTCAACTGGCATTAAAACTTTCTCAAAAATATCAACGTCGTCTGCATATCCTGCATATGTCAACGGCTGAAGAAGCAGATTTGCTGCGTCAGGATAAACCTAGTTGGGTAACAGCAGAGGTGACGCCACAGCATTTGTTGTTGAATACCAGTGCTTATGAGAAGATTGGTACTCTAGCACAGATGAATCCACCTTTGCGATCGCCCCACGATAACGAAGTTCTCTGGCAAGCTTTGCGCGATGGCGTGATTGATTTCATCGCTACAGATCACGCCCCCCACACCTTAGAAGAAAAAGCTCAAGAATACCCCAATAGTCCTTCGGGAATGCCTGGGGTGGAAACTTCCCTAGCCTTGATGTTAACTGCGGCGATGGAGGGACAGTGTACTGTGGCTCAAGTTGTAAACTGGATGTCTAAAAACGTAGCTGTGGCTTATGGTATTCCTAATAAAGGAGCGATCGCACCTGGTTATGATGCCGATTTAGTGCTTGTAGATTTAAATACATACCGTCCAGTCCGGCGCGAGGAACTTTTAACCAAATGCCGTTGGAGTCCCTTTGAAGGCTGGAACCTCACCGGCTGGGCTAAAACCACTATTGTCGGCGGTGAGATAGTTTATGACAAAGGCCAGGTAAATACGCAAGTGCGAGGTCAACCTTTAATTTTCATGTAGCAAATATTTATTTAAGCTTACGTAGTAGACAAATGATTATACATCAAAGTCATACTTTGACTCGCAAGATTTTCATCTACCAGAGTCAAGACTAGACCAATGCAGTTTGGTTAAAGGTAAAAGACGAAAATCCTTGTTTTTCCTCCTTTACCCTTTTAACCAAAGGGTATTGACTTGTCGATGTATCAGAAATTGCAACTTTAAACCCTGAATTTATTTGTAAGTGTTTCAAGTCAAATCTTCAATAACTACTCCCTTCCCGCAATAATATTACCTATTTATTCTTCTTTTCCCTGCTTGGCGTCCTTCTCTAACGAGACGCTGCGCGTTGGCGGAAGCCTCTCGTAGAGATGGCGGTTCGTTAAAAAAACTTAGGTATTCTTCCAGATGGATAAGAGTAAACAAGCTAATGGAAATGTATTGCGATTCATCTCATAATGCTTGTCCCCAGAAAATATCCCCGGAAACATAACTATAGAAATAATCAAGGAGAATTTCTATGTCCTTCAAAATTTTGGCTTTAGACGGTGGCGGTATTCGTGGAGTCATTGCAGCACGAATACTTCAACAAGTAGAACAAGAAATTAGAAATCAGGGGAAAGGAAACTTTTTACACGAATACTTTGACCTGATTGCTGGCACTTCTACCGGTTCAATATTAGCAGGAGGAATTGCTGTAGGAAAGGATAGTGATGAACTAATTAAACTGTATAGAGATAGAGGTAAAGATATATTCCCGCCCAGTAGAAAAGAGCGCTATAAAAATTTACCGTCCATCATTCAACCAATTATTGATGTATTCTCAGCACCTAAATATTCTCATGATGGAATTATTAGCGTCCTCAAAGATGCGTATAAATCCACAAGAATAAAGGATATTGAAAAACCTATTATCTTGATTCTTGCTTACGATACGCTATATCGGAATACAACCTTTTTTACAAATTGTCATCCCGATCTAGGAGATAGATGGTACGATGACTGTTATTTATGGGAGATATGTACCGCTTCTGCCTCAGCTCCCACTTTTTTCCCACCATATAAATTAGAACCTGTAGATAAACAAAAATTTGGTGATTGGGAATTCCCACACATTGATGGAGGAGTATCTGCTAATAACCCCTCTCTTGCAGCTTTAAGTCTAGTTATGAGGATTAGTCAGTCTTCAGTCTCTCCAACAATCAAGCAAAAGTATAAACTTGATAATCTGCGATTGGAAGATATTTCTATTCTTTCTATTGGCACAGGTCAAACTGGTAAACCATATCAATATGAGCAAATAAGCAAATGGAGAGGTTTAGACTGGGTACAAAATCTTACTAATATCTTTATAGAACCTACATCTGAGATTGGTAGTACGATTTGCCGACAAATCATGGGTGGATACGATTCTAAACGTTACTTACGTCTTCAGTTTGACTTAAATGAGACATTTGAACCCAAACCAAAAGAGACTTATAAAGATCCTCGCATTGTATTACCTCCAGAAGAGCGAAAAAACCGATTTACAGGAAAAAAAATTACTGAAGAAATAGATAACACTAGTTCGGAGATTCTTCAGCAGTTAATAGATACTACCTCTGCATTCATTGATAAAGGTCTTACGTACTATACCAGAGACGACTCCGGTTATCCGATAAAAAAGGCGATCGCCTCTTTCATTAAAGATAACTAATACTTTGTCAAGCTAGTTTTGAGGGTTTGTAATAAGGACTTTAGTGCTGAGAAAATAAGGACTAAAGTCTTTACTACAAATTTGTTTAGCCATCTATTTAAACTTGATAGACTACTAGTGCAACCACGTAGGCATATTAATATCAACTAATATAAGATAAAAAATCTCGTAGAAATACGAGATTTTTTATTTAATATTTCCTTGAGTTCAGTGCTAATTACAGATGTGAATAGAAGAAATATTTGCTAGATAAAATTAGTTAAATTTCTTTTACACAATCAGAAAATAGTTTCTGATTGTGTATAGATTGTGAGCCTAACTGGGGAATACTAAGTGTAAGTAAAGTTAGACAACTTATACATAAATTGATTGTTGTTTAATTTTTCTCGACTAGCTTTCGCTGCTAAATAATCCCGATTGCTTCTTTGAATGATAGTAGGAAACTAATCTGGTTCAACCAAACTGACTAAGTTCTGTAAAAATTCTCATTTAATCCAACAACAGTTTATTTACATTTGCTTGATTCGTACACCATCTAAATCAGTTTTTAACTGCTTATTACAGCAATAAAGCTACTAGATGCCAATCCGGAATATATATCAATACCGTTCAGTTAAGAATCACTGTAGGTTCAATACTATTCGGACAAGATTCCCGCGTCTGGATTGACTCCCTTTTTAAAGGGGTGAAGGGAAAAAACTCAACCTATTTGTACCTCTGTTTTTAGCTTTAACTGAACCCTATTGCAATATATCTGCTGTTGAACAATTCTTTCGTTTATTTTTGGTTGAGATAACAATGTTAGTGACTGACAGTGGTGAGCGTGGTAGTGGCAGATAGGACGAGTGTGGAGTTCTCCCTCGACTATTTGCAGAAATTTTCTAGTGTTGTGATCAAAAAAGTGAAATCTCTCGTACTTCAGTCGGGAGATGAGCTTAAATCGCGGCAATGACTTTGCTAATGGCACAATTGAATGGTATGAGTTCGACTTGACGAGTGCCCCCATGCCCATAAGTCAAACTCACACTCAGATAACTATCTGGCTTGTAGGGCAATCGTTCTGCCCATTCAACTGCCACAATTCCTGGTATGACTTCAACACCTTCCCAGTAACTTTCTAAATTCAAGGCTGCAACTTCTTGTGGTTCTAAGCGATATAAATCCAGGTGGTAAAGGGAGAGGCGTCCTTCCGTATACTCATTAATCAGCGTGAAAGTGGGACTGACAATGGGTTCAGCAATTCCCAAACCTTTGCCAATGCCTTGAACTAGGGTAGTTTTACCAGCGCCTAAATCACCTTCTAGTAAAATTACACTGCCAGGGGTCAGGGATTCACCAAGAGTAATACCTAAGCGTAGCGTCGCCTCTGGATCTGCAAGAAAAATTTTCATAATTAGTCATTAGTCATTTGTCATTACTCATTAGTCTAAACAAAGGACAAATGACAAATTTTCATCTTCCGTGATGACCTCTACCGTACCACCGCAATAACACTCGTGCTAGTTTCTGCGGGTTGTGACGGACAAAACCTGTTTCATCTTCATACAAAACATTAGCTGGAACAATCCTTCGCCCTAGCTGAGTTACGGCTTCTCTATCCAGGAAAACTGGATGGGAGTTTTGTTGGGCGTAGCGGATGAGTGATTGCTCCGAGGGGGATTTTTTGTGTATTAGCACAGCATCAAATAGCCGTCTTTGCCCACAAGCAGCATCAATTGCTCTGATGTGATCGGCAACAGTGTAACCTTCAGTTTCTCCTGGTTGAGTCATTATATTGCAGATATAAATACGGGGGGCATCTGTTTGAGCGATCGCATCGGCAATTTCTGGTACTAATAAATTAGGAATCAGACTTGTATAAAGGCTACCTGGGCCAATAATGATGTAATCAGCTTCTTTAAGAGCCTTAATAGCTGCTGGTACTGCTGGGGGATTAGCTGGAGTGCAGCCAATTTTAACAATTTTACCGCCAGCTTTGGGAATGCTAGACTCCCCATCAATGCGGCGACCATCGGCTAATTCTGCCCAGAGGCGAACATCACTGAGAGTTGCTGGTAGTACTTGTCCCCGTACCGCTAGCACTTTGGAACTGGCTGCAACTGCTTGTTCTAAATCTCCAGTAATATCACTCATTGCCGTTAAAAACAAATTGCCAAAACTGTGACCTGTCAACCCATCTCCAGCCCGAAAACGATATTGAAACAATTCTGTCAATAACTTTTCTTCATCTGCTAGTGCAGCCAAACAATTGCGAATATCCCCTGGTGGTAGCACTCCAAATTCTTGACGCAACCGCCCAGAAGATCCACCATCGTCGGCGACAGTGACAATAGCAGTAATATTAGCGCTATAGGTTTTCAGTCCCCTCAACAACGTAGAAAGTCCCGTACCACCACCAATTACCACTATTTTCGGGCCTCGGTACAATCGATGATGTGCCAGCAAGACATCAATGAGTTCCTCTCCGCCTTCTGCTCTTAGTACCTTAGTAATTGAGCCTACAGTGCGAGTTTGCCCCCAAAGCACTAACAGCAAGCCGCCAAGCAGCACCAAAGGCCCACTGATATAGTTGGGTAAAATGTTGGTGATTACTCCCAGAAAATTCCTAAACAACTCGATCATCCAAAAAATTGGGGTCAGCTTAATCCAAATAGCTAACCCCAAACTCGCCAGCAGTACACCCCCAACACTGATTAACAACCAACGTTTTACCGATAGTCCAGGGGATAACCATTTGAACCACTGATTAACCCGATAGGAAGTACGAGAGCGCGACTGCTTTTGCAGGGCGTTGAGGGCTTGTCTGAGAAAACCAATTGACATACCTGATTTGGAGCAGTGCTACAAACAATAATTAACAGAAAATGTACACCACTTGGTTTAAAACACCAGGCGTGAAACTATTATATTTGTCTATCCCATTAGACTAAGAGAAAGTCGTGAAGATTGCCAGTATTCCCACTTAAACAATAGCCTGGCTTGGCAAAAGTGAATTTAATGGAAAAACGAATTTTAGGATTAGATCCAGGACTGGCAATTTTAGGATTTGGGGTAATTACCTGTACACAAATTCCCAACAAGGTGCAAGAGACTACAGTAAATATGCTGGATTTCGGGGTAATTAAAACGTCAGCAGGTGTAGAAATGGGACAGCGCCTATGTACCTTGTTTGATGATTTACACACCCTAATGGAGGAATTTCAACCAGATTTGGTGGCGATCGAGAAACTATTCTTCTATCGGATGTCAAGTACAATCCTGGTTGCACAGGCGCGGGGCGTACTCATTTTGGTGTTGGGCCAGCGTCGTCTTCCCTATGTAGAGTTTACTCCTGCTCAAATTAAGCAAGCTTTAACAGGCTATGGCAATGCTGATAAGTTAGATGTGCAAGAGGCGGTAGCGCGGGAGTTGGATTTAGATGAAATTCCCAAGCCTGATGATGCTGCCGATGCTTTGGCAGTAGCATTGACTGCTTGGTTTCAGGTGTAGGTTTGTACGCAAACAATAAAGTTCTCAAATGAACAATAAACTTCTTTTCTAACTGGCACAGAAGTACAAATGCTTAAGTCTTGCTTCATGTAGAAGGATAAAAATGCTACCTAAAGCTTATTACGCAGCCGTGCAATTGAAAGAACTGTGTGAGCTATTTCCAGAAATTCAAATCCGGTTTAGTGAGTGCGTTGGCTGATAATCCACACGAGTCTATCAAAGCTATGGTAAGTGTACTGACCGCTCAGGGAACTAAGGCCAAAGAAACCATGCATTTAGTTGCTGCTTCTTTAATAATAATTAGCGTTTAATTATATCATACAGAAGCGCAAAAAATTCTTTATTACTGATATTAAAGAGATTTGATAATATGGATTAAAAAACATCCCTTGTGAATGAAATCGATAATATGTTTGATACCGATAGAGCAGGTATATACGTAGAAAAACTTTTTGGATACAAAGCTTTTATACCTAGTTCTGTATAGTGTCGTAATTGCACTTGGTTTTTAGTCTTATTCACCACCCGCAGCCATGCCCCCTTGCTTTGACAAATGGTGTCAACAGTTTGATGATGTGTTTACTCATAAAGCTCAAAAAAGAGAAAGCTAGTTTAGGTTACATTTGGGCTTAATTTTTGTTTAAGTCCCGTTGGCATTAAAAGTCAACTAAAGCATTTTTTCTAAGAATTGCTTGGCCCTTTGGGACTGAGGATTTTGAAAAAACTTGTTGGGAGTGGTATCTTCTGCTAAAGTCCCTTGATCGAGAAACATAATTCGACTAGCTACAACTCTAGCAAATCCCATTTCATGGGTAACAATCGCCATTGTTATCCCTGTCTGAGCTAAATCTTGCATCACTTGGAGTACATCTTTGACCATTTCTGGGTCTAAAGCAGAGGTGGGTTCATCAAATAAAATCATCTCTGGTTCCATTGCCAAAGTGCGGGCTATAGCTACCCTTTGTTTCTGTCCTCCTGATAGTTTGGATGGAAAGACATCTGCTTTTTCCTCTAAGCCCACCTTTGTCAATAACTCCATCGCTTTATTTTGGGCTAACTGCCTCTCTACTCCTTTCACTTTGATCGGAGCATAGGTGACATTTTGCAATACTGTCATGTGGGGAAATAGATTAAAGTGTTGAAACACCATCACTAGCTGTTGACGAACCTTGGCAACGTTTACCTTGGGATGAGTGATTTCTTGCTCATGAAAATAGATTCTGCCTTTAGTGGGGCGTTCTAGCAAGTTCAGGCACCGCAGAAAGGTAGATTTACCCGAACCAGAAGGCCCAAGAATAGCAACGACTTCCCCTTGGCGAATCTCCGTAGAAATATCTTTTAGTACATCGAGTTTGCCAAAGGATTTACACAAGAATTCTGTCCGAATTACGACTTTACTCACTTTGTCTTAACTTCCTTTCTAAAACGGATGCACTCCTAGTCAGACCCATAACTAAAACATAGTAGATTAACCCCGCAAACAGCAGAGGTTCAAAGTAGATATATTTATTTGCACCAACAATTTGGGCACTGCGTAATATTTCCACTACACCAATTGTTGATACCAAAGCTGAGTCTTTCAACAGTCCAATAGTTTCATTCACCAATGCAGGTAGAATGTTCTTCAATGCTTGGGGCAAAATTATGTCCCACATCATCAAGCGATAAGGAATACCCATAGACATCGCCGCCTCAGTTTGTCCTTTATCTACTGCTTGAATTCCACCCCGGATGGTTTCTGACATATAAGCCCCAGAGTTGAGGGTAAAAGTTAGCACCCCTGCTTCTAAAGCCGAGATATCATAACCTGTCAGCTGGGGTGTCGCATAGTAAACCAAAGCCAACTGTAACAGCAGGGGCGTACCTCGAAATACAGAGGTGTAGGCGTTGGCAAGCCAGGTGAAGGGCTTGATAGCAGTGATTTTGCACAAAGAAAGAACTGTACCCCAAATTAACCCTAGAAATACTGACAATAGCGTAAACAACAATGTCAAAGGGATGCCTTTGAGGATAAAGGGAATGTCTGGGATAATTCTAGTAAAGTCTAGATTCAGCCCGCCTTTAGTAGGAGATTTAGATACAGTAGCGGTTGAGGTAGTTTGCGAAAACCACTTGGTGACTAATTTTTCTATTTCTTTTTTGTCCTTCATTTGTTGCAGGACTTTATTAAAAGGTTCTACTAAACCCGAACCTTTAGGAAAAGCGATCGCCGAGCCACTAACCTCGTCTGAGGAAATAATGTTAAACTCTAAATCTGTGTTGGCTTGGGCGAATCCTCTAGCAACGGTGTCCTCGACAATTGCTGCATCAATTCGCCCCGATTTGAGTTCCTGAATTATTTCTGGTACTCTATTGAGTTGTTTTAGCTGAATCCCTGTAACTTTTTGGGCAATTTTTTTAGCATTTTGCTCTTGGATAGTCCCCAGCTGTACCCCGACTTTTTTAAGAGCTAGGTCTTGAGTCTGTTTGAGATTGCTATTTTTGAGAGCGACAATCGTATCTTTTGCTTGGTAATAAATAATTGAAAAATCAACATTTTTCTGACGTTCTGGTGTGGGAGTCATCCCAGCCATAACAAAGTCAGCCCGCTTCGCTTGCAGTGCAGGAATTAATCCATTAAAATCGGATTCTATTACCTTGAGTTTAAATCCTAGTTCTTGAGCAAGAGTCTTGGCAATATCTACATCAAAGCCAACAATTTGCCTCTCACCCTTGTTAGTATCATAAAACTCATAAGGTGGATAATCTGGGGAAGTAATCATCGTCAGGGTGTCTTTGCCAATAGATGAGGCTGCTTTTAGAGAATGGCTATAAGCTGTGATGATACTAATCAATATCATTGATGCAAGCAGCATCGTTAATAACCATAGTTTTCTTTTATTCATGAACTTGATAATTATTTAGGCAAACAGTGTATAACTCTTAAGTATGGACACTAGCCAAAGAAAGAAGAATTAATGTCACACCTAAAACTCTATATTGATCTGGTGTTTGTGGTGATGAGACAAACTCTTCAAACTGAGCAGCTAATAGTTATCTAAAAACATTCTAAACAAGAAAGAGACGTGAATTTAAGCACGTCTCATATGATGGGAAAAGATTTCGATTGAAACTGAACGGAGTCGGAGCCACCGAAAGTCCGAGCTAAGTAAGTGGGCGAGAAAAGTTCAATGTATATGAAGAAATATAAATTTGAAGTAGGGGAGCCACTGCGTTCATTGGTGTCAACTTAACGTAAAAACCAGTCTAGACAAAGCTTTGATAGATTCCCTCGTTCCCAGTCTCCGACTGGGAATGCCTATATAGAACCCATTTGAGATCTATTCCTGAAACTAAAAGCCTTGCAGCTAGCTGGTTTTATCCCTGTTATTGCAAAAAACAGTCTTGTTAAGCAGGCTCTATCATTGATCGCAAAGTAACGGCTTACTTCAAAGCCAAGCACCCCAGCAAAAGATGTCAAATGGGTTCTATAAGGCGGAGCCTCAAGACTAGCGGCAGAGCCGCAATTGAAGAGCATTTCCAGTCTCTGGCTGGAAACGAGGTTTTAAAGGGGTTTGCGCTTAAGTTGACACCAATGCACAGCGTTGCGCGGGTTTCCCGCGTTGTTCGCGCAGCGTCTCCCCGCAGGAGTTGTGTTACGCCGTAGGCTAACGCATCTTGAATCGTTGACGGTGCCTTGCGCTGCGCGACAACACACCCTACATTTAAATTTCTTAACATAGCTTGAAATATTAGCGCCGACTTACTTAAGTGTTGACGTTGCGGAGCAAGTTATGTTTTAAATTCAAGAATCCCGGTGCATAAATGCGCGGGGAGTGTCAAACGGTATAGTATCTCGCCAGCCTTTGGCACAAGCAAGATACCTTCATCCTCACGGTTAACCCATTCAGTGGGTCGAATGGTAGCCGGGTCACGATAGTTCAAGTTATGAGCAGCACAGCGTTCAGCAGAAATACCAGTAGCTAAAGTGACGCGAATCCGCGCTTGTTCCCCTTTTATAGGATCAAAAGTACCCATACCTTTTAAGTGAGTACTATGAGCTAGCACTCCACCGGGATGCGCTTGGAATTTATCCCACTGTTTGAGGAAGTAATCCCGGACATGATAGCCAATTTGGGCTAGAATTTCGCCGTGTGTATAGCTAAACTCGGTAATGTGAGGAGCATATATAATTACTTCACCTCCGTCGGCCACTACTGGCTCTAACTTGTACATTCCTTTAGCTGCTGTCCAAATGTCGTCATACATTTGAGGCATTACTGAAAGCACTTGTTTAAATGGCTGATCTACATATTTAATATGCAGTTTGGCCGATAATTTTGCAGCATATTCCCAAGCTGACTCTGGTTTATCTATATATAGTCCAGCTAGCTGATTCGTTTTTGGTGCAACCACCATCGCTAGGCAAAGCTTCGGGGTAGAAATCAGGTTAGCGGCTCGGTTAATCAAGCGCCGAACTGGTGTTATTCCGGGTGTACCAATAATTTCGTAACAGGTAATTAAAGCACCTAACCAGTGTGATAGATCAATTACTTCCTGACCACCAATACCGGGAAAAAAGTATTTATTTCCACCAGAGAAACCGACAACTTCGTGGGGAAAGACCGGGCCGCAAATAATTATTAGATCGTACTCTGTTACAAGCTTATTAACACGCACATCAACTACCTGATGCAGCATTCCACCGCTAATCTCTGCTATCTCATCTGCGGAAATTACGCCACAAGAAATGAAAGTATCTGATATATTCCAAAGGTGGTTAAAGATGCGAACTTTTTGAAAAGTTGTCTCTCGCTCCTCTGGTGTAACTCCCACCAAATGATTGATTTGTTCTTTACTCATGGGATTATGTGTACCCAGAGCAATTAAAAAATCTAGAGCCGCAACCCTTTTACCCAACTCCTGATGAAGCAATCGAAACATTTGAGGTATGGGAGCAGTGCGGGTACCATCTGGAATTAAGACCAAGATGCGCTGTCCATCCAACTTAGGGTCTGCTAAAGCTTCATGAACCAGTTCGGAAACCTGCTGATCTGAAAGTGTCCCGTTAGTTACAGCCAGTGAATACATTATTATTAAACTCCACTGTAGATACTAAACCCACCGTCTACCGGCACCACTACCCCGTTGACAAAACTAGAACCAGAACTGCATAACCAGATCAAAGTGCTGAGTAATTCATCCGGTTTTCCGAAACGTCCAGCGGGGGTATGCTCGATAATTTTTTGCCCGCGTATAGTCAAGCTTCCATCTGGATTTAGGAGTAAATCTCGATTTTGTTCCCCAATAAAGAAACCTGGCGCGATCGCATTTACTCGCATTCCATCTCCATACTTTTGGGCGAGTTCTACGGCTAACCAGCGAGTAAAGTTATCTATCCCCGCTTTCGCGGCTGAGTAGCCAACCACGCGGCTAATCACCCGAATAGCAGACATAGAAGAAATATTCACAATACAACCGTGGGGCTGATTTTTTTCGACCATCGCTTGACCAAAAACTTGGCTGGGCAGTAGAGTACCGACTAAGTTTAGGCTAACTACTTCCTCAAAAGCTGCGTGTGGCAGATCAAAAATAGTTGCATCAGGGGTAATTGTGGCAGCCGGAATATTACCGCCAGCCATGTTTACCAAAATGTCTATTTGACCCCAATGCTGTATAATTGTACCCTTGGCTATTTCTAATTGGGAGCGATCGCTAACATCTGCCAGCACAGCTATGCTTTCTCCACCGTTAGCGGTAATTTCAGCTACTACCGCACCCGCCCGTGCTTCATTACGACCCAGAACGGCTACTCGCGCTCCAGCAAGGGCCAAACCCTTTGCCATAGCCCCACCAAGCACACCAGAACCTCCTGTGACTACTACTACCTGCTCTTTGAGGCTAAAAAGTTTATTTAAAATCCAGTCTGACATCGATGATTTCCCTGGTTATTGCAATTTGTAATTAATAAAAGTCAATATTTAAACGCAAAGGTACGCAGATAATTCGCTACGAATTAATGAAATGTTGCGCTCCAGATGCAGGGAGGAAAAAGAGATTTTATGAGTGACCTTGAAAGGGCTAGTGCTAATAGTTTGATTTGGGAGAATTGGTATTAGTTTAGTTTGTAAGCAACTTTAGCGAGGTCGTAAGCTAAAGCGCGGGCCATGTCGTAGCCTTCTTCTTCTTCAACTAATCCCCGTGTTACCAATCCGGCTAACCAATTACAAGCTACTCGCCGCCAAACATTGTGACGAGCCGGAATAGAAACGAAAGCGCGGGTATCATCATTAAACCCAGCAGTATTATAAATTCCGGCAGTTTCCATTACCTGATTGAAATAGCGTTCCATACCATTTACGCTGTCGTGAAACCACCAAGGCGGCCCGATCAATATAGTCGGATAATGACCGGCTAAGGGAGCCATCTCTCGGCTTAGGGTGCTTTCATCCATGCCAAAAATAATTAAGCGGAAGCGCTGATCATTACCGTAGGCTGATAACAACGGGCGCAGGTTTTGAGTCCATTCTATTTTTAGCGGAATATCAGCACCTTTATCAGATCCAAATCTCTCAAATAAAGTCGGGTTATGGTTACGCATAACACCACAATGCATTTGCATCACCAAACCATCTTCCACACTCATCCGCGCCATTTCCATGAACATATGACCGGTAAAATGTTCTACATCCCCTGGATTCAGCTTGCCGGTTAATGCTCTAGCAAAGATAGCTTCTGCTTCTTGGTCGGAAAGGCGTGTGGTATAAGGTGTAGCTGCACCTTGATCGGTAGCTGTCGCGCCCATTTTTTTAAAGAAAGCTCGACGTTCTTCTAAAGCTTGCACAAAAGTGGCGTAAGTGCTAATTTCTCTGCCGACAATGCTTTCCAATTTGGTAAGATTTTCGCGCCAACCAGGAGCATCCAAGTTAACTACTGCATCTGGTCGAAAAGTTGGTCTGATTTGAGTAAAACCTTCTTTGTGGAGCGATCGCTGATTCTCTAGGCTATCACTGACTGCATCGGTAGTACAAAGCACTTCGATGTTAAAGCGTTTGAATAAAGCACGAGGGGAAAACTCAGGCAAAGCTAACAGACCTTCCAGGTAATCATAGATATGTCCGGCATTGCGAGAATTTAAAGGTTCATCTACGCCAAAGACGTTAGTGAGTTCGTCTTTCAGCCACAACCCGGACGGAGTACCCTGGAATAGATAAAAATGTTCGGCGAACAATTGCCAGATTTTGCGGTGGTCAGTTTCTGGCGGTGAACCATCACTGGTAGGTATGCCCAAAGCTTGTAGAGGTACGCCCCGACTATAGAGCATCCGCAAAAGGTAGTGGTCAGGGATAATCAGTAATTCGGTCGGTGAACCAAAACGGGCTGCTGGATTAGCTAATAAGGCTGGATCTACGTGGCCGTGTGGGCAGACCAGAGGTAGCGCAGATACACTGTCAAAAAATTGATGGGCTAGTCGTCTTTGAATTGGTTCTGGAGAAAAGCAGCGATCGGGAGATAAAGTCGGTTTTTTGGTTAACATAATTTTTGTTTGGTTAAAATCTTTAGTATTGCTGAGTGAAAATATGAATTTGCCTCACGCCTGGACGCAGATAAATCCCGTCCATTTTGAAACCTGGAGTTTTTAATCAGAGGATATTTCGGTTGCGGCTTGAAGATGAGCTTTACTCTGATTACAAAAAAAACTACAACTTTCAAGATAGACACGCTTTAAGATTACTTACTTAATACTTTGCTACTACCACGCTGTAATAGAAAAGGAGATAAAACGCGGTTTTCCACAGTTTTTTCTTCTAATAAATCGAGTAACATTTGCATGGCTATGCCACCAATTTCCAACATTGGCTGGCTGACTGTCGTGAGTGCCGGCGTAACGTAACGGCCCAGAGCGATACCATCAAATCCCACAAGACTTAAATTTCGCGGTACTAAAATACCTAGTTCTTGGCAGGCTAACAGAGCGCCAACCGCCACCATGTCGTTATAACAAAAGATGCCTGTTACTTCAGCAGCCAATAGTTTAAAAAGCATATTTTGTCCAGTGACAACATCGCTTATTCTGGTATCATATTCATCACTAATTGAAACCCAATCAGTATTTTGTGGTATACCAGCTTCAGCAAGAGCCATTCGATATCCTTCTAGGCGCTGCTGATTCGACCTGCTGCGATCGCCTACACCCAGATAACCAATAGCGGTGTGTCCCAGACTTATTAGATGCTCTACGGCTAATTTAGCACCTAAGCAATCGTCTATTGCCACTGAATGAAATATTTCGGATTGATCTTCGGTCTGGCTATTAATCAGAACTGTGGGCACAGCAATTTGCGTTAGTTGTTTGGTATGCTGTTTACTAATGCGTGAGTCGGCTACTAAAATCCCATCTACTCTCCGGCGATGAAAAGTATCAATAGCTGCTATTTCCTGCTCAAAATTTCGGTGGGAAGCACTTAACAAAACACTCAAGCCTGCTGGTCTTGCTATCTTCTCGATTCCCTCTACTACCTCAGCGAAAAAGGGATCTGCGATGGAAGTTACTACTACACCAATGGTATTAGTACGTTTATTTTGCAAGCTCTGAGCTATAGCATTCGGCACATAACTCATCTCCTGCGCCAGTCGCTTAATTTCTTCTCGCACTTTCGGGCTAATTAGAGCGTTATCTCGCAACGCGCGTGAAACTGTGGAATGAGAAACGCCTGCTTTGCGAGCAATATCTTCTATTGAAATTCTTCGTTTATTCATTTTTTATCTTATGCTTTTAAAGCATTGCACACGTGTGCAATAATATGTATTATAGAAAATAATCGTTATTTGTCAAGAGATTTAATACAACTCACATTTTCATCGAAAGGAGTCAGGAGTCTTGAATTCTGCCTCCGTTTCAATAACTTAACTTTTCTTAATAAAAATATGATTAAGCAGTCAATGATTATTCTCGTAATGGGTGTATCCGGTTCTGGCAAAACCACCATAGGAAAACTGCTAGCAGACTCGTTAGAATGGGAGTTTAGCGACGCTGATACTTTCCACTCGCCAGAGAATGTTGAGAAAATGCGGCGCGGTATCCCTCTGAGTGAAGCTGACAGGATGCCTTGGTTACAAGATTTGCTAACAGCTATTAAACATTGGCTGCAAGAAAATCAAAATGTGGTGCTGGCGTGTTCGGCTTTAAAAGATAGCTATCGGCAATTTCTGGTATTGGATAGCGAACGCATCAAGCTAGTTTACCTCAAAGGGTCTTATGAGTTGATTCAAAAGCGGTTGCAAGAGCGTAGCAATCATTACATGAGCGAAAAACTTCTCAACAGCCAGTTTTATACTCTTGAAGAGCCATTAGAAAATACCATATCTATGGATGTTGCACAACCACCGCAGATAATTGTCCAAAATATTAGAACGGCTTTGGGAATCTAGCTTATTGATGACAACCGTAAGATTAAGATTAATCACGTCTCTAAAAAAACACGAACTTTTGGCAACTAAATTACATCAGATGTCAGTCTAAAGAAATATCAAAGCAACCACATAACTGGAGTGGTGGGAGTAAACTAGTGTTTCTAAGATTAGCGCAACAACATCAGGAATTCGTCCAAGACTTGGTAATGAACCTGCAAGCCCTGACAATTATACTTGAGCGGCGTGGCTATACTGCGTCTTGTTATACATGCGGCGACCAAATGAAGAGTGCTTCATTTATGGTTAGCCTGAAACAAAAGCACCTGATTCGATTTTTAGTGTCTGATTACGGGATTACTTGGATGGAATTGTGGGACGATCGCGAATTAATGAAGTTTGAGGGTGCAGAAGCGATAAACCAATTACAAGAGTTGGCTAATATTGTCAAGCATTCTCCTGCCATCCAATTGACAAATTGACACTCGTCTGAGTGAAGCTGATAAAAAAATTAACATAGATTTTGCATATGTGTGTAAAACAAAAGATAAACTTACAAATAGCACTTTATGCACACGTGTGTATAAAGTCGTCGCTACCGAGAAGGCATCAAAATCTCTGAGAATTAGCGATCGCATAAATGCTTTGTCTTAACTCCAATGCACATTTTGTCTACTTTGTCAATGTGTTGCCTAATTCCTAATTTCTTCTGATCCAACCAGATTGGACAAAACACTTGATGAAATCAATTATGCACAGGGATGCAAAGACGAAAAGAAACTTAACACATATTTTTGCACACGTGTGCAAAAATTAAAAACAAGTCTAATACAGGTTTTGCACACCTGTGCATAAGATGGAGTGTGAAAGTATTATTTGACAAATCAACAAGTAGGAAAATATGTCTCAAACTCTAAATAATGTCATTGCTCAAGCTCAAAACAATCCCTTGCATTCGCTAGAAGAATGGGAAGAAGACTTACTTAATCGCTATCCCGATCCGGATAGCATAGTTAAAGAAGGTAAAACCACCGAAGAGTATAGGAATTACGAAACGACTATTAGAGATACGGTGAAAGAGTTTTATCGGTTAAATCATATTAATCAAACATATGATTTTGTACTCCAAAAAGAAAAAGAATTTTTGAAGTTTGATAAGAAAGAAATGTCTGTTTTGGATGGAGTCGAATTTTTGAATCAATTGGTTGATGATTCCGATCCTGATACAGACATGGATCAGTTACAGCACCTATTACAAACATCAGAAGCTATTCGCGCCGATGGTCATCCTGACTGGATGGTACTTACCGGTTTCTTTCACGATATGGGGAAGGTGCTTTGTCTGTTTGGTGAACCTCAATGGGCTACTGTAGGCGATACTTATCCTGTAGGTTGTGCCTTCTCTGATAAAATTGTTTTCTCAGAATTCTTCAAAGAAAATCCTGATTATAATAACCTCGATTACAACACTAAATATGGTATTTATCAGCCGAAGTGTGGATTGAGTAATGTACATATGTCATGGGGGCATGATGAGTATTTTTATCAGATGATGAAAAACTATTTGCCCGAACCTGCATTGTATATGCTTCGCTATCACTCATTTTATCCCCAACATCGCGAAAATGCTTACGAACATTTGATGGATAAACACGATAAAGAAATGTTTAAATGGGTGAAGTTATTCAATCCCTACGATTTGTATTCAAAGAACCCTAATCCTCCAGATTGGCAAAAATTAAAGCCTTACTATGAAGATTTAGTGGCTAAATATTTACCCAGAACCTTAAGATTCTAAATCTCCCCTACTAGCAAAGGCAAAGAATTTAAAAAATACTCTACAGATATTAGAACTGATTGGGATTGTGGAGATTCCGATTATTTTACCTAATGATGAATAACAATTCTTCAGCAAGCCTAAACTGAGTGGAATGTTTTCCAGTAAACAATAGCACATTGCCACTTATAAAAGTATAAAACATCTGTGCAGATGTTTTGAGGTTAATAGCTACTGACTTGACTTTTCTTTAATTTCCAGAACGACTGAACAGGCACGAACTTATCATCGCGTCGGTTCTTTCACATCTTGACAACGGCGCTAATGAGATGAAAATAACTTTTTTTCCTTCTCTCTCTATCTAAAGAATTATTCTGGCCCAGATATAGCAAGACTAGCTCTGGCAACTTAATCTAGCAAATAAGCGCACTTTACAAGTATATTTGAGTAAACTTTGAAAATAAGGCAACAGGATTTATGAAAATGGTAATCGACTATATATTTCTACCCCTAAAAGATAGATTTAAAAACAACCATTTCCCTTATACAGTATTAACTTTTCTCAATTCTAGTTAAGTGAAATATGTTAAGTTTTTTAAACTCTACTTAAGCTGAAAAATACTTAATTTTCGCAAATGCTCCAGGACAAACAAAAATTTTAAACTATATAAAGATAAAGATGAAGCAGTTTTCTTTACTTTGTAAAGTTCGATAAACGGCACTCATATTTGGAATAATGCAGGTTAAACTAAAATTACTGTAAAACCAAATACCAATTCGCAACTTTGATAACATCAGGTTATAACAATTTTAGTTAAACGCTATTTTTAGCCCTCGAACTTCCAAATGTAGTTTCACAAATAAAATGTGATTTTTTGATGTAGCGTAATGCTCATAGTTTTGCTTTAACAAACAAAACATCTAAATTTAGGGCAATTAATAGCGCTAACTCAAATCAGGTAACATTAGAAGACCTTTGAGAGGAGTTTAAATTGCCAAAACCAGCAGTAATGCTAGGTTATGTCTGAAGTTTTCAGAACTAGCTTATATTGTGATAACTTGGCAAATTTATCTTCTACTGACCTTTTTTGAATTTAAATCCCTTGTTAGAAATAGATGAATATGAAGAGAATTTTGCTCATCGTTGGCATATTAGGTTTCGCTGTTGTTGGTTGTACAAATAGCTCTCGAACTGACAATATTGCTACTAATACTGTTACCAACACTAGTTTAGAGAGTCAGGTAAATGCTCCAAATAGAAAATTGCAAACAATCGGCGTTGCTCTTGGTGACTTAGGCAACCCTTTCTATAATGCAGTGCAGAAGGGGGCTGAGACAGAAGCCAATAAAATCGGAGGTAATATCAGAGTTAATGCGGTTTCCAGTGCCTTTGATCTGAACCAACAAACCAACCAAATCGAAAATTTCACGGCTGCAAATACTGATCTAATTATCCTCAGCGCTGTTGACAAAAAAGGAGTTAAACCAGTTATTGACCAAGCAAGGCTTGCAGGTAAAATTGTCATTGCGGTAGATTCAGCCGTTGACGCAGATGTGGATGCGATGATTAGCTCCAACAATACCCAAGCTGGAGAGATTGGTTGCCAATATATTGCCGATCGCATCAAAGGTCAAGGTAGTGTAGTCATCCTTAACGGTGCCCCGATGGACTCAATCAATCAGCGAGTGAGTGGCTGCCTTGAGTCATTGTCTAAATATCCGAATATCAAACTGATCTCTAAAGACCAAAACGCCGAAGGGACTAGGGATGGAGGACTGAGAGTGATGAGCGATTTGCTCACAACCTTTCCCAAAATAGACGCCGTTTTTGCCACTAACGATCAAAGCGGTGTTGGTGCAGATTTAGCTGCCAGACAAGCCAGACGTAAAGAATTTTTTATTGTTGGGGTTGACGGATCACCAGATGCAACCAAAGCAATGGAAGATAAAGATGGTGTATTTGCTGCAACTGCTGCTCAAAATCCCGCAGAGATGGCTCAAAAAGCGGTTCAGATTGGCAATGATATCATTCAGGGCAAAAAACCTGAGTCACCTAACATTCTGATTCCAGTCAAGTTGGTTACTAGAGAGAACCTCAGCAGTTACAAAGGCTGGTAATACTAATTCGTAATTCGTAATTAGGACACACAAAAAAAGGCTTGATACACGAGGGTTAGAATACTTTACCCTGTTTTTTTAATAGATCGGTTGCAAATTTGGTGTAAGGAAGAATGACTTCTAGGAGATATATGAATATGAAAAGGATTGCGTTTACCCCTGGTGTTACGGTTCGTGTAATTGCAGCTAGCATATTAGGTATCATCAGTGGTAGTCTTGTTGGCTGTACAAATACTCCTCCCGATCGCAACACTGCTACTAACACTGATACAAAGCCGGCTACCAATATAAGTGCAGAGAATAAAACTGCCACTGGGAATACAAAATTACGATCAGTTGCCTTCACTGTTGGTGATTTAAGTAATCCCTTCTTCGTCCTCATGGGACAAGCAACTGAGGCAGAAGCGAAGAAAATTGGTGGTAAGGATGTCAACGTTAGCGTAGTTTCCAGTGCCTATGACCTCAACCAACAAGCTAATCAAATTGAAAATTTCACTGCTGCCAATACTGACATCATTATCGTCAATGCTGCTGATAAAAGTGGCATTAAGCCAGCAATTGAAAAAGCGAAACAAGCCGGTAGAATTGTCATTGCCGTAGATACAGGTGCTGAAGGAGGTGTGGACGCCACCATTACTACTAATAATGTTCAAGCTGGAGAAGTTAGTTGCAAATATATTGCCGATCGCCTGAAAGGTAAAGGCAATGTTGTAATAGTTAACGGGCCGCCAGTGGACTCAGTTATTCAGCGAGTTAGTGGCTGCGAGAATGTATTGTCTAAATATCCTGATATCAAAATACTCTCTAAAAACCAGAATGCAGAGGGTAGTCGGGATGGAGGACTTAGAGTTATGACTGATTTGCTGACAACCTTTCCAAAAATTGATGCGGTTTTTGCCATCAATGATCCGAGTGGAGTCGGCGCAGAACTAGCAGCTAACCAAGCACAACGTAAAGATTTCTTTATTGTCGGGGTTGATGGTGCGCCAGAAGCTATAACTGCGATCGCTGCTAAAGATGGTTTATATGCGGCGACTGCTACTCAAAATCCGCGAGGGATGGCCCAAAAAGCAGTTCAAGTTGGCAATGATATCTTAAATGGGAAAAAACCAAGTAGTTCTACCATTTTGATTCCAGTTAAGTTGATCACAAAAGATAATGTCAGCACAGAAAAAGGCTGGTAAATAATAAAAATTGTGAATTTGCAATTGGAAATTATGCCTAATCTGAATCCTTTGACGCGTTTGTAAAGTTTTTGCACATACCTATAATGTCCGGCGGTTTTCACTTAAATTAATACAACACCTCATATCCAGTTCCTTGCTTTTCCCTGACAAAAGATCGGTTTGGAGAGAGGTTAAAACTTTATTACACCCAATCGAAAACCGCTATGTATGTGCATTAGCGGAAAGTCTGAGTCACAATTTCTATGACTCAGAAATTTTCCAGACAGTCCATATCAACTAACGTTAAAAACGAAGTATGACAACAACTATTGAAACCTCATTTCCTGATGCACCAACCACCACCCCTGTATTAGAAATGCAAGGGATTACGAAACGATTTCATGGTGTATCTGCGCTCCAAAATGTTAATCTGACGATTTATCCGGGAGAAGTTCACGCCCTCATGGGTGAAAACGGAGCAGGCAAAAGCACATTGATGAAAATCCTGGCTGGGGCTTACATTGCCGATGAAGGAGAAATTCGCATCAATGGTCAACCCCTGAAAATTACCGATCCGGCGACAGCACGTAAGTCAGGGATTAATCTCATTTATCAAGAACTGAATGTTGCACCTAATTTAACCGTTACCGAAAATATGTTTATGGGTAGCGAGTTGCGGCGAGGTCAGTTTTTAGACCGCAAAGGGATGCAACTGGAAGCAGAGGAAGTGCTGGAAAGCCTTGGAGCCAATTTTACAGCGCAGACTGTGGTTGGTACCTTATCGATCGCAGAACAGCAACAAGTGGAAATTGCACGAGCGCTGAAGGACAAAAGCCGCGTTTTGGTGATGGATGAGCCAACAGCAGCCCTGTCTGACCGCGAAACTGAGCATTTGTTTGAGGTAATTCGCAAACTGCGGAATGATGGCATTGCGATTATTTACATCAGCCATCGCATGGAAGAAATCTATGCCTTAGCTGACCGGATTAGTGTGCTGCGCGATGGTCAATATATTGGTAGTCTCACCCGCAGTGAAATTTCTCCACAGCGATTGGTGCAGATGATGGTCGGTCGCTCCATGCAAGACTTTTACGAACATCAACGGCAAATGAATCCTGGCCCAGTCGTGCTGGAAGTCAGAAATATGAGCGACGCCCGCAAGAAGATTGAGCCGACTAGTTTTAAAGTTCATGCTGGAGAAATTGTCGGTTTAGCGGGGCTGGTTGGTGCAGGACGCACAGAACTATCGCGGCTGATTTTTGGTGCAGACCGTAAGGCCAGTGGCGAAGTATTTTTGAATGGTAAAAAACTGGAAATTAATACGCCCAGTGATGCCATTGCGGCGGGAATTGGCTACGTCCCGGAAGACCGCAAAGACCAAGGTTTATTTCTGGAGATGAGCGCCCGGAAGAATATTGCCATCAACACACTTAAGCAGGATGCCAAAGTTGGAATTGTTAACTGGGGTTCAGTGAATCGGCTGTCAACAGATGCGGTGGAAAACTTTAATATCCGCCTGGCCAATTTGGAAATTAGAGCGTTGGATCTTTCTGGTGGTAATCAGCAAAAGCTACTGTTAGCGCGTTGGTTAGCCATTAAGCCAAGAGTCCTGATGTTAGATGAGCCGACACGCGGCGTAGATATCGGTGCCAAAAGCGAAATTTACCGAATTATGAGCGAATTGGCAGCGCAAGGTGTTGCTATTTTAATGGTTTCCAGCGAACTATCGGAGATTGTCGGCATGAGCGATCGCGTCTTAGTGATGCGAGAAGGACAGCTGGTAGGCGAACTGGATGGCAGTCTTGGTAAAGAAATTACCCAAGAAAAAATTATGCACTATGCAACTGGAGCATCGGAGGTATTAGCATCATGAGTCAAACAGTCAGACCGCCTGCCAATAAATTAGCCAACAATCCCGTATCCCGCAACCGGAAATCAATTAGCACTTTGCTGGAAGTTGCGGGTATTCTGCCAATCTTAGTAATTATCTGCATCTTATTTGCATTCCTTTCTCCCAACTTCCTCACCGGCGGTAACATCGTTAATATCTTGCGTCAGGCATCAATCAATATTGTACTGGCGACCGGAATGACCTTTGTGATTCTCACCGGAGGTATTGACCTTTCAGTTGGGTCAATCTTAGCTGTTTCTGCCGTAGTTGCCCTGCTGGTATCGCTACTACCGGCTTTAAGTTGGGCGGCTGTGCCTGCTGCCTTGCTTGCAGGATTGTTTTTGGGCTTACTCAACGGCGCTCTCATCACCTTTTTAGATGTGCCACCTTTTATTGTCACGTTAGGTTCACTGACTGCCTTACGGGGTGTAGCCTTTTTGGTTGCCAAGGGGACAACGCTGATTAACCGAGACATCAATTTTGCTTGGGTGGGTAATAGTTATGTCGGTCCTCTGCCGTGCCTAGTAATCATTGCGCTACTGACCGTAATCGCTAGCTGGTTTGTGTTGCGGCAAACTGTTTTAGGAGTGCAGATATATGCCGTCGGTGGTAACGAGCGGGCAGCCAGATTAACTGGAATTAAAGTTAATCATGTCTTGCTATTCGTCTATGGTATTAGTGGATTACTAGCAGGTTTAGCCGGAATAATGAGTGCTAGCCGTCTCTATAGTGCTAGTGGCGTATTAGGTCAGGGTTATGAATTAGATGCGATCGCAGCTGTTATTCTTGGTGGAACCAGCTTTACAGGTGGTATTGGTACCATTGGCGGCACTCTTTTAGGTGCATTAATCATTGCTATTCTCAACAACGGTTTAACCTTGTTGAACCTATCTTACTTCTGGCAACTAGTCGTCAAAGGACTAGTAATTATTTTGGCGGTAATGATTGACCGCTTACGCAGACGTTCCAGACGGTAAAGAATTAAGGGGATGGGGACTAGGGAGACGCAAAGAATAACTAACTAACGCCGTGTGCAACTTTCTCTCAAACCTAACCCCCAACCCCTTCCCTACTAGCGTTGGGGAGCAAGAATCAAAGCCTCTCAGGACTGGGGGAGAGGAATGGAAGCGGGGTTTTAAAAATAAGTTGCACATCGCGGTAACTAATGCCCAATGCCCAATGCCCAATGCCCCATGCCCAATGCCCAATGCCCAATGCCCAATGCCCAATATATAAACTATGTCTTCTACTACTGCTCGTCGTAAATCCAACACGTTATATGTTGTTTTGATTGCTGGTGCTGCTGCCCTCGGCGGCTTTCTGTTCGGTTTTGATACTGCTGTAATCAACGGCGCGGTTTTATCTCTATCAAAAGCTTTTAACACCAGTAGTTGGCTGACTGGGCTAGCAGTGTCCCTAGCGTTGCTGGGTTCTGCTGTCGGAGCCTTCTTTGCCGGACAGATTGCAGACCGTTATGGTCGAGTCAAGGCAATGGTAGTCGCTTCGGTGTTGTTTACTATCAGTGCCATTGGCTCTGGGCTTGCCTTTACTATCTGGGATTTTATCTTTTGGCGATTATTGGGTGGGGTTGGAATCGGCGTTGCTAGCGTCATCGCCCCAGCTTACATTGCGGAATGTTCTCCCACCCATTTGCGGGGAAGGTTAGGATCTCTGCAACAATTAGCGATCGTAGTGGGAATTTTCGTCGCCTTATTGAGCGACTACTTTATCGCTGTGTCAGCAGGTTCAGCAGACTTGCCGTTTTTGTTTGGGGTTGCAGCTTGGCGCTGGATGTTTTGGACAGCAGTTCCGCCAGCGATATTCTACGGGATGGTGGCTTTAACAATTCCTGAATCCCCCCGTTACTTAGTTGCCAAAGGACGGGAGCCAGAAGCTGCTAACGTTCTGACCAAGATTTTGGGGGGTGATGTGCTGCCAAAAATTGAAGAAATTCGCCAGACAGTGCTTCGTGAACGCCAGCCTAAGTTTTCTGACTTGTTGGGTAGAAGTGGCGGACTCCTCCCCATTGTTTGGATAGGAATAGGCTTATCTGTACTCCAGCAATTCGTTGGTATTAATGTAATCTTCTATTACAGCAGCGTTTTGTGGCGGGCAGTCGGGTTTTCCGAAAAAGATTCCCTAACAATCACGGTGATTACAGGAGCCGTAAATATTATTACAACACTGATTGCGATCGCCTTCGTGGATAAATTTGGTCGCAAGCCCTTACTGATATTAGGGTCGATTGGCATGACCTTGACCTTGGGAACGATGGCTTCGATTTTTGGTACTGCTCCGGTAGATGCTGCTGGGAACCCTGCTCTCACCGGAAGCGTAGGTACTATGGCTCTGATTGCAGCCAACCTCTATGTGTTTTGCTTCGGTTTCTCCTGGGGGCCAGTGGTTTGGGTGCTATTGGGAGAAATGTTTAATAACAAAATTCGAGCTGCTGCACTTTCAGTTGCTGCTGCCATGCAATGGGTTGCGAACTTCCTCATTTCCACAACATTTCCTCCCATACTGCAATATTTCGGTCTAGGTTCTGCCTATGGACTCTATACAATTGCTGCGGCTATCTCATTCTTTTTCATTCTGTTTTTTATTAAAGAAACCAAAGGAATTGAGTTAGAAGATATGTAATTGGCATCGACTTAATACCGCTTGCTATCAATACTATTCGGTTAAGGCAAGAGACGCGATAAATCGCCGTCTTTACAATAATCAGTCATTCGTAGAGACGACGATTTATCGCGTCTTCGGAATCTGGCGATTTATCGCGTCTTTGGGAACTGGTGATTTATCGCGTCTTTGGGAACTGGCGATTTATCGCGTCTTTGGGAGCTATTATTTTCATCAAATAACCTTAACCGAACCGTATTGGGATTGCTATAAATTTTGTGGGTTGGGCAACATGAGCGCCCTGATTATGCAAACTTTCTGTGGACAACTAAATACAAACTCTCGCTTCAGTAAATCACTAAAAAGATGGAAACTATCAATACGGCTCTTTGTTCTTATGGTTTGTCCGGCATGGTATTTCATGCGCCGTTTATTGATTTGCATCCCGGATTTAAATTAGCCGGTTCTTGGGAAAGAAGCAAAAAGCTGATACATGAACATTATCCTGGGGTAAAAAGCTATCCTTCTTTGGAAGCATTGCTGGCAGACGATAAAGTAATGTTGGTGGTGGTAAATACACCCACTTATACCCATTACGATTATACTAAACAGGCTTTGCTTGCAGATAAACATGTAGTGGTAGAAAAAGCATTTACCACAACAGTGGCAGAAGCCAAAAAGCTGAAAGAATTAGCCCAAAAACAGGATAAAAATTTATCTGTATATCATAACCGCAGGTGGGATAGTGATTTTAAAACAGTCAAAAAAATTGTCCAAGAAGGCTTGCTAGGTGATATTATTGAAGCAGAATTTAAAATTCAAAAATATAAACCAACCCTCAGCTATAAACAACACGTAGAAGTTCAAAATCCGGGAGCAGGAACATTAAACAACTTAGGACCGCATTTAATAGACCAAGCTTTGCATTTATTTGGGATGCCTGATGCTATTTTTGCAGACATCCGCATAACTAGGCTGCGATCGCAGGTAGATGATTATTTTGAGTTGATACTATACTACGACAAACTGCGCGTCAAATTAAAAGCAAGTTTTCTTGCGCGTGAGCCTGCGCCTGCCTATATCATACATGGCACTAAGGGTTCTTTTCACAAAAGCAGAGCCGATAAACAAGAAGAGTATTTAGTAGCGGGTATGAAGCCTAATGCACTTGATTGGTATACAGAGCCGGAAAGTGAATCTGGCTTGCTTCATACAGAAAAAGACACAAAAGTAATTCGGGAAAAAGTAAAAAGTTCACAGGGCAGTTATTTAGGTTATTACGATGCGGTGTACAAATCCATTGTTAATAATCAGCCAATTGCTGTTACTCCCGATGACGGAATTAATGTAATGCGGATTATAGAAGCGGCTATTAAAAGCAGCAATGAGCAAAAAGTCATAGCGTTACTTTAAGTGACCTAAAACTTAAACTCAAAATATGTAACTTTAATGATGGTTATAGCGTTTCCTAATCACATGAGCTACATCATAGCCCAATACGCTTGGGTTAAGAATTTCTTTCTTCTCTTTGCGTCCTCCGCGCCAACTCTTGGAGACGCTGCGCGTTGGCGGTTCGTTAAAAAATTGACTTTGATAACAAAGTTTTGGCCTTAACCCAAGCGTATTGCATCATAGCCCCCTCCTCGCTTGCGGGGAGGGGGTTGGGGGTGGGGTTCTTCTAGCTTATAACCTGGAAGCTTTTGTTCGAGTGTAATCTCTTGAGTTACAAAGTAAAAATTCAACCATTTTCAACTAATAAATCAATGCTAAAAATTATTTTTCATAGCTTTTTTCTCTTATTTTTGGCAATTCCAGCAGTTTGGGCAGCACCTCCAGAAGATGATTCTAATGCAGCAGATACTAATAGAAATTTGGAGGGACAAGTCAATTCTGTTTCCCAGTTTTCTGATATTAAACCTAGTGATTGGGCATTCCAAGCACTGCAATCGCTAGTGGAACGTTATGGCTGTATTGCAGGTTATCCTGACGCAACCTATCGCGGCAACCGTGCTTTGAGTCGTTACGAGTTTGCAGCTGGTTTAAATGCTTGTTTAGACCGGGTAAATGAATTAATTGCTGCGGGTACCAATGATTTAGTCAAGAAAGAAGATTTGGCAGTGCTGCAAAAATTGCAAACAGATTTTACGACAGAATTGACAACTCTGCGTGGGCGGGTAGATACGCTGGAGGCACATACAGCAACGCTGGAGGGGCAGCAATTTTCTACTACTACCAGGCTGAATGCTCAAATTATTACCGCCATTAGTGATACTTTTGGTAATAGAGTGGGTGGGGAACGCGATGAATCCCGTATCTACTTTGCAAACCGGGGTCGTCTCAACTTTGAGAGTAGTTTCACAGGCAAAGATTTGTTGCGAGTCCGGCTAGAATTTGGTAACTTTACGAATTCTAATGGTACAAGCCAAATTGCCGCAGCCACAGGCACAGGGATGACCCGCCTGAACTTCGATTATGACAGCAACGATACACTTTTTGTTCCCCACATCCGTTACTACTTCCCAGTCAGTGATTCTCTTAACTTCGTTGTTGGTCCCACAGGCATTGGTTACACCGATATTTCCACCACCGTCACTCCCGCCACAATCGCTGACGACGGCAATGGGGTTCTCTCACTTTTTGGGTCATATAGTCCCTTATTCCGGCGAGGTGGCGGCGGTGCAGCCGCTAACTGGAACATTACCAAAGACTTGGTTCTTACCTTGGGCTATTTAGCAAGCAGTCCCAATGTCCCATCGGCGAGCAACGGCTTGTTTGATGGCGGCTACAACGCCCTGGCGCACTTAGCCTATTACGGTAAGCAAGGAGCTATTGGTGTGGCCTACTCTCATGGCTATAGCCCTGCTGGAGTAGTCGATGTCGCAGCTGGGACGGGTAGCGCCCTGTCAAACGCTCCCTTTGGCAACAACATTGCTACTTCCAACGATATTGTCGGCGCACAGGGTTTCTATCACTTCTCCCCAAATTTCCAAATCCACGCTTGGGGTGGATATATCTGGGCAAATGCCAAGAACTCTGGTTTGAGTGATATTTCCAATGGTAGGGGTGGAACAGATTCTCTGTTTGTAAACAGTGGCGACAATGCCAATGTCTGGTTTGGGGCAATTGGGATGTCGTTTCCCGATGTGGGGGGTAGGGGTAACTTGCCGGGAATTCTTTTTGGTATACCGCCGCGTGTTTCTAACAGTGATGTCCGTCAAGACCGAGACAACGCTTATCATATTGAAGCATTCTATCGCTACCGACTAAATGACAACATCTCAGTGACTCCTGGTTTTTGGGTGATTCTCAACCCGGAAAACGACAACAGAAATGATCCGCAGTATGTGGGTGTGATTCGCACAACCTTTGATTTTTAACTGAATGTGAATGGTTTGCTTGACTAACAGAGTGCTGAGTACTCAGCACTCTTTATGCAATCTGCAATCGATCATAGATACCCCAATATTGAATATTGCACTTCCTCAAAATTGTTTCAGCAATTCAGATATCGTTGTCTGTCCCCTCTAGCATGAGTAATATATTTACAGCATTGGATGCGCGATCGCAATAACGTCTAGCTGGTTCTTCAGAAATACCTAAACGTCTGGACTCAAAGCTACGGCGTACTTCTGAATCAAATAATCTTTGCCGTCATCCAAAGAAGCCATTGGCATGTTCCGCAGTAATCCTTCAGGCACAAATACCAAGGTGTCTACTTTGCTGTTGTCTATTTCAGTTTTAACTGGTTTAATTAACCACCCATATATCTGCTGCGATCGCCCAGTTGGTAGAAAGCAAAATTTTTTGACCACCAGTCCGACATTGTTCGTTTCCTTGAACACCCGATTTTACCTACTGTACTATCAGTGATCTACTTTATCTAGAATCATTTGAGAGATCGCTTTTGAAGAGTTGCCGTAAAAAGTCAGATCCATATACTTTTTTAAATAGAAAAATTGTATTTCTAAGATAACTTTATACAAAATTTTCCCTATAGTACAGATGCATTAACCTACTTTCCTGGTATTTGAAGCAGTTTTATGGCAGTATAAGTACATAGAGTAATGTATTTTCTATATAAAGATGCTTGCTAACTAGTTGTAATTCCCTAAACATCAAAGTACCTTATAAATACTGAAGTACCAAAGATTGTTTCCCAGCGACAACTTCTTGTTAGCCTATTTTATGGCAGCATTGAAAAGCAAATTTTCAATGCTGGGTGCAAGATTTGGAATTTTAAAAATTGTAGTAACTCGCACATTAACTCTACCGGAAATATCTGATGAAGACAAGGTACAAATTAGCACTTACAACTGCTAGCATTGCTTTGGGTTTTGGTGTAATCCAAGCTAAACCAGCACAAGCTGCGACATTTAGTGGTCCGCTTTACATCTATGCTGCTGCCAGCTTGACCGACACCCTACCTCAGATTGAGGCACTTTACCAGCAAAGCAACCCCAACGTCACCTTTATGAATACCTTTGGGGGTTCTACTGGTCTCGCTAATCAAATCATAATGGGAACAAATCCAAAGCCAGTAGATATCTTCTTCTCAGTATCCCAAGCACCGTTAGATAATCTGCAAGCTGCCAACCAACTAATAAAAGGAACCAGGCAAGACATACTAAACAACACCTTGGCTATAATCACGCCGATAAATTCAACCTTACGTATATCAAGCGTTCAAGACCTATTACAGGCGCGTCAAGTGGCTATTGGTAATCCTGCGTCTGTTCCAGCAGGAGTATTCGCCCAGCAATTATTTGCCAATTCCGGGATATCGGGGAAACTCAATCTTGTCTTGGGCAGGGATGTGCGTGATGTATTATCATTAGTGTCAAGCGACACCAATGATACTATAGATGCGGGCGTTGTTTACACCACAGACGCTCTAACAGCACTTGATAAAGTCAAAATTGCATACACTCCGCCTATCAACGCTTACTCTCCGATTGTTTATGGCTCTGCTGTACTCAGACAAACTCAAAACCTAGACGCAGCTAAAGACTTCAACTCCTTTCTGCGCAGCTCTCAAGCATTATCTGTGTTTCAAGTATCTGGATTCTCGCCTATCCCCGAACCCATGACTACTGGTGGCTCAATAGCAGTTGGTATAGTCGGCCTGATGATGAAGCGAAAGGTAGGGGCAAAAGCCAAAGTTAAAGCAGCAGTGGATTAAAGGTTTTTGGCTGTATTCTCAATCAAAATTGAACTCACAACTGCAAATAGGAATCAACCCAGGATAATCTGACTTTTCACGGGATGTGAAAAGTCAGATTATCCTGAATCAAAAGTTGCAATTCATTTTGATAAAAATCACCAAACATTCTTTCCATCTTTCTTTATTGAGATGTAGTGCAGGAGATATTTGTTTGCCAAGGGCTATATGGGCTGACGTTAGATACTTGAGCCACTAGGTGGATATCTCCATTAGCATCGAAAATCCATCCTTGAGACTCCACAATCAGATTAGTAAATTTAGTCATAAATGCAGTAGGTTTTTTATCTGTAATTTCCACAAATATAGGACTTACGCATTGACAGAAAAGACCAAGTATGGGTGATTTGAAAAACCACATTCATCGTCGGGGCAATTCATGAATTGCCCCGATGACGCGGGTCTACTTACCATCCATGAATTGATTAATAAAAACCTGAAACGGCGTATTTACGTTCGTACACAACATGATTATTTTGTACAGTGCGTAAGTCCTATATATAACCTCAAGATTTGAGGCCATGCCTACAGCAACCCCTTTGGGTATATAGGATATAACAAAGTCCCCAGCTTTAGGTTGCTGGAGACTAAGTGCGTTTGGCTCGTAAACTGATTTACTGATTTAGCAGTCCGATAGCCATCTCAAGGTGCATCTTAGCTTTGTGCAAGTTCAGTAAACTCTCTTGGTCGTATCGGTCAGGGTAGCTCATAGCCTTGCCTTCTAAAGTTATCCGAATTAGTGCCGCTTGTTCATCAGTGGGGGAGTTAATCTCATCTACGACCCCTTCGAGGAATTGAATAACACTGAAACCTGGTGATTTTAACCCTCTTGCTTGCCTTAACTGAGAGAGTGCTATCTGTGGGAATGCCATCAAGGTAACAATCCAACTAGTCTTGTACCCTCCATTCCCGGTAGGCTTTAATCCGTAACGTCTACACAAATCTCTCAAGTCAGCAGTGGTTTTGATTTCGAGTTCTGACCTTGTGAACATAAAATAGAATTACCCATTTGTAAAAGTGGTATCGGTGGTGAACTGTTTTGACAGACGCGAACACCACCGATTTAAAAGTCTATCTATATGTTCACGTATAGCTCAAGCTATATTTACATCTCTCAATAATGCCTAACCCTAAAGGTAATCCAGAAAATTTAAAACCACTTAAGTCTGATAGAGAAGAACCGCTGACACAAAATCTTAATTTTCGTGTCACCGAAAAAATGAAGGAAGAGGTAAAGGCACAAGACGACCCTCCTGAGTTTTGCAGAGAAGCTATTCAGAAAGCACTGGATGAGAAAAAAGGGAAGTAGTGAAAAGTTGTTGGAGTTTAGTGCAGCAACTTTTCTAAAAATTGAGATTTTTGATTAACTGAATCGTATTGCATGGTGGTTTAAAAAAATCAGTCAAAAATACCACTTTTTGAAATAACGGAAAATGCTAAAAATCCCCACCCAAATGGCAGGGATAAGGCAGTTGTGGGGTCAAAGTCGCCCACAATCGCCGTGGTAGGGCTTTTAGGTTCCCAGTTCACCGTACTGATATTATGTCCGGTAGCTTACTTATTAAACCCGGAGAACCCCACCCCGCCAAAGCTGTGCTTTGTCTCCCCTACCCGCAGGCTCTTAGGGGTTGGGGGTGGGGTTCTTTTATTATGGGTAATTTTGGCGGACATGATATGAGTTTACTGGTTCCAATTTATTTAATGGCTTACAAATTCAATTGTTCTATTAAGCGCTCTCTTAATTCATCGATAGTACGCCACTTAGACATTAAGTTGTGACTAGACAACGATATAGCTAGAGTGTTATAGCAACCCCATGCGGCTTGCATTACCTCCTTATCAACAGGAATACTATCCCAATTCCTTAAATCAGCAGGGCAATCCCTCAAATCAGCAATCCAATGAACCTTAACCCATCGAAAAATCCCCCACGGAGACTTTTCCCATTGAGGTTCATCCTCACTTCCTTCATTCACCAGTTCAACTACGTGTGTGAGGTATCTCTTTTTGCACCCATCTGGTATTTTTTTTTGATCTCCTACGGTATTTTTTTTGCATTCATGCGGTACTTGAGAAAGGATGATAAGAGATCCTTTTGGTAATCTATGGGCGTGAGATTCTACTACTCTTGTACTTTCCCTTCTTTTAAAATTCAACGGAAAGTAAGCTCCAATAGGATGTTTATCATACGCCCACTCTCTCTCATCACCTTTGTCAGTGACACTTTTGATATAATCCAGACGATTACAATCCATTATTTATTACTACTGTCTTGTATTAACCAGATTTTTCTCCATATCTAGTTTGCCCAAACTCTCATTAAAAACTTTTAGATTTAATTTTGCCTTACCTTGCCAAAGGCAGGCGATCGCACAAAATTTCTTGAATTACTTGTTGTACAACTTCTTTACTCAAGCTGCCATCTACCCGAACAATTCGTGAGGGATGGGATACTGCTAAATGTGCGTATCCTTGCTGAACGCGCCGATGAAAAGCGATTGTCTCCTGTTCAATCCGGTCTAGTCCTACTCCATCTCCCCGTTTGCGGGCCAGTCCCACTTCGACATCGACATCTAGCCAAATAGTTAGGTCACTTTCTAAGCCACCAGTAGCTATATAGTTAAGCTGATTGATTAAACTCATGTTAAGACCCCGACCATATCCTTGGTAGGCAATGGTAGAGTCGGTGTAGCGATCGCATAAAATATATTTCCCTGCTGCGAGATTTGGTTTGAGTTCTTGTTCAACGTGTTGCGATCGGTCAGCAGCATACAACAAAAGTTCTGTCACTTGTGCAACTGGCTCGCCCTGAGCGGAGCCGAAGGGTTTATCTTCTGCCTTCTCTAAAAGCAAGCGGCGAAGATGTAAGCCTAACTCTGTTCCCCCTGGTTCACGAGTTACCACCAAAGAAACACCCAGACTTTCCAACCACTCAGAACAAAGCTTCATTTGGCTGGTTTTACCACAGCCTTCGACCCCTTCAAATACAATTAATTTGCTACTCATGCTTTTTTATGTTCACTGCTTTAAAAATAACTTTTGGATATAGACTCTTTGTTCAGAACATTTAGGAGATGGGAACTCTAGCTAATAAGCTTAATTACAGTATCCCACCCAGCACTGCCAATCATGTCCCATCCTGCTCATGCCACTTTGGGCCAATCTTCTTACCCTCGCTTGACTAGAAGCCTGAGTGCTGTTGAAAGTTGGGGCTTTGGTTTGACAGCTCATATTTCCTGGACAGCATTGGTTCCAGCAATTCATGCTGCTCTCGGTTCCCAAGCTATTTTTGTCTGGATACCTGCGGTGATTTTCGGAATGCTGCTCAACTATCAGGTAAAACGCTTGGGTATGCATTTTAGGAATGTGGCTGGAGGAACACCTAACTATGCTACCAAGCTGCTGCAAAACTACCCCGGACTAGCTTGCTATGCCGCAATTGGATACCTCCTCAACTGGGTTTCCTACCTGGCAGTTAATACGATCGTCCTCAGAGATTTAATTAAGGTGAATTTGGAGGCGCTGGGTATTGCCTGTCCAGAAATATTGTTGGATATTGGCTTTACACTGTTGCCGTTTATCGTGGCGTTTAGTGGTACTCGCGCCCTAAGTATTTTACATTTGTTTTTTGTAATTCCAGCCTTTGGATTGCTAATGACCTTTTGTGTGCAGGGTCTTGGCTGGTTAGCGTTCTCTAGTGATAGTCCTGGGTTTTTTCCTAGCAATTGGTCATCTTTGGGCTTCGTGGATTGGGCCAAGTGGTTCTTTTTCGTCACCTATGCAACCTACAGCTGTGAAACGGCTTCTTCTTTTGTCGCTGATAGCCGCCAACCCACCCAGACGCTATGCTTTCTAGACGTTGCAGCTTGGATGATGCCACCCATCTTTTTGGGGGGGTCTTGGGTAGTGATGCGGTTAGCAACAGATCCAAGCCTTAAAGACAATGCTTTTCTGAATCTTGTGGCGGCTTCCCAGCCCTTTTGGGGAAAATCAGCTGCTATAAGTGTTTCTTTTTTACTAGTAGCTGCTTGTCTTTTAGGTTCGGCAACGGTTGTTTCTAATTGCCCGCGAATTTTGTATCAGCTGGCTTTAGATAACCACATTTCACCAGTATTTTCCGTTGTATCACGCCGGGGTGTGTTTGTCCCAGCATTGACCTTGACACTGGTGTTGTGCTTGATTTATCTGATTTGGGGAGATGTAGCGCGGATCGTAGCTGTTGGTAACATCGGTTGGTTTATCTCCTTTATGTTATTCCATTTAGGGCTTTGGCTGCGGCGCGATCGCCCGGAAGTTTTGTTCCCTGGCATCTCTTTGGGCATTCTGCTGTTAGAAGTTGTGGTGCTAGTGGTGGGCGGACTTGCCTGGGGTTGGCTCAACTTCCTGATTGGGCTATTATTTCCCATTGGTGTCATGGGAATTGATGCGGTGATTCGCCGTGTGGACTTCCCTCCATTCCATCCCAGTTGGTGGATGCGGCGATATCGCACGCGCCCTGTGGTAATTATCAAGGACTCAGTAATTCTTCAGGTAAGCATCCTGATTTTTTTACTGTGTAGCGCAGTGGGAGTTGGCTGGCTATTTGGTATCAAACTTAACAAAGTTGCAACTGCGGCGGGTGAAAATCTATTTGTGGTGCTGCTGATGACGGTGGCATTTGTGGGAGTAGCGATCGCTTGTTGGACAAGTTTACCTCAAGTGGTGGCGATCGCAGAAGCAAGAGAAGCTGCCGAACACCTGTTTACTGTTGCCCAGGATGGTATTTTAGTCGTGGATGATCGAGGCATTATCCAGCAGGCTAATCCAGCCACTGAATCTTTCTTTAGTGTCAACCCCTCTGAGTTGCGAGGAAATCACCTCAACAAATGGCTACCCGCATTAGTCTACTATCCAGACCAGTGGACAAAACGCAGCGAACAAACCCTACTCCGAAATGGGAAAAACAAAATTCTGGAAATTTCCATTTCAGACCGACCCCATCAAGATTTTCAGGAGTATGTCGTTATTCTCCACGACATTACCCAGCGCAAACAAGCAGAAGAGATATTGCAACACTCAGAAGCACAATTGCGCCAAGAGGCAAAGCAGCTAGCATCTCAACTGGTGCATAGTGAAAAAATGTCGAGTTTGGGGCAGTTAGTAGCAGGTGTGGCGCACGAAATCAACAACCCAGTCAACTTTATCTATGGCAATATCGGCTATGCCAATCAATATATCCAAGATTTACTTAGTTTGTTGCAATTATACCAGCAAAACTATCCTAATCCAGTAATTGAAATTCAAGAAGAAACAGAAGCCATCGACTTAAATTTCGTGATGGCAGACTTGCCAAACTTGCTAACTTCTATGACAGTTGGTGCGGAACGAATTACAGAAATTGTCTTATCTCTACGAAACTTTTCCCGCTTAGATGAAACAGAGATGAAAGCTGTGAATATCCATGAGGGTATCGATAGTACGTTAATGATTCTGGAACATCGCCTCCAACCTAAATCTAATAATCTAGCAATTGAGGTGATTAAAGAGTACGGCGACCTGCCATTAGTAGAATGTTATGCTGGACAACTGAATCAAGTATTTATGAATCTTTTAGCAAATGCGATCGATGCTTTAGAAGAGGCAGTGGAGAATGGTGAATGGGAAGTAGGGGAAAAAGCGCTCTCTACTCCCCAGATACGCATTAATACTAAACTCACGAGCGATAATCAGATAGTTATTTGTATTGGCGACAATGGTATAGGCATTCCAGAAAAGGTACAAAAACAATTATTTGAACCGTTTTTTACGACTAAACCAGTTAATAAGGGTACCGGGTTAGGTTTATCTATTAGTTATCAGATTATCACCCAAAAACATCAGGGAACATTACAATGTATTTCGGCTCCGGGACAAGGTACAGAATTTGTAATTGTAATTCCGCTAAATCAGCAAAATACGTAAATTGTCACGACCTGCAAACAGCAATTTGATAAAAATTCCCACTTAGTTACTAATAGTAACTGTAAAATGAAATGCCAAACAGCAAAAATGGACATGGAAAATTTAAGATTCACACAGGAATAACTTACACAATGAGCAGTACAATATTCGAGGTATTATTAAAGCAGAACACTATGAACTGACAATCATGCATAACTCTGCCAGTCAATCTAAAACTTTACGCGAAGCATGGGAGGAAGGTTTACAGCAAGGCTTAACCCAAGTTGCACTCAATATGCTGCACGAAGGTATTGATTTAGGTATAGTAGCAAAATTAACAGGACTACAACTCGAAAAAGTGAAGAATTTACAAGCTAGTGATTCAGTTTATTCTCAAATATTAGTAAAGGATTTTCTGGAATTGAGTGAGTCGTCACTAAAAAAAATTTGGCTTAACCCAGAGGAAGATGAAGCTTGGAAGGATTTATAGAAAACCTTGGCAAAGGGGATGTAATTTCAGTACCTTTTCCCTTTTCTGATGCATCAGCTACTAAAAGACGACCTGCTTTAGTAATTGCCGAATCAGATAGTAACAATATAATCGTCTGTCCAATCACCAGTAAACCAGGCAGAGAGTATGAAATTAAGTTAGAAGACCAAGACTTCCGAGTTGGTAAACTAAATTTAAGTCCTTGCTACATTCGGACTAATATTATTGCCACGGTTGATAAAAGTAATGTTATTCGATATATAGGAAAACTAAAGAACGAAAAAATCAATGAAGTCATTACTGCAATTATTGAAATCCTTCAAAAGCCTCACGAACCTCCACCGCCAGCATCAAGAGCTTTAGAACGAGGCAAAAGCCCAAAATTATAAAGTTTTTAGGTTGGGTGAAATAGTAACAAAGGATAAATTAAAAAAGGGTGGACAACTTCCACCCTGATAACTTTTATAATCTTGTCAAAACTTTCTATGATTCAGATAATAATAACGTCTACCACCATTTCAACTGGTTACCAACCCAGTTGCCAACTTGATACACTGCGTAAGCAGTAGCTCCTGCTCCACCAATTAGAATTGCACCCATTACTACCGGGCCGCCCACTGCTGAAGTTACAACAGCAGTCGCAGCAGCTCCAGCCACATTAGTTCCCATAGCTCCGGCAATTGCTGTTGTAGCGCCACCAAGCCCCATTGATGAAACTGTGGAAGCTATACCTGCGTAACCAGCAAGAGAACCAGCGCCTGCTGTCGCAGCAGAGCCAACAGAAATTCCTAGAGTAGCAGCAGTCTTGATGCCAGCCTCAGCAGCCTTTTCTGCCGATTTCTCGTGTCCATCTAAACCATCACTAAACCCATCAAATGCGTCTTTATAAGGAGCCATAAGTCACAGTTCTATTATTTACAAGTACCTAGCTCAAATCCTGAGCGTAGTTTGTACCAAGTTAAACTATATATATCTGAAATGTCATCGGAAATTTCCCAATAAGTATTCACATTAATAAGCTGCATGAACTGTGAAATTTTTAACATTAATTTTGCTACTTTTTTCAAGTTAATGTAAAGTTTTACTTTGTATCGATTGAGTAAAACAAAGTAGAACCCAACAAAGCCTACTGCTTTTTGCCTGCTATTTTCCTTAAGAAATAGTCTTAACTCTCATCGAATAATCTACACCTGTCGCCAAAATATTCCACACCGGAAGTAGAAATAATCCAAATTCCCTTGTTATGCTACCTATATAGCGTTAAGGAAACAGAGCAATGTTGAAGGTTTTTGCTGATAGGGGTGGTACATTCACAGATATTGTTGCTGTTACTGATAATCAAGTAATTATAAACAAACTATCAAGATATCCTGAACGTTTTTTAATTGTGACTCTGCCTAATCAGCAATGGATTATAGTCTACAAACTACTTTCAGAAAATCCCGAACAATATCAAGATGCAGCCATTCAAGGTATACGGGATATCATGGGTATTCCCAGCAATGAACCCATTCCTAGTGAAGTAATAGAAGTAGTAAAAATGGGGACAACAGTAGCAACAAATGCGCTGTTAGAACGTAAAGGAGACAGGGTTGTTCTTCTCATAACTAAAGGGTTTAAAGATGCCCTACGAATTGGTTACCAAAACCGTCCTAATATCTTTGCCCGTCATATCGTTTTACCAACCATGCTTTATGAGGAGGTGATTGAGATTGACGAACGTTATGATGCTAAGGGAAATGAATTAATCTCTGTAGCTATTCAACAAGTAAAAAATTACTTACAAGCAGTTTACAAGACAGGAATTAAAAGTTGTGCTATTGTTTTTATGCACAGCGATCGCTATCCGAAACACGAACAACAAATAGCCCAGCTTGCTTTAACAATCGGCTTTACCCAAATATCCGTATCCCATCAAGTTAGTCCGTTAATGAAGTTGGTTAGCCGAGGAGATACAACAGTAGTCGATGCTTATTTAACTCCTATTCTGCGTCGCTACGTCAACCAAGTAGCGAGTCAGTTACCCGGAGTCAAATTAATGTTCATGAAATCTGATGGCGGTTTAGTCGCAGCCGAACAATTTCAAGGAAAAGATAGTATTTTAAGTGGCCCGGCTGGCGGTATTGTTGGCGCAGTTCAAACTAGTAAAAGGGCAGGTTTCGAGTTAGTTATTACCTTTGATATGGGAGGGACAAGTACAGATGTCGCCCACTTTAAAGGAGAGTATGAACGACAACTAGATTCGGAAATTGCTGGGGCGCGGATGCGAGTTCCTGTATTAGCAATTAATACCATTGCTGCTGGTGGTGGTTCTGTTCTCTTTTTTGATGGTTCTAGTTATCGTGTTGGCCCTAAATCTGCTGGTTCAAATCCTGGGCCTGCTTGTTATCGACGTGGTGGGCCATTAGCAGTTACTGATGCCAATGTCATGTTAGGTAAAATTCATCCACAATATTTTCCCTATGTTTTTGGCATTGATGGTAATTTACCTTTAGATAAAGATATTGTTACTCAGAAATTTACCCAATTAACCCAAGATATTCAAGCCGCTACATTAAATGATTGTACCCCCGAAGAAGTAGCCGCTGGATTTATTGCGATCGCAGTGGAAAATATGGCGAACGCAATTAAAAAAATCAGTCTGCAACGCGGTTATGATGTCAGCCAATATGTGCTTTGTTGTTTTGGCGGTGCAGGCGGGCAAGTTGCTTGTTTAATTGCCGATACTCTGGGGATGAAAAAGATATTTTTACATCCTTATGCTGGTGTTCTTTCTGCTTATGGAATGGGATTAGCTGATGTGCGGGCAATTAGAGAAGGGGGAGTAGAACAACCTTTAATCCAAGGATTAATCTCTAAATTACAGCAGTTAATGAAATCTTTAGAAACTCAAGCTAGAAATGAAATAGATGAATTACGTAGTCAAATAAAAATAGTCAGAAAAGTTAATTTAAAATATGAAGAAACTAACTCTACTTTAACCGTTAACTTTGCCGATGATGTAGTACTGATGCGACAACAATTTGAGGCTGAACATAAATCCCGTTATGGTTTCATTCAATTAGAGAAAACCTTAATTGTTGAATCTGTTTCAGTGGAAGTCATTCAGAAGATGGAGACTCCCGAAGAACCTTTAATTATTCGGACTCGCCCTTTAAATGAAGCTCCTGCATCTGTTGAGATAGTAAGGATGTTTAGTACTAATAGATGGTATGATACTCCTGTTTATCGGCGGGAAGATTTACAACCAGAAGATAGTATTAATGGGCCTGCGATCGTTGTGGAAAAAATTAGCACAATTGTAGTGGAACCTAACTGGCAAGCAAGATTAACTGAACGGAATCATCTAATTTTAGAACGTCTATAAACTGGCTGTTGTGCTGGAAAATACTTACCCTCGCTACACTAAGCTCAACACGGTTTTACAATAAAATGGAATAAGCTCTTTAGGGATTTTAAATGGTTGCTCTATTTCTGCCGTGGAGTACTAGTAGTAAACACTAAAGTGTTTAAAAAAGCGCTTAAGCTATTAAGCTGTTCCACATTTAACTTGCATAATTGGAGCGGGCAAGATGCCCATCCCACAAGAGTTATGTTTAATTCGGTTATACAAATTAAATGTTTTTAAGATTACTACACAAGTTTTTTAAGGACTTAAAAATGTACACAACATCTCAACCCGATCCAATCCGTTTAGAAATATTCAAAAATCTCTATCAATTTATTGCAGAACAAATGGGAATTGTTCTCCAAAATACGGCAGCATCTGTAAATATCAAAGAAAGACTGGATTTCTCCTGCGCTATTTTTGACTCTTCTGGATTATTAGTCGCTAACGCCCCTCACATTCCCGTACATTTAGGCTCAATGAGCGAAAGTGTCCGCAGTTTAATTAATGACAAAGGCCACACCCTAAAACCGGGAAATGTCTATCTATCTAATAACCCCTATAATGGCGGAACCCACCTTCCTGATGTCACTGCAATTACCCCTGTTTTTTTGGAAATTAGTGAAAATATTTCATTCCCCATGCCCCTCTTTTTTGTTGCTTCTCGTGGACACCAAGCCGATATTGGGGGAATTACTCCCGGTTCAATGCCTCCTCACAGCACCACAGTAGAAGAAGAAGGAATTCTTTTTGATAATTTTCTCTTGGTTGAAGAGGGCAAATTTCGCGAATCCGCAGTCAGACAGCACCTTTCAACTCATACTTATCCTGCTCGTAACCCTGACCAAAATATCGCTGATTTTAAGGCACAAATTGCCGCAAATGAACGGGGAGCGCAAGAACTTTCTAAAATGGTTTCACAATACGGACTTGAGACTGTTCAAGCTTATATGAAGTTTGTGCAAGCTAATGCCGAGGAGTCGGTAAGAAAGGCTATCAATCTTCTCAATGATGGCTCATTTGTTTATAAAATGGATAATGGGGCAATAATTAAAGTAAAAGTTACGATTCATCAAGAAAGTCGCAGTGCTACCATTGATTTTACTGGAACTTCGGAGCAACTAAATAGTAATTTTAATGCTCCTAAAGCTGTAACTCAAGCAGCAGTCTTATATGTCTTTCGGACTTTGGTTGATGATAATATTCCTCTTAATGCCGGGTGTCTTAACCCTCTAGAAATTATTATCCCGGTAGGCTGTATGCTAAATCCAATTTATCCAGCAGCAGTAGTAGCGGGTAATGTAGAAACTTCTCAAACTATTGTTGATGCTTTATATGGCGCTTTGGGTGTTATGGCTGCTTCTCAAGGAACGATGAATAATTTTACTTTTGGTAATGAGCAATATCAATATTATGAAACTATCTGCGGTGGCTCTGGAGCAGGAATTGATTTTGATGGAACTGATGGTGTTCATTCTCACATGACTAACTCCCGTTTGACCGATCCAGAAGTTTTAGAAACCCGTTATCCTGTACTTTTAGAAAGCTTTAGTCTTCGTTCCGATAGCGGTGGTAAAGGAAAATATTCTGGTGGTAATGGAGTTGTCCGCCGCATCCGTTTCCTAGAACCCATGACAGCTAATATTCTCTCTGGTCATCGGGTTGTACCTCCTTTTGGATTAAATGGTGGGGAAGCCGGAATTGTTGGACGCAACTGGATACAACGTCAGAATGGAATTGAAGAGAATTTGAACAGCACAGCAACAGTAGAGATGAAAACTGGGGATGTTTTTGTGATAGAAACTCCTGGAGGAGGCGGATTTGCGTAAAGTCTCGTAATACCAATAATTTCCACTGATTTTAAAACCTATCAATACATGTGAAAAGTGCTGGAACTCTACTTATAAAATGTAATTTTTTGATACCGTATGAAGTAAAACACTCCATAATCCCTCTGAATAGAATGTGTGAGGGTGTACAATGCAGAATCAGCATGAGATTCCCAGTATGAAAACGGCTTTTCAACTCTCAGAATTTCTGCTAATAGCAAATGTTTCCAAATGTCTCCGATTGTTCCGAAGTGTCTATTTGTCATGTTGATTAGCAAAATATTTTATCTGTAATAACACTTATCAATCCAAATTCGCATTTCTTCTTCAGAACCAAAACAGGCAGAGCGTCCTGTGATTGGATCGTAGGCGTGCCAAGAAGAAATGTTACCACGCCAGTCTGATTCCGGCCACACTTGGAGGTCAGAACCACTAGCCATCCAGATGACAAAATGTTGCCAAAGTTTTTGGAAAGTTAACAAAAAATCAAATTTATTCATGGTGAAAGCACCTGATAAACAGTGAACTATTACTCTTACTTTCACGTAAGAATTTTCAACTGAGAAGGTACAGTTTTGGCAGATTTAACTAGTACAGTTAAGCGCCATCCCAACTGGTATAGTAAAAAATCTCTCAACTGTACTAGGTAAAGTTGGTAAAAATAGTTTATATTGCGAGTATTGATGATTATTTAGTCATTGACGAGTGCGCCAAAATGAACATTTTATTAGAACGACAGTCACACAAACCGATTTATTTGCAGATCCACGATGCCTACGGCGAGCTACGCTAACGCATCAGTCGTCTGATTAAATCTGGCGCACTCAAAAGTGGCGATCGCCTCCCTTCTATCCGCTCTCTTGCAGAAAGTTTACAAGTTAACAAACTCACAATTATTGAAGCATATAACGTTTTAGAAGCAGATGGGATTGTTTCTGCTCGTCAGGGTTCAGGATATTTTGTCAGCAGCATTTCTCTTAAGAGCGCCAACCTAGAATCTACATTTGCTCCAGCCCAAAATGTCATAATTACAAAACCAGAAAAGTGTTCTTTTTATGAGATGTATACTCCACTAGTGCAAGCACAAACGCAGCCAGGAATAATTAATTTTGGCTACGGTTATCCTCGTCCACCAAAAGATATCAACTTCATTGCCAGACGAGCGCTAAGACAAGAAGATACTGATATTTTATTTACCCACGAGATGCCTCAAGGACAACTAACTCTGTGCAGACAAATTGCCCAGATGTTAGTACATCAAGGATTAGAGGTTTTCCCCGAAGATTTAATTATTACTAATGGCTCTCAGCAAGGGTTGTCATTAGCTATGAATTATTATGTACAACCTGGTGATTGGGTGATTGTGGAAGCTCCCACCTATTATGGTGCAATCTCAATCTTAGAAAACTTAGGAGCCAAAATTATTGGCATTCCCATGACTGCGGAGGGAATGAATTTAGAGTTATTAGAGCAATATCTCCACAGCCACCGCCCGAAATTAATTTATACTATTAGTACTTTCCACAATCCAACCGGATTGACGACAACACAAACTCATCGGCAACAATTATTAGGATTAGCAGAAAAATATGAATGTCCCATTTTGGAAGATAATGCTTATGAAGGAATAAATTTTGAGGCTGTGCCAGCACCAATTAAAGCTTTAGATAAAAATAATTTGGTGACTTACTTAAGCACCTTTTCTAAAACTTTAATGCCTGGTTTACGAGTGGGCTATATGGTAGTTACAGGTAAGCATTATCAAGCAATTGTTGAGCGGAAGTTGCTCCATGACTTGCACACATCCAGTATTTCGCAAACAATAGTTAGCGAATATCTCGCCTCAGGACATTACCGCCGTCACCTCAGCGGACTTCGCACAGATAATCTGCAAAGTCGTAATATTATGCTGCAAGCTTTGGAGCGTTATTTTCCTGAAGAGATTCGCTGGACAGTTCCCACGGGTGGATTATTTCTCTGGGTACAGTTACCAGATGATTTTCCGATTGGGACAATTCGTGAGGAAGCCTTTGCACAAAATGTCTACCTGGCGTGTGGTTCGGCATTTTTCCCCGATAAGCAGGGTTATCCAGCGATGCGTCTAACTTTCTGTCTCCCGTCAGAGGAGATTGAGGAAGGGATCTCGATTGTGGGTAAGTTGCTGAAAAAGTATATTTCCAGAGGATGTGTAGTAGCACAAAGAAGTCTGAGTACTGGAAGCCAAGCGCTCAGTTAGCAAGGAACGAGCATCACTTTTAAAGACACAGAGGAATGGAAGTGAGGTCAGCCTATAGTCTATATCAACTGAAAAATGGTGTTATGCGATCGCTTACTTGAAAAAGGCGCTCTAAATTTCAACCTTAAGGGGGTATCCCTGAGCATTGCGATCGTTGTAAGAAACTTTAAAGATAGCTAATATCTTGTCCAGATGATTAACATTAGCTGTTTGCAGGCAGAACTACTTTAAAACATATGACCCTAAACTTTGTCGTTACAGGCGCTGATACGGAACTGGGACAAGAAACCACGCAGCAATTAGTTGCGCGTGGACATCAGGTGACTGGAATACCACTGAGTAAAGATGGCGCTGAGGTCATACGTTCTAAGGGTGGCCTAGCTGCTGATGTCAGTTTGACAAGTGCCACTGAACTTAAGGATGTTTTATCCGCAGCTAATGCTAACGTAGTTATCAACCTAACGCCACAGTTTGCCAATACATTATTAAGCGATGGTCAGGACTGGAAAGAATTTGACAAAACCTTAAAAGCCACAACTGCTGCACTATTGACAGCGATTAAAAATGCAGGGACTCCGTTTCTTGTCCACACCAGTTATACTTTTCTCTATGGCAATGCAAGAGATAGCACAGAAACTTCGCCTCTAGTTGCACCTGGCGACGACCCAATTTTTGCCGCCGCGATCGCCACAGAAAACCAGGTGAGCAACAGCAAGATTCCCTCTAGCCTTTTACGGATGGGATACTTGTATGGCCCACAATCTCAAGACCTCAAGCTATATATCAAATCATTCAACCTCAGACGCCCTTATTTTGCAGGGCCTGCAAATAACTTAGGTAACTGGCTGCACTTTGAAGATGCTGCTCAAGCTCTAGTTCAAGCAGGAGAGCAGCAAACAGTAGGCGCAGTGTTTAACGTTGTCGATGGAACTCCGGTATCCTTTGGGGATTTCATTGATTACTTTGCCTTCGCTTTAGGCAGAAAACAACCTGTACACATTCCTATGTTGCTGACTCCTGTAGCACTTCTGGTGATAATTACACCTCAGCAGGTAGACTTACTTAAATTGGAAACCACAGTTAAAAGCGACTCAATTCGTCAACAGCTTGGTTGGAAACCGCGTTATTTAAGTTACAAAGAGGGTTTGCAGCAAACAGTACAAACTTGGCGCAGCAAGAACGAAATTAAATAACAGACGCGATTAATTGCGTCTGTTAGGAGCCAGAAATCGGCTTTTCAACTTCATCATTCCACCTCTGAGCCTCATTGTTAAACCTCAGAACTCGGAATGTTGAGTTCTTATCTCGGAAGTTCGTGTTCAGGTGTAGCGACTGTTTTAAAAGTCAAGCGTAGGCGTAGCCCGTCGTAGACATCACTTTGTTTGTGGAGATCTATGAAAGCGATGCCTACGGGGGGCTACGCCTACGCACCTGTGTACTTGATCGCGGTGCGACAAAGTTTGAAGTACCTCAACACGATTTCGGAGTACCTCAACACGACTTCGGAGTACCTCAACACGACTTCGGAGTACTTCAACACGACTTCGGAGTACCTCAACACGATTTTGGAGTACCTCAACACGATTTTGGAGTACCTCAACACGACTTCGGAGTACCTCAACACGATTTTGGAGTACCTCAACACGACTTCGGAGTACTTCAACACGACTTCGGAGTACCTCAACACGATTTTGGAGTACTTCAACACGACTTTCAAGTACTTCAACATGACTTTGAGCGTATCTGTTGCTTATATAGCAGTCCTAAATCATTCGTGAGAATTTGAGATAGTTTTAACCCCCCGTAGTCCTGCCTTGGTAAGCTACGGTGTAGATACAAGTCTGAAATAGCTTACTCACCTGGTTTTTCACGTCAGTTTTACCCCACCCTAACCCTCCCCTTATAAAGGGGAGGGAACCAAATTTCCTATTTCCCCCCTTTATAAGGGGGGATTAAGGGGGGTAATTCGACTTGTGTGTACACCGCAGCCTTTCCAAGGGGAGGGAACAAGATTTCTTATTTTCCGCCTTTATAAGGGGGGATTACAAGATTTCCAAAAGACAGATGCTCCATCATAATTGCAATGCCTTTATCTTTTGTATAACCAGGTACTTTTGTTTGCATAAACGCATTGGATGGTATGTGATGCGGAGTGAGTTTATCTCCTCTGCGTCCAATTTTGAGTAATTCACCATAACAACCAACAGCATCCTCACCCGGAAGCAATAAACTTTGTATAATTGCGATTAATCTTGCTCCCACTCTCGCTCGATTTTCTCCAAATCCTTCGCCGCATCCAATTGCTGGAAGATTTGATGCGCTGTATTGTAATGCTGTTGGGCAAGTTCTGTATTGCTGCGCTTACGCTCTAGCCATGCTAAATCGTAGTTAACCCCTGCTATTAGGTGAGTCATCCCCAATTCTTCTGCTAATTTCAAAGCTTGTTTAGAAAACTGTTCTGCTGCTTCTAGATTACCGCGATCAAGTTCATTTTCTCCTAAACCACTATAACAATCAGCTATACCACAGTGATTGCCTAATTCTGCCATCAATCCCAAAGATTGCTGATACAGACGTTCACTCGCATCCCAGTTGCCGCGATGACGCTCGATATCTCCCAATACTCCCCAACCATAAGCTATGCCAGCGCGATCGCCTAATTCTGTCATCACTTCTAAGTATTGCTGATACAGGGTTTCGGCTGCATCCCACCTGCCGCGACATTGCTCTATATCTCCCAACTGTCCCCAACTAGTAGCTATGCCAGCGCGATCGCCTAATTTTGTCATCACTTCTAAACATTGCTGATACAGGGTTTCGGCTGCATCCCACCTGCCGCGACATTGCTCTATATATCCCAACTGTCCCCAACAATGAGCCATACCATAGCGATCGCCTAATTTTGTCATCACTTCTAAACATTGCTGATACAGGGTTTCGGCTGCATCCCACCTGCCGCGACATTGCTCTATATATCCCAACTGTCCCCAACAATGAGCCATACCATAGCGATCGCCTAATTCTGTCATCTCTTCCAAAGCTTGCTGATACAGGGTTTCGGCAGCATCCCACTTGCCGCGATTGCGCTCTATATCTCCTAACAATCCCCAACTATTCGCTATCCCAGAGCGATCGCCTAATTCTGTCATCACTTCTAAGTATTGCTGATACAGGGTTTCGGCTGCATCCCACCTGCCGCGACATTGCTCTATATCTCCCAACTGTCCCCAACTAGTAGCTATGCCAGCGCGATCGCATAATTCTGTACTCACTTCCAAAGCTTGCCGATATAGGGTTTCGGCTGCATCCCACCTGCCGCGATTGCGTTCTATATCTCCCAACACTCCCCAACTAGTAGCCACGCCAAAGCGATCGCCTAATTCTATCTCAACTTCTAAACATTGCCGATAGAGGGTTTCGGCGGCATCCCAGTTGCCGCGATTCTTCTCTATATCTCCCAACAATCCATTGCAATATGCAATATTACTTTTACTTTCTTGCTTTTGTGCAATGGCTAAAGCATTCTGAAAACATCTTGCTCCTTCATCCCAATTGCCTAAATCACGATGAATTACTCCAATCAATTGTAAGCAGATGCAGCATTCCTCATCATCAATGTGTGGCAAAACTTGTTCACATAAGTCTTTTAATAAACTCCAGTGTCCCCACCATCTCAGATATTTTCCCAGAGTTCCCGTTACCAAATAAAATGCTTCGCTGTAATTGCCCAACTGAAAAGCAAAATATTGAGCCTCCAGCACTGGGCGCAAATCTTCTAAAGTTTTAGGATTTTCAACATTTTTACCAGAGCAGTAAAATTTATAGATACTCTTGAGCAGATTGGGCAGTTCGTCTTTATATTCCCCTTGTACAAACTCCACAATCACCCGATGCAAGTCATAAAAGTACTCACATTGCTGTTCATCATAGCGAATCTGCACCAAACTGCTATCGATTAATTGGTCTAAAATTGCTTGCGTTTCATTAATTTCCACCTCTGTCAATTCAGCAGGTTTTCCCCACGTTGCTGCAATTTCAAAGCGCTCATCTTGCTCTTGATCATCTGTATATAACCGCAAGAAAGTTAAACCTCGGATATCTATCCCCACCCGCAACACACACATCCGGCTGAGTAAATCTCGTGCTGCTTCACTTTGCCTTGCCAGTTGTTCTCTGAGAATAGGTTCAGCCTTTTTCGTTACCAATTCTGGATGCTTCCGCAGATACCCAGGCTTATCCTTACCAATAGCCGCCAGTTGGGTTAACAAAAATACGTGTCCCTCAATGCGCTCAGATATCCACTCCAAATCTGCTACACTATCTTTCAGTTGGCGCTGTCGCAAAATCTCAACTCCCGCGACTGTCGCCACTCCAGAAATTCTCTCGATATACACCAATTCTGAATCTGGTTCCGCACCTTCATAGCGGATATCAGCTAAATCTGCTGGTACTTCTCGACTGGTTAATAAAGTTTGAGATTGATGCTGGTGATAGACTAGGGCGTTTAGCAGTTTACCCCAATCCGCTGAAATCGCCCGTCCTGCTTGCGGATGGTTGGCAGGTTGTAAAATACTTTCTAGGTTATCCAGCACTACAAGAGTGCGTGTTTGCGCCAACCCTTCAATAATTTTGGCTATCTTTTCATCAGCAGTTTTCAACGTCTCTGCTGTTTGAATACCCAAGCCTTCAATTAGGAGAAATTCTGCGACATCATCAAAACTTGTCCCCTCCTGCGCCTTGAAATACATTACGCACTCATAAGCACACTCTTCTACATTCGCCCCTTTTTCAACGGGAGTTAGGGCGGATCTTCCACAATTAACGCCCAGTGCTGCTAAAAGTTTTACAGCTAAACTGGTTTTGCCAATACCCCCTTGTCCAATGAGTGCCAATACCTTAAGCGGATTTTCTGGTTGCTGTAATTTTGTCTGCAACTCTTCAAGGAGTTCATCTCGCCCCTTCCACACGGGTACTTCTGGGATCGCTTGGTTGAGTACAACCCTTGTTTCTGTTGTGGAGTGGGCAACATGAGCGCCCAGTTCAACTTCAGTAACAGATTTAGTCTGCACTGTCGAATCAGGTTTTTGTTGTTCCTGCACCACTTCCACATCAGCATCGCTGAAATCAGCTATTTCTTGAACATCGAGTGACAATCGCCGACAGATTTCTTCAAAGTTGGAATAGTCAACAGGGTTGCCATTGAGAAAGTTCCATACAGTATTTTTAGAAATGCTTAATTCGTTAGCTAAATCTTGCTGTCGTGAGAAACTATTGCGCTTGAGTGCTAGCTTGACGTTTTTAATTTCCTCTTTGCGAACCTTAATTCCTCTCGGCATGGCTCATGACAGTATATTTATTTAGAGTCTAGCAATCTGGGTAGGTATTACAGCGTTTTCAAGTAAATAAACCACGGGGTAGGGGCACGGTATTGCCCATTGGTGTCAACTTCTGCTCAAACCCCTTTAAAACCTCGTTTCCAGCCTCTGGCTGGAAATGCTCCTGCGGCTCTGCCGCCAGTCTTGAGGCGGAGCCTCACATTAGGCATTCCCAGTCTCCGACTGGGAACGAGACAATCTCTAAAAGCTTGTTATCGCAGGCTTTTACCGGAAGTTGACACCAATGGGCATTGCCGTGCCCCTACAAAAATCTGTGGTTCATTAACTGAAAATAGCTGTAAGTTGGGAATAACTTGGGAATTGAGAATAACTAGGAAATAACTCGGTAATAACTTCAGACAGCTTGGGACTGAACTTGTGATTGAGCATTGTTTCATGGAATTGTCAACTATTTAAAAGCAATTCTGATGAAACGTAAACAAGCCGAATTTATTCTGACAGTATTGGGTGTTGCTGAAGTTGTGGCTACTTTCTACACGATTTATCCACCTGTAGCGATCGCACTAACTCCTTTGGCTATTTACTGCTTGATAATCATTTATAACAATGACGCAAAGAACAGCAAAAATAAACCTAATGCCTAAGAGGATGTTTGAAAAGTCATGATTGATGTATCAAATATTTTTTACCCCACCCTAACCCTCCCCTTATAAAGGGGAGCCACTGCGTTGGGCGGCTTTGCCGACTTGAAGCATGTGGCGTGAGGGAACCGGATTTTCTTATTTCCCCCCTTTATAAGGGGGGATTAAGGGGGGTAATAATTCGATTAAAATCACAACATACCACTTTTCAAACAACCTCTAAAGGTGTAGTTATACAAAAAAAGTCTGCTTTGATGGGTTGATTTTAAGCGATGTCTACAACGGGCTACGCCTACGCACTACTCATTTCAAGTGCGTAGGCGTAGCCCGTTGTAGACATCGCCTTTTCAACTTGATCATTTCACCTTTAAACGTCATCGTTCAAGCTCAGAACTCGGAAGGCCAACCTTTTTGCTCGGAACTTCCTGCTCAGAACTCGAAACATTGAGCTAGGAGGCTGGTAAATCTAAGCTTTGCTGAAAAGAGATTAGTATTTCATTCAATGCATCCATGTCAATTAAAAATGCATCATGTCCGTGGGTTGACTTTAGCCACGCCAGTTGAGCATTAGGGATGAAATTTGCCAATTCTTGTTGTTCTACTGGAGGATAGAGGATGTCAGAATCAATTGCGACAACTAGAGTCGGTTGCTGGATGCTTTGCAGAACAGATTCATAATCTGATAAATTAGGACTTGTGCGATCGCGTGCAACATCGTGGCGATCCATTACGTGGGTGAGGGTGATGTAAGTGTTGGCGTCAAATCGTTCTGTTAGCTTTTGACCCTGATGCTGTAAGTAACTGGCTATAACAAACTGCTCAGATGCATCATACTGCCGTCCAAAGCGGGTTGTAAAACTATCCCAAGAACGGTAAGTACTCATCGCCATCATCCGCGCCACTGCTAATCCTTGGTTTGGGGGCGCATCCAGCGTATATTTCCCTTCTTGCCAGTTTGGATCAGCATAAATTGCCTGTCTTTGGGCTTCACTTAATCCAATACACCAAGCGGAATGTCTTCCAGAAACAGCGATGGGTGCGATCGCTTTCACCTTTTCTGGATATAATAACCCCCACTCCAGTACTTGCATCCCACCTAGCGATCCGCCAATTACTAACCGCAGAGATTGAACACCCAGGTATTCTAGTAGTGTAGCTTGCAGGTGAACCATATCTCGGATTGTAATCTTAGGGAAGGATACACCATAAGGATTTCCCGTTATTGGGTTGATAGTAGTTGGCCCAGTTGTGCCGTAACAACTTCCCAAAATGTTGCTGCACACAATAAAATCGCGTTCTGGATTGAAAGCTTTCCCTGAACCAAACAAAGGTTTCCACCAATCATCAGCGTCAGCCGAACCAGTTAAGGCATGACAAATTAGTACCCCATTATCGCCTTGAGCATTTAACTGTCCCCAGGTGCGATAAGCAACGTGAACCCCAGTTAATGCTTCGCCCCCTTCAAGTTGAAATAGCACCGTCATCTGGTAAAACTGGGTTTGCGGTGAGATAAAGTCTGAGTAGATCATATCTAGAATTGTGTTCAAGAGGCAGTAGACATAGGGGAGCAGGGGAGAATGGTTTGGAGCTGTAATTCAGGGAATTAGTATGAAATTAAACTCCAAACTCCTAACTCCAAACTCCTAACTCCAAACTCCTAACTCCAAACTCCAAACTCCAAACTCCAAACTCCTAACTCCTAACTCCTAACTCTCCTCTATTTTCACTTGCCGAAATGCCTGCTCAAAATCCTCTTTGATATCGTCGATATGTTCAATTCCCACTGATACCCGCACCAAATCTGGTGTCACACCTGCTGAAAGCTGTTCCTTATCACTTAGTTGTTGATGGGTTGTGGAAGCGGGATGAATAACGAGGGTTTTAGCATCACCAACATTTGCTAAATGACTCGCCAATTTTACATGATTAATAAAAGCTTTACCTGCCTCCATTCCACCTTTGATGCCAAAGTTTAAAACTCCCCCAAAGCCATGCCGGAGATACTTTTTCGCTCGTTCATGAGATGGGTGATTAGGAAGTCCCGGATAATTAACCCATAATACTTGCTCTTGCTGCTCTAACCACTGAGCCAATTCTAGGGCATTGCTCACATGACGATCTACACGTAGGGAGAGAGTCTCTAATCCTTGCAGTAAAAGAAAGGCGTTAAATGGACTCAAGGACGGGCCAAAATCCCGTAACCCCTCGACTCTGGCGCGAATAATAAAGGCAATGTTGCCAAAGGAACCGCTAGGGCCAAACACTTCTTGGAAATTCAGCCCATGATAGCCGGGTGATGGCTCAGTAAACAGGGGAAATTTGCCGTTACCCCAGTCAAATTTACCAGAATCGACAATTACGCCACCAATGGAAGTACCATGCCCACCAATCCATTTAGTTGCAGATTCCACTACAATGTCTGCACCATGTTCAATCGGTCGAGCTAGATACCCACCAGCACCAAAGGTATTATCCACAATTAAAGGTATGCCGTTTTCGTGGGCAATGTGAGCTAAAGCCGCAAAGTCGGGAATGTTGTATTGGGGATTGCCAATGGTTTCAACGTATAGGGCTTTGGTGCGATCGTCGATCGCCTGACGGAAACTTTCTGGCTGATCTCCCTCAACAAACTTGACATTAATACCCAAACGGGGTAATGATACTTTAAATTGGTTATATGTTCCCCCATACAGAAAACTAGTGGAAACAATATTATCACCAGCCTGAGCGATGGTAGTGATTGCCAAGAATTGCGCCGCCTGACCACTAGCGGTTGCTAATGCTGCTACACCCCCTTCTAAGGCAGCAATCCGCTTTTCAAATACATCCGTCGTTGGATTTGCGATCCGGGTGTAAACGTTGCCAAATTCCTGGAGAGCAAACAACCGCGCTCCGTGATCGGCGTCGTCAAAAACGTAGGAAGTCGTTTGGTAAATGGGTACAGCACGAGCATTAGTTCCAGGAGCAGGCTCTTGTCCAGCATGAACTTGCAGGGTTTCAAAACGATATTGTTCAGACATAAGCAGTTATTTTAGTTTCCAATTATACAAGCAAGGAATATAATATTTGAGCGTTGGGTGAGATTAATCAACGGTAATTTGGCAGCCTGACCGTATTTTAATCTAAAATATTTTTGGCACAAAGAATTTTGGCGTTGCATATTTGCGGGATGGGCGGAAAAACCCCCCCGAAATACAAAGGACGGGCTTTTCCGCCCACCCTACAATCATCCCTTGATTCAGCAACGCCAGAATTTTATTTTGCAAAAACCAATAACCTTTCTTCGTAAATGCCCTACCAGTTAACAAAAATTAGAACTGTATAGCTGCTCAAACGGAGAACCTCTGTTACCTCATTGGTATGTCTGATTGAGATAGAAAGCATATTTTTAAAACCTCCTATTGCACCATGAATTATTTTTGCAAGAGGTCTAATATCCTGTACCTTAATCTCTAATGGTGAAGTTGTTATACTTCAAAAATACAATATTACGCGATCGCACCTGTGGAATGTGGGATCAATTAATAGGAAGATCCCGATCTGCAATGCGATTGTTTCGATTTGCAAAAATTAACCCACCCTTTCTTTACAGTAATTTTCAGGTAATTAAACTATAGTGTAGGGGCGCACAGATGTGCGCCTTTACTGCATCTTGGCAAATTTTTTCTTCACGACAATCCAGACCGGAATTGTTACTAGCTAGTACATTGTGGCGAAAGTTTGCCTACCTTAAGCACGGGGCAAAATCCCCTTTTTTTGACACAACAAGAGTTATTATATTTGCGATCGCAACTCATGATTGCCTTTAAATTAGGGTTCTGGAGTATTCTTACTCTAAGATAATGTTAAATTTGTACCCTCGGAATGAGCCTTTTCAACCTATAGCAGGAGGATCATTTCTCATCAAGTGCCTACTATGGAGAACTAGGAAATCAAATTGCAGTATATCTGCCTTTCAATTTATGGACTGGAAGTACAGGTGGAAAAATGGCTATCGACCAAGCCGAGATGAAGCGGCAAAAAACCCTTATTTGTTAGATGAGAGTCAGTTCGAGAACGATCAAGACCGAAAGCTAGCTGAAGAATCTGCAAGGAAGCATTTGGGCATACCTGCACCAACCTTAGACGAAGAGAAGTCAATACTACCTCATGCAGCTTCGCCTGATGAAAACTTTCCATACTAACACCATTTCCAAAAATCTTTGCAACAAATTGGCTGTAGGGGCGTACAGATGTATGTCCCTGATCATGTATCCGTAGCAGGAATTTCGTGAAATAATATAACGCTTGGGCATTTTGTGCCTATGTACGCTCCGCACCATTATAAAATTCGACAAAATGCAGATTTATCAACTTTTCAATCGATTAAACAATAGAAAATCCACTAAGTTACTTACTCAAACAGTAGCTTTAGGCGTAGGTGCTATAGTTCTACTCTCAAGTACTAATGCTAATGCTGCCGAGCAAGTTGTTTTAAAGTATGGTAGTTTTCAGGGGCAAATATCTGTTCAAGAATTAAGTCAGTTTACAGAAACTGGCAAGACTACGCCGACGTTAACGGCTTATTTGCAGGCGGCCCAACAAGACCCCGCAATAGCTCGTAAGGCACTGAAAGCCCCAATAAAAGCCGATCCTGCTTTTTTAAATAGTTTACTGTCTAGCTGGGCAGGGCCGATTTTGGTTGACCAAATTGGTGAGGTAGTTCACCCTCCCACAGGACAACTAGATCAGCAGGCGCTACGGAGCGCTTTAAGTGCATCTATTAAACAAAATGGTGAAGTTACACTGCTTGGAGCCATTCAGAATTATCCAAATACTTCTGTTGAACTTGAAGGAGATCGTCTCATATCTGTTTATAAACGCCTAAGCAATCTTGCAGAACTCCTATGAGGGTTACATTAGAGACAATATAGTTGTCATCAGATGATTGGTTTGGTGCATCGATAGTCGTGAATTTTAGTCATGAGCAGGATTAAGTTAATACTAATTAGTCTATCTTAGGGTTCATACCCTATTACTTAGAAATTCCCTAATCTAAATGTAGAGTTGAGTCTAAGAATAGGAAAAAATTTGTATGACAACCGATGTTTCTAGAGATATAAAGAAGGATGTTAATGGGTCGCTGATAACTGGTGTTCTGCTGAGTATTTTGGGTGTTGTTGCGATCGCAGTGCCTAATTTCACCACCATATTCGCCGAAACTTGGATTGCAGGGATTTTGATTTTCGCCGGATTTACAAAACTAGTTTATGCCACTCAAACCCGCGATCGCGGAGGTTTTATTTGGAAACTTCTATTGAGCGGACTCTATATTGCAACGGGCGTGATGTTGTTTGTTTATCCTTTTACAGGTGTGCTCACACTAACTCTGTTGCTTGGTACCTTTTTGCTGACTGAAGGCACATTCGAGTTAATTCTGGCATTTCAGTTACGTCCGCAACAAAACTGGACGTGGATACTAAGTGATGGCATTATTACGCTGGTCTTAGGCGCAATGATTTGGTTCCAGTGGCCCTTCAATGCACCCTGGCTTATTGGAACACTAGTTGGGATCAGCATTATTTTCACTGGCATTTCCCGTGTGATGCTGGCGTTGAATGCGCGTTCTACCTCGAATCCTTCTGACCAAACTGCAAAAGCGACTTAGTACAGCATTTCATTAATTCGTAGCGAATTAAATTTGGCAATACGTTGCAATGTTAATGCATCGCACTGCAATGCCAATGCATCCCAATACAATGTTAATGTGTCGGCTGCATTGTGAATGCGTCCCCTTGCAATGCCAATGCATCCCAATACAATGTTAATGCGTCGGCCGCATTGTGAATGTATCCCGATGCAATGTTAATGCGTTCCTCTGCATTAAAAACCCTACCTTTTACCCAAAACTGTACTTAGTAGATGGGGCATGGGGAATAAGGAATAGAAAAAAGCAATTACCAATGCCCAATACTTCTCTACGAGAGGCTGCGCCAACGACTTACCTAGGCTCCGCTCGGCACAAGTCGCTCAGTACAAGTGCCCCATGCCCAAACTTCAAGAGTCAAAGTTTATAAGATATTGCAGCAGCGATGCCTACGCCAACAAAATTGCTAAATTAACTAAGGAAATAAAAATCAAGGCCAGCTAGCTGCAATCAACAATGGTATCTATTGCTACTCCCTTCTCGGATATCCAAAACCATTGGGCACGCTCATTTATTACAGCCTTAGCCCAACGTAGTATTGTTAGTGGGTCGCCTAATGGCACGTATCGCCCCGATAACTCAGTCACCCGCGCTGAATTTGCCGCCATCATCGCCAACGCATTTGGGACAGTTTCCAAGAAGCGGCAGTATGTTCCCTTTGTTGATGTACCCACGAATTATTGGGCAGCAGCCGCCATTCAAGCAGCTTACGAAAAAGCATTTATTAGCGGGTTTCCTGATAAAAGTTTCCGTTCCGCTAACCGAATTACTAGAGTAGAAGTCTTAGTTTCTTTGGTAGGAGGCTTAGAAATTGCCACCAAGGTAAAACCTGACCTCCTCTCACAACTCCCACAAATTTATCAAGATTCTATTCAGATTCCTGAGTATGGTAGAAATCACATAGCTATTGCCACCAGCGCTGGAATGGTGGTTAGTTTCCCAAATGTGAAATTACTCAATCCCAATCTTGCCGCCACCCGTGCAGATGTGGCAGTGATTATTTATCAAGCTTTGGTGTATTTAGGTAAGGCAGAAAAAATTGCCTCTAGTTACCTCGTGCAGCCGCCAATACTGACACCGACACCAATACCAACGCCAATACCCACACCGATACCAACGCCGATACCAATGCCAACGCCAACGCCGACACCTGTCGGTAGCGTTAGGGTAAATCATAGCCGGGAATTCCGGGGGGCATGGGTGGTATCTGTATGGAATGGTGATTGGCCTTCCAAAGCTGGACTTTCTGTTGCCGAACAAAAAGCCGAACTCACCGAGATTACTACTAAATTACAAGCGCTAAACTTCAATGCCTTGATCTTCCAGGTACGACCAGAGGGAGATGCTTTATATGAATCCAAATTAGAGCCTTGGAGTGCTTGGATTACAGGAACTCAGGGTGAAGCACCAGAACCATTTTATGATCCTTTAGCGTTTGCGATCGCAGAATGTCACAAACGCAATATTGAACTTCATGCTTGGTTTAACCCCTACCGCGCTAGTACTTCCACCGACCCAGCCAAAACTGTCCGTCCCCACATAGCAGCTACCAATCCAGAAAGCGTTTATTTGTGGAAAACTCAACGCTGGATGGACCCAGGACTGAAAATAGTTCAGGACAGAGCTTACAACGTAATTATCGACGTAGTGAAGCGCTACGATGTTGATGGCATTCACTTAGATGATTATTTCTATCCATATCCCATCGAGGGACAGTCTTTCCCCGATGACAAAACCTACGCTGCATATAAGGCAGTCGGTGGTACACTCAGCCTTGGCGACTGGCGACGGGACAATGTTAACAAAATGGTACAGCGCCTCTACCAGGGAATTAAAACAACCAAACCCGACGTTAAATTTGGGATTAGTCCCTTTGGGATTTATCGCCCCGGACAACCTGCTGGGATTACTGGGTTGGATGCTTACAATGTGCTGTATGCCGACTCGAAGAAATGGTTAGAAGAAGGCTGGATTGATTATATTGCTCCTCAACTTTACTGGCGCACAGACCAACCACAACAAAGTTATTCGGCGTTGCTAAAGTGGTGGACACAGGTAAATACAAAGCAAAGACACGTTTACGCTGGTAACAATCTGACAGAACCAAGCAACAAGAGTCGGGAGAGTGACGAGATTGAAAAGCAGGTGAAAATTAGTCGTAGCCAAGCTGGACAGTTGTCACTGGGGAATATCTTCTTTAATCTCGGTGTTTTGACAGAAAATAGTCAGGGCATTGCTGATAAATTCCAAAGTCTGCTTTATAACAAACCTGCGCTACCGCCCACTTTGTCTTGGCAGGATACAACACCACCCCCTCCACCCATTGGACTACAAGTCAATAACCGCAAACTAAGTTGGCAGCCCGGAGATAATCAGCCAGTTCGTTCTTGGACACTTTATCGACAAACTGGCGATACTTGGACAATTGGGCGAATTTTGTCTGCTGGCACAACCTTCGCTACCGTCCAACAAGCGGGAACCTATGCCGTGTGTGCGGTGGATAGATTAGCGAATGAGAGTGTGGGAACAGTTATTACAGTGAGTTAAACAAAACCCGGATTTCTCACAAGCCATAAAAAATCAATTTACATGACCTGATGTAAGACTTTTTTTGATGTAGCAGTGGACACAATACTGCTCGGTTAAGAATATTTGTAGGTTGGGTTGAACGGAGTGAAACCCAACAAACCCCGCAAAATGTTGGGTTTCGTTCCTCAACCCAACCTACTTGGACAATTGGGCGATTTTTGTCTGCTGGCACAACCTTCGCTACCGTCCAACAAGCGGGAACCTATGCCGTGTGTGCAGTGGATAGATTGGCGAATGAGAGTGTGGGAACAGTTATTACAGTTATATAGTTGAACAATTAGTGTGATTTGAACCATTGAGTGGCCAAAACTAGCTTATGCAAGACTCTAGACAAGAAATAAATGCCAGAGCTTCTATGAATTTAGAACAGCGAAGGAATTGGTATTCTCCCGTTGCTGATGTTTATTACAACGCAAGACCGCACTATCCAAAGGAACTAATCGATCGGTCTGTCGCTTTAGCCCAACTTGACTCAGATGCATCGATTCTTGAGGTTGGTTGTGGTCCAGGAAATGCGACGGTAGCTTTTGCTCAATTTGGTTTTTCAATGACGTGTCTTGAGCCAAACCAAGATTTTTGTCATTTGGTACAACGCAACTGTGCAACCTATCCAAACGTTGCAATCCACAACACCTCATTTGAGGAGTGGGAATTGGAGGCAAAACAGTTCAATGCCGTTCTATCTGCTAATGCCTTTCACTGGATACCGTCAGAGATTCGATATGCCAAGGCAGCGACGGCATTACGCGACAACGGGTTTCTCATCCTGCTATGGAATTTGAGCGCTGAACCGAAATACGAAGTTTACCAAGCGATCGAGGAAGTGTATCAAGCCTATGCTCCCTTATTTGTCCGGTATGAAGGTGCCGAAACTCAAGCGGAAATTTTGAGAGGGTTTGAACAAGACATTCTAGACTCTGGTTATTTTAAGGAGTTGGCTAGTGAGCAAATCGCGTGTGAGGTTACGTACAGCATCGATGACTACCTTAAGCTATTAAGTACCTATAGGAGACTGGAGCCAAAGGCGAAGGAGTTGCTATTTGCAGGATTGCGGGAAAAGCTGAGGAACTTTGGAGACAGTGTACACCTCTCGTTTCTTTCTGCTGTTCACGTTGCCCGAAAAGATGGATAAGCTGTATCAAGCAACCCGCGATCGCGTATTAGCAGAATCAATTATTTAACCTCAATCGCCAATATAAATTACTAACATTATTTCATTCTCTAATCGGAAGACTGACAAAAAGACTCTAAAGGATTGAGCTACAGTCAACTAGCTGTATGATTAATTTACATATTGACTCAGGTAGATTACCGACTTTGGGCGGTGGAATCATGGGTATGCCAGCATCACCAAAGCTTGTCCATGATAACTGGATGGAAAATTAGGGATTCACCTTTGGGTAGATTTAGACAGAATGATCAAAACTGTATATTTGGATGGTGTAACACATAATGTGCCACAAAACCTCGTACCAAATCAGTAATTTCAATATCAACAGATGCAATTTTGATTGAATTCTAGTTAATTTATTCCTTAAGTCCCTCATCAGCCATGACATCCCCTGAGCCTCAAACTGATTTTGGAGACAAACCTCCACAAAGCTCATTTGAGCCACCTTCTGGAAAACGGCGGTGGCTTTGGTTATTTTTACCTGCACTACTATTATTAGGGGGCGGAGCAGCTATAGTTTGGCGTTTGCTCACTCCGCAAAATTCAGCACCTTCAACTGCTAATGCTCCACCTCTAGGGGTAAGAGTCAAAATATCGACAGTACAAAGCGGCCTAATTGAGGAAAGTTCAGATTTTATTGCTAGCCTCAAGTCCCAGCGCTCAGTCATACTCCAGGCGAGGATTCAGGGCCAAGTTACCCAGATATTAGTCAAATCGGGAGATTCAGTCGGTGAAGGAGCGGCAATTCTCCAAGTAGATTCTACGCCACAAGCAGCGATCGCTCTTAGGAATGGTGTGCCTCAAGCATTTTTAATGCAACTGGCAAATGCCCGCGCTACACTCAATTATCTGGAAGCACAACGACCATCCTACGTTGCAAATGTGCAATTGTACCAGCAGAACTACGAAAAGTTTGTCACCCTAGCTGAGGAAGGAGCCGTGTCTCGACAGACTAGCAATCAATATGCTGATAGACTCGCCACTGCTAAAACTAGTCTTGATGCAATTGATTCCAGGATTCAAGCACAACGAGCCACTATATTGCAGGCTGAAAAAGCCTTGCAGCAAGCTAATGTAAATATTCCAAAACAACAAGTCCCACTCCAGTCTGACAAAATTACCGCTCCCTTTGGTGGCACAGTTGGCAACATCGCCGTGAAAGTAGGTGATTTAGTTAATACTTCCACACAATTAGTTAATCTCACGCAAAATCGACCTTTAGTAGTTAACATCTCTGTGCCACTACAGCAAGGGCCCCAATTGCGTAAAGGAATGCCAGTGGAGGTGATGAACACACAAGGTCAGAAGCTTGGTAGAAGTAGGGTATTTTTTATTGCACCTAATGCCAGTAATGAAACTCAAGGAATACTGATCAAAGCACTTTTTAACAACCCTAACGGTCAGCTACGCGCAGATCAATTGGTAAGGGCTAGAGTGTTCTGGAATCAGCGTCCCGGAGTTTTAATCCCCACAACAGCAATGACTCGTATCGCTGGGGACACTTTTGTTTATATAGTTGAAACAGAAAAATCTCCCCAAGGTGTATCCCAACAAGTAGCTCGGCAAAGGCGAGTGAAGCTAGGCGAGATCAAAGGTAATAATTACCAAGTTATTGAAGGATTACAGCCAGAAGATAAAGTTATTATCTCAGGGTTGCTTAATATCATGGATGGTGTTGCGATCGTTCCAGAATCTTAATTAAGGGGAGTAGAGAGAAGTCTCAATCTTGTCTTCTACCAATCTCCATCTAAGAGCGTTAACTATAGCGATCGCTCCTACCCTGCGGGTACTCCGTTGGAGAACTCGTAGAGTAGCCGCTATACCTCTATGTATGCAATACACTCTGACCTCACTTTTATTCCTTTCTCCTAAAAGGAAAGTATTGGTGACAGTTTAAGATATAATTCGTTTTGTTAATAGTGATTACGCTGTAAATTATCCATACTATTGAGTATCTAATTAAACTTTTAGGACAAAAATGAACGATGATTTTAAATATGATGCGTAGGCGTATCCCGCAGTATGCATCGCCGGTTGAAAATTTGTGTTTCCAACCTCTATTTTGACTTAATTTTAAGCACCATTACTTATTGACAAATGGTTAATGACCTTAACTAAATGGTTAATGATCTTAATTAAATGCTTAATGATCTTAACTTGTCACCAACGGGTAAAGGTCAATTACTTGATTATGTAAAGGAGATAAACAATTATGTCAGTGCAAATCATCCAATCTAAACGTGGTTTAGTTTTAACTTGTTTACTTGGACAGATAATGTTGTTTGCTGCGCCAGTACAAGCTGGAGTGCAGGGCAAAAGCTACAATGTCAATGTTAATTCGAGTCTGAGAGATAATTTTACTGCTTGTTTTGAATTTGACTCCAACGGTATCCTACGCTTTCTTGGACAAAATGCTACTTATACCACTTCTAACAATGAGACAAATTGGCAAGCAGTCACAAAACCACCTTCACCATTAGTAAGTATTGCACTTAACGGTGAAGTACAAGGAGACTTTGTTCCAGATCGGACGATAAGTGGTAATGCGATGAATTCCAATGGTACTACTTTTACATTTAATGGAACACTCTTATCTCAGCCAACATGTCCGACTGAATTGCCGCTAAGTCCAACAGATCTTCAATTCGGGAGAAGTCCAGAAAATCCCTTCTTAAAATAATTTAATCTCCGCAGATATGATAAACCAGATAAGCTTTTGGTTAACAAAGACAGACAACTTATAAAAGATGTTTGTAGACTATGGTCAAGACAATACCTGCGTCAAAGAAGAGGAAAAGGGGCAGGGGAGCAGGAGGCAGGGGGAGAAAGATTCTGGAATTCCCCAGCAATCAAGGGTTTCAGAGCAACTAAATTTATTTATGAGGTCTTCTCCACTGCCCCCTCTTTTCCTCTTCGATGACGGTTACTTGAAGTCGCTGGCGGGATTTTGGCTTAAATGAAGTTGGTATTCTACCAGCGATCGCTAAATTTAATTTTGGTACAGTACTTGAACAGCAGATAATTACTTTGGTGAACCAAAATAAAACCAGATTAATCTATGGCATCAATAGCCGGAAAAGTTGCAATTATCACTGGTGCATCGCGGGGAATTGGACGAGCCATTGCACTGAAGTTAGCTGGTAACGGCGCATCTGTTGTCGTTAACTATGCGGGTAATGCAGGCAAAGCACAGGAAGTTGTTGCGGAAATTGAAAAGTTGGGAGTAGAGGCGATCGCTATCCAAGCTGATATTAGCAAAATACCTGACATCCAACGGTTATTTCAGCAAACACTGGAACGTTTTGGTAAAGTCGATATTTTAGTCAACAATGCCGGAATCGCCTTCTATAAGCCAATTACTCAGGTGACAGAAGAAGATTTCGACGCAATTTTTGCCATTAATGTCAAAGGCACTTTTTTTACTTGCCAACAAGCCGCGCAACACATGGCAGAAGGGGGACGGATTATCAACTTTTCCTCATCAACTACGGTGATGATGCTGCCAACTTATAGTGCCTATGTAGCAACCAAGGGTGCTGTTGAACAAATCACGCGGGTACTAGCTAAAGAATTGGGTGCAAAAGCGATCGCAGTCAATGTTATTTCTCCTGGCCCCACCGATACAGAACTATTCCGAGAAGGCAAAACACAAGAACAGATAGATCATTTAGCCCAAATGGCTGCTTTTGGCAAACTGGGAGAGGTGCAAGAAATCGCCGACGTAGTAGCATTTCTCGCTAGCGACGAAGCCAGGTGGATCACTGGGCAAAACATCCGTGTAAACGGTGGAATCGCGTGAGATGATCAAAGCTCTCCTAATAAGGGACTTGGAGAAAGTCGAGGTAGCCCACGCCTAAGATGCGCCTAACCCAAGGGTTCCAGAAGAAGATGGCTTGGACTTGGGGAAATTTGGGGTAAGCGAAGATGAGGAGAAGCCAAAAGGCAGCGTGAATTAAAATCATCATTCTGGCGTTGAAAAACCACTACTGACCCTTGAGATTAACTATTACTGATTGCAGGGAATCAGCTTCGCTATATCCGGCATTTTTGAGGTTTTTGTAGTGAGTTTCTAGGATGAGAATATCTTGTGGTTTCCAAGAGACTTTTCTCGCAACTACAGCAATTTGCTTTGCTAAGTCTTGCCGTAATCGTGCAAAATCTTGACTCGCTTCCCAGGCTTGAGCAAAGATTTTGAGAGTTTTGTCACCTTGCTCATGACTCAATTGAGCCGGAATCGTTTTAGTCTCAGGAAAACCCAGCCATGTGAGCAGTGTTTTGACTTCATCAGTGCCACCACCCAGGAAATATGTCAAAAATCGCCACTGTGCAAATTCTGATTTACCTGCGTAATAGATGCTATCCAGAATTACTACAAGATTATTCAGGTTGAATTGTTCTATATTCCACAATCCAGCAGCTGCACGAGAACGAAGAGAGTCGTCAATGGTTTTATCCTTGAGGAAGTCGAGGATGTCTTTGACGTAGGGTTTGGCTGCCTTCCCCAGATTTACCAATCCCTCTGCTGCACCTCTACGAACAAAGAGGTTCACGGTTTTATCCTTGAGGAAGTCGAGGATGTCTTTGACGTAGGGTTTGGCTGTCTCCCCCAGATTTGCCAATTCATAAGCTGCACCTAAACGAAGAGAGTCCTCAACGGTTTTATCCTTGAGGAAGTCGAGGATGTCTTTGACGCAGGGTTTGGCTGCCTCCCCCAGATTTCTTAATGCCTCTGCTGCACCTCTACGAACAGTAAAGTCAACGGTTTTATCCTTGAGGATGTCGAGCATGTCTTTGAGATAGGGTTTGGTTGCCTCCCCCAGATTTGCCAATTCATAAGCTGCAACGGAACGAGCATGGGGGTCAACGGATTTATCTTTGAGGAAGTCGAGAATGTCTTTGAGGTAGGGTTTAGCTGTCTCCCCCAAATTGGCCAATGCATAAGCTGCATCTTTACGAACATAGGGGTCAACGGTTTTATCCTTGAGGAAGTCGAGGATGTCTTTGGCGTAGGGTTTGGCTGCTTCCCCCAGATTTGTCAATCCCCCTGCTGTACCTCTACTAACATCGGGATCAACGGTTTTATCCTTGAGGATGTCGAGGATGTCTTTGATGTAGGGTTTGACTGCTCCCCCCAGATTTCCCAATCCCTCTGCTGCATGAGAACGAATATCGGGATCAACGGTTTTATCCTTGAGGAAGTCGAGGATGTCTTTGATGTAGGGTTTGGCTGCCTCCCCCAGATTTCCCAATCTTTCTGCTGCACGGGAACGAACATATGAGTCAACGGATTTATCCTTGAGGAAGTCGAGAATGTCTTTGATGTAGGGTTTGGCTATCTCCCCCAGATTTGCCAATGCCACTGCTGCATCGTAACGAACATCGGAGTCAATGGTTTTATCCTTGAGGATGTCGAGGATGTCTTTGACGTAGGGTTTGGCTGCCTTTCCCAGATTTCCTAATCCCTCTGCTGCACCTTTACGAACATCGGAGTCAATGGATTTATTCTTGAGGATGTCGAGGATGTCTTTGACGTAGGGTTTGGCTGTCTCCCCCAGATTTCCCAACGCCACTGCTGCATCGTAACGAGGAGTAGAGTCAAGGGATTTATCCTTGAGGAAGTCGAGGATGTCTTTGACGTAGGGTTTGGCTGTCTCCCCCAGATTTTCCAACGCCACTGCTGCACCGGAACGAAGAGTAGAGTCAACGGATTTATCCTTGAGGATTTTGGCAACCTTCTGAGCAATATCCTCTGGTTTGTAAATCACCGATTTCAAATTTTTTAGATCATATTTATTGAATTTTTCAAAAGCGAGTTTCTTTACATTGTCATATCCATCATCAAAGGCAGCAACGATACCGTTAATCTGCCAAGCCTCCGGTTTGGGCTTAGGCGACTCTTTCGCGCTTACCCCAGCCAGGGCGAGGAAGAGAGTCAACAGCAGGATAAAGGGAAAAAGGAAAAAAGGCGTAGGCGTAGCCCGTCGTAGACATCGCTTTGTAATTTGGTGTAGATGCTTAAGCATGGTTGAGGCCAATTCGTAATCAGCCTCGAATACTCGCTAACACTGCGCTAACGTAATCAGCTATGTGTCAGCGAGTTGAGCTGATCAAATCGCCACATTATAGTTCAATTAACTTGAAGCCCCAAGGTTTGAGAGCCGCTAGAGCTATTTCTGGATCTACACCTTCATAAGCCTCCCATTCCAAGGGATGCTCTTTCGGATGTCCGTCGCCGACATTACCTGCAACTTTGATTATCGGACAGTTGGCGATGCGATCGCGCTCCAGCCCTTTTGGAATTGCTAACTCGATTTTGTGCCCGACAAACTTCGCTGTACTATCATTAGCTACAGATTCCCGGATTAAACAAATATCACCAGCAGTCCCCCAAGTCGTTTGGTAAATGTGGAGGAATGATATATAGGTTGCTGGTTTGATGGATCTTTTTAGAACGTGCATTATCTGTAATCCTTACACTATGAGCAAAAAATCATAAATCATATGAGTATTTTGTATCACGTTCGTAGGGAAGAATGTTTTTAAATCACATTTTGCATCTAGCCCAGGCGATTTATAAATTCCTCGTTCCTAGTCTCTGACTAGGAATGCCTAAAATGAGGCTCTGCCTCCCACAAAAGCGGCAGAGCCGCAATGAGGTGCATTTCCAGGTAGAACCTGGAAACGAGATAAAAGGAGATAAACGAGATAAGGAGCGATCGCTAGATGTGAAGCTCAAAACACGATAATCGCCCACATACTAACTCCCAAAGCGATCGCTGCTAGGTGTTGCCAAAGGAGCGATCGCACTGGTTGCTTGGCAATCTTTTGCGTTAATAACATAGTCAGCAACACTGAGAAAATTATCGTTGCACCTTGCAAAAAGGCAATCACAGCCGGGTGAGCAACCAATATTGGCAATTGTTCTCCACTCAAACCAAGAGTAGCAAAGGTCACGGGTAAAATCCGCCCACCTTCGCCTAAGCCCAAACGCAGATAGTGAGCCAAGTTTCCCCCCAAAACTAATGGTAGGTAGCCATAGGCAAGTTCTACAAATGAGCGAGGCTTACGGTTAAAGTTGAACACTTGCAGCAAGCCATAAGCCGCAAAGGTAAATATCGCTGGGATAATTAACACTAGCAGCGATAATCCCAAGTGCTGCCAAAACTGATTTAAATCCAGTTGTAAGCCCAACCAAGATTGCAACTCTGGCAAGCGATGCAGATATATCCCACCCAACAGCAAAAACAATAATGCTACTTCATAGGTGCGAGGTACATGAGTTGTCCACAGTTCAATTCCAGGGGGACGCAAGTTGAACTCAACGGAACGATGGGGACAGGCTTTCAGACAAGTCATGCACAGTACGCAATCTCTGTTATCTTCTAACTGCGCTGGATGGGAGTATAAAGGACATCCATTGGTTTCCATGCCTTCGCCCTTTTGCGGCCCACCTTTATAACACTGGTAAGTGGTGCAACTGGCAGAACATATCCCTTGCTGTGCGCGGAGTTCCGTCATTGAGAGTTTTGCAAATAAACCATTCATCCCGCCAATGGGGCAGAGATATCTACACCAAAACCGTCGCTCAAAAATGGCAGAGAAAATCATCGCCCCGGCGGTAATTAAGAGTAGCAAACAAGCGCTAAGATAGGCAGTATTTTCTAAATGCCAGAGTTCTTCCCATAAGAAAATTAGGGAGAACAAACCAAACATGAACCATCCGCCCCATTTTTCAGCTTCTTCTCTCGGCCAGCGCTTGAGTTTTCGCGGCCACAGCCAGAGAGATAACTTTTGGGTAATTTCCCCGTAAATCATGAAAGGACAAACAGAACACCACACACGACCCAAAAAGGGAAAGAGAAATAGGAAGAAAGGCCACCACCAAGCCCAAAAGAAATTTAATACGAAATTGCGATCGCGGGTTTGAGGGCCAATAAATAACACTGCAACAATAATCGCAAAAGCTGTTGCAGTCAAACCATAGTTAATGCGATCGGGCCACCAGGGACTACGTAAAAACCGCCGTAAAGGAGGATAGGCATTTAAAAGATTCACCCGAAATCGTTTTTTCTTAGTTTCGGCTGGCCAGAAAATTTCTTCTGTGAGTTCACTGGCATTTTCCGCTTGCACGATCGCTCTTTCAACCAGATTTTTCAATTCTTTGAGGTTGCCAGGAAAATCATAGGACTGGAGGCGACGCAGAGCTTCTGGGGTGATATGCGGTTTCGGAACGCCTCTAGCCCGAATGTAGAGACTAGTATAATATTCAACCTGTGCCTGAACATCAGCTTTCCGCACTCGGAGCGGCGGTACTTTAATAATGTGACCAACAGAACGCTCAATTGTTGGCTGAGTTTTTTCGGAAACAATCAAAATTCTGGCTTGACTGGGACGAGGTTCAGGTGCTGATTCTCCCGAACGAGTCACGGGGGTATATGTGCCAGTTTTGAGCAACTGCGTCACCGGAGATAATAATTCTTCGGGCAATTCTTGGATATTGTTGAAAACTAAAGTACCTTCTCCCAACCATTCCAACAGTCCTGGTTTACCGCCAGCGCGACCGAATAAATCTGCACCACTCGTTTGGAGAATACCGCAATTGACTTTTATAATTGGTTCTCGCCGTTTTGGAGAACCAAAGTGGATAAGGGCTGCTATGTTGTCTTTTTCTAACCCTGGTTCTCCAAAAATATCCACAGATTTGCGGTCAGCAGCTGCTTCTCGAATTTGCTCCCGCAGCCGCACCGCATAGCGACTTGTACCCACAATTCCGCGTTGCGCTTTGGTAACTAAATATGGTCGCAAAGCTACGGCTCGTTCTTGTTCATAGCCAAGTGCAGATGTCACTTGAGCTAATTCTTGAACCAATTGACGAGAAAAAGCCTGAGCAATTTCGGGGTATTGGCTGACTAATTCCCGAAATTTAGCAGCAGGTACAACCCACAAATGACATTCTGTTACTGTAGTAATTGTGAATGGAGTTAATTCTGCCAACAGCAATTCTTGAAGTTCAATCACTGCTCCGGGGAGGAATCCACAAGCTAATGCTGGGTTGGTTTCATTGGTGGTATTGCTTTCGAGTTGACCTTCTACAAGAATATAAAGGGCTTCTGGAGGAGTGCCTTCGCTAACTAAGTCAGTTTCGGCACTCACTACTTGTTCTTCAATTACTTGTGCGATCGCATTTAACACTTCAGGTGAGAGAATTCCTAAAGTCGTCCGTTCTTGTAGCCATGTAACCGTTTCTGGAGATGTCATCTTAAGTTCTCCGTGTAGGCTGCTGTATAACCAGAATTATCCCTGAAAGCGGATGTCAAACGATTTTGGATTTTAAATTTTGGATTTTGGTGAAGCAGTACGGTCTTCTCCCTTGCATCTAGGCTCTGCCAATGTGAGAAACTACGGTGTACACACAAGTCTTTGGTGACGCAATTTCCAGTTAAGTCTTATAGCCTCTGAGATACCTCACCCAGGTTTTACGTAGTAAAACCTGTCCCTCTCCTTATTAAGGCTACGGTGTACACACAAGTCGAAAAAAGCTCGATTTCTCATTTCTCCTTGTTCTCTCGTTCCCATGCAAAGCTAGGAATGATTGATTAGAGGCTGCTGCCTCCAGTCAGATATTGAGTCAGAGACTCAATGAATGCATTCCTCATGCAGAGCATGGGAACGAGTCAAGCCTAATTCAAGCTAGGTTTTTAGGACTTGTGTGTACACCGTAGCCTTATTAAGGAGAGGGATTAAAGATAGGACAGGGTGAGGTTTTAGAAGATTTTTGGGTAATCTGATAACTTGTGTGTACACCGTAGCTTTGGAAGAAGGGGAGACGCTTTAGCGCATAGCGCAGTGTGGGCATGAACTGAAATAATCTCAAATCTGAAATTGGTACGGTCAAAATATTTGTGTTCAGTTGTTGTGCATTAATATACAATGTGCAATCTTTGTTCTTGCAATTACAAGAATATGGATTAAATAAAATGCAAAACTTCATCCTGTCTCTAACTTCCCTCTCCTTTATAAGGAGAGGGATTGAGGGTGAGGTAAGCCAGGGACATAAATGTTATTTAATTCTTATTCCTAAGCTAAAAACCTTTGTATTACACTCGGATTAAACGTAAACTAAATTTGATGCAAATTTAGTGAACTTTACTAAATTTTGTGCATAGGAGGTTTGATGTTGAATATCAGTAAAGGTATTAATTCCCTTTCAAACTTTAAGCGGAACACCACAGAATTTATGGAGCAGCTACGGGAGACTGGACAGCCAATAGTGCTGACCGTTAACGGTAAAGCCGAACTTGTTGTGCAAGATGTGGAATCGTACCAGAAGCTCCTAGAGCTTATTGAAAGGCTTGAGACTATTGAGGCGGTTAAGACGGCACTCAAAGAGATGAAAGCAGGAAAAGGAGAGCCGGCTCATGAGGCATTTCAGGAGATAATGAAATCACTGGATGAAGAATGAAGTAGCGAGTCATTATGCTTCCAGTGGCAAAGGCTGATATCAACGCAGCAGCAAAGTGGATTCGTCAGAACGACTCACTAGAAAAAGCAAAAGTGTGGGTAAATGAAATCAATGACGCTGTTGCATCCCTTAATACCTTTCCGGCTAGATGTGCCTTGGCTGCTATTGATGATGCCTTTGAAGAAGAAATACGGCAACTCCTTTATGGAAAGGGAAAGGGAGTATACCGAATTCTTTTTACCATTCAAGACTAAACCGTTGTAGTGCTTCGTGTGTTTCACAGCGCACGAGATATGAATGCAGAGTTATAGCGAGAGCATTAAGGGGAGGAATTATGGCAGTTTATCTAGACTCAGCGATCGCATCTGAAGCCGAAGTTGTTAAGCTTTGGGGATGGGTGAAAGGCATTACAACAAATCCCACGCTGTTGGCTCAAAGCGATACCCCACCAGAAATCACGCTCAAAAAATTGCTAGCCTTGACGAATGGCCCGTTATACTATCAAATCGTGGCATCTGATAAAGCTGGGATGCTAGCTGAAGGTAGAAAAGCTTTCGAGATTATTGGTTCACAAGCAATTTTGAAGATTCCCGCAACACCGATAGGTTTTGAAGTGGTGGCGAGTCTATCCTCAGAAATTACCTGTTCGGTGACAGCGATTTACAGTGCAGCACAAGCAGCAGTAGCACGGGAAGCCGGAGCTAAAATTGCCATAGCTTATGTAAATCGCGCTACGCGGTTGTTAGGTGATGGTATTGCTTTAGTGCGGGATATGGCTAGCGTCCTCAAAGGGAGTGATACTGAAATATTGGCAGCTAGTATCAAATCTCCCGAAGAAGCAGCCGCTTCATTGCAAGCCGGGGCGGATCATTTGACTTTACCATTGGCAATGTTGCAGGCGATCGCAACTCATGAATTATCACAGAAAACTGTTGAAGAATTCGCTAAAGGAGGCATTGGCTTAACGATTTAAGTTTTTGTGCTAACGACAAAAGTTAATGTAGTGACGACAACTTGTTCTGTGATGACGACAGAAGTTAATGTAGTGACGACAACTTGTTCTGTGATGACGACAAAAGTTAATGTAGTGACGACAACTTGTTCTGTGATGACGACAAAAGTTAGTGTAGTGACGACAACTTGTTCTGTAATGACAACAAAAGTTAGTGTGGTAACGACAACTTGTGCATTAACGACCAGCTAAATCTATAAATTCAGTCCTATTTTCTTGAATTGCTTATGAGTTTGTCAGATATCCCTAATCTCTGGGTTCCTCTAGCGCTTTTAGGTTTAATTATTGTCGCGGCTGTATTTTTTAGCCGCAGCAGTTGATAAAGCGGGGCGAAAAATTGCAGTTGAAATCAAAAGCTTTCTTAATAGCTCTGTCATCACTGACTTTGACTCAGCACTGGGGCAGTTTTTGAACTATCGCCTTGCATTACAGATGAGTTAACCAGATAGAATATTATATTTAGCAGTTCCCGTCGATACCTTTGAGTCGTTCTTTCAGGAGCGATTCACTTAGGAAGCTGTCAAGCTTTAAGGGTGCGACGGGCTACGCCAACGCAGACAATCTTCATCAACTGCGACCACTTGGTACGATAAAGTACAGAGTGTCACAACTTACTTTCAAGTGAATAGAAAAGGAATGCGTATATGGGCAAAGGGAGGTTAGAAGCATTCAGCGATGGGGTGATTGCCATCATCATCACCATTATGGTACTGGAAATCAAAGTGCCGCATGGGTTCGATTTAGCTGCACTGCGTCCGCTAATCCCGGTATTTCTGAGCTATGTGCTGAGTTTTATTTATATCGGCATCTACTGGAATAATCACCATCACCTCCTACAAGCAGTCAGACAAGTTAATGGGCGTATCCTTTGGGCTAATCTGCATTTGCTGTTTTGGTTATCGTTAATCCCCTTTGTTACTGGCTGGATGGGCGAGAATCACTTTGCGGCTATGCCAGTTGCTCTGTATGGTACGGTGTTGTTGTTGGCTGCGATCGCTTACTTCGTTCTTACCCGCGCCCTGATTTCTCACCACGGCAGAGATTCGGCTCTAGCGATCGCAGTCGGTGGAGACTTCAAGGGAAAAGTATCGGTGGTGTTCTATGCTGTGGCCATTCCACTTGCCTTAGTGAATTCATGGTTTGCCTGTGGATTGTACGTTTTTGTTGCGGTCATGTGGCTTATCCCTGACCGTCGCATTGAGAAGACTCTCACTTCCTGAACGAATTACGAATTACAAATTATATAATGACGATTTTTCAGAACTCTTACTGTATTGTTTAAATACTCTTTGAGATTGCGATCGCCTTTTAGTTAAGGGCGGGGAGACGCTCACCCCACAATAAGTAGTTGGATATTTTTTTATTTGGAAGTTCCTAGTGATAAGCTAAACCACATCTAGTTTGCATAATCTAAAATTGTACATTTCTTGTGGGGTGGGCGTCTCGCCCGCATAATATATACAAGTTAAATGTGGAACAGCTTATCATGTCCGCTTGATTGCTCATTAAACCCGAAGAACCCCACCCCGCCAAAGCTGTGCTTTGTCTCCCCTCCCCGCAAGCAGGGAGGGGAGCGTTTGCGTCAGCAAATGCGGGGTGGGGTTCTTAATTTTTGATTTATGCAAGAGGTCTAATGATCTGAATCTACTAGACAAAAGGCACACCAATTATAAATTAGTGTGCGTCTGCGGTTAGATTTTAGAAATTATCGTACTTAGCGATCGCATCCTTAATCTTATCCACCACCTCATCGACAGGTATAACTCCCAATTCCCCAGAGGCGCGGGTACGGATACTCAAGGTGTTGGTTTCCACTTCTTTCGCTCCCACTACAGCCATCACGGGTATTTTTTCTTTCTCTGCATTGCGAATCTGTTTACCCAAGCGATCGCCACTGGTATCAACTTCTGCACGGATGCCCAACGTTCTCATCTTCGTTACCACATCTTTAGCAAAATCTAACTGTATATCACCCACTGGCAGTAATCTAGCTTGCACTGGTGCTAACCACAAAGGGAAATCGCCCGCATATTCTTCAATTAAGATCCCAATCAACCTTTCCAGTGAACCAAAAGGCGCACGGTGAATCATTACCGGACGTTTGCGAACCCCATCTTCGGCGACGTATTCCAAATCAAAGCGTTCTGGCAAATTGTAATCTACCTGCACAGTTCCTAATTGCCACTCCCGATCTAAAGCATCACTAAAGATAAAGTCGAGTTTGGGGCCATAAAAAGCCGCTTCTCCAATACCTTCAAAGTGTTCCATCCCCAAGGTTTCAACTGCACGGCGAATTGCACCTTCGGCTTTGTCCCAAACTTCATCAGAACCGATGTACTTATCACTAGCAGGATCGCGGAAACTGAGTCTAGCTTTAAAGTTCTTCAGTTGCAGACTATTGAACACCGACAAAATCAAATCCACCACACTGAGGAATTCACTATCTAGCTGTTCTGGAGTAACGAACAAGTGAGAATCATCCACAGTAAAACCGCGCACCCGCGTTAAACCGCCCAATTCCCCTGATTGTTCGTAGCGGTAAACAGTACCAAATTCCGCCAGTCGCATCGGTAGTTCCCGATAGGAGCGTAACTCACTTTGATATATTTGGATATGGAAGGGACAGTTCATCGGCTTGAGGACAAAACCCTCTTCTTTGGCAGCTGCTTCCTCGTCATCTGCCATCAAAGGAAACATATCTTCTTTATATTTCTGCCAGTGTCCAGATTTTTTAAATAAATCGACTTTAGCAAGATGGGGAGTCACTACAGGCAAATAACCCCGTTTTAACTGTTCTTGCTTCAGGAAGTCTTCCAAAATACTCCGTAACAGAGTACCCTTTGGTGTCCACAAAGGTAAACCTGGCCCCACTAGATCAGAAAATATAAATAATCCCAGTTCTTTCCCAAGTTTCCGGTGATCTCGCCTTAGCGCTTCTTCTTTGCGTCGCTTATATTCAACGAGTTGTTCTGGACTTTCCCAAGCGGTGGCGTAGATGCGTTGTAGTTGGGCTTTAGTTTCATCCCCACGCCAATAAGCGCCAGCAACGCTTTCTAGTTCAATTGCTTTCGGGTTTAATTCACTGGTATTTTCCATATGAGGCCCCGCACACAAATCCCACCATTCATTCCCCAGGTGGTAAATCGTGATTGGTTCCTCTTTGATATCTGCCAGGATTTCTAGCTTGTAAGGTTCCTTAATTTCCTGAATCCGGCGTTCGGCTTCTTCTCGGCTGACTTCTTCCCGAATTATTGCCAGTTTGCGATTGATAATCTTCACCATCTCTTTCTTGATCGCTTTGAGATCATTTTCGCTAAATGGTTCTGGGTTGTCGAAGTCATAGTAAAAACCGTTTTCAATCCAAGGGCCGATTGTAACTTGTGCCTTGGGAAACAGCTTTTGTACTGCCATTGCCATTACATGGGAAGCAGTGTGGCGAATCTTTTTTAAGTTCTCCGATTCGCTGGTACGCGGTAAATAAATTTTTTCAACTTGTTCTGATTGTTCTGACTGATTCGATGATTTTAGCGACATTGGCTGCTGAACCATTGGCGAAGTGATTACAAAAGGTGATTTATCTGAATCTGTAGGCTTATTCAACTATAACGACTTTGATTTTTGCCAGTTCGGCTTTATGTTCCCACTGCCGAATTAATTTCTCATCGGGGATGAAGATAAATTTTTGATTGTTTACCTGAGTGTCAAATTCAGGATTCCACGCGTAGGCGTAGCCCGTCGTAGACATCGCTAAATTATCTGATGAATTGCAACTTGGTGTCATATATACCTATAGATGCCTCTCCAAAAGAACTGATTAAACTCAACGAGGTTGTCACCAACCCCGTTGGTCTTCAAAACCGTGCATGAGAGTTTCCAACTCACACGGCTCCTCAGTAACTTGGTGCTTGTCACGCATACCTCATTACCCATTTATCCGCGACTTTCTCAAGTCTTCTGGTGGGCTTAGGCTTGGCACTATTACAGCCAGATTTTGTACCAAGACTGCCATCATTGGCTGTCTTTGTGTCGTGGCAATGTCTGTGTAAAAGTTGAAGATTTTTATACTCACTCCTTCCACCTTTCGATTTCGGGGTGATATGGTCAACTTCCATCACATCGTCCTCACGGAAAAACATTTCGCAGTGGGTACACTTCCCTTTTTGCTTTTTCAGGAGTATTGCTACTCTGTTTGGCATTTCTGGGTTGTTACCCATTCTTGTACTCCAGTAAACCAGATTTCCGTCGTATGGTGACGATTCGCCTTTAACTTTCACATGACGAACAATTGGGTTGTCGGCATGGTCTAGTAACCGAAGTGGGGCTTGACCTTCCTTCCTGGTTGCGAATACCCAGTTATCACCGCTTATGGATTGCCAATATCTTTTTGACACCCATTCCCCACTCTTATTGGGGTGTCGGCGTTTTGCCCAAGCTTTTAACTTTTGGTATATGAGGTCATCGATATCTGAGTAAGCTACCTTACTTACCACAGTTGCGTAGTAGTTAGCCCATCCCCTGATTATTGGGTTTAGACGGCTGATTAGCGCCGCTTGCGGTGCTGCCTTATGAGCCTTGAGAATACTGGCAATTTGTTCGTAATGTACCTTTTGTTTCTGCTTGCTTGGGGTGATGATTGTTTTAAAACCCTGCTTTGAGTGATACTTTCCTACAGGAAATTGATGTATCGAAAAACCAAGAAAATCAAACCCCGGTTTTTCTTGCTCATACTGGTTAAGGGTGTGAGCAAGTCTCGTTTTGCTGGGTTTTAGTTCCAAACCCATGCCTTGTAACCATTTAGAGATTATCTCTTTACATCTTTGGACTATGGTTATGTTTTCGTGTAGAATCACGAAATCATCGGCGTATCGGATAAAGTTCGGGGAGAGGACTGAGCCTATTCTTACCCCATTTTTTAGGTATCCTGATTTTGGGGGGATTTCCTTTTTTATCCTTTCTTCCATCCCATGTAGGGCAATGTTTGCCAATAGCGGGGAGATGACCCCGCCTTGTGGCGTACCCTCAGATGTTGGAAACAACTGCTTTCCATCCATCACTCCCGCTTTTAACCAGGCTCGAACTTGTCGGCGGATGGTGGGGAATGTATTTAATTTTCTTAGCAGTGCGTCTTGGTTGATGCGGTCAAAACACTTGGCAATGTCAGCGTCTAGAACGTATTTTGGCTTGTGCGTTATTGCCTTGAATATAGCCTCAACCGCATCATGGCATGAGCGTCCGGCTCTGAACCCGTATGAGTTAGGTTCAAATCGTGCTTCCCATTCTGGTTCTAGTGCCAGTTTGACAAGCGCTTGCAAGGCTCGGTCTTTCATTGTAGGTATACCCAGAGGTCGCTTCTCTTCCGTTCCGGGCTTGGGAATCCATACCCGCCTAGTTGGGCTAACCTTTGAACCCAAGTTTAAATTTCCAGTAAGTTCTAGGCGTTGCTTTGGAGTTAGCGATTTAACGCCATCTACACCCGCCGTCTTTTTCCCCTGGTTATCCTGGGTTACTCTACGAACCGCTAAAGCTCTTGCTGACCACGACTTCATCAGTGTCTTTTGGAGTCTGCGATATGCTTTCACATCACCACGGGCAGAGGCTTGATAAATTCTCTTTTGGAGCTTATACACCCTACGTTCTAACTTGCGCCAGTTAATAGAGTGCCATTCCACCATCAGTTGTTGAGACTGTGTATTAGACATTTATACTCACTACTTGAAACTTTATCATCCAAATCACCGTAAGTCTGTCTGCATATTCTGGGCATTACCCCAGACATTCGCTTCTGACTAAATCTCCCCTACTCGCTGCATACGGTTAGCACCTACTCCGGTATTCGACCACCTGAGAGCATACGAGAGGTTATCTCGTTCCGAATGACCATCCTATGTACCTTTAGAGTGATGCTCGTTCGCCGGGTTTTATGGAAGTGCTTATTGGACAAATTGCAACTTGCCAATTCCTTATCCTTTGCCTTTTTGGCTCCAGCGCATTAAGCCCTATTTCGCTGGTTCATCGTAACGACGATTAGAACGCATCTTCAAGCTAATGCTTTTACTCATAAGTACTTTGCTCGATGTTTTACCGACTTAGGCTGTTAGTAAGAACACCTTTTCACCCCGCTTCAGGCTTTGATGGCTAGTCTCAAACCTGGGGGTGATGCTTTCACCGTTGCACCTACGGGGTAGGATTTGAGGGTTCTAGGGTACTGGCTCTCACCTACATGGTCATTCAGTTGTCAAGGCTATACACCTTGCGGCTAATCCTCCAAAAATCCTTATGGCTTTTTAGTTTCTAACCAACGAGTCGCACTACAAACCCGATATCAAGACTATATAATAAATTATGTGTTCTTTGTTACATATTTTTACATACTCAGAATTATGAGAGAAATCAGAAAAATGTTAAGAAACGTAAATAACGTTAATATTAGTAAGCAAGTTTGAAATATGCTTATCATTTATGTCAGACTCAAATTTACCAGGGACTGAGTTGCTAAAAACGGTTTTAGAACCCCTGCTGGAAGATTTTCAGCATTGGTTTACGCGATCGCGCCATTTACTCGAAACCGAGCAACTATCATTTATGAGTCACCAAGAGCAATCTGACTTGCTCTTGCGGGTTAAGCAAGCGCAAGATGAACTAAATACGGCGAAAATGCTGTTTGCTGCTACTGATAAACAAGTCGGGATTGATATGGCAACGTTAATGCCTTGGCATCAATTAGTAACAGAATGTTGGAATGTCGCAATGCGCTTTCGTCAAGGGCGTGAAGTCTAAGCAGCAACTGGGAGCATCTGCTAAATTTAGGCACACTACTTCGAGATGTCTAACGACAAGACCCTTTGCGTCTACGCAAGACGTTAGATCATTCGTTAAAGAGATAGTACAAAATTCTTAACAACTTCTTAACATTATTTGGATTAACAAAATAATGTATCCTATGCTACCGTAAGTGGAATAACGGTTGACAAATAGCTTCATATGAATGTAATCGCACAAAGAGTGCGTCAAATACTCGTCTCAACTGTGACGCACAGTGTCGGCGAAGCAAAGCGTTAAAAAATAAAGTTTAAAAAATTGCTGCCCTGGAGGAAAATCTAATGTTACACCTGCTTTACATTCTTGCTTTTACAATCCTTGCATTTATAGCTGTTGGCAACTTAATTCGTAACCTGATCATGTTCAGTTTTGATCGCGATCGAACTTACCCGGCGAATTCCTCGCCAATGAATAATCAAGGTAACTATGGTTATTATTCATCAAGAAAACAGTTTGTACCCCATCCAGAGTTATTAGATAGCGCGGGCAACTTAATTAAAGAGCCACTTTTGGTAATGCGTTCGATTAACGTTGAAGATGCGCGTCAACATCTCGACGCACTTTACGAAGCATCTCCAGGACATAAAAGAGAAAATTCTGAGGAAGCATAAAAATTAGAGACGCGATTAATCGCGTCTGTACAGGAGTTAGAAGTTTGGCTATAAATTATTGATTGTTGTTTTTACCAAAATAATGGGTCTAGAGCCGCCGCCGTTATAGGGCGGCTTTTGGTATACTAGCGATGGTGGAAAAGGTAATCAACCACGCTAAAAAGCTTGCTGCCGAAAGGCGAAGCACAACACAAAAGAAAATTGGATTTATGTGGTTCTACTGCATTTTTCTAGACTCCACCTCGCAGTAGGTAAAAGATTCAGAGGAGCTAGGCAAACAGTATTTTGAAGCATTTTTGTTTCAAATCCAAAAAAGAACTTGGAGAGATCCAACTAGGGTAGGGCATACCCGAAGTCGCTTGGGGAGAGTCCCACCTCTGGGCTAGACACTGCAAGGTATCTAGTTTTAAGTGGCCTCGGAGAACCAAGAATCCTCTCTTCGAGACGCTAACGCGAACGCGCCTTTAGGACGAGGAGTGTCAAATCCTTAACTTTTCCCGTAGCAGAATTCTATTACCATCCTTGAATTTGAGGCGATCGCGTCGGTAGGCTGGTAAGTTAAAATTATTTTGTCCAGAAACAGGTAAGCATTGCAAGGTTCTGGCACGTATCAAGATTCAGTTCTAAATTGTAATTGTAAGTTTTTACAAGAAAGCGTATTGACAACGTAAATACATCTTGCCTAAAGTATGAGGTATGGATGTATTTTTCGTGCTTAATGGTGTCACCTTCGTTTGGAACGAGTAGAAAGCTCGGATTAATCCCAGCAATCATGACAGCATCACATTTCAGCAAGTCGTATAAACTTTCTTCGATCCGTTTCTAGTGGTGGTTGATGCCAGCCGCAATGAGCAAGAGCGGGATGCTGTAATTGGCTTGGACAGACGATGGAATCTTCAATACGTCGTCTACATTGAGCGTGAAAACGACATAATTCGGCTCATCTCGGCTCGGAAAGCGACGCGCAAGGAACGTGAATACTATGAAAGCTGAAGTCTTAAGAAAGTGACTCGATAAAAATCGTCCAATGACAACAATCACAATTCGCATTCCCGAAGATGTCATAGAGGATTTGAAGCGAGTAGCACCATTGTTAGGGTTTTCTGGTTATCAGCCATTAGTTCGCGCTTACATCGGACAAGGACTCCGAGCTGATCTTGAGCGACTTGAGGGTGATACTGTTTCTATATTGATTGCAAGCCTGAAACGGCATGGTGTGAGTGATCAGATAATTAGTGAAGCACTCAGCGAAGCTACTGGGCGAAGCAGCGACAGTTAGTAACGGCAGTATTCCTTTGTCATGAGTAGGGGGAGTTATCTGCTTATGTTCGAGGTTACTAACATAGAATAACCTGTGATCTATTATTTAGAAGTGCATTGACCAGATTTGAGTTCATAGTAGATGGGCCACCAGTATCACAACAGGCTCGTAATCGCGGTAAGGGCAATCGCCTTGAAGCTTGGAAAACGACAGTGCGACAAGAGGCTGAAAAATACTGGTCTTCGGAACAAAAAACAGCTACTGGGTTGGTTATGCTCCAAATAACCTATTTCTATGATTCTGTTGAAATAGATGTAGACAATATAGTGAAACCTATTCAAGATGCAATGAAAGGATTAGCCTACGTCGATGATAAGCAAGTAAGCGACCTTCTAGTTAGAAAGAGGAATTTATCAGGTAACTTTAGAATAGAAAACATGACCTCGACATTGACGGAAGGCTTTGTCCGTGGCAATGAGTTCTTACATATTGTCGTAATTGATGCTCCTGTTCAGGGGGTAATTACTTGATGGCAACTTCAACCGCAAACTTAGAAAGAGAGCGATTACTGAAACTAGCAGAAGAGTATCGTGAGAAGGATTACGAAGTTTTTTTTCATCCAAATCTAGAAGACTTGCCTGACTTCCTTAATAGCTATCGCCCCGACATGATAGTACGTCGGGGAGAAGAAAATGTAGTTATTGAAGTCAAGTCACGCTCCTCACTTAACTCTTCTTCTAATCAATACTTACGTAATTTAGCTCAAGCGGTAGAAAAACATCCTGGGTGGAGATTTGAATTAGTAATGACCAACCCAGAGGATATAATGTATTCTCTGAAAGCAGAGGGTTCTCTTCAAGAACATGAAATAGAATCACAGTTGCAAGTAGCAAGGCAACTTACAACGCAACATCCAGAATCAGCTATCCTATATTCCTGGTCTTTGGTAGAAGCAACTTTGAGACTTATTGCCCAAAAGGAAGAGCTAAGTTTACAAAGATTTGATCCACTGTACTTAGTGAAGCAATTAGCAATTGAAGGTATAATTTCAAAATCTGAGTATCAGTTACTAATGAATGCACTTCTATTACGTAATTCTATTGCTCATGGCTTCAAAACTACAGAACTTACGCAAAATTCTGTATATGAATTGATCGAGCTTACAGAGCAACTTTTGAAAACTCTACACACTGGCGATGAAGCAGACTAACACTGTCTTAGTTGTAGTAGATAGTAGGACAAGCCCTGGTGCTGAATTTCAGGTTATGCCGCCGAGCGATATCTACGACGGGCTATTCGGCGTCGCACTCAGCATAAAATAGGGAGTGGTAAATTCCCTACTCCCTACTCCCTACTCCCTACTCCCTACTCCCTACTCCCTACTCCCTACTCCCTACTCCCTACTCCCTACTCCCTACTCCCTACTCCC